>NZ_JAIERS010000001.1 GCF_019746665.1 Sphingomonas sp. | reverse complement strand
TCGTCGCCCTTGACGATCGCTTCATAGACCTTGGTGCGGCCGACCACGTCGTCGGACTTCACCGTCAGCATTTCCTGGAGGGTGTACGCCGCGCCATAGGCCTGGAGCGCCCACACCTCCATTTCGCCGAAGCGCTGGCCGCCGAACTGCGCCTTGCCGCCCAGCGGCTGCTGGGTGACGAGGCTGTACGGCCCGATCGAACGCGCGTGGATCTTGTCGTCCACCAGGTGGTGCAGCTTGAGCATGTAGATGATGCCCACCGTCACCTTGCGATCGAACTTCTCGCCGGTGCGCCCGTCATACAGGTCCGACTGGCCCGAGCTGTCGAGCCCGGCGAGCTCCAGCATCCGCGAGACGTCCGCCTCGCGGGCGCCGTCGAACACCGGGGTCGCCATCGGCACGCCGCGGCCCAGATTTTGCGCCAGTTCGACGATCTGGTCGGGCGTGCGCGCTTCGATCTCGGCGGCATAATTCTCGCCGTAGACCGAAAGCAGCCGATCCTTCACCGCCGCCGGCATCTCGCCACCCCGCGCGTTCGGATTGGCTTCGCGCCAATCCTCCAGCGCGTGCTGGATCTGCTGGCCGAGCCCACGCGCCGCCCAGCCGAGATGCGTCTCGAAGATCTGGCCGACATTCATGCGGCTCGGCACGCCCAGTGGGTTGAGCACCAGATCGACCGGGGTGCCATCCTCCAGGAACGGCATGTCCTCGACCGGCAGGATGCGGCTGATGACGCCCTTGTTGCCGTGGCGGCCGGCCATCTTGTCGCCCGGCTGCAGCTTGCGCTTCACCGCGACGAACACCTTGACCATCTTGAGCACGCCCGGCGGCAGCTCGTCGCCCCGCTCAAGCTTCTCGCGCCGATCGTGGAACTTGTCGGTGATCAGCTTGGCGGCTTCGTCATACTGCGCCTTCACCGCCTCCAGGTCGGACTGGACCTTGTCGTCGGCGACCGCGAACTTCCACCATTCGTGGCGATCGACGCTGTCGAGCAGGTTCTCGTCGATCGCCGAGCCCTTCTTGATGCCCTTGGGCGCGGCGGTCGCGGTCTGGCCGAGCAGCATTTCCTTCAGCCGCGACCAGGTGGCGCGGTTGAGGATCGAGCGTTCGTCATCGGCGTCCTTGCGGAGGCGTTCGATTTCCTCGCGTTCGATCGCGAGCGCGCGCTCGTCCTTGTCGATGCCCTGGCGGTTGAACACCCTGACCTCGACCACCGTGCCGGCGACGCCCGGCGGCAGCCGCAGCGAGGTGTCGCGCACGTCGCTCGCCTTTTCGCCGAAGATCGCGCGGAGCAGCTTTTCTTCCGGAGTCATCGGGCTTTCGCCCTTGGGGGTGATCTTGCCGACCAGAATGTCGCCCGGCTCCACCTCGGCGCCGATATAGACGATGCCCGCCTCGTCGAGGTTGCGCAGCGCTTCCTCACCGACATTCGGGATGTCGCGGGTGATGTCTTCCGGCCCGAGCTTGGTGTCGCGCGCCATCACTTCGAATTCTTCGATGTGGATCGAAGTGAAGACGTCGTCCTTCACGATGCGTTCGCTGATGAGGATCGAGTCCTCATAGTTATAGCCGTTCCACGGCATGAACGCGACCAGGCTGTTGCGGCCCAGCGCCAGCTCGCCGAACTCGGTCGACGGACCGTCGGCTATGATGTCGCCTTCGCGCACCACGTCACCCACCTTCACCAGCGGACGCTGGTTGACGCAGGTATTCTGGTTCGAACGCTGGAACTTCATCAGCGTGTAGATGTCCACGCCCGACTTGCCCGCCTCGACCTCGCCGGTCGCGCGGACGACGATGCGGGTGGCGTCCACCTGATCGACGATGCCCGAACGCTTGGCGGCGATCGCCGCGCCCGAATCGCGCGCCACGGTCGCTTCCATGCCCGTGCCGACGAACGGCGCCTCGGCGCGCACCAGCGGCACCGCCTGGCGCTGCATGTTCGATCCCATCAGCGCGCGGTTGGCGTCGTCATTCTCCAGGAACGGAATGAGCGAGGCCGCGACCGACACAAGCTGCTTGGGGCTCACGTCCATCAGCGTGATGGTATCAGGGATCGCCATCAGGAATTCGCCGGCCTGGCGCGCCGAGACAAGGTCCTCGGCGAAGCGGCCTTCCTCGTCCAGCTCAGCGTTCGCCTGGGCGATGGTGTGCTTGGCCTCTTCCATCGCCGAGAGATAGACGACCTCGTCCGTCACCCGCCCATCGACCACGCGGCGATAGGGGGTCTCGATGAAGCCGTACTTGTTCACCCGGCTGAAGCTGGCGAGCGAGTTGATCAGGCCGATGTTCGGCCCTTCGGGCGTTTCGATAGGGCAGATGCGGCCATAATGCGTCGGGTGGACGTCGCGCACCTCGAAGCCCGCGCGCTCGCGGGTGAGGCCGCCCGGCCCGAGCGCCGAGACGCGGCGCTTGTGCGTCACTTCGGAGAGCGGGTTGGTCTGGTCCATGAACTGCGACAGCTGCGAGGAGCCGAAGAATTCGCGCACCGCCGCGACCGCGGGCTTGGCGTTGATAAGGTCGTTCGGCATCACCGTCGACACATCGACCGACGACATGCGCTCCTTCACCGCGCGCTCCATGCGCAGCAGGCCGACGCGGTACTGGTTCTCGAGCAGCTCGCCGACCGAACGCACGCGGCGGTTGCCGAGATTGTCGATATCGTCGATCTCGCCCTTGCCGTCCTTCAGGTCGACCAGCGTCTTGACGACCGCGAGAATGTCCTCGGTGCGCAGCGTGGTGACGGTGTCGGCGGCGTCGAGATCGAGCCGCATGTTGAGCTTCACGCGGCCGACCGCCGACAGATCATAGCGATCGGGATCGAAGAACAGCCCGGCGAACAGCGCCTCGGCGGTTTCCAGCGTCGGCGGCTCGCCGGGGCGCATCACGCGGTAGATGTCGGCGAGCGCCTGCTCGCGCTCCTCGGCCTTGTCGGCCTTCAGCGTGTTGCGGATCCACGGCCCCGTCGCGACATGATCGATGTCGAGCAATTCGATCCGGTCGATCCCGGCGCGGTCGAGCTTTTCGAGATTGTCCTGCGACAGTTCGTCGCCGGCCTCGATGTAGATTTCGCCGGTCTGCTCGTTGATCAGGTCATAGGCCGAATAGCGGCCATAGATTTCCTCGGTCGGGATCAGCAGCGTCTCGAGCCCGTCCTTCGCGGCCTTGTTCGCGGCGCGGGGGCTGATCTTCTGGCCGGCCGCGAACACCACTTCGCCGCTCTTGGCGTCGATGATGTCGAACTGCGGCTTCTGCCCGCGCCAATTCTCCGCCTGGAAGGGAATCTGCCAGCCGCCCTCGCCCCGGATGAAGGTGACGCGGTTGTAGAAATGGTTGAGAATCTGCTCGCCGTTCAGGCCGAGCGCGTAGAGCAACGTCGTGACCGGCAGCTTGCGCTTGCGGTCGATACGGACGTTGACGATGTCCTTGGCGTCGAACTCGAAATCGAGCCACGAGCCGCGATAGGGGATGACGCGCGCGGCGAAGAGATACTTGCCCGAGGCATGGGTCTTGCCGCGGTCATGGTCGAACAACACGCCCGGCGAGCGGTGCATCTGCGACACGATGACGCGTTCGGTGCCGTTGATGATGAAGGTGCCGTTCGCGGTCATGAGCGGCATGTCGCCCATGTATACGTCCTGCTCCTTGATATCGAGCACCGAGCGGGCTTCGGTATCGGCGTCCACCTCGAACACGATCAGCCGCAGCGTGACGCGCATCGGCGCGGCGAAGGTGATGCCGCGCTGGCGGCACTCGTCCACGTCGAACTTGGGCTGCTCCAGTTCGTAATGCACGAAATCGAGCTCGGCGGTGCCGGCGAAATCGCGGATCGGGAACACGCTGCGCAGCGTCTTTTCCAGGCCCGAGACATAGCCGATCGAGGGATCGGAGCGCAGGAACTGCTCGTAGCTTTCGCGCTGCACCTCGATCAGGTTCGGCATCTGCACCACTTCGTGGATGTTGCCGAAAACCTTGCGAATGCGGCGCTTGTTGATGCCGCTGTCGATTGCCTTGGTTGCCATGGGGTCGGTATCGCCTCGTCAGCCGAAAATAAGCGTCCCGGTTGCCGCCGGGCCAGGCACGCCTAGAGACGCAAAAAGCCGCGATGCCCGATGGGGCTCGCAGCTTCAGCGTCCGGTCACCACTCTCCCCATGCTGCGAACACGCTGCGCGACGGCGCGTCCTGTCCCGGAAGATGTGGCAGAGCGCGCGATATAGGGGCGGTGTTGGATGCTGTCAAAGGGGTAGGGCGGGTTTCTTCCATCCCCAAAACTCTTCCCCGGCGACGGCCGGGGCCTAGCATGGGCGCGGCTGCCATGGCGCTCGAACCAGACAACAGCCGTCGCGACTGGGCCCCGGCCCGTGCCGGGGACGCGCATCCGGGGTTTAGTCCGCTCGCTGCGGCAGGCCGTCGGCGATGGTGTAGTAATCGCCCTTCTCGGCGACGAAGATGTGCTGGGCGAGGGCGGTGCCGCTCGGCGCGTCCAGCGCCCCCATCGCGACGTCGATCGTCTCGCCGTCGATCAGCTGCCACAGCAGGAACGATCCGCAGGTGCCGCAAAAGCCGCGCCGGGCACGCGGCGAGGCCTGATACCAGCGGAGCGCCGCTTCGCCCTCGACCCGCACCGCCGCGCGTGGCACTTCGGTCGCCGCCCAATAATGGCCCGACTGACGCCGGCATTGCGCGCAGTGGCACGCCGACACCGGCCCCAGCGGACCCTCGACCGTGATGCGGACCGCGCCGCACAGGCAGCCGCCGCTATGCCTTTCGCTCATTTCGCCTCCAAACCCTTGCGCGGGAGCCGCGCCTCGCGCCAAGACTTAGGCGAGGGAGAATGCCACGTGAAGAAAATCATCCTGCTCGGCGCAGCCGTGCTCGCGCTCACTCCGGCCCTGGCCCAGCAGGCGGCGCCCAGCGGCGACGTGCCGGCCAAGTTCCAGCCACCGCAAACCGCGAACGATTATGTGAAGCGCGAAGTGATGATCCCGATGCGCGACGGGGTGAAGCTCTACACCGTCATCGTCATCCCCAAGGGCGCGCGCAACGCCCCGATCGTCCTCACCCGCACGCCCTATAACGCAAGCGCGCGGGCGAACCGGATGGACAGCCCCAACATGCTGTCGATGCTGCCGCTCGCGGACGAAGGCTTCGTGAAGGGCGGCTATATCCGCGTCTATCAGGACGTGCGCGGCAAGTATAAGTCGGAAGGCGACTATGTCGTCACCCGCCCGCCGGTCGGGCCGCTCAACCCCACGACCACCGATCACACCACCGATGCGTGGGACACGATCGATTGGCTGGTGAACAAGGCCAACCTGCCCGAATCGAACGGGCGCGTGGGGATGATCGGCTCGTCCTATGAAGGCTTTACCGT
This sequence comes from Sphingomonas sp., assembly GCF_019746665.1. Classification (GTDB taxonomy): domain Bacteria; phylum Pseudomonadota; class Alphaproteobacteria; order Sphingomonadales; family Sphingomonadaceae; genus Sphingomonas. The sequence continues at coordinate 184,519 of NZ_JAIERS010000001.1, read as the reverse complement.
GGTGATGGCGCTGCTGAAGCCGCACCCGGCGCTGAAGGTCGCCGCGCCCGAAAGCCCGATGATCGACGGCTGGATGGGCGATGACTGGTTCCATTACGGCGCCTTCCGCCTGGCCAATATCGGCTGGATCGCCTCGCAGACCGGCTACAAGGGCAAGGGCGACGATCCCGCGACCGGCATTTACGACAATTATGAGGAGTTCCGCCGGATCGGCGGCGCCGCCGAATGGGCGAAGCGCTCGGGGTTCGATCAGCTGCCCGCGTGGCAGCGCATGGTGCAGCACCCGGCTTATGACGCTTTCTGGCAGGGCCAGGCGCTCGACAAGATGCTCGCCGCCAACCCCAGCAACGTGCCGACGCTCTGGGAGCAGGGGCTGTGGGATCAGGAGGATATGTACGGCGCGATCCACGCCTGGGAGGCTTTGCGCGCCGCCGGCAAGACCGGCAATAACTGGCTGGTGATGGGGCCATGGCGCCACAGCCAGGTCAACCGCGAGGGGCGCGAGTTGGGGCCGCTGAAATGGCGCACCGACACCGCCGCCCAGTTTCGCGACGACATGGTGCTGCCGCTGTTCGACCAATATCTGAAGGACGGCCCGGCCTACACTCCGCCGGCGGCGACCATCTACAACACCGCCGAGGATCGCTGGCAACGCTTCGCGAGCTGGCCGGCGGCGTGCGAAGCGGGTTGTGCCAAGCCGCTCACGCCCCTCTATCTGAGCGAGGCCGGCGGCCTCGGCTTCGCCAAGGGCGCGGGCGGCGGGGATAGCTATCTGAGCGATCCCGCCAAGCCGGTGCCGCACCTGTCGCGGCCGGTGAATTTCGATGATGGCCGCTGGGGTGACTGGCTGGTGAGCGACCAGCGCCACGTCGATGGCCGCCCCGATGTGATGACCTATCAGACGCCGGTGCTCACCAAGGCGGTCACCGTCTCGGGCGTGCCCTGGGCGGAGATTTTCGCGAAGACGACCGGCACCGATGCAGATTTCGTCGTGAAGCTGATCGATGTCTATCCCGACGAGGCGCCGGGCGGCGGCAAGATGGGCGGCTATCAGCTCGCGGTGAGCCTCGACATTTTCCGTGGCCGCTACCGCGACAGCTTCGCCGATCCCAAGCCGATCCCCGCAGGGCAGGTGCAGCGCTACAAGTTCCGCCTGCCGGCGGTGAACCACGTGTTCCAGCCGGGGCACCGGATCATGGTGCAGGTGCAATCGAGCCTGTTCCCGCTCTATGATCGCAACCCGCAAACCTATGTGCCCAACATCTTCCTCGCCAAAGCCAGCGACTATAAGCCCGCGACCATCACGCTGATGCGCGGCGGCATGCAGGCGAGCGCGGTGTGGCTGCCGGTGGTGGAATAGGCGTGGCGGCGCAGGGCGACCGGGCCACTGGCCGGTCGCCCCGATCCACGGCTGGCGCGTTAAAGCGATCGCGAGGCCGGCGGCATCACTCGCCGGCTCGAAAATCTTCGTGGGCCAAACATCCTGATCGGTGATCCGAAGCGATCGGACCGGAAACTGCCCTAGCCCAGTTGCGCGAGCACCTCATAGGCCATCACCGCCGTCGCCACCGCCGCGTTCAGGCTGTCCGCCTTGCCGCGCATCGGGATTTTCACGCGCAGGTCACATGCGGCGGCGTAAGCGGGGGGCAGCCCTTGCGCCTCGTTGCCGGTCAGCAGGAAGCAGGGCGCCTGATAGCGGGCGGCGCGGTAATCATGCACGGTATCGAGGCTGAGCGCGACGAGCTGGCCCGGACCGGCGCGCAGCCAGGCGATGAAGTCGTTCCAGCTCGTTTGCACCACCGGCACCGTGAACAGCGCGCCCATGCTCGCCCGCACCGCCTCCACCGAGAAGGGATCGACACACTCGTCGACCAGGATCAGCCCGCCCGCGCCGACCGCGTCGCCGGTGCGCAGGATCGTGCCGAGATTGCCTGGATCGCGGAGCCGCTCGGCGACCAGCCAGAGGCGCGCCGCGCCCCGATCCAGGCTGGCGAGCGGCACCGCGAATTCCTCGAACACGCCGAGCACGGTCTGCGGATTGTCCTTGCCCGATAGCTTGCCGAGAATGTCCGCGCTGGTCTCGATCGCCTCGCCGCCAGCCGCTTCCACCGGGGCGATCAGCGCCTGGACGAGCGGGTGGCGCGCGCTGTCGGCGGCGAAGAACAGATAGCGCGGCAGCCGCCCGGCCTCGCGGGCCTCGGTCAGGATGCGCAGCCCCTCGGCGAGGAACAACCCTTCCGCGCGGCGGTGGCGCTTGTCGCGTAAAGCCCGCACGCGCTTGACCAGCGGGTTGGAAAAGGCGGTGATCAGGCGGGGCAAGGATCAGCTCGCGTCACGAACGGGTGAGGGCAGCGTGGGCGCCCTCATTCCTCGCCGAACTTGGCCTCGACCAGCGCGGCGAGCGCGCCCACCGCTTCGGCGGCGCCGTCGCCGTTCGCGCGGATGGTGATCGAATCGCCGATCGCCGCGCCGAGCATCATCAGCCCCATGATCGAGCGCGCGGTCACCGCCTGGCCGTCCTTCTCCACCATCACCTCGACCGGCAGCGTGGCCGCGAGAGTCACGAACTTGGCGCTCGCCCGCGCGTGCAGGCCACGCCGGTTGGTGATCGGCACCGTGCGGACGACCTCGCTCACGCCGCCGCCGCACCCAGCACTTCGGAGGCGACCGAGATATATTTGCGCCCCGCCTCGCGCGCGGCGGCGACCGCTTCGCCCACGTCCATCGCCTGGCGCGCGCCGGCGAGGCGGATCAGCATCGGCAGGTTGATGCCCGCGATCACCTCGATCCGGCCGGGGGTCATCAGCGAGATGGCGAGATTGCTGGGGGTGCCGCCGAACAGATCGGTGAGCACGATCACGCCAGCGCCGGTATCGACGGCGGCGATTGCGGCGGCGATATCCGCGCGGCGGCTCTCCATGTCGTCGTCCGGGCCGATCGAGATCGCGGCGACTCGCTCCTGCCTGCCGACGACATGCTCCATCGCCGTCACGAACTCTTGGGCCAGCCGGCCATGCGTTACCAGAACCAGCCCAATCATTTGAAATTGGTCACTTTTACCGTCAAGCTCCATGTCGCGGCTGGGCCTGGGCGCCAGAGGGTGCGCCTTCCAGCGCGTCTTGTGGCGCCGCGCCCAAATCGCGATGATTGACCGTGGGCGAAAATCCGCGCGCGCGCAACAGGCTCGCCGTGCGCTCGGCGACATGGACCGAACGGTGGCGCCCGCCGGTGCAGCCGAAGGCGATCGTCACATAGCTTTTGCCTTCAGCCTTGTAGCGGGGGAGGAGGGTGAGCAGCAGCTGGTCGATCGCCGCCATCGCCGCTTCATAAGCGGGATCGCCCTTCACATAGTCGGCGACGCCCGCGTCGAGCCCGGTGCCGGGGCGCAGCTCCGCCACCCAATGCGGATTGCGCAAAAAACGCATGTCGAGCACCAGATCGGCCTCGCGCGGGATGCCGCGCGCGAAGCCGAACGACATCACCGACAGTGTCGGCCCGGTCGTGCCGTGCGCGCCGAAGGTCTCGCGGATCAGCGCGGCGAGCTCGTTGGCGGTAAGGCTGGTCGTGTCGATCAGCCGGTTCGACCAGCTGCGCAAGGGTGCGAGCAGGGTGCGTTCCTGGATGATGCCATCGGCCGCCGGGCGATCGACCGCCATCGGGTGGCGCCGCCGCGTCTGCGAATAGCGCCGCTCCAGCTCGCCATTGGCGCAATCGAGGAACAGCGTGCCGATCGGCCGCGCTTCGTCCTCGCGCAGCGCGTTGATGCGCTTGATCATGCGTTCGGGATCGAAGTCGCGGGTCTGCACGCCGATGCCGATGGCGAGCGGCCGGTCGCCCTCGTCGCCGCCCGCGCCGCGTGCGAGCAGCCGATCGATCAGGCGCAGCGGGAAATTGTCGATCACCTCCCAGCCCATGTCCTCCAGCGTGTTGAGCACGGTCGATTTGCCCGCGCCCGACATGCCGGTGACGATCAGGATGCTCTTGGCGTTGGCGGCGTCGGTCATCGGCGAGGCTGCTTCAGTGCGAGTTCGACCTTGATCGGGGCCGAGGCATAATGGCCTTCCACCGCGATCACCGGCACGTCGATACCGCACAGCCGGCGTTGCGCGGTGAGCGGGGGCATCCGCTCGACATCGTCGCTCAACTCCACGAGCAGCGCGACCGGCACCCGCTCGACATGCGGCATGGGGACAATGCCGATCCCGCGCACTTCGATCCGCCCAGCGATCGTTGCCGGCGGGCTGGCGAGCAGGCGCGTGCCGTCGCGCAGCAGCAACGTGTAATCGTCGCTCACCAGCTTCGCGCCGCGATCGACGAGGCGCAGCGCGAGATCGGATTTGCCCGCGCCCGAATGGCCCTGGATCAGCACCGCGAGATCGCCGATCGCGACGCACGAGGCATGAAGCGTCTCCGACGACAGCACCGTCATGACATCCCCCTTTAACTGGCGAGCGGCAGCGAGACCACGAAACGTGCGCCGCTCAGCCGATCGTCGCGCGATTCGACCGTGATGCTGCCCTGATGCCCATCGATGATGGTCCGGGCAATGGCGAGGCCTAGCCCCGAATGCTTGCCAAAAGCTTCGCCACCAGGGCGAACCGAATGGAAACGTCTGAAGATCGCCTCGCGCGCTTCCTCGGGCACGCCCGGCCCTTCGTCCTCGACGCGGACGACGATCTCGCCTTCCTCCACCGTGATCGCGAGCACCACCAGGCCGCCATCGGGGGAGAAGGAAATGGCGTTGTCGATCAGATTGTCGAACACCCGTTCCAGCCGAATGGGCTCGCCGAGCACGGTGGCCGGGCCGCGCCCCGGATCGAAGCGCAGGCGGATGTCGCGCTCGATGCCCCGTGCGTCGCGCCCCTCGATCATCGCGCCGAGCAAAGCGCGCAGATCGACCTGCTCGAACTTGGCGCGGCTAAGTTGCGCGTCGAGCCGGGAGGCCTCCGAAATATCGGTGATCAGCCGGTCGAGCCGCAGCACATCGTCGCGCATCACCGCGAGCAGCTGGTCGCGCAAGGCCGGATCGGCGATCCGCCCCAGCCCCTCGATCGCCGAACGCAGCGAGGCGAGGGGGTTCTTCAGCTCATGCGTCACATCGGCGGCGAACGCCTCGGTCGCGTCGATCCGCGCGCGCAAGGCCTGGCTCATGTCGGAGAGCGCGCGCGCCAGGCTGCCGATCTCGTCGCGGCGATAGGGCAGGCGTGGCACCACCACCTCGCGCGCCCGCCCGCGCCGCACCCGGATCGCGGCGCGCGCCAGCCGCCGCAGCGGGCCGACGATAGTGCGCGCGAGGAACAGCGAGAGATAGACCGAGACGATCGTCGTCGCCGCCAGCACCAGCGACAGGCGGAAACGCTCCAGCCGCACGGTCTGGGTGATGTCGCGGGCGTTGACCGCGCTCATCACCACCAGCCCGGGGCCAACCCGCGCGGCGGCGGTGATCACCGGGGTGCGATCGGGCGCGCGCCACACGCTGGCGCTGGCCTGACCCTGCGCGGCGGTTGCGACATCGGGCCAGGGCTGGCCGGGCCGGCGCTCGCGGTAGAGCGGCGGGCGTTCGGCACCGACCACCGTGTCGATCATCGCGTCGAGGAACCGCCCCGCCACTTGGCCGGCGCCTTCCTTGCGCGGGTCGATCAGCGCGAAATTGCCCAGCCCCATCGCGCGGGTATCGAGTGTTTCGCGCGTACCCTCGAACAGGCGGAGCCTTGTGCCCGTGTCGGCCGCCAGATCGCGCGCCAGCGCCGGGCGGGCGGGCGGCGGCGCCGCGGCGAGCGCGGCGGCGATCAGCCGTGCCTCCCGCGTCGCCTGCGCCACCCGGCTGTCGACGATCCGGCTGCGATAGCTGTCGAGATAGAAGAAGCCCCCCGCGAGCAGCGCGAGCGCGAAGATGTTGACGGCGAGGATGCGCGAGGTGAGCGAGACCCGGCCGGACCAGTTCAGTCCGGGCTCGGCCTCAATCCTCCGAGAAGCGGTAGCCGGCACCGTACAGGGTCTCGATCGCGTCGAACTCGGGGTCGACCTGGCGGAACTTGCGGCGGACGCGCTTGATGTGGCTGTCGATCGTGCGGTCGTCGACGTAGATATCGTCCTGATAGGCCGCGTCCATCAGCTGGTTGCGGTTCTTGACGATGCCCGGCCGCTGGGCGAGCGCCTCCAGGATCAGGAATTCGGTGACGGTGAGCGTCACCGTCTCGCCGCCCCAGGTCACCTTGTGGCGGGCGGGGTCCATCGCCAGCCGCCCGCGCTCCAGGATTTCGGGGGTGGGCTCGGGCGCCTCTCCGGGCGGCGGCGGCGTGGCGAGCTCGGTCCGCCGCAGGATCGCGCGGATGCGGGCGATCAGCAGCCGCTGCGAGAAGGGCTTGGCGATATAATCGTCCGCGCCCATCGCCAGGCCCAGCGCCTCGTCCAGCTCATCGTCCTTGCTCGTCAGGAAGATCACCGGCAGCGCCGATTTCTCGCGCAGGCGGCGCAGCAGTTCGAGCCCGTCCATCTTCGGCATCTTGATGTCGAAGATCGCCAGATCGGGCGGGTTGTCGACCAGCGCCTTCAGCGCGGTTTCGCCGTCCGAATAGACCCGCGTCAAAAATCCTTCCGCCTGTAGCGCGATCGACACGGACGTGAGGATGTTGCGATCATCATCGACCAGGGCGATCGAAGCTGTCATCGGCGCCGGGGTTCCTTGTTCGCTTGTTGCCGCCTGCCGCATCGCTAGGCGAAAGCGCCGCCGGGCTCAACCTTTGCGCTAACCATCGCGATTTGACCGGGCGGGGGCGTGACGATATGCGCCGAGTCGAGCATACGTATGCACCGCCGGGCAGGCGGGAGTTTTGGGAGAGAGGATGTGAGCGAGCGTATCCCGCTGATGGGTCTGGACGCGCAGGGTTTTGCCACGACCGCGCGGTTGCACTGGAACCTGCTGACCCCCGCGCTCGTCGAACAGGCGCTGATCCGCGGCGAGGGGCGGCTGGCGGCCGACGGCCCGCTGGTGGTGGAAACCGGCCCGCACACCGGTCGCAGCGCGCAGGACAAGTTCATGGTCCGCGATGCCGAAACCGCCGACACGATCTGGTGGGGTAAATCGAACAAGCCGATGGAGCCGGCGCATTTCGCCGCGCTGAAGGCCGATTTCCTGGCCGCGCTGGGCGACAAGGAAACGCTGTTCGTACAGGATCTGTACGGCGGTTCGCAGCCCGAGCACCGGGTGAAGGTGCGCGTGATCAACGAGCTCGCCTGGCACAATCTGTTCATCCGCACGCTGCTGGTGCGCCCGGCGGCCGATGAACTGCGCGACTTCGCTCCCGATTTCACCATCATCGACCTGCCGAGCTTCCGCGCCGACCCCGCGCGCCACGGCTGCCGCGGCGAAACCGTGATCGCGGTGAGCATCACCGACAAGCTGATCCTGATCGGCGGCACGAAGTATGCCGGCGAGATGAAGAAGTCGGTGTTCGGCCTGCTCAACTATCTGCTGCCTGAAAAGGGCATCATGCCGATGCACTGCTCGGCCAATATCGGCCCCAAGGGCGATACGGCGGTGTTCTTCGGCCTGTCGGGCACCGGCAAGACCACGCTCTCGGCCGATGCCAGCCGCACCCTGATCGGCGATGACGAGCATGGCTGGTCGGACACCGCCGTGTTCAATTTCGAGGGTGGCTGCTACGCCAAGATGATCCGCTTGTCGGCGGAGGCTGAGCCCGAGATTTACGCGACCACCAAGCGCTTCGGGACGATCCTTGAAAATGTCGTGATCGACGACACGACCCGCGCGCTCGATCTGGACGACAACCGCCTCGCCGAGAATACGCGCGGGGCGTATCCGATCGACTTCATCCCCAATGCCTCGGCCGAGAATATGGGGCCGGTGCCGCAGAATATCGTGATGCTCACCGCCGATGCGTTCGGCGTGCTGCCGCCGATCGCCAAGCTCACGCCCGAACAGGCGATGTACCATTTCCTGTCGGGCTATACCGCGAAGGTCGCGGGCACCGAGATCGGCGTCACCGAGCCCGAGGCGACCTTCTCGACCTGCTTCGGCGCGCCGTTCATGCCGCGCCACCCGAGCGTCTATGGCAATCTGCTGAAGGAGCGGATCGCCAAGGGCCAGGTCGATTGCTGGCTGGTCAACACCGGCTGGACCGGCGGCAAGTACGGCGTCGGCCACCGGATGCCGATCAAGGCGACGCGCGCGCTGTTGAACGCGGCGCTCGACGGCAGCCTGAACGACGCCGAATTCCGCACCGATCCGAACTTCGGCTTCAAGGTGCCGGTCGCGGTGCCGGGGGTGGACGCAGCGATCCTCGATCCGCGCCAAACCTGGGCCGACAAGGCCGAGTATGACGCGACCGCGGCGAAGCTCGTCGATTTGTTCAACGAGAATTTCGCCCAGTTCGCGGATCATGTCGATGAGGGCGTGCGCCAGTGCACGCCCTGCGTCGCCCAAGCCGAGAACGCCTGATTCGGCCCGATTGACGTGATCGTCGGGCCTCCGCCAAGGAAGCCCGACGATGACCGATCCCGCCCCCCGCCTGTTCGCCGACGACGCCGCCGTGACGCGGATCGGCGAAGGCTTGCTCGACCGCACCCTGCCCAAGCCCGAGTGGACGCACGAGGCGCACCTCGGCGCGTGCCTCTATCTGTTGCGAGACCGGCCGGACATCGATGTCGATGGGCGGATCGTCGTGATCATCAGCGGCTATAACGTCGCGGTGGGCGGGGTGAATGACGATAGCCAGGGCTATCACGACACGATCACGCGCGTGTTCGTCCACGGGGTGCGGCTGTTCCTCCGCGATCGCGCGGCGGGGGAGGGGCTGGCCGAGGCGGTGAACGCGCTGCTGCTGAGCCCGATCGGCGGCCGCCGCTGGCCGCTCGATTTTTACTCGGCGGCGCGCCTTTTCTCCGTGCCCGCGCGCCGCGCGTTCGTGCCGCCGGACCTCGCGCCGCTGCCCATGCTCTGATAGGGTAGGCGCCTCTTCATGCGGAGGCGTACCATGGGAATGTTCGACGGTCTGCTGGCTCAACTCGGCCCCGATTTCGATCTCGCCAATCTCGGCACCAAGCTCGGCCTCAGCAAGGAACAGGTGGAGCAGGCGGTGCAGGCGCTCGGCGTCGCGCATCCGCAGCCGGGCGACACGGTGCAGGCGGCCGCCGCGCAGACCGGGCTCGCGCCCGATGTGCTGCAGCAGATCGTCGGCCATATCGGCGGCGAGGGCTCGCTCGGTCGGTTCGCGCAGATGCTGCAGGAACAGGGCGGCGGCGTGATGGGGATGCTCGACCGCGACGGTGACGGCAATCCGCTGAACGACATCGCCGGGCTCGCGGGCGGGCTGTTCGGCGGCAAGAATTGAGGCCGGCGAGCGTGGACCCGGGCAGTGCCGCCCGGAGCCACGCTCCGCGTTAGCGCGGGATCAATCCAGCAGCGCGGCGGGCACCTTGCCGCCGCTCTTCTCCAGCTCGCGCATCACCGCCTTGTGGAGCCAGATGTTCATCTCGGCGCTGCCGCCCAGCGCGCCGCCATAGCCAAGCTCGCGCGCCAGATCCTCGCGATTGTGCAGGCTGGGGTCGATCCCGACCAGCTTCATCAGATCGACGATCGAATGGCGCCAGTCGAGCTGCTGGCCGCCGTGCCGCGCCAGCTCCTCGAGATGCGCCTCGATGTCGATCGGCTGGACCTGCGCGGCCGGCTGGGGCGCGGGCGCCTGCGCCTGGGGATGCGGCGGCTGCGGCTGCGGGCGCGGCGCGTTTTGGGCAGCGGCGGGCGCGGGCTGGGGCGCGGCCTTCCGCTTGTGCCAGATCGCGTCGCGGATCATGCTGAAAATACTCATCTTATCCTCCGCGCGGCATGATTACCGCGAGCAGACCAACGCACCGCGCGCGGCTTTGCCTCCAAGGATTAGCGACGAACCGCTGGCGCTTACCGCCGGGCGCGGTTATGCGGGCGCGCACGATTCCCGCCAGCAAAGGAAGCGCGCACCCCATGGACATCCGCCTCGGCCTTACTTTCGACGATGTCCTGCTGGTGCCGGCTGAGTCCGAGATCGTGCCCTCGATGGCCGATCCCAAGAGCCGGGTGACGCGCGAGATCACGCTCAACACGCCGATGCTCTCCGCCGCGATGGACACGGTGACCGAGGCCGACATGGCGATCGTGATGGCGCAACTGGGCGGCATTGGCGTGCTCCACCGTAATTTGACGGTCGAGGAACAGGTCGCCGCCGTGCGCGCGGTGAAGCGCTTTGAAAGCGGCATGGTGGTCAACCCCATCACCATCCGCCCGGAAGCGACGCTCGCCGAGGCGCAGGAGCTGATGGCGCGGCACCGGATCAGCGGCATTCCCGTCACCGCCGAGGACGGGACGCTGCAGGGCATCCTCACCCACCGCGACGTGCGCTTCGCCGAAAATCCGCGCCAGCCGGTGCGCGAGCTGATGACGCACGACAATCTGGCGACCGTGCGCCCGGGGGTGAGCCAGGAGGAAGCGCGGCGGCTGCTCCACGCGCGGCGGATCGAGAAGCTGCTGGTGGTCGACGACGCCTATCGCTGCATCGGCCTGATCACGGTGAAGGACATCGAGAAGGCGGTGACTTACCCTTCCGCCACCAAGGACGCCGCCGGGCGCTTGCGGGTGGCGGCCGCCTCCACGGTGGGCGAGGCGGGATGGGCGCGCAGCCAGGCGCTGGTCGAGGCCGAGCTCGACGTGCTGGTGATCGACACCGCCCACGGCCATAACCGCGATGTCGCCCGCGCGGTGGAGCGGGTGAAGAAGCTGAGCAACGCGGTGCAGGTGATCGCCGGCAATGTCGCGACCGCCGAGGCGACGCGCGCGCTGATCGACGCGGGCGCGGACGCGGTGAAGGTGGGCATCGGCCCGGGTTCGATCTGCACCACCCGCGTGGTGGCGGGCGTCGGCGTGCCGCAGTTGACGGCGGTGATGGACTGCGCCGAGGAAGCCGCCAGATCGGGCGTGCCGGTGATCGCCGATGGCGGCCTGCGCACCTCGGGCGACATCGCCAAGGCGATCGCGGCGGGGGCTTCGTGCGTGATGATCGGATCGCTGCTCGCCGGCACCGCCGAGGCGCCGGGCGAGACGTTCCTGTACCAGGGGCGCGCCTATAAGAGCTATCGCGGCATGGGATCGGTGGGGGCGATGGCCAAGGGGTCGGCCGATCGCTATTTCCAGCAGGACATCAAGGATCAGCTGAAGCTGGTGCCCGAGGGGATCGAGGGGCAGGTGCCGTTCAAGGGGCCGGCCAAGGATGTGATCCACCAGCTCGTCGGCGGCCTGCGCGCGGCGATGGGCTATACCGGCGCGCGCACTGTGCCCGAATTGCAGCAGCGCGCGCGGTTCGTGCAGATCACCAACGCCGGTCTCAGGGAAAGCCATGTGCATGATGTGACGATCACGCGCGAGGCGCCCAACTACCCGACGCGCTGAGGTGACGCCCCAGGCCCGTGCCCAGGCGGCGATCGAGCTGCTCGACGCGATCATCGCCGCCGCGCGCGAAGGTGGGGCGGCGGCGGATACGCTGATCGCGCGCTATTTCGCCACCCGCCGCTACGCCGGATCCAAGGACCGGCGCGCGGTGCGCGAGCTGGTCTATGCCGCGATCCGCCGCGCGGGCGAGGTGCCGGTGAGCGGCCGCGCGGCGATGCTCGGCCTGGCCCAGGATGACGCGGCGCTCGCCCCGCTGTTCGATGGCGGCCCCCATGCGCCCCCGCCGATCGCGCCCGGTGAGCCGGTGGCGCCCGCGGGCATCGCGCCGGCGTGGCTCGAAGCGGCGCTCACCGAATCGGGCACCGCGCCGGCCGAGCAAGCGGCGCTGGTCGATCGCGCCCCGCTCGATCTGCGGGTGAACCCGGCGCGGGCGAGCGTCGCGCAGCTCCGCGCGGCGCTGCCCGAGGCCGCACCGATCGCCGGCCTGCCCCAGGCGCTGCGCCTGCCGCACGGCACCCAGGTCGATCAGCTCGATCTCTACCGCGCGGGCGGGTTCGAGGTGCAGGACGCCGGCAGCCAGCTGGCGAGCCGCGCGCTGCCGCTCGACGGTCAGCCGGTGATCGATCTGTGCGCGGGGGCGGGGGGCAAGACGCTCGCGCTCGCCGCCGAAGGGGCGGGGCCGATCCTGGCGTGCGACGTCGATCGCGCCCGGCTGTCGCGACTCGCTCCGCGTGCCGAGCGCGCGGGCGTGGCGGTCGAGACGCGGCTGCTCGATCCGGGGCGCGAGGCGGCGGCGCTCGCCGATTGGGCGGGGCGCGCGGACCTGGTGATCGACGCGCCCTGTTCGGGCAGCGGCACCTGGCGGCGCAACCCGGAGGCGCGCTGGCGGCTGACCCCGGCGCGGCTCGCGCGGCTGGTAGCGACCCAGGCGCAGCTGCTCGCGCTCGCGCCCGCGCTGGTGCGGCCGGGCGGGGCGCTGCTCTACATCACCTGCTCGCTGCTCGATGTCGAGGGGCCGGCGCAGATCGCGCGCTTCCTGGCCGATCATCCCGAATGGCGCGCCGAGCCGCTCGCGTTGCCGCTCGGGCGGCCGCATGGGCCGGGCTGGCGGCTCAGTCCGGCACGGGACTCGACGGACGGATTTTTTGTCGCGAGACTGCGGGCGCCATGCTAGCCCTGCTGACTTACGGTCTGGAGAAAATGATGCGTTATGCGTCGCTGGCGGTCGCTGCCGCGCTTGCCCTGGTTTCGGTATCGACCGCGCTCTACGGCCAGCGGCCCGACGATCAGATCGCGCCGCGCTCGCTGGAACTGCTCGCGCAGGCCAAGGCGGCGCGCGGCGCGGGCGAACTGGCGCGCGCCAACGAACTGCTGGAAACGGCGCTCGCGGTCGATCCGCGCAACCGGGGCGCGCTGGTGGAACTCGGCCAGATCGCCCAGGCGCAGGGGCTGCCGGGCAAGGCGGTGCGCTTCTATCGCGAGGCGCTGACGCTCGATCCCAATGATCTGGCGGCGCTGGAAGGCCAGGGCGAGGCGTTCGTCGCGCGCGGCGCGATCGAGCGCGCGCGCGACAATCTGGCGAAGATCCGCCGCCGCTGCCCGAGCGGCTGCCCGCCGCTCACGTCGCTCACCGCGACCATCGCGCGCGGCCAGGCGGGGCCGGCGGTCGCGGCACAGACGGCGAAGGTGGCCGGGCGGGAATAGGGTTTTCGGTTGGTGCCGAGATGCTGAGGGTTTAGGTTCGCGCGCGGGCGCCGAGGCGGCAAGGGGCCTGCCCGACCCGGTCGTCCTCCCCGGCGAAGGCCGGGGCCCAGTCGCGCGGCGGTGGCTGGTCTCGCACTCCTTGTCCAGCCGCGCGATACTGGGCCCCGGCCTTCGCCGGGGATGGGGTTTGAGGGAAAGCCCGCACCCGTCCGCCGCGCCTCCGCGCGAACCTACGTCACCCCAAGGCCCGGGCCAGCGCCACCCATTCGGCGACGCTCACCGTTTCCGCGCGCCGCGTCTCGTCCACGCCCACCGCCGCGCACGCCGCCAGGGCCCCGGGCACGCCCTTCAGGCTTTGCCGCAGCATCTTGCGCCTTTGGCCGAACGCCGCGCCGGTCAGCGCTTCGAGCGCCGCGAGCCGTACCCCCTCGGGCGCCGGCACCGGCTGGATCGCGACCACCGCCGACATCACCTTGGGCGGCGGGGTGAAGGCCGAGCGGTGGACCGGCATCGCGATCCGCGCGGTGCTGCGCCACTGTGCGAGCACCGCCAGCCGGCCGTAAGCATCGCCGCCCGCCGGCGCGACGATGCGATCGGCGACCTCGCGCTGGAACATCAAGGTCAGCGATCGCCACCAGGGCAGCCACTCCGCCGAAAGCCAGCCGATCGCGAGCGCGGTGCCGATATTATAGGGCAGATTGGCGACGATGTGCGGCGCGGTCTCGAACAGCGCGCGGTGGTCGATCGCGAGCGCGTCTCCCTCGATCACGCGCAGCCGCCCGGGAAAGGCCGCCTCCAGCTCGGCGAGCGCGGGCAGGCAGCGGCGGTCGCGCTCGATCGCGGTCACCCGCGCGCCGGCCTGAAGCAGGGCGCGCGTCAGCCCGCCCGGGCCGGGGCCGATCTCCAGCACCTCGGCGTCGGTCAGGTCGCCGGGAATGGCGGCGATGCGGGCGAGCAACTGGCCGTCGAGCAGGAAATTCTGCCCCAGCGCCTTGCTCGCGGTCAGGCCGTGCCGCGCGATCACCTCGCGCAGCGGGGGGAGCGTGCTCAACTCTCGCGCCGCCGCGCCGCGGCCTCCTGCGCCAGCTTCAGCGCGGCGATCATCGCGCCGGGATGCGCCTGGCCGGTGCCCGCGATCGCGAAGGCGGTGCCATGATCGGGCGAGGTGCGCACGATCGGCAGGCCCAGGGTGATGTTCACGCCTTCGTCGAAATGCAGCGTCTTCAGCGGGATCAGCGCCTGATCGTGATAGCAGCACAAGGCCGCGTCATATGTCGCGCGGGCGCGCGCGTGGAACAGCGTATCGGCGGCGAACGGTCCCTTGGCGTCGATGCCTTCGGCTTGCAGCTGCTCGATCGCGGGGATCAGCAGGTCGATCTCCTCGCGCCCGATCGCGCCCTGCTCGCCGGCATGGGGGTTGAAGCCGGCGAACACCAGCCGCGGCGCCTCGATCCCGAAATTGCGCGTCAGCCCCCGCGCCGTCGCCCGCGCGCGCGCGACGATCAGCTCGATCGAAAGCAGACCGCTCACCTCGGCCAAGGGCACATGAGTGGTGATCGGCACCACCCGCAGGCTCGGCCCGGCGAGCATCATCACCGCGTTCTCGCGCGCGATGCCGCAGCGTTCGGCGACGAATTCGGTCTGGCCGGGATGCGTGAAGCCGGCGGCGTAGAGTTGCGCCTTGGAGACGGGGCCGGTGACGAGCGCGCCCGCCGCGCCCGATCGCGCGAGGCCCACCGCCATTTCCAGCGATTGCAGCGCGCAGCGGGCGCCGTGCGGATCGGGCTGGCCGGGGACGATCTCGCCACCATCGCGCACATCGACCACCGGCAGCGCGGTCGCGAACGCCGCCGCCGCTTCGGCGGGCGTGGCGATATGCGCGATCGGCACGTCGCTCACCAGTTCGATCGCGCGCGGATCGCCGACCGCGAAGAACGGCTCGACCCCCTCGGCGCCGCGTGCCGCCCACGCCTTGGCGATGATCTCCGGGCCAATGCCGGCGGGGTCGCCCATCGAGGCGGCGATCGGCGCAATCATAGCATTCTCCGTCGCCGCCCCAAGGCCGGCGGGATCAGCGATACTCGATCACCGCGTCGCGGCGCAAATCGCGCAGCTTGTGGTCGGCGCGCAGGTTGATCGCCTGGTCCTCCATCTGGTTGCGGATCTGCTCGGCGGTCGGCAACTGGCCCGCGACCGGATCGTTGCGGCCGCACAGCACCAGCACGCGCACGCCATCCTCGGGCGAGCCGAAGGGCGGGGTGGTCTCGCCGACCTGCATCGAGCTGATCATGTTCTTGAGCGGCCCGGGCAGGTCCTTCAGCTTGATCGAGTCGTTGTCGACCACTTCGGCGCCCAGGCCATCGGCGACCTTCTTGGCGTCGCCGCAGCCCTTCAGCGCCTTGGTCGCCTCGGCGAACTGCGCGACCTTGGCGGTCGCCTGTTCCTTGGTGGTGCCCGCGGGGAATGCGACCGACAGCTGGCGCAGGCTCAGCACCGCATCGTCGGGGTTCGCCATCAGCAGCTTGCGCTTCTCGACGACGTAGAGAAGCGAAAAGCCGCCCGGCACCTCGATCGGCCCGGCGAGCTGCTGCGGATTCATCTCCACCGCCGCCTGCGCGAGCGTATCGGGCAGCGTGCCCGGCTTCACCCAGCCGAGATCGCCGCCCACCGGGCGCGTCGTTGCGTCCGAACGCTCGAAAGCGATCTGCTCGAAGCTGCGCTTGCCGGCCTTGATCTCATCCATCAGCGTGCGCGCTTCGTTGATGATCTGGGTTTCCTGCCCGGGCGCGGCGCGGAGATAAATCTCCTTCACATGCACTTCCTCGGAGCCCTTCTGGGCGGCGAGGCGGGCGAGGATCGATTTCACCTCGGCATCGGGGATGTTGACGTTGAAGGTCACCCGGCGCTGGAGATAGCGGCGCCAGGCGATCTGCGCCTCGATCTGGCGGCGCAGCGTCCGGTCCGACGATCCGATCGAGCGCAGATAGCTGCGCATCTCGCTAAGCGGCCGGTTGAAGCTGCCGGCGATGCGCGTGAAGCCGTTGTCGATCTCCTGCGCGCTGACGTTGATGTCGGCCGCCTTGGCTTCCTGGATCTGCAGCGTTTCGTCGATCAGCTGGCTCGTCACCTGCACGCGCAGCGCTTCGAGTTCCTGGGGCGAGAGCTTCAGCTGGTTGGCGGCGATGATCAGGTTCATCCGATGGTCGACATCGGTGCCGGTGATCACCGCGTCGTTCACGATCGCGGTCGCCTTGCGCACATTGGGGTCACGCTTGCCATATACCTGCAAATTGGTCGGGATGTTCAGGTTGCTCTGCGGCAGGCTTTGATCGGGAACCGTCTGCGCGGCGGCGCCCACGGCGAGCGCCGCGCCGAGCGCCGTAAGGCTCAGGCCGCGCAGGGAAAGGATCGACGTCTTCACTCTTGGTCCTCGAAAAAGGGGGCTTGCGGTCGCTGGTAGCGTGCCGCGGCTGAACGCCCGTTTACCGTCCGAGGTTCTTAAAAGAAAGCGTCAGCAAGATGGCATCGCCCGAACGCGCGTCGCCCGTGTTCTGATAATCGCGCCGCCAGGTGACGCCGAGGCGCAGACAGTCATCCTCATAAGCGACGCCGACGCGGTGGCGGATCGGCGAAAAACCGTCGGTGAGCGAGAGCGGATCGGCCTGGCGGGTGGTCAAGTCCACCGTGGTCGAGCCGAACGCCGACCAGAAGCGCGTAACCTGAACCCGCGCGGCGAGGCGCACCTCCTCGCGGTCACGCAAATCCTCGAGCGTCGGCGCGATCTGGCGGTTGAGTCGCAGATAGCCGACCAGGAAATAGCTCGCGCGGCTGCCGATCGTCGCGTCCACTTCCAGCCGGCGCAGCTTGAAATCGTCCTTGTCCACCCGGTAGCGGTTGGTGAGCGAGACGATGTCCTTGTAGCGGATTTCGGTGCGGCCGACGAAATCGGAAACCCGGTCGGCGAAGCCCACGCCGTCGGGGATCACGGTGTTGCGCCCGGTCAGGCGGATGCTCTGGCCGAGCACGCTGTTGATCGTGAAATCGGGCAGCGTCAGCGCCCATTCGAAGCCATAGGTGAGGCGGGTGGTATCGTCGAACCGATCATAACCGGGGAAGCGGTTGAGCGAGAACAGGTTGGCGTCCTCGAGTTCGACCGAGCGCGAATCCTCGTTGGGGACGATCAGGTTGGCGAGCGGCGGCGTCGCGACGATCTGCACGCGCGGGGTGAAGCGCTGCAACCCGCCCCACAGCCCGCCGACCAGCGGCCATTTCACGTCGATCGCGAAGGCGGCGATGCCGCGCCCGGTAACGCCCTCGCGCCCGCGATAGCTGCCCACCGTCGTCGCGACGGTGTTGGTCGCGTGGTACAGGTCGGCGCGGCCATAGGCGGTGAGGGTGATTTCCTGCCCCCAGCGCGTCAGCCGGCGCATGTCCCAGCGCACGCTGGTGAAGGCGCGCTGCGTGTCCTGCCCCGCCGAGCGGCCGATCGCGAGCGTGTTGAGCTGCGCCTCCAGCACCCCGCCCAGCACGCCCCGGAAGCGGCGGCGATAGTCGATCTCCGGCAGCGCCAGCGGCTGCAAGCCCTGGCGGTCGTTGACCCGCAGCGTCTGCACCGCCCAGCCGGTGACGGCGAAATAGCTGTCCTGATCGATGCGGCTGACGTTGATCGTGTTGCGCAGCAAATCGTCGAACGAGATGAAGTAGCGCCGCAGGAACGTGCGGTCGGTCGCGACGCGGAAGCTGCCCGAGGCGCTCCAGTTGGGATCGAGCTGGAAGCGGCCATTGCCTTCCACATAGCCGCGGAACACGTTGCGGGTGGTCGCATCGGCGGGATCGCCGAACGCGATCGCGTCGGTGCGGTCCGATTCGGTCGCATAGCCGCCGACATGATAGGCGCCCTTGCTGGTGATCGCGTTGTAGTCGACCCCCAGCATCGGCAGCACGTTGCTGAAGAAGCGCGGCGTGATCGTCAGGTTGCGATTGTCGGCGATCGACAGGAAATAGGGCTGGGCATATTCGAAGCCGTTGACCCGGCTGTAGCGGATGTCGGGCGAGAGCAGGCCGCTGTTGCTGCCGCCGCCGACCGGCGTGGACAGCGCGGGCAGCGGGATCGTCGCCACGCCGAAGATGCTGAGCTGCGCGCCGGCGAAATACAGCCGGCGCTTGTCCGGGTTATACACCACGCGGACGGCGGTGACTTTCCAGGTCGGGCTTTTGGGGCAGCCGGCGCTGTCCGTCACCGCGCAGGGGGTATAGGCGGCGTCGCTCAGCGTGACGACGCCATTGTCGCGCACCCCGCGCCGCGCGGCGATCCGCCCGCCGCGATCGAGCACGATGAGCATGTTGTCCACCACCCCGTCGCGCAGCGAATCGGTCAGCTCGACCATGTCGCCATAAGCGGTGTCGCCGGTCGGGTTGACGATCACGACATTGCCGCGCGCGATCACCTTGCCGGTGCGACGGTTCCAGCTGATCGTGTCGGCGCGCAGGCGATCGGCCTCGCGGTACATGCGCACGTCGCCAATCGCGGTGACGATGTCGGCGTCGCTATCATAATCCAGCTGATCGGCGCTGAAGGTGATTTCGCGGGCATTGGGCTCGCGTTCGGCGGTGACGACGGGCTCGGCGCTGCTGGGCGGCGGGGGCGGCGGCGCGGGCTGCGCCGCGCGGTTCTGCAGGTCTTGCGCCCAGAGCGGTTGGGCGGCGAACGCCGCGACCAGTGCGCTGGGACCAAGAAGGATGCGACGCACCACGCGGACTTTACCCCTTTACGTGCGGCTGTTGCCGCTGCAATCGGCCCTATCGCACCGGTTGCGCCCGGGGGCAATCGGCGGGTGGGGCGGCGTCTTGTGCTTGGCGCCGCCCCGCGTCGCGCCTAAGTCAGACGCCATAAGGCGTGTAAGGATATGAGGTTTACATGAAGATAAGCTTTGCGCCCACGCTCGCCGCCGAAGCGGTTGTCGCGCTGCCGGTGGAAAAGGACGGGCTGGAGCGCCTCGGCTTTGGCGGCTTCGGCCCCGCCGCCGAGCTGCTGGCGCGCGGCGCCGCGCGGGCCGCGCGGTTCGAGGGCGAGGCGGGGGCGATCGCCGAAGCGTTCGTCGAGCACGACGGGCAGGTGGTGCGGCTGCTGCTGGTGGGCGTCGGCCATGGTGGCGAGGTGGATTATGAGCGCGCGGGCGGCGCGCTCACCGCGAAGCTGCTCACCTCGGGCGCGACGCGGCTGGCGGTGGATTTCGCGGCGCTGGGCGGTGCGCCCGCGGTGGCGGCGGTCACCCGCTTCGCGCTCGCCCTGGTGCTGCGCGGCTGGCGGATCGACACGTATCGCACCCAGCTGACCGACAAGCAGAAGCCGACGCTCGGCGAAGTGGTGCTGGTGGGCGCGCCCGAGGGGGCCGAGGCCGCCTGGGCCGAGGCGCAGGCGGTGGCCGAGGGCGTCGCGCTCACCCGCGAGCTGGTGTCCGAGCCGCCGAACATCATCTACCCGGCGAGCTTCGTCGAGCGCGTACGCGCCTCGGTCGACGGGCTGGGGCTGGAGATCACCGTGCTCGGCGAGGAGGAGATGCGCGGCCTCGGCATGGGCTCGCTGCTCGGCGTCAGCCAGGGCTCGGTGCGCGAGGGGCAGCTGCTCGCGCTCAAGTGGAGCGGCAAGGGCGCGGGCGATCCCGATCTCGCGCTGGTCGGCAAGGGCGTCACCTTCGATACCGGCGGCATCAGCCTGAAGCCCGGCCCGGGCATGGAAGACATGAAGTGGGACATGGGCGGCGCCGGCGCGGTGGTGGGCGCGATGAAGGCGCTCGCCCGGCGCAAGGCCAAGGCGAACGTCATCGGCGTGTGCGGGCTGGTCGAGAACATGCCCGACGGCAACGCCCAGCGCCCGGGCGACATCGTCACCTCGATGTCGGGCCAGACGATCGAGATCCTGAACACCGACGCCGAAGGGCGGCTGGTGCTGGCGGACGTGCTCACCTGGGTTCAGCGCACGCACCGGCCCAAGGCGATCGTCGATCTGGCGACGCTCACGGGTGCGATGATCGTCTCGCTCGGCCACGAACATGCCGGGCTGTTCAGCAACGATGACGCGCTCGCCGACCAGCTGCTCGCCGCGGGGCGTGCGACCGGCGACCAATTGTGGCGCTTCCCGCTGGCGGATGCGTATAACAAGCTGCTCGACAGCCCGATCGCCGACATGAAGAATGTCGGCCCACGCGGCGCCGGATCGATCACCGCCGCGCAGTTCATCCAGCGCTTCATCGACAAGGGCGTGCGCTGGGCGCATCTCGACATCGCCGGCACGGTATGGGTCGACAAGCCGGGCGCGACGCATGACAAGGGCGCGACCGGGTTCGGCGTGCGCCTGCTCGACCGGCTGGTGCGCGACACCCTGGAAGCCTGATCGAAGGCGGGGCGGGTGCAGGTCGATTTCTACCACCTCACCCGCCAGCCGCTCGCGCGCGTGCTGCCGCGCCTCGCCGAGCGGGTGGTCGCGGGCGGCGCGCGGCTGCTGATCGTGACCGCGGATGCCGAACAGCGGGCGGCGCTCGACCGCTTGCTGTGGGACTATGCGCCCGAAAGCTTCCTGCCGCACGCGATCGCCGGGGCGATGGACGATGCCGCGCAGCCGATCCTGATCGCGGGCGATACGCAAGCGGGGAACGGCGCGCGCCATGTGCTGATCGCCGACGGGATGTGGCGCGAGGAAGCCTTGGGGTTCGACCGCGCCTTCCATCTGTTCGACGAAAGCGGGATCGCCGCCGCGCGCGCCGCGTGGAAGGGGCTCACCGGGCGCGAGGGGGTGGAGCGGCGCTATTGGAAGCAGGGCGACAGGGGCTGGGAGCAGGCGGCCTAGCGCATAGCGTGCTTCCGGGGCTTACTTCCTCCCCGGCGAAGGCCGGGGCCCAGTATTCCTCCGGCGCAACGGCCGCGCAGCACATCAAGCAGCGCGCTGCTGGGCCCCGGCCTTCGCCGGGGAGGGGGCAAACGGAAACCAGACCCGAATAGCCCCAGCTTGCCCCCGCGCGCCCACGCCGCTAAGCCCCGCGCCGAACGCTTCAGGAGTTTCTCATGCCCGTTACCCGTACCTTCTCGATCATCAAGCCCGACGCCACCCGCCGCAACCTGACCGGCGCGGTGACCAAGATGCTTGAGGAAGCCGGGCTGCGCGTGGTCGCCTCGAAGCGGATTCGCATGAGCCGCGAGCAGGCCGAGGGCTTCTACGCGGTGCACAAGGAACGCCCCTTCTTCAACGATCTGGTGACGTTCATGATTTCCGGCCCGGTCGTCGTCCAGGTGCTGGAGGGCGAGGACGCGGTCGCGCGCAACCGCCAGGTGATGGGCGCCACCAACCCGGCCAACGCCGAACCCGGCACGATCCGCCGCGAACTCGCCGAATCGATCGAGGCGAACTCGGTCCATGGTTCGGACTCGGATGAGAATGCCGCCATCGAAATCGCCTATTTCTTCCGCGACGATGAGCTTGTCGGCTGATCTGACGATCACCGTCGATACGGCCGGCATCGCCGATGTGCCGGCCCTGTCCTTGTTGTCGACCGCGTGCCTGGTGAACAACAAGACGCATATCGCGCCGCCAGAAGTTCTCGTCCGCTATATCGAGCAGGAACATTCGCCCCGCTATTTCGCGGAGCGGCTGGCGGGGCGGCGCTGCCTGATCCGCGTCGCGCGCCTCGATTGCGGTGGCCTGGTCGGCTATATGATGATCGACCCCGCCGCCCTGATCGTCACCGAGGACGCGCTCGAACTGGAAGTGAAGCGGCTGCACGTGCTGCCGGGCTATCGCGGGCTGCGGGTTGGGGCGCGGCTGTTCGACTTCGCCTATGACGACGCCCGCACCTTGGGCGCGCGCCGCATCATCATCGGTTGCGAGCCCGACGATCACCATAATCGCACGCTGTACGAGCGTCGCGGCTTCGTCCTCGCCGGCGAACGCGTGGTGACGATCAGCACGATCAACTATACCGAGGTGCTGTACGCCCGCGCGCTGGATTAGGGGGTTTCGAACCCACGCAGCAGCGCGGACGGCGCGGCGCGTTCCCAGCTTTGCCGTAGCCGGTGCTCCACCTGCGCCCAATCGACCGCGCGCCCGTCCAGCCGCAGCCCCACCCAGCCGCTCGGCCCCAGATAGGGCGGGATGAAATAATCCTCGGGCGCGACCTCGCAGAGCATTGATTGTTCCTCGCGCCCGCTGGTCTTGACCAGCACGGCGGTGCGGCCGTCGCCGTGGTGATCGTTCCAGAAATAGGCGAAGAACTTGCCTTTCTGGACGAAGAAGCCGGGCGACCCGTGCGACAGCTTCTCCGCGGCGTTGGGTAGGGCGAGCGCGCGGGCGCGGACCTCGGCGAGCAAGGCTTCCTGGTTCATCGCGCGACATACTCCGCCAGCAGCCGGGGATAGAGGCGGTGCTCGGCGACGAGCACGCGCGCGGCGAGCTTTTCGGGCGTGTCGCCGGGCAGGATCGGCACCACCGCGCGGCCGAGCACCTCGCCCTCGTCAAGCGCTTCGGTGACGATGTGGACCGAACAGCCGCCCACCTTGTCCCCCGCCTCGATCGCCCGCGCATGGGTGTCGAGCCCCTTATATTTGGGCAGCAGCGAGGGGTGGATGTTGAGCACGCGCCCCTGCCAGCGCTGGACGAAGGCGGGCGACAACAGCCGCATATAGCCGGCGAGCGCGATGAACTCGGCGCCTTCATGGTGGAGCGCGGCCTCGATCTCGGCCTCATATTCGGCCTTGGCGCGGCCTTTGGCGGGCGTGGCGAAGGTGGCGATGCCCTGCTCGGCGGCCCAGGCGATGCCGGGCGCCTCGGGCTTGTCCGACGCGGCGAGGACCACCTCGAACGCGCAGTGCGGCTCGCGCGCGGCGGCGACCAGCGCCTGCAGGTTCGAGCCCCGGCCCGAGAGCAGCACCGCGACCTTGCGCCGCGCGCTCATGCGGTGTGGGTCGCGTGCCAGGCGGCGCGGGCGCTCCACGCCTCGGCGCCGCCGCGCACGGTGCAGCCGCGCGGTCCGGCTTCGACCTGGCCGATGCGGAATACGCGCTCGCCCTGCGCTTCGAGCGCGGCGGTGACGCCCGCCGCCTCATGCTCGGCGACCACCGCGACCATGCCGATCCCGCAGTTGAAGGTGCGCGCCAGCTCGCCGGGCTCGATCGCGCCCTGGGCTTGCAGGAACGCCATCAGCGGCGGCAGCGGCCAGGCATCGGCGTCGATCGCGGCATGGCAGCCCGCCGGCAGCACGCGCGGCACATTTTCCAGCAGGCCGCCGCCGGTGATGTGCGCGAGGCCCTTCAGCCGCGCATCGGCGATCAGCGGCAGCAGCGATTTCACGTAGATCCGCGTCGGCGCCATCAGCGCGTCGATCAGCAGCGTGTCGGGATCGAACAAGGCCGGCCGGTTGAGCTTCCACCCCTTGTCGGCGGCGAGCCGGCGGACGAGCGAAAAGCCGTTCGAATGCACCCCCGACGAGGCGAGCCCCAACAGCACGTCGCCCGGCGCGATGGTGGCGCCGGTCAGCACCCGGTCGCGCTCCACGGCGCCGACGCAGAAGCCGGCGAGATCATAGTCGCCCTCGGCATACATGCCGGGCATTTCGGCGGTCTCGCCGCCGATCAGCGCGCAGCCGGCGAGCAGGCAACCTTCGGCGATCGAGGCGACCACTTTCTCCGCGACCGCCGGATCGAGCCGGCCACAGGCATAATAATCGAGGAAGAACAACGGCTCGGCGCCCTGCACGATCAGATCGTTGGCGCACATCGCGACCAGATCGACGCCGACGCCTTCGTGCCGCCCGCTGTCGATCGCGAGTTTCAGCTTGGTGCCGACACCGTCATTGGCGGCGACGAGCAGCGGATCGCGGAACCCCGCCGCCTTCAGATCGAAAAAGCCGCCGAACCCGCCAAGCTCGGCATCGGCGCCCGGGCGCCGTGTGGCCTTGGCGAGCGGGGCGATCGCGCGCACCAGCGCGTTGCCCGCCGCGATCGAGACGCCCGCCTGGGCATAGGTATAGCCGCGCTGTTCGCTCATGCCCCAGCCGCCTAGCGATAACGCGCTTGGATTTCCACGCCTGCTTCGCCAAAAGGGCGCGCCTATGCTTCGCCCGCTCGCTTTCGGCCTTTCCGCCATCGCCTTGGTTTCGCTCGCCGCGACCGGGCTGGTGCGCGCGCAGGGGTCGAGCTTCGAGGTGAGCGGGGTGGCGGTCGACGTCACCGCCAAATCGGCCGAGGCGGCGCGCGAGACCGGCTGGCGGATCGCGCAGCGCAAGGGCTGGGCGATGCTCGCGCGGCGGCTGGGCGCGCCCGGCGTGGGCCTGCCCGATGCCACGCTCGACTCGATCGTCTCGGGCATCGTCGTCGAGAATGAGCAGATCGGCCCGAACCGTTACATCGCCCGGCTCGGCGTGCGCTTCGATCGTGACCGGGCGGCGGCGATCCTGGGCGTCTCCTCGGCGCTCACCCGCTCGCCGCCGATGCTGCTGCTGCCGATCGAATGGTCGGGCGGCGCTCCGGTCGGCTTCGAGCGCGAGAGCGATTGGCTGAAGGCGTGGGCGCGGTTCAACACCGGCAACAGCGCGATCGATTATGTGCGCCCGGCGGGCGGCGGCCCCGATCCGCTGCTGCTGAACCAGGGCCAGCTCAACCGCCGCGGGCGCGGCTGGTGGCGTTCGATCCTGGCGCAATATGGCGCCAGGGACGTGGTGATGCCGATCGTGCATCTCTATCGCCAATATCCCGGCGGGCCGATCATCGGCGAGTTCCAGGCGCGCTTCGGGCCGGACAATACGCCGCTGGCGCAATTCTCGCTGCAGGTGCGCGATGGCGACGCGCTGCCGGCGCTGCTCGACGCGGGGGTGAAGCGGATCGACGAGGCGTATCAGCAGGCGCTTTCGGCCGGCGTCCTGCGGATCGACCCCAGCCTGATCGAACCCGCGCCGGTCGCGCCCGTGGAGGTGCCCGGACTCGACGATTCGATCCTGGGCAATGAAGGCCAGCCGGTCGCCGAGGTGCCGGTCACCGCGCTCACCGTGCAGGTCGATACCCCCAGTCCGAACGCGCTCGATGGCGCCCAAGCCGCGCTGCGCGGGGTGCCGGGTGTCCGGCAGGTCTCGCTCGTCAGCCTGGCGTTGGGCGGGGTGTCGGTGCTGCGCGTCGGCTATCAGGGCGACGCCAACGGCCTGCGCGCCGCGCTGGAGGCACGCGGCTGGCAGGTGATCGCCGGGGGTGGCGCACTGCGCCTGCTGCGCCAGAGCCGCATCCCGCCCAACATCATCCCCGATACCCCGGCGGAAAACGCCACCGCCGGATGACCCAGCTCGCGCTTCCGTTCGTCTGGCCGCCCGACCCGAGTGACGATGACTTTCTGTTGAGCGAGTCGAACGCCGGCGCCGCCGCGCATTTGCGCGACTGGCGGCGCTGGCCGGTGCCCGCCAGCCTGCTGATCGGGCCGCGCAAATCGGGGCGCACGCTGCTCGCGCGGCTGTTCGTGAAGGGCGGCGGGCGCGCGATCGACGACGCCGATCAACAGAACGAGACCCAGCTGTTCCACGCCTGGAACGCGGCGCAGGCCGATGGCGTGCCGCTGCTGCTGGTGGCGGATGCCGCGCCACCCGAATGGCGGGTGAAGCTCCCCGATCTGCGCTCGCGCCTGGGCGCGACCCCGATCGCGCGGATCGCCCCGCCCGACGACGCGCTGATGCAGGCGCTGTTCGAGCGTGCTTTCCTCAAGCGCGGGCTCGATGCCCGGCCCGAACTGGTGCAATGGCTCGTCGCCCGAGTCGAGCGTAGCCATATCGCGCTGGGTCGCGCGGCCGATGTGCTCGACATGGCGGCGCTCGCCGAGCGCCGGCGGCTGTCGATCCCGCTCGCCCGCGCGGCGCTGACGGCGGCGGGAATGTTGGAAGGAGAGGCGTGATGGACCGTCCGACGCTGGCCGAAATGGAAGACGATGACGCGATGGGCGAACCCGCCGCGCGCGGCGAACGCTATTTCAACCGCGAGCTGAGCTGGCTGGCCTTCAACCGCCGCGTGCTGGAGGAAGCGAGCAACGCCGCCCACCCGCTGCTCGAACGGTTGCGCTTCCTGTCGATTTCGGCGAGCAATCTGGACGAATTCTTCATGGTCCGGGTGGCGGGCCTGCGCGGCCAGCTGTCGCAGGAGGTCGATCGCCTTTCCGCCGACGGCTTGACGCCGGGCCAGCAGCTGACGCTCGCCGCCGCCGAGGCCGACCGGCTGATGGCCGAGCAACAGAATGTGTGGCAGTCGCTGCGCCGCCAGCTGGCGGACAGCGGCATCACCGTGCTCGGCGCGCGCGAAGTGCCCGAGGCGGACGCCGCCTGGCTGGAGGCCTATTTCCGCGAGCAGATTTTCCCGATCCTCACCCCCCAGGCGCTCGATCCGGCGCACCCGTTTCCGTTCATCCCCAACAAGGGGATGAGCCTGATCTTCGATCTGTGCCGCCTGCGCGACAAGGCGATGTTCCGCGAACTGGTGATGCTGCCAACCGCGCTCGGCCGCTTCGTCCGCCTGCCGGGCGAGGGCGCGCGCTACATGGCGATCGAAACGCTGATCAAGCGCTATTGCTGGCTGGTTTTCCCCGGTTACGAAGTGCGCGGCGCCGCCACCTTCCGCGTGCTGCGCGACAGCGATCTGGAAATCGAGGAAGAGGCGGAGGATCTCGTCCGCCACTTCGCCGCCGCGATCAAGCAGCGCCGGCGCGGCCGGGTGATCCGGCTGGAGCGCGAGCCCGATCTCCCCGCCGAGATCGAGGCGCTGCTGAAGGCCGAGCTGGGCGGCGCGGACGGGATCATCACCGAAAGCGTCGGCTTTCTCGGCATGGGCGATCTGGCGGCGCTGGTCGACGAGGATCGGCCCGACCTGAAATTCACCCCCTTCACCCCGCGCTTCCCCGAGCGCATCCGCGAGTTTGGCGGCGATTGCTTCGCGGCGATCCGCGCCAAGGACATCGTCGTCCAGCATCCGTACGAGACGTTCGACGTGGTGCTCGCCTTTCTGCGCCAGGCGGCGGCGGACCCCGATGTCGTGGCGATCAAGCAGACGCTCTACCGCGCGGGCAAGCAGCCGGGCGTCATCAACGCGCTGATCGCCGCCGCCGAGGCCGGCAAATCGGTGACGGCGGTCGTCGAGCTGAAGGCGCGCTTCGATGAGGAGCAGAACCTGCTCTGGGCCTCCGCGCTCGAACGCGCGGGCGTGCAGGTGGTGTACGGCTTCATCGACTGGAAAACGCACGCCAAGGTATCGATGGTGGTGCGCCGCGAAGGGGCGGAGTTCCGCACCTATTGCCACTTCGGCACCGGCAATTATCACCCGATCACCGCGCGCATCTATACCGACCTGAGCTTCTTCACCGCCGATCCGCGCATCGGGCGCGATGCGGCGCAGATGTTCAATTATGTCACCGGCTATCTCGAGCCGACCGACATGGAGCTGGTGTGCATGAGCCCGCGCAACCTGCGCGGCCGGCTGTTCGAGCTGATCGACGCCGAGATCGCTGCGGCGCGCGCCGGCAAGCCGGCGGCGCTGTGGGCAAAAATGAACTCGCTGGTCGATCCCGCGATCATCGAGAAGCTGTATGAGGCGAGCAACGCCGGGGTGCGGATCGAGCTGATCATTCGCGGTATCTGCTGCCTGAAACCGGGCGTGCCCGGCATGGGCGAGCTGATCCGGGTGAAATCGGTGGTCGGCCGCTTCCTGGAGCACAGCCGCATCTGGGCGTTCGGCAATGGCGCGGCGCTGCCCAACGACGATGCGCTGCTGTTCATCAGCTCGGCCGACTGGATGCCGCGCAATTTCGATCGTCGTGTCGAATATATGCTGCCGATCCTGAACCCCACGGTGCATATGCAGGTGCTCGATCAGGTGATGGTCGCCAACCTGATCGACACCGAGCAGAGCTGGGAATTGCAGGCTGATGGCAGCTATCGTCGGCTGGAGCCGGGCGCCAAGCCGTTCAACCTGCACCGTTATTTCATGACCAACGCGTCGCTTTCCGGGCGCGGCGCGGCGCTGAAGGGCGGGGCGGTGCCGCGCCTGTCGCTCAGCCGGGGCGCGGCGGTGGCGCGGGACTGATGGCGACCTTGTTCTTCGGCAAGGCGAAGGCCCGCCCGGCGGGCGTCGAGCCGCGCACCGCGATCATCGACATCGGCTCGAACTCGATCCGCCTGGTCGTCTATCAGGGACCGGCGCGGCTGCCGGCGATTTTGTTCAACGAGAAGGTGATGGCGGGGCTGGGGCGCGGTTTCGCCGAGACGGGGGCGATCGACCCCGCCGCGCTCGACCTCGCGCGGATGGCGCTCGCGCGGTTCGCCGCCGTCGCGCGCGAGATGGATGTCGCGGCGCTGAAAGTGGTCGCGACCGCGGCGGTGCGCGACGCGGCCAATGGCGGCGAACTCCTCGCCGAGGCGCGGGCGATGGGGCTGACGGTCGAATTGCTGTCGGGCGAGCAGGAGGCGCTGGGGTCGGGGTTGGGCGTGCTTTCCGCGATCCCCGAGGCGGACGGCATCGTCGGCGATCTCGGCGGCGGGAGCCTGGAACTGGTGCGGGTGAAGGACGGCGCGGTCCATGCGCGCGCCAGCTTCCCGCTCGGCGTGCTGCGGCTGCCGGCGCTCCGGGGCGAGGGGCCGCGCAAATTCGATCGCGCGGTCGATCGGCTGATCGCGGCGGCGGGCTGGGAAGGCGCGGGCGCGGGGCTGCCCTTCTACCTCGTCGGCGGATCATGGCGCTCGCTCGCCCGGCTCGACATGCACCAGACCGGCTATGAGTTGCCGATCATCCACCAATATGAGATGCCGCCGGCTGCGATCGCGCGGCTTTCGCGCACCCTCGCGCACATCTCGAAGAGCACGCTGCGGGCGATTCCCAACCTGTCATCGTCGCGCATCCCGACGCTGGGGGACGCCTGCGCGCTGCTCGGCGTGCTGCTGCGGCATCTGGGATCGAGCACGACGATCGTCTCCGCCTTCGGGCTGCGCGAGGGACTGCTCTACGCGGCGCTCGCGCCCGAGGAGCGCGCGCTCGATCCGCTGATCGTCGCCGCGCGCGACGAGGGGCGGCGGCTGGGGCGCTTCCCCGAACATGGCGACCTGCTCGACGGCTGGATCGCGCCGCTGTTCGAGGGCGACGGCGCGCGGCTGACGCGGCTGCGCCACGCCGCCTGCCTCCTCGCGGACGTGGGCTGGCGCGCCAACCCCGAATTCCGCGCCGAACGCGGCATGGAGATCGCGCTCCACGGCAACTGGGTCGCGATCGACGCCGCCGGCCGCGCGCTGGTGGCGCAGGCGCTGTTCACCTCGCTCGGCGGCGGGCTGACCTCGCCCGATCCGCTGCCGGCGCTCGCGACGCCCGCCGAGCTGAAGCGCGCGGTCGCCTGGGGGTTGGCGATGCGGCTGGGGCAGCGCCTGTCAGGCGGGCTCGCCGGACCGCTGACCCGCTCGGCGCTGCGCGACGACGGCGAGGCGCTGGCGTTGACGTTGAGCGGCGACGATCGCGCGCTCTATTCCGAAGCGGTCGAGCGCCGCCATAAGGCGCTGGCCGGCGCGCTCGGGCGACCGGCGGTGGTGCGAACAACAGGATAGGCTGTTACGCTGCCTTCGCGAGGCTCGGCCGAGTGGCCTCGTTAGAGGCGAAAAACGACGTCCGCTTGAACGCGGTCACGCCGATTTTTTGGATCGCGGACTTGATAGCGACTTCAAAAATCGCGTCCAAATTCTGCTTCATTTGCGACTCCCCGCCCAAGCTACGCCCAGGCTTACAGCGTTAAATAGAGCCACGCTCCCTTCAATGCAACATTCGACATGCCGCCGGCCTGAAGCGCCTCGGTCATCGCTTCAAAAAACTGCCGGTCAGCAGGACTACGCAGATGAAACTTAATATGTTCCGAAGGCAAATCGGATTTTGCCAATTCGATAGTCCGCGAAAACATGCGGGCCAAAACGCGAGAATAATCTTCAATAGGGTAATCGCCAAAGTCGAAATGTGGCGACATCAGTAGATGGCGAACCCGTAAAACTTTACCCGTATAACCTGGCAGATACGTCGAATTGGCTTGGCAGGCGGCGTCGAACGACCCCTGCTCCGACCGAAGCGCATAGACGCCCGCACCCTCCTTCGGTTGGCGAACGAGATCAATAAGCACAGGCATGGCATCGCGTGCGTAAGTTTCAAAATCCTCGTCATATAATGTGCAGCTGTCGCGCCATTGCGCGCAAAAAACATCCCAGCTGCCGTCGCTTTCGTTGAGCTTGACGAGATCGTGCTTCACTGGCAACTCTCCTTGAGACTGCGCTGTCTATAGCAGATTACGCTTCCTCCGCCCGCGTCATCTTCAGCTTGCCGCCGCGTACCGTGAAGCCCAGCCGCCCCTCGACCAGCGCGAGCGCGTCCTTGCCGAACTGCTCGTAGCGCCAGCCCTCCAGCATCGGCAGCCCCTGGCGCTGGCCGGCGGCGAGCGCCTCCAGCTCGTCGCTGCGGGCGAGGAGTTTCGCCGCCACATCAATGTCGCGCGCGCGAATCTTCAGAAGCAGTTTCAACAGATCGGCGACCAGCGCGCCGTCCTTGCCCAGCCCGGGCTTGCGATCGTCGCGCGGCGGCATTTCGCTGGCTGACATCGGCCGCGCATCCTCCAGCGCCGCCATCAGCCGCGCGCCGATATCGTTCCCCGCCCAGCTCGCCGAGAGGCCGCGCACCTTCGCCAGATCGGCCTGCTTCTTGGGCGGCGACAGCGCCAGGTCGGCCAGCGTCTCGTCCTTCACGATCCGCCCGCGCGGCAAATCCTTGGTCTGCGCCTCGATCTCGCGCCAGCGGGCGAGCGCCTTCAGCCGGCCGAGCACTTCGGGCTTGCGCCCCTGGATGCGCACCCGCTGCCACACCTGATCGGGGTCGTTGCGATAATTGCCCGGCTCGGCGATGCGCTCCATCTCCTCGTCGAGCCAGGCGCCGCGCCCGGTCTTGCGCAGCCGGTCCAGCATCTTGGGGAAGATCGTCGCGAGGTGCGTCACATCGCCGATGGCGTATTCGATCTGGCGCTTGTCGAGCGGACGGCGGCTCCAGGCGGTGAAGCGCGCGCCCTTGTCGATGCCGATCCCCAGGAACGCCTCGACCAGGTTGGAATAGCCGATCTGCTCGCCCATCCCCAGCGCCATCGCCGCGATCTGGGTGTCGAACAGCGGGTGCGGGGTCTTGCCGGTGAGGTTGTAGATGATCTCGATGTCCTGCCCGCCGGCGTGGAACACCTTCAGCACCTCCTCATTGTTCACCAGCAGTTCGAGCAGCGGCCCCAGATCGAGATCGGGCGCCTTGGGATCGATCGCCGCGGCTTCGTTCTCGTCGGCGATCTGGATCAGGCACAGCTCGGGCCAATAGCTGTTCTCGCGCATGAACTCGGTATCGACCGTGATGAAACGCGCTTGCGACAAGCGGTGGCAGAGATTGGCGAGCGTGGCAGAGTCGGTGATCAGATCGTGAATGTGCATGGCATCCGGTAGCACCACCATCGGCCAGCGGCCAGACCGGGCATATCCCAAGCCAAGCGAAGCTGCTCGCCGGCGAAACTATGTGAACGGATTGAAATCTCGCCGCGTTTTCACCGCACCCACCAGGTTCGGGAGGAAGACGATGGCGGAGACGCCCAAATCCAAGGGGAGTGGCCGCGGTTTCGCGGCGATGGATGCCGAACGCCAGCGCGAGATTGCGCGCATGGGCGGCAAGGCGAGCGGGGGCAATTTCAAGAACAATCCCGCGCGGGCAGCGGCGGCGGGCCGGGCGGGCGGCAAGGTATCGGGCGGCAACTTCGCCAACGATCCGCAGCGCGCCGCCGAGGCCGGGCGCAAGGGTGGCGAGGCGAGCCACCGCGGGGCGAATGACGGCGAACCATAGCCGCGCTTGACAAGCGCCGCGCCAACACCCGATGGGCGCGGCCATGCATAGCTATCGCACCCATAACTGCGCCCAGTTGCGCGCCGCCGATGTCGGCCAGACCGTCCGCCTTTCCGGCTGGGTCCATAAGAAGCGCGACCATGGCGATCTGGTGTTCGTCGATCTGCGCGATCACTACGGCATCACCCAGATCGTGACCGAGGTTGACGGCCCCGCCTTCGCGGTGATCGAGGGGCTGCGCAGCGAGAGCGTGGTCACCATCACTGGCGAGGTCGTCGCCCGCGCGGCCGAGGCGGTGAATCCGAACCTCGCCACCGGCGCGATCGAAGTGCGCGCGCGCGAAGCGGTGGTGCAATCGGCGGCGCAGGAGCTGCCGATGCCGGTGGCGGGCGAGTCCGAATATCCCGAGGATATTCGCCTGCGCTACCGCTTCCTCGATCTGCGGCGCGAGAAGGTGCACGCCAACATCATGCTGCGCGCGCAAGTGATCGCGTCGCTGCGCCAGCGGATGATTGGCCAGGGCTTCACCGAGTTCCAGACGCCGATCCTCACCGCCTCGTCGCCGGAGGGCGCGCGCGATTATCTGGTGCCGAGCCGGGTGCATCCGGGCAAGTTCTACGCGCTTCCCCAGGCGCCGCAGATGTTCAAGCAGCTGCTGATGGTCGCGGGCTTCGATCGCTATTTCCAGATCGCCCCCTGCTTCCGCGACGAGGATGCCCGCGCCGACCGTTCGCCGGGTGAATTCTACCAGCTCGATTTCGAGATGAGCTTCGTGACGCAGGACGATGTGTTCGCCGCGATCGAGCCGGTGCTGCACGGGGTGTTCGAGGAGTTCGCCGATTGGCAGGGCAAGGGGCGCACCGTCTCGCCGCTGCCGTTCAAGCGCATTCCCTATCGCGAATCGATGCTCAAATACGGCAACGACAAGCCCGATCTGCGCAACCCGCTCGTCATCACCGATGTCTCGACGCTGTTCGAGGGATCGGGCTTTGGCCGCTTCGCCGCGATCGTGGCGGCGGGCGATGTCGTGCGCGCGATCCCCGCGCCGAACACGGCGGACAAGAGCCGCAAATTCTTCGACGACATGAACGCCTGGGCGCAGAGCGAGGGCTTTCCCGGCCTGGGCTATGCGACGCGCAAGGGCGGCGTGTTCGGCGGCCCGATCGCGAACAATCACGGCGAGGCGGGGATGGCGGCGATCGCCGAAGCGCTGGGGCTGGGGCCGGACGACGGCGTGTTCTTCGCCGCCGGCAAAGAGGCGCAAGCGGCCAAGCTCGCCGGCCTCGCGCGCACCCGGGTGGGCCAGCAGCTTGGCCTGATCGACGAAAAGCGCTTTGAATTCTGCTGGATCGTCGATTTTCCGATGTTCGAATATGATGAGGACGCGAAGAAGATCGACTTCTCGCACAATCCCTTTTCGATGCCGCAGGGCGAGCTGGAAGCGCTCGAGACCAAGGATCCGCTCGATATCCTGGCGTACCAGTATGATATCGTCTGCAATGGGATCGAGCTGTCGTCCGGCGCGATCCGGAACCACCGGCCCGAGATCATGTACAAGGCGTTCGAGATCGCGGGCTATTCGCGCGCCGATGTCGATGCCAATTTCGCGGGCATGATCAACGCCTTCAAATATGGCGCCCCGCCGCACGGCGGCTCGGCGCCGGGCGTCGACCGGATCGTGATGCTGCTGGCGGACGAACCCAATATCCGCGAGGTCATCACCTTCCCGATGACGCAGAAGGCCGAGGACCTGATGATGGGCGCGCCTTCGGCGGTGACGCTGAAGCAGCTGCGCGAGCTGCATATCCGCACGGTCGACTAGCTGCGGTGGGGGCGGGGGCGCCTTCCAGCTCCTCCCCAGCAAGGGGAGGGGGACCAGCCGAAGGCTGGTGGAGGGGTGACGCCCTTGAACTGCCGGGAACACCCCTCCGTCACCCGCTGCGCGGGTGCCACCTCCCCCACTGGGGGAGGAGCTTGGTGACGTGACCCAATCCTTCAACCGCAGCCTCGGCCCCTTGGGCGTCCTTTTCCTCACCCTTTCGGTCGCGAGCCCTGTCTCTTCGCTGTTCGCGGCGGTGCCGGGGATGCTCCACGCCGCCGGCACCGGGGCGATCTGGGCGATGGCGCTGGCGAGCGTCATCTGCGTGGCGACCGCTTATGTCTATGCCGAGCTCTCCTCCTGCTGGCCGGTGGCGGGCGGCGAATATGTGTTCGTCGCGCGCACGCTGGGGCCGATGGCGGGGTTCGTGATGCTCGGCGTCAACCTGTTCAACAATGTGCTGTTCCCGCCGATCCTGGGGCTGGGCCTCGCGGCGGTGTTGGGCGCGGTGGTGCCGGGCGTGCCGCAGGTGCCGCTCGCGCTCGCGGTGGTGGTCGCGGCGACGCTGGTCGCGTTGCTGGAAATCCGGGTGAACGCCTGGATCACCGGCGCCTTCCTGCTCGTCGAACTGCTGGCGGTGCTCGCGGTGGTTTGGGCGGGGATCGCGTTGCCCGAGCGCGGCTTTTGGCTGTTCCTCACCGACCCCGTGATGCCCGGGAGCGGCGCGGCGCTGCCCGGGAGGGGCGTTTCGATCGGCATCGCCGCCGCGATCGCGACGCTCGCGCTCAACGGCTTCGGCGTCGCGGTCTATTTCGGGGAAGAGATGCGCGCGGCGCCGGCGCGGATCGGCCGGGTGATCCTGTGGGCGGCGTTGCTAACCATCGCGATCGAGGGCCTGCCGATCGCCGCGGTGCTGATCGGCGCCCCCGATCTGCCCGCGCTGCTGGCGATGGACGATCCGTTCGGCTTCCTCGTCGCCCACCGGCTCGGTCGGCTGGCGGGGCAGGCGGTGGCGCTGGGCGTCGCGGTCGCGATCATCAACGCCGCGATCGCGAGCATCCTGTCGACCGCGCGCTTCTTCTACGGCACCGGGCGCGACCGCTGCTGGGGGGCGCCGTGCGACGCGCTGATGGCGGCGATCCACCCGCGCTTCGGCTCGCCGTGGATCGCGACGCTCGCGACGGGCGGGCTGGGGGCTTTGTGCTGCTTCGTGCCGCTGCCGCTGCTGCTCGTCGCCAGCGGGCTGGGGCTGACCGCGATCTACGCCGGCATCGCGCTCGCCGCGATCGTCGGGCGGATGCACGGGGCGACGGCGGGGGCGCCGTTCCGGATGCCGTGGTTTCCGCTCGCGCCGGTGGTCACGCTCGCTGCGAGCCTGTATCTGGTCGTGCTCAACGCGCTCGACGCGGGCGAGGGGCGGACGGGCTTGATCGTCACCGCCGCGCAGATCGCGCTGTCGGCGCTCTATTATGGGTTGGTCGTGCGACCGCGCGGCGCCTGGACCGTTCATTTGCCGGTGACGACATGACAATCAATCTCAAAGACTTTGAACAAAACGCTGAATATGAAGTTGATTACGATGCTGATTTGAAGGCGTTGCAGGCCCGGCTCGCCCGTCTCCAGGTGGCGCATCTTTGCCACAAACGCCGCGCCGTGATCGTGTTCGAGGGCTGGGACGCGGCGGGCAAGGGTGGGGCGATCAAGCGCCTGACCGCCGAATGGGACCCGCGCTATTTCGAGGTTTTTCCCATCGCGGCCCCCTCCGCCGAGGAGCGCGCCCGCCACTTTCTCTGGCGCTTCTGGACGCGGCTGCCAGCGGCCGGCAACATCGCAGTGTTCGATCGCAGCTGGTACGGTCGCGTCCTCGTCGAACGGGTCGAAGGTTTCGCGAGCGAGCCCGAATGGCGCCGCGGCTATGACGAGATCAACGAATTCGAAGCGCAGCAGGCCGACAGCGGCACGACCATCATCAAGCTGTTCCTCCACATCACCCAGAAGGAGCAGGACAAACGCCTGCGCGAGCGGCTCGAAGACCCGTGGAAACGCTGGAAGACGGGCCTCGACGATTATCGCAACCGGGCGCGGCGGCAGGATTATCTGGAAGCGATGGCCGAAATGTTCCGCCGCACCGATACGCGTTGGGCGCCCTGGGTCGCGATCGACGCCAATGACAAGAAGGCCGCGCGGATCGCGGCGCTGAAGGCGGTGGCCGATCGGCTCGAAGCGTTCGTGCCGCTGGAACCGCCGCCGCTCGACCCCGAGCTGGCGCGCGTGGCAAAGGCGGCGCTGGGTGAGTGAATGCTCACCCCATCGCCAGCGCGTCGATCGCGCCTTGCAGGATGTAACTCGCCGCAAGCTTATCGACTCGCTCGGCGCGCTTGGCGCGGGAGAGATCCTCGGCGATCATCTGGCGTTCGACCGCCTGGGTCGACCAGCGCTCATCCCACAATAATATGGGGCCGAGATCGGCGCAGTTGCGCGCGAAGGCGCGGGTCGACTGGGTGCGCGGACTGTCGCTGCCGTCCAGGTTTAGCGGCAGGCCGATCACGAGGCCCTTTACCGCCTGCGCGGCGATCAGCCCGGCGAGCGCCGCCTTGTCGGCGGTGAATTTGGTGCGCCGGATGAGCAGGGCGGGGCTCGCGAAATGCCATTCGGCGTCGCACAGCGCGGTGCCGATCGTCTTGGTGCCCACGTCGAGCCCCAGCAGCCGCCCGCCCTGGGGAAGCGCGACGCGGAAGGCGGCGGGGTCGGTGGTTATGAGCATGGG
This sequence comes from Sphingomonas sp., assembly GCF_019746665.1. Lineage (GTDB taxonomy): Bacteria > Pseudomonadota > Alphaproteobacteria > Sphingomonadales > Sphingomonadaceae > Sphingomonas. Next base: position 147,892 of record NZ_JAIERS010000001.1, on the reverse strand, counting down.
GGCGTTATGGCGCGCCTGGCCGCGTCGTTCCAGCGGCCGCTAACCCGCCAGCCGCCGTGCCACATCCGCGCGCACATTCGCCCAGAACAGGCTGTAATCGAACACATGATAATTGTTCCCCGGCAGCACGAAGCTGGGGAATTGGATGGGCGGCGTGCCGATCAGCAGCACGCCACGACCCGAGCAGCGCGCAGGGATCTTGCCGGGCTCGATCGTCGCGGTCTTCAGATCGGCCGAGGGGACCAGCGTGCCGAGATTGGCGCTCGCCGGCGCGTCGGCATTGGGCGTGCCGGTGAGCGGATTGGTGCAGACAAGCGCCGTCCCGCGCCGCGCTGCGCCGGTGAAGCCAGGCGTCGCGTCGAAGGTATCGAGGATCAGACTGGGATCGGCCGGCTCGCCAAAACTCTGCCAGCTCAGCAGGCAACCCCGCTGGGTGGGGGTACGGCATTCGGGCAGGCCGAGCGCGGGTAGGTCGGCGGTGCGCGACACCGGCCAGCCGACGACATAGGCCGCGACGATCCGCGACGCGAGCGGCTTACCCGCGACGCGCTCGCGCAGCAGCCGCGTCAGGTGGAGCGCGCCCTGGCTATGGCCGGCGAGGATGATCGGGCGATCCGGCCCTACCTGCGCCAGGAACGCATCGAACGCCGCCAGCACGTCACCATAGGCCAGATCGAGCGCCTGTTGCGCCGCTTGCTGGTTGGTCAGGAACGCGCCGAAAGTCGCCTGGCGATAGCGCGGCGCCCAGATGGCGGCCGATTCGTTGAACGCGCTCGCTTGGCCTCGCAGGAACAGCGCCGCACGGTCATTGGCGGTCGCGTCATCCAGCGGCGCGTTCCAGCGGGTACGCTCCAGATACGAAGTCGGGTGGACGAAGAACAGCGCCGCCTTGGGCGCCGTGGCTGGCTTATAGCCCGGCGGCGCCCATAGGGCGGGATTGCTCGGCTTGTCCGGCCGCGCGATCCACATATTGGGCTCCGCGTAAGCCTGCGCGCGCACTGCCGCTTGCGCTTCGAACGCGGCGCTGGGCACCAGCGCGGCGCGCATCATCTGCGCGCCGAACAGGCGGAAGGCGAGCAAGGAGCCGAGCGCAATCACAACCAGAATCACCACCAAATAGAGAAATTTACGAGCCAAAGCGCACTCCGAACCTTAAGCCGGTGCAGATACCGCCCGGGCCCTCATATGCGCATTGTGCGGCGCAACATCAACGCGCGGACCGGCGAAACTCTCCTTATGCGTGCCGCGGACGGTTGCACGGGGCGCGCGGGCGGTGCTAGCCGCGCTCGCATGGCAGTCGATATTCCCACCGTGAAACGGATCGCGGGCCTCGCGCGCATCGCGATCAGCGAGGACGAGGCGGCGCGGCTCGCGCCCGAGCTTGGCAAGATCCTCGGCTGGATCGAGCAACTGGGCGAGGTGGACGTGAGCGAGGTCGCACCGATGACGGCGGTGATCCCCAATCATCTGCGCCTGCGCGACGATGTGGTGAGCCATGGCGACGTTCGCGATAAGGTGCTGGCCAACGCGCCCCAGGCCGAGCATGGCTTCTTCACCGTGCCCAAGGTGATCGAATGAGCGCGCTCACCGATCTCGGGATCGCGGCGATCCGCGATGGGGTGCGCGATGGCACATTTTCCGCGCGCGAAGTGGCCGAGGCCTTTGTCGCCGCGGTCGAAAAGGCGCGGCCGCTCAACGCGTTCCTCGTGGAAACCCCCGATCACGCGCTTGCCGCCGCCGATGCCGCCGACGCGGCGCGCGCGGCGGGCGAGACGCTGAAGCCGCTCTCCGGCGTGCCGATCGGCATGAAGGACCTGTTCTGCACCAAGGGCGTGCCGACCACCGCCGCGAGCCTGATCCTCGAAGGCTTCACCCCCACCTATGAGTCGACCGTCTCGGGCAATTTGTGGGCGGCGGGCGCGGGGATGCTCGGCAAGCTGAACATGGACCAGTTCGCGATGGGCTCTTCGAACGAGACCAGCGCCTATGGCAATGTCATCTCGCCGTGGCGCCGCAACGATGGCGGCAACGCGCCGCTCGCGCCGGGTGGTTCGTCGGGCGGTTCATCGGCGGCGGTCGCGGCGCGGATCGCGCCGGGGGCGACGGGCACCGACACCGGCGGCTCTATCCGCCAGCCGGCGGCGTTCACCGGCATTTCGGGCATCAAGCCAACCTATGGCCGCTGCTCGCGCTGGGGTGTCGTCGCCTTCGCGTCGTCGCTCGATCAGGCGGGACCGATGGCGCGCGACGTGCGCGACTGCGCGATCATGCTTCAGGCGATGGCCGAGTTCGATCCCAAGGATGCCACTTCGCTCGATCTGGCCGTGCCCAATTGGGAAGCGGGATTATCAAGCAATTTGAAGGGCAAGCGCATCGGTATTCCCAAGGAATATCGGGTCGACGGGATGCCGCCCGAGATCGAGGCGCTGTGGCAGCAGGGCATCGCCTGGGTGCGCGACGCGGGCGCGGAGATCGTCGACGTCTCGCTACCGCATACCAAGTACGCGCTGCCAGCCTATTACATCATCGCCCCGGCCGAGGCCTCGTCGAACCTCGCGCGTTATGATGGCGTGCGCTATGGGCGGCGCGACCTGCCCGAAGGCGCGAACCTGCAGGAAATGTACGCCGCGACCCGCGCCGCCGGCTTCGGCGACGAGGTAAAGCGCCGGATCATGATCGGCACTTATGTTTTGTCCGCAGGCTTTTACGACGCTTATTACACACAAGCTCAGAAGGTGCGCGCGCTGATCGCCCGCGATTTCGAACGCGCATGGGCGCAGTGCGACCTGCTGCTGACCCCGACCGCGCCTTCAGCCGCCTTCGCGCTGGGGGAGAAATCGGCCGATCCGATCGCGATGTATTTGAACGACGTGTTCACCGTACCTTCCTCGCTCGCTGGGCTGCCGGCGATGAGCGTGCCGGGCGGGCTCGATGGGGCGGGGCTGCCGCTGGGGTTGCAGATCATCGGCAAGCCGCTTGACGAGCGGGGCGTGCTCGATGCGTGCCTCGCGATCGAGGAGCGGGCGGGCTTCATCGCGCGGCCGGAGGCGTGGTGGTAGGTGCACTGGGCATTCGAAACGGCGCTGGAGATTGCCTGGGCGGTCGTTGAGGGCGTGTTAGAGGGGCTGGCTGAGGAAAAGCCCCGTCGCAGGCCGCCGCAGTCCACCGCACCACCGCCGCCACGTCCGCGCATGGACCATGACGACGCCGCCTGATAGACTGGGAGCATGGGCACGCTTATTCGAATGTCACCCGAAGGTCAGGTTACTATCCCAACGGATGTTCGGGAGGCCCTCGGGCTTCGCGCAGGTGAGCCGGTGGTGTTCGAGCGCAATTTAGCCGGCGAAATGGTCATCCGCAAAGCAAGCGATGACGATGAACCGCTTGCTCGTCGGGTAGCAGAAATGCGCGAGGTGAGCCGCCGCTACGCTCATTTGCGCGACGGTCGCCCGACCGATGAGATCATGCGCGACCTCCGTGGGGACGATCCTTTCCCGCCATGATTATGCTCGACACGAATGTCCTCATCGATTTGATCGAAGAAGACGATGTTTGGTTTAATTGGTCCGCAACTGCAGTTGCTCGGGCAGCGAAATCCGAACTCGTCACGGTGAGTCCGGTTGTCATTGGGGAATTGGCGTCGGGAGGGCGCATTTTGCCCGCGATGGTATCCTTGCTACAGCAGCTAGATATCATGATTTGGCAGCTTGATGCACCAGCAGCGCAATTGGCCGGCGAAGCCCATCGAGCGTATCGGCAGGCAGGAGGCAAGCGAGAAAAATTGCTTTCCGATTTTCTGATCGGAGGCCATGCAGCCGCCGAAGACGCCACCTTGATTACCCGCGATCCTCGTCGCTACCGAGCCTATTTTCCCCAACTTCCCCTCATCACGCCCGAGACCGAACATGGCTGACGTATCCCCCTATCTTATATCTGGCGCGACCGGCGATTGGGAGGTCGTGATCGGCCTCGAAGTTCACGCCCAGGTCGTCAGCAACGCCAAGCTTTTCTCCGGCGCGGCGACGGCATTCGGGGCCGAGCCCAACACACAGGTCAGCCTGGTCGACGCGGCGATGCCGGGGATGCTGCCGGTGCCGAACAAGGAATGCATCCGGCAGGCGGTGCGAACGGGGCTCGCGATCAATGCGCAGATCAACAAATGGTCGCGCTTCGATCGCAAGAATTACTTCTACGCTGATCTGCCGCAGGGCTATCAGATCAGCCAGCTCTACCATCCGCTGGTGGGCGAGGGTGCGGTCGAGATCGAAGTGGGGGACGAGACCAAGCGCATCGGGGTCGAGCGCATCCATGTCGAGCAGGATGCCGGCAAGCTGATGCACGATCAGCATCCGACGCGCTCCTATGTCGATCTCAACCGCTCCGGCGTCGCGCTGATGGAGATCGTCAGCCGTCCGGATATGCGTTCTCCTGCTGAAGCAGGCGCTTATCTGACGAAGCTGCGCGCGATTCTGCGCTATGTCGGCAGTTGCGACGGCAATATGGACCAGGGCTCGATGCGCGCCGACGTGAATGTCAGCGTCCGTCGCCCGGGCGAGCCGTTCGGCACGCGGACCGAGACCAAGAATGTCAATTCGGTGCGTTTCGTGATGCAGGCGATCGAGCATGAGGCGAGGCGGCAGATCGACGTGATCGAAAGCGGTGGCCGCATCGTCCAGGAAACCCGGCTGTTCGATCCAGATAAGGGCACGACGCGCTCGATGCGTTCCAAGGAAGATGCACACGACTATCGCTATTTCCCCGATCCGGACCTGTTGCCGCTAGAGCTGGACGACGCATTCATCGAGGATTGCCGCGCGTCCCTCCCCGAACTGCCCGACGCCAAGCGCGCGCGCTATGTCGCCGCGGGCATCACGCCGTACAATGCCGGCGTGCTGACCGCCGAGGTTGAAAGCGCGCGCTGGTTCGACGCGCTGCTGGCGGCCGGCGCGCAGCCCTCCCAAGCGTCGAACTGGGTGACGAGCGAGTTGTTCGGCGCGCTCAACCGGCTGGGGCGCGACATCGCGGACAGCCCGGTCAGCCCCGTTCAGGCGGCCGAGTTGCTGGAGCTGGTGGCCGATGGCACGCTGTCGAACACGCTCGCCAAACAGGTGTTCGAGATCATGCTCGAAACGGGTGACGACGCGGGCAAGATCGTCGAGGAGCGCGGGCTGAAGCAGACCAGCGACACCGGCGCGATCGAGGCCGAAATCGCCAAGGTGATGGCCGCGAACGCGGACAAGGTCGCCGATTATCGCGGCGGCAAGGACAAGCTCTTTGGCTTCTTCGTCGGCCAAGTGATGAAGGCGATGGGCGGCAAGGCCAACCCCGCGGTGGTCAACGAGCTGCTGAAGAAAGCGCTGGGATAAAGCCGGTCCCCGAGGGGAATGTTGGGCAAAGTTTAACCGCGAGCCGATAAGGCTCGCTCATGCCCGCGGTGTTCCTGACGATCGATACCGAGCTGGTCTGGCGCCATCACGTCGCCGGGCTGCCGATCGCGACTCAGTTCGAGCGCAGTTTCGAGCCGGCGGGGGTCGGCATCTCCTATCAGCTGGAGATATTGCGTGATTTCGGCCTGAACGCGTGCTTCTTCATCGATCCGATGCCGGCGCATGTTTATGGCCTCGCGCCGATCCGCCGCATCGTCGAGACGATCCTCGCCGCCGGGCAGGAAGTGCAGCTGCATCTTCACCCCAATTGGTACGGCGCGATGGTGGGGGACCAGGGGCGGAATCACGGACCGTTCGAGCTGATCGGGCGTTCCCCGGACGAGCAGGCCGATTTCATCGCCCAGGCGCGCGCGCTGCTGATCGAAGCGGGCGCGCCGCCCCCGATCGCGTTTCGCGCGGGTAGCTATGCCGCCGATGATGCGACGCTCGCCGCGCTTGCCGGGCTCGGTTTCACTTATGACAGCAGCCATAATGGCTCGATGCAGCCCTGGCCCTCGCGCGTGGGGCTGGCGCCGGCGCAGGTGGCACCGTGTCGCCATGCCGGCGTGATCGAGCTGCCCGTGAGCCTGATCGAGGAGCGCCCCGGTCGGCTACGCACTTTTCAGATCTGCGCGCTCTCGGCCGCCGAGATGCGTGCGGCGCTCGATCACGCGGTTACCGCCGATCATGCGGCGGTGGTGATCGTGAGCCACGGTTTCGAACTGGCCAATCGTGCGGGCACCGGCGCGAACGCGGTACATGTCCGCCGGTTCGAGGCGCTGTGCGCGATGCTCGCCGAAAGCGGCGACAGTCTGGCGACGACGCGCTTCGACAGCCGCGCGCCGCTGCCGCTCGATCGCCGGGATACGCCGCTGCCGCCGAGCGAAGCGCGGCTGCGCTGGCGCCAGGCCGAGCAGCTCTGGTCGAACATGGTCGCCGAGCACGCGGCATGAGCGCGGTCAGCCTGCCGCTCAAATTCCAGCTCGGTGCACGCACCCTGTTCGCGATCCCGCGCCGGTTGGTGCGCGTGCCCCTGTCGCTGGAGGCGGCATTGGGCGGCGGGCCGCCCGCGCTGCCGCCGCTCGCGGCCGAGGCGCATGGCTATAGCATCACTTCGCTTCCCGCCGCCTGGGTGCCTGGCGTCGCGAAGCACGGCCTGATCGCATTCGAGCGCCAAGCCTATACCCGCTATTTCGTCGATCTGCGTCAGGGCGAGGCGGCGTTCCTCGCGGGGCTGAGTGCGAACACCCGCTCGGGCATCAAGCGCAAGGCGAAGAAGCTGGGCGGGGCGGGGATGATGATCCGTGCCTATCGCACGCCCGATGAGCTGGCGGCGTTCCACGCGCTCGCCGCGCCGCTCGCCGCGCGCACCTATCAGGCGCGATTGCTGGGGAGCGCGCTCCCCGCCGACCCGGCCTTTGTCGCGACGATGCTCCGTCAGGCGGCCGCCGATCAGGTCCGCGCCTGGCTGCTGCTTATCGAGGATCGGCCGGCGGCCTATCTCTATTGCCCGGCGGACGGCGCCACGCTGCGCTATGACTATGTCGGCCACGACCCCGATTTCGCCGAACTCTCACCTGGCTCGGTGCTGTTGTTCGAGGCGCTGAAGGGGCTGCTGTCCGAAGGGCGGTTCGGCCGATTCGATTTCACCGAGGGGGAAGGGCAGCACAAGCGCCAGTTCGCGAGCGGCGGGGTCGATTGCCGCGACCTGCTGCTGCTGCGGCCGACGCTCGCGAACCGGGCGGCGCTGACAGCGCTCGCGGCGTTCGATGGCGCCGCCGCGCGAGGCAAGGCGCTGGTTGGCCGGCTGGGGCTAGAGCGAGTGGCGCGGCGGTTGCGGCGGTAACGCGTCGCGGCCCAATCGACGCCCGTTCCTTACCGCGCTAACGCTTGGCCATGTACCTGCGCGCGCCCGCCATTCTGCTCACCGCGCGGCCGCACGGCGAGCACGGTGTCGTCGCGCGCGCGCTCACCGAGACGGCGGGGGTGCAGCCCGGTTATGTGCGGGGCGGGCGCTCGCGTGCGCTGCGGCCGGTGCTTCAGCCGGGCAATGAACTGCTCGGCGAGTGGCGCGCGCGGACCGAAGGCCAGCTCGCCGCGCTCACGATCGAGCTGCAGCACAGTCGCGCGCCGCTGTTCGCCGAGCCGCTTGCCGCCGCCGCGATCGAGTGGCTCACCGCGCTCACCGCCGCGACACTGCCCGAGGCGCAGCCCTATCCTCGGCTCTATGCCGGGCTCGACGCGGTATTGCGCGCGATCGAGGCGGCGCCAGCCGCACGCGATTGGGCGGCGGCGCTGGTGCGCTATGAATTGCTGCTGCTTGCCGAACTGGGATTCGGGCTCGATCTTTCAGCCTGCGCGGTGACTGGCGCGTGCGACAACCTCGCTTATGTCAGCCCCAAGAGCGGGATGGCGGTAAGCGCCGCGGCGGGGGCGCCCTATGCCGCCAAGCTGCTGCCGCTGCCGGCATTCCTGCTGGAGGGCGGGTCGGCCGATTGGGCGGCGGTGCTGAACGGCCTAGCCCTCACCGGCCATTTCCTGACGCGCGACCTGCTGGTGGGCCGCGCCGCGGAAGCACTGACGGCGCGCGCGCGGCTGATCGATCGGCTCGCCCCGTTGGCGCCCCCGCCAAACGCGGGTTAAGAAGCGCTTAACCATGATCGGCGTAAGGCCGGGGACGATGGAAGGCGCGGCGATGCTGATGACGCGGGAGGCCGGACACGCGGCCGACCTGCTCGATCTGGCGGTGGTGATCCCCACCTTCAACGAGGCGGCGAACGTGCCGCGCCTTGTCGCGCTGCTCGATGCCGCGCTCGCCGGGCTCGCCTGGGAAGCGATCTTCGTCGATGACGACAGCCCGGACGGCACCGCCGACGCGGCCCGCGCGCTCGCCCGTGCCGACCGGCGGGTGCGGGTGATTCAGCGGATCGGCCGGCGCGGCCTTTCCTCGGCCTGCGTCGAAGGCATGTGCGCGACCGCGGCTCCGCTCGTCGCGGTGATCGACGGCGATCTGCAGCATGACGAGACTTTGCTGCCCAAGATGGTCGCCGCACTCCGGGCCGATCCGGCGCTCGATCTCGTCATTGGCTCGCGCTTCGTGGCAGGCGGCGGGACGGGGGAGTGGGACCGCGACCGGGTCGCCAAATCCGCTTTCGCGACCAAGCTCGCGCGCGCGGTGCTCAAGGCCGAGCTCAACGATCCGATGAGCGGTTTCTTCATGATCCGCAGCGAGATCGTGCGCGGCCTGGTGCCCGCGCTCTCGGCGATCGGCTTCAAGATCTTGCTCGACATCATGACGACCGCGCGGCGGCCGCTCAACTTCATCGAGCTGCCCTGTACCTTCCGCACCCGCGCGGTGGGGGAGAGCAAGCTCGATCACGTCGTCGCGATGGAATATCTGATCGCGCTTTATGATCGGCTCGCGGGGCGGATCGTACCGGCGCGCTTCGCACTGTTCGCCTGCGTCGGCGCGTTCGGCGTGCTGGTGCATATGGCGATCCTGGGCGGTGCCTGGGGTCTGGGCGGCGATTTCCTCGCGAGCCAGATATTGGCGGCCTTTGGAGCGATGACCGCGAATTTCTTCCTGAACAACGCGCTCACTTATCGCGATCGGCGGCTGAGAGGCACGCGGGCCTTGATCGATGGCTGGGTGTCGTTCTGCGCGGTGTGCGCGGTGGGGCTCGTCGCCAATATCGGCGTCGCGGGCTTCGTGCATGAGGCGCAGCATGGCAGCTGGGCGGGATCGGCGCTGGTTGGCGTTCTGGTGGGCGCGGTTTGGAATTACGCGCTGTCGTCGCGCTTCGTGTGGGGGCGCTATTAGGGCCAGCTCGGCAGTAGCGCGTAACGCTTGAAGGCGAGTGGCCCTTCGAGCGGCGCGGCGCTGAGCGCGGGATAGTAATAGACGAACACCAACGCGGCGGCGGCGAGCAGCGCCTCCGCCGCCCACCGGCGCCGGAGCGCTTCCGCGAGTGCGACGATCGCCAGGCCCAGAAACAGGCTCGGCAGCAAATAATAATAGAGGAAGCCGATCTTCTTGGGTATCAAGAGCAGCACGCCATAGCTCGCGAGCCACAGCCCGGCGGGCGCGAGCAGGGCCGGCGAACGCCGTATCAGCCCCAGCGCCAGGCACCCCAGCACCGCCGCCAGCCCCGCCCAGAACACGACGGGGTTGCCGACCAGCAGCACGGCGCGCCACACACCGTCGACGGGCTCATACAGATACCAGATCGGTCGCAGATCGAGCGGCCAGCTCCAGGCGGGCGACTGATAGGTGTGCGGCGGATAGGTCTGGGTCTGCGCGCGGTACATCTCCAGCTGGCGCGGCAGCAACTGTGACAGCGTCAGCGGATCGTGCCTGACGAAGAAGCCGGGCAGGAACGCCAGGAAATAGGCGGCGAGACTCGCCGCGCCCAAGGTGAGGCTCGCGTGCCATCGGCGTGGGCCTGCAATCAGCAGCGCGAGGCAGGCGAGCGCGATGAACGGCGCCGCACCCCATTTGCACGCGGTTGCCGTGCCCATCAGCGCGCCCGCCAGCGCGATCGTCGCCGTTCGCCGGCTTTGCCAGGCCGCGAACAGCACGGCGGTGCCGCTCAGCAGCAGCGCCGCCATGAAGATGTCGAGCATCGCGATCCGGCTCTGGACGAAAAGCAGGAAGTTCATCAGCGCGAAGCCGGTCGCGACCGCCGCCGGCCGATCGCGCCCCAAAATCCGCCGGCCGATCGCGAACAGCGCGACCACGCACAGCGCCCCCGCGACGGCCGAGAATACGCGCCAGCCGAACGGGGTATCGCCGAACAGCTTGATGCCCGCCGCCATGATCGCCTTGGCCAGCGGCGGATGCTCGGTGTTGACCAGCGAATGCCCCGCCGCCAGCCGGCGCGCGGCATCGGTATAATAGACCTCGTCGAAATAAGCGCGGTCGGGGCGGGCGAGGTTGGGCAGGAATAGCGCAAGCCCCACGATCCCCAGCGCGGCGCCGATCGCCCGGCTTCGTCCCTTGTCGCTCCCCATGCGGGGCCGGTTAAGCCGGGCTTGGGGGCGGTGCAAGCGCGGGCGGCATTGACGACGCCCCCTCACGCCCGGCAAAGCCCGAGCCATGAAGCGACACACCGGCCAGTCCGACGCCGCGCGCCACTGGCGCCCCGCCACGCAAGCCGTGCGCGGCGGCACCGCGCGCAGCGAATGGGGGGAGACGAGCGAAGCCCTCTTCCTAACCTCGGGCTACGCCTATGATTGCGCCGGCGACGCCGCGGCCCGCTTCGCCGGCGAACAAGTTGGGATGACCTATTCGCGGCTGCAGAATCCCACCGTCGAGATGCTCGAAAAGCGCATCGCGCTGCTGGAGGGCGCGGAGGCATGCCGGACGATGGCGACCGGCATGGCCGCGATGACGGCGGCCTTGCTCTGCCAGCTGCAGGCGGGCGACCATGTCGTCGCAGGCCGCGCCGCGTTCGGATCATGTCGCTGGCTCGTCGACAGCCTGCTTCCCAAATTCGGCATCGAGACGACGGTGATCGACGCGCGCGACACGGCCGCGTTCGAAGCGGCGTGCCGACCCAACACCAAGGTCTTCTTCTTCGAAACCCCCGCCAATCCGACGATGGACATTGTCGATCTGGCGGCGGTGTGCGGTCTCGCCCGGTCGCGCGGTATTCGCACCGTGGTCGACAATGCCTTCGCGACCCCCGCGCTCCAGCGCCCACTGGAATTCGGCGCCGACATCGTCGCTTATTCGGCGACCAAGATGATGGACGGCCAGGGGCGCGTGCTCGCGGGCGCCGTGTGCGGGGCGCAAGAGTTTATCGAGGGCGAATTGCTCGCCTTCATCCGCAACACCGGCCCGACGCTCTCGGCGTTCAACGCCTGGGTGGTGTTGAAGGGGCTGGAGACGCTCGATCTCCGCATCCGCCGGCAGAGCGACAACGCGCTCGCGGTCGCCCGCTTTCTCGAGGGCCGCGTGCCCCGGCTGCTCTATCCCGCGCTGCCGAGCCATCCACAGCATAATCTGGCGATGGCTCAGATGGCGGCGGGCGGTTCGATCTTCGCGTTCTTCGTCGAGGGCCGCGCGCAGGCGCACGCGCTGCTCGACGCGCTCGAACTGATCGACATTTCGAACAACATCGGCGATTCGCGCTCGTTGATGACGCACCCGTCCTCCACCACCCATTCGGGCCTCGCCGAGGAAAAGCGGCTGGAAATGGGCGTCACCGAGGGGATGCTGCGACTGAACATCGGCCTGGAAGATCCTGCCGACCTGATCGACGATCTTGATCGCGCGCTCGGCCGAGCCGGGCTATAGCGCGGTGATGAAGGCGCTCTTCCCCAATGTCGCTGAAACGCGCGGCGTGATCGTGCGCGTGTCGGTGAGCTATCTGCCGGAGCAGAGCGAGCCACGGCGCGGGCGCTGGTTCTGGGCCTATCACGTTCGTATCGAGAATGAGGGGGAGCAGGCGGTGCAATTGCTCACCCGCCACTGGATCATTACCGACGGCCGCGGCGCACGTCATTCGGTGGAGGGCGAGGGCGTCGTCGGCGAGCAGCCGCTGATCGCGCCGGGTGGCAGCTTCGACTATGTGTCCGGCTGCCCACTGCCGACGCCGAGCGGCTATATGCAAGGCAGCTACCACGTGATTGGCGAGGATGGCGCGGGGTTCGATGTCGACATCCCCAAATTCGCGCTGATCGCGCCTGTGCAGCCCGGCGGCGCCGAACGCGCGCCGCCGCGGGGGAATGGCTGAACCAAATGAAGCGGACGCATCTGCCTCTGAACGGGTTGCGCGTGCTCGACGCGGCCGCGCGCCATTTGAGCTTCACCCGCGCCGCCGATGAGCTGGCGGTGACACCGGCCGCGGTCGGCCAGCAGATCCGCGCGCTGGAGGAAACGCTGGGCGTCGTGTTGTTCCGCCGCACGACCAAGGGGCTCGAACTGACGCCCGAGGGCGAGGCCGGGCTGCGCGCGTTGCGTGATGGCCTGCTCCAGTTCGAGGAATCGGTCCGCGCGATGCAGGCCGGGCAGAGCAGCAAGGCGGTCGCGATCGCCGCACCCCGCGCGCTGATCGAGAAATGGCTGTTGCCGCGCCTTTCCGGCATCGCCGCGCGTGATGCGGACCTTCGCTTCGCGCTGATGACCGCCGACGACGCGGTTGATTTTACCGAGGCTAATCTCGATCTCGCGATCCGCTGGGGCGCGGGGCCAGGCGATTATGAGGGCGAAGCGCTCGAATCGGCGGGGATGGTAACCGTGGAGCGCCCCGGCGGTGGGCTCGACACCCGGATTTCCTGGCCCGGCTGCCCGGAAGCGGCCGAGATGTCGATCATGCGCGTCGGCGATGCCGGGCTGGCGATCGATGCCGCTGCCTGTGGTCTGGGGCGCGCGACCGTCCCCGAACTGCTCGCCGCGCGCGACATCGAGAGCGGACGGCTCGCTCTGGTCGCCGAACCGCGCCCGCATGGCGAGGGCTATTGGCTGATCGCGCCGGTGCCGCAATGGCGCCAGAAAAAGGTTCGTGCCCTGGTCGAGGCACTAACGGCGTGAGCGACCGCGAGTTCGCCAGCGCGCGGCTGGTGATGCACCGCCAGCGGATCGCCGATGCCGAGGCGCTGTTCGAGGCTTATGCGGACGCGGACCTGATGCGCTTCTGGTCGAGCGCGCCGCATCGCTCGATCGCCGAAAGCCGCGACTATCTGGCAAGCGGCCCGGACGATCCGGATTTTCGCGGCTGGACGATGCGCCGCGCCAGCGACGGCGCGGTGATCGGTACCCTCGCCGCGATGCGCGAACGCACCGGGGTGCAGCAGATCGGCTATTTGTTGATCCGGCGTTTCTGGGGTCAAGGCTATGCGCGCGAGGGCGTCGCGCGATTGCTCGACCGGCTGTTCCAGGAAGAGGGGCAACGCCGCATCTTCGCCGATGTCGATCCCGACAATGTCGCCTCGAACGCGCTGCTGAAAGACCTGGGCTTCACGCTCGAAGGCCGGCTGCGTGGCGAGTGGGAAACGCATATCGGCGTGCGCGACAGCTTCATCTGGGGAATGCTGCGCGAGGAATGGCCCGCGCGATAAATTGCTGCGGGCTGTAACCTTCGGCCCGATGCCCGCGAACCTGCCGTGATCGAACAACAGGGGTCTAAAATGTCGAAAATCGCGTTGCCGGGTGAGCGCTCGGGCATCGAGGCGCTGCGCTGGACGCTGGTGCTGATCTTTTTCCTGTTCGGCACCGCCAAGTTCGCGGGCTACGAAGCCGAAGGGGTCTCCAAGATCGCCGAACATTATCCGCTGTTTGCATGGATGTACCCGCTGTGGGGCGTGCAGGGCGCGAGCAACGCGATCGGCGTGATCGAACTTTCAACCGGCGCGGCGCTCGCGATCGGTGCCTTTTCGCCGCGCGTGTCGCTGCTTGGCGGGCTGATGGGGATGTGTACGTTCCTCATCACGCTAAGCTTCATGCTCGGCGCGCCGATTTTCGAGAAGACCCTCGGCGCGCCGTTCCTGGCGGGGGCGGGGCAATTCCTCGTTAAGGACGCGGTGCTGCTCGCCGGCTGCTACACGATCGCGCTCGCCTCGGCGCGCCGGGCGGGGCTGGCGCGCTAGGCAATCGTCAGCCTTTGGACTTGGGTGCCGATCGCATAAACGTGGCGCTTGGCTCCGTCCTGCACCACTCGAAACTTGTTGGCCGCGCGGGCGATGGGGGCGGGGGTAAAGCTCTTGCCTCCGTCGCGCGTCTCGAACCCGCCGGCGGCGGTGCCGACCCAGCCGCGCTTTTCGTCGATGAAGCCAATGCCGAACTGGCGCGCTTTGGCATCCTGCACCATCGGCAGTTCGGTCCAGGTCTTGCCGCCGTCGAGCGTCTTCACGATCAGCTGCTGGGCGCGGTTCGGATCATAGCTTTGCACGGTCGCATAGCCGATCTGGCGGCTGACGAACGACGCCTTCCAGATCAGCTCCGCGCCCCGACCCGACTTATAGACCACGCTCCAATTCTTGCCGCCATCGGTGGTGCGCAGGATCAGTCCCTCGGTTGTCGCGGGATCGCGGCCGGTCGAGGCGAAGAGCAGCCCGGTCTGCTCGTCGAAGAATTTCAGGTCGAGGATCATGCCGGCGACCGCGCTTAGATCGCTGACCGTCCAGCTCTTGCCGCCATCGGTCGAGCGGAGCATCCCCGTCGGCCCACCGACCCGGCCGGCGGCATGGACCACCAGCCGTGGCTCGAGCTTGCCCTGATAGATGCGCTGACTGCGCAGCACGTCGATCGCGCAGACGCCGGTGATCGTCTTCCCGCCCAGCTCGGCCGGGGTCCAGGTGACGCCGCCGTCATCGGTGCGATACAGCGGGGTGGTGTCGGTGACGCCCGGATAATAGTCGGTGCCGATATTGCCGATAAAGCCGGTGTTCGCGTCGACAAAGCCCAGCGCGCGGATGAACGTGCCGGGCTTGCTCGCGACTTTCGCCCAGCTCGCGCCGCCGTCGGTCGTGCGGAACAGATCGCCCTTGCCGGTGCCGTACCAGCCATGCGCGGCATCGGCGAAGCTGATATCGTCCCGCTTGCCGGGAAAGGGTTCGGTGGTGAGCGTTTCCCAGCTCGCCTCGGCGGGGCCAGCGCCGATCAGCGGCAGGGCGGCGGCGGCGGTGCCGACGGCGATCAGTTCACGACGATTGAGCAGCATGGCGGCGGGAAGGCTCCGTGTTGGTGTTGTGATACACTTACATTGCCAATCACCAATACCGCCGTCAACTGGCGCGCTTCGCGTCAGGCGTCGATGGCTTCCTCGTCTAGCCGGGCCGCATTTTCCTGAATGAAGGCGAAGCGATGCGCCGGGTTGGTGCCCATCAGCCGTTCCACCAAATCCTTGATCTCGGCGCGTTCCTCATATTCCTGGGGGAGCGTGACGCGGAGCAGTTGGCGGGTGCGCGGGTCCATCGTCGTCTCGCGCAGCTGCGCGGGGTTCATCTCGCCGAGCCCCTTGAACCGCGCGACCTCGACCTTCTTGCCCTTGAACTCGTTCGTCTCGATCCGCGCGCGGTGGGCGTCATCCATAGCGTAGAGGCTCTTGGTGCCGGCGGTGAGGCGGTAGAGCGGCGGTTGCGCGAGATAAATGTGCCCGCGTCGCACGATTTCCGGCATTTCCTGGAAGAAGAAGGTCATCAGCAACGTCGCGATATGCGCGCCGTCGACATCGGCGTCGGTCATGATGATGACGCGCTCGTAGCGCAGATTGTCGGGCCGGCAGTCCTTGCGCGTGCCGCAGCCGAGCGCCTGCACCAGATCGCCGATCTCGCCATTGGCGAGGATCTTGGCGGTGGTCGCGCTGGCGACGTTCAGGATCTTGCCCTTGATCGGCAGGATCGCCTGGGTCTTGCGATCACGCGCCTGCTTGGCCGAGCCGCCCGCCGAATCGCCCTCGACGATGAACAGCTCGGTGCCTTCGGGCGAGTCCGAGGCGCAATCGGTGAGCTTGCCGGGCAGACGCAGCTTGCGCCCGCCGGTCGCGGTCTTCCGTTTCACCTCGCGCTCGGCCTTGCGGCGGAGGCGCTCGTCCATCTTCTCGAGCACGAAGCCCAAGAGCGCGCGGCCGCGTTCGCCATCGGCGAGGAAATGATCGAAATGGTCGCGCATCGCGCGCTCGACGAGCGTCGCGGCTTCGGGGCTGGTGAGCCGATCCTTGGTCTGGCTTTGGAATTGAGGCTCACGGATGAAGACGCTGAGCATCAGCTCGGCGCCGGTCACGATATCCTCGGCGGTGATGTCCTTGGCCTTTTTCTGGCCGACCAGATCGCCAAAGCCGCGAATGCCCTTCACCAGCGCCGCGCGCAGCCCCGCCTCGTGGGTGCCGCCATCGGGGGTGGGGATGGTGTTGCAATACCAGCTGTAGGAACCGTCCGACCAGAGCGGCCAGGCGACCGCCCATTCGACGCGGCCGGCGCCGTCGGCGAAATCCTGGCTGCCCTTGAAGAAGTCGCTCGTCGCGCACTCGCGGTCGCCAAGCTGCTCGCGCAGATGGTCGGCGAGGCCGCCGGGGAATTGGAACACCGCCTCGGCGGGTGTCTCGTCGCCGATCAGCTCCGGCGCGCAACGCCAGCGAATTTCGACACCGGCGAAGAGATACGCCTTGGAACGAGCGAGCTTGTAGAGCCGCGCGGGCTTGAAGTGCAGCTCGGGGCCGAAAATCTCGGCATCGGGCACGAAGCTCACCGTTGTGCCGCGCCGGTTCGCCACCGGACCCAGATTCTCGATCGGCCCCAGCGTCACCCCGCGCGAAAAGCGCTGGCGATAGAGCGTCCTGGCGCGCGCGACCTCGACCACCGTCTCGGCCGACAACGCGTTGACCACGCTTACCCCCACGCCGTGCAGGCCGCCCGAGGTCGCATAGGCCTTGCCGGTGAACTTACCGCCCGAGTGCAGCGTCGACAGGATCACCTCGAGCGCCGACTTGTCCGGGAATTTGGGGTGTGGATCGACCGGGATGCCGCGGCCATTATCGGTGATGGTCAGCCGGTTGCCGGGCTCCAGCACCACCTCGATCCGTGTCGCGTGGCCGGCGACCGCCTCGTCCATCGCATTGTCGAGCACTTCGGCCGCCAGGTGATGCAGCGCGCGCTCGTCGGTGCCGCCGACATACATGCCCGGGCGGCGGCGCACTGGCTCCAGCCCTTCGAGCACTTCGATCGACGAGGCGTTGTAGTCGCGTTCCGCCTTGGGGCTGGCGGCGAAAAGGTCATCGGCCATGCAACGGCTATAGGCGGCGCGACAGCGGGCGCAAGGCAGGGATATGCGGTCCTGTGCTGTGTCCCGAAAGCCACGTTTCGCGGCCGAAAACTTGATATGGATGAATACTTTTCGCGCTCCCCTCGTTCAGCGCCCCGCCAGGACCATCAGGGAGTACTCCATGCGCTTCACCAAACTCACCCTCGCGGCGGGCGCCGCGCTCGTGGCGGTCGCCAGCCCCGCGCTCGCCCAAGACAATAGCGGCACCGCCACCGATCCCCAGACGACGACCACCGCCGAAGCCCCGCCGAGCGAATGGGATCCGACGCAGAAGCCGTTCCAGGGCCTGTATGTCGGCGGTACCGTCAGCTATGATGTGCAGGCGAACGATTATGCCTCGGGCATCCTGTTCAACCGCGCCGGCAGCACGACGGTGACGACCGCGGCCGGTGACAACGCCTTTTCGCCGGGCTTCTGCGGCGGCGCG
The DNA here is from genome assembly GCF_019746665.1 of Sphingomonas sp. GTDB lineage: Bacteria > Pseudomonadota > Alphaproteobacteria > Sphingomonadales > Sphingomonadaceae > Sphingomonas. The sequence continues at coordinate 130,278 of NZ_JAIERS010000001.1, read as the reverse complement.
GCGCGCGGCGCGACGCCGGACTCGGGCTGCCGCAACGACCGTGACGATATCGGCTATTATGGCCGCGTCGGGTTCGACGTGCAGAGCGGCGCCTTGGTGTTCGGCGCGCTCGCCGAATTCGGCAAGAGCGAGATCACCGACAGCGTCTCCGCCTTCAGCACCACGCCCGCGAGCTACACCATCACTCGCCGGGTCGATTGGGAACTGGGCCTGCGCGGGCGTGTGGGTTACGCCGCGCGTACGACGCTGTTCTACGCGACCGGCGGCGCCGGCTATATCCGCCTCCAGAACCGCTTCAGCACGACGAACACCGCCAACGCCTTCGTCACCAATGGCAGCGGCGAGAAATGGGGCTATCAGACCGGGCTCGGCATCGAGCAGAAGCTCGGCAAGCATTTCTCGGTCGGCCTCGAATATCTCTACCACAATTACGAGGACAATAACTACCGCGTGGTCGCGACTCAGGGCACCGCGCCCGCGACCAATCCGTTCGTCCTCAACAGCCCGGGCGGCACCATCTTCCGCCGCAGCGACCCGACCTTCGATTGGCACTCGATCCGCTTTACGGCGGCGTTCCGATTCTGACCTTGTGGCTAGCCCCTCCCCTTCAGGGGAGGGGCTTTACGACAGGCGTGTCCTAACGCTTTTCCTCGACCCGATATTTGTCGTGGCAGGCTTTGCAGGCACCGCCGACCGCCTGATACTGCGCGGCGAATCCCGTCGTGTCGCCCGCCTTGGCGAGCTCGGCGAGCTTGCCCGCTTCGATCGCCAGCTTGGCCGCCGCCGCCTCGAACCCTGCACGGTCGGTCCACACGCTCGGTAATGCTTTCGATTCGGGCGTCGCGCTGCCTGCCGGGAACAGCCCGGGCAGCGCCTTGCCCCAGCCCGCGATCGCGCCCGCCGGGAAGGCGAGGCGCTTTACATCGTCGCCACGATCAATCGCCGCTTTCAGCCCGACGAAATCGGCCGCCATCAGCTTGAACCCGGCCTGCCGCGCCGCCACCAGCTCCGTCGCGCTCGGCGCCTTGGCAGGAGGTTGCGCCATCGCTACGCCCGCCACCAACACCAATGCCGCGCTTAAAATGACTCGCATCCTCGCCTCCCTTATTGCGAGGCGAGGTTAACCCAAGGGGATCGCCAAGAGAAGCGATGGTGGAAGGGGCTGGATTCGAACCAGCGTACGCTCACGCGGGCAGATTTACAGTCTGCTGCCTTTAACCACTCGGCCACCCTTCCACGAGTGCCGGCGCCCGGATGGACGAGGGCGGCTCCATGACGTGGCGGAGCCGCCCTGTCAACCGCGCTTGCGCTCGCGGTGGCGCTCGTTAAACCCGGCGCGACGATAGAATAAGGGAGGCTTTCAATGCGTTCACTTTGGCTGGCGGCCGCCGCCGTGGTGCTGGCGGCGCCCGCGCTCGCGCAGAGCGTCGACCGCGCGGCGATCAACAAGCTGATCGACGAGGGCACCAACCACAGCCAGGTAATGGTGACGGCGGAATATCTGACCGACGTGATCGGCCCGCGCCTCACCAACTCGCCCAACATGCGCAAGGCGGAAGGCTGGACCCAGGCCAAGTTCCGCGAATGGGGCCTCGTCAACGTCCACAAGGAAGGCTTCGAGTTCGGTCGCGGCTGGTGGATCGAGCGCTCCAGCGTGCGCATGGTCGCCCCGCGTCCGGTGCAGCTGACAGCGATCCCGATCGCCTGGACGCCCGCGACCAATGGCGCGCTCACCGCGCCGGTGATCGTCGCGCCGATGAGCAAGGAGCGCGATTTCGAGAAGTGGCGCGGCCAGCTGAAGGGCAAGGTGGTGCTGATCAGCCGCCCCGGCACCGGCTCGGAGCCGAGCAAGCCGCCCTTTCAGCGCTACACGGGCGAGGAACTGTCGAAACTCGATCAGTTCGATTGGCCCAATCATGATCCCGAAGGGGCGGATCGCCGCCTGAAGCGGCTCGATTTCGCCAAGAAGCTCGACGCTTTCCTGAAGGCCGAAGGCGCGGTGGCCTGGGCGCAGATGTCGCGGCTCGATGCCAAGCTGCTGCATGGCGAAGGCTATCTGTTCACCAAGGAAGAGAGCCCTTCGCTCCCCGGCGTCGAGATCGCGGCCGAGGATTATCGCCGGCTCGCGCGCCTTGCCAAGGCGGGGATGAACCCGACCATCGAGATCGATTCGCAGGTCCGCTACGACGATAGCGACAGCAAGGCGTACAACATCATCGCCGAAATCCCCGGCAGCGACCCCAAGGCGGGCTATGTGATGGCCGGTGCGCACCTCGACAGTTGGGTGGCGGGCGACGGCGCGGCGGACAATGGCGCGGGCAGCGCGATGATCATGGAGGCCGCCCGGTTGATCGCGGCGAGCGGGATCAAGCCCAAACGCACCATCCGCTTCGCGCTGTGGGCGGGCGAGGAACAGGGCATCCTCGGCAGCCTCGCTTATATCGAGCAGCATATCGCGACGCGCGGCACGGGGAACGAGCCCAAGCAGACGGGCCTGTCACGCTTCTATGGCTGGAACAACCGCTGGCCGATCAATCCGAAGCCCGGCTATGATGAGTTGGCGGCTTATTTCAATCTCGATAATGGCTCGGGCAAGGTGCGCGGCATCTATGCCGAGAATAACCCGGCGGTGGTGCCGATCTTTCGCGAATGGCTCTCGCCCTTCTCGGGCATGGGCGCGAGCGCGGTGGTGATCGACCGTACCGGCGGCACCGACCATTATTTCATGCAGGCCATCGGGCTGCCGGGCTTCCAGTTCATCCAGGACCCGCTCGATTATAATAGCCGCATCCACCACACCGGCGCCGATACCTTCGATCACCTGAAGGGCGACGATATGCGCCAGGGCTCGATCATCATCGCGAGCTTCCTGGTGAACGCCGCCAATGCCGAGAAGGCGCTGCCCAAGCCGCCGCTGCCGACCAAACCGGCGGCGACCGATCCCTATGCCTATAGCAATGACGACGATTGATCATGGCTAAGCGCGGCCGTCCGACCGGCTCTCCCCAGCGGCCGCGCTTCTGGGGGCGGCACGCGGTCTATGCCGCGCTCGACAATCCGGCGCGCCAGGTGCGCAAGCTGTGGATCACGCGCGAGGCGGCGTCGCTGATCGTGATGCCGGAAGACGTGCCGACGGTGTATGCCGACGTCGCTGATCTCGCGCGGCTGGTGCCGAATGACGCGCCGCATCAGGGCTTGGTGTGCGAGGTCGATCCGCTGGACGATGTGTTCCTGGACGAGCTGCTGGGTGAGGAGAGCCCAGCGCGGCCGCTGCTGGTGCTCGACCAGGTGACCGATCCGCACAATGTCGGCGCGATCCTGCGCTCGGCCGCCGCCTTCGATGCGGTGGGGATCGTGACGCAGGACCGCCACTCGCCGCCCGAATCGGGGGTGGTGGCGCGCGCGGCCTCGGGCGCGTTGGAGGTGGTGCCGTGGGTGCGGGTGGTGAACTTGGCGCGCGCGCTCGATGAGATTGCCGAGGCGGGTTATTGGCGCATCGGGTTAACCGGGGCGGCGAAGCTCACGCTCGGCGAGGCGCTGAAGGGCGGGGGTAAGACCTGCCTCGTGCTCGGCGCCGAAGGCGAGGGGATGCGCCAGAATACCGAGGCGCATTGCGACGCCCTCGCCCGGCTGCCGATTTCGGACAAGGCGGAGAGCCTGAACGTCTCCAACGCCGCCGCGATCGCGCTTTATGCGGTGGCGACGCGATAGGGGCTGGCGGCCAAGGCGCGGCCATTATCGAAATGTCTTCCTTCCCCGGCGAAGGCCGGGGTCCAGTCGCGCAACGTGGGAAACGTCGCGCGACGCCTGCTCGCGGCGGCCGCTGGGCCCCGGCTTTCGCCGGGGCGACGGGAAAACGGTGATCGGGCGCGGCCCCCCAAAGAGGCCCCCCTCAATCCTCCGCGGCGATCCGCACCTTCAGCCCGTCGAGCGCGTCGGTGAACGGGATTTGGCAGGAAAGCCGGCTGGTCGCATCACGATCGGCCGAGCTGTCCAGCAGGTCGTTCTCGTCCAGGCTGATCTTGGGTAGTTTGTCCGCAAATTCCGGGTCGACATGCACGTGGCAGGTCGCGCAGCTGCAGCAGCCGCCGCACAGCGCCAGGATTTCGTCGATCCCGGCGTCGCGGATCACTTCCATCACCGAAAGGCCCGCCTCGCCCGTGATCGTCTTTTCTTCCCCATTGCGCATCACGACGATAAGCTGCGGCATGTCTATCTCCTCTCAGGCGTCCCATGCGCCTTGCCGCGTGGGCGCGGTGTTTTCAAGGCGGTGCTTATGGGCCTGAGCGCCGAGCGCCTACGCGCCGGGGTCGACGCGCTCGCCGCGCTCGAGCCGGCTTTCGCGCGTGCCCTGGACCGTGCCGGCTATCCGGAGCCGCGCCTGCGCGATCGTGGCTATGCCACCTTGCTGCGCACGATCGTCGGCCAGCAGGTGAGCGTGGCGGCGGCCGCCTCGATCTGGCGCAAGCTGGAGGCGCTCGGTGATCTGACGGACCCCGCCGTGCTCGCCGCCGCCAGCATCGAGGAACTGCGCGCGGTGGGCCTATCGCGGCAAAAGGCGAGCTATGCGCATAGCCTTGCCGAGGAAGTGACGAGCGGGCGGCTCGATTTCGCGGCCCTTCCGACGGATGACGAGGAAGCCATCGCCCAGCTCGTGCGGGTGAAGGGCATTGGTCGCTGGTCGGCGGAGATTTACCTGCTGTTCGCCGAGGGGCGCGGTGACATCTGGCCGGCGGGCGACCTCGCGGTGCAGATCGAAATCGGGCGGATCTTGGGCCTTGAGGCGCGCCCAAGCGAGAAGCGCACGCGCGAGCTCGCCGAAGCCTGGCGCCCGCACCGGGGCGCGGCGGCCATATTCGCCTGGCACCATTATAAGGTGGACATGGAAGTCGTTTGATTTGGGTTCAGGCGGTGGCGTGGAGATCGCTGCTCCCTCAGGGCTTAGCCTTGCTTCTCCTCGAACGCTCCTATCGCGCGGCTTTCCAGTTCTGCGTCTGGCAGAAAATCCCCCAGCACCCCTTCACCTCGAGCGAGCCGTCGGGCAGCCGGCGCAGGATCGAGCGATAATCGCGGCCCTCTTCAGGGTTATAGATGCGCCCGCGCCAGTCGCGCCCGGTGTCCTTGAAGCTCGATAGGATCGTCAGCCCCACGATCGGGCGGGTGCGCAGCGCGGGATCGGGATTGCGGATGTCCAGCCCATTGCCCTCGGTGAAGGGCTTCAACGCCTTGGAGACCTTGCCGCACAGCACGCCGCCCCCGCATGGCGCGATCGTCACGATCGCCTTGCCTTCCTTCGTCACCCATTGCCCCGTGATCGGCTCGGCGGCATGAGCGGCGACGGGCAGGGCGGCGAGCAGCGCCAGGCAATAGAAACGCATCAACATTCTCCATCGGAGCGAGCAAATGGGGTGGACGATCGGCATTATCGGCGGTTCCGGGCTTTACGCGATCGAGGGGCTCGAACAAGCCGAATGGCGCCGGGTCGATACGCCCTGGGGCAACCCCTCCGACGAAATCCTGTTCGGCCGGGTCGGCGAGGTCGAGCTGCGCTTCCTGCCGCGCCACGGCCGGGGGCATGTGATCTCTCCCGGCGAGATCAACGCCCGCGCCAATATCGATGCGCTGAAGCGCAGCGGTTGCACCGATATCCTCGCGATCAGTTCGATCGGATCGCTGCGCGAGGAGCTGGAGCCGGGCCGGTTCGTGATCGTCGACCAGTTCATCGATCGCACCCAGGGGCGCGTATCGAGCTTCTTCGGATCGGGTCTGGTCGCGCATGTCTCGATGGCCGAGCCGGTCTGCCCGCGCCTGTCGGGCTTCGCGGCGGCGGCGGTGGCGCGCGCGGGCGGGCAGGTGGCCGACGGCGCGACCTATATCGCGATGGAGGGGCCGCAATTCTCCACGCGTGCCGAAAGCCTGCTTTACCGGCAATGGGGGGCGGACGTGATCGGGATGACCGCGCTGCCCGAGGCTAAGCTCGCGCGCGAGGCCGAGCTACCCTATGCGCTGATCGGCATGGTCACCGATTATGATTGCTGGCGCGAAAGCGAGGCGCCGGTGGAAGTGAGCGAGGTGATCGCGCAGATGCACGCGAATGGCGATCTCGCCCGGCGCACCGTCGCCGAGTTCCTGCGCGCGCTGCCGCCCGAGCGCGCGCCCTCGCCGATCGACCGGGTGCTCGATCATGCGCTCATCACCGATCCAGCGCGCCGCGATCCGGCGCTGGTGGCCAAACTCGACGCAGTCGCGGGCCGGGTGCTGGGCTGAACGATGCTTCCCCCCGGCTTTATGGGAGGATTTTGTCAAAGGGCGTCGATTGCATCGCTCCCGCCGCTCGCCCACATGACCCTGCGATGAGCCCGCCGCCCTTCGCCGCCGAGCCGAGCGCCGCTTTCGCCGCGCCCGAGCCGGTGCGGCCGTCGCTCAGCGAGGCGTATCGTAGCGTGCCCGTGCAGGGCGCCTGGTGGCGGCGGCTATTCGCGTTCAGCGGCCCCGGCTTCCTCGTCGCGGTCGGCTATATGGACCCGGGCAATTGGGCGACCGACATCGCCGGCGGCTCGGCCTATGGTTATCGCCTGCTCGTCGTGATCCTGGCGGCGAACCTGATGGCGATGCTGCTCCAGGCGCTCGCCGCGCGGCTGGGGGTGGTGAGCGGGATGGATCTGGCGCAGGCGTGCCGCGCCCGCTACCCGCGCCCCGTCGCGCTCGCGCTGTGGGTGTTGTGCGAACTGGCGATCATCGCCTGCGATCTGGCCGAGGTGCTCGGCACCGCCATCGCGCTGCAATTGCTGTTCGGTCTGCCGCTGCTCGCCGGGGTAATCCTCACCGGGTTCGACGTGCTGGTGATCCTGGGGCTGCAGCGCTGGGGGTTTCGTCTGCTCGAGGCGTTTATCGTCACGCTGCTGGTCGTGATCGCGGGCTGCTTCGCTTATGAACTGGCGGTGGCGCAGCCGGCGCTGGGCGCGGTGCTGGGCGGGCTCGCGCCCGATCCGGCGATCGTCACCGATCCCAAGCTGCTCTATCTGGCGATTGGCATTCTGGGGGCGACGGTGATGCCGCATAACCTCTATCTTCACAGCGCGATCGTGCAGACCCGCGCCTTCGCCCGCGACGAGGCCGGCAAGCGCCAGGCGATCCGGCTGGCGACGATCGACTCGACGCTCGCGCTGTTCGTCGCGCTGTTCATCAACGCGGCGATTCTGATTCTGGCGGCGGCCGCGTTCCATGGCGCCGGGCGCACCGACGTGGTGGCGATCGACCAGGCCTATCACTTGTTGTCGCCGCTGCTCGGCGCGGGGGCGGCGAGCGTGGTGTTCGCGGTGGCGCTGCTCGCCTCGGGGCAGAACAGCACGATCACCGGCACGCTTGCGGGGCAGATCGTGGCGGAGGGGTTTCTCGATCTGAAGCTCCCCGTCTGGCTGCGGCGGCTGCTGACGCGGGCGATCGCGATCCTGCCTGCGATCGCGGTGGTCGGCTGGATCGGAGATAAGGGTGCCACCGATCTGCTGGTGCTGAGCCAGGTCGTGCTCAGCCTGCAACTGCCCTTCGCGGTGGTGCCGCTGGTCGCCTTCACCGCGGACCGGCGGGTGATGGGCAACCTCGCCGCGCCACGCTGGCTGAGCGCGCTTGCTTGGGGCACGGCGGCGCTGTTGATCGGGCTGAACCTGACGCTGTTGCTAAGCTTGCGGTAACGCCGGGCGGCGCCAATCCTCGCGCCGTCGCTATCGCCCCACTTCCACCCCGATCGCGGTGCGCTGTTGCCAGCCCCAGGTCTCGCGGCCCGTCAGGAAGGCGTGCCAGCCCCATAGCGCGCCGATGTGGCGCAGCAGCTGGAAGGTGAACGGCTCCAACAGCGAGGCGAGCATCGCCGCGCCCAAGCCCAGGCCTTCGTGCTTGCCCGTCCAACGGCGGTAGAGATGGATCGACCAGAGGTGATAGCCGAGATCGAGCGCGACCTTCGCCAGCATCACCGCCAGCACCGCGCTCGCCACGAACAACCGACCTGTCACCAGAAGCGTCAACAGCACCCCGAAGGCGGTGATGCCGTAGATCGGCTGGAGCGTGTCGAGCGTCTTCACCGGCATGTGCGCGCGGCCGAGCGCGCCGAAATGCGGGTTGCCGATCATGTCGCGGTTCCAGAATTGGGTCTGGAGATAGCCGCCGAACCAGCGCCGACGCTGCTTCAGGAAGCCGATCAGCGACGCCGGCGCATCGGTGCGGGCGGTCGCTTCGCCCACCACCGCCACCCGCCAGCCAAGCCCGCCATCGGCCGAATGGCGGTGCAGCCGGTGAGTCAGCTCATAATCCTCGACCAGGCACAGCGGATCGAACCCGCCAACGGCGAGCAGCGCTTCGCGCCGATAGGCCCCGAACGCGCCCGACACCAAGAGCAGGCTGTTCACCCGGCCCCAGGCGTAGCGCGACAAGAAGTTGCGGACATATTCGTAGCGCTGGAACCATTCGAAGAAGCGGCCCTTCAGGCTGGGGCCGCAGATCGGGGTCAAAACGCCGGTCGCCGCGACCAGATGGGGGTCGCCCGCGAACGCCGCGCGCATCGCGCCCAGCGCGCCCGGATCGACCAAGGTATCGGCATCGATCGTCATCACCAGATCGGTGTCGAGCCACAGCATCGCCTGATTGAGCGCGCGCGCCTTGCCGCCATGCGGCAGCCGCAGCCAGCGCAGCCGCGGTTCGCCGGGGGCGGGATCGCTCATCACCCCGACGGGCGGCGGCGCCAGTCGATAGAGGCTTTCGAGCACGGCGGCGGTCTCGTCGGTCGATCCGTCGTCGGCGATCAGGATCGTCTCGGGCGGCCGGTCTTGGCCAAGCAGATGATCGATCGTGATCTTCAGTACCCCCGCCTCGTTATGCGCGGCGATGATCGCACCAAGCGTCGGCGGCGGATCGACCGTCGCCATCGGGGTCGGCTGCGGCCGGGTGAGCGCGCCGATCTTGCGCCCGGTGAACGCCAGCAGCGCGCTGTCGTAAAGAATATAAGCGAGACCGACCGACCAACCGGCGAGCCCGGCCCGAAAAAACGCCTGCGCCGTCAGCAGTACGAACAGCAGCGCCCCTGCGAAGGCGATCAGGTAAGCGGATGCCGGCACCGGTCGCGGCGAGAGGCGGGGCGATTCGATCGCCAGATTGCGACTTAAGGCGTTCAAGGGTCATCTCGATTTGCAGGCGGCGAGGCAGGCGCTAAGGTAAGATCGAAACGCGCCGTCGCTAGTGTCGGCGAGCGCACGACCGGCAGTAGGGAGCAAGTGATGCCGCGCCGCTACAGCAATCTTGCGATCACATTGCACTGGCTGATCGCGATCGCGGTAATCGCCAATGTCGCGCTCGCCTGGATCTGGCCGACCGTGCCCGATGCGCAGGTGCGACCGCTGATCGACAGCCACAAGTCGCTCGGGATCACGATCCTGGCGCTCGCGCTGCTGCGGCTTTTGTGGCGGCTGGCGCACCGCCCGCCGGCGCTGCCGCCGAGCTATAAGCCGTGGGAGAAGAACCTGGCCCATGCCGCCCATTGGGGGCTGTATTTCATCATCTTCGCCATGCCGATCACCGGCTGGGTGATGGACTCGGCTTGGGATCGAGCGGCGCAGAACCCCAATTACTGGTTCGGGCTGTTCGAATGGCCACGCCTGTCCTTCGTCATGGCGCTCGATCCGGCCACGAAGAAACAGGTGCACGACATTTTCGGTGAAGCGCATGAACTGATCGCGAAGCTCGTCTATTTGCTCGTCGTGCTGCACATCGCCGGCGCGCTCAAGCATCAGTTTTTGGATGGCAAGCGTGAGCTGCAGCGCATCTGGTATTGGGGTCGCCCAGATTAGGAGGCGGGCGACCCTGATCGAACTTTGCCCGTAACGAATAATTGTCAATGCTCTGAATTAATTGCCTTTATAAAAATTAGTGCTGCAAGGAATATATTCTACCACGGCAGTTCTCGTCATGAATAGATCGCTCCGGTTGGCCTAAAGAAAGTTTCGGAACCGGACGTGCCCCTCACGAATTGAGGGAAGCGATCAATAACGGCTGACCAACGCTCGTTGGATCGGCCTTCCGCGAGCGAAACATGGCCGGTAATTGCTTGAAATTGATGCAAGTTAACATTGCTGGCCCTAACCAGCGTCTTGCGTCGTTGAAAGAGCGTATTGGCGAAATCGTTGCACTTGTTGATCAGCACGAAATCGAAATCGTCGCGGTCCAGGCCGGGGTTGACGCCGACGGGAACGATGCACCCCTGACGGCGCTCGGCGCCGCCCTTTCTGAGCATGGCCAGGTCGCCACCGCCGGCGGAATCGCGTTGCTTACGAAAGTGCCGATGGCCGATGCGCGGGCAGTGCCGCTGCGCCAGCTCGGCCTGCCCGACGATCCCTTCGAGCGCGAACTGCTGATAGTCGAGCTGGCGCCCGATGGCCCCGTGATCGCGATCGGGCATTTTTCATGGGCGGACAAGCAAGCCGAGGCGAATGTCGCGGACACGCTCGGCGCGCTGAGCGGCATGGGCGACGTGCTGCTGGTGGGGGACTTCAACCAGCCGCCCGAAAGCGCCGCGCTAGCCGCGTTCGCCGAAGCAGGCTTCGTCGATTGCTGGCCGCGTCTGAACCGCGCGCGATCGGGCTTCAGCTATCCGGCGCCCACGCCCGATCGGCGGATCGATTATGTGCTGGAGCGCGCCGAAGCGCCAATGGTAACCGCGCTCGACCTCGTAGCCGGCGGCTTTTCCGACCACGCCGCGCTGATCGCGAGGATCGAACGGTGAGCGGGCGTATTCTGGTGATGCGCGCGCTCGGCGGGCTGGGTGACGTGCTAACGGCAGTGCCCGCGCTCAAGCGGCTGCGCCATGCGCATCCCGAGGCCGAGATCACCTATCTGGGGCTCGAACAGGTGCGTCCGGTGGTCGCGCGCTATCCCGAGTTGATCGACGCTTTCCTGCCGTTCCCGGGCTTTCCCGGCATTGTCGAGCAACCCTTCGCGATTGACCGGCTGAGCGATTTCCTAGCCGAACGCGCGGCGGCGCCCCGGTTCGATCTGGCGATCCAGATGCATGGCAGCGGCAGCGTATCGAACGTCTTCACCGCGCTGTTCGGCGCGGCGCGCTTCGCGGGCTATCATGTGCCGGGACTTTGGGCGCCGGAGGGCAGCGCGCCGTTCCCCGATCACCTGCGCGAGGCCGATCGCTGGCTCGCGTTGGTCGAGCGGCTCGGCTGCACCGAGGGCGATGCCGCGCCCGATTTCCCGATCACCACCGCCGATCGCGCCGCGCCCGACGCCTTGGGGCTCGGCCGGGGTTATGCGGTGATCCATCCCGGCGCGAGCGATCCCGTGCGACGCTGGCCGCCCGAACGCTTCGCGGCGGTCGCCGACATGCTGGCGCGCGCCGGCCATGCGATCGTGCTGACCGGCACCCCGAACGAGGCGGCGGTGGTCGAAGCGGTCGCCGGGAGCATGGCCGCGCCCGCCGCCAATCTGTGCGGCGGAACGACGCTTGGCGAGATGGCCGGGGTCGTCGCCGGGGCGGCGCTGGTGATGACCAACGACACCGGCACCGCGCATCTGGCCGAAGCGTTCGGCACGCCGAGCGTCACCATCTTCATCGCCTCCGATCCCGCGCGCTGGGGGGCAGCCGATCGCCTGCGCCACGTCGCGGTCGGGCGCGGCGTGCCCGATGTGCCGATCGGCGTGCCGCCGCACGGCATCGCCCCGAGCCTGCCGAGCGTCGACCAAGTGATGGCGGCGGTGACAAGCCTGATGGAACTCGTGTGATGCGCCGGCTCCGCATCCTCACCTGGCACGTCCACGGCAGCTATCTCTATTATCTCACACACGCGCCGCATGACTTCTTGCTGCCGGTCACGCCCGAGCGGGGCGAGGGGCATGGCGGGCGCACCCCCAATTTCGCCTGGGGGGCGAATGTTCATGAGGTGCCGGTCGAGCGGCTGGCGACTGAGCGGTTCGACGTGGTGCTCTATCAGTCGCATCGCAACTGGCGGGTCGATCGGCTGAACCTGCCGCCCGCGCTGCGCGCGCTGCCGGCGGTGTATCTGGAGCATGATCCGCCGCGCGACAGCCCGACGGAAACGCGCCACCCGGTCGACGATCCGCGCGTCCAGATCGTCCATGTAACCCATTTCAACGCCTTGATGTGGGACAATGGAGCGAACCCGGTGGCGGTGATCGACCACGGCGTCCCCGACCTGGGCCATCGCTATTCGGGCGAGATCGAGCGCGGGCTGGTGGTGGTGAACGGGCTCGCGCGGCGTGGACGGCGGCTCGGCGCCGATGTGTTCGCGCGCGCGCGGGCGCGGTTGCCGCTCGATCTGGTTGGGATGTACGCCGAGGAAGCCGGTGGCATCGGCGAGGTGCCGCTCGCCGAGCTGCCCGATTTCGCCGCGCGCTACCGCTTCTTCTTCCACCCGATCCGCTACACGAGCCTCGGCCTCGCGCTGCTCGAGGCGATGATGCTCGGCCTGCCAATCGTCGGCCTCGCGACCACCGAACTGCCGACGATCATCAGGAATGGCGAGAACGGCTTCATCGCGACCGGCGAGGCCGAATTGCACGATGCGATGCGCCGGCTGCTCGCCGATCCGGGGCTGGCGCGCGCGCTTGGTGAAGGCGCGCGAGCGACCGCGCTCGCGCGCTTCGGGATCGAGCGTTTCGCGCGCGAGTGGGACCAGCTGCTGCGGCACGTCGCCGCCGGCGCGATCGAAAGGGCGGCGTGATGTACATCGCGATGATCAGCGAACATGCCTCCCCGCTCGCCACGCTCGGCGGCGCGGATGGTGGCGGGCAGAATGTCTATGTCGCCCAACTCTCGCGGCAATTGGCGGCGCTGGGCCACCGGGTCGATGTATTCACCCGGCGCGAGGACGCGGGCGTCCCCCAACTCACCGATTTCGCGCCCGGCGTGCGGGTCGTGCAGGTGGTGGCCGGGCCGGCGCGCGTGATCCGCAAGGAGAAGCTGCTGCCGTTGATGGACGGCTTCGCCGACGAGATGCGCGATTTCTTCGCGATCCACGGCGCGCCCGATCTGATCCACGCGCATTTCTTCATGTCTGGCCTCGTCGGGATCGACCTTGCCCGCGCCTTCGAGATTCCCGCGGTGGTGACGTTCCACGCGCTCGGCAAGGTTCGCCGGTTGCACCAGCAGGCGGCGGACGGCTTCCCGGACGCGCGCTTCACGATCGAGGAGCGCATCGTCGCCGAAGCCGACCGGGTGATCGCCGAATGCCCGGAGGATGAACGTGATCTGCTCGCGCTCTATGGCGCCGATCCGCTGCGGCTGCGGATGGTGCCGTGCGGTTTCGATCCCGACGAATTCGTGCCGCTGGATAAGGCCGAGGCGCGCGTCGCGCTCGGCCTGCCGGCGGACGCGCCGATCGCGCTGCAGCTCGGGCGGATGGTGCCGCGCAAGGGTGTCGATACCGCGATCGAAGCACTCGCCTTCGCGCAGAGGGACGCGCGGCTGGTAGTGGTCGGCGGCGCGTCACCCGAGCCCGATCCAGCGCGCGATCCCGAACTCGCGCGCCTGATCGCGGTCGCCGAGCGGGCCGGGGTGCGCGAGCGCGTCATCTTCACCGGCAGCCGCGGGCGCGATGTCCTGAAGCTGTATTATGGCGCGGCGGACGTGTTCGTCACCGCGCCGTGGTACGAGCCGTTCGGCATTACGCCCCTGGAAGCGATGGCGTGCGCGCGGCCGGTGATCGCCTCGGACGTGGGCGGGCTCCGCTACACGGTCGCCGAGGGCGAGACCGGGCTGCGCGTGCCACCGCGCGATCCGGCGCGGCTCGGTGCCGCGATGCGCGCGCTGCTCGGCGATCCCGCGCGGGCCGAGGGGATGGGGCGGGCGGGGCTCGCCCGGGTGCGCGAACGCTTCACCTGGCGCCAGGTCGCGCTGCAGATGGAGGAGGTGTACCGCGAAACCCTCGCCAAACGCGCCGGCGCCGGCATCGCCCGGCTCGATCCGCGCAGCGATTCAGGCGTGATCGATCAGGCCTTCGCGCTGTTGTCGGAAACACTCGCCCGCTCGCGCTATCTGCTGGGCGAGCCGATCAAGGCGGCGGCCGAGATCGTCGCCGGGGCGCTGCTCAACGGCCAGAAGGTGCTGGTGTGCGGCAACGGCGGGAGCGCCGCCGACGCGCAGCATTTCGCCGCCGAGTTCGTCGGACGCTTCAAGAGCGACAGTCGCCGCGCGCTGCCGGTGATCGCGCTCGGCGCCGACACTGCTTTCGTCACCGCCTGGGCGAACGACATCGGCTATCACGACGTGTTCGCGCGCGGGGTACGCGCCTTTGGCCAGCCGGGGGACGTGCTCGTCGCGATCAGCACGAGCGGCCGCTCCAAGAATGTCGTCGCCGCGATGCGCGAGGCGCGCGAACGGGGTTTGAAGACCGTCGCGTTGCTCGGCGGCGCCTTGAGCCCGTGCGTCGCGCTCGCCGATGCCGCCGTCCGCGTTCCCTCGACCGACACCGCTCGCATCCAGGAGGTACAAAGCTTGGCCCTGCATCTGATCTGTGAACTCGTCGAAGCCCGCGCGCTCGCCGCCCCCGCCAGCACGCTCGAAGAGGTGGTGTCGTGATCGCGGGCGGGCGGATCATCGTGACGGGCGGGGCGAGCGGCCTCGGCGCCGAGATCGCGCGGGTGCTTGCTGAAGCCGGCGGCAAAGTGATCATCGCTGATCTACAGGCCGAAGCCGCCGAGGCGATCGCCGCCGAAATCGGCGGCGAGGCCTTCACCCTCGATCTCACCGACGCCGAGGCGTGCCGAGTACTGATCGATCGCGTCGCGAGCGATGGCGGGCTCGACGTGCTGGTCAACAATGCCGGCACCGATAAGACGCTCTCGATCGAGGAGCTCGATCAGGCCGATTTCGACCGTGTGATCGATGTGAACCTGCGCGCGCCCTTCGCGCTGGCCAAGGCGGCGTTTCCGCATCTGCAGGCGAAGGGGCGGGGGGCGGTCATCAACATCGTCTCCACGGCGGCCAAGCGCGCCTGGGCGAACGCGAGCGCCTACCACGCCAGCAAATGGGGGCTGCTTGGCCTGTCCCATGCGATGCATGTCGAGGGGCGGCCGCTGGGCATTAAAGTGACGGCGCTGCTGGCCGGCGGGATGCGCACGCCGTTCATTCTCGATCGCTTCCCCGATACCCCGCTCGAAAACCTGCAAGACCCGCGCGCGGTGGCGGAAACTGTGCGCTTCCTGATCGAACAACCGGCCGACACGGTGATCCCCGAACTGCTGGTCGTGCCGATGCGCGAGACGAGCTGGCCATGAAGGCGGTGTTTCTCGACAAGGACGGAACGCTGATCGAGGACGTGCCGTACAATGTCGATCCGGGCCGTATCACGCTGAAGGCCGGCGCGCGCGAGGGCGTGTGCGCGCTGGCGGCGGCGGGGTATAAGATCGCGGTCGTCACCAACCAGTCGGGCATCGCGCGGGGGCTGTTCGAGCCTCGCGCGCTCGGGCCGGTCGCGATCCGGTTGCAGATGATGCTTGGGGTTCAGTTCGCGGGATTTTTCCACTGCCCGCACCATCCTGAAGGCGTGGTTCCGTCCTATGCGATGACCTGCACCTGCCGCAAGCCGCAGCCGGGCATGATCCTGAACGCTGCGCGCGCGATCGGGGCCGATCCCGGCCAAAGCTGGATGATCGGGGATATTCTCCACGATGTGGAAGCGGGCAATCGGGCCGGATGCCGCACGGTGTTGATCGACAATGGCGGCGAGACCGAATGGGCGGACGGCCAGTATCGGCGGCCGACCTTCATCGCGCGAGATCTGGCCGAAGCGGCGCGCATCGTTTTGGACGCCGATTGGCAAAGCTCCGCCCCTGCAAGGGGAGGTATCGCCCGCGAAGCAGGTGACGGAGGGGTGTCCCCGGCCGATCGAGGGTGTCACCCCTCCACCATTCGCTGCGCGAATGGTCCCCCGCCCCCTACGGGGGAAGACCTCATAAGCCCTGTACTGAAGCGGACAGCTGGCCTTCCGACGGAAGGAGTAGCGGCATGAACCTCACCGACTGGGTCGCCCGTTTCGCCCGCTTGCGCGTGCTGGTGATCGGCGAGGCGATGCTCGACAGCTATCTCGGCGGCAGCGTCGGGCGGGTGTGTCGCGAGGCGCCGGTGCCGATCGTCGCGCTGAATGAGCGCAACGATGTGCCCGGGGGCGCGGCGAACACGGCGGTCGCGGTCGCCGCGCTCGGCGCGCGCTGCGCCTTCCTGTCGGTGGTCGGCGCCGACGAGGCGGGGGTGATCCTGGCCGAGAAGCTCGCCGATGCCGGCGTCGAGACCGATGGACTGCTCGCGGCACCGGGACGCGAGACGATCGTCAAGCAGCGGATCAGCGCGCGCGGCCAGCTGCTGCTTCGCCTCGACCGGGGGAGCGAGGGCGACCTGCCCGACCTGATCGAGCGCCGCTTGATCGAAGCGCTCGGCAAGGCGTGGGAGGCGGCCGATGCGGTGATCGTCTCCGATTATGGCTATGGCATCTGCACCGATCGCGTGATCACGGCGGTCGCGCAGCTCCAGCGCCGCAGCCCGCGCGTGCTTGTCGCCGATGCCAAGGATTTGGGACGTTGGGCGGGGGCGGGGCTGAGCGCCGCCAAACCCAATTATGCCGAGGCGATCGCGCTGCTCGGGCTGGGCGCGGTCGAGGGGATCGACCGGGTCGAGCAGATCGTCGCGGCGCGCGAGATACTCGCGGCGCACACGGGCGCGCAATTGCTCGCGGTGACGCTCGATACGTCGGGCGCGGTGCTGCTCGAGCCCGGCTGCGAGCCCTATCGCACCTTCACCAGCCCCGCGCCGGACAGCCATGCGGCGGGCGCGGGCGACACCTTCACCGCCGCGTTCGCCTGCGCGCTCGCCGCCGGCGCGCATAGCGCAAACGCCGCCGACATCGCTGCCGCCGCCGCCGCCGCCTGCGTCGGGACCGCCGGCACCACCACTTGCACCGCCGAGATGCTCCACGAACGCGTGGCGGGCGAGGCCAAGCTCGCCGGCCCAGCGAGCGTCGCCGCGCAGGTCGCGGCGTGGCGGGCGGAAGGCAAGCGGATCGTCTTCACCAACGGGTGTTTCGACCTTCTCCACCACGGCCATATCTCCTACCTCAACCGCGCCAAGGCGCTGGGGGACGTGCTGATCGTCGGGCTTAATTCCGATGCGAGCGTGCGCGCGCTCAAAGGTCCGCGTCGGCCGATCAACCCGGAAGGGGACCGCGCGGCGGTGCTCGCGGCGCTCGGTTGTGTCGATCTGGTGGTGCTGTTCGAGGAGGCCACGCCCGCGCGGCTGATCGAGGCGATCCGCCCCGATCTGTTCGTGAAGGGCGGCGACTATACCATCCCCACCCTGCCCGAGGCGCCGCTTGTCCAGCGGCTGGGGGGCGAAGTGAAGCTGCTCGATTTCCTGGACGACCGTTCGACGACGAGCATCATCGACCGCATCCGCGCGAGTTACGACGCGCCGCAGGTGGCGGAGCGGTGACACGCGCGCTCGCGATCCGGCTCGACGCGATGGGCGATGTGCTGATGACGACGCCCGCGCTGCGGGCGATGCGCGCACATGTCGATAACCTGACGCTGCTCACCTCACCCGCTGGGGCGGGGGTGGCGGCGCTGGTGCCCGAAGTGGATGCGGTGATCGCTTATGAAGCGCCGTGGATGAAGGCCGGGGCGCCGCATCCGGCGGAGGCCGATCACGCGCTTGTCCAACGACTTGCCGCGCAGCAATTCGATATCGCGGTGGTGTTCACCGTGTTCAGCCAGACGCCGTTCCCGGCGGCGATGCTCGCGCATCTCGCGGGTATCCCGCGGATCGCCGCGCATGTCCGCGAGCGCGCCTATAAGCTGGTGAGCGACGCGGTGGACGAGACCGAGCCCGAGCGCGGCATCCGTCACGAGGCGCAGCGCCAGCTCGATCTGGTCGCGAGCCTCGGCTGGCGGAGCGACGATACGCGGCTGGGAATCGCGGTGCCCGAAGCGGCGCGGCAACGGGTCGCGCCGCTGCTTCCCCCGGGGCGCTGGATGGCGGTCTCGCCAGGGGCCAGCGCGCCCTCGCGCCGCTATCCGCCCGCGCTGTTCGGCGCGGCGCTGCGCCAGCTGGCGGGGGAGGGGTGGCGGTTCCTGGTGACCGGCAGCGGCGAGGAAGCGTCGATCGTCGACGCCGTGATCGCCGCCGCCGGCGCCGGCCAATCGCTCGCCGGGCAATTGTCGCTCGCCGAACTGGCGGCGGTGATCGCGGCGGCGCCGGTGCTGATCGCGAACAATAGCGGCCCGGCGCATCTGGCGGCGGCGGTCGGCACGCCGCTGGTCGATCTCTACGCGCTCACCAACCCGCAGCACACGCCCTGGCAGGTGCCGCACCGCGTACTGTGGCGCGATGTCGCGTGCCGATGGTGCTATGCCTCGGTCTGCAAGACCGGGCATCATCTCTGCCTGGAGGGAGTCGCGCCCGATCAGGTCGCGACCGCCGCGCGCGAGCTGGCGGCGCTCCGGCTGGCGGCATGAAGGCGCTGATCTTCGATCTCGACGGCGTGGTCGCGGACAGCGCCGCCGCGCATCGCCGATCCTGGGCACGGCTCGCGGGCGAGGAGGGCGTGGCGTTCGACGATCACGCCGCCCGCGCGCTGCTGGGGCTGACGCGCGAGGATTCGCTCACCGTGTTCCTCGGCGATCGCGTGCTGGACGCGGATCAGCGCACCGATTGGCTGGCGCGCAAGCAGCGCTACTTCCTTGATGAACTGGTGCGGATGAGCCCGGACGACGCGCTGCCCGGCGTCCGCGATCTGCTGGCCGAAGCCACGCGGGTGGGGATGCCCTGCGCGCTCGCCTCGTCCAGCCGCAACGCCCGGGCGGTGCTCGACCGGCTGCGGCTCGCCCACGCCTTCGCCTTCGTCGCCGATGGGGCGAGCGTCGCCGCGCCCAAGCCCGCGCCCGACATCTTCCTGCTCGCAGCGCGTGCGCTCGGCGTGCCGCCGGCCGAGGCGCTGGTGATCGAGGACTCAGCGGCCGGCGCCGAGGCCGCGCTTCGCGGCGGCTTCGCGCTGGTGACGGTCGGCCCCGAACGCCTCTCGCCGTGCCATTTCGAGAGCCTTGCCGGGGTGACGCTGACCGAACTGGGCCGCGCCACCCCGGGCTGAATTACAGTCCCACCCGCACCCCGCCGTAAACGGCGCGACCGGGCTGGCCATATTGGCTGATCGTCTGATAGCGGGTGTCGAACGCATTCTCGACCCGCCCGTAGATCTGAACCCCGCGTGTGACCGGAAAGGCGGCGCGCAGATCGAGCAGGGTATAGCCCGCCAGCCGCACCCGGTTGGCGCCGTCGTTGAGGCTGGGGCCGAGATTCACCAGCGTCGCCCCCGTCTCCAGCCCGAACCGCCAGCGATGATCAAGGTTGAGCGTAAAGCTCTGCGACGGGCGGTTGGGCAGGCGCAGCCCGGCATTGGCGCCCGCGCGGGCGCGGCTGTCGATATAGCTGTAGCTCGCGCTCAGCGTCAGCGCGTCGGTTGGCCGCAGCGCGAGCGTCGCCTCCAGCCCCTCGGCGCTCGCGCGGGCGACATTGTCATAGGTGCCGAACGGGCGTCCGGTGCAGACGCCGGTCAGCGGACGCGGGCAGGAGACGAAGATGATCTGGTCGCGCGCGGTGCGGCTGAACCAGGTCGCGCTCGCCTCGATCCTGCCACCGAGCAGCCGCTGGGCGAGGCCGATGTCCCAGCCCTCCGAGGTTTCGGGGCGTAGCAGCGGGTTGCCGAAATCGCTTTGCAGCTGGAACAGGCTCGGCGCCTTGAAGCCCTGCGTCCAACTGCCGCGCAGCGTCGTGCCGCGCCGCGTATAGACCCCACTCGCCGCGCCGGTGACGATGCCGCCGAAGCGGTTGTGCGAATCATAGCGCACGCCGCCGGTCAGGTTCAGCCCGGCGAGCGGGCTCACCAGCAACTGGCCATAGCCGCTGTCGATGCTGGCGCGGGCGCGGCTGATGGGGCCGCCGGTGGTGCCGGTCGCGTAGCGGCTGATCTCGCGCTCGGCGCCGAAGGTCGCGGTCACGCGGCCAAGGTCGAGCACGCCCTGATAATCGAAGCGGATGTTGCGCCCGGTGCTGGCGAAAGTTTCGCGCAAGCCCCCGCCGCTTGGGTCGAGATTGCGGCGGCGGATATTGGTGAGCGCATAGCCGATGCGGTTGCGCAGCCGTCCGCCCAGCGTCGCCCAGTTGACCCCGGCATAGCCCAAGGCCTGTTTGGCGACACTATATTCAGGCGTGTCGCCAAAGGCGAAGGTCGGCGGGGCGAAGCCGTCGAAATCGGTGCGGCTGTCGGCATAGAAGCCGCGCAGATCGACCGAGAGCGTGTTGGTGAGCGCCAGGTTGACGCTGGCATTGCCGGCATAATGGCGGAAGCCATCGGCCTCGCGTCCGCCGGCGAAGGCGGAAATGCCGTTCGTTTGATACCAGCCGCCGCCGATGCTCGCGCGCAGCGGCCCCGCCTTGCCCGACACATTGGCGAAGGCCTGGCCGGTGCCATAGGTGCCGCCTTCGGCCCGGGCGTTGAGAGCGAGTTGTTCGGTCGGTTGGCGGGTGATGATGTTCACCACCCCGCCGATCGCCTGGCTGCCCCACAGCACCGATTGCGCGCCGCGCACCACCTCGATCCGGGCGATGTTGCCGACGAGCAGCTGGCCGAAATCGAACCCGCCCGCCGGGGTCGAGGGATCGTTGAGCTTGATGCCGTCGATCAGCGCGGCCGTCTGGTCGCTCTGCGCGCCGCGGATGCTCACCGAGGTGACGGTGCCGGCGCCACCATTGCGGATCACGGTGACGCCTGGGGTCTGGCGCAGCAGGTCGCTGACGATCGCGGACTGCCGCCGGGCGATCTCGGCGCTGTCGAGCACCGTCACCGCCTGGCCGACGGTATCGAGCCGTTGGACGAGGCGGCCGGCGGTGACCGTTACCTCGGCGTCGCTCGCCTGGGCTTGTTCGAGCGCGCCGTTCGATTGCGCCGCGGCGGGCGCCGCGCTGTCCTTGGTGTCGGTGGATTGAGCATAAGCGGGCGCGGCCGCCAACGGCAGCGCCAGGATCAGTGATGAAAAGCGGTTCATGGTTCCTCCCCGCGTTACAACCATGATGCGCAGGCACGAGGCCACGCACCGAGCGATGTCGTCACGCGAGGAAAAACCCCGTTCGCCTGGCACACCCCGTCCACGCGAAGGACCGACCGCGGCAGGCAGGTCTCCTGGCTCCCGGGTCAGCGCCTTGGCTCCGGCCTTCCCAAACCGCACGGGGTTCAGTGGCACGCGAAGGGAGCAAGGCTCGCCGGTCACAGTTGCGGGGGCAGCCCCGGACTATAGGATTGCGCCTAGTTCCGGGTTCCCTTTCAATCCCATCGCTGGGAACCTGCCGCAGGGGTGGTGTTAAGCCGCTTTGCCGTGATCGGCAAGCCGCTCAACCACTCGCGAGCGCGGTGGTGCGTTCGATCGCGCGCTGGAAGGCGGGGCGCGCCTCAAGGGCGTCGTACCAGCGTTGCACATTGGGTGCCCCGTCGATCGGCACCTCGGCGAACTGGCGGCGCCACAGCCAGCCGAAATGGGCGATATCGGCGATCGTCAGCGCGTCACCGGCGACGAACTCCTGGGTCGCGAGCAGATCGTTGAGCACGCCGACGATCCGCACCGCTTCATTGCCGAAGCGATCGATCGCGAGCGGGATCGGCTCGGGCGCGAACTTGCGGAAGAAGCCGGCATTGCCGAACGCCGGCCCAAGTCCGGCGGCGTTGAAGAACAATTGCTCGAAGGTGCGCGCCCGCGCCGGGCCGCTCGCCGGGAGCAGCTTGCCGCTCTTTTCGGCGAGATACACCAGGATCGCCGCGCTTTCGCTCAGCACCAGATCGCCATCGACCAGCACCGGCACCTTGGCATTGGGGTTGAGCGCGACGAACTCGGGCGCCTTCTGCTCGCCCTTGCGGATGTTGACGCCGTGCAGCTCGTAGTCGAGCCCCATCTCCTCCAGCGCGATCGGCACCTTCACGCTGTTGGGCGTGGAAAAAGCATAGACTTTCAGCATGATCGTTCCTCCCGGTCTCAGCCCTGCGCCGCCATCCGCCGCGCAACTTCGGCGGCGCTGATGCCTTCGAGCGCGAGCCCCATCGTGGTGCCTTCATCAATCACCCGGCGCAGCTTCTGGGTCAGCGCGATCCGGGTATAGCGGCTGGTGAGCGGCGGCAGCGCGGCGATGCCATCGGCAATTTCATGCGCGCGGGCGAGCAGCCGGTCGGCGGCGACGATCTCGTTCACCACGCCATAATCCTTCGCGGTCTCGGCATCGAGCACTTGCCGCGTCAGCACGAAATAGCGCCCGCGGATCGAGCCGATCACCTCGGGCCACAGCAGGTGGATGCCGTCGCCGGGGACGATGCCGAAGTCGAAATGTGGCTTGTCCTGAAACACGGTTTCGGGGGTGGCGAGGATGATGTCGGTCAGCAGCGCATATTCGCTGTGCAGCAGCACCGGCCCGTTGAGCGCGGTGATCATCGGCACCTCGATGTCGAGGATGTTCGACAGCACCTTGCGCCCTTCGCGCAGGATCTTGTCATAGCCCTCAGGCGTGAAGAAATCGAAGCCTTCGGGGTCGATCGCGTCCATGAAAGCGTCGCCGGTGCCGGTGAGGATCACCACCCGGTTATCGCGATCCTCGCCCACCTGGTGGAACAGCTCGACGAACTCCTCATGCGTGTGGCCGTTGAACACCAGCTTGCTGCCGCTCGTGTGCAGCGCGATTTCGAGCACACCATTGTCCTTGCGCGTCAGCTTCGCGTGCGGGAAGGCGTTCTGATAGGTTGCGAACTTGGCCATCATGTCCTCCATCGGCCCGACTACTTTCCGGGCCGAGGGATCAGATAGCGCACCGTGGCGGTGATGAGATTGTACCATGTTGTGATAAAGCCTATTCCCCGGCGGAATGGCTCGGCGGCGCATGGCGAAAAAGGGACGCAAACCGCACGGCCTGTCGCAACGATCCGATGCGCGCCGCTTATCGCTTCGCGAGCGGCCCGGTGGCACGACCCGGCCCGCCGGGGGCTCTGACGGTCCAGCGCGCCAGTTTGGGTGCGGAACCGGCGCGCGGCACGGCGCTTCCCTTGGTATCACCCCAAGGAGGTTGCGGCATGATCTACAAGCGTTTGGGCCTGGGTCTCGGGCTGTTCTCGATCGCGCTGGGCTTGACCGAGCTATTCGCCGCCAAGCGCGTTACGGGCGCGCTGAAGGCGGAGGGAAGCGAGGGGCTGGTGAAGGCGTTCGGCGCGCGTGAACTCGCCGCCGGCGCGGCGCTCGTGGCGGCGCCGGCCGTCTCCACCGGGGTCTGGGCGCGCGTCGCCGGGGATGCGCTCGACCTCGTCGGGGTTGGCGCGGCGCTTCGCCGGTCGCCCCGGAATGGTTGGGGCTGGGGCGCGCTCGGCTTCGTCGTCGCGGCGACGGCGCTCGACATCTTCGTCGCGCGCGGGCTCGACCAGACCACCGGGCGGATGCTGCCCGACAAGACCCGAAAGTCCTGACTCCCCGCATTGATGCCGCGCCGGCGCAACCAACCGCCCGCTTGGGTCATTTAACCAGCATCAATCAAGGAGGTGCGTGATGCGGAAATTATTGCTCGCCGCGGCGACGGCCGTGGTCGTCTCGGGCTGTTCGACTTATGGCGACGGTTATGGCCGGCCCTATTACGCGGACAGCTATTATCGGGATGGACCCGGCTATTCGGAGCGCGCGCTGCGCCGCAACGACCGCGTCTATCGTGGCCGCGATGGCCGCTATTATTGCCGCCGTAACGACGGCACCACCGGGCTGATCGTCGGCGGCGCGGCGGGCGGTCTGCTTGGCAACATCATCGCCCCGGGTGGCTCGAAGACGCTCGGCACGATCCTGGGCGCGGCGGGTGGCGCCGCGATCGGCAACTCGGTCGATCGCGATCAGGTTCGCTGCCGCTGATCTTTCGCGACAATTCCGGGCGTCGCGCGAGACAATCGCGCGACGCCCTTGCTCTACCCCCGGGCGTGAGGGGGCATGAGGAGGACGTTATGCGTAAGTTATTTCTCGCCGCCGCCATCGCGACGCTGCTGCCCGCGGCCGCGCAGGCGCAGTGGGTGCCGATCAACCAGCGCCAGGCCAATCTCGCGACCCGGATAGATCAGGGCGTGCGCAGCGGTGCGCTGACTCGCCCAGAGGCGCGACGGCTGCGGATGCAATATCGCGAAATCGCCCGGCTCGAGGACCGCTATCGCGCCAGTGGCGGGCTGAACATGGCGGAGCGGCGCGATCTCGACCGCCGTTTCGACCGGCTGAGCCGCCGCGTCTATGTCCAGAAGCACGACCGGCAGGCGCGCTAATCGGTTGCTCGCCCGCGCCGGGCTGCTAAACGCCGCTCCAAAATCAAGGAGAGGCACAGCATGAAGGCGTGGGCGATCGGCATCATCCTGGCGGCGGGCGTCGCGCAACCGGCGCTCGCCGCGCCCAAGCAATATGGCGGCCTCGCGCTGAGCCCGGCAGGCGACAGGATCGCCAGCGTCGAGGGCGAGGGCCACGCCAAGATCGTGCTGCGCCGGATCGACGGCACCGCGATCGGAACGCTCGATCCCTGCCCGGTGTGCAGCTATTCGGGGCTGACCTTCGCCCCCGATGGCGCGCTCGCTTTCCTGGCGCGCGATCGCAAGGCGGGCACGGTGACGCTCGAACTGAACGAAGGCGATCAGACGCGCGCGCTGGCCACCGTGAAGGGCATCGCGCAGACGCCGCGCTTCGCCGCCGATGGCAAACGGATCGCGCTGCTGGTGACGATCGGCGCCGCCAAGGAAGCCGGCGCGGCCCAGGCCGGGGTGCGCCAGGTCGGCGAGATCGGCGAGAAGAATGACGAGCAGCGCCTCGCCATTTTCGATCGCGCCAGCGCCCCGATCGCGCCCGAGGCGGTGACTCCGATCAGCCCCGCCGGGCGCTATGTCTATGAATATGATTGGCTGCCCGATGGCAGCGGCGTCGTCGCGACCTCGGTGCTCGGCAATGGCGACGCCAATTGGTGGGTCGCGACGCTCGACCGGATCGATGCGGCGAGCGGCACCGTCACCACCATCGCCAAGCCGCCGCTGCAGATGAATTATCCGCGCGTCTCCCCCGATGGCCGCGAGGTCGCGTTCATCGGCGGGTTGATGAGCGATTTCGGCTCGGTCGGCGGCGATGTGTGGGTGGTGCCGGTCGCCGGCGGCAGCCCGCGCAACCTGACCGAGGGCCAGAAGGCGACCGCGACCGCGCTCGATTGGACCGAGGGCGGCCTGCGCGCGGTGGTGCTGCGCGGTGACCGGATGGAGCTGGTGGCGGTAAGCGACAAGGGTTTCTCCGCGCCGCTTTATGGCGGGCCGCTGTCGCTCTCGGCCGGGGATGGCCGCGTCGCGCTCAGCGGCAACGCGCGGGTAATGGCGACCGTCACCCAGAGCTTTACCCAGGCCCCGGCGATCGTCGCCGGCCCGGTAGGTGCGCCCAAGCAGCTGACGCACGACAATGACGGCGAGAAGCCGATCGTCACCGCCCGGAGCATCAGCTGGACGCAGGACGGCTTCACCTCGCAGGGCTGGCTGCTCGCGCCGGTGGACGCCGATCCGGCGAAGAAGGCGCCGATGATCACCGTGGTGCATGGCGGCCCCTCGGCGGCGCATGTGCCCGGCTTCGTGACCGGCGGGCAGACGGCGGCGCTCATTAAGGCGGGCTATTATCTGTTCCTCCCCAATCCGCGCGGCTCCTATGGCCAGGGCGAGGCGTTCGTCGCCGCGAACAAGCGCGATTTCGGCGGCGGCGACCTGCGCGACATTCTCGCCGGCATCGACGCGGCGGAGAAGGTGGCGCCGATCGACGACGCACGGCTGGGGCTGATGGGCGGCAGCTATGGCGGCTTCATGGCGATGTGGGCCAATACCCAGACCAACCGCTTCAAGGCGATCGTCGCGGCGGCGGGCCTCTCCAACTGGATCAGCTATTACGGCACCAACGGCATCAACACCTGGATGGTCCCGTTCTTCGGCAAGCCGATGTACGAGGATTACAAGGCGTACGAAGCGCCGTCGGCCATTTACCAGATCGCCAAGGCCAAGACGCCGACCTTCATCTATGTCGGCGAGCGCGACATCGAGGTGCCGCCGACCCAGTCGGTGGAATATTGGAACGGCCTGAAGGCGCATGGGGTGCCGGCCAGCCTGGTGATCTACCCCGAGGAAGGGCACGGCATACGCAACCCGGTCAACGCGGCGGACGTGCAGACCCGGGTGCTGGGGTGGTTCGGGAAGTATCTGAAATAGGGCGCGGATCAGCTATCGGCGCCGCGCAGATGCCGGATCACGTCCTGCTCGAACTGCTCGGCGCCCCGGCCCGAGGCGGCGAGCTGGTCCTTCGCCAGCCGCAGCCGCACCAGGCCCCCGGCGAGCAATATGCCCTGGTCGCACAAATGATACAGCGAGGGCAGATCGTGGAGCGCCGTGATCAGGGTGTGGCGCTCGCGCGATAGCGCGCGCAGCGCTTGTTTGGCGTCGAAGGCGGCGACCGGATCGAGCCAGTTGAACGGCTCGTCGAGGATGATGGTGCTCGCCCCCGTGGCGAAAGGGCAGAAGATCGCCAGCCGCTGACGCATCCCGGCGGAATAGGTGCCGATCCGCCGGTGGATGAAGGCTTCCAGCCCCAGCGCCCGGTAAAGCGGATCGAGCCCGCCCTCCCGGTCCCGCCATCCCGGCGTACCGGCGGCGATGGCGAGCAGCTGCTCGCCGGTGATGCTGTCGGGCAGGCGGTGCCCCTCGGGGGCGAGCGCGATCCGCCGGGCGCGCGCGGCGCGATCATGGGTGAGATCGTCGCCATCGATCATCAAGCTGCCGCCCTCGATCGGCAATCGGCCGCACAGCGCGCGAAGCAATGTCGTCTTGCCCGAGCCATTCGCGCCAACGATCCCAAGCCAACCCGGACCTTCGAAGGCGAGATCGAGTGCGGGGATGATTGTTCGGCCGCGCACGGCGACCGAAATAGCCTGAGCCAGGATCATTCAGATCGCGTCCCAGCGTCGCTGCATGGAACGATGATAGAATTGGATCGGTCGCCCGATCGCGACAAGAATGCCGAGCGGCGGCAAGAAGTAGCCTAGAACGACCGCCACCATGATCTCCACCTGCACGCGCACATCGGCGACGCGCCTGGAATGCAGCGTGGCGAGCAGCAGCATCAGGGTGCGCACCCAGACGATGATCAGGCCGATAGCAAGGGCGACGATCGCAAGAGCCGGGTCCGCCAGCGCGGCGCCCGCGGCCACGACCAGGCACGCGATCGGCGCGAGGATTAGATGGCTTCCCACGCCCCGCGCCACTCCGACGCCGGCGAAGCGGCCGAAGCGGAGCAGCTGGTCGTCGGCACGGCTCAGCAGCCAGGCGGCGGGGCCGAGCAGGAGGGTGTCAACCGCGAGCCCCGCCATCCGGCCCGCCACTGAAGCAGCCGCGACGCTCGCCAAGACGGTGATCAGACCAATGCCGATCGCGACGCCGATCGGGCTCAAGCGCGGTCGCAGCGGCCGGATCTGGAGTTGGCGCACGATCGCAGGATAATCGAGCGCAACGTGGCTCGACGCTCTGGGTCTGGCCGCCGCGCCCGGGGCAGACAGGCGCGCGGGCAGGGTATCGGGCAGCGCCGCCGCTGCCGATCCCGCCGCAAAGCCGGCTAGCGAGGTCGCCAGGTAAGCGACATCGGGAAGGGTGCTCGCGTGCCAGGCGACATAGCCGGTCGCGCTCGCCAGCGCCGCCAGCGTCAGCAGCTGGAGGGCACGCAGATAGGCCCGTCTGGCGGCGCGATCGAGCGCTTCCGGCAGGAGGATCCCGGTTTCGGCGATTTCGTTCAACCGCCGCCGGGCGAACCGCGTGGTCGCGATGCCGGAAACCAAGCCCACGCCCAAGCCCGCGAGCGGCATCCACTGGCGGATCGCGCCGGCGAGCGCGAGCAGCTGCGCGTGCAGGAAGGCGACCCCCAATAGCACGACGATAAGCAGCATCGCCCAGTCGGTCGGGCGCGGGAACGACAGGGCGAGCGCGCCGCGCAGCAGCTGGAGCTCATAGGCAAACAAAGTGCGGGCGCGGACAGGTCTATGGAGGGTGTCGGTGGCCGGCGGCATCGCTCGAAACTAGGCGGTGCGATGAGCGGCAAAGTCAATGGCCGCGCGCGGCCGTCCGGCGGCTAAACCCCCGCCAGCCGTTCGATCAGGCCGCCCAGTTCGCCATGCGCGGCGACATCGCGGGCGCGGAGTTGGTCGAGTTCGCCGGCCAGGTCGTCCTGCCGCTGTGCGCGGGCCAGCGCGATCGCGGTTTCATAAGCGGTGACGCTCGCCGCCAGGCCCTTGCGCACCGCGCCGGCGAGCGCCTGATCGAGCAGCGGACCCGCCAGCACGCGCTCGGCGTCGCGCGTGGCATCATCAAGCGCGCCCTTCATCCAGACATTCTCCGGCCCGCCCGCGCCGCGCGCCGTCGCGACCAAGGCCGCGGAGGCGTGGCGCGCCTGGACGATCAGCTCGCCGAGCGCGTGGCACAGCCCCGGATCGGTCACCTGCCGACCGATCGGCCCCAGCCGCTCACCGAGCAGATCGGCGGCGGCGCGCAGATCCTGGATCGCGGCGGTCAGCAGCGCGTCGGGGGTATCGGTTTCAACCATGACGCAAGAACCAGCCCCCGCGCGGCTGGTTCCGCTCGTAGCTTCAGGGCGCGCGGCTGCCGAGATAGGCCGAAAGCGCGACCATGTCCGCGAGCGTCATCTTCTTGGCCACCTCCGCCATCGCCGCGCTCGCCGCGCCGCCGCGTGAGCCGCTTTTAAAGTCATAGAGCTGGCGCGCGAGATAGCTGGGCGAGCGGCCAGCGAGGCGCGGGCCGATATCGCCGCGCAGATCGGGGCCGTGGCAGCTCGCGCACGCCATCGCCCCGCCGCCGCCCCAGCTCCGCGCGAGCGCGGCGCCGCGCGCGATGCTGCCGGGCGGGACATAGGCGGTATAGCCGAGGCGCGGATCGCGCATTTCGTGGCGGGCGAAATCGTCGGGCACTTCGATCAGCCGGCCGGCCAGGGGTTCGGTGCCACCCGCCTCGTCCAGCCGCCAGAGATTGCCGGCGGTGCGGACGCGCGGGATGATCGCCGCCTCCACCACCCGCCCGAAGCGGCGCGGCTTGAGTGCGGCGAAATAGCCGGCGGCCTCGGCGAGTTGCGCGGGGCTTATCGCGCGCGCGGTAGCGGTCATCGATACCGGGTTGTGCGGGGTGTTGATCCGCTCGCCCGAGGCGAACAGGCGCATCTGCTCGACGATGTAATCGGCCGACAGCCCGGCGAGCGAGGCATTTTCGGGCCTGCCGCCGCCAGTGAGCAAGTGGCACGAACCGCAAGCCCGCCGCTCGGGCCGCTCGCCTTGCGTCACCGCGGGCGGGGCGGGGGGATGATCCTGCGGGTACCAATCCGCCACGCGAAAGACGCTGCGATATTCGGCCTCGGTCAGTTGCACCGTGCTGCCGGGCAGCGTGCGCCGTTCCTGATCGTCAAGACGGAGGGGCTGCGCCGGCGGATCGAAGACATAAAGCCACGCGGGCGGTGCCTCGGCCTTGGTCGCCCCCAGGCACAACAACGCTACCCAGGCCCATCGCCGCATCGCCGCCCCCTTCGTTGCGCCACCGATTTAAGCCGCCGCTTCACCCGCGTCCACCGCGCACGCGCAGCGCTGGCCGACAGGATATGGGTGCCCGCAGGCGCGGCACATCGCGTGGCTGCCGGGCGCGAGCCCCGCGCCGACCGCCACGCGTTCATCGAACACGAAGCATTCGCCGGTGAAGCGGCTCGCGTTGGCCGGCACTTCCTCCAGATAGCGCAGAATGCCGCCTTCGAGATGATAAACCTCACCCACGCCCTCGCCACGCACGAAGGCCGTCGCCTTCTCGCAGCGGATGCCGCCGGTGCAGAACATCGCGACCCGGCTTTTGCCCGCCATCAACGTGTCGCGGTTGGCCCGGAACCAGGCGGGGAAGTCGCGGAAAGTCGCGGTCCCCGGATCGACCGCGCCGGCGAAGCTGCCGATCGCCACTTCATAAGCGTTGCGCGTGTCGATCAGCAGGGTTTCGGGGTCGTCGATCAGCGCGTTCCATTCAGCCGGCGGCACATAGCGGCCGGCGGCGGCGCGGGGATCGATGCCGGGTACGCCCATCGTCACGATCTCGCGCTTCAACCGTACTTTCAGCTTGCCGAAGGGCATCGCGGTCGCGTCGCTGAACTTCACGTCAAGCGCGGCGCATCCGGGGAGCGCGCGCAGCGTCTCGATCATTTCGCTGATCGCTCCCGGGCCGCCGGCGATCGTGCCGTTCATCCCCTCGGTTGCGAACAGCAATGTGCCCTTGATGCCGAGCGCCGCCGCGCGTGCCTCGATCGCGGGGATCAGCGCGGCGGGATCGGGGAAGGGCGTGAACCGATAAAGCGCGGCGACGCGGATCACAGGGTGCGCGCCCACCAATCGCTGAACAGCGCGCGCTCGGCGGGGTTCAGGTGCAGCACCAGCTTGCTCCGCCGTTCGAGGGCGTCGGCGGGGCTGCGCGCCCATTCGCGCTCGTGCATCCAGCGCGCCTCGACCTCGGTGTAGCCGCCGCCGAACGCCTGCCCAAGCTGCGCCTCGCGCGAGATGCTGCGCAACATATCGTGCAACATGGTGCCATAAGCGCGCGCCATGCGCAGGCTGCGGGCATCGCCCAGGAACGGCCAGGTGCGGCGGACATTGGCGAGGAAGCGGGCGAAATCGGCCATGTCGCCGCCGGGGAAGGGGCGCGCGCGGGTTTGCGGGGTGTGGGCGAAGCCCATCGGCTGCGCGAGCTTGCCGACCGCCTCCTCGGCCAGATGCCGCGCGGTGGTGATCTTGCCGCCGAAGATCGAGAGCAGGGGCGGCCCGCTCGTGTCGAGTTCGAGCACATAATCGCGCGTCACCTGCCGCGCTTCGCTGGCGCCATCGTCATAGAGTGGGCGCACGCCCGACCAATCGCTGATCACGTCCGCCGGGGTGATCTGGCGGGTGAAATGGCGGTTCACGGCGGCGCAGAGATAGGCGATCTCGTCCGCGTCGATCCGGGCGTCCTCGGGGCGGTCGACCGGCACATCGGTGGTGCCGATCTCGGTGAAGGCGCCCTGATAAGGGATGGCGAAGACGATGCGGCCATCGGGCTGCTGGAGGATATAGGCCTGGTCGCCCTCGAACAGGCGCGGGACGACGATGTGGCTGCCCTTCACCAGCCGCACCCCCGCGCGGGCATTGACGCCGAGCCGCCCGAGCGCCTCGCCCACCCAGGGGCCAGCGGCGTTGACCAGCGCGCGCGCGGCAACCTCGCGCCCGTCCGAGAGCGTCGCGCGCCACAGCCCGTCCTCACGCCGCGCGGACACTAGCGCGGTGCGCGTCGCGATCTCGCCCCCCGCGTTCGCCGCGTCGATCGCGTTGAGCAGGGTCAGCCGCGAATCATCGACCCAGGCGTCCGAATAGACGAAGCCGCGGCGGGTGCTCTTCAAGGGCGCGGTGAGCGCGGCATCGCCGGCCCCCAGCCCCCGCGAGCGCGGCAACGACATCCGGCCGCCCAGCCGATCATAGAGGAACAGCCCCGCGCGCAGCATCCACCAAGGGCGCGCGCCGTCATGCGGCAGCACGAACCGCATCGGATGGATGAGGTGCGGCGCCGCCTTCACCAGCCGTTCGCGCTCGCGCAACGCCTCTGCCACCAGCTTGAATTCATAGAATTCCAGATAGCGCAGACCGCCATGGATCAGCTTGGTCGAGGCGCTCGAGGTATGGCTCGCCAGATCGTCGCGCTCGACCAGCAGCAGCTTCAGCCCGGCCAGCGCCGCCTCGCGCGCGATCGCCGCGCCGTTGATGCCGCCGCCGATGATGAGCAGGTCATATGTCACCGCTGTCGGATAGGGGGGTGGCATCGAATTTTCCAGTGTGATCGGCGGCTTGCGGGCGATCTCAGTCATGCGTCGTACTTTGCCCGGCGCGGGCCGGGGCAGACGCGTTGGCTTGGACGCGGATGCGGCGCCGCGCGGTTTGGGTTCTTCGCGCAATGCGCCTAAGGCTTGGCACCATGAAGAAACCCCAGCCCGGCTTGCCGAGCGAGCGCCAAATCCTCGATTTCATCGCGAGCGCCGATGCGCCTGTCGGCAAGCGCGAGATCGCGCGTGCCTTCGGGCTTTCCGCGCAGGAGAAGATCGCGCTGAAGGCCCGGCTGAAGGACATGGCCGATCAGGGGTTGATCGATCATCAGGGCCGCGCCTTCCACCAGATGGGCGGCGTGCCCAAGGTGACCGTGCTGCGGGTGGTCGACGTGACCGATGACGGCATCGCCTGGGCTGTCCCCGAACGCTGGGAGGCCGAAGGCGTACCGCCCCCCAAACTGCGCGTGCGCGAACGCGGGCGCGGCGCGCTCGGTATCGGCGACCGTCTGCTCGCGCGCACCGAGGAAGCGGGGCAGGGCTGGATCGCGCATCCGATGAAGCGGCTCGCGCGCGGCGAGGAACTGATCCTGGGGGTGCTGCGCGAGGAAGGCGGGCGTATCTGGCTCCAGGGCGTCGAGAAGAAGGAACGGCGCGAATTTCCGGTGATTGATTTGGGCGGCGCGGCGCCGGGCGATCTGGTGCTCGCGGAAAAGGCCGGGCGCCCGCCGCGCTTTTCCGCGCGCGTCACCGAACGGCTGGGTGATCCCTTCGCGCCGCGCAGCTTCTCGATGATCGCGGTCCACAAGCATGGCATCCCCCACGTCTTCGCGCCCGAGACGATCGAGGAAGCGCATTCGGTGGCGCGGCAACCGCTTGGCGAGGGGCGCGAGGACCTGCGCCATCTGCCGATCGTCGCGATTGACCCCGCCGATGCCCGCGACCATGACGACGCGGTGTGGGCCGCACCCGATGACGATCCTGACAATGCCGGAGGCTGGCGCGCGGTCGTCGCAATCGCGGATGTGAGCTTCTACGTGCGCCCCGGCTCCTCGCTCGATCGCGAGGCGCGCCAGCGCGGCAATTCGGTTTATTTCCCCGACCGGGTGGTGCCGATGCTGCCTGAGGAATTGTCGGCGGATATATCTTCGCTGAAGGAGGGGGCGGACCGCGCCGCGCTCGTCTGCCATCTCCAGATCGGCAAGGCCGGCGCGCTCAAAGGCTTCCGCTTCACCCGCGCGGTGGTGCGCATCCGGGCGAACATCGCCTATGAGGAAGCGCAGGCGGCGATCAACGCCGATGCCGCGCCCGCGTTCAAGTGGGACGCGGCGCTGGTCGACGAGGCGCTGAAACCCCTATGGGCTTGCTGGCGCGCGCTCGATCGTGCCCGGGCGAAGCGCGCGCCGCTCGAACTCGATCTGCCCGAGCGGCGCGTGGTGCTCGACGAGAAGGGCCGCATCCTTTCGGTCGCCCCGCGCGAACGGCTCGACGCGCACCGGCTGATCGAGGATTTCATGATCGCCGCCAATGTCGCCGCCGCCAAGGCGCTCGAGGCCAAGAAGGCGCCGGTGATGTACCGCGATCACGAGCCGCCCGCGCGCGAGAAGCTGGTCGCGCTGAAGGAATTTCTGAAGACGCATGGCATCGAGTTCGCGCTCGGCCAGGTGATCCGCCCGGCGACCTTCAATGCCATCCTCGACAAGGTGGCGGAGAGCGACAGCCGCCCGCAGATCATGGAGCAGGTGCTGCGCAGCCAGACCCAGGCCTATTACGCGCCCGCGAACATGGGCCATTTCGGGCTCGCGCTCGGTTCCTACGCGCATTTCACCTCGCCGATCCGGCGCTATGCCGATCTCATCGTCCACCGCGCGCTGGTGAGCGCCTACCGGCTCGGCGAGGGCGGGCTGACCGAGGGCGAGGCGGCGGCGATGGAGCGGATCGGCGAGTCGATCTCGATGCTCGAACGCCGCGCGATGGAGGCCGAGCGCGAGACGATCGACCGCTATGTCGCCGCCTATCTTGCCGAACATGTCGACCAGGTGCTGCAGACGCGGATCACGGGCGTGCAGAGCTTCGGCTTCTTCGCGACCGTCGAAGGGGTCGGCGGTGACGGGCTGGTGAGCGTCCGCGATCTGGGGCGCGAATATTTCCGCTATGACGAGGCGGCGCGCGCGCTGATCGGCGAGGAGACCGGCACGCGCTATGAAAGCGGGCAGAAGCTTGAGTTGCGGCTGGTCGAGGCGAATCCAGTTTCGGGCGCGCTGCGCTTCGAACTGGTCGAGGGCGGCGCGCCGCCGCCGCGGGCGCGCATCGTCAAGCGGCGTGGGCGGCCGGCGAACATCCGCCACCAGGGGCGTCGGCGCTAGCAGCGTAGCCCCTCCCTGCCAGGGAGGGGTTGGGGTGGGTGGAAGCCGGGCGCTACCGCGTGCCTTTCGGTATCGCCACCGGCGTTCGCTGATCTTGCCGCGCGCCAGGGAAACACCCACCCCCAACCCCTCCCTGGCAGGGAGGGGAGAGGTGCGCGATTGCGACCACCGGCCCCCACGAGTTCCGCTTAGCCCCTCCCTGCCGGGGAGGGGCATAGGAAAGCGTTGAGCCTCGACGCGGGGCGGCGCATAGGTCGTTCCACGAACAGCGAAAGGACGCAATCATGGCAGGACCAGCAGCGCTCGTCGCCCGCGCGCGACGCCACGTCATCTCCTATTTCATGACGCAGAACGCGGTGACGCCGGACAAGGCGATCGCGTTCGTCTCCAACCGGCGGCTGGAAAACCAGATGTTCGATCGCTTCGTGGCGGCGAAGGTGCTCGTCTGGGCCGAGGGCGGGCGCTATTATCTGGATGTGCCCGCCTGGGATGAATATTCGCGGCAACGCCGGCGCCGGGTCGGCCTGTTCATGGGCGCGCTCGCGGCCGCCGGGGCGGCGGCGGTGGCACTAATGGCGTGATTCCCCGAACCCACGTCGCCCCGGCCTTGAGCCGGGGCTAGAGCGTGATCACTAGATGGAGCATATGAAAGCCCCTCCCCTTAAGGGGAGGGGTTGGGGTGGGGGCGGTCAATGAGTGCTGCGCGCCGCATATCGCCTCCACCTCCCAGCCTCCTCCCCTAAAGCGGAGGAGGAGCGCGCTGACATGATTTCGCTTCTGGTCGCCTCGCGACAGGAGAAGAAGAAGTCCGGCCCCGGCTCAATGCCGGGGCTATGCACCATGTGCTTGATCGGGGTTCGCCCGTTTCAGCCCGAGACCTTCGCTCTATCGCCTCTCACCCCGCGTTGAACGTCAGCCCCGCGCGCTCCACCAGCCGCTGGCGCAACGGCGCGCCCATGATCGCGCCCGGGGTCCACACCCCGCCCGCCGCCTCGGGCACGTCCTCGATCAGGCAGAGCGCCGCCTCGGCGATCATCTTGCTGGTCGAGCCATAGCCGGGGTCCTTGTCCCCCGTCACCACCGCGTCAAGGCGTACGCCGCCGCCCATGTCGCCCACGAACAGCAGGTCGTAATGGCCGCTGTCACGCTCTTCCTTGCTCGGGCCTTCGCCGGGCTTGGGGCCCTTGTCGCTGGCGAGCGGGTTCATCTTGGCGATCGCCTCGGCGGCGGCCTTGCCCATCTCGCCCAGCCCGGCGACCATCATCTCGTCATAGACGAAATCGGCGCCGTAAGCCTTGCCGAGCAGGAAATTGGTGCGGTGGACGTTCTTGGTGTTGATCGGCGCCATGATGAAGGGGGCGACCCAGGCCTCGATCGTGCGATCATATTCGGGGATCATCCCCATCGGCTGGCCCGGCCCCTGGAAGCCGGGAGTGAGCGCGAACGGGTTGGTGAGGAGCGCGATCAGCGAGGGGTTGCGCGCGGCGGCGGCGAGCGTCGCCTTCAGGCTCGCGGCGGTGCCGCCCGAGAAGCCGCCCTTCATCGCGCGGACGCGGCCCTTCACCCGCGGGCAGGGGCGGCCATAACGCTCGCGCGCCGCCTCCTGCAGGGTGAACACGCCGAGATCGAACGGGATTGAATCGAACCCGCACGAAAACACGATCCGCGCGCCGGTTTCCTTGGCGCGCGAGTCATGCGCGTCGATCATCTCGCGCATCCAGCCCGGCTCGCCGCACAGATCGACATAGGCGGTGGCCGCCGCGACGCACGCCGCGACCAGATCGCTGCCATAAAGCTGATAGGGGCCGACCGTGGTGAGGATCACGGTCGCGCGCGCGGCCATGGCTTTAAGGCTCGCCGGATCGCTCGCATCGGCGATGACGAACGGGGTGTCGGCGGGCGCGCCGATCAGATCGCGCACCTCGGCGAGCTTCGCCTCGGAACGCCCCGCCATCGCCCAGCGCGGGCGGTCCTTGCCCGCATAGGCTTGCACCAGATATTCGGCGACCAGCCGGCCGGTGAAGCCGGTGGCGCCATAGACGATCAGATCGAAATCGCGGTTTGACATGGATCACTCCCCTTCGGAGGCAGCATGGACGGCGTCGGCGCCGCGAGCAAGGGCGCCCGCTATGGTCAGTGGGTCACGAGCGCCACGGCGCTGCGACGGTGCGGGTTCTGGGCGTCAAAAGCGATTAGTCCGAAATTCATAGTCGTCGCCGGGGACACCGATGTTCAGCGATTCCCGGTCTGCCGAGTACGACACTGCCCGCGCGCCTGCGGCTCCCCATTTTCGATGCGCGTCAAAGACGCGACCGATCGTGTATGTGCTGATGCCTAGAATGCCGTCGCTAGTCGTATATCGAACGTCACGGCCGCGATCGCTGACCCAGCGATGAATATATTCGTCCCAGCTATTATTGCCCACATAATGTTTGATTATCTTATAATAATGTATGCAATTCACTTTCCGATAATCGCCCTCGAAAATGCACTTCGCCCTTCCTGACTTGATCCAAGTGCTGGAGGTTTTCGGCGCAGCGGCGGCCAGTAGCGCGGTTGATGCGATCATCAAAATAAGTCGGATCATGCCACCGAGACTCACTCATCGCCACCTTCAATCAATCGGGGTCAAGCAGCTTCACTAAACTGCAAGCTCGCCAGCCGGGCATAGAGCCCGCCGCGCCCGATCAGGCTCTGGTGGGTGCCTTCCTCGACGATCTGCCCTTCGTCCATCACGATGATCCGGTCCGCCGCGCGCACCGTCGCCAGGCGGTGAGCGATCACGATCGTCGTGCGCTCGGCCATCAGCCGTTCGAGCGCTTCCTGCACCAGCCGCTCGCTCTCCGCATCCAGAGCGCTGGTCGCCTCGTCGAGCAGCAGGATCGGCGCGTCGCGCAGCAGCGCGCGGGCGATCGCGACGCGCTGGCGCTGCCCGCCCGAAAGCCGCGCGCCGCCCTCGCCCAGGAAGGTGTCGAGCCCCTCGGGCAGCTTGCGGAGGAATTCGGCGGCGTTGGCGGCTTCCGCCGCCGCCCAGAGCGCCGCATCGTCGGCGTCCCACCGGCCATAGCGCAGATTGTCGCGCGCGGAGGCCGCGAAGATCACCGTTTCCTGCGGCACCATCGCTATCCGCGCGCGAATATCGGCCGGGTCAGCCTCGGGCAGGGCGACGCCGTCGATTCGCACCGCGCCCGCCAGCGGATCGTAGAAGCGCTGGAGCAGCTGGAACAAGGTCGATTTGCCCGCGCCCGAAGGGCCGACCACCGCCACCGTCTCCCCCGGCGACACGGTGAGCGAGAAATCGTTGAGCGCGGCGAGTTCGGGCCGCGTCGGATAGCGGAAGGTCACGCGCTCGAACGCGATCGCGCCGCGCGGCGGGGTGGGAAGCGCGACCGGGTGGGGCGGGGCGGCGATCTCGGGCTCGGCGGCGAGCAATTCGCTCAGCCGCTCGGCCGCGCCCGCGCAGCGCAGCAGATCGCCATAAACCTCGGTCAGCGCGCCGAACGCGCCGGCGACGATCCCACCCGTCACCACGAACGCGGCGATCGCGCCACCCGTCAGCCGGCCCGCCGCGACGTCGATCGCGCCTTCCCACATCACCATCGTGATCGAGCCGAAGATCGCGCCGATGAACAGCGCGGTCACGGTCGCGCGCCACAGGATGCGGCGCTTGGCGGTTTCGAAGGTGGCGTCGACCGCCGCCGCGAAGCGCTGCCCCTCGCGCCGTTCCTGGCCGAACGCCTGGACGATCTTCATCGCGGCGAGCGTTTCGGTGGCGAGCGTGCCGACATCGGCGATCCGGTCCTGCGAGCTGCGCGACATCGTCCGCACCCGCCGCCCCAGGATCATGATCGGCAGGATCACCACCGGAATCCCGATCACCAGCAGCGCGGCGAGCTTGGGCGAGATCGCGAACAGATAGATCATGCCCGCGATGCCGGTGAGCGCGTTGCGCAGCGCGACCGAAACCGTGGTGCCGACGACGATTTCCACCTGGGCGGTGTCGCTCGTCAGCCGCGAGGCGATCTCGCTCGGGCGGTTCTCCTCGAAGAAGCGCGGCGCCATCCGCATCAGGTGATGCTGCACCTCGGTACGGATATCGGCGACCACCCGCTCGCCGAGCCACGAGACGAAGTAGAAGCGCATCGCGGTGCCGAGCGCGAGCACGACGACGATCATCAGCAGATAATGGAAGGAGGCGGCGACGGCGTCCGGCGCGCCCACCCCGCCAAAGCCCCGGTCGATCACCCGGCTGAAGCCATAGGGGATCGCGACCGTCGCCGCCGAGGTGACGGCGAGCGCGATCATCGCCAGCGCGAGCTGCACCGGATAGCGGCGCACCCGCGACCAGACGAGGTTCAGGCTCGAAAGCTTGCGCTTCGCGCGGGGCGTGGCAGTATCGGCGGCGGGGGAAATGGGATCGGCCATGACACAAAGGCGTAGCAGGCGCGTTATGGAGGCTCAACGCTGTTGAGCAGCCGGGACTGTGCCGCTTACCGCCATGGTGGACAAGCGTGGGACCGCGCGATTGCAATTCGTGCGGTTAATGCGCATTGTCGCCACGGCGTATCCTGTTATGCCCTGGTTAAGGCGGCGGTAAACGCTGTCATGCTATAGGAACGCCGATGCTGTACGACGCCTATGAATTCCAGCGCTCGATGCTCGCGGGTGCGAGTGCTATCGCCAATATGGGCGCTGGCTTCTTGCAAAATCCTGCGAATCCGTTCGCTTATTTCGGCGGCGGTCCAGTTTTCGCCTCGGCGCTCGAAGTGTTCGCCCATGCCGCTGCCCCGCGCGGCAAGCCTGAATTCGGGCTCAACGAAACGATCGTCGATGGACGGCGCGTCGCGGTGCTTGAGGAGATCGTGCTGCGTCGCCCGTTTGGCCAGCTGAAGCATTTCGTGCGCGAAGGCGTCGAGGGAGGGCCGAAGCTGCTGATCGTCGCGCCGATGTCGGGCCATTATGCGACGTTGCTGCGCGGCACGGTTGAGCGGTTGCTGCCCTCGACCGATGTCTACATCACCGATTGGCGCGACGCGAAGCTGGTACCGATGAGCGATGGCGGCTTCGATTTCGACGATTATGTCGATT
This sequence comes from Sphingomonas sp., assembly GCF_019746665.1. Classification (GTDB taxonomy): domain Bacteria; phylum Pseudomonadota; class Alphaproteobacteria; order Sphingomonadales; family Sphingomonadaceae; genus Sphingomonas. The sequence goes on along the minus strand of NZ_JAIERS010000001.1, from coordinate 90,838 downwards.
ACGTCATCGCCTTTCTGGAGGCGATCGGGCCGGGGGCGCATATGCTCGCGGTCTGCCAGCCCTCGGTGCCCTGTTACGCTGCCGCCTGTGTGATGAGCGCTGCCAAGCATCCCTGCCGGCCCAGGACGCTGACGATGATGGGCGGCCCGGTCGACACGCGCGAGGCGCCGACCGCTGTCAACACGCTCGCGACGCAGCGCCCGCACGCCTGGTTCGAGCAGAACGTGATCGCGACCGTGCCGCTCACTTATCCGGGCGCGGGGCGCAAGGTCTATCCCGGCTTCCTGCAGCTCGCCGGGTTCATGACGATGAACCTCGGCAATCACATGATGTCGCACTGGGAGATGTTCAAACATCTCGTCCAGGGCGACGACGAAAGCGCCGAGGCGACCAAGGAATTTTACGACGAATATCGCGCGGTGTGCGACATGACCGCCGAATTCTATCTGCAGACCGTCGATCTCGTCTTCCAGCGCCACGCGCTGCCCAAGGGCGAGATGCTGCACCGGGGGGTGCCGGTTGATCCCAAGGCGATCACCGATGTCGCGCTGCTGGCGATCGAGGGCGAGCGCGACGATATTTCAGGGCTCGGCCAGACCAAGGCGGCGCTGACGCTCGCCGCCAACCTGCCCGCCGACAAGAAGCAATATCTGATGGCCGAGGGCGCTGGCCATTACGGCATCTTCAACGGCAGCAAATGGCGCACGCGGATCGCGCCCGTGGTCGAGCAATGGATCGCCGCGCATAACGGGTAAGGAGCTTAGCGGCTCTTCAGCAGCGCCGCCAGCAGGTCATAATAGGCCGCGAGCGGGATCATCCGGTCGAGCTCGCAGCCAATCCGTCCGCCCAGCGCCCAGCGCACCTCGGCGGTGAGCGTGCCGACCACCGGCAGCGTCATGCTCAGCCGCTCGCCCGGCGCAAGCTCTGCCTCGCACCGCGCCATCAGCCCCATCGCCGAGCAATTGACGATCAGCAGCACGATGGTGGCGCCGTCCGACCGCGTCGCGCGGGTGCGATGAAAAACCTCGTCGCGCGGCGCGCCGCGCTGATCGTGAAATGCCAAAACGGTTCCGGCCATGCCCAATTCCCTGCGGCCCGTGATCGGCTAGGGATAGGCAGGCCGGCGTGAACTGGCTCGATAGAAACAGCGTAAATAATTGGTTTCCGGTGGTTATACCGGGCCGAATTTATACGGGTGGCAGCAGCAGGCCGTGATGCTTCTTGCCCGCCGAGATTTTTACCGGGGCCGCGCCGATATGGACGATCGCGGCTTCGTCGGCCACTTTCTCCCCATCCACGCGCGCGCCGCCGCCCTTGATCAGCCGCCGCGCCTCTCCCTTGGAGGCGGCGAGGCCGAGCGCCACCAGCGCGTCGACCAGCGGCATCTGCGGCGCGGGGGCGGCGACGCGGGGCAGGGCATCGCCCGCCGCGCCCTCCTCGAACGTGCGGCGCGCGGTCTCGGCCGCCGCGGTCGCGGCCTCCGCGCCCCGGCACAGCGCGGTGGCTTCGTTCGCGAGCACGATCTTCGCCTCGTTGATCTCGGCGCCTTGCAGCGCTTCGAGGCGGGCGATCTCGTCGAGCGGCAGATCGGTGAACAGCCGCAGGAAGCGCGCGACATCGCGATCATCGGTGTTCCGCCAGAACTGCCAATAATCATAGGCCGGCAGCGCATCCTCGTTCAGCCACACCGCGCCCGCCGCCGTCTTGCCCATCTTGGCGCCATCGGCGGTGGTGATGAGCGGGCTGGTGAGGCCGAACAGCTCGGCGCCTTCCAGCCGCCGGGCGAGCTCGATCCCGTTGACGATATTGCCCCACTGGTCCGATCCGCCGAGCTGCAACCGGCACCCCTGGCGGCGCGCGAGCTCGACGAAATCATAGCCCTGCAGGATCATATAGTTGAATTCGAGGAAGGTCAGCGGCTGCTCACGATCGAGCCGCAGCTTCACCGAATCGAAGCTCAGCATCCGGTTGATCGTGAAGTGCCGCCCCACCTCGCGCAGGAAGGGGATATAGGCCAGGCCATCGAGCCATTCGGCATTGTTGACCATCACCGCGTCGCTCGGCCCGTCGCCAAAGTTCAGGAAGCGCTCGAACACCCGGCGGATCGAGGCGATATTGGCGTCGATCGCGGCATCGTCGAGCAGCTTGCGGCTTTCATCCTTGCCCGAAGGATCGCCCACCTTGGTGGTGCCGCCGCCCATCAGCACGATCGGCTTGTGCCCGGTCTGCTGCATCCGGCGCAGCATCATGATCTGGACGAGGCTGCCGACATGGAGCGAGGGCGCGGTGGCATCGAAGCCGATATAGCCGGGGACGCTCTGCTTGAGCGCGAGCGCGTCGAGCGCGGCGGCGTCGGTCGCCTGGTGGATATAGCCGCGTTCGTCGAGGGTACGGAGGAGCGTGGAGGTGTAGGTCATGCAGGGGCTTTAGAATGGGTGTTGGGGTCGAGGGAAGGGTTCAGCGTTGAAGGCCCTCACCCAACCCTCTCCCGCGAGCGGGAGAGGGCTATTCGGAACGTTCCAGGCTCAACCGTAAAGCCCTCTCCCGCTGGCGGGAGAGGGTTTGGGTGAGGGTGGTCTTCGCCCTACCGCCCCGGCAACTCCGCGACCGGGTCCACCGGCACGCGGCCCTTGCGGAGTTCGAAATGCAGCTCGGGCTGGTCGGCGAAGCCGCTGTCGCCCGACAGCGCCACCGCCTGGCCCCGCTTCACCGCCTGGCCGCGCTGGACCAAAATCTCGCCGACATGGCCGTAGATGCTGCTCCAGCCATCGCCGTGGCGGACGATGACGATGCCGCCCAGGCCCTTCACCCCCGATCCGGTATAGCTCACCACCCCGTTGGCGGTCGCGAGTACCGGGGTGCGCAACGGCACGGCGATCTTGATGCCGTTCTGCCGCTCGCCGCTCGCGCCGGGGCCGAAGCGGCTGACGATCCGCCCCTCGACCGGCCAGCCAAAGCCGCCGACGAAGCGCGTGGGCGCGGCGACGCTCGCCTCGGGCGGCAGCACGCGCCGCGCGGTGGGGGCGGGGGCGACGGGGTTGGCGTTCGCCGCGAGCGCGGGTTCGCCGCCGGTCACGATATCCTCGATATCGACCGCGAAGGCGCGGGCGCGCTCGGCCGGGGTCATCGGGCCGCCGCGCGGGATCAGGATGCGCTGTCCGGCGCGCAGCACATAGGGCTCGGCGAGGGCGTTCGCCTCCACCACCTGCGCCCAGGGCACCCCGTAAGCGCGGGCGATCGCGATCCCCGTCTCGCCCGCGCGCACCAGATGATAGCGCCCCGCCGGGATCACCAGCTTCTGATCGAGCCGCAGCACATAAGGCGGGGTGAGGCCGTTCGCGCGCGCGATCGCCTCGCTCCCCGCGCCGGTGAAATTGGCGACGCCGCGCAGCGTGTCGCCGGGGCGGACATAATAATCCTGGGCGCGGACCTCGCGCGCGTCAGGCGTCACTGGCCGCGCTTCCCACGCCGGGCGCGGCGGTGGTGCGGCGGGGGGCAGGCGGTCGGGCGACTGCGCGCGATCGGCGGGGCGCGCTTCCTCCGCCGCGATCGGCGGCGGCGGGATTTGCGGCCCCCGGTCGCTCGCCCGTTCGATCGGGGGCGGCACACAGGCCCCCAGCATCAACGCGATCATCGCCGCTCCCTGTCGCATCGCTCCCCCCGAAGCCGCTTCAATAAATCGCCCGCAACATATCGAGCGATTCGCGATGTGTCAGGTCCAGGTGGAGCGGGGTGACGGCGATAAAGCCATCCTGCACCGCTTCCAGATCGGTGTCGTGCGCCGGGGTCGCGATTGAGGGGCCGAGCGCGAACCAGTGATATTCATAGCCGCGCGGATCGCGGTTGCTGACGATCTTCAGCCGCCCATAATCGCGCAGCCCCTGGCCGACGACGCGCACGCCCCGCACGTCCTCGGCGGGGCGCGCGGGGAAGTTGATGTTGACCAGCGTGCGCGGCGCGAGCGGGGCATCGAGCAGCGGGCGCAGCACCCGCTCGCCCCAGGCGCGCGCGGCGGCGAAGGGCACGTCGTCCCCGGCGCCCTCGCGCGCGTAAACCTGGCTGAGCGCGATCGCGCGCACGCCCGCGAGCGCGCCTTCCATCGCGGCGGAGACGGTGCCCGAATAGGTAACGTCCTCGGCCAGGTTCGCGCCACGGTTGACGCCCGACAGGATCAGGTCGGGCCGTTCGGGCATCAGCCGGGCGAGCGCCATCATCACCGCGTCGGTGGGCGTGCCGGCGACGGCGAAGCGCCGCTCGCCATGCCGCCGCACCCGGATCGGCCGGGTGAGGGTGAGCGAATGGCCCGCGCCCGATTGCTCCTCGGCCGGCGCCACCACCCAGATATCGTCGGAAAAGCGGGCGGCGATCTCCTCCAGCACTTTGAGGCCGGGGGCGTGATAGCCGTCGTCATTGGTGAGCAGGATGCGCAATAAAACCTCCCCAAATTTATTTGGGGAGGGGGACCACGCGAAGCGTGGTGGAGGGGCGGCGAGCGCAGCTCGCCGGCTTCGCCGGCGCCCCTCCACCAACCTGCGGTTGGTCCCCCTCCCCGAGCAGGCTCGGGGAGGTTCTCCTACCCCGTGGCTTCCAGCCGCGTGACGCCGCCCATATAGGGCAAGAGCGCCTCGGGCACGGACACGCTGCCATCGGCGTTCTGATAATTCTCGATCACCGCGACCAAGGTGCGCCCGACCGCGAGGCCGGAGCCATTGAGCGTGTGGACGAATTCGGTGCGCTTCTGCTCGCCCGCCACACGGTAGCGCGTGTTCATCCGCCGCGCCTGGAAATCGCCGGTGTTCGAGCAGGAGCTGATCTCTCGCCAGGCGTTCTGCCCCGGCAGCCACACCTCCAGATCATAGGTCTTGCGCGCGCCGAAGCCCATGTCGCCGGTGCACAGCAGCAGCTTGCGATAGGGCAGGTTCAGCTTTTCGAGGATCGCCTCGGCGGCGCGGGTCATGCGCTGATGCTCGGCCTCGCTATCCTCGGGGCGGACGATGCTGACCAGCTCGCATTTCTCGAACTGGTGCTGGCGGATGAACCCGCGCGTATCACGCCCCGCCGCCCCGGCCTCCGAGCGGAAGCAGAGCGTGAGCGCGGTGAGGCGCATCGGGAGGGCGGCTTCCTCGAGCAGCTCGCCCATCACGCTGGCGGTTAGCGAGACTTCGGAGGTGGGGATGAGCCAGCGGCGTGTGTCTTCGTTCCAATTGCGCCGAAGGGCCTCGAAAAACTCTTCATCGTCTGCTCGAATAGAGACGGAATCGCTTTCAATACCTCGTAGGGCGTTCAATTCGCGCGCAGTCTTGGCCAAGACCTCAAAACCCGCGGTCCTGACTGCTGTCTCGAAGCTGTCCTGCGCGAATTTCGGCAGCTTGTCCGTCCCATACATCGCCTCGTCCTTGACGAGGACCGGCGGGTTGCACTCGGTATAGCCCTGCTCGCGCGTCTGCGTGTCGAGCATGAACTGGCCGAGCGCGCGGTGCAGGCGCGCCATGTCGCCGCGCAGGAAGGTGAAGCGCGCGCCGGAGAGCCGGGCGCCGGTCTCGAAATCCATCCCCAGAGCGGGGGCGAGATCGGCATGTTCGCGCGGGGTGAAATCGAACGCGCGCGGGGTGCCCCAGCGCGACACCTCGACATTGCCGTGCTCGTCGGCGCCATCGGGCACGTCCGCGCCCGGCAGGTTGGGGATGATCGCCAGCGCCGCCTGCAGCTCTTCGCCGAGCGCCTTTTCCTCGGCCTCGATCGCGGGCAGCCGTTCTTTCAGCGCCGCGACCTCGGCCATCAGCGCCTGGGCGGCGGCTTCGTCCTTCGCCGCCTTGGCGGCGCCGATCGCCTTGCTCGCCTCGTTGCGGCGCGCCTGGCCGGCCTGAAGTTCGGTGATCAGCGCGCGGCGGCGTTCGTCGAGCGCGAGCAGCGCCGCCGCTTGGGGATCAAGCCCCCGGCGCGCGAGCCCTGCATCGAACGCTTCGGGGTTTTCGCGGATGAAACGAATATCGTGCATGGCGCGACGCTATGGCCGCGCCCGCACGACGGTGCAACTCATTCGGCGGCGGCGGGCGCCTTGCGGTTGGCGAGCCGGCCGCGCGCGACCAGCGCGGCGGCGGCGGCGCCGAACAGCAGCACCATCGGCGGCGCCGGCACCGGGGTCGGCCCGTCCGGCGGCGGCCCGCCCGAGCTGCCGGTGCTGCCCGACGACGAAGCCGAGCTCGCGCTCGACGCCGAGGACGAGCTGGACGAGGCGCTGGTGCTCCAGCCCACGCTCGACGAGCCGTAGGACGAGCTGCTGGTGCTCGACGAGGTGCTGACATCGCCCGACGAGGACGAGCTGGTGCTCGAGCTGGACGAGGTGCTGACATTGCCCGACGACGAGCTGGTGGAGCTGACCTCGCCGCTCGAGGTCGAGCTCGACGAGGTCGAGGAAATGGTGCCCGACGACGACGAGGTGGACGACCCGCCGGTCGACGACGAGGTCGAAGAGCCGCCCGTGGACGAGGAGGTTGAGGAACCGCCGGTCGAGGTGGACGAGCCGCCGGTCGAGGTGGAGGAGCCCCCGGTCGACGAGGTCGACGAGATGTTGATCGTGATCCCGCTGGACGTGCCGCTCGACGTGCTGCTGGAGCCGGTCGAGGTGCCGCTGCTGGTGCCGCTCGAGGTGCCGCTGCTCGATGCCGAGGATGACGATCCGCTCGCGCTCGACGAGGCCGAGCCGCCGTTGGACGAGATCGCGACGCCGCTGCTGCCGCCCCCGAAAAAGCCGCCGCCGAAGAAGCCGCCAAAGCCGCCAAAGCCGCCGGTGCCGCCGATCACCACCGGCACCGCCGCCGCGCCGCCGCCACCGGCGGGGAAGTCAGCCACGGGCAAGGGCGGGGGGAGCGGCACGGGGGTGCTGGCGATGCTGATCGCGGGCGGCGGGCAGATGGTGCGCGTGGTCGTCACCACCCGGCGCACCTTTGCCGCGCGGCGCACCGCCACCTGGCGCACGATCCGCTTGGTCTTCTTGACGTGCGCGACGCGCGGCTTGGCCGATTCGGCCACATGCACCGCGCCGCCACCGATCACCGCGCCCCCGCATGCACAGGCGCACAGTTTCGCCAAGGCCATCCGAACAGACATCACGCTTCCTTTTTGTCGGCCCGTCCATCATCCCGCGGTGCCAGGGCACGACGAGTAGGGAGCGGCTATCCCGCACAGTGCAGAATAAAGGCTTAAGTTCAATTATATTAACCATCAATTCCTGTCCCAACGCGGCTATCGCCTTGTTATCCGAGAGCCGGGTGCGGTTAATGTTTCAAGCTGGGACAGTTTTAGGTGAATGTTACTCGCCGGTCGTGGCGGGAGGGCCGTGGGGTGATCGCCAGCGCCGGGGCGTGATCACGGCCGATTCCCGCGCGGCCGGCGTCAACATTGCTTGTCGCGGGGCGAGAGGGCGCGTATAGGCGCGGCCGGGTGGAGCCAAATGAAATAAAGTTGTTTCGCGTAGGAGAGTGGGGATGGCGTCAGTTGTAAAGAGCCTTCAAGGCCAAACATTCGAACCCGCCGCCGCCAATGATGCCGAGGGCGTCTATCGGCCAAGCGATGGCGAGCCGTTCATGAACCCTCGCCAGCTCGCCTATTTCAAGGCGAAGCTGCTCAAATGGAAAGACGACATCCTGCTCGAAGCGCAGGAGACATTGAACCAGCTGCAGATCGACAGTCTGCGCGAAGCCGATCTCACCGATCGCGCCTCCAGCGAGACCGACTGGTCGATCGAGCTGCGCACCCGCGATCGCCAGCGCAAGCTGATCGCCAAGATCGATGCCGCGCTGCGCCGGATCGAGGAAGGCGAATATGGCTATTGCGAGGTGACCGGGGAGCCGATCTCGCTCGCGCGGCTCGAAGCCCGCCCGATCGCGACGATGACGGTCGAAGCGCAGGAGCGCCATGAGCGCAACGAGAAGGTCTCGCGCGACGATTGAGTTTAGCCCCGAAAAAGGTTTGCATTTGAACGCGCTGTAGCGATCGCGTGCCCCGATCCGGGCGGGGGTTTAAGGGTTTGGAGAGGTTGCGGGGCTAGGGCGGCTAGCGTGGGCAAGGTGCCCATCTGCCAACCGAGTGTCGCATGGACCAGCTTTCCGCCGATCGATTCGACCATATTGACGAAGAACCGGGTTCGGTCCGCCACCAGCTGCGCGAAAGCATGTTCCTGGGGGCGCGTTTCCGTGTGCCTGGCGTGCGCGAGCCCGTCGACGGCCGGGTGCGCAACATTTCCGCCGGCGGGCTGATGGCCGAACTGCCGCGTCCGGTCGAAGCCGGCGCGGCGGTGGAAATCGAGATTCGCGGCATCGGCTGGGTCGCGGGCAAGGTCGCCTGGGCGGCGCATGGCCGACTCGGCATCGCGTTCGACGAACCCGTCGATCCGCAACGCGCGCGCAAGCCGGTGACGGGTACCAAGGCCGGGCCGGCACCCGTCGCCTATATGCCCCGCCGCTGAGGCGCGCGGCCCGGGTTTCAACCCGTCCGCCCGCACTTCCGCCACGCCGGACAAAACCTTCGGATCGCCGTTGAAATCAGGCCCGGTCGCGCGCCCCCGCACGGCCGGGCCAGGTGCCTCAATGAGCGGAGAGTTCCTCCTTCAGGCGAAGCTTCTGCTTCTTCAGCTCGGCCACGATCAGCGCGTCGGGAAGCGGTCGCTGCAGCTCGGTCTGGATTTGACGATCGAGCAGGGCGTGCTTGGCTTGCAATGCCGACTGGTGCGCGCTGTTCATTGGGCAGTCTCCTTACCTCGTGCCCGACCCGGGGGAGCCGGGACCAGCCAATAGATCACAGCTCGGGCCGCTTGGCGAGCGTCCGCGCGACGGGATCGGGCTTTTTGCGGACCAATGGATTTGGCATCGAAACGGCGCCCGCCATCTGCTAGCGCGGCGGCTGCGATACGGGATAGGGCAATGGACCAAGGGTTGATCGCCAAGCGATTGGAAGCATTGCGCAGCGAACATCGCGATCTCGATTCGGCGATCGTCGCCTTGGGGGAGAATGCTGGCGCCGACGAGCTGCAGCTGGCGCGACTCAAGAAGCGCAAGCTGCGGCTGCGCGACGAGATCGCCCTGCTGGAGGATCAGTTGATCCCCGATATCATCGCCTGATGCAGGGCGGAAAGCGCCAGGGCCGGGACTTCATCGCGCGCCACGGCGAAACCGTGTTCAACGCCGCGCGCCGGCTGCAGGGGGAGGCGCTCCACACCCCGCTCACCCGCGCCGGCTTCGCCCAGGCCGACGAAATGGGCGCGGCGCTCCGCCGGCTGCTCGGGCCGCGCCCGGCGCTGACGCTCTGGTCGTCCAGCGCCGGGCGGGCGCTCCAGACGCTGGCGGTGATCGCCGAGCATCTGGAGCTCGATTGGCACGGGTGCCACGCCGATCCGCGCCTCGTCGAGATCGGCATGGGCGGCTGGGGCGGGCGCGGCTATGCCGAGGTGATCGCCGAGGTCGGCCCGGTGATCGACGCCGAGAGCGGCCTGCTGCGCCCCGCGCCCGACGGCGAGAGCTATCCGGAGATCGAGGCACGGGTGCGCGCCTGGCTCGCCGAGACCGACGATGATCCCGGCGACCGGCTGGTGATCATGCACGGCGTATCGAGCTGCGTGCTGCGCGGGGTGATGACCGGGCTGCCGGCCTGGCCTTCGCTCGGCGCGCCCGCCGCGCGCGGCCTGCCGCAGGGCAGCGTGGTGATGATCGAGCGCGGGGTGGAGCAGGTCGTCCATCTTGGCGGCGGGCACGCCCCGGCATGATCGGCGCCGCATGATCCCGCTCGCGCTGATGGCCGAGCTGCTGACGGTGCGCGGCGATTGGGGCGCGTTTCGCGGCGGGCCACCGAAGAGCTGCTACGCGATCGCCGCGCCGGTGCGCGCGGGCGGCGGGGGGCGCGCGTTCGTCTCGATCGGCAGCTGGCCGCGCCAGGGCCTGCGCGGGCAGCTCCATGTCCGGCTGTCGGCGCCGGTGGCGCCGGGCGCGCGGGTGACGCTGAGCATCGGCACCCGCCGCTTCGAGCTGATCGCCGGCGCGCGCGACGCCTGGGCGAGCGACGCCCGCGCCGACGCCGCGATCGTCACCGCGATGCGCGCCGGCCGCAGCCTGAGCGTGGAAGCCCAAGGCGCGAGCGGCCGCCCCTTCGCCGATGTCTATGCCCTCGCCGGCGCGGCAACCGCGATCGACGCGGCGGCGCTGGCGTGTGTGGCTGGGTGAGGGGTGGGGTGGGGTGGGGGTGGATTGTGTCGGCAGTGCGTCTCAATTTCCGACGTTCGACCTGCCGAAGATTCATCCGGAAACCTGACGTCCAGAACACACGTCAGCAACGCAACGCAGGGTAGAGGCGAAGAACAATCGAGGTGGGTGATCCGCATATAGCCTGTACAATGTGCATCGCACCTATTCCGGTCGTGAGATTCGTTACGACGATGTCAAGTAGCTCAAGCGACAGCACGAACAGAACGACGATGCTCTCGGCGCGCTTGCACGGTCCGACATAGCGATAGCCGGCCGCTGACAGCAAGTCGGCGAAGCAACGGCCTGTGCAGCATGCGGCCTTGTCCGATCCCCAACCAGGTGAACAATCCCGCCAAACCGTTGCAAGACGGTCGCGACGCGCATCGATCGACGCCCCCAACTCAGCCCTTGACGGCGCCATATGTGAAGCTTAGATCACAAAAAGTGATGAGAGGCTCACATGATTCAGCGTAGAAATTTGAAGCCCATGCTGTCGGCGATCGTCGGTATCGGTGGCGGTTGTCTCATTCTCCTTCTGCCTGTCCTTGCATCAAAATTCCTTAATGCAGCTCCCTCCGGGGGCTTCCGGGCGATGGCAGTGATAGCGACCACGCTGGTTGGTGAGGCTTGGGCGCTGGTGTTTGCGACGCGGATGCATCGTAGTTCCGATGAATTTCAGCAACAGCGAGCAAAGTCGGCTTGGTATTGGGGCGGCAGCATCGGCTTGGCGATGACATTCCCGATCTCGCTTTTCATCGTCAACGGTGGCCTTGATCTTGTTGATCCCGGCTTGTCGATGAGCCGCCCCCTGATCATGGCGTTCGCCTGTGGATTTGTCCTGCCGTGCGTAGGGTTAACGGTCGGCTATTTCGGCGCGCGGTTCTCGCACTGGGGCAATGAGGTGTGACCGAAGAACGGTTCTCGCGGGTATGAAAAATCGCCTGAAAGTCTTGCGCGCCGAGCGAGGCCTGACGCAGGCGGCGCTCGCCAAACTGCTTGATGTATCGCGTGAAGCGATCAACGCGATCGAAACAGGGCGGTACGATCCCAGCCTGTCCCTAGCCTTTAAGATCGCCCGCTTGTTCGGGCAACCGGCCGAAGCGATCTTCGACGATGAGCGGTCGTGATCTCATTTGAAAGTTTCTATCGATTACATCGGTAAGGAAGCGGTATGCGGAAAATAATATTGGGTTTCTCCTTTACCCTACTGTTGATCTGTCTGCCTCTGGGGACCCGCGCGCAGAGCCGCCCCGCCGCTGCCTCGGCGCCCGAAGCAGCGCAGAGCATCGACGGCGACTGGGATGGCACATTGACGGTTTCCGCCATCAAATTGCGCCTAGCCCTTCACATTCGCACCGATGCGACTGGCACCAAGGGAACCATCGACAGCATCGATCAGCAAGCCATGGGAATCCCGATTTCCAAGATCGACAGGGATGCTGGCGCGGTGATCTTCGAGATTGCCTCCGTCAACGCAGCCTTCAAGGCAGTACTCGACCCTACTGGTAACACGCTCACGGGTGAGTGGCGTCAGGGCAGTAATACTTTGCCGCTTATATTCACCCGTCGACAGCCCGGCCAGGTTCAGCCCGTCAGCGCCCGCCCGCAGACTCCGAAAAGGCCCTACCCTTATCGGGAAGAGGAGATCAACTTCTCGGAAGACGGGGCTCCGTTCCGCCTCGCTGGCACGCTAACTTTACCCCGCGGTGCCGGGCCTTATCCAGCCGTGGTTCTTGTCGCCGGTTCTGGTCCCAACACCCGCAACGAGCCAATCCTTGGTCACGAGCCGTTCCTTGTCATTGCGGACCATCTCACGCGCCATGGTATTGCCGTGTTGCGATACGACAAGCGCGGGACCGGCGCGTCCGGTGGTGTTTATGCAACCGCAACCACGCGCGATTTTGCCGACGATGCTGAGGCCGCGCTTGCCTATCTGAAGAATCGTCCCGAAGTCGATGCGCGCCACGTGGGGCTGATTGGCCATAGCGAGGGCGGGTTGATAGCGCCGATCGTGGCGGCGCAAGATCGCTCGGCAGCCTTCATTGTGATGATGGGAGGCCCGGGCGTGAATGGCGCTCAGGTGTGGTTGGAGCAGCTCAAGCTCGTTCTGGCCGCTGAAGGAATGGCGCCAGACAAGATCGCGGCGGCCGTAGCGCAACGGCAGCGAACAATTCAAATCCTTCTTAACGAGAGTGATGCCAAGACAGCGGCAACCAAGCTGCGCGCGTTGATGTCCGGCGACGCCCCGGCAGCTCAAGTTGAAGCGGCGATTGTGGCGGTTAACAACCAGTGGTTTCGCGAGTTTCTCCACTATGAGCCGGCGCCGACCCTGCGCAAAGTCAACTGTCCTGTCCTTGTCCTGCAAGGTAGCAAGGACCTGCAGGTATCCGCGGCCCAAAACCTCCCCGCTATTCGTACCGCACTTCGTAAGAATCAGCATGTCGAAGTGGTCGAACTTCCTGGACTCAATCATCTATTCCAAAGCGCTCAGACAGGCGGCCCCGGCGAATACAGCCAGATTGAAGAAACCATCGCGCCGGCTGCGCTCGATATGCTCGCAAACTGGATTGTTCGGCAAGCCACCCTATAAAACTCCAAATGCAGCGTGCTGCCAATCGTTGGCCGTTCGCTCCATGCCTTCCGCGGCTGCTTCAGCGAAATAAAACCGGCGGGCTCGAAAACGTCCGCTACGGGAGCAGCCATTTTTGCAGCGCCTCACATTCCAGCATCTTTTGAAAGAACTTCCGCTAAGCGAACTAGCTCACCTAAAACCTGTCAGACCGCAACCGGCCCAGAAGCCGCTCCCCCCACCCCCTATTCCCTCTCCGGCACCGGCACATTGAACCCATTGAGCGTCATCGACACCAGGCAGTAGAGCCCCACCAGATAGATCAGCTCGTTCGCGCCGTGCTGGCCGAAGGTCGTCACCGCGAGGGTGTAGCAGGGCTCAGGCAGCACGCCGCCATTCACCAGCGCGAAGGCGACATCATAGGCGACCGCTTCCTCGGGCGAGAGGTCGCGCGGTTTCACCCCGGCGCAGAGTTCGGACAGGCGCGCGGCGCTCATCCCCTCGCGCTCGGCGACGGCGATGTGGGCGTAGAGCTCATAGGCCGCGTCGAAATGCGCGCCGGTGACGAGGATCGCGATCTGGCGCGCGGGATCGGGCAGGCTGGCGCCGATCGACATCGCCTTGGTCAGCTCCCACACCGCCTTGCCGTACACCGGCTCGTGCAGCCACGGATTCCACGGCCCGCACAGCGATCCGTTCGCGTCGATCGTCTTGAAATCGTTGAAGTTGGTCGCGATGCCGGCCTTCATATCCTCGTATAGCGGCTTTTGCGCGTCGGTCAGCTCGGACGGTTTGATCAGCGGCAGGCGCATGGCGTTCTCCTCAAGCTCCCCCGTGCGCCTTGTGGCGGCGAAATGCGAAAGAAGCGAGACAGGCGCCGCCGATGCGCTACAGCGGGGCCGTGCTGCGTCGCCTGATTTTGACCGATTTCCGCAACCATCCGGCGCTGAGCCTGGCGCCCGCGCCGGGCTTTGTCGTGCTGACGGGCGAGAATGGCGTCGGCAAGACCAATGTGCTGGAGGCGGTGTCGCTGCTCGCGCCCGGGCGGGGGTTGCGCGGCGTGCGGCTGGGCGAGGTCGCGCGGCAGGGCGGGGCGGGGGGCTTCGGCGTCGCGGCGACCTTGGGCGACGGGGTCGAGCTGGCGACCGGCACCCAGCCGGCGGCCCCCGAGCGGCGGCTGGTGCGGATCCAGGGCGCGGCGGCGGCGGCGACCGCGCTCGCCGATTGGCTGACGGTGTTGTGGCTGACCCCGGCGATGGACCGGCTGTTCGTGGAGGCCGCCGGCGAGCGCCGCCGCTTCCTCGATCGGCTGACGCTCGCGCTGTTCCCCACGCACGCCACGCACGCGACGCGTTACGAAGCGGCGATGCGCGCGCGCAACCGGCTGCTCGCGGATCTGGCGGCGGGCGGGCGGCCCGATCCGGCGTGGCTCGCCGCGCTCGAGGCGCAAATGGCCGAGCATGGCGCGGCACTCGACGCGGGACGGCGCGAGCTGGTCGCGGCGCTGTCCGAGCGCGACGCGGCGGTGCCCGAGGGCGTCTTCGCACGGGCCGGGATCGGCCTGGCAGGGGATGGCGCGGGCGATTTGGCGGCCCGGCTGGCGGCGGGGCGGCGGCGCGACGCGGCGGCGGGGCGCGCGCTCGACGGACCGCACCGCGCCGATCTTTCCGTCACCCATCTCGGCAAGGGCCAGGCGGCCGCGCTTTGTTCGACCGGCGAGCAGAAGGCGCTGCTGCTCGGCATCGTCCTCGCCCATGCCGAGCTGGTCGCCGAGCGCCGCGGGGCGCCGCCGGTGCTCCTCCTCGACGAGGTCGCCGCCCATCTCGACCCCCGCCGCCGCGCCGCGCTGTTCGAGCGGCTGGAGGGGCGCGGGCAGGTGTGGATGACCGGCACCGAACCGGCGCTGTTTCAGGGCGTTAGCGGCACGTTGCTGGCGCTTCCCCTGGGCTGACCGTTGCGCTGCTGGCTGCGGAAAGTATCGAAATAGGTCCATCCCAGCGCGACGAACATAATGCCGAAATGAAACATCCAGAGCGGAAGCATGGCCAAACCCCTATGGCGCAAGCACGCCCCCGCGCGGAAAGTGAACGTGCGAACAGCGCATTGTTGCCTCGCCACGCGACAAGGGCGTAAGAGCACGCGATGAATGCCGAGGCCAAGCGCGCGCAATTGCTCGATCGGCTCGCCGATCACGTCCTGGCGGAGGGGCTGGCGGGGGCGAGCCTGCGCCCGCTCGCCAAGGCAGCGGGCACCAGCGACCGGATGCTGCTCTATTATTTCACCGACAAGGCGGCGCTGATCGAGGGGGTGCTGGCGCGCATCGCCGAGCGGTTCACCCCGATCCTCGATGGTCTCGCGCCGCCCGAGCCCCGCGCGCCCGAGGCGCTGATCGCCGTGCTGCCTGGCTTGCTCGCGGCGCCGTCGCTCCAGCCCTACATGGCCGTATGGCTTGAAATGGCGGCGCTTTCGGCGCGCGGCGACCAGGGCTGTCGCACCGCGGCGAGTGCCATCGGGCACCAGTTCCTCGCCTGGATCACCGATCGCCTGGCGCTGGCGGAGCCCGAGCGCGGCACCGTCGCCGCGCGGCTGTTCCAGCAGATCGAGGGCGCGGCGGTGCTCAATGCCATCGGGCTGGACGACGTGGTCGCCCGGGCGATGGCCTGATTCAGGCGGCGGGGCGGCGCACGAACCCCAGGATCAGCGCCACACCGATCGCCCAGAGCAGCGTGCCGGCGACCGCCTTCGCATCGGCGATGTCGCTTGCGTAAATCCACGGCGCGAAGCCGATCACCAGCCCGTCGATCGTCACGGCGGTGCCGCAAACGAGCGCGCTCGCTTCCACGGTCGCGGTGCGCGGCAGGCCGGCGAGGCGCGTCAGCAGCGGGATCAGTGGCCAAGTGCCGACGATGGTGAGCGCATAGACGCTCGCGAGCGACACTGGATTGTCCAGCCAGCCGCCACCGACGGCCAAGCGCAGGATCAGCACGCCGAGCGCCCAGAGCACAAGGCCGAAGAAGATAAGGCTGGGGGTCGACCGGGCAGGGTTGGCGGGGACCGCAAAGCTGTTCATCACGCGACTCCAATACATGTAGCGGTTGCTACATAGCCGAGTTGCATGAGGGGCGCTACAACAAACTAGCCACTGTTGCGCAGCGCGGTCGCGATGGCGTTGATCGACAGCTGGATGCCCTCGGCGATGCGGGGATCATCCTCGCCGCCGCGGTGGCGTTTCAACAGCTCGATCTGGAGCAGATTGAGCGGCTCGATATAGGGTAGGCGCAGCCGTATCGACTGGGCGAGCGCCGGGCTATGTTCGAGCAGCCCCGCCTGGCCGGTGATCCGCAACAGCGCGTCGCGCGTGCGTTGCCACTCGTCACGAATCCGCCCGAAAATCGTCTGCGCCGCCGCCTGATCCTCGGCAAGCGCGACATAGCGCGCGGCGATCGCCATATCCGACTTGGCCAGCACCATCTCCAGATTGCCGAGCGTCGCGCGGAGGAACGGCCAAGCCCGCGCCATTTCGGCGAGCAGCCCGTGGTCGCCCCCGGCGAGCGCGGTGCCGATGCCGTACCAGCCGGGCAGCATCACCCGTGCCTGCGCCCAGCTGAACACCCAGGGAATGGCGCGCAAATCCTCGATCGCGTCGGATCTGGTCCGGCTCGCCGGGCGCGAACCGATCTTCAAAGTCGCGATCTCGGCGATCGGCGTCACCTGGCGGAAGAAAGCACGGAAGCCGGGGTCCGCATAAACCAGCGCGCGATAAGCATCGAACGCGCGCGCCGAAAGCGCGTCCATCGCTGCTCCGAAGCGCGCCGCCTCGGCCGGCGCGGGCGCGGCGGGGTCGAGCGAGGCGAGCAGGGTAGCGGCGGCGATCGCCTCCAGGTTGGTCGCCGCGCTTTCGCGGGTGCCATATTTCCCGGCGATCACCTCGCCCTGTTCGGTGATGCGGATGCGGCCCTGCACCGTGCCAGGCGGCTGGCCGAGAATCGCCGCGAACGATGATCCGCCGCCACGCCCCACGGCGCCGCCGCGGCCGTGGAACAGCTGCATCGGCACCCGCGCCGCCGCGAACACGTCGCGCAGCGCCTCGCTGGCGCGGTGAAGCGACCAGACCGAGGTCAGATAACCGCCATCCTTGTTCGAATCCGAATAGCCGAGCATCACCTCCTGCCGCCCGCGCTGGCGCGCCCAATCGGCGGTCTCGCCCAGCGCCAGCCAATCGCGCATGATCGCGGGTGCTGCGGCAAGGTCGTCGATCGTCTCGAACAGCGGCACCGCCATGATCGCGGGTGGCTCGCCGGGGCGATAGAGCCCCGCTTCTTTGAGCAGCAGCTGCACCTCAAGCAGGTCCGACACAGATTTCGCCATCGAGACGATATAGGTGGTGATCGCCCGCCGGCCGTAGCGGGCGTGCGCGGCGGCGGCGGCGCGGAGGATCGCGAGCTCGCTTTCGGTTTCGGCGGAATAGTCGGCGAGCGGGGTCGCGAGCAGGCGGGGGCTCGCCAGTTCCCGGCGGAGCAGCGCCACGCGCGCGGCTTCGTCGAGCGCGGCGTAGCCAGCCTCGATCCCCGCCGCGCGGAGCAATTCGCCGACCACGCGCTCATGCACGGCGCTGTTCTGGCGGAGATCGAGCGTCGAGCCTTGAAAACCGAACAGCTCGACCGCGCGGATCAGCCGACCGAGCGCGCCACCGCTGGCGAGTACCCCGCCATCGGCGCCAAGCGACTTGGCGAGCGCTTTCAGGTCCGCACGCAACGCCTCGCAATCGGGATAGCGCGGGGCGGTGATCGGCGAGGAGCGCGGCGGTGCGCGGCCGACCAGCTCGGCATAAGTCGCCGCCAGCCGCGCATAGATGCCCGAAAGCGCGCGGCGATAGGGCTCGTCCGCCCGCGCCGGGGCATCGTCGCCGCTTGCGTCGGCCAGCGCCGCCAGTTGGGGCGTGACGGGGGCGAGTTCGGTCGAGACCGACAGCTCGGCCCCCAGCGCGTGGACGCCTTCCAGATAATGGCCGAGCACCGTCTCCGCGCCGCGCGCGAACGCCATGTGTAGCGTTTCGGCGGTGACATAAGGGTTGCCGTCGCGGTCGCCGCCCACCCAGCTGCCGAGCTTCAGGAAAGCCGGGGGCCGCTTGCCGAGCGCCCGTTCCCAGCGGGCATAGAGCGCGGGCAAGGTGGGGAGGAACACATCGGCGACATAGTCGCGCACCGTATCGACCTCATCCGCGACGAACAGCCGTTCGCGACGCAGCGGGCGGGTTTGCCAAAGCAGCGCGATTTGGCGCGCGATCGCCGCCTCGATCGGATCGCCCTCCGCGGTTTCGGCAAGACCCCGGTCGCGCAGCTGCATCAGTTCGGAAATGCGGTTGCGGTGATCGATCATGCTCTTGCGCCGTACCTCGGTCGGGTGCGCGGTGAGCACCGGGGTGATCAGCGCTTCATCGAGCAACTGCGTCACCGCCGCGTCATCCACCCCGGCGGCGCGCAGCCGGGCGAGTGCCTGGGGCACGTCCGCGCCGGGCTCGGCGGCGATGCCCTGGCGATCCTCGGCCAGATTGGCGAGCATCGAGAACAGCATGAAGCCGCGCACGAAGGCGAGCGTCTCGTCCAGGCTCAGCGCTTCGAGCCCGGCGCCCAGCGGTCGGTCGCTGCCGCGATGCCGCTCGACCGAGGCGCTGCGGATCGCCTCGGTGCGCGCGTAGAGCGCGTCGCCGCCATAATGGCGGATCACGTCGCCCAGCAACCTCCCCAGGAAGCGGATATCGGGGTTCTGCGCGATGGGGGCGGAGTCGTTCACGCCCGCCATGCTGCGCTGCGGCAAGAGCCGGGTCAACCGCCCCAGCTCACCCGCCATACGGTATTGCCGACGTCGTCCGCGACGAGCAGCGCACCGCCGCGATCGACCGCGACCCCCACCGGCCTGCCATGTGCCCGGCCGCCGTCGATGAAGCCGGTCAAGAAATCCTGCGCCTTGCCACTCGGCCGGCCATTGGCGAAGGGGACGAACACGACCTTGTACCCGCTCGGCCGGCTGCGGTTCCAGCTGCCATGCTCGCCGATGAAAGCGCCGCCGCGATAGGGCGGGGGGAAGGCGCCGGCGGTATAGAAATCTAGGCCGAGCGCCGCGACATGGCTGCCGAGCGCGTAATCGGGCGCGATCGCGCTCTTCACCAGATCGGGCCGCTGCGGCTGCACCCGCACGTCCACATGCTGGCCCCAATAGCTATAGGGCCAGCCGTAAAAGCCACCGGGGCGAACGCTGGTGAGGTAATCGGGCGAGGCATCGGGGCCGATTTCATCGCGCTCGTTGGCGACCAGCCACAAAGTGTTGCTCCCCGGGTAGAAACGGGGTGAATTAGGGTTGCGCAGGCCGCCCGCGAAGACGCGCGCGGCGCCGGTCGCGCGGTCGATTTCCCACACCGCGGCGCGACCATGTTCGGCCTCGATACCGTTCTCGCCGACATTGCTGTTCGAGCCGATCGTCGCATAGAGCTTCGCGCCATCAGGGCTGACGGTGAGGCTCTTGGTCCAATGGTGGTTGTAGGGACCGCCAGGCAGCGGCGCGACCGGGGTGCCGGGCGCGGTGATCCGGGTTTCCCCGGTCACATAGGGGTAGCGGACGACGCCATCGGTGTTGGCGACGTACAAATCGCCCCCCACCAGCACCACGCCGAACGGCGAGTTGAGATGCTCAAGGAACACCGTGCGCCCTTCCGCCACGCCATCGCCATTCGCGTCGCGGATCAGGGTGATGCGGTTGCTCGGCTCGGCGCCGGGCGAGGGATCGGCGCCGGAGGCAAGCCCTTCGAGCCAGCCGCGGATCGGTTCCTTGGGCCGGTCGACCGGCTCGCCGGGCTCGGGCGCGCGCGATTCCACCGCGAGGACATCGCCATTGGGCAGCACATAGACGAAGCGCGGGTGCGACAGCCCGCGTGCCAGCGCCTGCACGCGGAAGCCCGCTGGCGCCTTGGGCGTTTCGCCCTCGCGCCAGCCGACGATCCTGGCGATGTTGATCGAGGCGAACAGCGGTTGGCGCGGCGCGTGGATGGTGGGGTTGGGGCCGATCTGGTCGGCTCGATCGCCCTCGCCACAGCCGGCCAGCAGCAGGGACAACAGAAGCGCGCGCAGCTTCACCGTGCCACGCCCACGCCTTGGCGATAGACGAGATGCTGGCCCAGCCACCCGCTCACCAGCAGCAGCGCGACCGAGATCGCCGACAGCGCCAACCCCTCGGGCACCACCGAGGTCCAACCGTCGCGGCTGTGAACCAGGATGTTGATCAGCTCGAGCAGCATCACGACGATATTGATCCCCATATGCCAAGGCGCGGCCCGCCGCCGACGCACCGACTGGCTGCCGACATAATCGGCGAGCCCCAGCAGGGCGGCGAGCGCGCCGGTGGCGAGCCCCGCCGTGATCAGCCAAGCTGAAAAGTTCGACCACATGATGAAGGCGGTCTGCGCATAGGCGATGTCGGTCAGCAGCGCGCCGACGAAGCAGACGATTGGGAAGGGGACCAGCATCGGATGCAGTGGATGACCGAACAACGCGGCGGTCGAGCGCGGGTGATCGGGAGCCTGCATGGCCTAAGGACGAACGGCACGGCGGGCGGTTCCGTCGGTTCGGTCGCCGAGGCGGGGCGGCAGGCTCGTTAAGGCCCAACGCGCACGGCGAACAGCCTAGTCGGCTGGTTCCCCCGCGAGGGCGGCGAGCGCCATGCGGTCGTGCAGCACGAAATGGCGCAGGTCGGGGAGCGCGATCACGCCATCATCGGCGAAGCGATGGAGGCGGCGGCTCACCGTTTCGATGGTCAGCCCCAGCAGTCCCGCCATTTGCTGACGCGAGAGCGGCAGCGCGATCGCCGTGCCCTCGGTACCGCCGGCGCGGTCGGCAAGGTCGAGCAACAGGCTCGCGACCCGTTCGGCGGCATTCTTGCGGCCGATCAGCAGCAGCCAGCGCCGGGCATTGTCTAGCTCGCCGAACAGCCGTTCGAGCAGCGCCTGCGCCGCTTTGCCCTCGCGTGCCATGAACGCGGTGAACGCGTCGCGCGGCACCAGGCACAGGCTCGCCTCGCCAAGCGCGGTGACGCTATGCGTCGCGGGCGCGCCCAGCGGGTTGCCGACAATATCCCCCGGACCGGCCACGCCCAGGATCAACTCGCGCCCATCGGCGAGCGACGCGCTGAGCTTAAGCAGCCCGGTCCGCACCGTGCCGACCGAGGTGACCCGCTCGCCCTCCCAGCTCAAGGTCGTCCCTGGTCGCAGTTGGCGCACCCGGCCCAGCCCAGCGAAATCATGGAGGGCATCGGGATGGAGCTGAGCGCAGATCGCGCTTGCCCGCCCCGAACAGTCGGTGCAGCGCGATGGCAGCGTGGCGGTACCGGGCATACTCTCCCTCCTATCCCAGCGCGGCGACCAGATCGCGCGCGCGCAGTGGCTTTTCCAGCACCGCCTCGAACCCGCAGGCGCGGGCTTCGTCGCGCAATCGCGCGTCGGGGAAGCCCGTCATCAGGATCGCGCGTCCCTGCCAGCCGCCTTCGCGCATCGCCCGCAGCACCGACAAGCCATCGCCATCCGGCAAGCGATAGTCGCAGATCATCACGTCGAACGGGCTGTGGTCTCCGGCCATCGCGGATCGCGCGCCGGCGAAGGCACGGACCTCATAGCCATGGCCCTGCAACAGCAGCTGGAACGAGCGACGAACCTCTTCGTCGTCCTCGATCAGCAACAGCTGCAGCGGGGTGCTATCGGAACCCAAAGCTTGTCCCATCCACCTTATCTCGCCTCAGCCCAGGGGGAAAATGGCAGAGGCGGCCGGCAGCGTCGCTACGTAGTCTTCCGCAGTCAGCCGGGGACCGGCACAAGGACAAGCGGGGTAATGATTGTCTCAAGGTGATGTGAATAAAAAATCAAGTCAGGTCAAAGACTAGCTCAAGTCCCCTCAGCCCATACCCGCCGCGAAGGCGATGCGTAAAGCCTCTGAAAGGCTGCGAACCTCAAGCTTCGTCATCAGGTTGGCGCGGTGGACCTCGACCGTACGTGGCGAAATCCCAAGATCATAAGCGATGGTTTTGTTGGGCAGGCCTTTGGCAAGGCCGGCCAGCACGTCGCGTTCGCGCGCGGTGAGCGCGGCTAGCCGCACGCCCGCCGCGCGCGCGGCATCGGCCCCTTCGCCGACCTGATCGACACGCGCGAAGCCCGCCTCGAGCGCGGTCAGCAAGGCGGCCTTCTCGAAGGGTTTCTCCAGGAAATCGACCGCGCCCGCCTTCATCGCCTGCACGGCGGTGGTGATGTCGCCGTGCCCGGTGAGCACGATCACCGGCAAGGTGATACCGCGCGCCGCCATCTCGCGCTGCACCTCCAGCCCGTCCATCTCCGGCATTCGCACGTCCAGCAGGACGCAGCCGGGTTCTAGCCCCCGGGCTTCGCGCAGAAACTCGGTGCCGGAGGCGAAGAGCGAGGCCTGATAGCCCGAGGTGCGCAGGAGGAAGCCAAGCGAACGCCGCACGGCTTCCTCGTCATCGACCACGTAAACGCGTTGCTCAGTCATGTTCGTCCTCGCCATGCGCTTGGGGCAAAGTGAAGTGGAACGCGGTGCCACGGCCGCCCGGCCCGGTATCGGCCCAGATGCGTCCGCCATGCGCCTCGATGATGGTGCGGCAGATCGACAGGCCAAGGCCCATGCCCGTCTCCTTGCTGCTGGAGAAGGCGGCGAACAGTCGTGGCGCGACGATGGGATCGATGCCGCTGCCGGTGTCGGTCACCGATACGCGCACCATCTCGCCATCGGCACGGCTGCTGACCGTCACATCGCGCACCGGGCTGTCGGTCATCGCCTCGACCGCGTTGCGCAACAGGTTGACGAGCACCTGCTGCACCTGCACCCGATCGACCACCACCATCGGCGCGGTGGGATCGAGCTCGATGAAGCCGCGCATGCCGCGCTCGCGCCCGCCCATCAGCGCCAGCCGACTGGCTTCTTCGACCAGTTGCGCGAGCGGCTCGGGCCGCTGCTCGAGCTCGCCGCGCTGGACGAAATCGCGCAGGCGGCGGACGATCCTGCCGGCGCGTAGTGCCTCGTGCGCGGCCTCGGTCATCGCCTCGGCGGCGGTCGCGCGGCTGCCGGCGTCGTCGCGCGTCACCAGGTCGCGTCCGGCCTCCAGATAATTGGCGACCGCCGTGAGCGGCTGGTTGAGTTCGTGCGCCAACGTCGATGCCATCGTCCCCATCGCGCTGACCCGGGAGACGTGGATCAGCTCCGATTGCAGCTCCTTCAGGCGCAGTTCGGCGCGTTGCCGCTCGGTCAGATCGCGGATGAAGCCGGTGAAGACGCGGTGCCCCTCGCTATGCGCTTCGCCCACCGCCAGCTCCATCGGGAAGTGGCTGCCGTCGCGCTTCTGGCCGAGCACGACACGGCCGATGCCGATGATCCGTGGCTCGGCGGTGTCGGCATAGCGGCGCATATAGCCGTCGTGTCGGTGACGGTCGGCGTCGGGCATCAGCCGGCTGACATTGTCGCCGAGCAGTTCGGCCTCGCGATAGCCGAACAGGCGTTCGGCGGCGGCGCTGAACGACAGAATCTTGCCGCGCTCGTCGATCACCACCATCGCGTCGGGCACGGTCGCCAGGATCGAGCGATAGTGAAGTTCACTTTGTACCAGCGCCTGTTGCGCCGCCTTGCGCGGGGTGATGTCGTGTAGCGACAGGCCGTAGCCGCGCACCATGCCGCCACGGCCGGTGAGGGCGGCGAGGGTGGTGTCCGCAAAGAATTCGGAGCCGTCCTTGCGGAGCCGCCATGCCTCGCTGCGTAGTGGCGCAAGCCGCGCGGTGACGCGGTCCTCCGCCGGCTGGCCCTGGTCGCGCTCGCCGGGCGTGTAGAGCAGGTCGACGGGTTCGCCGATCACCTCGGCGGGCGACCAGCCGGTGAGCAGCTCGGCGCCCCGGTTCCAGCTGGCGATGCGACCGTCGGGCGCGAGCAGGATCAGCGCACGGTCGCTCATCGCGGCGACGAACCGCGCGAGTTCGTCGGCAATACGCTCGGGCTCGAGCCCCGGGTCGATCATCTCCCCGCCCATTGTGGGTAGTTTAGCGCGATGGGCGGCATCACGCCAAGTCCCGGCGGTGATTAATCGTCCTTTATGACACGGTTAGCGTACGCCGCGGATCAAGACGGGGGGCGGCTATCGCCCGCGCGCGAGCAGTACCGGGACGGGGCTCGCGGCGAGCGCGCTGGCGGTGACGCCGCCGAACACGCTTTCGAACCAGCGCGGATGCGCGAAGCCCCCCATCACCAGATAGTCGCACTGCGCCGCCGCCTCGGCGAGCAGCTGGACGCCCACCCGCCGGGAATCGCCAGGTTCGTGGCGCACCTCGACCCGAATACCCCGCCGCGCGAGGTAGATCGCGGCCTGTTCCGGCGGCACCGCGATCATCGCCGCGCCGATGTGCAGCAATGTCACGCTGCGGGCTTGGGTCAGCAGCGGCAGCGCTGCCTTGAGCGCGCTCTCGGCCTCGCGGGAGCCGTCCCACGCGATCAGCGCGTCGCCCTCCACCTTGATGCCGCGCGCCTGCTCCGGCACCGCGAACACCGGGAGCAGCCCCTCGTTCAGCACCGCACCCGCGAGTTCGCCCATATTAGGATAAGCAGCGCTGTCGAGCGCGCGGTTGAGCACCACGACATCGTTCAGCCGGGAGGCCTCCTTCAGGCACAAGGCAGGATCACCGGCCGCTTCTTGCCAGCTGTAGTTCACGCCTTCGATCGCGAGCCGCGCTTTTAGCCGCGCCGCGTTGGCGGCCTCGGCGGCGCGTTCCTCGGCGAGCAGCATCGCCTGGCCGCCGAGCCCGGCATAATCGTCGACCATCATGGGGACGATCGACACGTCGAGGCAGTTCAGATGCGCGTCAAAGGCGCGGGCGAGGTCGAGTGCCACCTGAAGCCGCGCTTCCTGCCCGGCGTCGTCATGCACCAGCAACAAGATGTTTCGCATGGCCAGCTCCCTTCGAGGTGATGCGCCAAGGCTACGCGGATGGCATTCGGGCTGCCATTCGTAATGCTCGCAAGATGGGTTTGATCGCGATCAAATTCTTGTGGGGGTGGCGCAGGTGATGATGATCCCGCTGTTGAATTGGAGACAGAAGATGACGATTGATACTGCGTACCTGATGCTGGTGCTCGGCGCGATGAGCAGTTTCTGCCTTGGCTTGCTGTTCACCTCGCTCACTGATCGGACGAACAACGCGCGGCGTTGACCGCGACGCGTGCGTTCGAAAGCGACGGCGCGCGCTAACCGCCGGCAACTTGCCCTTTCTTGGCGGTTTTGCACAATCTTGCTGTTGATCTGTGCGCAAGGGCAATGGATAGCCCGCATAATTGTCTCGCCTTGCGCTTATTGCGCGTCCCCGCCCGTCCTGATCTTGGCGTGCCACCGACCGTGTGAATAAATATCGGCTAGGAGGAATGCAGCGTAACCGCGTCGCTCAGCGCGGCGAAACAAGCAGGTCCGTCGCACCCTTTGCGCATGGACGCGAGGATGGCGACCGATGTTTAAGAAACCAAGCGCGGCTGATGCTGATCGATTGAAGGCCACCCTTTGATATGCACGGGGAGCGACTGATCGATGTGAATGAACTCGCCAAGTCATTTGGCGAGCTGCAGGTCGTGGAAGGCGTTTCGCTGACGCTCGAGCCGGGCGGGATTCTCGGCCTGGTGGGCGCGCCAGGCAGCGGCAAGACGACCACCCTGCGCATGATCGCGGGGCTGTTGCGGCCCGACGCCGGCGGTGGCCAGGTGCTGGGCGAGGATGTGGGTTCGACAAGCGCGCTGCGGCGGTCCCGCATCGGTTATATGGGAAATCGGCTAGGTCTGTCGCCCGAGCTCACCGTGCTCGAAGTTCTCAGCCAAAGCGCGGAGGAACATAGCATTGCCGCCGCCCATCGTGCCATCGCCGCGGCAGTGGAGCGCTATGCGTTACGGTCGATATTGGACAAACGCTGTGGCGAGCTTTCCGGCGATTGGGCGCGCCGTGTCCAGTTCGTGGCGACCATCCTGCACCGGCCGGCGCTGCTCCTGCTCGATGAGCCGACCACGGGCTTCGATGCGGCCCTGCGCGACGATCTGTGGAGCTGGATCGAGCGGCTCGCCGCTGAAGGCCATGGCATCGTGTTGACCACCAACGATATTGCCGAGGCGGAGCGTTGCCAGACGATCGTGCCGTATCGCGACCGCCGCGCGCAGCCGCAGCGGCCAGGCTACCGGCCGCTCGACGGGATGGGGGGCGACCGGCTCGTCATCGAACTGGCGCCTTGCTCACAGGACTGAGCGGGCACGGCGGCTGTAACCTTTCGCGCGGTGCCGGCGAATTCGGACGGGAGCGCCGCTACGATGGCGGCGCGCGAAACTAGGAGCTTTCCAATGATCCGCTCGATTTTCCCGGTGGCCGCCGTCGCGCTCGTCGCCTTCGCCGTTCCCGCCCAGGCCGCCGAGGTGAAGAAGTTCACCGCCGCCGAATTCGCGGCCGCGCAGGGTGCGGGCAAGGCTATCCTCGTCGACGTGAAGGCGCCCTGGTGCCCGGTCTGTGCTTCGCAGCATGGCACGATCCAGAGTGCGATCGCCGCGAGCAAGTTCGACAAGCTGACGATTTTCGAGATCGATTACGACACCCAGAAGGATGCGTGGCGCGCGCTCGGCGTTCACAAGCAGGGCACGCTGATCGCCTATAAGGGCAAGAAGGAAGTCAGCCGGCTGGAATTCCAGACCGACAAGACCGCGATCAACAACCTGCTCGCCGCCGCGGTCAACTAAGCGATGGCCGCCGAAAGTCTGAATCCGCTGCTGGCCTATGCGGCTGGCGCGCTCACCATCCTCAGCCCATGCGTGCTGCCGCTGGTGCCGATCGTGCTCGGCAGCTCGGCGCAGAGCCATAAATATGGCCCGCTCGCGCTGGCGACGGGGCTGGTGGTGTCGTTCACGGGCGTCGGCTTCGCGCTTGCGACGGTGGGCGCGGCTTCGGGCTTTGACGGCGATTGGGTGCGCTATGCCGGGGCGGTCCTGCTGCTGCTCGCCGGCGTCGCGCTGCTGCTGCCGCGCATCCAGTACATGCTCCAAAATGCCGCCGCGCCGCTCGCGGATTGGGCGTCGCGGCGGCAGGCGGGGCTCGAGCGGTTTGGGCTTGCCGGCCAGTTCGGCATCGGGGCGCTGCTCGGGCTCGTGTGGAGCCCGTGTGTCGGCCCGACCCTGGGCGCGGCGACCGTTCTCGCGGCCCAGGGGCAGAACCTTGCCGGCGTCGCGCTGGTGATGGCCTTTTTCGGGCTGGGCATCGCGACCGTGCTGGTGGGCCTCGCCTTTGCGACCCGCACCGTCTTCACCCGGATGCGCGGCAAGCTGCTAAGCGCGGGGCAGGGCGGCAAGCGTGTGCTCGGCACGTTGCTGGCGGTGGTCGGCGTGCTCATCCTGACCGGGGGCGACCACATCGTCGAAGGCGTGATCGTCACCAACTCGCCGCAATGGCTGACCGACCTGACGACGTCGATCTGATCGCCGCGTCCATATGTCACAATGGCCCCTCGGCTGGCTCAGCCGGGGGGCTTTTGCGTTCGCCCGTGCAAACCCCGTGGTTGCCCTTCAACGATGCGGCGCGTAGATTCCCGCTTCGTTCTGTTCGGGGGCAAGCATAGTGGACGCAATCGCGATCGGCCTGGCGCTGTTGGGGGTGATGCTGGGGCTTGCCGCCGGGTGGCTGCTGCGCGGGCGCGATATCGCCAATCTCGCCGCCGAGCGCGATGCACGGACCGAGGAGTTCCGCGCCGCGATCCGCGATCTGGCGGGCGCCGAGGCACGCGCTGAGGCCGCCGCCGCGCTCGCCGAGGAGCGCGCGGTGGCGCTCGCCGAAACGCAGGAGACGCTCGACGCGGTGCGCGACGAGCGCGAGGCGGCGCGTACCCAGCTCGCCAAGCTCACCGCCCAGGCCGAGGCGTTCGAGGCGCGGCTCGCCGAGTTCCGCGATGCCAAGGAAGCGATGGCGCATCAGTTCAGTGATGTCGCCGGCAAGCTGCTCAACGACGCGCAGCAAAAATTCTTGCAGCGCGCCGATGAACGGTTTCGCGAGTCCGAGGAGCTGGCGCGGCGCAACCTGAACGCGGTGCTCCAGCCGGTCGGCGAGCGGCTGTCGCTCTACGAAGCCTCGGTGAAAGCGGTCGAGGCCGAGCGGGCGAGCGCGTTCGATCAATTGAAGGGCCAGCTCGCCGAACTCCGCCAGGGCCAGGAAAAGGTGAGCAGCGAGGCGGCGCGGCTGGTCAACGCCTTGCGCAATGCCCCAAAGGCACGCGGTCGCTGGGGCGAGCAGCAGCTGCGCAACGTGCTCGAAAGCTGTGGTCTCGCCGAGCATTGCGACTTCGAGACCGAGGTGAGCGTCGGCACCGAGGACGGGCGGCTGCGCCCCGATGTCATCATCCGCATCCCCGGCGGGCGCACGCTGATCGTCGACGCCAAGGTCTCGCTCAACGCCTATCAGGACGCATTCGAGGCTGAGGACGAGGGCGGCCGCGCGGCGGGGCTCGCGGCGCACGCGGCGGCGATCCGCGCGCACATGAAGGCGCTCGGCGACAAGGCCTATCAGGCACAATTCAAGGACACGCTCGATTTCGTGGTGATGTTCGTGCCCGGCGAGCATTTCGTCTCGGCCGCGCTGGAGCAGGACGCGAAGCTTTGGGACGACGCGTTCGAGCGCCGCGTCCTGATCGCGACGCCGACCAATCTGGTCGCGATCGCGAAGACGATCGCCTCGATCTGGCGCCAGGAAAAGCTCGCGCGCGACGCCGCCGAGATCGGGCGGTTGGGCAAGGAATTGTATGAACGGCTGGCGAAGGCCGCCGGCGATCTGCGCAAGGTGGGGGCGGGGCTGACGAGCGCGGTGAATAATTACAACACGTTCGTGTCGAGCTTCGAAAGCCGCGCGTTGGTGACGGCGCGCAAATTCCGCGATCTGAACGTCGATACCGGCGCGCGCGAGATCGAGGAGGCGCCGCCGGTCGAAGCGCTGGCACGCTATGGGGACGAGGCGCTGATCGAGGAGCGGGCGGCAGAGTAGGCGCCGGCAAGCCTATCGAGGCCTCCCAAAAATCCTCCCCAAGCAGGCTTGGGGAGGATCTACGCCGGCCAGCTGACTCCGCGCCATCGCCAGAACCCAAAAAGAAAAGGCCGCCCCCGAAGGAGCGGCCTTTCCCAAATCGGCAAGCCGAAAAGGCTTACTTGATCTCGACGGTCGCGCCGGCGGCTTCGAGCTGGGCCTTGATCTTCTCGGCCTCGTCCTTCGAAACGCCTTCCTTCACGGCCTTCGGCGCGCCTTCGACGAGCGCCTTGGCTTCGGTCAGGCCGAGCGAGGTGATCGCGCGGACTTCCTTGATGACGTTGATCTTCTTGCCACCGTCGCCGGTGAGGATCACGTCGAACTCGGTCTTCTCTTCAACCGCAGGCGCCGCCGCGCCGCCGGCGCCGCCGGCAACCGCCGCCACCGCGACCGGGGCCGCGGCCGAAACGCCCCACTTCTCTTCGAGCAGCTTCGAAAGTTCGGCCGCCTCGAGGACGGTCAGCTGGCTCAGCTGGTCAACCAGCGCATTCAGGTCTGCCATGTCAAATCTCCAATGAAATCAAATTGCTGTCGATAAAACGCCTGACGATCAGGCCGCTTCCTTGTCCTTTTCCGCATAGGCGTTGAAGACGCGCGCGAGTTGCGCGGCCGGCGCCTGCGTGATCGAGGCGAGCTTGGCGGCGGGCGCCTGCAGCAGGCCGACGATCTTGGCGCGGAGTTCGTCCAGCGACGGCATCGTCGCCAGCGCCTTCACGCCGTCTTCGTTCAGGACGGTCGCCCCCATCGCGCCGCCGACGATCACGAACTTGTCGGTCGTCTTGGCGAAATCCACCGCTACCTTCGCCGCGGCAACGGGGTCGACCGAAGTGGCGAGGCCGACCGGCCCGGTGAGCATGTCGCCCAGCGAGAGATAGTCGGTGCCACCCAGCGCGATCTTGGCAAGCTTGTTCTTCGAGACCTTATAGCTCGCGCCGGCTTCCCGCATCTTGTTCCGCAGCGCCGTCGATTGCGCCACGGTCATGCCGAGATTGCGGGTGACGACCACCACGCCGACCTCGGCAAAAGTCTGGTTCAGCTCGGCAACGAGTTCGGCCTTTTGAGCACGATCCATGCCATTCTCCACGTAAACAAGCCCCGTCTCGGTGAACCGAGGCGGAACCGGATGAACCGGCGCGAGCGGGCGGACCCGCCGACACCGGCGTTTGTCCGTCAAAGGGGCATGGGAGTGGCGCGGCCACGGCAAACCGAGCGCGGGACCAAAGGCCCGGCGGACGGTGAGTTCCATTCCCCGTCTAGACAGGAAATTAAGCGGGAAGCCCGCACCTGTCGTCTCGGACGGCGGCTTCGCCCGGGGGGCGAAGTCAGGGCGCGGCACATAGCGGAAAGCCGGCTCAAGTCAAGCGCTCGCGCGGCGCAAAAGGGTGATGAACGGATCGGCGCGGCGGCGGTTGGTATCCGATGCCTGCTCCCTATTTATTGTGGCTTACCGGCGCCGGCCTGCTGGTCGCGCTCGTCGCCTGGCTGCCGCTCGCGCTGCGCCGCCTGCCGCTGTCGGTGCCGATCATCTGCATCGCGATTGGCGGCGTCTTGTTCGCGAGCCCTGCCACGCCGCTGCGCCCGATGCCGCTTGCCTATCCGCTCATCACCGAGCGGCTGACGGAGTTCGTCGTCATCATCGCGTTGATGGGCGCGGGACTGAAGATCGACCGGCCGTTCAACTGGCGGCATTGGGGGGTTACCTGGCGCTTGCTCGCGATCACCATGCCGCTGAGTATTGCCGGCATCGCCTTGGTCGGCTGGGCGGGGCTGGGGCTCAGCCTGGTCGCCGCGCTGCTGCTCGGCGCGGCGCTCGCCCCGACCGATCCCGTGCTCGCCGCCGATGTGCAGGTAGGCCCACCCAAGACCGGCGAGGAGGATGAAGTTCGCTTCGGCCTGACGTCGGAGGCGGGGTTGAACGATGGTCTCGCCTTTCCCTTCGTCAACCTCGCGCTGGCGCTTGGGGTGGCGCAGCCGGGCGCGGCGTGGTTTGGGCCGTGGCTGCTCCATCACGTCCTGTGGGAAGGGGTTGCGGGCATCGCCGCGGGCGGGGTCATCGGTTGGGCGTTCGGTTGGCTCACCTTTCACATGCCCGCCGAAACCAAGCTCGCTCAGACGGGTGATGGGTTGATCGCGCTCGCGGTGACGCTGATCACCTATGCCGTGACCGAGATGATCGAGGGCTATGGATTTCTCGCGGTGTTCGTCGCCGCCCTTACGCTGCGCCACGCGCATCGCGACCATGATTTCAACCATCAGCTGCACAATGTCGCCGAACAGATCGAACGGCTGGCGATGATGCTGGTGCTGCTGCTGTTCGGCGGCGCTTTGGTGTCGGGGCTGCTCGCGCCGCTTACGCTGATGGACTGGCTGGCGGCGCTGGCGATCATCCTGTTCGTGCGCCCGGCCAGCGGCCTGATCGCGATGATCGGCCTGCGCGCCGATTGGACCGAGAAGCTGACGCTGGCCTTTTTCGGCATCCGGGGCGTCGGGTCATTCTACTATCTGGCCTATGGATTGAACCACCTGCCCTTGGCCGAGGGCGGGCGGCTTTGGGCGATCGTCGGGCTGGTCGCGCTGCTCTCGATCCTGCTTCACGGGCTGACGGTGACGCCAGTGATGCGATCGATCGACCGCCGCCAGGGCCGCGACCCCGATGCGGCGGCGTCGGGTGGTTGAGTGGGGCGCTATCCCTTGAAGATCGCCCGGCAGGCAAGGTCGAGATAAGCCGTCACCGCCGCCGCCTCCGGCACCGAAGCGCCGAACAGCAGCGGTGTGTAGAGTGGTCCGTAAAGCAGGGCGAGCGCGGCGCCGATGTCGGTTTCAGGCAGCAGCTCGCCCGCCGCGGCGGCCGCCGTCATCCGTGCGATGCCCCATTGGCGGCGCGGCTCGAGCCAGCGCTCGCCGAGCGCGTGGGCAAGCTCCGGATCGGTGCGCGCGCCGCCGAGCATCGCCGCAAATGCCTGGCCGCGCGCACCCCGTAGCAGTGTCGCGAGCTCGCCGATCTGGGCGCGAAAGTCGCTCTCGGCCCGACCCGTCTCGGGAAAGCGCAGTTCGGCCTCGGTCGCATGGAAAAAGGCGTCGACCGCCAGCGCGGCCTTGCTTTCCCACCATCGATAGACGGTCGTTTTCCCGACCCCGGCGGCGGCTGCGACTGCTTCGATCGCGAAGCCCGCATAACCGCGCTCGGCGAGCAGCGCGAACGCCGCATTGAGGATCGCCTGACGCGAGGTTTCGCTACGTGGGCGTCCCATAACTCTTGACCCTGACATGTGAGACGCTACCGTATCGCTAAATCCCGACTCAACTTTTGGAGAACTACCATGGCCGTCGTTCCGCATAGCATCGATATCGTCGTCGCCGACATGGCGCGTGCGCTCGGCTTTTATCGCGCTTTGGGGCTGGCGGTACCTGATGGGGCAGGGGAGGCGCCGCAGGTGCAGATCGATACGCCCGGTGGCGCGACGCTGGGGTTCCTGACAGAGGCGATGATGCGTCAGGTCTATCCCGATTGGGTGCAACCAGTGGGTCAGCGCGTCACCTTCGCCTGTCGCTGCGACAACGCGGCGGAGGTGGATGCGGTGTACGTGGCCGTGGTCGCGGCGGGGTATCAGGGGCGGCAGGCGCCGTGGGATTCGCCTTGGGGACAGCGTTACGCGATGCTCACCGATCCCGATGGCAACCGCGTCGATCTGTTCGCCGAACTCAGCTGATCGCGGCATCGCCGCTTGTCGCGAGCCAGCGGGTTCCGTGAGGGTGACGGGGCTAGGCGATCATCCGCCGACGTAGCGCCGCCGGCCGGTCGCGCTTTCGTTCATGGTCGGCCGCGAACATCGTGGCGACTTCAAGCCTGGCGGAAGAGCGCCGCCGTGGGCCGCCGGCGATCTCGAGGGCGTCTTGTAGAATTATCAGCCGCATCCATGCGGTTTCGGGCGGTTAAGGCACGCCAGGTGTGGCCGGCATCCATTGCCTGCCAGGGATAGTCGTGAGTAATTTACCAGAAAAACAAAGCGATAAGCACGAAAATGCCGCCATTTTGATTCGGCCGGCCCGATGCCGATGCTTGTTGCACCATTTCGACAAGAACCAAGTCGGCAACTCTAATATGCAGTTTTTGCAACAAAACGAAAAGGAAGAGTTATGAGTCGCATCCTGCTGAGCGCCTCCTTCGCCGGCGCGATCATCGTCGCGGGTGTCGCCGACCTCGCGCTATCGACGCGCGGCGAAGCGTCCGGACGGGCCGCCGCCGCGCCCGGCTCCGGGCGCTATCTTCCTGAATACACCGCGACGGGCGAGCTGATCCTGCCCAAGAATTTCGAGCGCTGGGTCTATGTGGGCTCGCCGCTCACACCCAATGCACTGAACGACGGCAAGGCAGGGTTCCCCGAATTTCACAACGTTTATATCGAACCCGGCTCGTACGACATCTACCGGCGTACCGGCACTTTTCCTGAAGGCACGATCCTGTTCAAGGAGCTGCAACTGACGCAGACCGACGGCGCGGCGGCGGATGGATCGACGACGCAAGCCTCGGGTCGCGGTTATTTTCCCGGCAAGCTGAATGGCGCGGACGTCGCGGTGAAGGATACCAAGCGTTATGCCGCGACCGGCGGCTGGGGCTATTACAACTTCAAGCACGGCGAACCCAAGGCGCCGACCGCGAAGTTGCGGTCGAACGAGGAATGCGCCGCCTGCCATACCGCCGGGGCCAAGAAGGACATGGTGTGGACCCAATTCTACCCCCGGCTCGATCGCTGATGGCGGGGGAACGAGCCACGCGCGCCGCGCGGCGCTGGCCCAAGGCGGCGTGGCGAGGGGTCGGTCTGGGCGTCGTGATCGCCCTGGCCGGATGCGGCAAAGTCGATCGCGGCCTGGGTGGGGCGGAAAATCCCGCGGCCGTCGGCACTCCCGTCGCGGCCTCCGGCGCGGACCTTGGCGCCGATACGAACGGCACGCTCCACGTGCCCAAGGCGTATCGCGACGCTTATCAATATCTGGGCACCTGGGCTCCCGCCAATGATCCCGGCGTCGGCGCCAAGGAAATGCATATCGTCTATGCCTCGCCGGGCGCGATCGCGGCGTATCGCCGCGCCGGCAGGTTCGCCGATGGCACCACGCTGGTGAAGGAAGTCTATGAAGCCGGCACCGCGCCGATGACGACGGGTATCGTCAGCCGCCCCGCCAAGTTGAAGGGCTGGTTCGTGATGGTGAAGGACAGTACGAACCGCCACGCCGCCGGCAACAAATTATGGGGCGACGGCTGGGGCTGGGCGTGGTTCGACACGGCGAGCCCGACCAAGACGGCCTCCACCGATTACAAGGCGGACTGCCAGGGGTGCCACCAGCCCGCGCGCAAGACCGATTGGATTTATTCCGAAGGGTATCAGCCGCTGAAGGGGCCAGGCGTCTAGCGGCGCCCAACCCGCCGATTATGGAGCAGCCGCATGGTTGTTCAATCAGTGGCGGGCTTCAAGGGAGGGCATCGTGCCCGGGGTGAAGTTGATCGCCCCACCGTGCCGGCAGTGACGGCCGCCGAACCACGATTTCGGGCCATGCCCGGATAGCGGCGGCGAGCGCGCCGCTGCGTCCCAGCATCTCCGTGTCGAGAAAGCCGCGGACGATGTCGGATGTCAGGCCCGTCATCCGGTGTCCGTCGATCGGCCCCAGCACCTTGTTGGGCACAAACCGCTTCAACAGCGGGGAGAGCAAAGTCATATCGGTGAAGTCCGCATGGCGGCAGCCGCGCACTTGCAGGTCCAGCCGTAAGGGCGCGTCGGCCGGTCGGCGGATCCGCGTCCGATGGTATCGTCGTAATAGGTACGTCCCGATGCACCGTTCGCGACAACCATGAACGGGCGACCGATCTCGCGCCCCTGAAGGTCGCCGAACATGAAACCGTCGAGGTTCACGCCCGCGCGACATCGCCGGTCGCGGCTGCAGAGCCGTGCAGCCGCCGCCCCGCCGAACGACATGCCGACGATCGCGACGCGGTTGGGATCGACGTGACCGTCGAGGGCACCCAAACCGCCGCCGGCGACGCGATCGGGTACCGATGCCGCGTCGCCGGCGATCAGATCGAGCTCGCGGCCTGGATCTGGCGTCAATCGGTTCACCTCGCGCGCGAAGCGTAAGCCCTGCTCCGAGGGAAGATCGCACTCGAAGGCGTCGGCGAAGCGAGTGATCCCCGCTAAATGATCGAGCAGGCGATGGCGGCGGAAGGTGCGGACGCGCCCGTCCGGGGAATCCACCACGCTCGCATCACCCGGCGACGCTACCGACAGGACGACATAGCCCGCGCTCGCCAGATCCCGTGCGAGCGTCGTGCTCTGGGCGACAAATGCCTGATAGCCGGGTAAAAAGATGACCACCGGATGCACGCCGGGCGTGATCGCCAGCCCGGTACGGCCCGCTGTCCCGATCCGTGGCAGATGGTGCAGCACCACCAATGGCGCGTCGGGATCGAGCAACGCCGCCGCGAAGCGGCGCGATACGTAGCGCGCCGGTGCGCCGTCGCCGTGTGGCGTAGCCGGATACCAGGCGCGAACCATGATCTTGCGCGCGCTGCCGAACAGCGGATCGGCGCGCGCGCGATCGATCAGGTGGAGGTCGGCGACGCCGATCCGGCCGGGGCCGCGCGGTGATGGCAGATCGAACAGCGGAAACAAGGCGAGCGGCAGCGCGACGACCAATAGGCCGAGCGACCCCAGGGCGATCGCTACCCCGCGCCGCCACCAGCGCCGCGACGGTCCGCCTCGCCGCAGCCGCCGATAGCCCAAGCCGAACGCCACGATCGCGAGCGCGAACAGCGGGACCAATTGCCACCGCCACGGATCGAACACTAGGGTCAAGGCAAGCAGGGCGGCCGTTATGGTCGGCAGCCAGCGCAGGGCTCGGCCCGCGACAAGCGCGCGGGGCGCGCCGACGATCAGCGCGGAGACACACAGGATCGCGGCCGCCTCCAGCAGCCAGGTCAGCGGGGTTGGCAACGGTACGATCGCCGCGCCGCGCCAGCATCAGCCTTGCTGGTGGCGGGGCGGTCGCCGGTCTCCGCAACCGCCCCGCTCGCACCCATTAGAAGGCCGCCGCCACACGCAGGCCCACGGTGCGCGGGCGAATGATCGCCGCCGCGCCGAGCGCTCCCACAGGCGCGCCGAACGATGTCGGGGTGTAGCTGGAAAAGCCGCGCTCATTACTCAGGTTCTTGGCGAAGATCTGGGCGGTGAACGGTCCCTTGCGCATCCCGATCTGGGCGTTGAACTGGTCGAAAGAGGGGAGATCGAGCACGCTGGTGCCGCTGACTCCCACCCGCCGCTGGCTCACGCGCGCCCAGTCGCCACCCACGAACATCGTGAAATCGCGCCCGATCGGGGTTTCATAGAGGCCGCCAAGCGTCGAGGTGTAATCGGGAACGAAATTCAGCTTGTCGCCCGCGAGCCCGCCCACACCCGGCGCGTCCTGGGTCAAGCGCGCGTTGGTGTAGGCGCCGAGCCAGGTCAATGAGAGCCCGCGCATCGGCCGTAGCTCGAAACTCCATTCAATGCCCTCGCTGCGCGCGCGGCCGCCATTGCCCGTGCGGCTGTAAGGCTGCCCCGCGACGACCACGATCTGCGAGAGCTGGATATCGGTCCAGTCGATGCGGAATGCCGCGAGATCGAACGATAACAGGCGCCCGAATGCAGAGCCTTTCAATCCGATCTCATAATTCACGGTCGAGTCCGAACGGAATGAGGTCGGCAGCGAAGCGGGCTCGCCCGGAAGCGGCACCTGCGGGCCGCCCGGTCGATAGCCCTTGGCGATGCGCCCATAAGCAATGATGTCGGCGCTGAAATGGATGCGCGGCGCCACCGAATAAGTGAAGACGGTTTCGCTCGTCCGCAGCGTGGGCGCGATGTTCGTCGCCGGCTGGCCGCCCAGCACGAACTGCAGGCCGTTCGCCGTGGTTTGCGACCGCTGCCAGTTGGCCTCGACACGGCCGCCCAGCTCGATATCGAACCAGCGCGTCAGGCGGACAATCGCATCGGCATAGCCAGCTAAGCTTTCATACCGGGCGGCGATGCGCGCGTCGATCACCGTTCCGATCAGATCGCCGGGCAGTCCGAACGGGCCTTGGGGCGCCGCACCACTGATCCGGACCAAGCCGGGAATGGTGACCGCGTCGGTCGCGATGGCGTAGCGGATTTTCTCGCTCGTGTAGAACACGCCCAGCTGCCATTCGAAGGTCTTACTCTCGCCGTTGCGCGCCATGGGCGAGGCGATCCGCAACTCCTGGCTGAACTTGTCGACCGGGATCGTATTGGTGAAGCGTGCGGTCGCCTGTTGGCCCGCGATCAATGAGATGATCGGCGTCAGGCTCGGCCGGTCCGCCGTCAACGTCGTTGCCGCCGTGCCGTAGCTGGTGATGGATTGCAGCCGCAGGCCGCCCGCATCGTAATCAAGGTTCAGATAATAAAGCTCGTAGCGACTGTTGTAAGCTGGGTTGAAATAGGCCGGTGCGTCATAACCGTTTACGGGTTGCAGCGCATTGGCACCGGCGCCGCCTTGAACCGCGATCTGGTCCACGCCCCGGCCGTCGCGCTGCTGGATATAGGCGGTGGCGCGAGCTGTGAAGTTGTCGGTCGGCTTCCACAGCAGTTGCGCCCGCCCGCCATAGCGCCGGACGCTGTTGACCCCATTTTCACGGGTGAAGGAGTTGTCGATGAAGCCGGGCTGCTGCTCGAGGAACCCGTTCGCCCGGAAAGCGAGCGTCGAACTCAGCGGCACGTTGACGAAAGCCCGCGCCGTGCCCCCCACATCGCCCGCGCGCTCCACGCCGAAGATGCTGACGTCGAAGCCGCTTTGGATTTGGCCTAGTTTGGGCGCGTTCGTCACATATTTGATAAGGCCCGCCTCGGCCGTCGCGCCGTATAGCGTGCCTTGCGGCCCGCGCAGCACCTCAACGCGCTGCAGGTCGTAGGTGTCGAAATCCGTCACGACGAAGCCGCCGCCATTGTTGGCGGAAGAGAAACCGAGTGGCACATCATCGAGGATGGAAACGACCGTTGCGCCGTCGCCGCCCGAATTCTGGCCGCGAATGATGATGCGCGCCTGCGGGCCGCCGCTGGAGAAAAGTCGCAGGCCCGGGACGCGAACTTGAAGGTCTTGCAAATCGAGCGTTTGCGTCCGCGCCAGTTCCGCGCCGCTGACCGCAGAGACCGCCGCGGCGACATCCTGGATCCGTTCCTCTCGCTTGTTCGCGGTGACCACGACGTCGTCGATTTGGCCATCCTCGGCGGTCGATGTCGCGTTCTTGGTCGGG
The DNA here is from genome assembly GCF_019746665.1 of Sphingomonas sp. Classification (GTDB taxonomy): domain Bacteria; phylum Pseudomonadota; class Alphaproteobacteria; order Sphingomonadales; family Sphingomonadaceae; genus Sphingomonas. The sequence continues at coordinate 52,623 of NZ_JAIERS010000001.1, read as the reverse complement.
GTTGGCGCTGGCCGGGCATCCTGCGCCCAAGCGGGCGACGCGATCAGGAGAGCCAGCACACCGGCCGCGCTCGCTCCGCGACGGGCGCGCGTCAGCCTGTCGGCCGACGAATTGCGGACTTGCCGCGCTTTGCAAGCAATCATCCCTGTTTCCTCTCGCTTTGCCCCACCAACCATCGAGGCATCTTATTTCTGGGATACCAGTGATCCACGACCATCGCCGATTGTCAATACGTACCTCCCGGCGCGGCGAGCAGCGCGCACAGCCGGGCATCGTCGATATTGCCGCCGCACAAGACGAGACCGACGCGACGGCCGGCAAATCTTGCCGAGTGCGCGAACATGGCGGCCAGCGTCGCCGCGGCCGCGCCTTCCACCACCAAGCGCGTCTCCCGCACCAGGCACGCCAGCGCTGCGGCGATCTGCGACTCGGAAACGATGAGGATATCATCGACAAGCGCCGCGACGTGCGCGGCGGTTCGGGCGCTGACCGTGCGTGACGCCATCCCCTCCGCGATCGTCGCGCCGCCCGGTACGTGCCCCGGCCAACGCCCAACGGCCTTGGCCATCGCAGGATAATGGTCGCCCTGGACGCCGATGACTTCGGTTCGCGGCGATAGCGCGCGCAGCACGACCGCCATGCCCGACAGCAATCCGCCCCCGCCGATCGCGACGACAACCACGTCGAGCCCGCCGACATCGGCGATCATTTCCAAGGCGACCGTGCCCTGTCCGGCGATCACGCGGTCGTCATCGAACGGGTGGATCAGCGTCGCGCCGCTTTTGGCGAGCACTGCGGGCAGCGCGGCGGCGGCGTCGTCGAAAGTCGCGCCGACGATCATGACGTCGGCGCCCAGGGCGCGCGTCCGGTCGACTTTCACCGCCGGTGCGCTTTCGGGCATCAGCACCAGCGCCGGCACGCCTAGGCGCCGCGCGGCATAGGCGACGCCTTGCGCGTGGTTGCCCGCCGATACCGCCACGACGCCGCGCGCACGCTCTTCGGGCGTCAGCTGAGCGAGCGTGTTGATCGCCCCCCGCGGCTTGAAGCTGCCGGTTACTTGCAGGTTCTCCGCCTTGAGGAGCAACTCGCAGCCGGCGCGTTCGGAGAGCGCGGGCGCGGCAATCATCGGTGTTCGTACCACCTGGCCAGCGATGCGGTCTGCCGCGGCTTCGACGGCGCCAAGCGAGACGAGCGCCGGCGCCACCGTCAGCCCCACAATGCCGGAACATGTGGTCGCTCGACCCGCCCATCGATATAGACGAAGCCGTGCTGCCAGTCCTCGGTTTGGGCGGGCGGGCCGTCGAGATCGACGAAGCGGCAGCGTTGCGCCAGCACCATGCCGGGCGCCATCGACAGGCTTGAGCCGTTCATACAGCCAATCATCAAACCGAACCCTCGCCGCTGGGCTTCGTCCGCGAGCTTGAGTCCGGCGGTCAGCCCGCCCGATTTGTCGAGTTTGATGTTGATGAACTGGAAACGATTTTCGGCCTTGTCGAGATCGGCGATGTCATCGATCAGCTCGTCCGCCGCGATCGGCACCGGCCCTTGCCAGCCATCAAGCGCTGCCTCGGCTCCGACCGCGATGGGTTGTTCGAGCAGCACGACTCCGATCGCGGCGAGGCGCTGCGACCATTCGCGCACCTGCTCGGGCGACCATGCCTGGTTCGGATCGATGATGAGTTCGGACGTCGGCGCGCCGCGACGCACCGCGTCGATCGCCGCCAGGTCGCGCTCATCCCCCAAGCCGACCTTCACCTTGATCACGCGGTGGCGCGCCAATTGGCGCGCCATCGTCTCATAGCCGTCGAGCGAGCGCATACCGATGGTGCGGTCGCAATCGAGCGGCGCGGGCGACACACCGGCGCGGACGAAGGGCGAGATGCCGTCGCGCTTCGCCTCAAGGTCCCACAGCGCCGCATCGATGCCGTGGCGCGCGCCGCCTGCGGGCAGCAGGTCAAGCAACGCCTCGCGATCGATCCCGCGTTCGATCTCGGCGCGCACCGCCTCGATCTCGGCGGCGATCGTGGCCGGGGTATCGCCATGATAAGGAATGCCGATCGCTTCCGCGCGACCGACATTGCCGCGCGCGTCGGTCAGACGCACCTGCAGCGTCGCGACCTCATAGTCGGTCCCGCGCGAGATGGTGAACGGTTCGGCGAGTGGCCAGCTGCGCTCCCAATGTTCCAGCCGCAGGGTCACGTCAGTATCTCCTCGATGGCGCGGTCGATGCCGAACCGCAGCGGGTCGAAGACGGGCAGACCGTGCTCGTCCGCGAGCGTTGCGGACAGGTTGCTTGCTTCCGCCTCGGCAAGGCTCGACGTGTTGAGGGCGATCGCCGCGAAGCGGGGCGCCGGGTTGGTCGCGCGCGCGAGCGTGAGATAAAGGTCCATCGTCTCGCGAAGTGGCCGCAGGGCGCTATCGGGCCAGCCGGCGAACGCGGTGCGCTGCGGATCGTGGCACAGCACCAGCACATCGGGCTGCGATCCATAAAGCAGGCCCAGCGTTACCGCGCCATAAGCGGGATGGAGGATGGCGCCCTGGCCCTCGATCACGTCCCAATGGTCTGGCGCGGCATCGGGCGACAAGGTTTCAGCGGCGCCGGCCACGAAATCGGCGACCACGGCATCGAGCGGAATGCCGTCGCCCGCGATCATGATTCCGGTCTGACCGGTCGCGCGGAAATCGGCGTCGATGCCGCGCGCGCGCAGCGCCTGGGTTATCGCCAGCGCGGTGTACTTCTTGCCCAGCGCGCAATCGGTGCCGACCGTCAACAGCCGGCGCCCGGTGCGGCGGCGCCCGCTCGCGACCGGGAAGCGGGTGTCGTTGTGCCGCACGTCATGCAGCGCGCGGCCCGCCCGCCGCGCGGCGGCCGCGAGTTCAGGGACGTCGGCAAGGCGCTGGTGCAGGCCGCTCACAATATCGAGCCCCGCGTCGAGCGCCTGGACTAGCGCCGGCACCCAGGCGGCCGGAAGCACGCCGCCCGCGGGCGCGATGCCGATCAGCAGCGAACGCGCGCCCGCCGCGACGGCGGCGGCGGGGTCGAGATCCGGCAGGTCCAGATCGATCGCATCCGGCGCCAGTCGCCATTGTCCGGCGCAATTCCGGGGCGCCCATTGGCGCACGCCTTGCGCGGTCTTGGTGGTGACCGATGGCGGCGCATCGCCGACAAAGACAAGATAGGGCTTCGGGATCACGACTCCTCCTCCCGCGCAGGCAGCAGCACGCGCGAAGGGTGCGCGACACCGTGGTGGATGACTTGTCGTGCCCGCCGGACCGCGGCGGCCGTCGCGGTCGGGCCGCCGTCATGCGGATTGGGATCAAGCAGGGGAAACAGCGTGCCGCCGATAAGCAGTCGCAGGCGATCGCCCGGCGCGAGGGTGATGCCGACATGCGCCATCGCGACGCGAACCGCCACCGGCTCGCCCGGCGTCAAGAGCACCGTGCGATCAAAGCCATGGCGGTAGCGGGCACGCAGCATCCCTACCGAAAGCTGCGTGGTGCGGCCGTCCGGTGGTACCCGCGCCAGCCAGCAGACGATGTCGCAGTCCGGCACATCGGCCGACAGGTGAAGCTCGACCGCGAACTCGCCGTGCAGCGTCAGCGGCGCGGCAAGCGGCTCGCCGGTGTAGACCAGCACATCCTCCTGGCGCTCGGTCTCGCGCAGATCGAGCGCGAGCTTTGGATCAAGGCTGCGGCCAACGGGGACGAACGGTAGTTCGGGATCGACTTCGAACGCGTCCGCCGCGTCGCTGGCGCGCGGCAGCTCGACCAGCCGGCCATTGCCCCTCAGGTTCGCCGGCCCATCGGACGCCAGATACAGCGGACAGAGCGAGACGGCCGGATCGGGATAGGCCGCCATTCCCAGCCAACGATCAGCCCCCAACAAATAGCTCGAGACACGGCCCGCCAGCCTTGGCCCGGCTCCCTCGCCGCGTAGGTGGCGATCGAAGAAGGCGAGGCGGGCTGACTGTAGGTCGAAACCGTCGAGGCCCTCGAAGCGATAGGGGCCATAGGCTGCGCCGCCGACATAGGCCTGGCCATGGTCCCAGGGGCCGATTACGAGCCGGCGCTCGACCTCGGCAGGCGCGTGTTCCTCCAGCATTCGCCACAGGATCTGGCTGCCCATTGATCCATCGAACAGACCGGTGACGACCATCGTCGGCACCGCGACGCGCGCATAGTCGCTGGGGGAGAACGTGCGCGCCGCCCACCAATCGTCGAACGTCTCGCGCGTCAACACTTCGCGATAATGGGCGAGCGCGTCATGCTCCAGCACGCCGTCGGCGGCGGCGAGGGCCGGGCGGCTCAGCAGCAACGGCCAGGCGGCGGGGTTGGCGAGGAAGGCCTGCGCACCCCATAGCCCGGGCGTGAGATCGGCGAGGCTGTCCTTATAGGTGAACTGCGTCCAGCCGAGCGTGTGCTGGCGCGATACGATACCCCCGTAGCGGGGAACATCATTGAAAAAGTCCGACGACACCACCGCAGGCACGATGCAGCGTAGCGACGGCGGTTGCTCGATCGCGGCGGCGATCTGCGTCATGCCGACATATGACGATCCGTCCATGCCCACGGCGCCCGTGCACCAGGGCTGGGCGGCGACCCATTCGATCGTGTCGAACCCGTCGGACCGATCGAGCGGGTTGGCGAACTCGAACGCGCCTTCAGATTCGCCGATGCCGCGGATTAGCTGGAAGACGACCGCATAGCCGGCATCGCGGTAGCGCAGCGGGTCCATCCGCATCCACCCGAGCAGATCCTCGCGATACGGCGTGCGGAACAGGATGGCCGGGTAGGGCCCACGCCGATCGACCGGCAGCCAACCCCAGGTCGCCAGCCGGGCATTGTCCCGCATCTCCACCATGCGCTTGAAGCTTGGTCGCGGCATCCGGTCGATCGGCGGTGGCCGGCCGGCGGCTGCGCGCTCGATCAGGTCGATCGAACTCGTGGCCCGGCTCGTGCTCGACGTTGCTTCCGCCATTACCCTCACCTGACTTATCAGTCATGTTCATGCGGCGGGGCGCTTGCCGATGTCAAGTAACTCGGCCAATATGACCAACAAGTCATACAGACGGGAGGGGCGTGTGATGATCGTTTCCAATGCCGCCGCAGATCGCACCGCCGAGCCCGTTGGGGTTCAACGGACAGCCAACGAACGAATTCCGGCATCGGCGTGGTTCGGGCTCGCGGTCATGATCATCGTGTCGATCTACGCGATCGTCGATCGCCAGATCTTCATTTTGTTCGCGGAGGCGATCCGGCGGGACATGGGGCTGAGCGACACCCAGCTCGGGATGCTACAAGGGCTGGGGCTGTCGCTGATCGGCTTGCTGACGGTCTATCCGATCTCGGCGCTCGCCGATCGCTATGATCGCCGCTGGGTGATCGCCATCTGTGTGTTGCTGTGGAGCGTTGCCGTGGCGGGTTGCGGCTTGGCGCCGAGCTTCGTCCCCTTGCTGACCTTCGCGGCGCTGGTCGGCGTGGGAGAGGCGGGAACCGGCCCGGCGGCGCTTGCGATGCTGCCCGATCTTTTTCCGGCATCCGCGCGGCAACTCGCCAACTCGATCTTCGTCATCGCATCGCGGCTGTCGCAGTCGATCGGAGTGTGGCTTGCGGGAATGCTGATCGTTCTCGTCGAATGGATGCGCCCGTCGCTCCCGCTCGCCATCGCGCGGATGCCCGAATGGCGACTGTGTTTCTTCGCGGCGATCGCATTTTCGCCGGTCGCCGTGGCGCTCATTCTCATGTTGCCCCGTCGCACCGCCGGGCTCAGGCTCGCCGCCAAAAGGCCGGGGAGCCTCGGCGCCGCGGCGCCCGCCCCCCAATTCTGGCGCTACGTCGCGGCCCATCGCGGCCCGTTCGCCGGCGTGGTGGGCGCGACGCTGTGCAACCAGTTCGGCCTGATCGCGACCGCCGGCTGGATTCCGATCATCGCCCAGCGCTATTTTGGCCAGACGCCACAGCAAAGCGGCGAGTGGCTGGCGTCGATGGCGTTGGTGACGGCCGGGCTGGGCTTCGCCATCGGCACGGCGCTGCTGCCCTGGTTCCGGGCGCGCAGCCAACGCTGGAGCGACGTTTTGGCGCTCGCCTGGGTGATGTTCCTCGCGGCGCTCACTTCCGCCTTTATCGCCTTCGCGCAAAGTGTCGCCCAACTCTATATCCTGTGGGGACTGCAGGCGATCGTGCTGACCGTCGGCACCATGATCCTGCCGACGATGCTTCAGAACATGACCCCCGTTCCAATGCGGGCAAGGGTATTCGCGCTCTACATCTTTTCGCAGATTTCGGCGGCGCTCGGCTATGTCGTCGTTGGCGCGTTGTCCGATGCGCTGCGAGGGGTGGAACGCGGGCTGCTCTATGCCGCGGTCTCGGTCGCGATCGTCTTCCTGGTACTGAGCGGCATCATCTTCTGGCGCACGTCGCGCGGTTATGTCGCGCTGGTCGAGGAAGTGCGTGAAGCCGAGCTGGGCAGCGGCAGCAGCCTGGCCGAGCCGAACGGCGCCCAGGGGTCCGCCATCGCAGGGTGATAATCACGCGCGCGTTTGGCATATGGCATCGCCGCGAAGTCGAGGCTGAGCGCGCCCGGCGAACTCGCCGTCCACAGGTGATCGGCGAAGGGGGCGAAGCTATGTTCGAAATGCCGGCTCGATTTCACCACCACGAGCCGCTTGTCTGACAGCACGATGCCCAGTCCGGTGAAGAAATCGAGCCCATAGACCTGCGAGCGCACGCTGGTGACGACCATGTCGATGCCCGCGCTGCGCAGCCAAACGCTGAGCCCTAGCAGGTCGCGCACCCCAAACGCATCCTGGCCGTGATCCTCGGCGATCCCAGCCACCTCCACCAGCAAATCGACCGGCATCCCCGAGCTGGGCCCCATCTTGCCGCCCAGGCGCACCGGCAGCCGCGCGCCGACGCCCGCATCGGCGCATAGCCGCGCGAGCACCGGGTCCCAAAAGCCGCCAATCGCGACGTCGCGCAGCCCGCGGGCGCGAATCGCGGCGAGGAAGAAGCTGCTGTCCGAGGGCGCCCCGCCACCGGGATTGTCGCTATGATCGCCAATTACGACCCTACCGCCCAGCGCTGCCGCCCAATCGAGCGACTCCTCGATGCCCGGATAGCGCGGCAGCAGCGCTTCACGCGCGTCATACAGCGCCTGGCCGATGGCGCGCGCCTCGCGCTCGGCCGTCTCGGCGTCGCCATCGGCATAGACGAGCACGCGCGTTCCGGTGTCGGAGACATCGCCCCAGGGGAAACCATGAGCGATGCTGCCCGAGAGAATCGCGCCCGTGGCTTCGCGCGCGCGTACCCCGTCGACAATGCCGCGCATCGGCTGGGCATAGGTTGGGTAAAAGCCGATCATCGCGGTGTCGATCAGCGCCGGGACCGGGTGCGCGCGCCCGGTCCGCTTCGCCTCGCACCCGTCGAACAGCGCCGATGCGGTCGGCGCAACATCGTCATGCGGATACTCCTTGAAGATCGTGATCATGTCGGCGGCGGCGACCATCGGGGTCGTCAGGTGACAGTGCGGGTCGAGGCTCGCGCCGATCACAGCCTGCGGTGCGATGCTGCGCACCGCCGCCAGCAGATCGCCCTCGCAATCGTCATAGCCATCGGCGATCATCGCGCCGTGGAGCAGGAGCAGCACCGCATCGACCGGCATCGCGGCGCGCAAATCGGCGAGGATCGTGTCGCGCAGCGCCTCGAACACCTGCCGAACGACCGGGCCGCCCGGCTGGGCATAGGCGCTGATGCTTTCGATCACCGCATGACCGGCGGCTTCGGCGCGGCGGCGGAACACGCCGAGCGCCTCCGCGCACATGCCATTGGCTTGGCGAGAGGCGTCGCGGCGGATGCCCTCCTCCTCGAACGCCGAGCGCCCGGTCGGGAAGGGAGCGAAGCTGTTCGTCTCGGCCGCGAGCGCGGCGATGAAGGTTCGCGGCTGGCTCATGGCGGTAGCTTACACCCTCGCGCGCGGCGAGGCGACCTGTTAGGTGACGCACCAGTCATATTTGAGGGGCGCCATGTTCGAAGCCGCGATTTATTGCCATCGCCGGGACGCCTTGCGCCGCCGCATGGGCGCGGGCCTCGTGATCCTTGTCGGCGCTAGCGAGGCGGCGATCAATTATCGCGATAATCCCTATCCCTTCGTCCAAGATGGCAGTTTCGCTTATCTGTTCGGCTTGCAGCAGCCCGATCTGATCGGCCTGATCGATCTCGACAGCGGCGAGGAGGTGCTGTTCGGAGCCGATCCTGATCTGGAAACCCGGGTGTGGATGGGCGATCTGCCGTCGCTTGCCGAGCGCGGCCAATGGGCCGGGGTAGCGCGCACGGCGCCGCGCGCCGAGGTCGAGACATGGATAGCGCGAGCAACCGCGCAGGGGCGGCGGCTGCATTTCCCACCGCCTTATCGCGGCCGTACGGTGCTGCGACTTGCCGCCTTGACCGGCATGGCGCCGGCAGCGGTCGAGGCGGGCGCGTCGATTGACCTCGTTCGCGCGCTGATCGCGCTGCGCGAGATCAAGGACACGGGCGAGATCGCCGAGATGGAACGGGCGCTGGCGACGACCGACCGGATGCACCGCGCCGCGATGCGCGCGGCGCGCCCGGGCGTGGCAGAATTCGCCGTCGTCGCCGCCTTGACCGCGGAAGCGCACCGCGATGGCCTGCAACTGGCCTATCCCGCGATTCTTTCCCGGCGCGGCGAGATTCTCCACAATCACGACCATAGCCAGCGCCTGGCAACGGGGGACGTGGTGATCAACGATTCGGGCGCGTCGAGCGTGATGGGCTATGCCAGCGACATCACCCGAACCATCCCGGTCGGCGGTCGTTTCCGGGGGCGCGCTCACGCGCTTTACGAGACCGTGTTCGCCGCCGAGGCTGCGGGCATCGCGGCGGTGCGGCCAGGCGTTCCCTTTGTCGACATCCACAAAGCCGCGATGCGCGTGCTGGTCGAGGGGATGGCGGATTTCGGGGTGTTTCGGGGCGATCCAGCGGAAGCGGTCGAGACAGGGGCCTATGCGGTGGTCTGTCCAGGCGGGCTGGGGCACCAAATCGGCCTCGACGTCCACGACATGGAGAGCCTTGGTGAGGATCATGTTGGTTATGGCGAGGGTTTTACACGTTCCACCTTGTTCGGCCTGAACCGGCTGCGGCTCGCCAAGCCGCTCGCCGCCGATATGGTGGTGACGATCGAACCTGGGCTATACTTCATCGAGCCACTTATCGAACAATGGGCGGCCGATCGGCGCCATGCCGGGCTGATCGATTATCCGCGCTTGCGCGCGCTGATCGGCGCAGGCGGGCTGCGCATCGAGGATGAAGTACTGGTGACGGCGGCGGGTGGACGCGTCCTCGGACCGCCCATCCCCAAGACCTGCGCCGAAATCGCCGAAGTGATGGAGGCGTGATCGGCACCGCACCGGATCCTTAATCGAGCGGCGCGCAGGTCTTTTCGAGCCATGCCCGCTCGGGTGGGTTCAACGCGTCCGCGAGCGCCGCGACCACGGCGGCATGGTATCGGTCGATCCAGGCCCGCTCCTCGGCATCGAGCAAGGCGGTATCGATCAGCCGCCGATCGATTGGCGCCATGGTCAGCGGCTCGAACGCATGCCAGCCCGCCGCGCCACCCTCGCCGGTCGCTGGCACCACCCGATAAGCGTTCTCGGTCCTGACGCCATGCTGGCCGACGCGGTAGATGCCCGGCTCGATCGTCATCACCATGTCGGTCCTGAGCGGGGCGTCGACCGCGCGGGTTCCGCCAGGCTTGCCGAAAAAGGCGGGCCCCTCGTGAATGGCGAGGTAGCTGCCCAGGCCGTGCCCGGTCCCGGTGGGATAATCGAGGCCCGCGCGCCACAAAGGTTGCCGCGCGAGGGGATCGAGCTGGCCTCCCGTCGTTCCCGCCGGGAAGCGCAGCGTCGCGATGGCGAGGTGCGCTTTCAACGCCAGCGTGAAGTCGCGTCGCAGGGCGGGTCCCGGGTCGCCGATCGCCACGGTGCGCGTGATGTCGGTCGTGCCGTCCAAATATTGGCCGCCGCCATCGAACAAATAGACCGAACCCGGGCGGAGCAACGCCGCCGCCCCTGGCTTCGCCAGATAATGCGGCAAGGCCGCGTTCGCGCCGGCAGCCGAGATGGTCGCGGCGCTGAGGCCGCGGCACAAGCCATCCTTCCGGCGCAAGGCATCCAGGCGGTCGGCGGCGGCGATCTCGTCGAGGTCGCCGCTTCGCGCCGCGCTTTCGAGCCAGATAAGGAAACGCACAACCGCGATTCCATCCGCTTGGTGCGCGCGGCGCATACCCGCGATCTCGACCGGGTTCTTGATCGCGCGGGGCGTCAGGCACGGATCGACAGCGGCAATGATCCTCGCCGTCCCCAGCGCGGCGCGCACGGCGGCGGGGCAGCGATCGGGATCGATCATCACGCGCGTCGTGCCCATCTCGCCGAGGCGCGTGGCCAACGTGCCATAGGGAGCACATTCGACATCGGAGCCAAGATGATCGCGCATCGCATCATTGATCTTGCCCGGATCGACGAACAGCATGGCGCTGGCATTGGACCGCAGCAGCAGGAACGATCGCACGACCGGCGTTTCGCCAAGATCGGTGCCGCGAATGTTCAGCAACCAGGCGATCGAATCGAGCGCGGTGAGGACCAGCGCGTCGGCGCCCGCGCTGGCGACCTCCGCCGCCATTTGCGCGCGCTTGGCCGAGGCTTCGCGTCCGGCGAAGCGAAGCGGATGGGGGACCGCGGGTGCCGCGGGCGGGGCGGGGCGGTCGGTCCAGATCGTGTCGATCAAGTTGGGCGCGGGCACCAGCGCGATCCCGGCCGCCGCCAGGGCGTTCGTCGCGCGGTCCACCCACCCGCAGTCGTGGAGCCAGGGATCGAACAGCACCGGCTGCTGTCCTACGGCATTCGCCGCCAGCCACGGCGCGACCGCGTCGCCGCCGCCTGGTATCACTTCGATCCGGCCGCGATCGACCTCGCGCTCCGCCTGAACGATGTAGCGCCCGTCGACGAATATCGCGGCCCGTTCGCCAGTAACCGCGGCCCAACCCTGGGAGCCCGTAAAGCCCGTCAGCCACTCCAGCCGCCGGGCATAGCCGATCACATATTCACTGCCATGTTCATCGGTGAGCGGCACGACATAGGCCTGGCCCCCCGCCGCCGCGATGGCAGTGCGCAGCAAGTCCAATCGTCGGCCATGGTCGGTCACGCGGTCATCCGTCGAATGTCAGCCAGACGGTCTTTTTCTCGAGATACTGATCATAGGCCCAGACCGACTTATCACGCCCGGAAAATCCGGACAGCCCGAAACCGCCAAAGGGTGTGGTGATATCGCCTTCGCTATAGCCATTGATCGATACCGTGCCCGCGCGCAGGCGCCGTGCCCAGCGCTGCGCACGGCCGATGTCGCGCGTGTAGAGCGACGCTTGCAGGCCATAATCGGTATCGTTGGCGAGCGTGAGCGCGTGTTCGTCATCATCGGCGGCGATCACCGCGGTTACCGGGCCGAAAATCTCGTCGCGCGCGATCGTGCGGTCATTGGTGACATCGTCGAAGATGGTCGGCGCCACGAAGGCGCCGCCGGCATTGCTGCCGATCGCTCCCTCGAACGCGATCCGCCCGCCTTCGGCGCGGCCGACCTCGATATAGCGCCGCACCCGGTCGCGCTGTTCGGTGGAGACCAGGCTGCCGAGAAGGTTGGCCGGATCGAGGGGATCGCCCGTGGTCCACGCCCGCGTTTCGTCGATCATCGCCTCGATCACCCGGTCCTTCAGCGCGCGGTGGACGATGATGCGCGAATTGGCGGTGCAGTTCTGGCCCATGTTCCAAAAAGCGGCACTGACGCTCGCACGCGCGGCCTGTTCGGCATCGGCGTCGGACAGGATGACGGCGGGGTTCTTGCCCCCGCACTCCAGCGAGATCCGCTTCAGGTTCGTTTCCGCCGCGTAACGCAAGAACAGTCGTCCAACCTCGGTCGAGCCGGTGAACGACACCGCGCCGATGGCGGGATGCCGGCCGATCGCGGCGCCCGCCGTCTCGCCCATGCCCGGCACCACGTTGAGCACGCCCGGCGGCAGCCCCGCCGCGATCGCCAGCTCTGCCACTCTCAGCGCGGTCATGCTCGTCTGTTCGGCGGGCTTGACGATCAGGCTGTTACCGGTGGCGAGCGCGGGGCCGAGCTTCCACGCCAGCATCATCAGCGGGAAGTTCCAGGGCAGCACCGCCGCGACGACGCCGATCGGCTCGCGCACAATGAATCCCTGGCCGCTGGCGCTGGGTGGGGAGAGATGGTCGTAAAGCTTGTCAGCGCCTTCCGCGAACCATTCGATCGTGCGCGCGGTATCGGGCACGTCGATTCCCAGGCAGTCGCGGATCGGCTTGCCGCTCTCCAGACTTTCGAGCACCGCCAGTTCCTCGCGGTGCTGGTCGATCAGGTTGGCGAGGCGCTTCAGGATCGCCTTGCGGTCGCCCGCGCCGAGCCCGCTCCACGTGCCGCTGTCGTAAGCGGCGCGGGCGCTGGTGACGGCGGCGTCGATGTCGGGCGCGTCGCAGGCGGCGATCTCGGCCAGCGTTTCGCCTGTCGCCGGGTTGAGCGTCGCGAAGGTCTTGCCGGATAAAGCCGCGACGGCGCGGCCACCGATGAAGGCGCGCGCGGGCCGCGCCACCGTCGCGGCAAGCGCCGCCACCTGCTCGAGCGTCATGCGGCGGCTCCGCCGGCCAACAGCCGATCGAGAAGGGCATCGAGCGCGGCGCCCTCCGCCGCGGTCAGCGGCTGGAGCGGGCCGCGCAGCCACGGCGGGCAATAGCCATGGCGCGCGCAGGCATGTTTCACCGCGCCGATGAACTTGCCGCCCTCCTCAAGCGCGTGGGTCAGCTGGGCCAGCTCGGCGGAAAGCGCGCGACCGCGCGCAAAGTCGCCCTGCTCGACACAGGCGCGGAACAGATCGAGGATCAGGCCGGGCGCGAAGTTCGACGTGGCGCAGATCCACATCCGCGCGCCAAGCGCGAAAAAATCGAGCGCGAGGTCTTCCGAACCGCAGCACAGCGCGATGTCCGGCCGGTCGCGCAGCAACTCTTGAGCGCGCTTCATATTGCCGGTCGACTCCTTCAACGCGACGAACGCGCCGTTGCCGGCGATGCGATCGAAGAATCGGGCGCCCATGTCGGCGTTGGTACGCGCGGGATAGTTGTAGAGCACGACCGGCACCGCTGCCGCTTCGGCCACGGCGATGCAATGGTCGGCGAGTTCGTCCTCGGTCGGGGAGACATAGGGCGGCGCGCCGAGCAAGATGCCGTGCGCGCCCGCCGCCTTTACCTCGCGTGCCAGGATCAGAACATCGCGGGTCGTGATCGCGTTGACGCCGGCGAGCCAGGGGGTGCCGGCCAAGCGGGTGCCGGCGCGGCGGAATTGCTCCAGCCGTTCCTCGATCGTCAGCGCGTAGAATTCGCCAGTGGTGCCACCCACGATGATCCCGTGGATACCGGCCGCGACCTGCCGGTCGAGCTGTGCTTCCCACAAATCCCATCGCAGCGCGCCGTCTTGCTCCATCGGCGAAACCACCGCCGTGAAAATGCCTTCGAACATAGCCGGCGCTCCAAGCTGATGACTGGTATCCCAGTTAATATCTCTATACCGTCCTCCTTTCGAGGCAACCCCGAAATGTGACTTGCGGGTCATATTCGCCTTGCCTAACCTGCCTTGGCGAGGGGAAGGCGATGGACCGCACCACGATAGACCCGGCCACGCTCGACGCGCTGCTGGCGCCGCATAATCGCTGTGACCGGCCGGGCGTGGCGGTGGGCATCGCGCGGCATGGCGTTCCCGTTTATCGGCGGTGGCTCGGTCTCGCGAGCGTCGATCAGCCGTTGGCGCTGTCGCCGGCCACCCGAATGCGGATCGGGTCCACCACCAAGCACATGACCTGCCTTGCGGTGATGCTGCTGCAGGAAGCGGGCAGGTTGTCGATCGACGACCCGGTACGGCGCCATATCGCCGAGGTGGGGGCGTGGGGCGACCGTGCGACACTGGCGCAGCTGATGAGCCATGTTTCCGGCATTCGGGACAGTTTGGACGTTCTGACGCTCACCAACGACATCATCGGTCGCCCGCTCGCGGCGGCGGATCAGCTCGCCATCCAGGCGGGGTTCGGCAGCGTCAACTTCGCCGCGGGAACCGATTGGATGTATTGCAATGGCGGCTATGTGCTGCTGACCGAGGTCGTCCAGCGCGTGTCGGGTATGGCGTTCGGCGACTTTCTGCGCGACCGGATTTTCGCGCCGCTTGGGATGCACGACACGCTGGCGCGCCCGCTCGATTTGGATTTCTTGCCCAACAGCGCGGCGCTGCATGTCCGCAACGCGGCAGGCGGCTGGGATCGTGGTGTTTTCGGGCCGGCGATCGGTGGCGAAGGCAATGTCGTCTCGACCATCGACGACATGCTGCGCTGGCTGCGGCACATGGACAGGCCAATCGTCGGGCGCGCCGAGACCTGGGCGCGGATGTACTTGCCCGCGTCGGTAACGCCCGGTGGGTCGACCGGTTATGGCCTGGGGCTGGTATCGACCCGCTATCGCGGCCTGCCGGTCGTCTTCCATACCGGCGGCGTGATCGGTGGCACCTGCCAAATGCTGAAGGCGCCCGACCAAGGGCTCGACATCATCGTGATCACCAATAGTTGGGACGCTTATGCGGCGCCGATCGCCAACCAGATCCTCGACGCCTGCGTCGCCGACCTCCATCCGTTGCCCGAAACGGTGCCGGGGCCTTTTCCCGTCGGCGATTTCGTGTCGCCGCTGACCGGCCGCCACGCCCGGCTGATCGAGCAGGAGGGCAAGCCCGCCGCCGATATCGACGGGACGATAGTGCCGCTGGTCCGGCGTGCGGATGGATCGCTGTGGCTACAAGCTAATTTCGATGCCGGCGCGGTGATGGCTCCGGCCGGTGCCGACGTGCTGCTATGGCACGAATATGAACGGACCGACCGGCTGGAGCGGGTGCCGGCCGCCGCCCCCGACGCGACCCTGGCGATCGCGGGTCGCTGGCGCGCCGAGGAGCTGGGCGCGATGGCGCGCGTGGACACCGCCGATGGCGAGACCATGACGATCGTTGGTGAACATGGCCGCTTCGCCTACCGGCTGGTGCCGAAGGCGCGAGGACTCTGGTCGTTGCTCGGTCCCAAGGGGCCGGCGGGTCGGATCGAACACCGCGGCGACGCGCTGCTCTTGTCCTCGATATCGACACGCCGGCTCCGCTTTGAACGGGAGGTGGCGTGAACGCCGCCGATCGCTACACGCGTGCCGCCCGCTTGCTGCCGGCGAACATGGCCGCGGCGCTCGTTAACAATGCCGTGCATGGCTATTGGATCGACGATAGGCGCTATTTCTTCCTGTCTGAGGCGATGGTCGCCGGCGCGGTCCGGCGCGTACCGATGATGCACGATGCGCAAGCCGGCGAAACGCGCGCGCTAGCATCGGACGACGATCTACGGCGCTGGTTTCCCGATGCGCCGGCGGCGACGGTCGCGGCAGCCGATTTCGACCTGCCAGAGCCTGGCCGTTTGGCGGTGCGGTTGGCCGGGCGGTCGCATTTGATCGACCTCGCGCGCGACACGGTCGTCGCGGATCGCCATGACGATGCACCGCTCGCTTATGCCCCGGGTGGACGCCATGCCGTGCGCGTCGCCGGGCACGATCTCGCGCTGATCGACCTGGTCGATGGGGTTGAGCGACGGTTGACCGCGGATGGTATCGCGGACTGCCCCTGGGGGCAGGCACCGCAGACTTACGCCGCGACAATCAGCTATCGTCGCCAGCCATTTCCGGTGGTGCAATTCTCCGCGGACGGGCGCTGGCTGCTCGCCGACCGGATCGATGAACGCCACCTGCCGTTGCGCACCTTGGTCGAAAACGCGCCCGCGGACGGCGGGCCGCCGCGCTTTCACGTCCACCGTTTCGCGACCGCCGCCGATGTCGCGTTGCCGATCGCGACCACCGCGGCGATCGAACTGGCCACCGGCCGACGGATCGAGGCGGCGCCGCGCCCGGTGCATATGTTCCCGCCGGTCGCGACGCGCCATGCCTGGTTCGCGGGCGACGCCTTCTACGCGCTGCGCACCGATCGGTGGCACCGGCACCTGGAACTTGCCGAAGTTCGCCTGTGCGACGGTCGCGAACGCATCGTCGCCGAAGAACGGGTTGAAGGCGGCTATCTGGAGGCGCATCCGCTTGTCGGCGCGCCGCCGAACGTCCGCGTCCTGCCCGCGACGGGCGAACTGATCTGGTGGTCGGAACGCGATGGGCGGGGCCATCTCTATTTGCTGGATGCGGCGACGGGCGGCACTCGGCGCCAAATCACGCGCGGCGATTTTCAGGTGCGCGATATTCTGCATGTGGAAGAGGCGGCCCGGACGTTGCTGCTCGCCGTAACGGGGCTTGACCCGACCGACTATCTGCTGCGGACGATCGTTCGCGCGCATCTCGATCGCGACGGACTAGATATATTGGTGCGGCCATGTGGCGCGGACCTTGGCGTGCGGGCGGCGCTCGACGGGCCATTCGCGGCTGATCGACCCTATGCTTTGCCGCGGGGGCCTGGTTCGGTCTCACCCGGCGGCCACTGGGCGGTGGTGCGTCGCGCGTCGCCGGCGAACGGTGTGACGACCATAGTCGCCGATCTTGCCACCGGGCGGGAAACAACGCTCGCCACGCTCGATCGCGCCGCGATCACGATGTCCGAGCCGGTCTGGCTCGATCTGGTGGCCGCCGATGGCGCCACGCCACTGCGCGCCGCCTTGTACTTGCCCGCCGACCATGACGGCGAAGCGACGCTGCCGCTGATCGACTGCATCTATCCCGGCCCACAATCGGTTGTTCTCGCCCGCAGTTTCTGGGGTCGGATGCAGTGCCAGGCGCAGGCGCTCGCCGCGCTTGGCTTCGCCGTGGTCGTGGCCGACACACGCGGCCTGCCGATGCGGCCGCGCGCCCTTCATCAGGCGGGCTATGGCGATCTGCTGGAGCCGCAACTTGCTGATCATGTCGCGATCGTCGCGCAGTTGCGCGCGCGGTTCGCCTTCATCGACCGCGCTCGCGCCGGTATCGTCGGTTCCTCGGCCGGAGGTTATGCGAGCGCGACCGCGCTGTTCCGTTATCCGGATATCTTCACCGCGGGCGTGGCGATCTGCGGCACCGACGATCCCGCGCATTACTTCGCGGGCTGGCTGGAGAAATATGTCGGCCCCGACGGCGACGACCGCTGGGCGCGCCAGGTGACGGGTCGCGAGGCCGCCGGGCTGCGCGGCGCGTTGATGATCGTCCATGGCGACATGGACGAAAATGTACACCCGGCGCACGCCATCAGCCTCGCGCGGCGGCTGACCGATGCCGGCAAAAGCTTCGATCTGGTGATCGTCCCCAATGAAGGGCATCTGCTCCAGGCCACGAGCGCCGATGTTCAACGCCGCATGTGGGACTTTTTCCTGCGCCATCTGCGCGGCGAGGAGCCGCCGGGGGACGATCACGCCCCGCGCTATCGAGCCGAGGATGTCGCGGCGATGGCTCGTGCCGCCGCGCACGAGGCCGCCTGGCAATGACCGAGGCTGCCCGCGTCCTCACCGGCGATACAGCCGTCAGGCTCGCGACCGGCGCCAGCGTGACGCTGCCGCGCGGCTGGCGGATCGAGCCGGGCCTCGGTGGCATCACGGTGACGGCGCCCGAGGGCGATTTCGCGATCCGCCTGATCGAGAACGAAGCCGGCGACACCGCCGAGGCGGCGGCGACCGCGGCCTGGGAGCGCTTGATCGGCCCGCCGCCGCCAATACGCGTGGCGGGAGACGAACCGACGCGCGACGGCTGGGGCGCGATTCGCGTCATCGCTTTCGATCCGCCGCCGGCCGCGCGGGGCTGGGCTTCGGCGGTGGGCTATCGCGGCGCGGCCGGTTGGACGCTCGCCCTGCTCGACGGCGCGAGCGCGACCTTCGAACGACGCATGGCGGCGGCGGTGCTGGTCATGCAATCGCTCCGCGCGCCCGGCTTCGCGCGCGAAAGCTTTGCCGGCACGCCGCCGCGTGAATTTGGCGCGGCCGAGGTTGAGGCGCTCCGCGGCTTCCTCGCGCACGCCGCGCGGCGGCTGGCAGTGCCCGGCATCGGCCTTGGCGTCGCGACCCGAGACCGCGTGCTCTTCGCCGGCGGCATCGGCGTGCGGGACGTACGGCGCGCCGACCCGGTGACCGCCGATACGCGTTTCCGCATCGCCTCCAACACCAAGCCGCTGACGACGTTGCTGCTCGCGATGCTGGTGGACGAGGGGCGGGTGCGATGGACGGACCGCGTCCGCGACGTTTACCCCGCTTTCCGCCTCGGCTCGCCCGATGCGACCGAGCTGGCGCAAATCCGCCATCTCGTCAGCGCATCGACCGGGTTGCCGCGCGCGGACCTGGCGTGGAGCCTTGTCTTCGATCGGGCGACGCCGGCGTCGCGCACCTTCGATCTGCTCGCGCGCACCGTGCCGACCAGCGGTTTCGGCGAGGTGTATCAGTACAGCAACCTGCTCGCGGCCGCGGCCGGTTTCGTGGCCGGCCGCATCGCCCATCCCGAGCTCGATCCGGGCGTCGGCTATGATCGGGCGATACAGGAGCGCGTTCTGGACCCGCTGGGCATGGCCGATACCTGCTTCGACCCACGCCGCGTGCGTGGCGGGGCGTTCGCGGCGGCGCATGGCACCGATTTGGCCGGTCGCCCGGTCGCCAGCGATCGCGACCTGGATGGCGCGGTCCACGCGCTGCGGCCTTCGGGCGCGGCCTGGTCGAGCGTCTCCGACATGCTGCGCTATGTCCGGCTCGAGCTTGGCGAAGGGATGCTGGACGGCAAGCGACTGATCGGGCGCGACGCGCTGCTCGAACGGCGCGAACCCTTCGTCACCATCGGCGAATGCGGCGCTTACGGCATGGGGCTGAACATCGATCGCAGTGGCGATGTCACCGTCATCGCGCATGGCGGCAGCCTGCCCGGTGCGATGAGCGATTTCGCGATCCTGCCCGAAGCCGGCATCGCCGCGGTCGTGCTGACCAATGCCGATAATGGCCAGTTCCTGCTGCCCGCGTTTCGGCGCCGGCTGATCGAGCTGATCTATGGCGCGGAACCGAAAGCCGAGGCGCAGATAGAGGGCATGGTGGCGCGCGTCGCCGCCGAGCGCCGCCATTGGGCGCGGGTGGTGCGGTTGCCGCCACCCCCGTCGGACGCCGCGCGGCTCGCCGTGCGCTATCGGTCCGCCGAGATTGGAACGCTCAGCGTGTCGCGGGGGAGCGACGGCGTCGCCTTCCGCGTCAACGGGCTTGATCTGGCGGTCGGCGTGCAGCGGGTGGGGGACATGCTCGCCTTCGTCACGATCGACCCGCTGCTCCGGGGCTTGACCTTCGCCGCCGAAACCGACGCCCAGGGCAGCGTCGTCGCCCTGGTGTTGCGCGAAGCGCAGCAAGAGTATCGCTTCGTCCGCGATGGAGAGGCGCCGCATGACTGAGGCCGCTACCACGAACGGCCTGATCCCGCTGGGGCCGGCCGTGATCGATCACAGCGAGACCTTCGACCTGCCTTGCTACGCGAACGGCAGAACCTATCGCCTCTGGATCGCCCGGCCCGCGCAAGCGCCCCCGCCCGCGGGATGGCCGCTGTTCCTCGCGACCGACGGCCCGGCCAATTTCGCGACGCTCGCCGCGCATGCCGCCGTCCGGGCGCTCGGCGATTGCGCGGCCGCGCTGGTGGTGGCGATCGGCTATCCGGACGCCGGGATCGAGCGAACCCTTTCGCTGCGCAACACTGATCTGACGCCGCCGACAGACCGCGACAAGCTGCCCCAATTCATCGTGCCGGAGCCGGGCCTGGCGCTCGGCGGCGCCGATGTCTTTCGCCGCTTCGTGACGGACGCGGTGTTGCCGGCGATCGCCGCGATCCACCCCGTCGACCCGGCCCGCCGAACGTTGTTCGGCCACTCGTTGGGCGGATTGTTCGCGCTGCATAGCCTGTTCCAGCAACCCGACGTCTTTTCCACCTATGTCGCGAGCAGCCCGTCGCTCTGGTGGGGTGATCGGATGATGTTCGACGCGCTTCCGGGGTTTCGTGCGCAGATGGGTGGCATCGGCGCGCCGCCGCGCGTGCTGATCACCGTCGGCGCGCGCGAAACCCACGCCGAACTGCCCGAGGGGATTCCCGAGGACGTCGCCCAGCAGATGGACGCGATGTTCGCGCGGGGGCGGATGGTGGAGAATGCCCGCGAGATGGCGGCGGCGCTCGCCACGGTGTTGCCGCCCGCGAATGTGGCGCTACGCGTTATTGCCGATGAAGGTCATATCGGCGTCGTGCCGGCGGCCCTTTCCAAGGCACTCAGCTTCGCGGTGGGGCCGCGCGCGCGCTTCGCCGCGCCGGTTTGAGCCAGCCAAGCGTGGCGGGGGTATCGCCAGCGCACGGGTACTCCGCGCCTATCCAGCCTGCATATTCGGCGTCCGCCAATGCCGCGAAGAAGCGATCCCAGGCGATGGTGCCGGTGCCGGGCGCGGTGCGCGCGGGCGCGTCGGCGATCTGCACATGGCGCGCGATCGCGCGGTGCCGGGCAAAGGCGGCGGCGGGGTCATGCCCCCCCTTGGCGACATGATAGGCGTCGAACAACAGCCCGATGCCGGGGACCCGGTGCACCATTTCCGCCGCGAGATCGACCGATGCGATCAATGCGTCCGGTGCGTCGACACGGTTCATGCCCTCCACCACCGCCGGAATGCCCGCGGCCGCGCTCAGCTCGGCGGCGGTGGCGATATTGGCGAGATAAGTTGGCAGGCAATCGTCGCGCGATAGGCCCGGCGGCACCCGCGACGGGCCGAGATGGACGCGATGCGCGCCGATCAACGTGGCGGTCTCGAACGCCTGGTGCAGCGCGCGAACATAGGCCTGTTCGCGCCCCGGAACGCCCGATAGCCCGGGGCCGCCCGACAGCAGATCGCCCATCGGCACATTGATCAGCGCCACCTGAACGCCGGCCTGAGTGGCGGCGGCGGCGATCGCGTGTGGCGTCGCTTCATCGATACGCTGGATTTCCACGCCGTCGAACCCGGCGGCGGCCGCCGCGGCGAAGCGCGCCGCGAACGGCAATTCGCCAAACATCATCGAAACGCTCGCGCTGATCCGCGCTGCCGCCGTCACGCCTCGGCCAAGCGGCGCATCGCCCGTGTCGCGCCAGCGATCGTGAAATCCACGTCATCGTCCGTCATCGGGGTCGAGCCGATGAAGTTGCCGCGCAGCGTGAAGATGCCCTCCTCGGTCAGCAGCGCCTGCAGCGCCAGCAATCGGGCCATCAGGCCGTTTTGCAGCGCGTGCGCGAACTGGCGGAAATTCTCGGTGGGTTGATCGGTCAGCATCAACGCGCTCACCGAACCGTCGCCGGTCACGTCGCCCGGCAGGCCGGTATCGCGGATGGCGCGGCGGAGCCCCTCGCGCAGCCGCTCGCTCTTCGCGCTCAGGTCCTCCAGCGCCGCGCGGGTCAGCAGGCGCATCGAGGTGAGCCCGGTCGCCATCGACAACGGATTGGCGGTGAAGGTGCCCGAATGCTTCACCTTGCCGTCGGGACGACCCATCTCGAACACCGACATCACCGCCGCGCTGCCGCCAACACCGCCGATCGGGAGGCCGCCGCCGATGATCTTGCCGAGCGTGGTGAGATCGGGAAGGATGCCGTGCAGCCCCTGCGCGCCGCCATGGCTCGCACGCAGCGAAACGACCTCGTCGAAGATCAGCACGATGTCCAGCCGCGCGGTCTCCTCGCGCAGCATCTCCAGATAGTCCCGCCGGGGGCTGACCATGCCCGCCTGGAGGCGCCATGGGTCGATGATCACGGCGGCCAGCTCGGCTGCCCGTTCGGCCAGGATGGCGCGGCTGTTGGCGATATCGTTGAGCGGCAGGATCACCAGTTCGTCGAGCAGGCTCTGGGGCGTGGCGGGATTGTGCGGCACGGGGACGGGCCGCTCCGCCGGCCCCCAGAGCGGCGCCGTTGGCTGGTGGCTCGCCTCCAGCAGGTCGAACTGGCCGTGATAGCCCCCCTCGATCTTCGCGACCTTGGAACGGCCGGTGAAGGCGCGCGCGGCCTTAACGGCGATCGCATTGGCCTCGGTGCCCGAATTGGTGAACCGGATGCGGTCGATCCCCGGCACCCGATCGACCAGATGTTCTGCCAGGCCGACTTCCCATTCGGTCGGCAGCACCGCGTTCATCAGCCGCCCGGCCTGTTCGGCGATCACGCGCACCACGGCGGGCGGGGCATGACCGTGGATCATCGAGGTGAAGTTGTTCACCCAATCGATCCGCCGGTTGCCGTCAATGTCGGTCAGCCAGCAGCCCTGGGCGTGACTGGCATATTGCGGGTGAGGGAGCTGGGCGACGAGGTCGCGGGTATAGCCGGATGGCATCACCCGTTCGGCCCGGGCGAACAGCTCTGCCGATCGCTCGGTCGCGAAGCCGCGCGCGGCGGCCGGCGCGTCGGACAGCGACGCCATCAGAATCCCACCCGGTCGGCGCCCTTGGTGCCAAGATAGGCGCGGGCTTCGTCCGGCGTCGCCACCTCAAGGCCGAGTGCCTCCAAGATCGTGCGTATGCGGCGCACCTGGTCGGCGCTCGACGTGGCGAGTTCACCGGGGCCGGCCCATAGGCTGTCTTCCATGCCGACGCGCACATTGCCGCCCATGCACGCCGCCATCGTGGTAAGCTTCATCTGCGCCTTGCCGGCCGCCAGCAGCGACCAGATATAGTCCTCGCCGAACAGCATGTCCGCCGTTTCCTTGAAGTGCAGGACATGCTTGGGATCGGTGCCGATCCCCCCCAGCGGCCCGAACACCGATTGGATGAAGAAGGGCGGTTTCACCCAGCCTTCATCGGCGATCACCTTCAGCGCGTAGAGGTGGCCGGTGTCGAAACATTCGAATTCGAACCGGACCCCGCGATCTTCACCCAGCTCGCGCGCGATCCGCTCCATCAGCGACCAGGGGTTGGCCATCGTCAGATGGCGCGACAGTTCGAGATAGGCCTCCTCCCACTCGCGCAGCGGCTGGCCGGAGGTCCGGGCGCGCTCGGCAAGGGTAAAGGTCGCGAAGCTCATCGGTCCCATGTTGAACGAGGTGATCTCGGGCGAGAAGGCGAGGGGGGCGGCAAGCCGGTTCTCGATCGCCTGTTCGGGGGTAACGTTGCGCTGCGGCTGCCCGGTCGTCAGGTTGAGGATGGCGTTGGTGCGCTGCTTGATGCGCCGCAGATACTGCTCGTAGAGCCTTGGATCGCACGACGGTTCGCCAGTTTCCGGGTCGCGCGCGTGCAGGTGGATGATCGAGGCACCGGCCTCGGCCGCGGCGACCGAGTCTTCGACAATCTGCTCGATGGTCAAGGGCAGGTGCGGCGACATCCACGGCATATGCCCGGCACCCGTCGTCGCACTGGTGATGATGACCTTGTCGAGCTGTTTCATGTCACGCCAGTCCTTCCGCCCGCATATATGACTGCTAAGTCATGTTGGGTGGCTATGCAAGCGATGGCGCGCCCGGGGGACCGGGCCGAAGCGCTGGCAAGGTCGATCGGCCAGCGTCAGTCCGCGCGGCGCCGCTCGCCGATCGCGAGGTAGAGGGCGCTATGGTCCAACGCGCCGCGCGCCGTCTCGCACATCGCCGCGAATTCGTGTTGCGCGAGGGTGGCGAACGGAAGGTCGAGCTTCAAGCTCCGCGCCAGCGACGCGACGGTCGTTAAATCCTTGAGCTGCGTGGTCGCATGCGCGCCCGGCGCGAAGTCGCGCTCCACCATCCGCGCGCCGTGCTGGCGCAGGATCGTCGAGTCCGCGAAGCCGCCGAGCAGCGCGGCGCGCACCGCCGCCGGATCGGCACCCCCCGCCTCGGCGAGGATAAGCGCCTCGGCGACTGCCCCGATCGTGACCCCGACGATCAGCTGATTGGCAAGCTTGGCGAGCTGGCCCGATCCCACCGGGCCCACCCGGGTCACCCGCCCCAGCGGCGCGAATATCGGCGCGAGACGGTCAATCTCCGCCGCGCCGCCGCCGGCCAAGATGACGAGCGTGCCCGCCTCGGCGCCGCGGGTGCCGCCAGACACCGGCGCGTCGACATAACCAATGCCGCGCGCGGCGAGCGCCGCCGCTTGCGCGCGCGCCGCCTCGACCGGGATCGAACTCATCACGACCACGGTCGTGCCGGGGGAAAGCGCATCGGCGATGTCGGCCAGGGCCGCGTCCACCACGGCACCGTTGGACAGCATGATCAGCACGACCTCGGCGCCTGTCACCGCCTCTGCCGCGGTCGCGCAAAGCCGCACCCCCAGGCGCGCGAGCGGCTCGGCCTTGGCGATGGTTCGGTTCCAGGCCGAAACGCGCAGCCCGGCGCGTGCCAGGTTGGCCGCCATCGGCAGCCCCATCAGGCCGGTGCCGAGGATCGCGACGCCGCCGCTCACCGACCCGGCCATGCCAGCAGCTCGCGGGTTCCGTTCAGCTCGTCCGCCGGGGGATTGGTGCCATAGATCGCGCGGTAGCAGAGCAGGGCGTGCAGCTCGAGCCGCAGCGCGCGATCGTCGGGCTCGCGCCGGCCCGGCCCAACCTGCACGCGGTGACGTTCGAACAGGCTCTGGTCGATCATCCCGCCGGCGACCCGCAACACCGTTCGCGCGAGCGCCGGATCGATGGCGCCGCTGGGAGGGAAGTAGCTGCCGAGCAGGCGATCGATCAGCACCGCGTTGCGGCGATGCCAAAGCGCCCGCATCGCCTCGCTCGTCTCCGCCGCCTGAACGAGGCAGCGCACCACCCCGATATTGCGCGCGAACATCTCTTCATACCAGGCGAGCCAGTCGCGCACCTGCGCGAAAGTCGTGGCATCCGGATCGCGCTCCGGGGCGGCGGCGGCCTCGAACGCGACATAGCGGTCCGCCAGCTCCAGCAGAAAGGCATCCTTGCTGGTGAAATGGATATAGAAGGTGCCCTTGGCGATTTCGGCCAGCCCGACGACGTCATCGACGTTGAGGCTGCGAAAGCCCGTGTCGGCGAGCAGGCGCAAGCCGCAGCCCAGCAGCTTCAGTCGCGTCTTTTCCCCACGGCCGGCGCCGTCGACACACCCGGCCAGATGGCCCGCGAAATCCATGCGATCGGCGACATGGGCCGGGACGGGATCGGGGCGGATGGCGGCGCGCGCGCGGGGGGCGGGCGCGGGCCGGGCGGCGCGGGGAGCGCCTTGCCGGGCGATGGGTTTGGTCATGGCGACAGCTTAGCCCCAGCCGACCGCGAGCACCACTCCGCCACCAGCATCGTGTCGATCAACTCCAGCAGGTCGAGCATCGCTCGCCAGGCGCGATCGCCCGACGCGTTGATCGACAGCGACACAGTCGCGCCCGTTCCAGGCAATCGCACCGTCGCGCTTCCCCAAAAGCCGGTATGGCCAAGGCACCAACGCTTGCCGATCCGCATCGTCGCGAGGAGCAGCGAGTGGTTGCGGCCAGGCGTCGTGGCTTGCGCCGGTGCCACCGCGGGGGTCGCTAGCGCTTCGGCAACGGTCGCCGGGCGCAGGATCTCGCCGGCCAGCAAGGCGGCCAGAAAGCGATTCAAATCGCCAACGGTCGAGATTAACCCGCCGCCGCCGAATAGATCGAACGATGGATGCCAGTCGCTGGCCGAGGCGCCATCGTGCCATTGCGGCTGAAGTTCCGGCGCGCCAGCGGGCGGCTCCTCCAGCGTCTCCCACCAGGTCTGCGCCATGCCGAGCGCATCGAGCCGGACCAGGCGGCGGACGGCCTGCGCCAGCGATAGGCCGGTCACGCGCTCGATGATCTCGCCAAGCACGATATAGCCGGTGTCGGCATAGGCGTAACACGCCCCGGGCGGGCCGATCGGCGGCCCGGCGCGCATCGCCAGCGCGATCTGCTCGGCACGAGTCCATCGCCGCCGCGGGTCCGCGGCCACGGCGCGCACGAAGCCCGGCGCCACGCTATGGTCGGTCAGGCCGGACGTGTGCGACAGCAGCTGGGCCAAGGTGATCGCGCCGCAATCATAGCCCCCCCGCGTGAGCGCAAGCAGCGTCTCCGCCGTGGCGTGGCGCGCGATCGTATCGTCGAGGGTCAACACGCCTTCCTCGCGGAGACGATGGATCGTCGCCGCCACGAATGGCTTGGTGATGCTGGCGATCCGAAACGGGCGATCGGCGGTGCCTCCGCGCCACGCGAGGCCCAGCGCCGGCGCATCGACCGCGAGCGCGGCGCGCGCCAAAGGCGAGGTGGCCGCCTCCAGGGCCGCTTGCAGGCGTAGCGCGATGGTCAACCTCTTCTCCCGCCGCGGAAGGTCTTGACAGCGATGCCGTTCGCACGCCATTTCTGAGATACCAGATATGCGTCCAAAGTCGAGGCGCCAACCTCCATAAGGAAGCGGCGTTGAGCAAGCCACGTTCCGTCATCGTCGTTGGGGGCGGGATTGTCGGCTCTTGCGCGGCGCTGGCGATCGCGCGGGCCGGGCTGGGGGTGCGGCATGTGGCCCCTGACGATCCCGAGCCGGCGTCGTGGGGCAATGCTGGCCACCTCGCGACCGAGCATGTCGAGCCGCTTGCCTCGCTCAAGCTGGTCCGCGCGCTGCCGCGACGCCTGTTCAGCCGAGGCGGGCCGGTCGCGTTCGTGCCACGCGATGTGGCGGCATGGCTGCCCTGGTCCCTGCGCCTGCTCACCGCCTCGGCCCCGGGCCGCTTTCGCGCCGGCACCGCCGCGCTCGCGACACTGACCGCCGACGCGATCCCGGCGTGGCGACGGCTGCTCGGCCCGGATGCCGACGCGCTGATCCGCGAGCAGGGGCATCTGGTGGTCTGGGAGGGGCGCGACGCGCAGCAGCGCGGGATGGCGGCGCTCGCGCGCAGCGCCACCGGCGCGACCACTTATGCGCCCGCCGGTGCCCGCGACCGGGCGGCACTCGCCACGCAACTACGGCTGACCGCGTTCGGCGCGGCGCGATTTACCGGCACCGGCCAGGTTACGGACCCCGGCCTGTTGCTGCGGCGCGTGCGGCGGTTCGCCGATGAAGCCGGGGTCGAGCGGATCGCCCGCCATGCCCGATCCGTCCAGGGCGGCGCGCGCCCTGGCGTCGTGCTGGACGACGGCACGCGGATCGCGGCGGACGCCGTCCTGGTGGCGGCGGGGGTCTGGTCCGCGCCGTTGCTGCGCGCCGCCGGCATCCCCGCGCCGCTGATCGCCGAGCGCGGTTATCATGTCGGTTTCGACAGACCGGGCTGGCCGATGGACCTGCCACCGCTCGTCCTCGACGATCGCGCCGTGGTCGTGACGCGCTTTGGCGACCGGATGCGGGCCACCAGCTTCGTCGAGTTCGGCCGTCCGCAAACCCCGCCCGATCCGCGCAAATGGGATCGGCTGGAGCACCATCTGCGCGAGGTTGGCCTGCTCGACGGCGGTTGCGTCACGCGCTGGATGGGGTGCCGGCCGACGCTGCCGGATTATCTCCCCGGCATCGGCGGCAACGAGGTGGCGGGGCTCTATTATGCGGTAGGCCATGCACATCTTGGTTTGACGCTCGCCGCGCGGACGGGGGAGATCGTCCGCGATATGATCGCCGGGCAAGCCCCGCCGCCGCCCATGTTCGCGCTCGCAAGGTTCGGCGCGATCAGGCGATCCAATACCGCCGCCGAACACCCGCTGCCGGCCGGCGACTCTCAACAATAAGGACCGCGACGATGCGTTCTCACTTCTTCTGCATAGATGGCCATACCGCCGGGAACCCGGTGCGACTCGTGGTCGGTGGCGCGCCGTTTCTGGAAGGCGCGACGATGAGCGAACGCCGCCAGGACTTCATCCGGCGCTTCGACTGGATCAGGGACGGCCTGATGTTCGAGCCGCGCGGGCACGACGTGATGTCTGGTGGGTTCGTCTATCCGCCGCTGCGGCAGGACTGCGACGCCTCGATCCTGTTCATCGAGACAAGCGGCGTGCTGCCGATGTGCGGACATGGATCGATCGGGATGATAACCTTCGCGCTAGAACATGGGCTGATCCGGCCGCGCGAGGAGGGCCGGCTGCGGATCGAGGTGCCGGCGGGGATTCTGGACGTGAGCTTTGCGCGGCGCGCCGATCGCGTGGAATGGGTGCGGCTGGTCAACGTGCCGAGCTTCCTCCACAGCCGCGACGTTACCGTCGAGGTGCCGGGGCTCGGGCCGCTACGCGTCGACATCGCCTATGGCGGCAATTTCTACGCGATCGTCGAGCCGCAGCCGGGTTTCGCCGGCGTCGAGGCGGTCGGGGCGGGCGGTATTCTGGCGCTCAGTCCTCCGGTGCGGGCGGCGGTGGATGCCGCGATCGACGCCGTCCACCCTCTCGACCCTTCGATCCGCGGCGTCAGCCATGTTCTCTGGGCCGATGCGCTTGCCGACGACGGGACCAGCGGGCGCAGCGCCGTTTTTTATGGCGAGCGGGCGATCGACCGCAGCCCGTGCGGAACCGGCACGTCGGCCCGGCTCGCGCAACTCGCCGCCACAGGGCGCCTGACGCCGGGCATCGCGTTCGAGCATCGCAGCTATATCGGCTCGTGCTTCGTCGGCCGGATCGAGGGCACGACGCGGGTCGGCGATTACGACGCGATCCTGCCTTCGATCCAGGGTACGGCGCACGCGACGGGGTATAACCAGCTTTGGATCGATGACGACGCACCATTCGCGCGGGGCTTCCAAGTTCGCTAGCATGGCCGAATGGACAGCAAGATTCTCGCCGCCAGCCCAGGTGACGCGGCCGCGCCACCCCCACCGCGCCGGGGGCGCCGCCGTCCGGTCGTCGACCATCTTCTGCTGCGGCCGCTCAGCGCGCGCCCCGGCAGGACCATGCAGGACGCGGTTTACGATCAGCTCCGCGATGCGTTGATGATCGGCGCCTTTCGGCCGGGCGAGGCGCTCTCCACGCGCGCGCTCGCCGAGAGTCTGGGAACGAGCACGATGCCGGTGAAGGACGCGCTTCGCCGGCTGGCCGCCGAAGGGGTGGTGCTGGCGCAACCGCAGAGCGGCTTCGTGATCGCCACGCTCGGCGCGACTCGCTTCCTCGACATCATCGAGGCGCGCGTGCGGCTGGAAACCCTGGTGGCGGCACGTGCGGCGGCGCGGCGCGACGATGCGCTGGTGGAGCGGCTGCGCGACTTGAATGACGATTATCGCGCGGCTTCCGCCGCCGACTTGGCCCGTGGCACGCTGCTCAAGACCAATTTCGATTTTCATTTCGCCATCTACGGCGCATCGGGGATGCTCGACGTGTGCGAAATCATCCTCGCCGCGTGGCTGCGGATCGGTCCGCTCTTCTCGTTGATCGAAGCCGAGCTCGATCAGCAGGAAGACTTTGCGCGTCACGCCCGCATCATCGACGGCCTGGCCACGGGCAACGGGGACCAGGCCGCCGCCGCTCTGGAAGCGGACATTCGCGGGAGCGCCGCGCGCATCGCTCCGCTGTTGCCGGCCTAACGCGGCGCACGCGCGATCGCGATGGACCAATCATGTCGGGCATAATATGACCGGTCAGTCATGTTGAGGAAGGGCAGGCGCTGATGAGGACTGGCGAGCCGACGATCGGGCGCGGCGGCGCACCACTTATGCCGGCGGCGACCGGCGCGGTGGTTGCGGTTTTCGGTCGGATGGGCTTGGGCAACCGCATGGCGGCGCTAGGCCTTCATGCTTTACCCGGGACGGCAATCGGCGCGGGGGCCGTTGCCGGTGCCTCGCCGCTACACGACGCGACCGCGTGTCGCCACCAGGAGTAGGCGCGTGCCTGATACCACGACTCAAAGCTTGTCCCATGCCGATACCCTGGCGCTGCTGGATGAGCGCCTGCGCTGGCTGAGCGCCTGGACGATCCATAACGCCAATCATCGGCGCGAGAGCCGTGACGGGCTGAAGGTCGGCGGGCACCAGGCGTCGTGCGCGTCGATGTCGACGATCATGGCGGTGCTCTATTTCCACGCGCTGCGCCCGCAAGATCGGGTCGCGGTGAAACCCCATGCCGGGCCGCTGCTCCACGCCGCGCATTATCTCGCGGGCAACCAGTCGCGCGATCAGCTCGAACGGTTTCGCGCGTTGGGCGGGGCGCAAAGCTATCCCAGCCGCACCAAGGACGCGATCCCGATCGACTTCTCGACCGGCTCGGTCGGCCTGGGGGTGGCGGTCACCGCCTTTGCCAGCCTCGTCCAGGATTATCTGATCGCGCATGGCCAGTTGGCTGAAGCCGATGCGGGGCGGATGATCGCGCTGATGGGCGACGCCGAACTCGACGAGGGCAATATCTATGAGTGCCTGATCGAGGCCTATAAGCACGAAGTTCGCAACTGTTGGTGGATCGTCGATTACAACCGGCAGAGCCTGGACGCGACCACCGCCGACCGGATGTTCCGGCGCTTCGACGATATCTTCGAGACCTGCGGCTGGCGTGTCGTCACGCTGAAGCATGGCGCCCGCCAGCGCGCCGCCTTCGCCCAGCCCGGCGGCGGTTCGCTGCGCGAGTGGATCGATACCTGCCCCAACGCCGATTACGCGGCGCTCACCTATCAGGGCGGGGCGGCGTGGCGGGCGCGGCTAGAGGCCGATATCGGCGCCCGGCCCGGCGTGGCGACGCTGCTCGGCGCTTACAGCGATGACGCGCTGGCCGAGCTGATGACCAATTTGGGCGGACATTGCCCCGAGACGCTGGCGGACGCGTTCGACGGCGCCCGCGACGAGCGCCCGACGCTGTTCATCGCCTACACGATCAAGGGCTATGGCCTGCCGCTTGCCGGGCATAAGGACAACCATGCCGGGCTGATGAGCCCCGCGCAGATCGACGGTCTCCGCGAGCGGCTGGGCATCGGGCAGGGTGAGGAGTGGGCGCCGTGGGCGGGGCTTGGCGACAATGCCCGCCGCGCGGCCGAGGCGCTGGTGCAAGCCGCCCCCATCGCGCACCCGCGTGGCGATTTGGTGGACGAAGGCGTTCCCGTCCCCCGGATCGAACCGCCAACGGACCGCGAGCAATCGACCCAGGCGGCGTTCGGCAAGATGCTGTTCGAGCTGGCCCGATCCGATCATCCCCTGGCGGACCGGATCTTGACGACCTCGCCCGACGTCACCGTGTCGACCAATTTGGGCGCGTGGGTCAACCGGCGCGGGCTGTTCCGGCGCAAGGAAGTGGCGGACGTGTTCGCGGCGGCGCGCATCCCTTCCGCCCAGAAATGGCAGGCGGGCGGGGCGGGCCAGCATATCGAGCTGGGCATCGCCGAGCATAACCTGTTCCTGATGCTGGCCGCGGCGGGCCTCGCCGCACCGCTGTTCGGCACCCGCCTGCTGCCGGTGGGGACGGTGTACGACCCGTTCATCGCCCGCGGCCTCGATGCGCTGAACTATGCCGCGTATATGGACGCGCGGTTCCTGCTGGTCGCGACTCCCTCGGGCGTCACGCTGGGGCCGGAAGGCGGGGCGCACCAGTCAATTTCGACGCCGCTGATCGGGATCGGCCAGCCCGGCGTCACCTATTACGAACCCGCCTTCGCGGATGAACTGGCGCTGCTGCTGGAGCAGGCCTTCCGCCGGATGCAGGCGCCCGACGGTGGCTCGACCTATTTGCGGCTGACCACCCGCGTCATCGCGCAGCCGTCGCGCGGCGATGATCGCTGGCAAGACGGCGTGTTGAAAGGCGGCTATTGGCTCCGGCAACCCGCGCCGGGCGCCGAGGCCGCGATCGTGTTCACCGGCGCGGTCGCTCCCGAGGCGATCGCCGCCTGGGAGGCACTGCGCGACGATCTGCCCGGTCTCGGCCTGCTCGCCGTCACCTCGCCCGATCTGCTTCATGCCGGCTGGACCGCGCAGCGCGCGGCGCGCTGGCGGGGCGAACGTGGCGCGGCGGCGCATATCGGCCAACTGCTCGGTGCGCTCAGCCCAACCGCCGGACTGGTGACGGTGCTCGACGGGCATCCGGCGACGCTGTCATGGCTCGGCGGGGTGCGGGGGCAGCGCGTCAGCCCACTCGGCGTCGAACGCTTCGGCCAGACCGGCGACCTGCCCGACCAATATGCGCTGCACCGGATCGACACGGCGGCGATCTGCGACGCCATGGCCGAGCTGTTCCTCTGAACGACGCGGCCGGGGCACATCGTCGCCACGGCGTGCCGTGGATCGTCGCCGTGGTCGGCGCCAATGTCGCGCTCGCGCTTGGCCCCTGGTTCATCCAGCTCGCCGAAACGGGGCCGTTGGCGAGCGCCTTCTGGCGGGTCGCGATCGCGAGCCCGTTGCTGCTGCCGGCGCTGCTGCTGTTACCGCGCGAGCAACGGCTGCCGCGCGGCGCGATCGGGCCGCTGCTGATCGCGGGGCAGGTGTTTGCCGCGTCGCTTGCCATCTATTGCGCCGGAATCGTGCGAACGACGGTGACCAACGCCGTCCTGCTCGGCAACTGCGCGGTGCTGTTCTTTCCGCTTTACGCCATGCTGGCCGAGCGGGTGCGGCCGGGCCGGGCACAGATCGCCGCGCTGGTCCTGGCGTGCCTGGGCGCGGCCCTGCTGCTCGGCCGTTCGGTGCAGCTGGACGCGGCCCGTTCGCTGGGTGATCTGCTCTGCCTGGTGGCGGGCATTGTCTATACCGCGTTCTTCGTCGTCACCGCACGGCTCGCGGGACGCGTCGCGCCGCTGGCGGCGTTCGTCTGGATGACGGTGGCGAGCGCGCCGCCGCTGCTCGTCTTCACGGTGCTTTCGGGCGAACCGCTGATCGCCCGCGACTGGGGTCCCCTGATCGCGTCCGCCGCCGTGGCGCAGGTGATTGGGCAGGGTCTGCTCGTGCTGACGGTGGGGCGGCTTTCACCGGTCGCGGTTGGGGCCGGCCTGTTGATCCAGCCGGTGGTGGGGGCGGTGATCGACGTGGCGGCCAATGGGTATCGGCCGGCGTTGGCGGACGCGGCTGGCGCGGTGCTGGTGGCCGTCGCGGTGCTGATGGCGACGCTCGCGCCCACGCGCCGATGATCCGCCATGCAGGGCGCGCGGACGAGGCGTCGCTCCGCCCGCGCGGCGCGTGGCTATGCCTCGGTCTCCACCGCGCCCTCTGCCATGATGTCCGCGCCGTCGAGCCAGCGCACGATCTCGGCAGCGGCGGGATGGTCGAGCGCGGCATAGCGCGCGCGAAGCCGGGCGGCATGTGCCCCCAACCGATCGTGGCCGGTATCGTTGAGCAGCAACAGATCGTCGATGATCATCTCGGCCAGCGGCGCGCCGAACAGCGCGCGCGCGGCGGCGGCGAGCGCGTCGCCATAACGATAATCGTCGCCCTGCGCGTAACTCATCGGCAAGGTGAGCGCGGGCAGGCAGCCGAGCAGCGGCTGCAGCGCGGGATTGATCGCGTGGCCGCTCAGCAGCGGCGCGAGGCTCGCCGGGCGTCCGGTGAACGCGCGCAGATGCAGGAAGCGCGACATGCGCGCGCCGTCGTTCACCGGATAATTGTCCCACAGGCAGGGCGGGCGGCCGAGTTGTTCGGCGACGCGGCGCAAATGCCCGGGCGTGATCTCGCGCGCGCAGACTTCCTCGCCGGTCCAGTAAACGCGGATCGCGGGATCGAGCCGCCGCCCCAGCGTTTCGAGATAGGCCGGCGGGCGCGCGCCGAACACCCGGTCGAGTACCGGATCGGTCGAATAATAGGTCGGGCAGAAATAGAAGCGCGTGGCGCGGCTGTGCTGGGTGCAGAAATCGACGAGCGCGGCTTGCTGTTCCGCGAGTTCGGGCAGATCGCCGCGCAGATCGTCGAACAGGATGGCGAGATCATCGATCCCGATCGCGTCGAAATCGGCCAGGCGCCGGGCGAGGTCGGCGCGCGCGGCGGCGCCGAAGCGGGCGAGCGCGGCGCCTTGCTCCGGCGGGTGCGCCTCGCGCCAGCTTCGCCGCAAGTGCCGATCGGCCTTGGGGCCATAATGGTAGAAACGATAGCCGGCGCCGGCGAGCGTCGTCATCACCTGGGTGCGCGCCGGCCAGCGCCAGACCGGTCCGAAGCGGCCCTCGATCATCCCGAGATCGGGGGTCATGCGCCCTCGTCCTCGTCACGCGCATCGCCCGCGATCCAGCTGCGGGTGACGCGCAAGTCCTGATCGAGATGCACGAGATCGGCCTGGTAGCCGACCTCGATCGCGCCCGTGCGGCGGTCGAGGCGAAGGAACGCGGCGGGATTGGCGCTCGCCATCCGGCTCGCCTCGGCGAGCGTGCAGCCGAGCAGGCCGACCGCGTTGCGCACCGCCTGCGCCATGCTCAGCGCCGACCCCGCGAGCGTGCCCTGCGCGTCGCGGCAGGCGCCATCGACCACGGTGATCTCGCGCCCGCCCAGCGAGAAGGACGGCCGCACGCCGCCGACCACGGGCATCGCATCGGTCACGAGCATCGCGCCGCCCAGCCCCCGCGCGGCGAGCGCCACCCGCAGGCTCGCGGGATGGACGTGCCAGCCATCGACGATCAGCCCGAAGCGGCTGCGCCGATCCTCCAGCGCGGCGCCCACCATCCCGGGCTCGCGACTGCCGAGCTGGGTCATCGCGTTGAACAAATGGGTGAAGCCCGCCAGCCCCTGGTCGAGCGCGGCCCGGGTCTCGGCATAGCTCGCCATGCTGTGCCCGGCGGCGACGATCACGCCGTGATCGCTGAGCGTCCGGATCGCCCCCGGCGGCGCGAGTTCGGGTGCCAGCGTCACCAGTCGCACCCCGCGCGAGGGCGCGCACAGACGCGCGATCATCGCCGGATCGAGCGGGGTGAACTTGGTCGCGTCGTGGATGCCGCGCTTGGCGGGATTGAGGTGCGGCCCTTCGATATGGATGCCGAGCACGCCCGGCACGCCCGCCGCGATCGCCGCCTCCACCGCCGCGATCGCCGCCTCGATCACCCCCACATCGTCGCTGATGAGCGTCGGCAGCAGCCCGGTGGTGCCGAAGCGCCGATGAGCGGCGGCGATCGCGCGGATCGTCTCGACACTCGGCGCATCGTTGAACAGCCGGTCGCCGCCGCCATTCACTTGCGTGTCGATGAAGCCGGGAACGAGCCAGCCGCCTTCCAGCTCCTGCACGATCGCGCTGGCGGGCAGCGCGTCGGCGGCGATGACGGCGGCGATCCGCCCATGCTCCATCACCACCGCCTGGCCCTGGGCCGGGCCCGATGGCAGCAACAGCGTGGCCCCGATCAGCGCGGTCGCGGTCATAGCGTCTTGGTCACCTTGGCGAGATAGGGAGGGTGATCGGGATCGCGCCCGCGCGCAAGGGCGAGCGCATTGGCGAGCGGGTAAAAACGCTGGATCATCGCGATCGCGGCGAGCGCCGGATCGGGTGCGCCAAGGGCAGGGAGCGTCACCGTCGCCGCCGTTGGCGAAGGGGCGCTATCGACCAGGATCGTTTGCGCCCCCCGGGCACCGAAGTCCGCCAGCCGCGCCTCGAGCCCGGCGCGCGCGGCGTCGCCGGGGGCGAAGATCAGCACCGGGTCGCCCGCCGTGATCAGCGTCATCGGCCCATGCGCGACTTCGGCGAGGCTGAACGCCTCGGCATGGATGCCCGCCACTTCCTTGAACTTGAGCGCCGCCTCTCCCGCGATCGGCAAGGTGAAGCCGCGCCCCAGCACCAGCAACCGCGTCGCGGGGGCGAGGATCGGCAAGGCCGCGTGCCATTCATGGCTCGCGGCCGCGGCAAGCAGCGGCTCGATCCGGTCGAGCGCCGCGAGCAGCGCCGTATCCTCCGCCCAAGCCGCGCACAGATGGGTGAGGGCGACGAGCGTCGCGATGAAGCTCTTGGTCGCGGCGACGCTGGCCTCGACGCCAGCATGGAGCGGCACGACGATGTCGGCGCGCGCGGCGAGCGGCGAATCGGTATCGTTCACCAGCGCGATCAGGATCGCGCCCTGGCGCTGGGCATCCTCCGCCGCGCGCAGCAGATCGGGGCTGCGGCCCGATTGCGAGATGGCGAACAGCGGCACCCCACGCAGGCGCGGGGAGCTTGCATGGTAGAGCGCGCCGATCGACGGCGCGTGGCTGAGCGTGGGGGTGGCGACGCGGGTTTCGAACAGCATCTTCGCGAACGCCGCCGCCTGATCGGAGCTGCCGCGCGCGATCGTGGCCGCAAAAGGCGCATTTAGAGCGCGCAAGACTGCCCCGAGCTGGCGCATGAGCGCCCCGTTGCAGCTTATCTGCGCACCGGAGCGCGCGGCAGCGGCCGCGGCCTCCCCCGCCATCATGGTTTCGCCGGGCACGCCGAGCTTCTCCCACCGTTTTGACCATGCATACCAATATCCCACGCTTTGCCAATGGTATTATATTGGTTGCCAAGAATGAGCGGCCGCGGCACAATCACGGCGGGAGGATCGGGCGATGGTACAAGCACCCGGGGACAGTGGCGCGCAGCGGGTGATGGGGCTGATGAGCGGCACCTCGCTCGACGGGGTGGACGCCGCGATCATCGAGACCGACGGCGAAACCATCCAGGGCTTCGGCCCCGCGCTGCTGCGCCCGTTCGCCGATCAAGAGCGCGCCTGCCTGATCGCCGCGACCGAGGCGGCGGTGGCCGCAGGCCGCGCCGGCGCGCCGCTCCCAAACCTCGCCGAGGCGGCGCGGGTCGTCACCACCGCGCATCTCGACGCGGCACGCGCCCTGCTCGCCCGGCCCGATGCCGGCCGGATCGAGCTGATCGGGCTGCATGGCCAAACGGTGCTTCATCGCCCCGAGCGGGGCCTGTCGGTTCAGTTGGGGGATGCCGGTGCCCTCGCCGATGCGCTTGGCGTGCCGGTGGTCGCCGATCTGCGCCAGGCCGATCTTGGCGCGGGCGGGCAGGGGGCGCCGCTGGTGCCCGTCTATCACGCGGCGCTCGCCGATCACCTCGCGCTGGCGCCGCCGCTTGTCTTTCTAAACCTGGGCGGTGTCGCGAATCTCACCTGGATCGGCCCCGACGGAGCGTTGATCGCGTTCGATACCGGCCCCGCCAACGGGCTGATCGATCTGCTCGTGCAGGCGCGCGGGGCTGGCCGTTATGACGCCGATGGCCGGATCGCGGCGGCGGGGCGGGTGGACCCGGCCGCGCTCGCCGCGCTGATGGCGGCGCCCTATTTCGCGAAGCCACTGCCAAAATCGCTCGATCGTTACGATTTTTCGCTCGATCCGGTGCTGCCGCTCACCACCGAGGATGCGGCGGCGACGCTCGTCGCCTTCACGGCCGATGCGGTCGCCGAGGCTGCGCGGCTGTTGCCGGCGCCGCCCCAGCGCTGGATCGTGTGCGGCGGCGGGCGACATAATCCGGTGCTGATGGCCGCGCTGGCCGCGCGCCTGCCCGGGGTGGTCGCCTGCGACGCGCTTGGCCTGCGCGGCGACTTCATCGAAGCGGAAGCCTTCGCTTTCCTGGCGCGGCGTGCCCGAAAGGGGCTACCAATCACGTTTCCGGGCACGACCGGCGTGGCAGGGCCGCTGAGCGGCGGCCGCTGCTGGGTTCCCCGGCTGGAGAACGCGGCATGACCGGGATCGAGACCCTCAGCAACGCGCTCGCCGAGCGTTTCGGCCCTCGCTGGATCGCCAAGGAGGCGCAGCGCGCGCAGTTCATGACCGCGGAAGGGCATCACGCGCCGGTGCTCCCCGATCTGGTGGTCCGCCCTGAAAGCGCCGCCGAGGTGCAGGCGCTGATGACGGCGGCCAACGCGGCGCGGGTGCCGGTCGTGCCCCATGGTGTCGGCACCTCGCTGGAAGGCAATGCGGCTGCGGTCGCCGGGGCGGTGCTCGTCGATCTGTCGGCGATGAACCGCGTGATCGAGATCGCGTCCGCCGATCTGCTCTGCGTGGTCGAGCCAGGCGTGACGCGCGAGCAGCTGAATGTGGAGCTGCGAGCGAGCGGATTGTTCTTCCCGATCGATCCGGGCGCGAACGCGACCCTTGGCGGGATGATCGCGACCCGCGCCTCGGGCACCAACGCGGTGCGCTATGGCACGATGCGTGAGAATGTGCTCGCGCTGAAAGTGATATTGCCCGATGGCACGCTGGTGCGCACCGGCAGCCGCGCGCGCAAATCGGCCGCGGGCTATGATCTGACGCACCTGTTCACGGGCTCCGAAGGAACGCTGGGGCTGGTGGTGGAGGCGACGCTGCGGCTGCACGGCATTCCCGAAGCCGTGCTCGCCGGCGCCTGGCCGTTCGCGACGCTCGATGGCGCGGTCGAGACGGTGATCGCCGCGATCCAATCGGGCATTCCGGTGGCGCGGATCGAACTGCTCGATCCCGTCGCGATCCGGGCGTGCAACGCTTATGCCGGGCTCGCGCTGCCCGAACAGCCGACGCTGTTCGTCGAACTGCACGGCTCGCCCGCCAGGGTCGCCGAGCAGCGCGCGATGCTGGCGGCGCTTGGCGAAGGGTTTGGCGGTGGGGCGCTGGACATGGCCGCCAACGCCGACGCTCAGCGCCGGCTGTGGCGCGCCCGCCACGCAGCGCTGCCGGCGGCGCGGGCGATGGTGCCGGGGGCGGTGGTCTGGTCGACCGACATCTGCGTGCCGATCTCGCAGCTCGCGCCGGCGATCGCGAACGCGCGCGCGGCGATCGACGCGGCGGGGCTGCTCGCGCCGATCCTGGGGCATGTGGGGGACGGCAACTATCATGTGTTCTTCGTTTTGCGGCCCGATGATGCCGAGGGTTGGGCGCGGGCGCGGGCGGTGAACGAGGCGATGATCGATTTCGCGCTCTCGGTTGGCGGCACCTGCACCGGGGAGCACGGCATTGGACTCGGCAAGCGCGCGGCGTTGCTGTGCGAGCATGGCCCCGAAGCGGTCGCGCTGATGCGACGCCTGAAGCAAGCGATCGACCCGCATGCGCTGATGAACCCGGGGAAGATCTTCATCTGAACCAGCGAAGCGGTTGGCCTGCCCCCACCGAAACAAAACCGGCTTTACAACCGGTATGCTCAAATGGCATGTTGGTATTATAAAGGTAGCGCAAAAGCTGCGCGGTGAAGGAGGGGAACGATGAAACTGGGCGGGCTTCGCGCCGGAGTGGCCGGCAAGGCGTTGGCGATGATCCTGGGCTGCGCGGCGGCGCCGGCCTGGGCACAGGCGCCGGGCAACGCGTCCGATCAGGCGGCTGGCAGCGCCGCGGGCGACGCGGCGGCCCCCGATGTCGTCGTCACCGGCTCGCGCATCCCCCGCACCGGCCTCACCTCGACCAGCGCGATCGCCTCCACCACGCAGGAAGACATCAAGCTGCAATCGGCACTGACGGTCGAGGATTTCTCGATCCGCTTGCCGCAGCTCGCGGGCGGCGTGCGCCAGGCGTCGCAGGGAAGCGACGCGTTCGGCGCGCAGGTGCTCGATCTGCGCAACTTCGGCCAGAGCCGCTCGCTGGTCCTGATCGACGGCAGCCGTGCGGTGCCGTTCAGCTTCCGCAATTCGGTCGACATCAACGCCATCCCCGCCTCGCTCTTGAAGCGGGTGGATGTGCTCACGGGTGGCGCGGCGGCGGTCTACGGCGCCGATGCGGTGGCGGGCGTCGTCAATTTCATCCTCAACGATGACTTCAAGGGTCTAACCGCCTCGGTCACCGGCCGTTTCTCGGAGCGGGGCGGGCAGCAATATGGCGGATCGGTGATGTTCGGCACCGATTTCGCCGACAAGCGCGGCCATCTGGTGATCGCCGCCGACTATACCAAGCGCGAGCAGGTGCGCGTCGCCGATCGCGACTGGGCGACGACGCCCAACCTCACCATCCCCAGCATCGGGGGCGTGTTCACCGATATCGCGAGCGGCCGCCGCTTCGGTTTCACCGATGCCGGCCAGTTCACCACCACGCCGGCCGCGACCTCGAACATCAGCGGCACCTATCCCATCATCGTGCCGCTCGAGCGCTATAACTTCGCGGCGATCGCGCGTTACGAGATCACCCCCGCGATCGAGATCTACGGCCGGGCGATGTATACCAATGTCCGCAGCCAGGAATCGGGCACGCCGGGTCCGAACCCGCCGGCGATCAACCAGACGGTGTCGATCGCCCAGAACAATGCGTTCCTGACCGACCAAATTCGCGGCCAGCTGACCTTCGTCAACGGTGCCGCGCAGGTGGGGGTGGTGCGCTCGCTCGCCGAGCTTGGGCTGATCACCTACAACACCGAACGCAACACCGCCCAGTTCCAGCTCGGCCTGCGCGGCGGCGTGACCGATAACATCAAATGGAACGTCTATGGCCAATATGGCCGCTCGACCGAATTGTCGCCGATCACCGGCGACGGCTTGGTCACGAGCCCGGCGGGGCTGAATAACTTCGCCTCGGTCGTCAACCGGGTGAACATCTTCGGGCCGAACCAGCCAGGGCTCGCGGCCGCGCTCGGCACGACCATCAACGGCTTCAACCGCCAGCGCGACCAGCTGGTGGTGCTCGGCACGGTGAGCGGTACCACCGCCGACTTCTTCAGCCTGCCCGCCGGCCCGATCGGCTTCGCCGCCGGTGTCGAATATCGGCGTGAGACCGGGCGGATCATCCAGGATACCGCGCTGCTCACCGGCAACACCTTCCGCCAAGGGACGCAGGCCGGGTTCGACAGCAGCTTCGACGTGCGCGAATTCTATGGCGAATTGCTGATTCCGGTGATCCACGACACCTTCCTGATCAAGCAGCTCGACATTGGCGGCGCCTATCGCACCTCCAGCTATGACCGCTTCGGCACGCGCGACACGTGGAAGGCGGAGGCGAACTGGGCGGTCAATTCCGATCTTCGGATGCGCGGGACCATCCAGCGGGTGATCCGCACCCCCAATTTCGGCGAGTTCGCCGCCGCTACCTCGTCGCTGCCGTTCAGCAGCCTGATCACCGTGCCGCGGTTGACGCCGCGCTATGGCGGCGATCCGTGCGTGCTCGGCACCGGCAATGCCGATCAGTGCCGCCGCTTCAATGCCCCGGCAGTGGGATCGGCCAATTCGTTCGATCCCGCTTACCTGCAAGGCGGCTATTTCTTCGGCGGCAACCCCAATATTCAGCCCGAATATGGCATGACCTATACCGGGGGCGTGGTGTTCACGCCGCGCTTCCTGCCGCGACTGTCGATCACGGTCGACTTTTACGAGCTCGACCTGCGCGGCGCGATCGGGGTGATCCAGCCGATCAATTCGATCACCAGCTGCTACATCACCGATCCGCGCCCCGATAACCCCTTGTGCGGGCTGGTGACGCGCGCGGCCAACGGGCGCTTCCAGGATGCGTTCGTCAACAACCAGAATCTCGGCCGGATCGACCAGCAGGGCATCGACATCGCCGCCAACTATACGCTCCAGGCGCCATGGCTGCCCGGCCGCGGGTTGCGCTTCTCCTACCAGGCCAACATTGTCACCAGCTATGTGATCCAGTCGAACCCCACGGTCGCGCCCATCCAGTGCAAGGGTACCTATGGCGCGACCTGTTCGAGCGACGCGACGACCCTGGTGCAGCCTGATTATCGTCACGATGCCTCGGTCACCTGGGATTTCGCCAAGGGCCAGGTGCAGTTCAACTGGCAGCGCATCGGCGAGGTGCGCAACAGCGCCCCGAACCAGATCGGCATCCTGCCCGCCCAAGACATTTTCGACCTAAGCGGATCGTACAAGCTCACCAACTGGCTGACGATGAGCGGCGGCATCTACAATCTGTTCGACAAGAGCCCGCCGTTCGTCGCCGGCGGTGTGTTCAACACCTTCCCCGATACCTATGAGGTGCTGGGACGCACCTATGGCTTGTCGCTGACGACGCGCTTCTGATGTTCACCGCCGCCGACTGGATGGTGATCGCGGCCTATCTGCTGGTCGTGATCGCCGGCGGCTGGTGGTTCATGCCGCGCCATACCGAGACATCGCGCGATTACTTCCTGGCCGGCGGCACGGTGCCGGCCTGGCTCGCGGCGGTATCGGTGCTGTCGGCGACGCAATCGGCGGCGACGTTCCTGGGTGGGCCGGATTACGGCTATCGCGGCGACTATACCTATGTCGCGAGCAATCTGGGCGGGCTCGTCGGCGCGGTGTTCGTCGCCCGGGTGCTGATCCCGCGCTTCTACGCGCTGGAAGCGACGACCGTTTACGAGTTGCTGACCCTGCGCTTCAGCGCGCGGGCGACGCGCTGGGCGGGGGGCATGTTCCTGCTCGGGCGTGTGCTGGCGGGCGGGGCGCGGGTCTATCTTGCGGCGATCGCGCTGGCGATGGTGGTGAGCGGGCGGGTCGATACCGCGGGCATCGTCTTCGCCTCGGGGGCGCTGCTGCTGGTCAGCTTCCTGTTCACTTTCGTCGGCGGCCTGAAATCGGTGCTGTGGAACGATCTGGTGCAGTTCGTGATCTACCTGGGCGCGGCGATCGGCGTGCTGGTGTTTCTGCGCCTGTCGATCCCGGCGAGCGATGCCCAACTGATCGCCGGGCTTTCCCACGCGCCCGGCGGCGTCGACAAGCTGCGGCTGATCGATCTGTCGCTCGAGCCCGCCAAGCCGTTCACCTTGCTCGCGATCATGACCGGGGTGGCGCTGCTTTACATCGGCAATGCCGGGCTCGACCAGGATACCACCCAGCGACTGCTCGCCTGCCGCGACGCCAAGACCGGGGCGCGGGGGCTGTATCTGTCGGTGCTGGCGACGGTGCCGGTGGTGACGATCTTCGTGA
The DNA here is from genome assembly GCF_019746665.1 of Sphingomonas sp. Lineage (GTDB taxonomy): Bacteria > Pseudomonadota > Alphaproteobacteria > Sphingomonadales > Sphingomonadaceae > Sphingomonas. The sequence continues at coordinate 9,990 of NZ_JAIERS010000001.1, read as the reverse complement.
CGATCGGGGTGCTGCTCTATGTCTTCTACCAGCGGCCCGATCTGATGGGGGGGCAGGTGCCGCAGGTGGCGCAGCAATTCGCGGGGCAGAAGATCAACATCTTCATGCACTTCATCCTCACCGAAGTGCCACCAGGCCTGCGCGGGCTGGTGACGGTGGGGGTGACGGCGGCGGCGGTCGCGACGACCAATTCGGCACTGAACGCCATGTCGTCGGTACTGGTCCAGGACTTTTACCGCCCCTGGCGCGAGGCGCGGGACGGGGCGGGCGAGCACCATTATGTGATCGCCGGGCGGCTCGGCATGGGCGGGGTGGGTGTCGCCATGTTCGCGATGGCCGTGCTGTCTTATTATTGGCAGCAGACGAGTGATATGCCGCTGCTCGAATTCGCGCTGCAGGTGATGGTGTTCGCTTATGCTGGGCTGTTGGGCGTCTATTTTACGGCGCTGTTCACCGATCGTGGCACGAGCGGATCGGTGGTCGCGGCGCTGCTCGCCGGGTTTGTCGCGGTGCTGCTGTTGCAGCCGGTGATCGCGCGCGCGATCGGCTTGCCGCCCGTGCTGGCGGCCCTTTCCTTTCCCTATCAGCTCTGTCTCGGCACCCTTGTCGCGATGATCGTGTGCGCCGTGCCCTCTGGCAAGGCGGCGCGCGCGCAGCCGGCGATGGCCCGGGCATAGCCCTGAAAGGTTGGTGATGCGTACCGAAGCCGTTGACCCAAGGTTCGTCGAGATCGACGCCTGGCCGACCGAAACCGCGATCGAGGCGATGCTGGAAGGCCAGCTCGCCGCGATCGCCGCCGTGCAGCCCGCGGTGCCCGCGATCGCCGCCGCCGCCGATGTCGCGGCGCTTCGGCTGCGGCCCGATGGCCGACTGGTCTATGCCGGCGCCGGCACCTCGGGACGGCTCGCGGTGCAGGACGGGATCGAGCTTGGACCGACCTATGGCTGGCCCGCCGAGCGGCTGGTGCTGATGCTCGCGGGCGGCAACGACGCGCTGTTGCACAGCGCGGAAGGGGCGGAGGACGACGCGGCGGCGGCTGAAAGCGCGGTGGCAGCGGCCGGGCTTGGCGCGCGCGACGTGCTGGTGGCGGTCGCGGCGAGCGGGCGCACGCCCTATACGCTGGCGGCGGTTCAGGCGGCCCGCGCGGCCGGGGCGCTCACCATCGCCATCGCCAACAACCCCGACACCCCGCTGCTCGCCGCCGCCGATCACGCGCTGCTGGCGGCGACCGGTAGCGAAATCGTCGCCGGATCGACCCGGATGAAAGCGGGCACCGCACAAAAGGCGATGCTCAACCTGCTGTCGACCGCGATCATGCTGCGCTCGGGGCTCGTTTATCGCGGGCTGATGGTGCGGATGCGCGTCGCCAACGACAAGCTGCTCGATCGCGGGCGGCGGATCGTGCGCGACGTGACCGGCGTGGACGCGGCGTGCGCCGCCCAAGCGCTGGAGGCGGCGGGGCGCCAGATCGCGCCCGCGATCCTCATCGCCGCTGGCGCCCCGCCCGAGCGTGCCACCGCGCTGCTGCGCGCGGCTGATGACGATCTGGGTCGCGCGCTCGCGATGCTGGGGCGATCGGAGGCGAGCGATGCGTGACAAGCTGAGCGTCAGCAAGGACGATGCGACCCCGCTCTACCTGCAATTCGCCCGAAACCTGCGCGATCACATCGCGCGGGGCGAAATTCATCCCGGCAGCGCGCTCCCATCGGAGCGGGATCTGAGCGAGATGACCGGCATGTCGCGCGTCACCGTGCGCAAGGGCATCGAACAGCTGATCGAGGAAGGCCTGCTGTTCCGCAAGCAAGGCTCGGGCACCTTCGTGCGCCGGATCGAGGCGCCCAATTCGGCGCTGAGCGGGTTCAGCGACGATGCCCGCCGGCGCGGCGAGCAGCCGGGCGTGATCTGGATGATCAAGGCCTATGCCAACCCGACCGAAGAGGAGGCGGGGGCGCTCGGCATCGTGCCCTCCGCGCAGGTCGTGCGGCTGGGCCGCGTCCGCCTGTCGGGCGGGGAGCCGCTGGCGATCGAACATGCCGTCGTGCCCGCGGAGTTCCTGCCCGATCTCGATCGACTGGGGGACTCCCTTTACGCCGCGCTCCAGGAAAATGGCGCGCGGCCGGTTTCGGGCCGGCAGAAGATTCGCGCTTCGCTCGCGACGCCAACCGAGGCGGCGATATTGTGCATCGAGGAAAAGGCCGAAATCCTGCGGATCGAACGCCTTACCCGCCTTGCCAATGGCCGCGCGGTGGAATTCACGCGCTCGGCCTATCGTGGCGACCGCTATGATTTCGTCTCCGAGCTCAACGGGCCGGACGGGCATTGATCGCGCGGCACCGGGCGGCGGGTAGCGGGCGCGACGTCGCGCTCGATGCGGTGCGCGGGTTCGCGGTGGCCGGCATGATCCTGGTCAATCTCCAGCCACAGGAGGAGATCGCCTATCGCCAGCTCGTCCATGCCGGGTGGACGGGCGTACATTTCGCCGATCTGGTGTTTCCGATGTTCCTGGTAATCGTCGGCTGCACGCTAGCGATCACGGGCCGGCGGAACGCGTCGATCGGACCGGCGCTGCGGCGAGCATTAGTGTTGATTGCCATCGGGGTGGTGCTTGGCTGGCTGTTGCGGCCAAGCCTTGATCCGCACGCGCTGCGCTTGCCGGGCGTGCTGCAACGCATCGGGATCGTCTATCTGCTCGCCTTCCTGATCTGCCGGCAAAGCTCGGGCGCGCTTGCGCCGGCGGTGGCGGCGGCGGTGTTGCTCGTCGGTCACCAGTTCTTGCTGTTCGCGCCGGATCCGCTGGGCGTGACCGGAATCGGGCCGGGGGAGGGCCTTGCCGGCTGGCTCGACCGCCAGCTGCCCGGGCGGCTGCATCGCCCGGGCTGGGATCCGGAAGGGGTGCTCTCGACGCTTTCGGCGACCGGCAGCGCCTTGATCGGCCTGTCCGCCTATCGGTGGAGCCGCCAGGGCAGCCGTGCCTTGCGCCTGGCACTGGCCGGCCTCGCGTTGATCGCGCTGCACATCCCCGCCGCCGCGCTCGCGCCGCTCGGCAAGCCGCTCTGGACGCCCGGTTTCGCGCTGCTGACCGGAGGGATCACCCTGCTGGTGCTCGCCGCGGGGCAGCTGATGCCACCTCGGGCGCTGGCGCCATTCGCCTGGCTCGGCCGCGTCGCGTTGACGCTGTTTGTCGTTCATATGCTGCTGATCGCGCTGTTGCTGCGCACGATTGGCGGGGACACGCTGTGGCATCACGCGCTCGCCGCCGCGCTGCGCTTGCCGGTGCCGCCGGCGCTCGCCGCCTTGCTGGCGGCGCTGGCGTTGGGCGGCATCGCCACCATGCTCACCCGTCTGCTCCAGCGTCGCGGCTGGCTGATCCGCGCCTAGCCGATGCTCGACATACCACAAGCTTACCAGTTATAGTCCAGCCATTGGGAGGCGCGCATGGCATATTTCCTGGGGATCGATGCCGGGGGCAGCCATTGCCGCAGCCGCCTGATCGACGCGCAAGGCAAGATCGTGGGAACAGGTACTACCGGCCCCGCCAACGCGCGGGTTGGCATGGCGAGCCTGCGCGCCACGCTTGGCGAGGCGATCGACCAAGCTGTGCGCGCGGCAGGGCTCGACGCGACAGCCCTCGCCGGGATACGCGCGGGAATGGGCATCGCGGGTATATCCCGCCCCGGCATCATCGATCAACTCGCCGAACTCGATTTCGGCTTCGCCAGTGTCCGCTACGAAACCGATGCGGTGATCGCCAATCTGGGCGCACATCGCGGCGCGGATGGCGCGATCCTGATCATCGGCACCGGGTCCATCGCCCAGATTCAGCATGAAGGGCGCAATTTCGCGATCGGCGGCTATGGCTTTCCGATTTCCGACGAGGGCAGTGGCGCCGCGCTGGGGCTGAGCGCGATGCGCCACGCGCTGCGTGCGCTCGACGGACGAACCAAGCCGACGCCGCTCAGCAGCGCGGTAACCGCGCGCTTCGGGCATGAAACCGCGCGTGCCGTCGCTTGGATGGATCAGGCGACGCCACGCGATTATGCGAGCTTCGCGCCCTTGGTGATGGATTATGCCGAAGCCAATGATGAGATCGCGCGCTCGATCGTCGAAGACGCGGCGCAGCATATCGAGCGCTTCATCGAGACGATTTTCGATCGCGGCGCCTCCCGCTGCGCGCTGGCGGGCGGTCTCGCGCCGCGGATGCGGCCCTGGCTACGTGCGCGAACGGTCGACCGGCTCTGCCCGCCCCTCGGCGATCCCCTGGACGGCGCCCTCTACCTGGCAGGTTACCGGGAGGCACCCGGTTGACGACCGGTCGTTCTCCCCGAGATGCGATGGCCTGACGGGACAAGATGCCTGCCACCGTCGCATGGGCTTTTGTCCCTAACGCGGCTGATCTCTGGATCCCTATCGCGTCCCCGCCGAGAACCGACGGCGCCAAACCGCGTTTAACCTTTAAAAAATGGTGGACGCACTAGGGCTCGAACCTAGGACCCGCTGATTAAGAGTTTGATATTAGGTCTTTTTATTTCTAACCAAGTCGCTTCATACTGTCAATAGACGTTTGAATAATTGTTTCTTTGATTGTGCAGCGCCCCGCAGGCTGCCTCACGCTCCGTCGTGCAATCTCAGGCGCCCGCGACCCCCTCGATACCCGCTGGGAAGATTGTCGATTTTTTGGGTATCAGAGCCGGGAGGCGGCAGTGGCGTGGTGTGCCCGCTGGTCGAGCACGAGCTGCATAACGATCGGATCGGAAGCTGTCAGGAAAATTCCCGATCGGTAACGTCTTCTGCTTTTTTGATAGGCAATGGCGTTGGATTTACCGATCGGGAATATAATCGTTGTATCGCCGCAAAATTGTGCGTAATATCCCGTTCGGGAATATCATGATGCTTGATGCGACTGCCATCGGAAATATCGTCCGCGAGGAGCGCAAGGCGCTGGGCCTGCGGCAGGCCGAGCTTGCCGCTGCAAGCGGGGTCGGCGTTCGCTTCATCGTTGAACTGGAGCGTGGCAAGCCAACGGTTCAAATTGGCCGGGTTCTCGCGGTGCTGTCGGCGCTCGGATGCTCAATCGACATCAGCCGACCGCAATGAGCGAGCCGGTCCTCGATAGCCTAGGCGTCTGGTGGGGAGAGCGGCTCGCGGGCATACTTTCGATCGATCGCGGCGGCGCAATGCATTTCGCCTATGCGGTAGCGTGGCTGGCCGACTCGGACGCGCCGGCATTGTCCCGAGCAATGCCCAAGCGCGAAGCCGACTATGATGATGCGATCTGCAAAGCGGTCTTTGGCGGTCTGCTTCCTGAGGAAGGGCAGCGGACAGCGATCGCTCGCGCCTTGGGCGTTTCGCCAGATAACCCGTTCCGTTTGCTGGCGGCGCTCGGCGGCGATGTTGCTGGTGCCCTGGCATTCCTGCCTGAAGGTGAGCATCCGCCACAGCGCGCAACAAGCGACCCGGAGGCGCTGGGCGACGCGGCGCTAGCCGAACTCCTCGACCGGTTGCCGCGCGTCCCTATGCTCGCTGGGGAAGGGGGCGCACGTCTCAGCCTTGCCGGTGCGCAATCCAAGCTGCCTGTCGTGCTGGTCGGTGGCAAGATCGCTGTTCCCTTGCCCGGCCAACCTTCCACCCATCTGATCAAGCCTGAGCCGGATCGCTTTGCGGGCCTGGCCGCGAACGAAGCCTATTGCCTGGCGCTGGCGCGAGCGGTTGGCCTTGATGCGGTGGAGGCGGCCTGGCGGCAAATCGATGGGCGGCCCTATCTGCTTGTCACCCGCTACGATCGCACATCTGGAGGTGATCGGGTTGAGCGCTTGCACCAGGAGGATTTCGCGCAAGCGCTGGGCGTTCCATCGAACCGGAAATATGCGGCAGAAGGTGGGCCGGTGTTTCGCGACTGCTTCGCCCTGCTGCGCGAAGCGGCAACGCGCCCCGCTCTCGACGTTCTGAAGCTCGTCGACGCGGCGATCTTCAACGTCATCATCGGCAATGCCGACGCCCATGCGAAGAATTTCAGCCTGTTGCGGCAGGAAGGGCGCGGCAATCCCATCGTCCTCGCGCCGCTCTATGATCTGGTCGGCACGGTGATGTGGCCTGAATTGTCCCCCCGCTTTGCGATGACCTTCGGCGGCGCGAGGACATTAGAGGAACTGGAGGCGAGGCATTTCGAACGTTTCGCGGCGGATGCCGGCGTGGCAGCGCCGTTCGTCAAAAGGCGGGCGGCGCAATTGGCCGGAGCCGTGCGCGATGCAGTTGAGCGCGATCTAATCGTTCCGGGATTGGATGACTACGAACGTGTCGCGGCATTGATCAACGTCGTCCAAGACCGCGCCGGGCGGGTTGCGTTAAAGGCAAGCGTTCGCGGCTAATACCCGACACGCCTTCGCGTGAGACCGAAAAATCCAGACTCAGTACCGCGCGATCTGGTGCGGGGATCGACGTAGGACGTCGGTCTAAAGCACCCCCCGGTCATCGGCATCATGCCAGATTGCATTGTGCTGCACCTTTCCGATGCAGGTCCTTCACATCATGGGAATTTCTTTGAGGTTCGGCGATTTCCGTGATTATTGACGTGTCATTCGAAAGGATGACCCATGCAAAAAGCCCTTACCGACAAGACCATCGAGGCATTGAAGCCCGGCCCGAAGCGGTACGATGTAAATGATCTTCGCTGCCCGGGCTTGCAGCTTCGCGTATCGCCTTCCGGTCGCAAGACGTTTTATGCAAAGTTTCGCTACGGCCTGAAGCAGAAGCACCCGAAGCTTGGTGTCTATCCGCGCATGTCACTCGCTACGGCGCGCGAGAAGACCAATGAATGGCTGCGCCAGGTTGAGGAAGGAATCGACCCGACCAAACGCCGACGCACGCCCAACATGAAGGTTGAACCCGTGTGCCGGGAATTCATCCGCCTTCATGCGCAGGCACGCAACAAGAGCTGGCGCGAAGCCGAACGTATCTTGGAACGCGAGTTCGTCGGCACCTTTGGGCAGCGCGATATCCGTGAGATCAAGCGGTTCGACGTGCTCGAAATCATGGACGCCGCTGTCGCGCGCGGATCAGCCTATCAGGCCAATCGCATCCTTGCGAACATCCGCAAGCTGTTCAACTGGTGTGTCGAGCGCGGCATCGTCGACTCTAGTCCGATTACTGGCCTGAAGGCACCTACCAAGGAAGAGTCGCGCGACCGCGTATTGACGGATGACGAGATCGTCCGGCTGCTGCGTGCCTGTCGCAACGATGTCTATCCCTTTCGCCAATTCGTGCCGATCCTTCTCGCGACTGCCCAACGCAGGGGCGAATTGGCTGAAATGCGCTGGAGCGAGGTCGATCTAGAGGCCAAACAGTGGGTCATCCCCGCCGAGCGATCAAAGAACGGCAAGCCGCACGTCGTGCCGCTTAGCGACTTTGCGCTTCAGGTATTGGACGAGGTGCCGCGCTTCCTCGACTGCGATTATGTTTTCACCACCACCCGCAATTCGCCCGTCAGCGGCTTTTCGAAGATGTTGCGGCGCTTGTCGGAAGGCTCGCAGACGTCCGGCTGGCGATTGCACGACCTGAGGCGAACGGCGGCATCGGGCATGGCGCGGCTTCGGGTGCCGCCTCACGTGGTCGAGCGTGTGCTCAATCACATTTCCGGCACCATCTCAGGGGTCGCGGCGGTCTATAATCGCTATGGCTATGATGATGAGAAAATTGAGGCGCTAGAGCAATGGGGCGAGCGCTTGAAACAGCTTGCCGAACAAGGCTGACGTCCAGAACATCGCAGGTTTCAACTAGCCTCGGGAGGCGGCCTTGAAGAAGCTGGCGCAATTCGATGACGCATGGATGGCGGCGTTCCGCGACAAATCGGGCGTGTCCGACGAGGCGGCGCTAACCGCGCTTCGCGCCGACTTGCTGGAGATAGGCGCCCGCTATCGCCGCATCATCGAAACGACGCCGACCGATTTGGTGGGCAGCCCGTTCAACAAGACGCTGACGCAGCGCGCCGAGTGGATGCAGGTTAATGTGGTCAATCCGGCCCAGAAGCTACTGGCGGCGCTGGCGGATGATCAAAAGGCATGGTTCTCGACATGGCCGTATGAGCATGAATTCGACATGTTCCCCGATCGCGAGCGGATGCGTGCCGATCTGGACGCGGTGATCGCCTTTTCATCGCGCCTCGTTCGCAATCTTAAGGGTGAGCAGAAGGGGGATGCTGCAACCAACCAGGAACTCCGCTTCTACATTTTCATGGAGATTTATGGCGCGGTCCGAAAGCACCTTCCCAGGCTGACGCCCAAACAAGGGGTTTATGCCAAGCTCGACGACGAGAACACCAAGCGCCGGGTCGATCCGTTCCCCGAAGCTATTCGCCACATCTACGCGGAAATCACCGGCATAGACGAGCAGTTGGTCCGACTGATCCAGATGTGCGTCAAGGACCCGGACTGGCACCTCTAAAACATTCCACCGGATTTCCCGTTGTTGTGCTTCACGGCAGTCGTGGAGTCTCTTCGTCGTCTGGGAATATTTCGTTGCCGTCGATCACGACAACGAAAGGACATTCGAGATGACGGCACCACCACCCAACAAGATATTGCTGACGCGCCAGGACCTTCCGCGCCTCGGCCTCAATCTATCCCCATCGACGTTGCTTCGCCTCGAAGCGGCTGGCCAGTTTCCCAAGCGGGTCCGTATCGGCGCGCATTCGGTCGCTTGGCTAGCTTCAGAAATCCATGAGCACATCGCGAAGCTCGCAGCTGAGCGAGATGCTTCATGAAGCGCCTCGTCAGATGCGAATATACCGACCTGTTTACCGGTGAGAGCTGGGTTCGGGTCTTTCTGTTCGACGCAGGGAGCGGCAAACGCATCGGGGCGGCCACCAAGCAGGAAATCGAGGCCGCGCCGCTGCCCGATCGGGTGCGCCCGCATTGGGAAGGAGACGAGCAATGAGGCGGGCAGCAACTGGCCCTATTCGCGTCCGCCTCGATCGGGGCGCTACCATGCTGGCGATGATGGAGTGGTTCGCAGGGCAGGGTTTTCCTGTCCTGCCAATTCACGGCGTCGTTGATGGCCGATGCACTTGCGGGGACAATCCATGCAGCAGTCCCGGTAAGCACCCGATAAGCGAGCTGGTTGTCCACGGTGTGAAGGGTGCAACCACCCAGATCAAAACGATCAGGCGATGGCACCGAAAGCAGCCGGACATGAACTATGCAGTTGCGACCGAGGGACTGGCGGTGATCGATTGCGACAGTAAGGATGCCATTCGCGCTTTTCGCCGTGGGTTCAACCCGCCGCCAACGTTCACCGTGAAAACGGCGCGTGGCTTCCACTTCTATTATCGGGGCGAAATGCCCGCCCGGAACGGCGTGCGCGCCAAGCTGGACATCAAAAGTGGAGCCAACGCGTATGTGGTCGGGCCGGGTTCACGCCACGCCTCAGGCGCGATCTATGCGGTTTGGGAGGATGTCCCGATCGCCGATCTGCCTGAGAGCATCGCCGACATTACCGAGCGGCGTGACCAGCTACCCCAAGAGGCGGCAGACGGGCCAATTCCCGTAGGGCTGCGCAACGATACCCTGACCCGGTTCGCGGGGTATCTCCACGCCAAGGGCGTGCCTCACCAAGCGCTCCTTGAAACGCTGAAGGTGCTTAACCGGACCATGTCCGAAAAGCCCCTGCCTGATCGCGAAGTGCGCCAAATCGCGCGGAGCATGTCGCGCTATCCTGCAAAGCCGATCCCCGAGATGTTGAGCTTCGCGGATATCCCCGATGAGAAGCTTGAATGGCTGTGGTTCCCGTTTCTGAGCTTTCGGACGCTGGCGCTGCTCGATGGCAACCCGGGAGAGGGCAAAAGTCAGTTCACAACCTGGCTATGCGCGCGCGTCAGTCGCGGCGATCTACTGCCGAACGGCGATCGCATGGAGCCCGCGAATTGAGTTGGCCCCCGAAATGACCTGACAGGGTCTCGCTCTTAGATAAGAGTGAGCCATATGACTGAGCATACGACTA
>NZ_JAIERS010000003.1 GCF_019746665.1 Sphingomonas sp. | reverse complement strand
CCGGCGCGCCGACATCTTCCTAGGCAGCATCCACCTCGCCGCCGCCATCATATGGTGCTTATGAGTCCCAGCCCTAGGCGGGGTGGACTGAACGCCTGACGCGCCTTCGTATTGACCGGGCGCCTGCTGATCGGGCGCCCCTCACCCGGCCCTCGGCATTCGCCGAACCAGGCGGCTGCCGCTGGATTGTTGCTCAAATTTCCAACGTTGGCCGGTAAACCGCTCGATGACATCCGCGGCGGTGCGCGCATGATCGCTCGGCTGCACGGTCGTGAAGCTTCCACCGCCGGCCAACGCGAACGGCAACAACAGCTGGTCCGCCAGGTATGGCCCGGCGAACGCGTCTGTCGCCAAGAATCCCGCCATCCGGTGCGCTGCTGTCTTGGCGAGCGACTCCGCCGACACGCCGAGCTTGCCGAAGCCGGTTACGATCTCGGTGACGTGATCGAACTCGGCTTCGAGCAACAGTGTATTGCCGGGACCCTGCTCGTCGGGGAGTTGGCGAACCGCAAACACATTCTCCGGCCAGTTCGGCAAGAACTTGCGTGCCGTCTTCAGCTCGCGCTCGGCGATGTCGAACGGCAGGGCGGCGAACAGCGCCAGACCCGAAACCGACTTCAACATGCCCCGTTCAAGGCAGTCGATCGGCGAAAGCTTTCCCGGCCGGATGTCGACCTCGATCCGGCCGCCGCCGCGCGGATAGAATCCGTGCCGCGCCAGTCGTAGCTCGATGTCGCCGCCCATCCGGCGCACGATCGGCACGAACGCCTTCGAGATGAACTCGAACGGCGGCGCCATCATGTTATGCGTGCCGCCTTCGAGAACGAGCCGCGACGGCGCATCGGCCAGCAGCAGCGGCATCAGCAGCGTCTGGAAGACGAGGCTGGTGCTGCCGGCGGTGCCGACCGCGAAGCGGTACTCGCCCGGCGTGACACGTCCAGGCGTGAAGGCGATTTCCGAGGAGCCTACGGCGACGCCTTCGGCATGTGCGCCGCCGATCGCCAGCGCCGCCTCGACCGCGGTGACGTGCTGCCGCATCAGCCCGGGCTTCGAACGCTTGCCACGGACGTTCGTGATGCGGAAAGGCTGACCGGTGACGAGCGACAGCGCGCATGCATTGCGCACGACCTGCCCGCCACCTTCGCCTGCCGATCCGTCGATGATGATCATTGTCTCTTCCCGTCATGATATTTGATGCTCGGCATCCACCAGAACATCCACGTGTCGGCATTTTTCTTGTCGGACGTACCGATGCCGAAGTCACCAAGCCCGACCTCGACCTCAGCAAATGCGGCGGTCAGTTTTCGAAGCCGTCGATCGCCGACAGTCATGATCAGCGCTGTTTCCTTTGGTGAGACGTAGAGATTGTCGAAACCCGGCACGTATTCGATCCGGAGCTTTTCAAACCTGCCCATCGCCTTCGCTGCGTAATTGGGCACGCTCAGGATGGCGTCAGTAACCGTCCCGAGTTTCAGCGTGCGATGACAGGCTTCGCCTCCGTGCATCCGGTCCAGGAGGTTTCGGACGGACCTGCACCCGGTCGGATCGGCGGTGAAGTGCCAACCGCGCCAGTCGTGCTTGGGGTTGGCGTACCGCCAGACATAAAGTTGGCCTTCTTGAGACCATTCGTTGACACCGTTCGCCATCACAGCCTCCGATTGGTGGTGCAAGCTGCGGCTTCCAACGGCCGCTTGCGCAGCCGGTGAAACGGGGCGGCATGCCCCCGGCATACCGCTCGATCCCGTTTCACCCCTTGACGCACACCACCTGCTTCAACGTGTGGACGATCTCGACCAGGTCCGCCTGCGCGGCCATCACGGCCTCGATCGGCTTATAGGCCTTCGGCGTCTCATCGATCACGCCTTCGTCCTTGCGGCATTCGACGCCCGCCGTGTCGGCGATGTGCTCGTCGAGCGACACCAGCTTCTTGGCGGCGGTCCGGCTCATCACGCGCCCCGCACCGTGCGAGCAACTGTCGAACGATTCCGCATTGCCCAGCCCGCGCACGATGAACGACTTGGCGCCCATCGACCCCGGGATGATCCCCAGCACGCCCTTCGCCGCCCGCACCGCGCCCTTGCGGGTCACGAGCACATTCTCGCCGAAGTGGTTTTCGCGCGTCACGTAGTTGTGGTGGCAGTTCACCGCCTCCAGCTCCGCATCGAACGGCTTAGCGATCTGGGTCCGCAGCGCCCGGATGACGTTGGTCATCATCATTCGCCGGTTGAGCGCGGCATAATCCTGCGCCCAGCCCACCGCCTCGACATAATCGTCGAAATGGTCGGTCCCTTCGGGGAAATAGGCGAGGTCCTGATCGGGCAGGTTGATGTGCCACTTGCGCATGTCCTGCTTGGCCAGTTCGATGAAGAACGTGCCGATGGCATTGCCCACGCCGCGGCTGCCCGAATGCAGCATCACCCATACGCGCTGTTCCGTATCCAGGCACAGTTCGATGAAGTGGTTGCCGGTGCCCAGCGTCCCCAGATGCACGAGGTTGTTCGTGTTCTTGAGCCGCGGATGCTTCTCGCAGATTCGTTCGAAACGAACGGCAAGCGTGGCCCAGGCCTCGACGATCGCCGGGGGCGGATCGCCCCAAGAGCCATGATCGCGCTTGCCGCGACCGACCGACCGGCCGTGCGGCACCGCCTGTTCGATCGCCGAGCGAATGCCCTCGAGATTGTCGGGCAGATCGCTCGCCATCAGCGAGGTCCGCGCCGCCATCATGCCGCAGCCGATGTCGACGCCCACCGCCGCCGGGATCACCGCGCCCTTGGTCGGGATCACCGAGCCCACGGTCGCGCCGATGCCGACATGGACGTCGGGCATCGCCGCCACATGCTTGAACACGAACGGCATCTGTGCGGCGCGCGACAGCTGCGCCCGAGCCTCGGCCTCGACCGGCACGCCGCGCGTCCACATCTTGATCGGCACGCCGCCTTCGACGTGCTGGTAGTCGTACAGTGCTTCGGTCATCTGCGACCTCCTTGTTTCATCATGGTGCCGGCGACGAGGCGTGGCGAGACATTTCCCTGAGCTATCCGGTTTCCCGGAGGCGGAGTTGGACCGCCGACCTCTTGCCTTGCGGCAAGCGCTCTGACCTGTAGTCCCGCCGGCATTCGCCAGCTGTGTTCGTCTTCCGGCGACGAAAAGTGGAGAAACGTGGCCCGTGTCCTTCCGCTAGACGACGGATCAGTCGGCTTTCACCGCGCTGATCCGGCCGGGATCGAACCGGCGTCTCGGGCGTGCTGTAGTTCCTCCGGCATTCGCCAGAATTGCTGTTCGGTCCGTGACGACCAGGTGTTTGACAGACGTCCCCGCTCTACCAACTGAGCTACGGGCCCGTGGTAGACCCGGCGGGACTCGAACCCGCGACCTGGCGATTAGCAGTCGATGTAGTCCGTCGGGCATTCGTCACGATTGTCAGGTCCACGGCGACGAATGTTCGTGAAACGGCTTCATGCTCTATCCAGCTGAGCTACCCGGCCGAAGCCGGAGGCGGATTCGAACCGCCGACACTGAAGTTCATGTAGTTCCACTGGCATTCGCCGTGATGCGGGATGGGTCGTGGCGACGAGGAGCGGCAAGACGCGGCCCTTAAGCTACGTGTCGGCGGCGGGATTCGAACCCGCATCTCTCCAATCCCTCGCGGGCGCTGGAGCGCTTTACTCGTCGGGCCTTCTCTGGTGACGATGTAGTCCCACCAGCATTCGCCACGACCCAATTCTTATACTTCGATCTCCTTGATAACTTCGACCCAATCGCGCGTCTTGCCCGCGGCGAAGCGCGCGATCGTATCGAACACGGCGTCGGAGAAACCTCCGACATTCAATATGTCCGCCTGGTCCTTCGCCTGCGTCGTCCCGTACGGCTGGATGTCGATGCAGACGAGCTTCGCACCCGGATTCCGGTCCTTCAGCCTGTTCCACTCCGCCATCGTCGCCGTCGCGCCGCGCCGGCTGGCATCGACCCAGGACTCGTTGTCCGAGACGATGACGACCAGATCGACCTGTGCCCGCTCCCGGTTAAGCAGCGCCAGCGGTGCCGAGACATTGGTCCCGCCACCCCCGACCGCCGCCAGCTTCGCCGCATTCACGGCGACCCGGGCATTGGCCTTGAGCTTCAGCTTCACGACCGCCTGCTCGAACGGCAGCACCCGCGCGTCGCGGTTGGTGCGTAGCATCGCCGCCGCGACGAGGGCCGCGACATCGATGCACCTGACCTTCGACGAGGCGCCCTTGCGATAACCCGTCGCCGGCGATTCCATCGACCCCGACACGTCGGGGCAGACGACGACCCGGCCCGCCACCTTCGGCACGCGCCGAAGCGACAGCTCCAGCGCCTGCTCGAGCGCAGCCTGGACATTCAGCGGCACCCCGTCTCCAGCCTGGCCAAGTGCCACCATCAATTGATAGGGCATTGGCCGGACCTTCGCGATCGTCTCGGCGTCGGCGAGCCGCGCGGCTACGACCTCGGACACGCCTGGCACGTCGAACGCGCCGCTGCGCGCCAAGGTGTTCAGGTTCATCCGCAGCGCCTGCCACCCGATCCGCGTCGACAGCACGGCCCAATCCGCCGCCGTCAGCGGAAAAGCGGTCAGCCACTCGAACGGGACCTGCGGCAGCGGCAACGACCGATCGGCTTTCCACGCCTCGAACGCGGCGATCTCGGCGGGCAGCGCGGCGACGTCATACGGACGCCCGATCAGCCAGCCATAGAATGCCTTGCGCGTGGCATCGGCGGGCTTGGGGTGAACCATGCGGACGATATCCGCGAGGCTCGGATCCTTGCCCGTCGCCGCCGCCATCAGCTGCGGCATCGACGCCTGCTCCAGCCAATGCTGGACCAGCCGCTTCGGCCGCGAGCCGAGCGAGGTCCGTCCGACCTGCCCGGAGCGCATGATCTGCACGAAATTGCGCAGCATTCGCCCGTTGTCGATCACCCGGCTGAATACCGGCACCGCCAAATCGGGATCGGCGACCGTAAGATACGCCGCCAGCAATGCCGGCATGTCCTTCATCGCCCCCGAGCGCCGCGCATAGATCGCTGCCTGCGCCACGAAATACGGGTCGACCGCCTGGGCCGCGGCCAGCCCATCGGCAAGCTGCGTTTCCGCCGCGCCGTAGAAGTTGTCGGCAAGCGTTCCGGTCGCGGCAAGCTGGGCGAGCTTGGCCTCGGGGCCATAGGCATAGGCCGGCGCGCCTTCGTTGTTCACCGCATTCGCGCGCGGCAGCAACTTCGTCGCGGCCGATGCAAAAAGTCCCTTGTTGGCCATCGTCCAACCTCCTCAATTGGTCAGGGCGGCAGGATTTGAACCTGCGACCCCCGGCTCCCAAGGCCGGTGCTCTCACGCAGACTGAGCTACGCCCTGTGAATTTCGTGGGGCGGCCGGCCCATTCCGGCCGCCCCGGTTTCCGCTCCATCGGAAGAGCAATCCGCCTCGACCGACGCACAGAGTAGAGCAGGGGGCGTGCCAAATGCATCGGAGTGCTGCTGAAAATCGAGTAAAACATTAGATTATAATGTTTTATTGAAACGAGGTGATACGGGGCGGCACCATATCATTCGCTCTTTTTCTATCGATGTGGATCAAGATTTATCCTATGGGATAGTCATGAAACCCCTGACCGTCATCGGCTTCCTCGGCTCGACGCTCGACGCGAGCAAGTTCGGCCCCTCGCGCTGGAGCAAGTGGCGGCCTACGGTCGGGCTCGCGATGCATGAGGACCTCCGCGTCGATCGGTTGATTCTCCTGCATGGGACACCGCATCGCCGGCTCGCCGAATATGTCGCGGAGGACATCGGCTCTGTATCGCCGGAGACGCATGTCGACCTGCGCCTGCTCGATTTCCGCGATCCGTGGGATTTCGAGGAGGTCTATGGCAAGCTGCTCGACTTCGCGCGCGCCGAGCCCTTCGATCCCGATACCGAGGATTACCTCATCCATATCACCACCGGCACCCATGTCGCGCAGATCTGCCTCTTCCTGCTGACCGAAGCGCGTTACCTGCCTGGCCGCCTCCTCCAGACCCAGCCCGAGCGTGGCACACCCAACCCCGCCGGGACCTGGAACACGATCGATCTCGACCTGTCGCGCTACGACAGCATCGCCACGCGCTTCGCCGTTGCAAGCGCCGAGAGCACGTCATTCCTGAAATCCGGCATCGACACGCGCAATGTCGCGTTCAACCGGATGATCGATGAGATCGAAAAGGTGGCGCTCCGCTCCAAGGCACCGATCCTGCTGATGGGGCCGACCGGGGCGGGCAAGAGCTTGCTGGCGCGGCGTATCTACGAGCTCAAGAAGCTCAAGCATCAGGTCGCAGGCTCGTTTGTCGAGGTGAACTGCGCGACGCTGAAGGGTGATGGCGCGATGTCCGCGCTGTTCGGTCACCGCAAGGGCGCCTTTACCGGCGCGGTCGCCGATCGCCCCGGCCTCCTGCGGGCGGCCGACAAGGGCATGCTGTTCCTGGACGAGATCGGCGAACTCGGCCTCGACGAGCAGGCGATGATCCTGCGCGCGATCGAGGACAAACGCTTCCTGCCCGTCGGTGCCGACAAGGAAGCGGCGAGCGACTTCCAGCTGATAGCGGGCACCAATCGCGATCTCGGCGAAGCCGTCGCAAGCGGTGCGTTTCGAGACGACCTTTACGCCCGCCTCAACCTGTGGACGTTTCATCTGCCCGGCCTGGCCGATCGCCGCGAGGATATTGAACCCAACCTCGACTACGAACTCGATCGCTTCGCAGAGCGCGAGGGTGATAGGGCCAGCTTCAACAAAGAAGCGCGCCAGCGTTACGTTGCCTTTGCAACCGGCCCTGGCGCTGCATGGCCGGGCAACTTTCGTGACCTCGCCGCGAGCGTTACGCGCATGGCGACGCTTAGTCCGAAGGGGCGGATCGACCTTGAATGCGTGAACGCCGAGATCGCCCGCCTGCAACGCTTGTGGAGCGGCCAATGCGACCAGGGAGATGATATCCTCGCTCGGCTGCTGGGGCGCGAGGCACTCGAGGCCATCGATCCGTTCGATCGCGTGCAGCTGGTCGAAACAATCCGCGTGTGTCGGCGGAGCCGCTCACTGTCTGAAGCTGGTAGAGCTTTGTTCACTGCGTCGCGGGCGCGGCGCAGTTCCGCCAACGATGCGGATAGGTTACGAAAATATCTCGCGCGCTTCGGGCTCGACTGGGCCAGCATCACCGACGACCGGGCGTAAATCGACGCCCGCTTTTGGGGCGACGGCTTGTCGGGCTTTATGACCGTAGTTGCGGCGCAAACCAGTCCGTCCGACCGCGCCGGTTATTGCCATCTTCCCTCATTTGCCGCCGTGCAGCATTCCGATGTCGTGCAGCCATTGCCGCACCTGTTGCGGCCATCGCGTCGTGATCGGGTTGGCGGTCGGTCGCAAGCCAAAGGCATGACCCCCCTTGGCATATAGGCGCATATCGACCGGAACGCCGGCGTCGTTGAGGGCCAGCGCATATGCCATCGCTTCGCGGACATCGTCGACGGGGTCGTTCATCGCGTGGATAATCAGGGTCGGCGGCGCGTTGGGACTGATCTTCACCCACGGTCTGAGTTCAAGGCTGTTCTTCCCCTTGCTGTCATCGAGCATGCGCGCGCCATAGGCGACAATGGCGAAGTCCGGTCGCGGTGACTGATGATCCGCCGCATCGGTCAGCGGGTAGGTCCGTTCTTCGGTATTGCTCATGTTGGTGACGAGGTAAGCGCCGGCCGAAAACCCGATCACGCCGATTCTGCGAGGGTCGATCGCGTAGCGGGCCGCGTGCTGCCGAAGCAGCCCCATCGCGCGCTGAGCGTCCTCCAGCCCCAGCAGCACCGCCGGCCGCTGCTGATGCCCATCCACCTTCGGCCACACCTGGGGCGTGCGGTACTTCAGCATCGCACAGGTCATGCCCTGGCGGGTCACCCAATCGCAGATTTCGGTGCCTTCGAGATCGGTGGCGACGGCGTAGAATCCGCCGCCCGGCAGAACCAGCATCGCCGTGCCAGTATTTCGGCCAATGGGTTTATAGATCGTCATCGTCGGCCTGGTCACATAGCTGGCCCAGTGCCATTTTCTTCCCCCCACAAGGGGCGACCCGTTGCCGGTCGCTTCGGGATGATCGCCAGTGTCGGGCTTCGCGAGTGCCATGTTCGCTGGCCATAGTGGAACCTGGGTGCCGCCCCGCGTCGGCTGCCACACGCCTTCGCGTTCGACTTTCGGCACCTCCTGGCTCGCCTGGCCACAGGCCGCCCCTGCAATTCCAAGGGCGAGAAAGAGCGTGGAAGCGATGAGCCAGGGACGCGACACTTGGTTTTCCTCAGTTAACCGATGATGCCTCAGGAACTCAGAAATGCGGCGAGCGAGGCTGCATCGATCGCGCAATGTCCGCCATATAATGGGTGCCATTCCGTCCTGACGCCCCGACCCCGCGCCAGTTGGGCAAGTCGCTCGGTGCCCTCGAAATTTCCATAGGCGTCATAGAGACCGTTGGAGAGATAGAGCGCTGGGGAACCCGGACCGGCCCGCGCGATAAGGTCGAGGGGCGAGATGCGACGCCACTCGGCATCGCTGGCGACATAGTGCCGCGCCATCAGCCAGACGCCGAACACAGTCTTCGGGTCAGCGCCGGTGCGCTCCATCGACGCACGGATGCTAGACAGCGAGGCGAACGGCGACGATTGATAGACGCCGGGGCAAAGGGCCGCGATTTTGGCGAACCGATCAGGGTAGGAGAGACCGGCCACGAGAACGTTCAGCCCGCCCATCGATTCACCTAACAACAGGCGGCGACGTGGATGTCCGATCTTGGCCTCGATCGCCGGCAGGCTGGCCATCAATTGCTCGAGCAACCCGCTGTCCGGTTTGGCGCCCTTGGGTGTGAGCAGCCAGGTCGGTCCGTAAGACAGCGTGACGACCGTGGGCGGCAGCGTCCCGTTGCGCTCCCATTCCGACTGCAACATGGCGGTGAAATAGGTGTCGTCGTTCCAGACGTGCTCGTCCAGCCGCCGGCCGTGCAGATGATAGACGATGTCGCCGGTGGTGCCCCGACGGTCCCGATAGACGCAGTAGCGCAGCGGACCGTTGGTGCCGCAATGCTGCACGGCGGGCCGGAACGCAACCTTTTGAGCGCCGCGCGGTCGCGAGATCTGCGTCCATGCGTAAAAAGCCAAACCGGCGACCAAGACCGCCGCCAGCCATTGGCGAGATCGGCGCCCGAGCACCGATGATGCCACACGGCGAAGCTTTTCGCGGGGTTCGGTCCCGGACATGCCGATCAGGCCAGTACGACCGAAAGCCGTTGATCGCTCAGCGGTGTGATCGGTTGTTCAGCTATGCCGGCAACGGGCGGCACCGGGTCTGTCATCAGCTTCGGTAGCGCCAGAATGCTTAGTGTATAGCCGATGATGGCACTGCCGCCGTAACCGACGACCGGCGTCGGATATGTGCCGAAGGCCGCCGCGAGAATCAGGGCAAGCCAGGCAGCACCGAACACGGCGAACGTCGCGCGCTTCGCCGGATCGCGATAGTAGCCGGCAATCGCGGGAAACAGCAGGAGGACGGATCCGCCCGAAGCCGCCGCGCCAGCCGCCCAGTGGACGCGGAGAGCCGAGAGGAGAATCCCGTCAACATAGGGCGCCTCCGGCAGCGCGTCGGCGCGGGCAAGCGTTACGGCGAAGCCAGCGACGCTTGCCGCGAAGGCCGAGATCACAAACCTGTCCGGGCGCATCACCATGAGCACAGCAAGACCCGCCGCGAGCATCCCGGCCATTGCTCGATCCGGCTGGATCGCCAGTGCCGCGGCGGCCACGACCATGCCCATTGTCGAAGTCCGGTTGCGCTCTCGCGCGAACGCCACGAGCATGAAAGGCAGCAGGATGAGGCTCGGCTGGACCGATACGCCGCTCAAGCTCACCCAGCGTCCAATGCCGTCGACCTTGTCTCCGAGCAGCGGGGTCGCCAGCAGCGCGCCCGCCATGGCCGCGATCGTGCGAGCGCCGCATATTCGTCCCGAGACCCCAGCACCGGGAAAAAGCGCCAGCATCGCCAGCCCGACAAACAGCGCGCCGAGATTGATGCCGAGGTAGCGCGTCGGCGCACCCGCGATTGCCATGTAAACCACGCCAAGCGCGACGGCGCCGATCAGCGCCGCGGAAGGATGGAGCAGGCGGGGCGTAACCGCGCTCGGCAGAAGCCCGCGCGCGCTTTGGAGCGCGAACAACAGGGCTTGGCTATCGTCAGGAATGGCGGCGGTCTCGCAGCGGATCGCCCATCCCCAGGATCGTAACGCCGGCGGGAGTGTCGCCTGCAGCACACGACAGGTGAAATCGGCAAGCCCGCGCCGAACGCCGCCGCTCATGACAGCGCCTCCCTAGGCTTCGCGGCTGCCGGAGTCGGCCGGTCAGGAGGATTGGCGCGGGCGAATTGCACCCCGCTTGCGGTCAACCGATAGGCGTGCCGAGGCGGCCGGCCAGGCTCAACAGGCTGTTGCCACTCGGCCTGAAGATAGCCTTGCGCTTCCAGGCGGATCAGGAGCGGGTAAAGCGTACCCGATTTAACCTGTGCCCGCCGTGCCAGCTCATAGCCGTGGGACCATCGCTCGCCAGCGTCGACCAGGGCCGCAAGGACCGTTCGGGCGGCGGGTGAGAGAGAACGTGTTCGGGACATGGCGCATAACTCTATCTAGGTAGAGTTAATGTCAAGCCTTTAGCGCCGCGATGCGAGCGATGCGGCTTGCCGCGGGCGATGCGCGCTTCGGCGATTTCCGCCTGTGGCATGATCGCAACGGCGATGGCCTGGTCGATCCCGGCGAAGTGTTGGAACTGGCCGCCGCCGGCGTGGGCGCGATCGAGCTCAAGGCGCAGGCGGTGGCGGGCGAGGCGCGCTTCGGCGATGTCGTCGCGATCCAGCGCGGGCGCTATCAGCGCACCGATGGCAGCTATATGGACCTGCTCGACGCGGCGCTCACCTATTTCTCGGGCGCCGCGAGCGGGCCGCCGGTCGCGTTGCGCTTCGGTGCGCGCGACCTGGATGGCGACAACGGCCAATATCTGCTGACCTATGAACGCGGCGCGGTCACGCTCAATCGGCGCGGGCGGGTTCCCGTGTCGGAGCTGATCGGGCCCGCGACGCTGATGCGCTTCCGCAACACCTGGGTGGGGATGTTGAGCGCGCTGGTGATCGATCTCGACGGCAATGGCCTGTCGCTTGCCGATCGCGACACTTCGGGAGCTTCGTTCGACATGAATGGCGATGGCGTTTTGGACCGGACCGGGTGGACCGCGCGGGGCGATGGCCTGCTCGTGATCGATCGCAATGGCGACGGCCGCATCACCGATGCGAGCGAGTTGTCGCTGCTCACCGCCACGCCGGGCGCACGCAATGCGAGCGAGGCGCTGATCGCCTTCGACATGAACGGCGACGGCGTGCTCGATGCCCGCGACGCGCGCTTCGGCGAACTCGCGGTGTGGCGCGACTTGAACGGCAATGGCGTGTCCGAGGCGGGCGAGCTGATGACGCTCGAGGCGCTGGGCATCACCGCGATCGACCTCAACCTGCGCTATCGCGCCGGCGCGGCGGGGCTGGGCGGCAATGTCACGCTGTCGCTCGGCGGCTGCCGCCGGCGCGACGGCAGCGGCGGCAGCTTTGGCGAGGTAGCACTCGCCTTCACCCCGGGCGCGGGGCGGACCGCGCCCGTGAGTGCCTCGGCGGTGCCGGCGACGCCCGCCGATCGCCCGATCGTCGTCGTCTCGCCGTCCCCCGCGCCCGAGCCCGCGCCCGCGCCTGATGCGACAATTGGCGAGCCGGTCGCGACGCGCGCCGGGGCGCCGCGCTCGCCCGAAGCCGCGGCGGTTTCGCCAAGCGCCGGGGTGATGCCGGCCTCCGCGGCCGACCGACCGATGGTCGCGGACGGTCGGCTCGAGCGCCCCGTGCGGGTCGATGAAGTTGCGGATGTCCAGCCCGATGTGCCCGTTCAACCGGCCCCCGAGCTCGTCTGGGCGCCCGAACTCGTGGGCGGTCCCGCGCTGACCGTCGTCGCATCGCCGGTCGCGGAGCTGGCGCCCCCCGCGCCGCTCCCCGGCGAAACGCCGGTGGAGCAGCCGCGCGGCGAGCAGCACCGCGTGCCGACACCGCCCGCCGAGTTGGTGTGGGCGCCCGAACTGACCGGCGGCGGCCCCGCCTGGGTGACCGTGACGCTCGACGAGCTGATCGCGGCGAGCCAACCCGACCCGCTCCCCGGCGACCTGCCGCCGGCCGCGATCATGCCCAACCGCCACGGCGACTTGCTGCTCCAGAGCATGGCGAGCTTCGGCGCCACCGCGACCAGCGACGCGCTGGCACGGTTGCGGCCGGAGGATCGGCCGCTCGCCGATCTCTCGGCGGCGACGCGGAGCGGAATGGCGGGCTGATCCGGCGACGGCCGGGCGCGTGGTGCAAGGGCGAAAAATCGCTCCGAGCCCAATGTTGGGAAAGCGAGGCGGGCTGGAAGCGCCCGCCTCGCCAAATGTCACAGGATCAGATCGGTGCTGGCGATCTGGCCGTTCACGTAAAGGACGAAATCGGCCACGCCATCGCCGTTAACGTCGGCACGGATCGTCGTGGTGTTGGTGGTCGTGCTGTAGCTGCGCGTCAGCTGCCCCGAAACCCCGGTGAACGAGGCCACCAGCGTGAACGCCTGGTCTCCGGTCACATTGGTCCGCGCGTCGATCCGCGATAGGTCGATCCGGTCGCTTCCCGAGGTGAAATCGAAGATGCGATCGATCGCGGTGGGCGACGAGTCCGAGAGCTGATCGAACAGGAAGGTATCCGCCCCGGTGCCGCCATAGAGCGAGTCCGCGCCGGCATTGCCATCGATCACGTCATTGCCAGCGCCGCCGCGGATCGTGTTGGCGGCTTCGTTGCCGATGATCGTGTCCGCGCCCGACCCGCCGATCGCATTCTCGATGGTGACGCCCACCGCGATCGCGACATTGCCGATCAGCCCGCCGACATTGGAGAAATTGCCGTCGTTCAGATCGATCCGCTGGTTCTGGGTATAGCCCGAAAAGTCGAACGTGTCGTTGCCGCCGGCGTCCCATACCGCGAAAATCACCGGCGTGGTCGCCGACGTGGCCGAGTAATAGTCGCGGCCCGTGGTCGAGTTGAAGCCGTAAACGTCGTTGCCAGTGCGCGTGGTGGTATTGGCCCCGTAGAGACGCTGGATCGCGGCGATATCGTCGAGCAGCGGCGCGGCCGAGTAATAGCCGCCATTATTACCGCCCGTGTTCGCCTCCGACCAATAGCTCATGATCGTGTACTGCCGCGTATCCTCATAATAGACGGCGCTGTTGGCATAGGTCGGGGTGCCGTTGCCGGCGTTATAGTCGCCCGGATGATTGAGGCCGAGCGCGTGGCCGATCTCGTGCGTCACCGTCTGGCGGCCATAGTTGAGATTGGCCGGGCTGACATTGTAGCTGAGGGAGCTGTTGATCCACACATCGCCGCCGATCCCGGTGCCGGGGAAATAGGCGAAGGCGGCGGCGCCCGCCGCGCCCGTCGCGTAATTGCCGAACAGGATCTGGGCGGAATTGCTGTAGCCGTCGGCGTTGCTCACCCGGCTGAAGGTGATGCGCGCGACATCGGACCAGCTTTGCAGCGCGCGCTCGGCCTGGGTGATCTGGGTCGCGTTGAAGCGGCTGAAACCGGCGGTGTCGTCCGGCATCGTCGTCGGCGCGGTGGAGCGGAAGGCATAGGTGACGCTCGCCGCCTGGCCCAGCACGCCCGAGCCGTTCCAGGTGATGTTGTTCCGCCCGATCTGCGCCCCGGCCTCGGCGTTGGTGAGCGACGGCTTGTTGTTCGGCCCGACGCCGCCCCGCTGATCCTCGTTCAGCGCGGCGAAGCCGGTGACCCCGCCGCCCGCGCCACCGCCACGCCCTGGCGCGGCGAAACCGAACAATGTATCGGCGTGAAACGTGCCAGAATCGATCGTCGCAAATCCCATATTATTGGCGAGCGATCCTGAAAAGCCGTTCAGCTGGCCGAAACCAGCGTCAAACGAAAAGTTATAGTCTTGATCAGTTCCGATCAATCTAGCAGGTCTCATATACAGCTCCACATGGTTAGGACGACAACGATGCTCCTTGGACCTCAGGTTAATCGCATTGTAATTAAGGACCGGAAGGGATTATCGCGTCGCCATTGTGAAGGGATCATAATGAGCCTTATGGTGGCAATCATCGATCAGCCGCTCATGGCACGAGGAGCCGAAATGCAAGACGAAACGCCCCGAATTAGCGCCAGCCTGCGGCTCGCCGAACCCAAAGAGATTGCCGGCATGTGGAAAATCAGTGGTTCAGGTCGATCGGATTGCCTTTTACGATTGGAGGCGAAACGAATTGATTCGGTAAATGCGTATAGCCTGAGCGATCCTTCGGGCTGTTTGACCGCGCTCGTCGGCACCGCGATCGCCGGCTGGCGCCCGTCGCCGGAGGGCATCGAACTGGCGGGGAGCGACCGTCTCACGGTGTTGCTGTTCGCCTATGGCGACAACGGCGCGGCACAGGCGACGGCGGCGGACGGCACGCTGCTCCTGCTGACACGGGTAAAATAGGTTTTTCCGATGCCATGAAAAACCGTTCTTATTTCACCTGGTGTGCCAATAATGATATTAAACCTAAGGTAAAGCGACGATGAACTTCAAATTCATCTAGACTTATCGCGCGTTACCCAATTAAAGAAACGAGCTTATGTCTTCGCCCGCTTTGGAGTATTTTCATGAATAACGCTCCCGCGGCCGATGTCATGAGAGTCGCGCTGCGCCAGTGCCGAAGGCATTTGCTGGCGGCGGGGTTGTTCAGTGCGCTGATCAATCTGCTCTATATCGCGCCGACGCTCTACATGCTGCAGGTTTATGACCGTGTCGTCCCGACCCAGGGGTTGCGGACGCTGCTGTTCCTCACCCTCGCGCTGTTGTTCGCGCTGGCGACATTGGCGTTGCTCGATCGGGTGCGCAGCCGCTTGCTGGTGCGCGCGGGCGTGCAGCTCGATCGGACGCTCGCGCCGCTGATCCTCGATGCGGCGATCGAGCGGCCCGATCTGCCGATCGCGCGCCAGGCGCTGCGCGAGTTCGATACGGTCCGCGGGGCGCTCACCGGCGGCGCCGCGCTCGCCTTGTTCGACGCGCCCTGGTTTCCGCTCTACATTCTGGTCTGCTTCCTGGTGCATCCATGGATCGGGCTGGTGGCGCTCATCGGCTGCACCGCGCTGCCGCTGCTTGCCTGGGCGACCGAGCGCGCGATCCGCCAGCGGCTCGACCGTGCGCAGGCGAGCGCCGCCGCCTCCTACGCCAACCAGGACGTGCTGCTCGCCGCGAGCGACAGCGTGCGCGCGCTCGGGATGCGCCGGGCGATGGTGGCGCGGCAGCGCCGCCAGCGGGGGGCGATGCTGATCGCCCAGACCGAGGCGAGCTTCGCGGCGAGCGGCTATCTCACCGTCACCAAATTCACCCGGCTCGCGTTGCAATCGCTGGCGCTGGGGCTGGGGGCGTTGCTCGCGGTGGACAATCTGATCTCGGCCGGCGCGATCTTCGCCGCGTCCTTCCTGATCGCCCGGGCGCTGGCGCCGATCGAGCAGCTGGTCGGCACGTGGAAAACGATCGTCCAGGCGCGGCAGAGCTACCGCGCGATCGCCACGCTGGTCGAAGGCGCCGCCGCCACGGGCGAGCCGACCCGGCTGCCCCGCCCGCGCGGGGCGGTGACGCTCGATGGCGTGACGATCCTGAACGACACCCGCGACGGCGCGATCCTGAACGGCATCGCGCTGCGGATCGAACCCGGCGAGGTGGTGGCGGTGATCGGGCCGAGTGGGGCGGGCAAATCGACCCTGGCGCGCGCCATCGCCGGCGCCCAGCGTCCCGATCGCGGCGCGGTGCGCTTCGACGGCGCGGATGCGCGCGACTGGAATGCCGAGGAGCTGGCCACGCATATCGGCTATCTGCCGCAGGACGCGGTGCTGTTCGCCGGCACGGTCGCCGAAAACATCGCCCGGTTCGAGGGCGAGCTTGGCACGCCGCGCGCGGCGATCGACGCGGGGGTGGTCGCCGCCGCCGAGAAGGTGGGCGCGGACGCGCTGATCCGCGCGCTGCGGGGCGGCTATGATCATGAGCTGAAGCTGGGCGGGCGCGGCGTTTCGGCGGGGCAGGCGCAGCGTATCGGCCTGGCGCGCGCGTTCTACGGCGATCCGGCGGTGCTGATCCTCGATGAGCCCAACGCGCATCTCGATCAGGAAGGCGATCAAGCGCTGATCGCCGCGATCGCCGCCGCCAAGGCGGAAAAGCGCACCGTGCTGGTGGTGTCGCACAAGCTGGGCATCCTGCCCGTGATCGACCGGATCCTGGTGCTGCGCGACGGGCGAGTCGAGATGTACGGCCCGCGCGACGAGGTGTTGGCCAAGATCATGCCCCAGAATTTGCGTCCCGTGCCGGCGACCCGGGAGGCGGCGCGATGAACGCGACGATGCTTGCCCCGACGGACGCACCCGATTTCGACCTTCCCGCCGTCGCCGATCCGGGGCGCGAGATCAGGACGGGCACGATCGCCGCGCTGCTGTTCTTCGTGCTGTTCCTCGGCTGGGCGGCGATCGCCCGGCTCGATGCCGCGGCCTTCGCGCCCGGGCAGCTCGCCGTATCGGGCCAACGGCAGACGGTGCAGCACCGTGACGGCGGCGTGGTCGCGCGGATTCTGGTGCATGAAGGCCAGCGCGTGGCGCGCGGCCAGCTGCTGATCGAGCTTGGCGGCGCGGAGGTGCGCGCGCAGGAACGCGCGCTCGCGGCGCAGGCGATCCGCCTGCTGGCGCAGCGCGCCCGGCTGGAGGCCGAGCAGCTGGGCGCGCAGCGGATCGTGCCGCCGGCGCAATTCGCGTCCCTTACCCAGGAGGATCGGCGCGAGGCCGAGCTCGCCCTGAAGCTTCAGCAGACCGAGTTGACCGCGCGTGCCGCCGTGCTCGCCGCGCAGCGCGGGGCGTTGGGCGAGCGCGCGGGCCAGTCCGCCGAACAGGGGCGCGGCTATGGCGAACAGGCGGCGGCGGCGCGCGAACAGCTGCAATTGATCGACCAGCAGATCGCGATGATGCGGCCGCTCGCCGAAAAGGGCTTCGTCTCGAAGACGCGGATGCGCGAGCTGGAGCGCGCCCGGGCCGAGGTGCAGGGGCAGGGCGGCCAATTCAGCGCGAGCGTCGCGCAGATGCAGGGCGCCCGGCGCGAAAGCGCGCTCCAGGCGCTCGAAGCCGAGCGTAGCTTCCGCGAGCGGATCGCCGCCGATCTGCGCGAGGTCGAGGTGCGGCTGGGCGAGGTGATGCCGAAATGGGTCGCCGCGCGCGACCAGCTCGCGCGCACCGCCATCCTCGCCCCGGCGACGGGGGCGGTGGTGGGACTGTCCGTGTTCACCCCCGGCGGGGTGATCGCGCCGGGGCAGAAGCTGATGGACATCGTGCCCGAACGCGCGCCGCTGGTGATCCAGGCGCGCTTCCTGCCCGACGAAGCGGATGACCTGGCGGTGGGGCAGATCGCCCAGGTGAAGCTGACCGGCCTGCATGAGCGCAACCTGCCCGATCTGCGTGGCCGGCTGACGCATCTTTCCGCCGATAGTTTCACCGACGAGAAGAGCGGGCAAAGCTTCTTCACCGCCGAAATCACGGTTCCTTATGATCAGCTGCGGCTGATTCGAAACGTGCGCGGGCCGCGCTTCGCCTTGCGCGCCGGGATGCCGGTGCAGGTGCTGATCCCGCTGCGCCCGCGCACCGCGCTCGACTATGCGCTCGAGCCGCTCGTCGGCAGTTTCTGGGCGTCGTTCCGCGAGCATTGAGGGCGGGCACTCGATCGTCCCGGGCGAGCAACCGAAGCGGCCCGAGCGAGAATGGCGTCAGCCCGCGAACGGGCAGGGCCGGCGCGCGCGAAGGCGATTGACGGTTGGGCACCCCCGGCAGCTATGGTGGCCCGATGAGATATGGGGTGCGATCGGTCGGCTTCCTCGCCCTGCTGGCGCCGGCCGCGCTGGCGGCGCCGTCGTCCCCGCCACCACCACCACCGCTACGACCACCAACGGCGCCGATCGAGCAGCCGGGCGATGTGCCGATCACGATCGGCTTTGGCCGCGATCTGCCCTCGCGGGTGCTGGGCGGGACGCGGCGGATCAATGTGCATGTGCCCGAAGGCGCCGATCAGCCGGGGAGTCGCCCCGTGGTCCTCGTGCTGCTGGACGGGGGCGTGAAGGAGGATTTCCTCCACATCGCCGGGCTGACCGACCTGATCGGCGCCTATGGCGCGGGGCCGCGGATCGTCGTGATCGGGATCGAGGGGGTCGATCGCCGCCACGACCTGACCTCCCCGTCGTCGGTGCCTTCGGATGTGAAGGCCGCGCCGACGTCGGGCGGCGCCGATGCCTATCGGCGCTTCCTGGCCGAGGAACTGAGGCCTTGGATCGACACGCGCTTTCCGGGGCATGGGCGCGTCGCGCTGATCGGTGAATCGCTCGCCGGCCTCTTCACGCTCGAAACTTGCCTCAAGGGAGGTGCGGGCTTCGACGACTTCATCGCGGTGAGCCCGAGCCTGTGGTGGAACGATGGCGGCCTCGTCCGCGCGGCGCCCGCTCTGCTCCGCGCGAAGGGCGCGGCTGATCGGCGGTTGTGGATCGGCTTCGACACGCCTGCGCCGCCACCGAATCTGGCCAGGCGGGAACGCGCGCTGCAGGACGCGCTGGTCGGTGCGCTGCGCGCCGCGCCAAAGGGCATGGTTTGGAGCGCGCGGCGGCTGCGGGAGGGGCACGCGACCGTTTATCACCCGGCCGCGCTGAAGGCGTTGCGCCAGCTCTACCCGGCCGCTCCTTAGGGCGATGTCGAGGCAGGCGGAGTCACCTGCCGGCTTGGAAATCGCGTGGGAGTGGGCTGGCGCCGATCCGGCGAAGCTGAAACCGACTCTAGCCGCATCGGCGGGCGGTGCCGTGGCCGAACAGCGTCGAGCGGGCCGCCTTCGTAACCGTTGACGGAAAAGACCAACGGAACATAATAGGAACATATGAGCGAGTCGCTGCGCCTCGTCCGGCATCGGATCGGCTTGATCGAACGTCACGCCACGGCGGCGGTCCCGCCCGCCCACGCGCTCGCCCCGTCGCTCGTGGCGACCGGGCATGGGGCGATCGACCAGGCGCTTGGCGGCGGGGTGATGCGCGGACGGGTGCATGAGGTGCTCGGCGAGAATGGAGAGGCGGGCAGCGCTTCGGGCTTCGCGGCGCTCCTCGCCCGGCTGATCGGGGGCGAGATGCTGTGGCTGGGCGAGGAAGCGGCCTGGCGCGGGGCGGGCGCGCTTTGCCCCGCCGGGCTCGCCGCGATCGGGCTCGATCCGGCGCGGCTGATCGTCGGCGTGCTGCCCGATGCGGTGGCGGTGCTGCGCGCGGCGGTGGACGGGTTGCGCTGCCCGGCGCTGGGCGGGGTGGTGATCGCGCTGGCGGGCGATCCGCGCGCGCTCGATCTCACCGCGAGCCGCCGGCTGGCGCTGGCGGCGGAGGCGCATGGGGTAACCGCGATCCTGCTGCGGCTGGGCGGCCAGGCGACGCCCAATGCCGCGCAGACGCGCTGGCGGGTGGCGGCGGCGCCCTCGCTGCCGCGCGCCACCAATGCTCCCGGCGATCCGGCCTGGGAGGTGGAATTGCTTCGCCAGCGCGGGCGCCCCGATGGCGGCCGCTGGCGCGTGGAGTGGGACAGTGAGCAGGGACGATTATGCGATCGGCACGAAACCGGCGGGGCGGCGCTTCCTGGCGCTGTGGCTGCCCTTCCTGTCGACCGACCGGCTCGTCCGCGCGCAACCTTGCGCCAGGCGGGATGATGGCCCGCTCGTCCTGACCGACCGCCAGCGCGGCGCGATCCGGCTGGTCGCCTGCGATGCCGAGGCGCTGTCGCTCGGCCTGTCCCCCGGGATGACGCTGGCCGACGCGCGGGCGCGGGTGCCGGCGCTGATCGCGGTGGAGGCCGATCCCGCCGCCGACCGCCACTGGCTGGAACGCATCGCCGATGCGTGCGACCGCTTCACCCCGCTGGTCGAGACCGAGCCGCCCGATGGCCTGGTGCTCGACATGACCGGCTGCCTGCATCTCCACGCGAGCGAGGCGGATTTGATCGCCGCGGTGGAGGCGGCGATGCGGCGCTGGGCGAGCCGGTTGCGGCTGGCGATGGCGGCGACGCCCGAGGGCGCGCGCGCGCTCGCCCGGTTCCAGTCCGCCCCGGCGCGCGACGAGGCGGCGGCGCTGCGCCGCCTGCCGGTCGCCGCGCTCGAACTCGAGGCGGAGGCCGAGCGGGCGTTGCGCCGCGCGGGGCTGAAGACGCTGGGCGATCTCGCCGATCGCCCCTCGGCCCCGCTCGCCGCGCGGTTCGGGGCCGAGGCGACCGACCGGCTCGACCGCGTGCTGGGGCGCAGCGACAGCCGGATCACGCCGCGCCGCGCGCTGCCCGCGCTGATGCTCGAACGCCGCTTCGCCGAGCCGATCACCACCGCCGACACGGCGATGGCGGTGATCGGCGATCTGGCGGGCGCTGCGGCGGGGGTGCTGGAGGAGCGCTGCCGGGGCGGGCGCCGCTTCGTCGCGCGGCTCTATCGCAGCGACGGGCATGTGATCGATCTGGCGGTCGAAAGCGGGCTGCCGCTGCGCGATCCGGCGCGCATCCAGCGCCTGTTCGAGGAGCGGGTGGGGGCGCTTGCCGATCCGATCGATCCCGGCTTCGGGTTCGACATGATCCGGTTGGCGGTGCCGCGCGACGAGCCGCTGGCGGCGGCGCAGCTCGCATTGGAAGGGGGCGCCGCGCGCGAGGAGGCGGTGGCGGCCCTGATCGACCGGCTGAGCACCCGCGTCGGGCGCCGCCGCGTCCGCCGCTTCGTGCCGCGCGACAGCCATTTGCCCGAACAGGAATCGCTCGCGCTGCCCGCGATCGACCTGCCCGATCCCGCCCCCTGGCCGCCGGCCGAAGCGGGTGAGCCGCCGCCGCGCCCGATCCATCTGTTCGATCCGCCCCAGCCGATCGAGGTGATCGCGGGCCTGCCCGATGGCCCGCCCCAGCGCTTCCGCTGGCGGCGCACGCTGCACGAGGTGCTCCGCGCCGAAGGGCCGGAGCGGATCGGCGCGCAGTGGTGGCGGCGTCCGCCGGGCGATCCGGGGCTGACGCGCGATTATTACCGGGTGGAGGATGTGCGCGGCCGCCGCTTCTGGCTGTTCCGCCACGGCCTGTACGGCGATGAATGCGCCGATCCGCGCTGGTACATGCACGGCCTGTTCGCATGAGCGACGCGCGCTCGGAGACCTGCGATCCCCGTATCGTCCGCCTGGTCCGCGCGGACCCGGCGGACCCGCGCGCGGACATGGCCCCGCCGCCTTTCGCCGAACTGGTCGCCGCGACCCATTTCTCGTTCCTGCGCGGCGCCTCGCACCCCGCCGATCTGATCCTGCGCGCGGTCGATCTGGGGCTGGCGGGCATCGGCATCGCCGATCGCAACACCGTGGCGGGCGTCGTCCGCGCGTGGAGCGCGCTGAAGCGGGTGCGCGAGGCGCAGGCCGAAAGCGGCGATCCGCGCCCGTTGCCGCGCTTCGTCGTCGGCGCGCGGCTGGTGTTCGCGGATGGCACGCCCGACATCGTCGCCTATCCGGTCGATCGCGCCGGCTGGGGGCGGCTGACCCGGCTGCTCACCACCGGCAATCTGCGCGCCGAAAAGGGCGATTGCATCCTGCGGCTCGCCGATCTGCTCGCCTTTCAGCAGGGGTTGCAGCTGATCGTGCTGCCCGAAACCACCGCGACGCCGCAGCGCCTTCGCCCCAACCCGGTGGCGCATGACAGCGCCGATCCGGTGCCGCCGCTCGCGCTGGTCCAGCCCGAGGGGCTGGCGGTGCTGCTCGCCCGGTTGGGACGGATCGCGCCCGGCCGGGTGTGGCTCGGCGCGGCGCTGCACCGGCGCGGGCGTGACGCGCAGCGGCTCGCGACGCTCGCGGCGCTGGCGGCGCAGGCGGGCGTGCCGCTGATCGCCACCAACGACGCGCTCTACGCCGCCCCGCACGAGCGCGCGCTGCACGATGTGCTCACCTGCATCCGCGAAGGCGTGACGATCGCCGAGGCGGGCCGCCGGCTGCAGGCGAACGCCGAGCGCCATCTGAAGCCGCCCGCCGAAATCGCCCGCCTGTTCGCCGATCACCCCCAGGCGCTGGCGGAGACGATCCGCTTTGTGGAGGGGATCGCCTTCGATCTCGGCCAGCTCGCTTATGAATATCCGCACGAGCCGGTGCCGGCGGGGTGGGAACCCCAGGCCTGGCTGGAGCATATCGTGCTGGCGGCCGCGCATGAGCGCTATGGGCCAAATCTGAACCCCGATGTCCGCCGCCGGCTGGACGAGGAATTCGCGCTGATCCGCCAGCAGAATTTCGCCTGCTATTTCCTGACGGTGCACGATCTGGTGGCGTTCGCGCGCCGGCAGGCGCCGCCGATCCTGTGCCAGGGGCGGGGGAGCGCGGCCAATTCGATCGTCTGCTTCCTGCTCGGCGTCACCTCGGTCGATCCGAGCGAGCATGACCTGCTCTTTTCGCGCTTCGTCTCCGAGGAGCGCGGCGAGCCGCCCGACATCGATGTCGATTTCGAGCACGAACGGCGCGAGGAGGTGATGCAATATGTCTATCGCCGCTATGGCCGCCACCGCGCCGCCATCGCCGCGACCGTGATCCATTACCGCCCGCGCAGCGCGGTGCGCGAGATCGGCAAGGCGCTGGGGCTGAGCGAGGACATCACCGCGCGCATCGTTGCGACGGTGTGGGGCAGCTTCGGGCGGGAGATGCCCGAACAGCGCTTCGCCGATGCGGGCTTCGATCCCGACGCGCCCGAGATACGCCGGCTGATCGAGCTGACCCAGCAGCTGCTCGCCGCGCCGTTCCCGCGCCATCTGTCGCAGCATGTCGGCGGCTTCATCCTCACCCAGGACCGGCTGGACGAGACGGTGCCGCTGCACAACGCCGCGATGGCCGACCGCACCTTCGCCGAATGGGACAAGGACGATATCGACGCGCTCGGCATCATGAAGGTCGATGTGCTCGCGCTCGGGATGCTGAGCTGCATCCGCCGCGCCTTCGCGCTGATGGCGGCGCACGGGCTGGGCGAACAGACGCTGGAAATCGACATCAAGGCCGACGACCCCGCCGTTTACGCGATGCTGGAAAAGGGCGACAGCATCGGCGTGTTCCAAGTGGAAAGCCGGGCGCAGATGAACATGCTCCCCCGGCTGAAACCGCGCTCGCTCTATGACCTGACGGTGCAGGTGGCGATCGTGCGCCCGGGGCCGATCGAGGGTGACATGGTCCACCCCTATCTGCGCCGCCGCGCCGGGCTGGAGCAGCCGGACTATCCCTCGCCCGGGCCGGGGCATAATCCCAACGAACTGAAGGAGCTGCTCGGCCGCACCTATGGCGTGCCGATCTTCCAGGAACAGGCGATGAAGCTCGCCATCACCGCCGCCGGCTTCACCCCGTCGGAGGCGAACCAGCTTCGCCGCGCGATGGCGACTTTCCGCAACCGCGGCGGCATCGACAAATTCGCCGAAAAGATGATCGGCGGCATGGTGGCGCGCGGCTATGATCGCGCCTTCGCCGAGCGTTGCTACAAGCAGATCGAGGGGTTCGGCAGCTATGGCTTTCCCGAAAGCCACGCGCTTTCCTTCGCGCGGCTGGTCTATGTCTCGGCGTGGATCAAATGCCACCATCCCGGCATCTTCGCCTGCGCGCTGCTCAATTCGCAGCCGATGGGCTTTTACGCCCCGGCCCAGATCGTTCGTGACGCGCAGGCGCATGGCGTGGCGGTGCGGCCGATCGACATCAACCATAGCGGCTGGGATTCGCACATGGAGCCCGATGCGGACGGGCGGCTCGCGCTGCGGCTGGGGCTGCGCCAGATCGACGGGTTCCGCGCCGACTGGGCCGATCGGCTGGTCGCGGCGCGCGCGGCCGGGCGCTTCGGCGCGACCGAGGATCTCGCCCGCCGCGCCGATCTGCCCGCGCGGGCGCTGCGCCTGCTCGCCGATGCCGATGCGTTCGGCTCGCTCGGGATGCGCCGGCGCGAGGCGCTGTGGGAGGCGCGGCGCACGCCCCCGGGGGAATTGCCGCTATTCGCCGCCGCCCGCGCGCGCGAACTGGGCACCGAGCCCGCGCTCACCCTGCCGCCGATGCCGATGAGCGAGGAAGTGGCGACCGATTATCAAAGCTTCCGCCTGTCGCTGAAGGACCATCCGATGACCTTCATCCGCCCGGTGCTGGCGGCGGAAGGGGTGCTGACCTGCGCCGAGACCAGCGCGGCCAAGGCCGGTGCCTATGTTCGCACCGCCGGCGTGGTGCTGGTCCGCCAGCGACCGGGCAAGGGCAACGCCATCTTCATCACCCTGGAGGACGAGACCGGCATCACCAACGTGCTGCTGTGGGCGCGGCTGTTCGAGCGCTTCCGCCGCGCGGTGATGGCGTCGCGGCTGATGCTGGTCGGCGGCGCGGTGCAGCGCAGCCGCGAGGGCGTCGTCCACCTGATGGCGAGCCGGGTCGAGGATCGCAGCGACCTGCTCGGCCTGCTCGCCGAGGAAGCGCCGCGCCCGCCGCTCTGCCCGGTGGACGAGGTGGCGCGCCCGGTGGCGCAGAACCGCCACCCGCGCGACGTGCGCATCCTGCCGGGATCGCGCGATTTCCACTGATCGCGCGCGCCAGCGGCCATCACGTCTTGCTCCGCGCCCGTGCCCGTGCCTAAGGCGGCGCCATGCTCGCGGCGCTCGCCCATGTTCGCAACTGGATCTTCGATCTGGACAACACGCTGTACCCCGCCAGCGTCAACCTGTTCCCGCAGATCGACGCCCGCATCGGCCGCTATGTCGCCGACAAGCTCGCTTTGCCGCTCGACCAGGCGCACGCGCTGCAGAAGCGCTATTTCCATGAGCAGGGCACCACGCTCGCCGGGCTGATGGCCGAGCATGGCGTCGATCCGCACGACTATCTGGGCTTCGTCCACGATGTCGAGATGGACGTGCTCGAGCATGACGCCCCGCTCGTCGCCGCGATCGCGCGGCTGCCGGGGCGCAAGCTGATCTTCACCAATGGCGACGCGCCCTATGCGCGCAAGGTGCTTGGGCGCTTGGGCCTGGGCGAGGCGTTCGAGGCGATCCACGACATCCACGCGACCAACTATGTCCCCAAGCCCCAGCCGCAAATCTATCGCGGCCTATGCGAGGCCTATGATCTCGCGCCGCAAGAGTCGCTGTTCGTCGAGGACATGGCGCGCAACCTGGCGCCGGCCAAGGCGATCGGGATGACGACCGTGTGGGTGAACAACGGTTCGGAGCAAGGCCCCGGCCCGGCGCATGACTATATCGATTACACCGTCACCGATCTCGCGCGGTGGCTGCATCAGGTGATGGAGGACGCATGAGCGATTTGGAAACCGCGATCGAACGCGCCTGGGACGCGCGCGACAGCCTGAGCGCCGATACCGAGGGCGAGGCGCGCGATGCCGTCGAACAAGCGCTGTCCCTGCTCGACAGCGGCGCCGCGCGGGTCGCCGAGCCCGATGGGGAGGGCTGGCGCGTCAACCAGTGGCTCAAGAAGGCGGTGCTCCTCTCCTTCCGCCTGAACGACATGGCCGAGATCGCCGGCGGCCCCGGCGGCGCGAACTGGTGGGACAAGGTGCCGAGCAAATTCGCCGGCTGGGGCGCGGGGGAGTTCCGCCAGGCGGGATTCCGCGCGGTGCCGGGAGCGATCGTCCGCCGCGGCGCGTTCATCGGCAAGGGCGCGGTGCTGATGCCGAGCTTCGTCAACATCGGCGCCCATGTCGGTGAGGGAACGATGGTCGATACCTGGGCCACGGTCGGCAGCTGCGCGCAGATCGGCGCGAACGTCCATATCTCGGGCGGCGCCGGGATCGGCGGCGTGCTCGAACCGCTCCAGGCCGGCCCCGTCATCATCGGCGACGGCGCGTTCATCGGCGCGCGCGCCGAAGTCGCCGAGGGCGTGCGCGTCGGCGAGGGCGCGGTGCTTTCGATGGGCGTTTATCTCGGCGCCTCGACCAAGATCATCGACCGCGCGACCGGCGAAGTCCATCGCGGCGTCGTGCCGCCCTATGCGGTCGTCGTCCCCGGTTCGATCGGCGGGGGAGAGGGGAAGCCGGCGCTCTACTGCGCGGTGATCGTCAAGCAGGTCGACGCGCAGACCCGCGCCAAGACCGGCATCAACGAATTGCTGCGCGACTGATGCGTATACGCGTGTTTCCGTTGCCCCGCCTTGCCCCGCGCCGCACCGCGCTGCGCCGCGCGGGTTTGGCGCTGCTCGGCGCGGTCCCCGCGCTGCTCGGCGCTGCCCCGCCGGGGCCGCCGCTGCCGATCACGCGCGCCGTCGCGGTAGCCGAATACCCGCACGACACCGGCGCCTATACCGAAGGCCTGTTCATCGATCGCGGCGAGCTGTGGGAATCCACCGGCGAGGTCGGCCATTCCTCGGTCCGCCAGGTCGAGCTGAAGACCGGCCGCGTGCTGCGCCAGGTTGCGGTGCCGCGCCCCTATTTCGGCGAGGGGATCGTGCCGTGGCGCGACCAGATCCTGAGCCTGACGTGGCAGCACCATCGCGGCTTCCGCTGGTCGCGCGCCGGGCTCAAGCGGCTGGGAACGTTCGGTTATTCCGGCGAGGGCTGGGCGCTGACCAGCGACGGCACCCGCCTGATCATGTCCGACGGCACCCCCGAGTTGCGCTTCATCGACCCCGCCAGCTTCAAGGAGCTGGGCCGGGTGCGGGTAACCGCGAACGGCCAGCCGGTGCCGCGCCTGAACGAGCTGGAATATGTGAACGGCGAAGTGCTCGCCAATGTGTGGCTCACCGACCTGATCGTGAAGATCGACCCCGCGACCGGCGCGGTAACCGGCGTGATCGACCTAAGCGACCTCCACGCCAAGGCGGGAACCGACGGCCGCGACGATGTGGCGAACGGGATCGCCTGGGATGGGGTCGCTAAGAAGCTGTACGTGACGGGGAAGAGGTGGCCGGTTTTGTTTGAGGTGGGGGTTTGAAGGGGGGGGCTGCTGTCAGAGCGGCTTGTCCGGCTGAAATGAGGCCGGTTGAAGTCACGCAGTCAGCACGCTTGTACACTTTGGTTGAGCAGGTAAATCTCAGGAGTTATCCCAATAGTCGGGGGAGATTTTACCCTCCCCCGACTTATCTCAAGCTGCCTTCGCGACAGGCTGAAGATGGCGAATCTGACGGAAGTTGTGCTCCGAAGCGTCAGTCAACGCTTTATAAGCGATAGAACCGGAATCCTTCGCGCCGCCCGCAAAGCTATAACCGCCATCGTTGGTTTGCTTAACAGCAATCCCAATCCAATGACCGCCCTTCTTCCAGTCCACGCCATCAAGCTTAGCTAGGAGACCGTCAGCAACGTTCTCCAGCATAGTAGTGTCCATCACCTGTGGGTCGCAAACCGGTTTACCGAGGGCTCCAAGCGCTGCCCAAATCGCTGGGGAACTTGCGACGTAGTTTTCCCGATCCTGCATATAGGGGCCGACCTTCTCGATCAGTCGACCAAACCAAATCTGGGTTCGCCGCGCAAAATCTTCCTCGGAGATCCCTTCGGGAAGCGAAGCTTGTGGCATTTGAACGCCTCCGATCCCGTGAGCGAAGCACGCGGTTGCCGTTCGCAGGAACGAGGCTGTTGCCACATGATCCTTCCCCTTCTGCGGCATCTGACGCGACCGCCAAAGTATCTTGCCGCGGACGTTAGTGTCGGCTTCTTCAAGCTTCCGAATTGCCGTGATAAACGGATCACGAGTATCCATTGCCATAGCGACCCCTACAGCCGCCCGACGCTGGAACGCGTTGCGATCATGGAAGCACTGACGGGCGTGTTCTACGGGCTTGCCGTGAGTGATTGTAACGATCACTGGCATTGCCTTGGTTTCGATATCGCTGTTGGCCGCAAGAAAACGAGCAGCCAACTGCGTTTCTCCATCGAAGGGAACCGCGACCAAGTCGTAGGGCCACAGAATTTTATTTTTACCCTGATGGAGCGGGAGCTTTTTTGGACTGTATAGATCAATTGTCGGTGTATCGCCGTTTGCTCCCCCTTTGAGGCGGATGATATAATCCGAATAGCTGACGGCATTGTCCTTCTTACCTTTGTCAAATGCACGCTGAATTTCTTCGTGCAGCTTAAAATATTCAGACAGGGTGGAGTTGGACTCGCGGAGCTTTGGATTCGATGCCAACATCGGATTCGTCACTAGCCGCTCCAATCTTGAAAACGGCATGACGGCAACAAACCGGTTCTCGTCAACATACAAGCCTGAAACGACCTGTCCGTAAGACTCAGTGTCATCCCAATTAATTGTTTCCTCAGTAACCATCTTCAGGTCCTTTTCATGGTTGGACCCTCGAACCGTTTTGCCTTATAAAAGCTGGTGTCCGGGCGCTTTGAAAGGCGTTCGAGGGGCCGACTGTTTAATCAGTCGGCCCCGTCCATATACATAACCGCGGATAAGACGGCAATACCCGCGGCTGCGTTTGTCACTACCGCGGTGATAGCTTTCGTATGCCGCGGAACTTATTGGAAATTCCGCGGGTTGCGGTAGGTCTGCTAAGGCTTTCTCATCCACATGTTTTTGTACCCGCGGGTACTGCAGCGACGTTATTTTAGCTCCACTCTGAGCGTCGCTTACCCGATTCGTTCTCCTCGAGTCCCAAGCGCACCACCTTCAGGAAGAATTGATGCGGCGTTTGCATGTTGTGATAGGGCAATGCGTCTCCAACACCCCAGCCACTCCAACCCCCCCGCCACCCCCCGCCTAGGCAACCTTCGCAACCTTCCCCCACCCTCGACAATCCCCGCACCACCCCCTATCGCCGCCGCAAAACAGGGGAGTAGCCATGCCCAAGGCCAGCAAAGTTCTCGATCGCGTGCTCGTGCTCGAAATGGTGCGCGTCACCGAGGCGGCCGCGATCGCCGCCGCCAAGCTCATCGGTCGCGGGGACGAAAAGGCCGCCGATGCCGCCGCGGTCGAGGCGATGCGCGAGGCGCTCAACGGGCTCTACATGGACGGCACCGTCGTGATCGGCGAGGGCGAGCGCGACGAGGCGCCGATGCTCTATATCGGCGAGAAAGTGGGCTCGGCGATCGGCAAGGGGCCGGCGATCGACATCGCGCTCGATCCGCTGGAGGGCACGACGATCACCGCCAAGGCCGGGCCGAACGCGCTCGCGGTGCTGGCGATCGCCGAGCAGGGGTGCCTGCTCAACGCGCCCGACGTCTATATGGAGAAGATGGCGATCGGCCCCGGCTATCCGGCCGATCTGATCGATCTCGACGCCCCGATCGCGACCACGATCAAGAAGCTCGCCAAGGCCAAGGGGGTGAAAGCCAAGGACATCATGGCGTGCGTGCTCGATCGCCCCCGCCACGAAAAGCTGATCAAGGAACTGCGCAAGCTCGGCTGCGGCATCACCCTCATCCCCGATGGCGACGTGGCGGGCGTGATCGCGACGACCAATCCGGAGACGGGGATCGACATCTATATCGGCCAGGGCGGCGCGCCCGAGGGCGTGCTCGCGGCGGCGGCTTTGCGCTGCGTCGGCGGGCAGTTCAAGGGCCGGCTGGTGTTCCGCAACGATGACGAGCGCGCGCGGGCGCGCAAATGGGGCATCGCCGATCTCGACAAGCAATATGATCTGAAGGAACTCGCGCGCGGCGACTGCATCTTCGCGGCGACGGGCGTCACCGATGGCTCGCTGCTCGCGGGCGTGAAGCGGCAGGGGACGCGGCTGACGACCGACAGCGTGGTGATGCGCGCGAGCTCGGGCACGGTGCGCTGGGTGAAAGGCGAGCACCGGCTGGGGTGACGCTGGAGGTTCAGAGCCGCTCCAAAGCCGCGGCGATGTGCTGGGCGAAGCGGTGCGCGGTCACCGAGGCGCCCGGCGCCTCGATCAGCGCGATCTCGGTGTCGGCGAGCGCGGGGAGAGCGATGTCGGCGCCGACCGGCTTCAGCCCCGGCGGGCACATCTCGCGTGGCAGCACCGCGACGCCGAGCCCCGCGCGCACCGCCGCCTGCGTGCCCGCGAGCGAGGTCGAGGTATAGGCGATCCGCCAGCGCCGTCCCTGCCCCTCCAGCGCCGCGACCGCGCGGCTGCGATAGACGCACGGATCGGGCGAGACGATCAGCGGCAGCGGTCCCTCGGCGGGCACCGAGAGCGCATCGCGCGCGACCCAGATCAGCGGTTCGCGCCACACCCGCATCCCCTCCACGACGACGCCCGGCTCGCGCTTCAGCAAGACGAGGTCGAACCCGCCGCCGCGGAACTTGGCCTGGAGATTGAGCGTCAGGTCGCAGGTCACCTCCAGCTCGACCTTGGGGTGCGCGTCGGTGAACTCGGCGAGCACCGTCGGCAGATGCGCGGTCGCGAAATCCTCGGGCACGCCGAGGCGGACGAGCCCCGCCACCTCGGGCTCGGTCAGTTCGGCGAGCGCGGCGTCGTTCAGCCGCAGCATCGCCCGGGCATGGTGGAGCAAGGTCTGCCCCTCGCTCGTCAGCCGCAGGTGGCGCGGGGTGCGCTCGAACACCGGCCGGCCGCCGAGCGAGTCCTCCAGCCGCTTGATCTGCAGCGAAACCGTCGACTGGGTGCGGCCGAGCAGCGCGCCCGCGCGGGTGAAGCCGCCGCAATCGGCGACGGTGACGAAAGCGCGCAGGAGGTCGAGGTCGAGCGTACGGTGCGGCATATCACCATTGTGATTATCAATCGATAAGATTGCAACTACTCGTTTTGCAAATGATCCTCCAATCGTCATGGGGCGTGGAACGATTGGAGGATGGAATGATCTTGCTGCTTCCCGCCCTGATGGCCGTGCTCGCCGCGCTCGCCGCCACGCAGGTGCCCGCCTCGCTCGCGATTGGGCGCGCCGCGGGTGGCATGGGCGTCGCGTTCGCGATCAGCCTGGCGCTCGCCATCGCCGCCGGCACGGGGGCGATCGCCGCCCCCGGGCTGAGCCTGGCGCTGCTGGTGCTGACGAGCTTCGTCGCGACGATCGTGCTCGCCTTTTCGCAGCGTTATCTGCGCGCCGACCGTGCCCCGCGCCGCTTCGCCGCGATGGTGGCGGCGCTGGCCGCCAGCGTGCTCGCGGTGGTGGTGCTCGACAATGTCATCGCCTTCGCCGCAGCCTGGCTGCTGAGCGGGCAGTTGCTCGCGCGGCTGATCGGCCATGTTGATGGCTGGGCGGAGGCGCGCGCCGCCGCCGCCCGCGCCCGCCGCGCCTTCATCTTCGGCGATGTCGCGCTGCTCACCGCGCTGGCGCTCGCCGCCGCGCACGCCGGCAGCCTGAGCCTGGGCGTGATCGTCTCCGCCGAGACCAGCTTCGAACCCGAAGTGCTGATCGCGATCGCGGCGCTGGTGCTGGTCGCGGCGATGGCGCGCTCGGCGCTGCCACCGTTCGAAAGCTGGCTGATCGGCTCGATGACCGCGCCGACCCCGGTTTCGGCGCTGATGCACGCCGGGCTGGTCAACGCCGGCGGCTTCCTGCTGATCCGCTTCGCGCCGGTGATCGAGGCCGCGCCGGCGGTGCAGCTCGCCGCGATCATCGCCGGCACGAGCGCCGCCTTGTGGGGCACGGGCATCGCGCTGGTGCGCCCCGATATCAAGCGCGCGCTCGCCGGATCGACCGTCGCGCAGATGGGATTCATGATCCTGTCGTGCGGCCTGGGCGCCTATGGCGCGGCGCTGTGGCATCTGATCGCGCATGGCCTGTTCAAGGCGTGGCTGTTCCTCGCCTCGGGATCGGCGATCGGTACCCCGAGCGCTCCGGCGCTGCGCCGCCCCGATGCGACGGTGGCCGGCGCGGTCGCGGTGCTGGTGCTTGGCCTGGGCGGGGTGATGCTGTGGACCGGCGGGGCAAGCGCGACGCTGCTCCCGCTGATGCTTGCAACCGCGACCGGCGTGATGACGCTGGTGAGCGCGGCCAACGCCACGACGCCGCGCTGGCCGCAGCTGATCGGGCTCGGCGCGCTGCTTGCCGCCGGCCATGCCGCCGGGCTGCTGCTGATCGAGCGGGCGGTGCCGCAGATCGGCACCGCGCCCGTTACCGGCCCGCTGGTGCTGGTGCTCGCGCTGCCCTTCCTCATCCTCTGGGTGTGGCAGGCGCGCCGCGCGACGCTGCCGCCATCGCTCTACGTCCGCCTGCTCAACGCCGGCCTCGCCGCCTGATTTAGGAGCTGCTTGCCATGACCATCGCTTTCCCCCCGCTGCGCGTGCAACCGCAGCAGCAGCGCGCCGAGATCGAGCTCGCGATCAACCTGGCCGAGGGCATCGTGCCGCCGCTCTGGCCGCTCGACGGCGCGATCGCGGTCAACCCGCTCGCCGGGTTCGAGGAACTGGCCTTCGAGCAGGCGCTTGAAGAAGGCGCCGCGCTGTTCGACGCGCGGACGACGCTGCCGGTGTCGATCTGGCGCAAGCTGCTCGCCGCCGGTCGGCTGACGCGCGAGGCGCTGCGGCGCGCCGCAATCGAGGCGCTGGGTGGCTATAGCGAAGCGTTCGTGATGGTCGGCCCCGATGTCTCGCGGCTGGATTGCCTGATGGCGCGCCTCACCGAGTTGCCGCCGCCGGTGCCCCACGCGACGCCCGAGGATCCGGCGATGGACCTGGTCGCCAAATGGTGCGCGGCGTTCTTCGATGGCGGCACCGCGTCGGTCACTATGCCGGGGCGGGCCA
Organism: Sphingomonas sp.; assembly: GCF_019746665.1. Classification (GTDB taxonomy): domain Bacteria; phylum Pseudomonadota; class Alphaproteobacteria; order Sphingomonadales; family Sphingomonadaceae; genus Sphingomonas. Next base: position 145,850 of record NZ_JAIERS010000003.1, on the reverse strand, counting down.
AGGGGTTGTATCGCGCGGTACTCGCGCTGATCGGGCATGACGCGCAGCTGACCGCGCTCGCGCAAGGGACGCCGCGCGCGCTGCTCGCCGAGGTGCCGCGCGATCCGATCGACGCAGTGGCGCAGGGGCTCGACGTGCTCGCGGTCGCGGAAGGGGAGCGGATCGCATTCCTGCGCGGCCTGATCGCGCGGCTGCCAGGTTGGGCGGGGCATATCCGCTGGCGCCAGCACCATGCCGATGCCGCGCTGGTCGAAGCTGCCCCGGCGACGATGGCCGACCTGCTCGCGCTGATGCTGCTCGTCGTGCGCGCGGCGCCGGCGACGCGGGCGCGGCCGCGTGTCGCGCCGGTCATCGCCGATGTCACGGGGCAGCTCGCGCGGCATTTCGCCCTGGAACGCGAGCGGTTCGATACTGGCCTCGAAGCGGTGACGACCGCCGACGAAGCCGCGCTGTCGGCGATTTTCCAGCGCGCGGCCGAAGTCGTCTATCGCGACACGCTGGTACCGCGGCTCACCCCACCCGCCCCCGCCGCCGAGGATCGCCCCGCGGCGCAGCTCGTGATGTGCATCGACGTGCGCTCCGAACCTTATCGCCGCGCGTTCGAGGCACAGGGTCGGTACGAAACCTTTGGCTATGCCGGCTTTTTCGGGCTGATGATCGCGGTCCATACCCCCAATCAGCCGCGTCAGCGGATGCTGCCGGTGCTCGTCGCGCCGCAACAGGATCTGACGATGGTCGCCGCGCCGGGGCAGGAGGCGCAGGCGGCCGAGGCGATCGCGCTCGAGCGCCGCGCCGCCGCCACGCGCGATCTGTTCGGCACGCTGAAAGGGGGTGCGGCGACCGCGTTCAGCACCGCCGAGGCGGTCGGCCCGCTCGCCGGCGCGATGATGGTCGCGCGCACGCTGTTTCCGCGCGCGGCGGAAGCGGTCGGGCGGCGGCTAAAGGGTGATCCGAGCGCGCTCGCCCCCTCGCTCGACGCCGATTTGCCGGGGCGTGGCCTCGCCTTCGCCGAGCGGCTCGCTTATGCGCGCGCGCTGTTCGCGCTCACCGGCATGAAGCGCCACACCGCGCGGCTGGTGGTGCTCGCCGGGCACCGGGGGCAGACGGTCAACAACCCCTATGGCGCGGCCTATGATTGCGGCGCGTGCGCGGGGCATGGCGGGGCGGCGAACGCGCGGGCGATGGCGGCGATCATGAACGATCCGCAGGTCCGCGCCGCGCTCGCCGAGGATGGCGCGGGCGTGCCCGAGGACACGATCTTCGTGCCCGCCGAGCATGACACCACGCTCGATGAAGTGACGCTGTTCGACACCTGCTGCCTGCCCGCGAGCCACGCCGAGGATCTCGGGCAGCTCAAGGCTGCGCTGGCACGCGCGGGCGAGGCCAATCGCGCCCGGCGCGCGGGCCTGCTCCACCGCCCGGCGGCGGACCTGGAGATCGGCGCCAAGCATTGGGGCGAGGTGCGCCCCGAATGGGGCCTGGCGGGCAACGCCGCGTTCATCGTCGCCCCGCGAGCGCTCACCGCGCCGGTCGATCTGGAGGGGCGCGCCTTCCTCCACAGCTATGACTGGACCGGCGACAAGACCGGCGAAGCGCTGGCGACGATCCTCACCGCGCCGATGGTGGTCGCACAGTGGATCAACTGCCAGTACAACTTCTCCACCGCCGACAACCGCCGCTTCGGCGCGGGCGACAAGACGGTCCACAACCCAGTCGGACGGCTGGGCGTGTTGCGCGGCAATGGCGGCGATCTCGCAGTCGGCCTGCCGCTCCAGGCGCTGTTCCATGACGATGGCACCCCGGCGCATGTGCCGCAGCGGCTGCTGACGATCGTCTATGCACCGTTCGCGCTGGTCGAGCAGGTGATTTCGACGCAAGCCGTGTTGCGCCGGCTGTTCGGCAATGGTTGGGTGCAATTGGTGGTGATCGATCCCGATACCGGCGCCGCGCGCCGCTGGCGGGGCGATCAGGAGATGCAGCGCGACGCGAGCGGATGCTCGGCGTTCGAGGCGCTTGAAGAAATCATGGCTTAACAGGGGACTGACATGAACGAGTTTCTGCACAAGATGCGCAAGATCGAAATCGTCGTCGAAGCCGAGGACGTGAAGCTGGTGGAAGACGCGCTGCGTGACGCGGGCCTCGGCGGTTGGACGATTTTGCGCGATGTCGCCGGCATGGGGCATGGCGGTTTCCACCAGGCGCGCACCATTTTCAACGACCAGACCGGGCTGGTGATGTTCGTAGGCGTCGGCCCCGCAGAGGCGATCACCGCCGCGACCCAGCGCGTTGGCAGCATCTTCCGCCACAAGCCGGGCGTGCTGTTCGTGTCGGACGTCGAGGTGCTGCGTTCTGACTATTTCGTCGCCGCCTGATTTCGATTGGCACGGGCGGCGCGCGGTCGCCGCGACGATGCACGCCAAGGAAGCGGCGCTGGCCGAGGGGCTGGCGCCGCTTTGCTTGACTTGGCTGGCCACGCCTACGCTCGACACCGATCGCTTCGGCACCTTCACCCGCGAGGTGCCGCGCGCCGGCACCCAGCTAGAGGCCGCGCGGGCGAAGGCGCTGGCGGCGCTTGCCGCTTGTCCCCAGGCCGAGCTGGCGGTGGCGAGCGAGGGTGCGTTCGGGCCGCATCCCGCGCTGCCGATCGTGCCCGCCGGGCGCGAGCTGGTGCTAGTTCTCGATCGGCTCGGCGGCGAGCTGGTGGGCCATGATCTGACGATCGATACCAACTATGCCCAGGCCGAGGTCGAAAGCATTGGCGAAGCGCTCGATTTCGCCGCGCGCGCCGGTTTTCCCGAGCATGGCGTGTTGCTGATGGCGCCGGGAGGGGGGCCACCGGTAACGCGCGACCTGGGCGACGTGGCGGCGCTCGTGGCGGCGGTCGAGGCGCGCTTGAACGAAGCGGGGCGGCTTTGGATCGAGACCGATATGCGCGCCCACCGCAACCCGCGGCGTCAGGCCGCGATCGCGCGTGCCGCCGCCGACCTCGCCCGGCGCTGGGCGGCGCGCTGCCCGGCCTGCGCGCGCCCCGATTTTACCGCGCGAACCGCGCCCGGGCGCCCTTGTGCCTGGTGCGGCGGCGCGACCGACGAAGCCTGGCGCGCGGTCGCCCGCTGCGCCGGTTGTGGCCATGAACATGTCGCGCTGATCGACCCCGAGCGCCGCGCCGATCCGGGGAGCTGTGCGCACTGCAACCCGTGAAGCGTAACGCTGCGCGCAACGCTTGGCTTTCCGCGCGCCAAGCCTAGAACAGAGCCGACCGAGCGAGGGAGAGCCGACCATGCCCAACAGCCCCTGGAGCCACAGCCGCAGCGGCGCCGATGACATCGATTTCGAGATCAAGGGTCAGGAACTGCAATTCGTCGAGATCGAGCTCGATCCCGGCGAAAGCGCGGTCGCCGAGGCTGGCGCGTTCGTGTGGAAGGACGCGAGCATCGAGCTCACCACCGTGTTCGGCGACGGCTCGGGCGGCGGTGGCGGCGGGCTGATGGACAAGCTGATCGGCGCGGGCAAACGCCTGCTCACCGGCGAGGGGCTGTTCATGACCCTGTTCACCCATCGGGGTCAGGGCAAGGCGCGGGTCGCCTTCGCGGCGCCCGTGCCCGGCGCGATCCTGCCGATCCGTCTCGCCGATGTTGGCGGGACGCTGATCTGCCAGAAGGATGCCTTTCTCGCCGCCGCCAAGGGCGTGCAGGTGGGCATCGCCTTCCAGCGTCGGGTGATGACCGGGCTGTTCGGCGGCGAGGGCTTCGTGATGCAGAAGCTCGATGGCGATGGCTGGGTGTTCGTGCAGATGGGCGGCACCGTGGTCGAGCGCGAACTGGCGCCGGGCGAGGTGCTGCACGTCGATACCGGCTGCCTCGCCGCCTATACCCCCAGCATTGATTTCGATCTGGAGATGGTGCGCGGGGTGAAGAGCATCATCTTCGGCGGCGAAGGCTTGTTCTTCGCGCGGCTGCGCGGGCCGGGCAAGGTGTGGATCCAGTCGATGCCGTTCGCGCGGCTCGCCGGGCGGGTGCTCGCCAATGCCGCGGGCGGGGGGCAGAATCGCGGCGAGGGATCGCTGCTCGGCCAGCTGGGGCATTTCATCGACGGCAATGAATAGGCTGACGGTCTGGTATGATGGCGCTTGCCCGCTGTGCACCCGCGAGATCGCGCTGATCCGCCGGCTCGATCGGCGGCGCGCGATCGAGTTCATCGATGTCGCCGGCGAAGACGCCGCCTGCCCGATCGATCGCGCCATGTTGCTCGCGCGTTTCCATGCGCGCGAGGGCGGGGTGCTGCTGTCGGGCGCGGCGGCGTTCGCGGCGATGTGGCGCGCGGTGCCGCTGCTCCGCCCCTTGGGGCTCGCCGCGCGCCTGCCGGGCGCGTTGTGGCTGCTCGAGCGCGCCTATCGCGGTTTCCTGCGCGTGCGCCCCGCGTTGCAGCGGCTCGCACGCTAGAGCGGCGATCCGATTGCATCGGATCGCCGCTCTAGATTGTTGGTTTGCCGCGATTTCCGAGCCGGCAGGTGATTCCACCTGCCTCGAAATCGCTCTAGGCCAAGGGCTTACTTGCCCTCCAGCCGCGCCGCGAGCGCGTTGGTGACGGCGATGCGATGATAAAGGCCATCACGTTGGTCCTCGGTCTTGTAAACGGTTTCCAGCAGCGCCGCGTCGGTGAAGCTGGGCGCGACCGGGCAACTGCTCTCGTCGCACAAGGCAAGCACCGAATAGGGCGGCGCCTGTTTGGGTGCCACGATCTCCGCGAGCCCGACAAAGGCGGCATAGGCGCTGAGCGTATCGTACGGCACGCCGAGCAGCTTGCGGCGGTCGATCACGATCAGCGCCGCGCTGATCGAGCGCACGGCCGGTACCTTGATGCGCGGCGTTTCATTTGGCTGGAAGACGATCGGTTGGCCGTCACTCGCCCCGACCGGCGACGGTAAGAAGCCTCCCCCAGGCGCGCTGATGCCAAACCTGTACCACCAGCGGATCGGAGCGTCGTCATGCAGCAGCTTACGAAACGCGATCGGATCGAGCGTTGAGGGCGGCGCAGGAACGTTGCGCTCGATCTTGTCGATCAGTTTAGTCGAATCGTCTGTCAAGATGACGATGAAATTGGCGTTACAGTTAGCGAACTGTGCCGCCACCCCAAGCGGCCTGGCGATCGCTGCGATCCGCCGCATAAAGCGTTTGGCTTCTTGCTCGGGCGCACCAATGACTTTCGGGCAGATCGGGCCATGCCAGCGGCCAAGCTGCTTGCCTGAATTCGCGATCTGGAGCTGGCGGACAAAGCTGTCCGCCCGTTCGCGCGCTGCCTGTTCGGTGAGCTTGGTCCCGGTAACCGTGACATCGTCAGTCGTCGCGCGGGCCGCGCCGACACCGGCGAGCATTGCCGCCGCAAACACCAGGATCAACGCGCGCATCGGCACCTCCCTTGCTTGATGAATACCAATATATCTTGACGCCGCCGCACCGTCTATTGCGCACGGTGCGCCGGGCGCCATAATCGGTGTCGGAAAAACGATAAGGGGGAAGCCGTTCCATGCTGAAAACACGCTCGTCTCTTGCGCTCGCGCTGCTCGCTACTTGCGCCACGCCTACGCTCGCGCAGGAGAAGAAGGTCGATCCGCCCAAGCTGCAGGGGCACCGCGAGGCGATGGCGGCGGAGGCCGATGCCGGCTGGCCCAAGCCTCCGGTCGAGGAGCAGGCCTTCACCAGCAAGGGCAGCGTCACCGTGAAGGGCGCGCCGATCGCCTATACCGCGACCGCCGGGACGCTGACGATCCGCGACGATGACGGCAAACCGACCGCGAGCGTGTTCTACACCGCCTATACCAGGGATGGCGGTGGCAAGCGACCGGTGTCGTTCCTGTTCAACGGCGGCCCCGGCTCGGCGAGCCTGTGGCTGCATATGGGCAGCTTCGGCCCCGTCCGGGTGCAGACCACCAACCCGGAATATGTCGCCCCCGGCGCGGGCGGCATCGCGCCCAATCCCTATTCGCTGCTCGACAAGACCGACCTCGTCTTCATCGACGCGATCGGGGCGGGCTGGTCGCGGCCGCTCGGCGACAAGACCGGCAAGGATTTCTGGGGGGTCGACCAGGACGCCGACGCCTTCGCCCGCGCGATCATGCGCTATGTGACCAAGTATAACCGCTGGGGTTCGCCCAAAATCCTGTTCGGCGAAAGCTATGGCACGTTGCGCTCGGGGGCGGTCTCCGCGCTGCTCGAACAGCGCGGGATGAGCCTGAACGGGGTGGTGCTGCTGTCGACCATCCTCAACTACGGCGTGCGCCAGCCGGGCTATGACCAGAATTACATGGTGCTGTTCCCGGGCTTCGCCGCGACCGCCTGGTATCACCAGCGCGTGCCCAACCGCCCGGCGGACCTGAAGGCGTTCCTCGCCGAGGTGCGGCAATGGGTGAGCGGGCCCTATGCCGCCGCGCTCGCCAAGGGATCGGCGCTGCCGGCGGCCGAGGCGCAGGCGATCGCCAAGCAGATGGCGGCTTATACCGGCCTGTCGGAGGCGTTCATCCTGCGCGCCAATCTGCGGATCGATCTCGGCCATTTCCAAACCGAGTTGCTGCGCGACCGCCGCGTCGCGACCGGGCGGCTCGATTCCCGCTATCTGCTGAACGTCGCGGACGCGAACGCCGATTCGCCCGACGATGATCCCGCCTCGACCGCAATCACCGGTGCCTATGTCTCGGCGTTCATGGACTATGCGGCGCGAACGCTCGGCTACAAGACCGAACTGCCGTATAAGGTTTCGGCACGCGAAAGCGGCTTCGATTGGGATTGGCGCCACCGCGCCCCTGGCCAGCGCGGCGCGCAGACCAGCCCCAACACGGCGGTCGATCTCGCGTACACGATGCGCACCAATCCCTATATGAAAGTGCTGTTCCTGAACGGCTATTACGACATGGCGACACCTTTCTACGGCGCCGAGTTCGATGCCAACCACATGCTGTTGCCCGAAAACCTGCAGAAGAATGTCAGCTTCACTTATTATGAAAGCGGACACATGATTTACCTGAACCCGCAGGCGCTGGCGCAACTGCACGACGATCTGGCGCGCTGGTATGACGAGGTGGCGCGGTAAGCGTGCTTCACCCAACGCCGCCATTCCTGCCTGCGCGGGGATGGCGGCGTCGCGGGGTTCGACTACCCGCGCGCGACCAGCACCGCGCCGCCGGCGATCAGCAAGGTTCCCGCCAGCCGCCCCGCGCTCGCGGGCTCACCCAGCAGCAGGACCCCGATCAGGAAAGTGACGACGAAGCCGAGCCCGACGAACGGATAGGCGAGCGACAGATCGAGCTTCGACAGCACCACGATCCACGCCGCCGCCGACAAAGCATAGACCATCAGCCCGCCGACCAGCGCCGGGGTGGTTGCAAGCGCGAGCAGCCGCTCGCCCGGCGCGCCGCCGGCGATCGCGCCGCGCACCGCGGGTGCGCTCGCCCCCAGCTTCAACAGCAATTGCCCGCTCGCGCTGAGCGCGACGCTCACCAGGATCAGCGACAGGTCGGAAAAGCGCATAGCCGCGCTCTAGCAGCTCCAGCTTAAGCCAATCTCAACGCCGATCGGGCATGGCGCTAAGCCATGACGCGCCGGCATTTTCTGTTGCTGACCATCCTGCTCGCGGGGCTGTTGCTGCGGCTCGCGGCGATGGCGGTGCAGCCGTTCGATCTGAGCGACGCCGATGCGCACAGCTATGCGCTGATGGCGGCGACCGCGTTCGAGGCGGGCGGGATGCGCGACATCTGGGGCAACCATGCCTTTTACAGCCCCGGCTATCCGCTCGCGCTCGCGCCGCTTTTCGCGCTGTTCGGTGCGAACGCGGGCGTGGTACTCGGCGCGAACCTGGTGCTGGCGGCGGCGGCGATCCTGCTCGCCGAGCTGCTCGGGCGGCGCGTGGGTGGCGAGGGCGTCGGCTTGGTGACGGCGGCGTTCACCGCGCTGCTCGCCCCCGCCGCGCTCGCCACGGCGTTGGCTGCGCGCGAAAATCTGTCGGTGCCGCTGCTGCTGGGCTTCGCCATTGCCTGTGTCGCGCTGCTGGAAACGCGGCGACCGCGACTGTGGAGCATCGGCGCCGGGCTCGCTTATGGCGCGGGGCTGCTCGCCGGCGCCTCGGTGATCCTGACCGGCGCGGCGCTGCCGCTCGCGCTCTGGTGGCGGGGCGAGCGTCGGGCGATGCTGCCCGCGCTGGCGCTGTTCGCCGGGGCAACCGGCGCGGTGCTGCTCCCTTGGCTGTGGCACACGCAGGACGTGCTCGGCCGCCCCGTGCTGACGACCAACGCGCCGTTCAACCTGTATGTCGGCAACAACCCCAACGCGACCGGGCGGTTCGTCAGCATGCGCGACAGCCCGCTGGGGGCCGAATGGAAGCGGATGCACGCGCGGCTCGGCGAACTGGCTTCGACCGATGAACTCGGCCGGCTCGCCCGCGCGCATATCGCCGCGCATCCGGGGCAGACGGCGGCGCTGAGCGCGACGAAGCTGCTGCTGTTCTGGCTGCCCGATCCGCCGGGGGCAGGCGATCGGCATGGCGCGCTCGTCACGCTGTTGCGCTGGGGCGAGATTGCGCAGCATCTGCTGCTGCTCGCGCTCGCCGGGGCAACGCTCGTGCGCTGGCGGGGGTTGGGGCGAGGGGCGCGATTGGTCGCTGCCATCATCGCTTTGTTCTGGGCGGTCCATGCCGCCGCCTATGTGATGCCGCGCTACCGGCTGCCGGCGATGCCGCTGGTCGGCGCGCTCGCCGCGCTCGGCCTGGTGCCGCTGCTCGAACGGCGCGCGCCGCGGCGGGAGGTGCTCGCATGAACCTGCACGCCCCGATCGCCACCACCCGGCCGCTCTACGTCGATCTCGATCGCACGCTCACCCCGGCGGACGTGTCGCTGGAAAGTTTCGTGCGCTTCGCCCGGCGCGGATTGTGGCCGGCGCTGCTGTTGGTCTGGTGGCTGCTGCGCGGGCGCGCCGTCGCCAAGGCGATGGTCGCGCGCGCCTGCCCGGTCGATCCCGCGCGGCTGCCTTATCGCGCCGAAGTGCTCGCGCTGATCGCCGAGGCGCGCGCACAAGGACGCCGGGTGGTGCTGGCGAGCGGATCGCACCAGCGCAACGTTGCCCGCATCGCCCGGCATCTGGGGCTGTTCGACGCGGTCGCGGGGGCAAGCGCGCGAGTGAACCTGAAAGGACGGCGCAAGCTCGCCTGGATCGTGGCCGATGCCGCCGGCCCGTTCGATTATCTGGGGGACGCCCCCGCCGATCGCCCGATCTGGCAAGCGGCGACGGGCGCGCTCAGCGTCGATCACGCCCCGGCCGGCGTGCGCCGCATCGCCCCGCGCCCGCGCCCTGCACGCGCGCTGGTGAAGGCGATGCGCCCGCACCAATGGGCGAAGAACGCCTTGGTGTTCGTGCCGCTCGCGACGTCCGGGCTGTGGAGCGATCCCGCGCTGATCGTGCGGGCGGTGGGCGCCTTCCTGTTCTTCTCACTCGCCGCTTCGGGCGTATATCTGGTCAACGATCTGCTCGATATCGAGTCCGACCGCGCGCACCGCACCAAGCGCCACCGCCCGCTCGCGAGCGGCGCGCTGCCGATCCCGCACGCCATTCTGGCCGCCGCGCTGCTGCTGGTCGCGAGCCCGATTGCCGCCTGGGGCACGCTCGGCCCCCGCTTCGCGCTGGTGCTTGCGGGCTATCTGGTGCTCACCAAGGCGTATAGTCTCAGGCTGAAGGCGGTGGTGACGCTCGACGTGATCGTGCTCGCCTGCCTCTACACGCTGCGCATCTTCGCCGGCGCGGTGGCGATCGCGGTGCCGGTGAGCAGCTGGTTGCTGACCTTTTCGATCTTCCTGTTCCTCAGCCTTGCTTACCTCAAGCGTTATGCCGAGCTCGCCCAGCCGAGCGAAGATCCTCGCCGGCTGCTCGGCGGGCGCGGCTATGCCCCGGCGGATGTCGAGGTGGTGATGATGATGGGCGTCGCCGCGGCGATGACCTCGATCCTGGTGCTCGCCCTGTTCATCAGCCATGTCAGCGAGGTTTACGCGCATGGCACGCCGCAACTGCTCTCGGGCCTGTGCCTGATCCTGCTCTACTGGCTCACGCGGCTGTGGACGATGGCGCGGCGCGGCGAGGTGTCGGGCGATCCGATCGCCTTCGCGATCACCGATCGGCGCAGCCTGGCGCTGGGCGCGCTCGCGGCGGTGCTGGTGATCGTCGCGCAGCGCGTCCAGCTCGGGCTTTGACCACTCTTCCCCGGCGCCTCGCCACGCGCAACCGGCCCGCCCTACCCCTCCGGCACCAGCTCGATCACGTCGAGGATCGATTCGAACCGGGGATAGGGCAGCACCACGCGCCAACGCCGCTCGCCAACGCGCTCGACGAACCCCGCCAGGTCACGCTTGGCGTCGGTGCCATAGTCCATCGGGCGCTGCTCCATGCCGAGTTCCAGCGCGCCGAGGAACACGCCGCGCGCGGGCTCGCGGGCGTAGAGCGTGCCCGCTGGACGCTGCTCACCGTCGAGCTTGGCGAAGCCGCGCGCGTCGCCCTGGCCGGTCACCGCGCAGCGCGCGGCCGGATAGGTGGTGAATTCGGCCATCGCGGTGCCGTTCGCGCCGAGCTTGAACACGCGGCAGCGATAAGCGCCGGCGGGCGGCAGCGCGCCATCCTCGAACGCGCGGTCGGCATCGAACAAGGCGCCCTCGGCATCAAGCGTGGCGGCGTTCGCGGGCCGCACGCGCGCGAGCGCTTCCACCCAGGCGTTATGCGCCGAGCGCAGCCGGTCGCGATCGGCGTCGGTGATCAGCTGGTCCCAGCGCGGCACGCTCGCGGCGAGCAGCAGCCCGCCGACCAGCGCCAGGCCAAGCGCCGCGCGGCGCCTATTGCGCGGTCCAGCCGCCATCGATCGACAAGTTGGTGCCGGTGATCGACTTGGCCTCGTCCCGGCAGAGATAAAGCGCGAGCGCGGCGACCTGCTCGCTGGTGACGAATTCCTTGGTGGGCTGGGCATCGAGCAGAACGTCGTTGATTACCTGCTCGCGCGTCAACCCCCGGGTCTTCATCGTGTCGGGAATCTGGTGCTCGACGAGCGGGGTCCAGACATAGCCCGGGCTGATCGCGTTCACGGTGATGCCATGGGTCGCGACTTCGAGCGCAATCGTCTTGGTGAGGCCGGCGATGCCGTGCTTGGCCATCACATAAGCGCTCTTGTTCGGGCTCGCGACGAGCGAATGGGCCGAGGCGGTGGAGATGATCCGCCCCCATTTCTTCGCCTTCATGCCCGGCACCACCGCGCGTGTCAGGTGCCACGCGGCGCTCATGTTAATCGCGATGATCGCGGCGAACTTCTCCGGCGGGAAATCCTCGATCGGTGCGACATGCTGGATGCCGGCATTATTGACGATGATGTCGACCCCGCCGAACTCGGCCGCGGCGCGCTCGGCCATCGCGGTGATCGCCTCGGGCTTCGACATGTCCGCCGCGTCGTACAGCGCCTTGCCGCCGCTCAGCGTGGCGAGGCCCGCGCGCTCCTTCTCGATCGCGTCCGCGTCGCCAAAGCCGTTGATCATCACCTGCGCGCCCTCGGCGGCGAAAGCCTTGGCGATATCGAGCCCGATGCCCGAGGTCGATCCGGTGACGATCGCGCTTTTGCCTTTGAGGAACATGCAGGTCTCCCTTTACTTGCGAACGATCGGTTGGTGCGCGGCGCGATAGGGGCAAATATCGAAGGCCGCGCTGGTTCCGGTAAGGATGTTCTCGGCGATCAGCTGGGCATTGCTCATCGCGTCGTCGATCGCCTTGCGCCCGGCGGCCCAATGCTCGGCCATGGTCCGTGCCGAGAATTCATAATCCCGCGACCCGCCTTCCCAGGCATTGGCGCGGTGGATCAGCTGGACGATGTTGAGCGGCTTGTCCTCGGCGATCGCGGCGAGCCGGGCAACGTCGGCATCATGGCGCAATGCCTCGGGGAGTTTGTCGAGCACGCGGCGGATCGCCTCATGCTCGCGCCGCTTGCGCATCGCCTGGTCGGAGATGAGGCGGGTACGGCTCGAATAGCGGATTTCCTTTTCGCGCGCCTCGACATCGGCCATCGTTTTGGGCCGCGTGTTCGAGGCGGGGAACAGATCGACCTGGAAGGCCAGCATCGATTCGGTCTGATTCTCAAGGATGTGGCTGAGCGGGGTGTTCGAGACGAGCCCGCCGTCCCACCACAGGCAGCCATCGATCTCGACCGGCGGCAGCCCCGGCGGCAGCGCGCCCGATGCCATGATGTGCCGCGCGTCGATCCGCTCTATACTGGTGTCGAAATAGCGGAAATTGCCGCTTTCCAGGTTCACCGCGCCCACCGACAGCCGCACCGCGCCGCTGTTGAGCAAGTCCCAATCGACCAGCGCGTCGAGCGTTTCGATCAGCGGACGCGTGTCGTAATAGCTGAGCGCGTCGGTCGATCCGGGCGGCGCCCATTGCGGCGGCACCAGCCGCGGCGTGAAGAAGCCCGGAACCCCGGCCGCCAGCACATAGCTCGCCGACCAGTCATGCACCCATTCCCGCACCCGGTCGTTGGGGAAGATCGGGAAGCTGGGGAGCGCGCTCGTTACCTTGTCCCAAAAGGCGCGCAGTCGTTCCACTCGGCGCTCGGGCGGGTTGCCGGCGAAGATCGCGGCGTTGACCGCGCCGATCGAAATGCCTGCGACCCAGTCGATCTCGATCGCCGATTCGGCGAGCCCGTCGATCACGCCCGCCTGATAGCTGCCGAGCGCGCCGCCTCCTTGGAGCACGAGCGCGACTTCCTTGGGTAGCGGCATGGCGTTGCCGGCACGGCGCGGGGACGAGTCAAGATCGGCCATGGCGCCCAGATGGGCCGCTTCGCTCCAGCGATCAACGACAGTTTGATGACGCGGCCGCAGTTTGCGGCAGCAAGGCGATACCGGCCTTGCAACAAAGCGCTGGTTTCGCACATTCAGCCAGCGGCCAGGCGAGGGACGGACGATGCGGCTTGATGATTATGATCCCGATATCGAGGTAGGCGATCAGCGCGGCCAAGGCTTTGGCGGCGGCGGCTTCTCGCTAGGCGGCGGGGGCGGTGGGTTGCTGTTCAGCTTACTGCCTTTCGTCATGGGCCGGTTCGGCTGCCTTGGCGTGGCGGTGCTGCTCGGGCTGATGTTTTTCTTTGGCGGGGGACTGCCGATGCTCGCTGGCGGCGGCTCGGGCGGGCTGCCGAGCACGCGCACCGAAACTAGCGCTGCCAAGACCGCCTGCCAGGTGGACGAGGCGAGCTTGGAGGCATGCAAGGCGTTCAGCTCCGCCAACCGCACCTGGCGCCAGTTGTTCCAGCAGGCGCGCGCGCGCTATGACCCGCCGTCGCTGCAATTCTATGGCGGCTCGGGCCGTTCCGGCTGCGGTGCGGCCCAGGCGGCGATGGGGCCATTCTATTGCCCCAGCGACGAGGGGATTTACCTCGACACCAGCTTCTTCAACGAGCTTGCCGGGCGCTTCGGCGCGGGCGGCGATTTCGCGCGCAATTATGTGATCGCGCATGAATTTGGGCATCATATCCAGCATCTGCTCGGCACTTCCGAACGGGTGCAACGCCAGATGCAGGCCTCCGGCGAGCGCGAGGGAAATGCCCTGTCGGTGCGTTTGGAATTGCAAGCCGATTGCTATGCCGGTGTGTGGGGCGCGCAGAACCGCGCCCGGCTCGATCCCGGCGATGTCGAGGAAGGGCTGCGCGCGGCGCAGGCGATCGGCGACGACACGCTCCAGCGCGAGGCGCAAGGCCGGGTGGTGCCGGACAGCTTCACCCACGGCACCTCCGCCGAGCGTATGGCGTGGTTGAAGCGCGGGCTGCAGACGGGCGACCCGAACCAGTGCGACACGTTCAACGGGAGTATCGATCGGTAAGGCAGAGGCGTTCCCACCCTCGCCCTCACTCCGCAGGTGCTGCGAATCTTGGGGGCGTGCCGAGCCTTGCCCGGTGAGGCGTGGGAGCGCGGCGGGTACCCAAACAGGTCTGACAAGACGACGGCGACTGAATCGGCACTGAGATCAAGCAGTGTTATAATGCAAACACGCCTATGGTGATGAAGATCTAAGCGCGCTCGCCGACGCTTATTGCTTTGGTTTGGCGCGCAACCATATTTTGTTGACGGCAAAAAGCGCGCCGCTTGGGTGCTCAGGCGCCTATTCCTTGACATGAATACGGTCGAGCTGGCATTTCAAAAGAAGGAAGCAATCATTATAATAATCGCGCTTGCAGCCGGCGAGCTGAGCGAGGCCGAGGTCGCCGCCTTGCTTCGTGCGTATCTGGTCCCAACCTAGTTCCTCCCCCGCGAAGGCCGGGGCCCAGCGGCGTGGCGCTGCGGCGTTGTACCACCGGATAAGCGACGGGGATGCTGGACCCCGGCCTTCGCCGGGGAAGGGCGGATGTAGGAAGGGCGCTGGCAGGCAGGATAGCACGAAAATGCCCGCCCCCGCGCGCGGCGAGGGCGGGCACCTTTCCTCCCCAGGAACTGTTAGGCGTTCACCGCTTCCTTGATGAACTGCGCGGCTTCGGTCGATTCGGCGAGCGCGGTGGTCGAGCTTTCGCCACCGGCCAGCGTCGTCGCGACCAGATCGAAATAGCCGGTGCCGACCTCGCGCTGATGGCGAGTCGCGGTGTAGCCATTGGCCTCGGCGGCGAATTCGGCCTGTTGCAGCTCCGAATAAGCCGCCATGCCGCGATCCTTGTAACCGCGCGCCAGCTCGAACATGCCGTAGTTGAGCTGGTGGAAGCCGGCGAGCGTGACGAACTGGAACTTGTAGCCCATCGCGCCGATTTCGCGCTGGAACTTGGCGATCGTGTCCTTGTCGAGATTCTTCTCCCAGTTGAAGCTCGGCGAGCAGTTATACGCCAGCATCTTGTCGGGATATTGCTTCTTGATCGCCTCGGCGAAGCGGCGCGCGTCGTTGAGATCGGGGTGGCTGGTTTCCCACCACAACAGATCGGCGTGCTCGGCGAAGGCAAGGCCGCGCTTGATGCAGTGATCGACGCCGGTGCCATCCTTCAGGCGGAAAAAGCCTTCGGCGGTGCGCTCGCCGGTCAGGAATTCGCGGTCGCGCTCGTCGATGTCGCTGGTGATGAGCTTGGCGCTCTCTGCATCGGTGCGCGCGCAGATGATCGTCGGCACGCCGCAGACATCGGCGGCGAGGCGCGCGGCGTCGAGGTTGCGGATGTGCGCCTGGGTCGGGATCAGCACCTTGCCGCCGAGATGGCCGCACTTCTTTTCGCTCGCCAGCTGGTCCTCATAGTGCACGCCCGCGGCGCCGGCGGCGATATAGGCCTTCATGATCTCGAAGCAGTTGAGTGGGCCACCAAAGCCGGCTTCGGCGTCGGCCACGATCGGCGCGAACCAGTCGCGCGTCGCGCCGCCTTCCGAATGCTCGATCTGGTCGGCGCGCTGTAGCGTCGCGTTGATCCGGCGGGCGAGTTCTGGCCCGGCATTGGCGGGGTAGAGCGACTGATCGGGATACATCTGCCCGGCGGTGTTGGCGTCGGCCGCCACCTGCCAGCCGGAGAGATAAATCGCCTTCAGCCCGGCGCGCACCATCTGCATCGCCTGGTTGCCCGACAGCGCGCCGAGCGCGTTGATGTAATCCTCGCTCTTGAGCAGCTCCCACAAGCGGTTGGCGCCTTTGCGCGCCAGCGTATGCTCGATCGCGATCGAGCCGCGCAGCTTGGCGACATCCTCGGCGGTGTAGGGGCGGGTGATGCCGTTGAAACGGCCGGTCGGCGCGGGGATCAGCTCTTCGAAAGTCATTGTCTTATCCTTTACAAACAGTGCCGTGGGGAGGAACGGCCTCACGACGAGGGTGTTGCATCGCAGCAGCGCCAAAAGCGACGGGCGCGGTCGATAAAAGATGTGGTGGTGTCGTATGGCCTTCGGTTAATTTCGGTCATTCTGTAAACAACTTTACATATTGCGGGTGTGGTGCAAGGGAGCGTCATGGCCGAACCCAAACTTCTGGCGGGACTCAAAATTCGCCGATTGCGCCGGCAGACCGGGCTAACCCAGGCGGCGATGGCCGAGGCGCTGGGCATTTCCGCGAGCTATCTCAACCTGATCGAGCGCAATCAGCGCCCCGTGAGCGCGGCGCTGCTCGTCGCGCTGGCCGATCGCTTCGATTTCGACCCCCGCAGCCTGGCCGCCGCTGAGCCGGGCGGGGGCGAGGCGGCGCTGCGGCGGCGGCTGGCCGACCCGATCTTCGCCGATCTCGAGATCGACCGCGCCGAACTCGCCGAATGGCTCGCCGCCGCGCCCGGCGGGGCGGAGGCGTTCGCCCGCGCTTATGATCGCCTGGCCGGCGCCGTCCCCGCCGCGGCGGCGCCGGGTGATCCGATCAGCGCCGTGCGTGCCGAAATCGAGCGCTGGCGCGGCCATTTCGCCGATCTCGACGCCGCCGCCGAAGCGCTCGCCGACGAACTCCGACTCGGCGCCGCCGATCTCTATGGCGCGGTCGCCGAGCGGTTGCGGGTGAAGCACCAATTGTCGCTCCGCATCCTGCCGGTGGAGGTGATGCCCGACGCGTTGCGCCGGCTCGATCTCCATGCGCGGCAGCTGCAACTCTCCGAACTGCTCGATCCTGCCTCGCGCGCGTTCGCCGCCGCCTATCAGCTCGCGTTGATCGAGGCACGGGTCGAAATCGAGGCGCTGGTTCGCGGCGCGGCGTTCGCCGATCGCGCGGCGGAGCGCCTCTATCGCCGCCACCTCGCCAGCTATTTCGCCGCCGCGCTGATCATGCCCTATGCCCGCTTCCTGCGCGCGTGCGAGGCAACCGGCTATGATATCGAATTGCTCCAGCGCCGCTTCGGCGCGGGGTTCGAGCAGGTGGCGCATCGGCTGACGACCTTGCAGCGCGTCGGCGCGCGGGGGCTGCCCTTTTTCATGCTGCGGATCGATCGCGCCGGCCAAGTGTCCAAACGGTTCGCCGGCGCGAGCGCCGCGCCGCTCGCCGAGACCGATGGCGGGTGCCCACTTTGGGCGGTGCACGGCGCGTTCGAGAAGCGCGGCGCCTTGGTCGTGCAACTGGTCACGATCGAGGAGGGTGGGCGCTGGCTGACGATGGCGCGCAGCGTCACGCCGCAGGGCCGGCGTTATGGCACGCTTGCCGCCGAGTTCGCGGTCGTGCTGGGAGTAAGTGCCGAGCTTGCCGCGACTTTGGCGGCGGCGCGCGGCATTGATCTGGGCGGGGAGGCGGCGCCGATCGGGCTCGGTTGCCGCCGCTGCCACCGCCCCGCCTGCCCGCAACGCTCGCTGCCGCCGCTCGGTCGGGCGCTGCTGGTGCGCGAGCAGGAGCGCGGGCTGTCGCCGCTCGACTTCGCCGGGGAGTGACTACGGGGCGGTGGAACTACCACCGCCTTCGCCACCCCGTTCTTAACCATGCGCCGCGTTATGCTCGGGTCGACAGGAGGACGCAGCATGGCCGACGATGCTTTGACGATCGAAACCCGCCGGGAGATTTTTGGCCTCGGCAAACTTGGCACGCGGGGGGACGCGGCGGCGGCCAGCGCGGTGAAGCGCCACGCCCCGGGGGCGATCAAGGGCTTTTACCAGCTCGTGCGGGCGACACCCGCCTTCGCGCGCTTCTTCAAGGGCGAGGCGGCAATGACGCACGCCGCGGCCAAGCAGCTCGATCACTGGCGCGATCTGATGGCGCGCCCGCTTGACGACGATTATGCCAATCGCGCGCGGACGGTGGGGGGTACCCATGCGCGCATCGGCCTGCCGCCCAGTTTCTATATCAGCGGCTATGCGGCGATGCTCGACATCGTGCTCGCCCGGCTGTTCTTCTGGTGCGGCGGCGCGCCGCGCGCCCGGCGGATCGTGAAGCGCGTGCTGCTCGACATGGATGTCGCGCTCGACAGCTATTTCGCCGCGCAACAGGCCGAACGCGCGGCGGTGATCAGCGAACTGGGCCGCGCGCTCGATCGCCTGGCGCAAGGCGATTTCACCGCGCCGCTACCGAATCTGCCAGCGGGTTATGAAGCGCTGCTCGCCGATTTCGAGGCGATGCGCGGCCGCGTCCGCACGACCTTGTCCGAAGTCGCGGTGGTCGCGGGCGACATCGATAGCGGCGCCGCCGAAATCAGCGCCGCATCGAGCGATCTCGCACGGCGGACCGAAGTGCAGGCCGCCTCGATCGAGCAGGCCGCCTCCACCCTGTCCGGCATCACCCGCGGCATGGAAGAAGGCGCCAAGGCCGCGACCGGGGTCGCCAAGTTCGTCCGCGAGGCGCAGAGCGACGCGCGCAGCGGTGGCGCGGTCGTCGACGAAGCGGTTGCGGCCATGAGCGCGATCGCCGAGGTCTCGCGCGAGATCGGGCAGATTGTCGGCCTGATCGACGGCATCGCGTTCCAGACCAATCTGCTCGCGCTGAACGCAGGCGTCGAGGCGGCACGTGCCGGTGACGCCGGGCGGGGCTTCGCGGTTGTCGCCAGCGAAGTGCGCGCGCTCGCCCAGCGCTCGGCGGAAGCGGCCAATGAGATCAAGGCGCTGATTTCGCGCAGCGGCGAGCAGGTGGCGCGCGGGGTCGATCTCGTCGGCGCGACCGGCGACACCATCCGCCGCACGCTCACCCGCGTCGATGAGATCAGCCAGCTGATCGCCGACATCTCTACCTCGGTCGAGACCCAGGCGCGCGATATCAAGTCGATCGACCAGGCCGTCAGCGGCATGGATCGCTCGACCCAGCAGAACGCCGCGATGGTCGAGGAGTCGGACGCCGCCGCCCGCGCGCTAAAGCAGCAGGCGGAGCAACTCGCCCAGCTGGTGCGCTTCTTCAACCTCACCAACGCGGCCCCCGACACCGGCTGGCGCCGGGCGGCCTGAGCTCCGGCGCCGCCCCAATATGGGTGGCGCCGGTCCGACCCCTGCGTTCACAACGACTTGACCGCCTGTAACTGATTCGTCATTCTCATGTCACAAAAGTGAAACTTGGGCGTTCGTGCCGAGGTCGCTTTTGTGATTGGAAGGAGAAGAATGATGATTCACTTGCTTGTCGCGGCCGCCCTGGCCGGCTCGGTCGGTGGGGCGGAACCGCAGGATTTTTCAGGCGCCGCGCCCCTGATGCAGGGTGATTACGCCGCCGCCGAACGGGCGATCGACCGCGAACTGCGCATGTTCCCGGGTAGCCCCGATCTGCTGCTCAACCTCGCGATCGTCTATGCGCGCACCGACCGCGCCGATCAGGCCCGCCGGCTCTATGCGCAGGTGCTGGCCCAACCCGATGAAATGCTCGATAGCGGTCGCGCGACGATGAGCGCGCACGCGATCGCCAGGCGTGGGCTCGCGGTGATGGCCGCCCGCGCGACACCCGGCTTGGCCGCGGTGAAATAATCGTCCGGCGGCGCGGGCCGATCGACCTCGATCGGCGCCCGCGCCAAGGGATCAGGCGCGCTCGGCCGAGCTAACCGCCTCGGCCGCGCGCAGCCCGCCGACCAGCCGGGTAAGGTGCACCACGTCGCGCACCTCCACGTCGAAGATGTTGGTGTGATAGCCGGTATCGCGGTTATCGAGCCGCATATTGATGATGTTGGCCTGATGCGCGCCGATGATCGTGGCGACCACGCCCAGCGCGCCGGGCTCGTTCTTCAGCTGCACCGAGAGCCGCGCGATCGCTCCCTCGGTCCGCTCACCCCAGGCAAGATCGACCCAATCGGCGTCGTCCGAGTCGATCAGCCTTGGGCAATCGATGCGATGGACCTCGATCCCCTCGTTCGGGCGGCGCAAGCCGACAATGCGGTCGCCGGGCACCGGATGGCAGCATTCGGCGAGATCGAACGCCACGCCTGGGGTTAGCCCCTTGATCGAGATCGCCACATTGGTCGGTACCGACACCTGATCGGTGCCGCGCGTAAGCCCTTGCGCGCTGCCGGGCATCAGCGCTTCCATCACCTCGAAATCGGTGAAGCGGCGCCGCGCGATCGCCTCCATCAGCGCGGCCTCGTCAGGCAGTTTCAGCCGTTTGACCGCGGCGTCGACTGCGCCGTCGCCGAGCACGGCGGGTAACTGCTTGACGATCGCCTCGTAGAGTTTGCGCCCCAGCGCCTGGCTCTCGCTGCGTTCCTTGATTCGCAAATGCCGCCGGATTGCCGCACGCGCCTTGCCGGTGATCGCGAAGTTCAGCCAGCCCGGCTGCGGCCGCTGCGCCTTGGAACGCAGGATCTGCACTTGATCGCCATTGTCGAGATGGGTGCGTAACGGCACGACCCGGCCGTTGATCTTCGCCCCCACCGCTTGATCGCCGACATCGGTGTGGAGCGCATAGGCGAAGTCGATCGGGGTCGCGCCCTTGGGCAGCTGGATCAGCTCGCCGCGCGGGGTGAAGGCGAAGATGCGATCGGCATACATCGCCATCTTGGTGTGTTCGAGCAGCTCCTCGGGGCTTTCCGCCGCCTCCAGGATCTCGACGAGATCAGCGATCCAGCGCACCTGCGTATCGGGGCGGACCTTGCTGCTCTTATACGCCCAGTGCGCTGCCAGGCCATGCTCGGCCTCGGCGTGCATTTCGGCGGTTCGGATCTGGATTTCGACGCGGGTATTCTCGGCGTGCATCACGCTAGTGTGGAGCGAGCGATAGCCGTTGCGCTTGGGGGTCGAGATATAGTCCTTGAACCGGCCCGGCACCATCGGCCAGCGGCGGTGAATCAGGCCGAGCGCGCGGTAGCAATCCTCCTCGTTCGGCACGATCGCGCGGAACGCCATGATGTCGGACAATTGCTCGAAGCTGATGTGGCGCTCGCTCATCTTGCGCCAGATCGAATAGGGGTGCTTCTCGCGCCCGAAGACGCGCGCTTCGACGCCGTGGCGCTGAAGCAATTGCTCGAG
This sequence comes from Sphingomonas sp., assembly GCF_019746665.1. GTDB lineage: Bacteria > Pseudomonadota > Alphaproteobacteria > Sphingomonadales > Sphingomonadaceae > Sphingomonas. Next base: position 125,005 of record NZ_JAIERS010000003.1, on the reverse strand, counting down.
CGAGGCGCCGATCTTGGCGATACGGTCCTCGTCGCCTTCGTGGAGCAGCTCCAGCCGGCGGGTGATCGAGGCATAGGCCTCGGGCTCAAGCTCGCGGAACGCCAAGCTCTGCATCTCGCGCATGAACTCGTACATGCCGATCCGCTCGGCGAGCGGGGCATAGATATCCATCGTCTCCTTGGCGATGCGCCGCCGCTTCTCGGGCTTGGGGATGTGATGGAGCGTGCGCATGTTGTGCAGCCGGTCGGCGAGCTTCACCAGCAGCACGCGGATGTCGTCGGACATTGCCAGCAGGAATTTGCGCAGATTTTCGGCGGCGCGCTCGCTTTCGGTCTGCGCCTCGATCTTCGACAGCTTGGTGACGCCATCGACGAGCCGGGCGACGCTGGCGCCGAACAGGCGGTGGATTTCCTCGGGGGTCGCGACCGTGTCCTCGATCGTGTCGTGCAGAATCGCGGTGGTGATGGTTTCGTCGTCGAGCTTCAGGTCGGTCAGGATGCCGGCCACTTCGATCGGGTGGCTGAAATAGGGATCGCCGCTCGCGCGCTTTTGTGATCCGTGCGCCTGGAGCGAGAACACATAGGCACGGTTGAGCATCGCCTCATTGGCATGGGGGTCGTAGCTTAGGACCCGATCGACCAGTTCATATTGGCGTAGCACTGGCGCTATTTGGGGGCGGCTCGTGCCGCTTTGCAACATGAAAAGGGGCGCGGCCACGGCCACGCCCCTTCATAATCCGGACGAAATCGACTCAGCCGGCGCGCGAATTGCACTCGGCGAGTTCGGCGGCGCCGAAGGGCTGGCCATTGACGCTGAACGACTTGAGCGCGCCGATGCGCTGCACGACCAGCTGGCACATGATCGCATCACGTTGCGTGCTCTTGGGCGCGCTGCACGCCGGGCCGGTGCACTTCCAGAGCGTGCCCGAGGTGATCACCGAGTTCTTGGCGGGCGCGGCGACCGGCACCGCGTTATAATAGGTGCCCCCTTGCGCGAACGCGGCGGGAGCGATCATCAGGCCAGCGACTGCGGCGGCGACGGAAAGCAAGCGAGTCATTCGATCCTCTCATCCTTTTGCCTTGCGCTACTGGCACCGCGCGGCCGTTCGCAAGCGCAAAATACGTTGCAAGTTGCTACTTACCCCATTAGGTTGCCGGTTGCAACCTGAATAGTGCGTGAACTCTTATAATCTGACGGGAAATGGTTTAGGAAGAGATGATGGAGGGCAAATCGCGCCATCCTTTACGCGAACCCCTGCGCGATCTGGCCGCCTGCAGCCTGCCGGCCGCGCTCGAAGCGATGGGTGAGCGCTGGTCTTTCCTGATTTTGCGTGCCGCTTTCAATGGCTTGCACCATTTCGAAGAGTTCCAGATGGAGCTCGGCATCGCGCGCAACATTCTCGCCAACCGGCTCGCGCGACTGGTCGATCACGGGATTTTGGCGCGCGTCGCGCTGCCCGAGGACCGCCGCAAGATCGAATACCGGCTCACCGACAAGGGCCAGGCGCTGCTGCCGACGATGGTCGCGCTGCGACAATGGGGCGAGCGCTGGGAAACCGGGGTCGCGGCGACGCCGGTGCTGGTCGATGCGCGCGATCGCCGCCCGATTCGCGCGGTCGAGGTGCATGGCTGGGACGGGCGGGTGCTGACCAAGGGCGACCTGCTCTGGGCGCTGCCAGAAGATGTCGCAAGCGACGTGCCGATCGCGCAAGCGGCGGAATAACCGGCGGGCGGCGGGCCGACGACGGAGACCTCGTGATTCTACGCGAGCGGCCTTGGGCTCAAGCCAGCGCGCGCTCTCCCGCCACCAGTCGTTCGAGCGCCACGCGTACCGCGCCCGTGATCGGCTTGGGCCGACCCGCTTCCAGATCGACATGGACGATCACCATCTCGATCACGCAGTGCAGCTCGCCCGTCCTTGCGTCGCACAGCTCGAAGCGCTGGGTCAGGCTGGTGCCGCCGATCCGCGCGATACGGACGAACGCCTCGATCTCGTCGCCATAGGAAAAGGGCTTGAAATAGTCGATTTCGGTATGGCGGACGTTGAACTCCGCCTCGGTCCACTCATGGCCGAGTGCCCCCATGCCAGACCATTCCCAGAACTCGCTCACCGCATAATCGGCATATTCGAGGTAGCGCGAGTTGAAGACGATCTTCTGCCCGTCGATCTCGGCATAGCGGACCTTGAAGCGGGTGGAGAATTGAAATCCGGGGCGCGTCATGCGCGCACCCGATGCCCCCGCGGCGCCCGCTTCGTCAACCTTCGCCCGACTGATCGGGCGCGTGGTAGCGGCGATGGCCCCAAGGGATCGTCGCCCACAGCCGCTCATGCCCGTAGAACAGAATGATCTTGGTGATCACCTCGGTTCCCGCGATCGCGCCCGCGGTCTTCATACTGCCCGAGAAGATCAGCCCCAGCACGAAGGTGTCGACGCTGCCCAGCGCGCGCCAGCTCACCGCCTTGGCGAAGGAGCGGGGGTGGCTCTCGATGCCGCGGAACAGGAACATCAGCCGGTGCGCGCCGGGGTGTTGACCCCCATGCTCGCCAGATAGCGCTTCACGTTGCGCGCCGCCTGGCGCAGCCGCTGCTCGTTCTCGACGAGGGCGATGCGCACATAACCTTCGCCATTCTCGCCATAGCCGACGCCGGGCGCGACCGCGACCTTGGCATGGGTGAGCAACTGCTTGGCGAACTCCAGACTGCCCAAATGCGCGAGCGCGGGCGGCAGCGGCGCCCAGGCGAACATCGAGGCGGCGGGCGGCGGAATCTCCCACCCGGCGCGGCCGAATGCCTCCACCAGCACGTCGCGCCGGTGATGATAGAGCGCGCGGTTCTTCTCGACGATGTCCTGCGGGCCGTTGATCGCCGCGACCGCCGCCGCCTGGATCGGGGTGAAGGCGCCGTAATCGAGATAGCTCTTCACCCGGGTGAGCGCCGCGATCAGCGTGGGATTGCCGACCGCGAAGCCGATCCGCCAGCCGGCCATCGAATAGGTTTTGGACATCGAGGTGAACTCGACCGCGACCTCCTTCGCCCCCGGCACCTGCAGGATCGAGGGCGTTGGCTTCCCGTCGAAATAAATCTCCGAATAAGCAAGGTCGGAGAGCACCCAGATCTTGTGCTCGCGCGCGAACGCCACCACGCGCTCGTAGAAGGCGAGATCGACCGTCTCGGCGGTGGGGTTGGAGGGATAGCCCATCACCAGCACGCTCGGCTTGGGGACGGTGAACGCCATCGCGCGCTCCAGCGCCTCGAAATAGCGTTCGTCGGGCGTCGTCGGCACGCTGCGGATCGTCGCGCCGGCGATGATGAAGCCGAAGGTGTGGATCGGATAGCTGGGGTTGGGGGCGAGCACCACGTCGCCCGGCGCCGTGATCGCCTGGGCAAGGTTCGCGAGGCCCTCTTTGGAGCCGAGCGTCACCACCACCTCGCACTCGGGATCGAGCTCCACCCCGAACCGCCGGGCATAATAGGCCGCCTGCGCGCGCCGCAGTCCCGGAATCCCCTTCGATGCCGAATAGCCATGCGCATCGGGCTTGGCGGCGACTTCGGCGAGCTTTTCGATCACATGCGGCGGCGGCGGCAGATCGGGATTGCCCATGCCGAGGTCGATGATGTCCTCGCCGGCCGCCCGCGCAGCGGCGCGCATCGCGTTCACTTCCGCGATCACATAAGGCGGCAGGCGGCGGATGCGGTAGAATTCGTCAGTCATGGCGGTCCCTTGCTGCCAAATGCGGGCCGGCGCGCATAAGCGATGACGGATGCTAATCCGCGCGTTACAGGAAATGCAAACGCGCAAGAGGATGCCATGGCCGAAAACGACGCCCCGACGCTCCCGCCGCTCCCCAGCCTAGAGGATATGCAGCATTGGACCTGGGTGATGGGTCGCGCCCAGCAGATGATGCTGGAGGCGGGGCTGAAGACGCTGGAGGACAATCCCGCGCTTCCCATCATCCCCGGCTTCACCGACCCGCAGACGATCGCGCGCGCCCGCGACTTCTGGGCGGAATCGATGCGGCTGTGGCAGCGTCTCATCGTCCCCGAACTGGCCGAGCCCGCCGAGGAAAAGCCCGAGCACGCGCGCGACAAGCGCTTCAAGGCGCCGCAATGGCGCGACAACCCGGTGTTCGACTGGATCCGGCAGAGCTATCTGCTGATCTCCGATCACCTGCTCGCCAATGTCGATCAGCTCGAGGGGCTCGATCCCAAGCAGCGCGAGCAGATGCGCTTCGCGATGCGCAACATCGTCGAGGCGATGAGCCCGTCCAACTTCCCCGCGACCAACCCGCTCGTCATCGAAAAGACGCTCGAAAGCGGCGGCGAGAATCTGCTCGCGGGTCTGAAGAACATGCTGAGCGACATCGCCAAGGGCCAGCTGACGCATACCGACGCCAAGGCGTTCGAGGTGGGCCGCACGCTCGCGACCACGCCTGGCAAGGTGGTGAAGCGCACCACGCTCTATGAGCTGATCCAATACACCCCCACCACCGAGCAGGTGCTGGAGGTGCCGCTGATCATCTTCCCGCCCTGGATCAACCGTTATTACATCCTCGATCTGAGCCCCGAGAAGAGCTTTATCAAATGGGCGGTCGACCAGGGGGTGACGGTGTTCGTCGTCTCGTGGCGTTCGGCGGACGCGACGATGAAGGGCGTCACCTGGGACGATTATGTCGAAGCCGGCCAGATCGACGCGATCGACACGGTGCGCGCGCTGCTCGGCGTGCCGAGCGTCCACACGATCGGCTATTGCGTCGCCGGCACCACGCTCGCCGCGACGCTCGCGGTGCTGACGGCGCGGGGGCAGGCGGACAAGGTGAAGAGCGCGACCTTCTTCACCGCCCAGGTCGATTTCACCCGCGCGGGCGAATTGCTGAACTTCGTCGACGACGAGCAGCTGCGGCTGATCGAGCAATTGTCGCCCGAGGGCTATCTCGACGGGCGCTACATGGCCGCGACCTTCAACCTGCTGCGCGGGCGCGACCTGATCTGGAATTACGTCACCAACAATTATCTGCTCGGCCAGGATTATGCGCCGTTCGACCTGCTCTATTGGAACGGCGATACGACCAATCTGCCCTCCGCCTGGCATCTGAGCTATCTGCGCGATCTGTACCGCGACAATCTGCTGGTGAGGCCGGGCGCGCTGTCGATCCGCGGCACCCCGATCGACATTGGCCAGGTGACGACGCCCACCTATGTCCAGGCCGGGCGGGAGGACCATATCGCGCCGCCTGAAAGCGTCTGGCGGATCACCGAGCATTTCAAGGGACCGCTGAAGTTCGTGCTGGCGGGTTCGGGGCATATCGCCGGCGTGGTCAACCCGCCGGCGGCGGGCAAATATCAATATTGGACCAATGACCGCGCCTGCGCGACGCTCGCCGATTTCGTCGCCGGTGCCCATGAGACCAAGGGCAGCTGGTGGCCCGATTGGATCGATTGGCTGCGCACGCAGGACGCGGCGCAGGTGCCCGTCGCTGGTGCGCGGCGGCCGGGCGATGGCGCATTGCCTGCCCTGGCCGAAGCGCCGGGCGATTATGTGCGAATGCGATAAAAGGTTTTTTCAATAGGTTAACTGGCAATGCTGCACCCATGTTGCAGCGCACAATTTTTCTTGCATCTTCGGGAACCTTATTCTATATCGCAGCGCAGCAAATGTAGGAGCGCTGTAGCCATGGCGACCAAGGGTCCAAAGAACGATGGCGTGCCGACCAAGCCCGCCCCCCGCAAGCCCGGCGCACGGGTGAAGAAGCCGGCGGCGCAGGGTGCCGCCATTCTGGCGACGCCCGTGGCCGAGCCCGCCGCCATTATCCCGCCGGCCGTGCTGCCGCCGGTCGCCGAAGCCCCGGCAGTCGTCGCGGCTGCGCCAGTCGAGGCTCCCGCCGCCCCGGTGCCCGCGCCCGTGATCGAAACCCCGGCCCCCGTGGCCGCGACCGCCGCCCCGGCGCCGGTCCAGCCTGCTGAACTTCCCACTCCGCCGGTCTCCGCGCCGTCGGCTTTTACTGCCCGCAAAAAGGAACTGACGATGGAAAACACGCTGCACGCCACTGCCGAGAAGACTCAGGCGATGTTCGCCGACATGAACAGCCGCACCAAGGAAGCGATGGAGAAGAGCACCAAGCTGTTCGCCGACATGAACGAGTTCGCGAAGGGCAATGTCGACGCGGTCGTCGAGTCGTCGAAGGTCGCGATGAAGGGCTTCGAGTCGCTGAGCCAGGAAGCCGCCGACTATACCCGTCGCAGCTTCGAAACCGCGACCGCCGCGATGCGCAACCTCGCCGCCGTCAAGACCCCGGCCGAGCTGATGAAGCTGCAGAGCGACTATGTCCGCCAGACTTTCGACAGCATGGTCGCCGAAACCAGCAAGCACACCGAAGCGATGATCAAGCTGGCGAGCGATGTCGCTCAGCCGATCTCGAACCGCGTCGCGGTCGCTGCCGAGAAGATCAAGGTCGGCGCGTAAGCCGATCCCGCCTTCACGGGCGGATTGCTGACAAGAGCGGCGGCTCCGGTTGGGGGCCGCCGTTTTTTTTGCGTGCGCTGGGGTGGGGGCGGTTCTGGGCATCGACCCACCCCTACCCCTCCCTTTCAGGGAGGGGTGTGTTGCTCAGGGTCTTAGCCCCTCCTGGGAAGAGTTTCGGGTCGGTCATGCCCCCGGCATGACCTAAGCAGTCCGGGGGACTGCTTACCCGAAACCGGGTTGGGGTGGGTACGGCGCCCTGCCTCTCCCACCGCCACCCACCGACCGCCCGCGATTTCTCATCGTCTCGCCTCTTGCGGGCGAGGGGGCGCGTGGCCTATTTTCCAGCTTCCATGACATCAACAACGACACCAATGGTCGCGATGGCCGAGCGCCGCGACGAAGACGAAGGGCCCGGCCTGGGGGTCGCCACCCGCACCCGCGCGCGCACCAAGAAGCCGACGCCCTACCGCGTGCTGATGCTGAACGACGATTACACCCCGATGGAGTTCGTCGTCCTCGTCCTCCAACGCTTCTTCAACATGAATATCGAGGATGCGACGCGGGTTATGCTCCATGTCCACCAGAAGGGCGTGGGGGTGTGCGGCGTGTTCACCTATGAAGTCGCCGAGACCAAGGTGAGCCAGGTGATCGATTTCGCCCGGCAGAACCAGCACCCGCTGCAATGCACGCTGGAGAAGGCTTGAGGGGCTTTTCGGTCTAGGCCTGCTCGCGATCAATTGTGACCAATCCTCCTCATCAACGGGGAGGAGTTGGGTCAGCTCAAGCCCCCGCCAACCACCGCCGCGTTTCGGCCTCCAAAATCTCCAGCGGCACTCGGCCCGTGCCCAGCACCGCCTCATGGAAGTCGGGAAGCGCGAAGCGCGCGCCCAGCTTGGCCTTGGCCTCCTCGCGCAGCTTCACGAACACCGAATGGCCGATCTTATAGCTGCACGCCTGGCCCGGCGTCGCGCAATAGCGATCTACTTCGCGCGCGGCGAAACCGGGCGCCTCGCCCTCCTGGTCGACGAAGCGGGCGATCGCCTGCGCGCGCGTCCAGCGATAATGATGGATGCCGGTATCGACCACGCAGCGATTGGCGCGGAACAGCTGGAACTTGAGGTAACCCAGCCGCCCCAGCGGATCATCGTCATACATGCCGAGCTCGTCGGCCAGCTGCTCGGCATAGAGCGCCCAGCCCTCGCCATAGCCCGAAAAGCCGCCGGTCTTGCGGATCAGCGGCAGGTTGGCGTTGGAGAGCGCGAGCCCGCCCTCGAACTGGTGGCCGGGCAGGCCTTCGTGGAACACGGTCGTCGCCAGGCAGAATTTGGGCCATTCGGCCGCATCGCGCAGGTTGAAGTACACCAGCCCCGGCCGCTTGCCGTTGAGCGAGGGCGGCTGCGCGAAGGCGGACGCGGCGCCCGCCTCATTCTCCACCGGTACCCGGCGTACCTCGAAGGCATATTGCGGCTGCCGCTTGAACGCGCGCGGCAGGCGCGGGCGGATCGCGGCGAGGCGATCGTTGCAATAGGCGATCGCCTGGCGCTTGCCCTCGTCGGTATCGGGGTAGAGCTGTGCCGGATCCTTGTAGAGCGCCGCCATCCGCGCGCCGATGCTGCCCTTGGTGAACCCCTGCGCCTTGAGCAGCGCGTCGAGCCGCGAGGAGATGGCGGCGGCTTCGTCCAGCCCGAACTTGTGGACATCCTCCGGGGTCATCCGCGTCGTCGTCGTGCCGGCGAGCGCGACCGCGTAGAATTCGGGGCCTTCCTTGAACTTCCATACCCCGGCGTCGCTTGTCGCCTTGGCGCGCAAGTCCTTTACCAGTGCGAGCTGCGTCTGGAGCGCGGGGAAGACGCGCGTGCCGTAGAGTTGCGCCGCGCGCGCGCCGAAGCGGGGATCGAGGCCCTTCGCGGCCGCGCGCCGCTCGAGCGAGGTGACGACGGTTGCTTGGGCACCCGGCACCGCGGTCTTGGTCAGCTGGTCGATCGTCGCGTCGAGCAGGAAATCGGGCGGCACGATGCCACGCGCCGATTGATCGCGCAGATCATTGGTGTTGGCGTTGAGCTGATCGGCGAATTGGCCAAGGCGCGAGAGATAGGCCTCGGCGTCGCTCGCATTCTCGATCGGGTGCTTGGTGTCGAGGAAGCTCGGCGTCGATTGATAGGCGCCGGTCAGCTGGCTGACGACATAGGGCGAGCGGCTGTACGAAGCGCCGCCGAAATCGAAGCGCTGCGCCGCCGCCTGCTGGCGCTTGGTGTAGAGCACCACGTCGTAATTGCGCTTGTCCTCGGCGCTCAGCTTGTCGGTGTTGAACGCCTCCAGCAGCGCGATGTGGCGCGCGGTGAGCGTGCGCGCCGCCTGCCGCCCCGCCGGGCCTTCGTCGCCCAGTTGCGCGCGCAGATCGGCATTTGCCCCCGTGTCGAGCCCCAGTTGCGTCGCGCCTTCGGGGTTCAGCCGCAACTGCTCGGCAAACATCCGGTCGAACAGCGCGCCGAGCGCCTCCCCCGGCTCCTGCGCCGAACCCCGCGCGGGCAGCGCCGCGACCGCGCCGAGCGCGACGCCCGCCTTCAACACATCGCGACGATCGATCATTGCGCTTTCTCCTGGCTGATGATGGGCAGGGCGATGAAACTCGCCTGCGCGCCCGCGACACTCACTCGCTGCGTCGCCTTCTGATAATCGGCGGGCTTGGCGAAGAAGATGTTCGGCACGAATTTCTGCGGGTTGCGATCATAAAGCGGGAACAGGCTCGACTGGATTTGCACCATGATGCGGTGGCCGGGCTTGAACACATGGTTGGTCTGCGGCAGCGCGAAGCGATAGCTGAGCGGCTTGTCGGCGGCGATCGGCTGCGGCTTGTCGAGGCCTTCGCGATACCGGCCCCGGAAAATGTCGAGCGCGACCGCGAACTGGTAGCCGCCCATTTTCTGGTCGCCCGCCACCTGTTCCGGATAGACGTCGATCAGCTTAACCACCCAGTCGACATCGGTGCCACTGGTCGCCGCGGTCAAGTTCACCTCGGGCGCGCCGGCGATGGTGACGGGCTTGTCGAGCGGTTCGGTGACGAAGCTCAGCACGTCGGGCCGCGCGGCGGCGGGACGCTGGTCGGTCGTCAGCCAGGCCTTCCAATGGTCGTCCGCATAGCCGGTCGGCGCGATCGGGCGCGGGGTGAAGGGCACCGGATGCGCCGGATCGCTCACATAATCGGCGGTCGCCGTCCCCTCGGCGCGGGTGAAGCCGAGCTTGCCCTCGGGCTGCAGATAGAGCGGGGTCGCCGCCGGCGCGGTCGGCCAGCTGGTCAGCCGCTGCCAGCGATTGGCGCCCGACTGGAACGCGGTTACCGGCGCCACGTCCATCGGCTCGTCCTTCAGATAGTGCGCGAGGAACGGGGCGAGGACTTCGTGGCGCCACCATTTCGCGGTGTCGGCATCCCAGTTGATGTTGCCCAGACGGTCACCCTTGTCGATGCCCTGGCCGTGATACCAGGGGCCCATCGTCAGATAGACCATGTCGTTCCGCGCATCCTTGGGCTCGAGCGCTGCATAGACGGCGGGGGCGCCGTAAATGTCTTCCTGGTCCCACAGCGAATGGACCAGCATCACCGGCACCTTCAGCGGCTGGCGGGCGAGGATCTTATCCATCGCCTGTTCCTGCCAAAAACTGTCGTAAGCGGGGTGCTGGGTGATCTTCTGCCAGAAGCCGATCTGATCGAGCCCGTGCTGCCGCCCAAGCTCGCCCGCGCTGCCGGCGGCGAGATAGGCGGCATAATCATCGGCATGGGTGTTGACCCAGGGGATCGAATTGTCGGCGGTCGCGACCTGCTCCCAGATATAGGGCGCGCCGGTCTGGCGGAAGGCACCGTTATGGAACCAGTCGTCGCCGCGCCAGCCATCGACCATCGGGTTCATCGGCACCGAGACTTTGAGCGCCGGGTGCGGATTGATGAGGGCGACCAGCGGTTCATAGCCATCATAGCTGATACCGATGATGCCGACGCGGCCGTTCGATTCGGGCAGATTCTTCACCAGCCAGTCGATCGTGTCGTAGCAATCGGTCGAATCATCGACCTTGGTGGGATTGAGCGACGTTCCGACCAACGGGCGGTTCATCACATAATCGCCCTTGGAGCCGTATTTGCCGCGAACGTCCTGGATCACGCGGATATAGCCGCCTTCCGCGATCACATCATAGGCATTGTCATAGCCTTCGAGCGCGGTTGCGAGATCGGCCGCCTTGCTGTTTGCCGAGAGTCCTTCGGCGTTATACGGCGTGCGGGTGAGCAGTACCGGCGCGTTCTTCGCGCCCTTTGGGATCAGGATCACGGTGTGGAGCGTCACCCCGTCGCGCATCGGGATGTCCACCACCCGGCGCGTGTAGTTCCACTGCGCTTGCGGCAGCTGAGGGTTGGCGGGTCGCTCGGTATAGCTTTGCGCGAGCGCGCTGCCCGAGCCGAGCAGGACCGCGGCGGCGGCGAGCTTCCAACGCTTCATGGCTTATCCCCCAATTGATTTTGCCCAGAGCATGGCGCGCGGCGGGGGGACCGACAAGAGCGAAACGCCCGCCAAACCGGGGGTTTGGCGGGCGTAACTCGTGGAAATTTCCCAATCAGCGCTAGGCTGATCGAGGCGTGGTTCAGCCGACGCGATTGCCGCTCAACGGGAAGCTACCGAACGCGCCCGCGCCGATCGAGCCGGTGATGGTGTCGCCATCGACGGTCGCCTCGCAGGTCAGCGTCATCGGCATCGGCACCGTCATCTGCATCGTCCACTTGATGGTGTTGCCCGAAATCGTCCCATCGGTGATCTGGGTCGATCCCATCGCGCCGGTGCTGGTGCCGGTCCAGGTGTCGCCATTGCTCTGGACGACGATCGTCGACTTCTGGTCGCCGAGCGGCGACTTCGTCACGGTTTCCCAGGTGCCATCGACTGCGGCCATCTTCGCTCTCCTTACTTCGCGCCCAGAACGGACGCGGCTGGCACCACCTCGACCGGCAGCCCGAGCGAGTCAAGCTGGCTGCGGACGACCTTGGCGTCGCCGACCACCACCCAGACGAACTTGCTGGGGTCGATCGCCGAGCGTGCCGCAGCGTCAAGCTCCTCCCGCGTCATCGCGCGATATTTCGCGGTGATCGTCGAATAATAATCGTCGGGACGCTTATACTGGTCGTTATCGAGCATCGCGTTCAGCACGTCGCTCGCGGTTTCGAATCGCCCGGCGAGTTCGCGGGTGGCGCCGTTGATCGTGCGGGTGAATTCCTCGCTCGTCACGCCCTTGGGGCCGAAGAAGTCCTTCAGGTCCTGCTGGATCGAGGCGATCGAGGGGCCGGTCTTGTCGGCCTGCACCGGCGCGCTGACGGTGTAGGTGACATAGGTCTGGTTCTGGCCGACGCCGCCGCCCGCGCCATAGGACCAGTGCTTGGTCTCGCGCAGGTCCATGTTGATCCGCGAGAGGAAGCTGCCGCCGAGCACGTCGTTGGCGGTGCGCAGCTTGAGCACGTCGCTGCCGCTGGGCAGGCCGGTCAGCTGGCCGGCGAGGATCAGCGATTGCGGCGAGTCGGGCCGATCGACCAGCACGATCTTCGGCGCCACCTGCTGCGCGGGGGTGTCGACCGCCTTGGCGCCGGCGGTGCCGGTGCCGCGCCAATCGCCGAACTCCTTTTCGAGCAGCGGCTTGAGCGTCGCGAGCGGCTGATCGGAGACGATGAAGAGCTTCGCCTTTTCCGGCCGCAGCCACGCCTGATAAAAGCCGACGACATCATCGCGCGTCAGCTTCGCCACCGCCGCCGGATCGCCGCTTGCCGAGGCGGCTTTCGCATAAGGCGAGGCGCCATAGACCAGCTTGGGCAGCACGCGATTGGCGAGGCCCTGGGGCTGGGTGATTTCCTGCTGGATCCCCGCCAGCTGGGTGGTGCGCAGCCGGGCGATTTCCTTTTCCGGGAAGGAGGGGGTGCGCACGATATCGCCGAACAGATCGATCGCCGGGGCGGCGTTGGCGCTGGGCGCGGTCATGCTGATATAGGTCCGGTCGGCGCTGCTGCCGCCGCCGAAGTTCAGGCCCAGCCGCTCGCGTGCTTCGGCGATGCCGACGCCGTCGAGCTTGGCCGTGCCCTCGTCGATCGCCGACAGGGTGAGCTGTTGCAGGCCGAGCTTGTCGCTGGGATCGGCGACGATACCCGCGTCGAACGAGATCAGCGCCCGCGTCACCGGCACCGCGGTGCGCTGCGCATAGACGACTTCGATGCCGTTGCTGAGCTTGGTCCGCTCCACCTTGGGGAAAGTGAGGTTGCCGACCGCGCCGACCGCCGGGGCAGGCTCGGCGCGCGAGTTGGCGGGCTTCAGCTCGGGTGCGGCGGGGACGGGCGCGGCTTCCTTCGCCACATCGGTCGAGGCTTCGCGCGGCCCGGGCACGACATTGATCGCATAGACCGGGCGGGTGAGCCACTTTTGCACGGCCGCCTTCACGCTTTCCGGCGTTTGCGCGGCGAGCGCGGTGAGCTGCTTTTTGTAGAAGCCCGGATCGTTCTGGTAGAGCGCGCCTTCCGCCAGCGCGACGGCCTTGCCGCCGAACCCGCCGACCGATTCAAGCCCGTCGATCCGCCGTGTCGCCGCGGTGGTCACCGACCGTTGCAGCTCGTCGGCGGTCGGGCCGTTCTTCACGAAATCGGCGATCACTTCGTCGAGCCGCTTCTCGGCCTGGGCGACATCGGCGCCAGGGCGCACGACCATGATGACCTGGAACACGCCGATCTGCGCGAAGCTGGAAACGCTCGCGCTCGCCTGCACGGCCAGTTTGTCCTCGCGCACCAGCGTCTTGTCTAGCCGCGACGAGGCGAGCCCGCCGAGCACGCTCGCCGCCGCGTTGAGCGCGGGCGCATCCGCCTCGCCGAGCCCCGGCACCGCCCACAGCCGGGTGACGAGCGTCGCCGCGACCCGGTCCTTGATCTCGACCTTCTTGGGCTGATCGAGCGTTGGGATCGTCACCGTCGGGCGCACCGATTTGGGACCGGCTTTGATCTTGCCAAAATATTTGGTGACCAGCGTCTTGGCGGTCGGCACGTCGATGTCGCCTGCCAGCACCAGCACCGCGTTGTTGGGGCCATAATGATCGCGGAACCAGCCCTTCACATCGTCGAGGCTCGCCGCGTCGAGATCGGCGAGCGAGCCGATCGTGGTGTGGCCATAGGGGGTGCCTTGCGGGAACAGGCCGCCGAAGATCGAATATTGCAGCAGACCATAGGGGCGGTTGTCGCCCTGGCGCTTTTCATTCTGCACCACGCCGCGCTGCTCATCGAGCACGGCTTGCGTCACCGCGCCGAGCAGATAGCCCATGCGGTCGCTCTCCAGCCACAGCGTCTTTTCGAGCGCGGCGGTGGGCACGGTCTCGAAATAATTGGTGCGATCGAAGAAAGTCGTGCCGTTCAGATCGGTCGCGCCGACCTGCTTTAGCGGCTCGAAGAAATCCCCCGGCGCGTTCTCGCTGCCGTTGAACATCAGATGTTCGAACAAATGGGCGAAGCCGGTCTTGCCCTTGGGCTCGTGCTTCGAGCCGACATCATACCATACGCTCACGGCGACCACGGGTGCCTTGCGGTCGGTATGAACGATTACCCGCAAGCCATTGGGCAGGGTGAACTGCTGATAGGGAATGTCGACGCGCTTGACGAGATCGGCAACGGGCGCGGCCGTCTGGGCGTTGAGCGGCGCCGCGAGCGCGGCGAGCGCGACGGTGGTGGCAAGGTGAAGCTTCATGGGCATCCTCTTTCTCATAATTCATTGGCGATTAGTAACGAAAACAGGCGTAAACACTAGGGGCGATAAGTGCGTTCGGTGTGTTTCGCGAGCTCGGCGGGATCGAACCACACGGGCTTGAGCTGGTGCCGCGCGAACAGCGGCGCCTGATCGGCATAATGGGGCGAGTTGGGCCGGGTGGTCGCCGCGCCATAGGGCTGGATCGATTGCGAGTTGACGCGGCCGGCTTTGTCCCAGGCCATGAACATCACGAAGCTGTCGCCATGCTTCACCACCAGCCGGCCATCGGGTGCCTCGTCCCAATTGCTGGTCGCGCGCAGTGTGTCGGCGCCGCCGTCGAGCGGCAGGTCGACCGTGCCGTGCCGCAGCCGCAACACCTGCGCGAGTGGCGGATCGAGCCGGCCGAAATGCTTGGTCAGATACTCGCCCGCGTCCTTCAGCACTTGGCGGGGATCGGCGGACTCCTTGCGCGGATAGTGCCAGCGATTGCCGACGCGCAGCACGATCGCCGCGAGCGCATCGGCGCCGCCTTTGCCGTCGAAGTTCCAGTCCCAGCCTTTGAGCAACCTCACCGCCTGCGCCAGCCGCGCGTCGCCCTGCGGCTCGACCGCCATCAGTCGTTCGAACCAGCGCGCGGCCCAGCTCTGCCGGCTGACCGCGCTGTCGAACTTGATCGCGTGCCATTCGGCCTCGCTCACCTTGGGATCGGCGCCGAGCAGCTCGATCGCGCGGGTGGCGCGGTTGGTGGTGTCGGTCTCGATGCCGAGCAGCGGGGAATAGTCCTCGGGCTTGATCTCATAGCCCGCGCCCGCTGCCTGATAGGGGGTGTTGTTGGCGTTGATGATGAAGCCCGATCCCGGGTTCACGTTGCGGGGCACCTGCGCCCAGGGCACGGTGCCCTGCGCCAGATCGCGCGATGTGTCGCCGGGCAGCACGCGGGCATAATCAAACCCGGCTTTGCGCACCGGGAACATCGCGTTGTAGAAATGGGCGATGTTGCCGGCGGCGTCGGCATAGATGAAATTGGTCGCGGGCACGCCCTGGATCGCGAGCGCGCGCTGCCATTCGGCGAAATCGCGCGCGCGGTTGAGGCGGTAATATTCCTCGACCATTTTCAGCTGCCCGGCGCCCGCATAATGCAGCGCATAGGCGCCCGATTTGTTGACGATCACCGGACCATGGACCGAGCGATACAGCGTCTTGGGCACCGGCAGCACGAACGGCCCCCACAGCTTCACCGGCAGCCACACCGTCTGCGCCTCCAGCGGGCGCCAGGCGCCGTCGAAGCGATAGCTTTTGCCGTCGGCGCTGAGGGTCAGCTTGTAGAGATCGGTCAGGTCCGGGCGGTTGACGGTGTTGGTCCAGCCAAGCGTCCTGTTGTGGCCGAGCAGCGGATAGGGCGCGCCGGGGAAGGTCGCGCCAGCGAAATCCCAGCCGGTCTTGCTGTGGACGACCAGTTCATACCAGGCGACCGGCCCCGCCCAGGGCTGGTGCGAATTGGAGATCAGCCGCGTTACCCCTTCCGCCGAGCGCGCCGGGGCGAGCGCGAAGGCGTTCGAGCCATTCTCGGTGCTCGCGCGGGGCTCGGGCGCGCCGATCGGGAGGGCGACGGGATCGGGGCTGTCGGGCGCCGGGCCGGCGCTTTCGCGGGGCAGCGGTTTGTCCTGCGTAAGGGCGCCGAGCACCGCGTCGAGCCCGAAGAAGAAGGGTGAGCGCAGCACGAAGCCCGCAGCGATGTCGCGCCCATTCACCGGGAACAGGCGCGAAAGCCGCACTTCATCGGGGTGCTTCTCGGCATAGAGGTTCAGCCCGGCCGCATAGCCATCGAGCAGCGCGCGGACATCGGCGGGCTGCTTGTCATAATCGCGCGCCACCACTTCGCGCGCCCGGGTCAGGTGCAGCGCGAAATCGACCGCGGCGCCTTCTTGACCCTTCAAGGCGCCGAACCGCCCGCGCGTCATCGCCACGACGTGCTGCAGCGTTTCGAAATCATCCTCGGCATGGGCATAGGCGATGCCATAGGCGACATCGGGGTCGGTCGCGCCGAAGATATGGGGTGTCCCGAAGCTGTCGCGGACGATGCGGGTGTCATAGCGGTGCGGCGGCGGCGCGGCGGCCGGCGTCGCGGCGAGGGGTTCCCATACCGCCAGGCCCACGCCCGCCACCAGCACGATACCGCCCAGGCCGAGCCCGATCCGCCGCCAAACGCCCACGCTTCCCCCCAAATTTTCCGCGTGTTGTAGCCAACCAAAACGGTACAAGCGAGCGGATTTCGCGTCAGCGCCGGACGGTCTTGTGTTGCATAATGGCAACACTACATTGGCGGCGGACCAAGGGCTGGGAAACAGGATGAACATCGAGAAATTCACCGATCGCGCCAAGGGCTTTCTCCAATCGGCGCTCACCGTCGCGATCCGCATGAGCCACCAGCGGATCACCCCCGATCACCTGCTGAAGGCACTGCTGGAGGATGAGCAGGGCATGGCGGCGGGCCTCATCCGGGCCGCCGGCGGCGATCCCGCGCGCACCGTGAGCGAGGTCGATGCCGCGCTCGCCAAGATCCCGGCCGTCTCCGGCTCGGGCGCCCAGAGCCAGCCGGGGCTGGACAACGATTGCGTCCGCGTGCTCGACCAGGCCGAGCAGATCGCGGCCAAGGCGGGGGACAGCTACGTTACCGTGGAACGGCTGCTCGTCGCGCTCGCGCTGTCGCTCAACACCGGCGCGGGCAAGGCGATCAAGGCGAGCGGCGCGACGCCCGAGGGGATCAACGCCGCGATCAACCAGCTGCGCGGCGGCCGCACCGCCGACACCGCCGGCGCCGAGGATCGCTATGACGCGATGAAGAAATTCGCCCGCGACCTGACCCAGGCCGCGCGCGACGGCAAGCTCGATCCGGTGATCGGGCGCGACGAGGAAATCCGCCGCACCATCCAGATCCTCGCCCGGCGCACCAAGAACAACCCGGTGCTGATCGGCGAGCCCGGTGTGGGCAAGACCGCGATCGCGGAAGGGCTCGCTCTCCGCATCGCCAATGGCGACGTGCCCGATACGCTGAAGGAGCGGCGGCTGATGGCGCTCGACATGGGCTCGCTCATCGCCGGCGCCAAATATCGCGGCGAGTTCGAGGAGCGGCTGAAAGGCGTGCTCGACGAGGTGCGCGCCGCCGAGGGCGACATCATCCTGTTCATCGACGAGATGCACACGCTGATCGGCGCGGGCAAAACCGATGGCGCGATGGACGCGAGCAACCTCTTGAAGTCCGCGCTCGCGCGCGGCGAGCTGCACTGCGTCGGCGCGACCACGCTCGACGAATATCGCAAATATGTGGAGAAAGACGCAGCCCTCCAGCGCCGGTTCCAGCCGGTGTTCGTGGGCGAGCCGACCGTGCCCGACACGATCAGCATTCTGCGCGGGCTGAAGGAAAAGTACGAGCTGCACCACGGCGTGCGCATCACCGATGCGGCGATCGTCAGCGCCGCCACGCTCTCCAACCGCTACATCACCGATCGCTTCCTGCCCGACAAGGCGATCGACCTGATGGACGAGGCCGCGAGCCGCATCCGCATGGAAGTGGAATCGAAGCCCGAGGAGATCGAGGCGCTCGACCGGCGCATCATCCAGCTGAAGATCGAGCGCGAGGCGCTGAAGCGCGAGTCGGACGCCGCCTCGCGCGACCGGCTCGCGACGCTGGAAGGTGATCTCGCCAATCTGGAGGAGCAGTCCGCCGAACTCACCCAGCGCTGGCAGGCGGAGAAGGAGAAGATCGCCGGCGAGGCGCGGATCAAGGAACAGCTCGATGCCGCGCGGCTGGAGCTGGAGCAGGCCCAGCGCGCGGGCGATCTGGGGCGCGCGGGTGAGCTTTCCTATGGCGTGATCCCGCAGCTCACCCGCCAGCTGGAGGAAGCGCAAGGCGCGACCAAGGGTGCGATGCTGCGCGAGGAGGTGACCGCCGATGATATCGCGGCGGTCGTCAGCCGCTGGACCGGCATCCCGGTCGATCGGATGCTGGAGGGCGAGCGCGAAAAGCTGCTCCAGATGGAGGCGGCTTTGGGCAAGCGCGTGATCGGTCAGCGCGAGGCGGTGCGCGCCGTCTCGACCGCCGTTCGCCGCGCCCGCGCCGGGCTGCAAGACCCCAACCGCCCGCTCGGCTCGTTCCTGTTCCTGGGGCCAACCGGCGTCGGCAAGACCGAGCTGACCAAGGCGCTCGCCGAATTCCTGTTCGACGATGCGTCGGCGATGGTGCGGATCGACATGAGCGAGTTCATGGAAAAGCACGCGGTCGCGCGGCTGATCGGCGCGCCGCCGGGCTATGTCGGCTATGAGGAAGGCGGGGTGCTGACCGAGGCGGTGCGGCGCCGGCCCTATCAGGTCGTGCTGTTCGACGAGGTGGAGAAGGCGCATGGCGACGTGTTCAACGTGCTGCTCCAGGTGCTCGACGATGGCCGGCTGACCGACGGCCAGGGGCGCACGGTCGATTTCACCAACACGATCATCGTGCTGACCAGCAACCTTGGCTCGCAATATCTGGCGGCTCTGGGCGATGGCGAGGATGCCGCCGCCGCCGAACCGCAGGTGATGGAAGTGGTGCGCGCGCATTTCCGCCCCGAATTCCTCAACCGGCTCGACGAGATCGTGCTGTTCCACCGGCTGGGGCAGAGCGAGATGGCGCCGATCGTCGACATCCAGGTCGCCCGCGTCGCCAAGCTGCTCGCCGAGCGCAAGATCGGGATCGAGTTGAGCGAGGCCGCGCGCGCCTGGTTGGGGCGCGTGGGCTATGATCCGGTGTACGGCGCCCGACCGCTGAAGCGCGCGGTGCAGCGCTATCTGCAAGACCCGCTCGCCGACCTGATCCTGTCGGGTGGGGTGAAGGACGGGCAGACGATCAGCGTCGATGAAGGCGATGGCGGGCTGGTGTTGGCGGTCCACTGAGGCCGGCGCTGCCATTCCCACCAAAAGAAAAGGGCGCGGGAGACAAGCTCCCGCGCCCAATTTCTTCCGAGCAGGTGCCGCTTAGAAGCGAACCTGGGTCGAGAAGAGGAAACGCCGCCCCAGCGGATCGTAGGTCGAGGGGAAGGTGTTGCCGCTGTTGAAGCCCGTCGTACCGATCGTGTTGCCAACGTCCGGCGCGTTGTCGTCGAGCAGGTTCTCGACCAGCAGGCCCAGGCGCAGGTTCTTGTTGACGTTGATGCCCAGCGAGAAGTCCAGATAGTTGAACGCCGGGATCTGGCGATAGGCGCCAACAATGGTCGCCGGGTTGGTCGAGCCGAAGCTGCCGACCGTGCCAGCCGCCGGCGGAGTCGCCGAGGTGCGCGGTTCGTAGCGGGTCGGATCGATGTGGCGCCACAGGATCGAGAAGTCGAAGGCATCGACCGACGCCGTCGTCCGCAGGTTCCAGCTCCACTGCGGCAGCACCGGGTCGCACGACACGCTGTAGAAGCCGACGCACTCACGAATGAAGCTCGACGGATTCGCCTGGAAGCGGCTGCGATCGGTGTAGTTGCCGTTGAACGACCAGTTCATGTTCACCGCGCCGAACCGCCGCTGGTAGCTGGCGGTGAAGTCGACGCCGCGGGTCTGCAGGAAGCCGAGGTTCGACGACTGCTGGATGACGCCCTGGGTGGTGGAAGGATCACCGCTCAGGCCACCGGTCAGCGGGTTACGGCGGATCAGCGTGCAGCGCGTATCCGCCGGATTAGCCTGACCGAAGCAGCCGTTGAGAATGTCGCTCACGGTCGGCGAGGTGATCGCACCGGTGACATTGACCTCATACCAGTCGACGGTCGCGGTGAAGCCGCGGAAGATGCCGCCAAAGGCATCGCCGGGCTGAATCACGAGACCAACGGTGTAGGTCGTCGCGACTTCGGGTTGCAGATTCGGGTTGCCACCGCCGGTGACGTTGATCTGGCCGGCGATCGGTGCCGGGATCGAGCCGAGGCGCGCCGCCGGCAGGCCAGCCGCCGCGAGCTGCGCGGTGCAAAGTGCCGCGACGGTCGCGTTGGCGGTTCCATTGGCACCCTGGCAAGGATCGACCGCCAGGTTGTTCAGGCCAGTGGAGATTGGCTGGAACAATTCACCGATGTTCGGCGCACGCACGGCGCGGGTGTAAGTGCCACGGAAGGTAACTTCCTTGATCGGCGAATAGTTGCCGCCGAACTTGTACGTCCAGTTGCCGCCCGAGTTCGAATAATCGGCGTAACGGAAGCCGGCTTCGATGTTCAGGTTCTTGAAGAACGCCTTGTCGGTGATCAGCGGGAAGTTGATTTCGCCAAAACCTTCGCGCGAGAAGTAGCTGCCGTTGATGGTGGTGAAAGCGCCGCCCGACCCAAGGATCTGGCCCGGGGTGGTCGAGGGGAGGTCACCGAACTGGCCGCCGCTATAACGGCGATATTCGCCGCCGAACGCGATGCTCAGCGGCTTGTCGGTCCACGGGGTGTGGAAGCCGAAGTCGCCGGTGATCAGGCCCTGCACGTCGGCGAAGCGGGTGTTGATGAAGGTGCTGGTCGGCACGCCCAGATAGTTGAGCATCGCCGGCGTCATCGTGCCGGCCGCGCCGAAGATATTCACCGGCACACAGCCCGCTGGCGAGCCCGCCGGGCAGTTGCGCAGGCCGGCCTGGAGGCGGTCGGCCAGCGCTGTACCCGTGTTCACGTTGCGGCGATTGGCCTCGCCATACTGAACGAAGGTTTCCCAGCGCAGATTGCTGACCAGCTTGCCGCGCAACCCAATGTTGATCTGGAACAGGTTCGATTCGAAGGTTTGCACGCGCGGGCCGGTTTCGACGAAGCGACGCGCGACGATCGCGGTGATTTCCTGGCCCGCGGCGATCGCGGCCGGGCAGTTGGCGATGTTGGCGAAGGTGCAGAGCTGGGTGCGCTGCGCCGCCGTCAGGAACTGGTTGTTGAGCGGGAGCTGGAGTTGGTTGGTGAAGCTGCCCGTCGGCGCGAGGTTCTGCACGACGCGCGAGCGGGTGTAGAAGCCTTCGGTGTAGAATTCGACGTTCGGTACGAACTCATAATGCGACGCGCCGTAGATCGTCCAACGGTCGACGGGCGTCTGATACAAGTTCAGCGGATTGAAGTTATAGTCCGAAAGGCCGGGTGCGATCGTGCCACCCGCCGGATCAAACTGCGCACCCGCGGCGAACGGGCCCGTCGCCGGCAGGGGGAAGAACAGGGAGGCCGGGACGGCCGTGTTCGAGCCTTGGTTGATGCCCAGCGTCGCCGCCGCGCAACCGCCGGTGGCGGCGTTCTGCGCGGCGGTGCAGGTCGACTGGCGCGAGAACAGGCCGATGTCGCGGTCACCCTGCAGCACAGGCTTCACATTGGTATAGCTCGCCGCGAAGATGACGTTGCCCTTGCCCTCGTCGAAATTGGCGCCGGTCAGGAAGTCGATGCGGTAGGTCTGGCCATCGCCGCGCTCGGTGACGCCGTAGTTGGCGCGAACATCGACGCCTTGGAAATTCTGCTTGGTGATGAGGTTCAGCACGCCGGCGACCGCGTCTGCGCCGTAGGAGGTGACGGCACCACCGGTCAGCACGTCGCTGCGCTCAAGCAGCGCGACCGGGATGATGTTGAGGTCGACGACGTTGCCGAGCGTCGAGGGCACGATACGGCGGTTGTTGAGCAGCACCAGGTTGCGGTTCGCGCCCAGGCCACGCAGGTTGAAGGTCGCGACACCGCCCTGGCCGTTGTTCACCTGGGTGCCGATACCGGCCGACGTACCCGGCAGCTGCCGGAGCACTTGCTCGATCGACTGCGGCTGGCGCAGGCTGAGTTCCGCTTCGCTGATAACGCCGACCGGGCTCGCCTGCTGCAGGTCGGGCCGGTTGATGCGCGAACCGGTGACGACGACGTCCTGCTCCGCCTCATCGGTGGCGGGAGCGCTCTCTTGCGGCGCAGTTTGCGACCAGGCCGGTGCGGCGCTGATCAGCACGCCGAGGGCCGCGGTCGATGCCAGCAGCTGACGGCTGAGTTTGGATGCCATTGATATCAATCCCCTAGTTTGTAGTGCCTACGCCATTATTGGCCTTGCACGACGCACGATAATTTCACGGAACCCTTCGGTCCGATGCGCGTAAATGCCTTCGTGACGCTCCGGCGACAACTAAGCGCCGGCAGCCGCGTCAACATTCCCCAACAAGTGTTACCATTTTGCAACAACCGTGGTTGCTGGCTAGCGGCCGGGCCGATAAGGTCGGGCAGCGCTAGCAGGGGATAAGCCCATGATTTTCGAAATGTTGCTGTTGGGCGGCGTGGGTGCGCCGGCCGCCGAGGGGCCGCAACCGCCGCTCGCCGCACTGCAATCCTGCCGGGCGATCACCGACGATGCCGCCCGCCTCGCCTGCTTCGACAAGGCGGCAGCGGCGCTCGACTCGGCGGTGCAGGCCAAGTCGGTGGTGGTGGTCGACCGCGCGACGCTTAACAAGGCGCGCGAGCGGCAGTTCGGCATGGCCCGCCGCGACGATCCCGTCTTCACCGACGCCAAGCTGCCCGAGCCGCGCCGGCTGGAGGCGAAGCTCATTTCGGTGCAGCCGGCCGGGAACTATCTGCTGTTCGCGGTGGAGGGCGGGGGCGTGTGGCAGACGACCGAGGCTGCCTTCGCCCCGCCGCTTCCCGGCGCCAAACTGGTGATCGAGAAAGGCGCGGTGGGCGGCTATTTCATCAGCTACGGCGCGCGCAGCGTGCGCGCCCGCCGCGTCAAATAAACGGCGCAAAAAAAGGGGCGGCGCCGCGTGGCACCGCCCCCGTCAGGTTGTCGAACAGGGATCGTTACAGATTGACCTTCACGCCGGCGCGGAACTGGCGGCCGAAGATGCCGTTGCCGGCCTGCACCGGGTTGTAGAGATAGGCGCCATAGGTCACCGGGTCGATCGGCGGCAGCGCGTCCGTCAGGTTCAGGACGTTGACGTAGAAGCTGAACCGGTCGGTGATCTTCGCGGTCGCGTTCATGTCGATGGTGATATAGTTGCTCACCCGCGGACCGTTGCCCGGATAGCCCGGGAACAGGCCACCGTCGCGATAGCCGGTGCCCTGGTCCTGCGCCGACAGGTCATAGCCCGAGACATAGTTGACCGTGCCGCTGAGCGCGACCGGGCCGGTTTCGAGCGTGTTGGTCCAGTAACCACGCCAGCGGAAGGTGCCCGAGCCGGCGGTCAGGTTGAAGTTGCCGAGCGTGTCGACATATTGCTCGGTGGTGCCGTCCGGGAAAGTGGTGCTGAGTTCGAGCAGCAGGCTGGCCTGCAGGTTCGAGGTCCACTTGAACGGCCCGACATTGAACCGGCCAGTCGCCCCGAAATCAATGCCTTCCGCCTTTTGCCGGTTGGCGTTGATTAGCTGCGATTGCACGAAGGCAATACGCGGCAGCGCGTTGGGGTTGGCGACGTCCGGCGCATCGGCGATCACCGCATAACCCGCCGGGATCGGCTGGCCGGCATAGTAAGCCGCGATCGCCGGCGCGCTCGACGGCGCGGTGATGACGCCGGTTTTCTCGATGTTGAAGTAATCGACCGTCAGCGTGATGTTGCGGATCGGCTCGACCACGATGCCCAGCGTGAAGCTGCGCGAACGTTCCGGCGCAAGGTTCGGCGACGCCAGCGTGGTGAGGCCGATCGAATATTGCGTCAGATATTGCGGGCACGAGGCGCCGGCGGTCGCGTTCACCGCGCAGGCCGCGCCATATTGCGCGCGGACATTCGCGGGAATGTTGGTGACGACCTGGGTGACATAGCCGGTGGTCGGCAGCGCGTTCGCCTCGGCGAAGGCCGGGATACGGAAGCCTTCCGAATAGGTGCCTCGGATGGTCACCTGCCGGATCGGCTTGGCCTTGAACCCGAACTTCGGCGAGAACGAGCTCTGGCCCGACGAGTAGGTGTCGTAACGGCCCGAGGCGTTCAGCTCGAGCTTGTCGAACACCGGCGCGTTGACTTCGTAGAAGCCGCCGAACACGGTACGGCTACCCACCGTGCCGAACGCGTTGAGCGTGAAATAACGCTGCGTCGGGCCGCGATTGTCCGGATTCTGGCTCGGGCTGTTGACCGCTTCGTAATAGACCGTGCCGCCGACACCGACCTGGATCGGGCCGCCCGGCAGGTGGAAGAAGCCGCGGCTGAACGAGAGCTGCGCCTGATAGAGGTCCGACGAGGCGTTGGTGATGTTGTCCGGGCGGACGTAATCATTGATCCGCGCGCTGTTCGCCGCCGGGTTGAGGAAGTTGTACGAACCGTCGCCGATCACGTCGAGCAAGTTCTGGATGTACACATAGCCCCGCGCCAGGCGACGCAGATCGGTGTGCATCGCGGTCGCGTCGAAGCGGTAGTTCACATCGTCGAAGATGGTGCCGTTGACGCCGAAGGCGGCGCGGTACACGCGGTTGCGCGTCTCGCTATAGGTCGGCTCCTGGAAGCGCCCGGTGAGGCGGGCGACGAGGCCCTGCGCCGCGAACGGGTTGTTCGGGTTCAGCCGCCGGTCGGCCGCCGTATCGCAGTTCACCCGCGCCGCGCAGACGAACACCGGCAGCGCCAGCACGCCCGAGCCCGGCGCCAGATTGGCCGACTGCGCCGTCGAGGTCGAGAATTGCGGGAAGAGGATGCCCGTCGGCGCGTTGCCGCGAAGCGTCGGCGGGAAGCCGGTATAGCCCGAGCGGGTCTGCTGGAAGTTCAATTCCAGATAGGCCTGCGAGCTGCTGCCGATATTGGCGGTGAACTTCGCCGAACCGCCGAAACGTTCGATCTGCGGCGACACCACCTGATAGTCGCGGACGAAGTCATTCTGGCAGATGATGCCCGTCGGCGCCGCCGGGTTGGCCGCGAGTTCGGCGGCGTTCAGCGTCGTCGAACTGCCGCCGATGCAGGGCGCGGCGGTCAGCTTCTGGTAGCGACCCTGCGCGACGCCGCCATTCTGCACGCCGCCGGCATAGCCGACATTGGAATAGGGCCGCACATAGAAGTCATAGGGCAGCACGAAGCCGGTATAGCTGCCATCCGGGTTGCGGCCGTTGAAGATGCCGTTCGGGCCGCCGAAGCTGCTTTCGTCGGCGGTGTTGTAGGGCGCCGGCAGATCGCGGTTGTTCACCTTGTCGCTGCGGTAGTAGAAACCGCTGACATAGGCGTTGAAGCCCTTTTCGTTCAGGTCGCCGATGCCCGCGGTCAGCGTCAGGCGCTGGTTGGCGGCGATGCCGCGCTCGGCGATGCCCGCCTCGGCGCGGGCCGAGATGCCCTTGAACGTCTTCTTGGTGATGATGTTGACCACGCCCGCGATCGCGTCGGCGCCGTAGCTCGACGAGGCGCCGTCGCGCAGCACTTCGATGCGCTCGACGATATCGTCGGGGATCGTGTTCAGATCGACGAAGTTGCGCGAGCCGTCATCGGCCAGCGGATAATAAGCGGCGCGCAGGCCGTCGAACAGCACCAGCGTCGAGTTGGTCGACAGGCCGCGCAGCGAGATCGACGAGGCGCCGCCGGCGAACGCGCCGTTCGCGGTGAAAGAGTTGGTGAGCGACGGGCCGTTGTTCGACGACAGCTGCTGCAGCGCGTCCTGCACCGTGTTGATGCCGCGCGTGTCGAGATCCTGCGTGGTGAGCGTCGTCACCGGCGAGATCGTGTCGTTGCCTTTGAACAGCGTACCCGTGACGACCACTTCATCGGCGCCCGTATCCTGGGCCGCGGCCGCTTGGCCATCGGCCTGAGGGGCCTGGGTCTGCGCCTGCGCCAGCGCTGGTGTCGCCGCGAGCGCGGCGGCGAGCGCGAAGGTGCCGGCCCCGCCGCGCAGCAGCGCTCGGCCGGTGGTGGAAAATAGTGTGTTCGTAATAACCCCTTTGTCTCGACCCATCGTCGCCTATGGCGTTACGATCCGTGGCGGTGCCTTTTCGGCCTCCTACCGCGTGGGGCGAAGCTGACCTGTGTTGGGGCCTAAGTAAATATCACTGCCGCATACATGAAGAAATCACAATAATCTGGAAATTCGGGACGATGGCGATATGGTTTACTATTACGCCGGCGTAAACATTGCCATTTGATAATCAGATTAGCAAAGGCCAACAAAGTTGTGAATTGGTAATTATTGCGCGGCTGGCATCGGCCCTGCTACGAGCAGGGGATCGATCCGGGCCTCGCGCCATCTCAGGCTCCAGTGCAGATGCGGCCCGGTCGCGCGCCCGGTCTTGCCGACCGCGCCGATCAGCTGGCCACGGCTGACGCGCTGGCCGCGCTTCACGTCGATCCGCGACAAATGCAGGAACGAGCTGGATAGCCCCGCGCCGTGGTCGATCATCAGCAAATTGCCTTCCAGCGTGAACGGATGGTCGGCGGCGAGCACCACCACCCCGTCGGCCGGGGCGATCACCGGTGTGCCTTCGCCCCGGGCGATGTCGGCGCCCGAGTGATAGCTGCCCGCCTCGCCATTGGCGTAGATGCGCTGCGAGCCGAACAGGCCCGACAGTCGGCCGGTCGTGGGCCAGAGCAAGGGCTGGCGCCAGCCTTCGGCCGGGGTCGTCATGTGGCGGGCGGTATCGATCTGCGCGACCTCGGCGGGGCGCAGCGCCTCGAACTCGGCGGTCGGCTGGGCGATCTTGGGCAGGGTCGGCAGCCGCTCGATCTGCCAGCTGCGGGTCGCGATGGTGAGCGTCTGGCGCACCACCTGCCCATCGGCGAGCGTGGCGGACAAGATGAGACTCGGCGGCGAATCGCGATCGAAGGCGATCAGGAAGCGGCCGTCGCGCGCCACCGGGATGCTCTGGTCGCCCAGCTCCAGCAAGGTCGTGCCGGCGGGCGCGATGCCGGTGGCGGCACCGCCTTGCACCAGCGGACCTTCAAGGCGGAAGGGCGATGGTTCGGGCGCCTGTGCCCCGAGCGGCGCCGCCACCAGCACGAGCGCCGCGAACGCTTTCCGCATCATCCCCGCCATTTCTGTCCGTCCCCCCCTTAATCGCTCATCGCCTCCATCGCGATCTCGGCGCTCGCATAGGCTTCCTGCCGGGCGACGTTCCAATAGCGCAGCGCATCGAGCGGGATGCGCTGGCCGGTGACCGCGCACAGCACATGATCGCCCTGCGACAGCACGCGAAAGCCGTTCGCCATATAATGCAGCCGGGCGGTACGGTTGCTGTTCGAGACGAGCATGATCGGCCTTCGCGGTTAGAGCAGGCTCGGCTGCTCGGGGGTCGGCTTGACATAGGCCTTGGCCGCGCCGCGCTCAACCCGCGCGTCTACTGTTCCGTCGGCGAAATGAAGGGTTAGGGTCTGCGCCGTCCGTGCCGCCCCCGCGCTCGTTACCACCCCGCCGTCCTTGGCCGAGACGCGGACATAGCCGCGCTGGAGCAGGGCATCGGGGTTCACCGCCTCCAGCAGGCGCTCGGTGCGCTCCAGATGGGCGCGCGCGGCGGCGAGCTGGCGGGTGAGGAGCTGCGGGCGGAGCAGGGTCGCCGCGCGCTCGACCTGGGCGGCGGCGCGGGTGAGCCGCGCGTCGAGCGCCCGGTCAAGCCGCGCGCCCGCGTCGTCGAGCCGCTGGCGCTGCGCACCGAGCAGCGCGTCGCGCCGGGGCAGGAGGCGCGCGACCAGCTCCAGTCGCTCACGCCCGCGCGCTACATAGCGCCGCGCGCAGCGTTCGCTCCGCACGCCGAGCCCGTCGACCGCCGCGATCAGCTCGGCGCGCACCGGCACCGCCATTTCGGCGGCGGCGGTGGGGGTTGGCGCACGGCGATCGGCGGCGAAATCGGAGAGGCTGGTGTCGGTCTCGTGCCCCACTGCCGAGATCACGGGGATGCGACACGCGGCGATCGCGCGCACCACCACCTCCTCGTTGAACGCCCACAAATCCTCGATCGAGCCACCACCGCGCGCGACGATCAGCAGATCGGGGCGCGGCACGGGGCCGTCACCGACGAGCGCGTCGAACCCGGCGATCGCGCGCGCCACTTGCTGGGCCGCGCCCTCGCCCTGCACCAGCACCGGCCAGAGCAGCACATGGCTGGGGAAGCGATCGGCGAGGCGGTGGAGAATGTCGCGGATCACCGCCCCGGTCGGCGAGGTGACGACCCCGATCACGCGCGGCAGATAGGGCAGCGGCTTCTTGCGCGCCGGATCGAACAAGCCTTCGCCCGCGAGCTTGGCCTTCAGCCGCTCGAACAGCGCCATCAGCGCGCCTTCGCCGGCGAGTTCCAGCCGCTCGATCACGATCTGATATTTGCTGCGGCCAGGATAGGTGGTGAGCCGGCCGGTCGCGATCACTTCCAGCCCGTCCTGCGGGGCGAAGGCGATGGCGGCGAAGCTGCCCTTCCAGATCACGCCGTCGATCAGCGCGCCATCGTCCTTCAGCGCGAGATAGGCGTGGCCCGAGGCGGCGCGCTTATAGCCCGAAATCTCGCCGCGCAGCCGCACGAAGCTGAACGCGCCTTCCACCGTGCGCTTCAATTGCTGCGACAGTTCGGAAACGGTGAGGGGCGCGGCGTTGTCGCCCGGGGACGACTCGGCTACCAGCCGGGGCATGTCTGAACTCATCAACGTCCTGCTTCTGGGCGGCGGCGGGCGCGAACATGCGCTGGCATGGAAGCTCGCCCAATCGCCGATGCTGGGAACGCTCTACGCCGCGCCGGGCAATCCGGGAATAGCCGCGCATGGGCAAATCGTGCCGCTCGACACCGGCGACCACCCGGCGGTCGCGCGCTTTTGCAAGGAGCGGGACATTGGGCTGGTGGTGATCGGGCCGGAGGCGCCGCTGGTCGCGGGTCTCGCCGATGATCTGCGCGCCGCGGGCCTGGCGGTGTTCGGCCCCGGCGCGGCGGCGGCGCGGCTGGAGGGATCGAAAGGCTTCACCAAGGCGCTGTGCGCGGCGCACGGCATTCCCACCGCCGCCTTTGTCGAGGTGGCGGACCGGGCGCGCGGGCAGGCGGCGCTGGATCGCTTCGAGGTGCCGATGGTGGTGAAGGCCGATGGCCTCGCCGCCGGCAAGGGAGTGACGGTCGCGGCGACCCGTGCCGAGGCCGAAGCCGCGCTCGACGCGATCTTCGCGGCGCCCGGCGGCCGCGCCGTGATCGAGGAGTTTCTGGCGGGCGAGGAAGCGAGCCTGTTCGTCCTGGCGAACGGCACCGATTATGTGGCGTTCGGCTCGGCGCAGGATCACAAGCGGGTGGGGGAGGGCGATACCGGCCCCAACACCGGCGGCATGGGGGCGTATAGCCCGGCGCCCGTCCTCACCCCCGCGCTCGAGGCACGCGCGCTGGCGGAGATCGTCGCGCCCACGCTCGCGGCGATGGCGGCGGCGGGAACGCCCTTTTCCGGGGTGCTCTATGCCGGGCTGATGCTGACGGCGGAGGGGCCGAAGCTGATCGAATATAATGTCCGCTTCGGCGATCCCGAATGTCAGGTGCTGATGGCGCGGTTGGACAGCGACCTGCTGCCGCTGCTGCTCGCGGTCGCGCGCGGGGGGCCGATTCCGGCGCCGCGCTTCGCGAATGACAGTGCGCTGACGGTGGTTTACGCGGCCCGGGGCTACCCCGTATTGCCCGAGACCGGCGGGAGGCTGGCCGGGCTTGACGCGGCAGCGGCCTCGGGCTGCGCGGTATTGCACGCCGGCACCGCATGGTGCGACGGCGCGTTGGTCGCCAGCGGGGGGCGGGTACTCGCCGTCACCGCCCGCGCCGCGAGCCTGGGGGAGGCGCGCGCGCGGGCCTATCAGGGGGTGGAGCTTATTGATTTCCCAAGCGGTTTTTACCGTCAAGACATTGGCTGGCGGGAACTTGCGCGCCAGCCGGGAGAGGCCTGATGGAAGCACGCGACATCCCCACCCCGGCCTGGATGACGCCGGCCTTCTTCACGATGATCGCGATCGGCGCCCTGCTCGCGCTCGCGATCATCATCTGGGGAACGCTCCGCCGCCGCGCCAAGGCCTCCGAGCGCCGCCGCGCCGAGGCGCACCGCCCGCCCGAACCTTTGGCGCGGCCGGCCGAAGCCGTGGTGCCGGCGCCGCCGCCCGTGGCCGAAGTTCAACCCGCTGCCGAGCCAATTCCGCCGCCCGCCGAGGAGACGCTGACCGCACCACCGCCGCTACCCGCCGCCGAGGGGCGGCCGCTCACGCTGCTGAAAGGCCTTGGCCCCAAGGCGGCGGCGCGGCTGGGCCAGCTGGGCGTGGCGAGCGTCGAGGGGCTCGCGGCCAAGAGCGATGCGGAACTCGCCGCGCTCGACGCCGCTCTGGGGGCGCTCGCCGGGCGGATCGCGCGGGACCGCTGGGCTGAGCAGGCGCGATTGCTCGCCGCCGGCGACATCGCCGGGTTCGAGGCGCGCTTCGGCAAGCTCGGCGGGTGAGGGCGCTTATCGCCGCCAGCGCCCGCTCTGGCGCCCGCCGGCAGGCGCCCCCTTGCCGCGCGCGCCGCGACACGCTCTAGCGGCGCGCGGGATGGGCGTTCGTTTTCCGGCATATCTGCTGCTCGCCGTCGCGGCCCCGGCCGCCGCGCAGGTCGCGACGCAGCCGGGCGAGGTGGTCGCGCCGCCTGCGCCCGAGGCCGACGCGCTCGCCGCGCAGATGCGGCTGCTCGCGGTCGATCCCAATAATCTCGACGCTTTGCTGAGCGCGGGCGAGCTGGCGCTGCAGCTGGGCGATCCCACCGCCGCCGCCGGGTTTTTCGCCCGCGCCGAGTCGCTCGATCCGCGCTCGGGCCGATTGCTCGCGGGGCGCGCGCGGCTGCTGCTCCAGGCCGAGCGGCCGGGCGAGGCGCTGCGGCTGTTCGAGCAGGCGACGGGGTTCGGCTATCCCATCGACCGGCTCCGCGCCGACCGGGCGCTCGCTTATGATCTGATCGGCGAGCAGGAGCGCGCGCAGCGCGATTATCGCCTTGTCCTGAAGGCGGGCGATACACCCGAGGCGCGGCGTAACTATGCGCTTTCGCTCGGTATTTCGGGTAAGCGCGCCGAGGCGCTGGCGGCGATCGACCCGCTGGTTCGCGCGCAGGACCGCGCCGCCTGGCGGGTGCGCGCCTTCATCCTGGCGATGGCGGGCGAGCCGCAGGAGGCGGACCGGATCGCGACCGCGATGCTCCCCGCGCCCGTCGCCAACGGATTGCGCCCCTTTTTCGCGCGATTGCCGCAGCTTGGGGCGATCGACCGGGCCTTCGCCGTGCATTTCGGCGAGCTGACACCGAGCCCGACGCGCGTCGCCGATGCCCGGCTCGCGCCACGGCTGGCGCCGCTTCCGCCCGAGCCGGTCGCGGTCGCCGCCGTGCCGCCCGCGGCCCGCCCCGCGCCCGCCCAAACCCGTCCGCGACGCGGCCGGACACTCGCGGCCATTCCCAACCCCACCCCGCCGCCGGTGCCCGCCGCGCCGCCGATGCCGGCGCCGCCCACGCTGCCGACCCAGCTCGCCGCCGCCGATCCCTTGCCGGCTCCCACGCGCGGCGAAGCCCCCGTCGCGCCCCTCCCGACGCGCTCCGGGGCAACGCCAGCACCGCGCGGCGCAGCGCCAAGCCCGGCCGGCGCCCGTCCGGGCTTCACCGTGCTGCCCGGGGCAGTCCCGATTCCAGTCGCGACGCCGCCGCGCATCATCGCGCGCCGCCCGCCGGCGATCGCCTACACGATCGCCCGCCCGCCCTATGTTCCTCCAACATTGGGTGCGGTGTTGGTGCGGGTGGCGACGCCGGCGCCGTTCGTCGCCTATCGCCTCGCGACCCCGCCGCTCGTGCTCGCCGCCGCCGCGCCGCCGCCCCAGGTGCGGTTGGAAGAGGAGCGCGATAGACCGGCGCGCGCCGTCCCGCCCGCGCCGAAGCCCGCGCCACCGCTGAAGGCGCCGGCGAAGGAAGCGCCGGCCAAGCCCGATCCGTTGGAAGCGCTCGCGGGCAAGAAGCCGTCCGCCGCCGATCTCACCGCCGCGCGCAAGCTCGCCGCGAAGCTCGCCGCCGACGAGCGCAGGGACGCGGACAAGAAAGACTCCGACAAGAAGGGCGCCGACAAGAAATCCAAGGCCGATGCCGACAAGAAGGACGCCAAGCAGCCCGCGCGCTTCTGGGTGCAGGTGGCGGGCGGCGCGACCGAGGACGATCTGCCCAAGGCCTGGGCCGCGGCCAGGGCCAAGGCGCCGTTGCTGAAGGGTCGCCAAGGCTACACCACCCCGCTGCGCGCCACCAACCGGGTGCTCACCGGCCCGTTCAAGACGCGCGACGAGGCGCAGGATTTCGTCAACAAGCTGGCCGGCGGGGGCATGAGCAGCTTCGTCTTCGAAAGCGCCGCCGGGCAGAAGATCGACAAGCTGCCATGATCCTTGCCCCCTATGCGGCCGAACCGGCGCGAAGCCGCGGCCGCTTGCATCCCGAACCGAGCGCGCCGCGCGGGCCGCGCGACGCCTTCCAGCGCGACCGCGACCGCATCATCCATTCGATCAGCTTCCGCCGGCTGCGCCACAAGACGCAGGTGTTCATGGCGCCAGATGGCGACCATTTCCGCGTGCGGCTCACCCACAGCCTGGAAGTCGCGCAGATCGGCCGCACCATCGCCCGCGCGCTGGGGCTGAACGAGGATCTGACCGAGGCCTTGTGCCTGGCGCACGATATCGGCCACCCGCCCTTCGGCCATGCCGGGGAGGCGGCGCTGAAGGAGGCGCTGGCGGGCGCCGGCGGGTTCGATCACAACGGCCACACCCTGCGCGCGCTGACCTGGATCGAGCGGCCCTATCCGCGCTGGCCGGGGCTGAACCTCGGCTGGGAGACGCTCGAGGGGCTCGCCAAGCATAACGGCCCGGTCGCGCATCCCGGCTGGGCGCTGGCGGAAGCCGATGCCGGCTTCCCACTCGATCTGGCCAGCTGGCCGAGCCTGGAAGCGCAGGTCGCGGCGCTCGCCGACGATATCGCTTACGACAATCACGATATCGACGATGGCCTGCGCGCCGGGCTGCTGTGCTTCGATCAATTGTTCGAGGTGCCGCTGGTCGCCCGGCTGTGGGACGATGTTCGCGCGCGCTTCGCCGATTGCCCCGAGGATCGGCTGGTCGGCGAGCTGGTGCGCAGCCAGATCGGCGCGATGGTCGCCGATCTGCTCGCCGAATCGCGCCGGCGGATCGAGGACAGCGGGGTGGCCTCGCTCGCCGAGGTGCAGGCGGCGGGGCGCGCGCTGATCGGCTTTTCGGGTGAGATGCGCGAGGCCGAGCGCACGCTGAAGCGCTTCATGTACCGGACGCTCTATCACCATCCGCGCCAGCTGGAGGCGGCCGACGCGGCGCACCGGATCGTGCGCGGGCTGTTCGCCGCTTATGATGCCGACCCCGCGCTGATGTCGGCGCACTGGGCCGAGGCGCTGCCCGCCGACGAGCCCTGGCGCCGCCGCCACATCGCCGATTTCATCGCCGGGATGACCGACCGTTTCGCGATCCGCTGCTACCGCGCCCTGATCGGCCCGATCGACCTGCCCGAGGGATTTTGAGCGCACGTTGAATTGGGGGGCATTGGCGCGAACCTGTGATCGACAAGCGCGCGGGTTTCTCGTGAAAACGCCTTCCCCGGCGAACGCCGGGGCCCAGTATTCTCCGGGGAGCAAGGGAGGCGCGACGCTGCAAGCCGCGCGCTGCTGGGCCCCGGCGTGCGCCGGGGAAGAAGGCAGGCACGTGCCTGCAACTGTCGGCGCTCCCGCCCCCGCGTCCTTTGTCCCAGACTCCAGCACGTCTTCCCCGGCGCAGGCCGGGGTCCAGTATCCCCGCCCCCGGGCAACGGAAGCATGGCGCTGCATCCTGCCTCTCGTGAAATCGCGCCAGGGTTCCCAAGCGGCGCCCGCGCCGCTACGCCACGGGCATGAACTGGTTGCTGGTGATGCTCGGCGGTGCCCTGGGCTCGGGCGCGCGCTATGGCGTGGGGCTCGCGCTGCCGCGCGCGGGCTTCCCCTGGGCGACGCTGGCGGTGAACGTAAGCGGCGGGCTGGCGATGGGGCTGCTGATCGGCGTGCTGGCGCGCGGCGGCGGGCAGGAAGCGTGGCGCTTGTTCCTGGGCGTGGGGTTCCTCGGCGGCTTCACCACCTTCTCCAGCTTCGCGCTCGACGCGGTGACGCTCGCCGAGCGCGGGGCGGGCGGCCTGGCCGCGCTCTATGTGCTCGGCTCGCTCGCGGGCGCGATCGGCGGGGTGGCGGCGGGGCTCGCGCTCGCGAAGGGGTTCGCATGAGCGTCGTCCGCCAGTTCACCGTCGCCCCCGATGACGAGGGCATCCGGCTCGATCGCTGGTTCAAGCGGCATCTGGCCGATACCAGCTTCACCACCATCGCCAAATGGGCGCGGACCGGGCAGCTGCGCGTCGATGGCGCGCGCGCGACGCCGGGCGACCGGCTGCGCGCCGGCCAGCAGATCCGCGTGCCGCCCGCCGAGCCCAAGGCCAGCGCCGCCCCCAAGCGCGAGCGCCCGCCGCTGAGCGACGATCAGATCGATTTCATCCAGCAGCTGGTGATCCACAGCGATCCCGCCGCGATCGTCATCAACAAGCCGCCCGGCCTCGCGACCCAAGGCGGCACCAAGACGCGCGACCATGTCGACGCGCTGCTTGACGGCTTGCGGTTTGAGAGCGAGGGGCGGCCGAAGCTGGTCCACCGGCTCGACAAGGATACGTCGGGGGCGCTGCTGATCGCGCGCAATGCCCGCAGCGCCGCCTTCTTCGCCAAGTCCTTCTCCAGCCGCACCGCGCGCAAGGTCTATTGGGCGCTGGTGGTCGGCGTGCCGGCGATCGAGGACGGGATGATCGAGCTGCCGCTCGCCAAGCAGCCCGGCACCGGCGGCGAGAAGATGCATGTCGACGAGGCCGAGGGGCAGCCCGCGCGCAGCCGCTACCGGGTGATCGAGCGCGCCGGCAACCGCGCCGCCTGGGTCGAGCTGCAGCCCTTCACCGGGCGCACCCATCAGCTGCGCGTCCATATGGCGGCGATCGGCCACCCGATCGTCGGCGACGGCAAATATGGCGGGCAGGCGGCATTCCTGACCGGCGGGGTGAGCCGCAAGATGCATTTGCACGCGCGCCGGCTGCGGATCGACCATCCCGATGGCACCCCGCTCGACGTGCGCGCCGAGCTGCCCGCGCATTTCGCCGAGAGCATGGCGCTGCTGGGGTTCGATCCCGAGCTGGGAGACGCGCTGCCGCTCGAGGAACCGCGCGCGCCCGCCGCCGAGGTCAAGAAGCGCCGCGCGGCGGCCCAGGCCAAGGAACGCCGCCAGGCCCGCCGCGGCGAGCGGCGCAGCCGGGGGCGGTGAAGCCTATGTAAGCCCCTCCCCTTAAGGGGAGGGGTTGGGGTGGGGGGGTCACTAGGCGCCGCGCCCCGCCCGCCTCCCGGCCTTCTCCCCTAAGGGAAGGCGGAGACTCCAAGAATGATCACCCATCCGTCGCTGGCTTGAGTCCCGCCCCCAGCCACGCGGCGAGCCCCAGCGCGAGCGCGACCGCCGCCAGCGCCGCGTGCCAGCCGCCCGCGTCGAACAGCGCCCCCACCGCGACCGCGCCGATCAGCCCGCCCAGATAATAGCAGCACAGATAAAGCCCGCTCGCCGCCGCCTTATCGCGCGTCGCGATGCGGCCGACGCTCGCCGTCGCCAGCGCCTGGGCGAAGAAGGTGCCGATCGCGACCAGCGCCAGCCCCAGGATCAGCGCGGCGAGCGACGGCAGCGCGGCGAGCGCGAGCCCGGCGATCGCCAGCGCCAGCGACAGCGGCAGCGCGCGTGGCGTCCCCCGCCGCCGCGCGGCCTGCCCCGCGAGCGGCGTCGTCACCAGCGAGGGCGCGAAGCACAGGAACACCAGCCCCAGCGCGCGCATCGACAGCGCGAAGGGCGGCGCGGCGAGCACGAAGCCCACATAAGTGAACACGCCGATGAAGCCGAACAGGATCAGGAACCCGACGGCGAAGGCGCGGCGCAGCGCCGGCGTCTGGAGGTGGGCGGCCCAGGCGCTCCAGAAATGGTTGCAGCGCGGCTGCATCATCGGCGCCCCGCTCGCCAGCGCGAAGCGGGTGACGAGCGCGCCGACCAGGTTGAGCAGCGCGAACAGCGCGAAGCTCGCGGGCAGGCCGGCCGTGCTCGCGACGGTCGCGGCGATCAGCCGGCCGACCAGATTGCTCGCGACCACCCCGGTCACATAAGCGGCGAGCGCGGCGGTCGCTTCCTCGGGGGTGAAATGCTCGGCGACATAAGTGATGGTGAGCGTGAACGCCGTCGCCATGCACAGCCCCTGCGCGACCCGCAGCAGCGCGAAGGTCCACAGATTGGGGGCGATGGCGAGCAGCAGCGTCGGCAGCGCGAGCAGCGCCAGCGCCGCCCAGATGCCGCGCCGGCGATCGACCTCGCTCGCCAAGACGCCGGCGAGCAGGCCAGCGATCGCCATGCCGATCGTGCCGGCATTGGCGGCGACGCCGATCGTCCCCGCGCCGACCGAATAACGCGCGGCGAGCGCGGGGAGAATCGCCTGGGTCGCGAACAGATCGGCGAGCGTCAGGAAGCCGATCAGCGCGAACAGCACCCGCGCGCGGGCGCCGCGCGCCGGGGCAAGACTAGCCACTGATCAGTCTCAGCGCGGCTTCACGTCCGACGAGTAGAGCACCGCCGGCACCTTGCCGTTGTTGCGCCACCAATGCGAAATGCCATCGGCCTCGCGCGCGATGTCGCCGGCCTTGTGCTCGATCGGCACGGTGCAGCTGCTGCGATATTCGGTGATCGCGCCGCTCGCGGTCAGGATAAGCGCGGGGCGGCCCTTGTGGCTGTGGAGCGGCACGATCCCGCCCGGCTGGACCACCAGCTTGCGGGTGCGCAGATCGAACCCGTCGAGCTTCAGTTCGGCGCCGAGATCGACCGAGCCGATCAGATCATCGGTCACGCCCGCGGGAGCGGACGGCGCGCCGGCCAGGGCGTTGGCGCCCTCCTTGCCCGCGGGGCATTGCCCGGCGAAGGCGGGGGTGGCGCTGGCGATCAGCAGAAGCGCGAAGAGGCGGCGCATGGCATACTCCATCATTGCCGCGCCGGCCGACCCGCCGCGACTTCGATCTAGCCTTTAGCCGACCCGGCGTTTTGCGGCTTTTAAATTGCTGCCACTGCTAATGACGCGGGCGGCAGGCCGCGCCGTGCGCGGGATATGAAATGCTGCGGCGCAAAAATTATGGATTCTTGCGGCAAGCTCGCGCGGCGCTTTTTGCGAAAGCGCCGCGCGGCGATTTGCGACACAAGGCCCGAATGATCGATCGTGACCGATTCGGGCAGACGGTGCTCGTGCTGCAGGGGGGCGGCGCGCTCGGCGCCTATCAGACCGGCGTTTATCAGGCGTTGCACGAGGCGGGGGTGCGGATCGACTGGATCATCGGCACCTCGATCGGGGCGATCAACGCCGCGCTCATCGCGGGCACGCCGCCGGGCGAGCGGCTCGATCGGATGCGCGATTTCTGGCGCCGGATCGAAAGCGCGCCGCAACTGCCCGCTTTCTGGCCCGGCTGGCTGAGCCAATGGGCGCGCAACGCCCTCGCGATCACCAGTGGCGTCCCCAATTTCTTCGAGCCGCAGCCCGCCGCCTTCCTCAACCCGCATCTGCCGCTCGGCACCGAAGCCGCCGGCTATTATTCGGTCGCCCCGCTCGCCGCGACGCTGGGGGAGCTGGTGGACTTCGATCTGCTGAACGATGGGCCGACGCGGATCACGGTCGGCGCCTCGGCGGTGTCGAGCGCGATGATGCGCTATTTCGATTCGCGCGACATGCGGCTCGACGCGCGGCACATCATGGCCTCGGGCGCGCTGCCGCCGGCTTTCCCGCCGGTGCGGATCGATGGCGAGCTTTATTGGGATGGCGGCATCCTGTCGAACACCCCGGTCGAGGCGGTGTTCGACGATATGCCCCGGCGCAGCGGCGTGATCTTCGCGGTCCATCTCTGGAACGGTGAGGGCCGGGCACCGGAGACGATCTGGGAGGTGATGAACCGCCAGAAGGATCTGCAATATTCCAGCCGCGCGGCGAGCCACATCCACCGCCAGCGCCAGATCCACACGCTGCGCCGCGCGGTCGCCCGGCTGGCGGAGATGCTGCCCGAGCAGCTGCGCGGCACCGAGGAGGTGAAAGCGCTCGCCGCTTATGGCTGCCGCACGCGGATGCATGTCGTGCGGCTGCTCGTCCCGGCGCTCGAAAACGAGGATCACGCCAAGGACATCGACTTTTCCCCCGCCGGCATCGCAGCGCGGCGCAAGGCGGGCTATGACCACACCCGCCGCGTGCTCGATGAACGCCCCTGGGAAGCCCCGGCGGACGAGGACGAAGGCTTCGTCCTGCACGAGGCGTGCGGCGGCGAGATGCAGCCGCCGTTCACGGGTTAGGGTTTGTTTCAGCGAAGCTGAAACAAGGGCGGGCGCCGATCCAGCGAAACTGAAACAGTCTCTAAGCGGCTGCCTTACTTCTCGTCCTTGTCCTTCTCCTCCACCGGCGGCAGCTCCGGGGTATCGGCGACGGCGGCGGGATAGGGCGCGGCGACCGGGCGGCAGCCCTTGTTGAGGCCCATTCCCTTCAGATAGGCGCGGCGGACCGACCCGGCATAGACCGCCGCCTCGACCCGGCGCTGCGCCTTGTCCGCGCCGGTGATCACCCGCACCAGCCCCAGCCCCGGGATCAGCGTGTTGATCGCCGCCTTGGTCGCGGCGCTCGCGATATAGCTGCCTTCGCCCTTCTTCTTGCCCTCGACATCGACATCGTCGCCCAGCACCGCGTTCAGCCGCTGCACCTCGGCGCCGATCTGCGCGCAATTCTTGGTGTTGACCGAGCTATAGGGCGCCGACTGGGCGAGCAGCAGCACCTCGGGGATCTTGTCCTTCTGGATCTTGGTGTCGCGCAGCGGCTGGGTGGCGGCGCGGCCGACGCTGTTGTCGTCGGGCTTTTGCTGCCCGAACGCCGGAGCGGTGAGCAGCGTGGCGGCGATGAAGGGGGCAAGCAGGCGCATCCGTCAATACTCCCAAAAAGGCGCAACCGTTGAAGAGCCAAGCGCGCCGCCAGCGGTGAGGTTCCGCTGGTTCCGGTGTCTTTAACCATATTGCTAGGGCTTTCGCGCCACAAAGCGGGGATGCGCCGGCTTGGGATCGCCGCCTTGTTGTTGCTCACCTCCGGGCTGGTGTTCCTCGCCTGGATGAACCCGCATGTGCTCGATCCCCGCCGCGTGGGCTGGCTGCTCGACGGGCAGGATCGCGGCCAGGCCTGGCTTGGCTTCTACGCCTATCAGCAAGGCGGCTGGCCGGGGATGCGCCAGCATCTGCTGCTCGCCCCCGAAGGCGCGCCGCTGTTGCTGACCGATTCATTGCCGTTG
Source organism: Sphingomonas sp. (assembly GCF_019746665.1). Classification (GTDB taxonomy): domain Bacteria; phylum Pseudomonadota; class Alphaproteobacteria; order Sphingomonadales; family Sphingomonadaceae; genus Sphingomonas. The sequence continues at coordinate 85,545 of NZ_JAIERS010000003.1, read as the reverse complement.
GTCTCCTGGCTGCTCGCGCCGATCTTGCCGCTGGGCTGGCAATGGGCGGGATGGTGGCTGCTGCTGTGCGTGGTGCTGCAGCTGAGCTTCGCCTGGGCGCTGCTCGACCGGGCGAGCGGCCTCGTGCCGCGGCTGATCGGCACGGTGTTGCTCGGCGCGCTGCCGATGTTCTTCGCGCGCGCGCCGCATCTGTCCTTGTGCGCGCAGTGGCTGATCCTGTGGGCGCTGCTCGTCTATCGCGACCCCTATACCGCCGAGCGGCTGTCGGCCTGGCTGCCGATCCTGGGGCTCGCCGCGCTGATCCACAGCTATTTGCTGCTGATCGTCGCCAGCATCTGGGCGGGCGTGCTGCTGCGCGGGGTGGTGACCGGGCCGCGCCTGGCGACGCTCGCGCGCGGCGTGCTCGGCATCGCCTGGGTGGTGCCGCTTTTGTGGGTGCAGGGGGTGTTCGGCGCGGGGTTTGAGTCGTCGCGCACCTATGGCGCCTTTCCGCTCGCGCTCGATGCGTGGATCAACCCCGCCAATCCCGATCTCACCGCGTTGCTGCCCTCCAGCCCGAACATCATGGAAAACTGGTTCGAGGGGTTCAATTATCTGGGCGCCGGCGGGCTGGTGGTGCTGGCGCTGGGGCTGGGCGCGTGGCTGTGGCGCACGGGCCAGACGGGCGGGCTCGATCCCGAATTGCAGCGGCTCGGCTGGCTGATCCCGGGCTTCCTGGTGCTGACGGTGGTCGCGATCGGGCCGCACCCCTGGTGGCGGGGCGAGCCGGTGTTCGCCTGGCGCCTGCCGCCGCTGCTGCGCGACGCGCTCGATCCGGTGCGCGCGAGCGGGCGGCTGTTCTGGCCGGTGACCTATAGCGTGATGTATGTCGCGCTGATCGGGGCGATGCAGCTGCGCGCGGCGACGCTGGCGCTGGGGGCGGCGCTCGCGCTTCAGATCGTCGATACCGCGCCGATGCTCGCCCAGTTGCGCTACACCAGCCTGCGCGCGAGCTTCCCCGCGCGCTATCATCGCGCCCGCGATCCCCGCTGGGATGCGCTGATCGCCCGCGCGCGCCAAGTAGACCTGTGGCCGGCGGACGAGGGGCGCGGCCTGCCGGTGCAGCAGGACATCAGCGCGCGCGCCGTCGCCTTGGGCAAGCCGCTGGGGTTCAACTATGTCGCGCGGGTGCCGGTGGGCGCGCGCCGGCGCCTGGCGCGGGAGGCGGCCGCGTTCGCCGCCGGGCGGGTGCCGGCCGGGCATCTGGTGGTCCTGATCGACGGCAAGGCGCCGCGCCCCTTGCGCCGCCGTGTGCGCTATCTCGACGGGATCGCGTACATCCCGGCGCGGCCTTGAGCGGGCCGGTACCGCGAAATGCGCGACAAGCGCATTTCCAGCCAGACTCTCAGCCCTTCATCGCCTCCAGCAGGCGCTTCACTTCCTGCGATCGGCCGCGCGGCAGCACCAGCACGTCGTTGCCGCTGGCGACGATGATGAGGTCTTGCACGCCGACCGCGGCGATACGGATGCCGTCCGATCGGATCAGGCAATCGACCGTGTCGAGCGCGACCACGTCGCCCCGGCAGGCATTGCCCTGGCCGTCGCACGCGGAAATGGCGTGGAGCGCGTCCCAGCTGCCAATGTCCGACCAGCCCATGCTGACGGGCACGCAGGCGACGCGATCGGCCTTTTCCATCACCGCATAGTCGATCGAATCGGCCGGGCTCGCGGCAAAGGCGTCGGCATCGGGATAGACGCGCCTGCCCTCGGTGCGGGCGCGGTCCATCGCCTGTTGCGTGGCGACGAGCATCGCCGGCGCGTGCTGGCCGAGCGCGGCAAGGTAGAGATCGGCGCGGAACAGGAAGATGCCGCCGTTCCAATAATGGCCGCCCGCCGCCAGCATCGCCTCGGCGGCGGGGCGCGCGGGTTTCTCCACGAAGCGCTCGACCCGGTGGACGCCCGGGGCGACCTCTTCCCCGGCGGCGATATAGCCATAGCCGGTCTCGGGCCCGGTCGGCGTGATGCCGAAGGTCACCAGCCAGCCCGCCTCGACACACGGCAAGGCGCGCTCGATCGCGGCATGGAAGGCGGCGACATCCTCGATCACATGGTCGCTCGGCATCACCAGGATGGGGGTCTCGTCGGCCCCGGCGGCGACCGCGGCGAGCGCGATCGCGGGGGCGGTGTTGCGCCCCATCGGCTCCAGGATTAGCTGGGCGGCGTGCGCCTCGACCGCGCCGAGCTGCGCCTCGATCGCCTCGGCATGGAAGGCGTTGGCGACGACGATCGGCGCCCCGAACCGCGCCTGCCCCGCTGTGCGTCGCGCGGTGAGCTGGAGCATCGTCTCCTCGGCGGTGAGCGCGAGCAGCTGCTTGGGGTTTTCCGGGCGCGACATCGGCCACAGCCGGGTGCCGGCGCCGCCGGACAGGATCACGGGGACAATCCGCTTCGTCATATCGTCGGAAAAACTCCTTTGCCCCGCCGCTGTCGCCCTTAGCCGCGTAAGCACGACAAAGAAACGGCGCGGCGGCAAGAATACGTGTCGGTTTTGTTTACATCTTGGCGCTAGACCGGCGTCCGCGATGATCAGGCTCTTCAAGCATTACGTGCCCAACGCAGTGCTGCTGCTGGGGTTGCTCGACCTGGTGGTGCTGTTCACCGCCGCCGAGGCTGGCTGGGTGGTGCGCACCGGGCAGATCGGCGATCCGGTGACGCCGATCGCGACGCGCCTGCCGCAGCTCATCACCTTCGCGCTGACGCTGTGGGTGGCGATGGTCGCGCTGGGGGCCTATGGCGCCGACGCGCTGCAATCCTTGCGCGTGGCGACCGCGCGGCTGCTCGTCGCGGTGTCGCTGGGGGTGATCGGCCAGGCGGCGATCTTCTTCCTGGTGCCCGATCTGGAAATCTGGCGCTCCAAGCTCGTTTACGCGATGGGCTTCGCGATCGTCGGGCTGATCGGCTTGCGCGTGCTGCTTGGCAAGACGCTCGGCAGCCAGGCGTTCAAGCGGCGGATCGTGGTGCTGGGCGCCGGCGCCCGCGCGGAGCGGCTGAAGCAGCTCGCGCGGCGGCCGGGGGCGGGGTTCGTCGTCGTCGGCTATGTCGCGATGAGCGAGGGCAACCGCGTGATCCCCGAGGCGATCGCGCGCGACGCCATCTACAACCTCGCCGATCATGTCGTGCTCTTGAACGCGAGCGAGGTCGTGCTGGCGCTGGAGGAGCGGCGCAACTCGCTGCCGCTGAAGGACTTGCTGCGGATCAAGACCACCGGCGTCCATGTCAACGAAATCTCGACCTTCCTTGAGCGCGAGACGGGCCGCGTCGATCTCGACAGCGTCAATCCCAGTTGGCTGATCTTTTCCGACGGTTTCTCGTCCGGGCGGATGGTGTCGGGCGTGTTCAAGCGCCTGTTCGACATCGTCGCCTCGCTGCTGCTGCTGGCGTTGACGCTGCCGCTGATGCTGGTGACGGCGATCGCGATCAAGCTGGAGAGCAAAGGCCCGGTCTTCTACCGCCAGCGCCGCGTCGGGCTGTTCGGCCAGGGGTTCGACATCGTCAAATTGCGCTCGATGCGGCAGGACGCCGAAGTCGCGGGCAAGGCGGTGTGGGCCGAAAAGGACGATCCGCGCATCACCCGCGTCGGCCGCATCATCCGCAAGCTGCGCATCGACGAGCTGCCCCAGGCATGGAGCGTGCTGAAGGGCGAGATGAGCTTCGTCGGCCCGCGCCCCGAACGCCCGCAATTCGTCGAGGATCTGGAACAGCAGCTGCCTTATTATGCCGAGCGCCACATGGTGAAGCCCGGCATCACCGGCTGGGCGCAGATCAACTATCCCTATGGCGCCTCGATCGAGGATGCGCGCCAGAAGCTGGAATATGATCTTTATTACGCGAAGAATTACTCGCCCTTCCTCGATCTGCTGATCCTGTTGCAGACGATCCGCGTCGTGATCTTCCCGGAAGGCGCGCGATGATCCTGTGGGGCCACGCGCTGGCGGCGCTGTTCTTCGCGCTGCTCGCGCTCGGCCAGTGGCGCGGGGGCAGCGGCCTGCCGCGCCGCGTGCTGATCGCCGCGCAACTGCTCACCGCCCTGTGGGGACTGGCGGCCGCCGGGATCGGCACCCATGATCTCGCGACCCAGCTCGCCGAAACCGCGCGCGATCTCGCCTGGCTGGGGTTCATGTTCGCGCTGGCGCGGCGCGATCGCAGCGCGCCCGAGGCGGGGATGATCCTGATCGTTTACGGCGTCGTCGCGCTGACCGCGATCACGGGCGGGGCGCTGGCGCTGCTTGGCGCGGGCGTGCCGGCGGCGGCGCTGCCGGCGGTCGACGCCGGGCGCGCGGCGCTGGCGATGATGGTTTCGATCGGCGCGCTGCTGCTGGTGCATCACCTGCATCTGGCGATGGGTCCGGCGCAGCGCGGCGGGGTGCGGCTGGTGCCGGTCGCGCTCGCCGGGATGTGGGCGGCGGATGGCGCCGTCTATCTCGCGGCCTATGTCGGGGAGGCATGGCCGGTCGAGCTGGTCGCCGCGCGCGGCTGGCTGATCGCGCTGATCGCGCCGCTGTTCGCGCTCGCCGTCCACCGCGACGGCGCGTGGCGGCTGCGTCCCTCGCGCACGGTAACCTATCAGTCGCTCGCGCTGGTCGCGGTGCTGCTCTACGTCGTCGCGATGGTGCTGGCGACGCGCGGGCTCGCGGCGATCGGCGGCGCGCAGGCGCGCCCGATCCAGACCGCGTTCGTGTTCGGCAGCAGCGCCGCGCTGCTCGCCTTGCTCTCCACCCCCTGGCTGCGTGCCTGGCTGCGCGTGAAGCTCGCCAAGCATCTGTTCGCGCACCGCTATGATTATCGCGCCGCCTGGCTGCGCTTCACCGACACGCTCGGCCGCCCCGGCGAGGATGCCGCGCCGCTCGAGGAGCGCATCGTCCAGGCGGTCGCCAATCTGGTCGATTCGCCCGCCGGGGTGCTGCTGATGCCCGAGGGCGCGGGGCTCGGCATGGGCGCGCGCTGGCGGTGGGACGCGCCAGTGCCGCCGACCGACGAGGCGCTCCCTGCGTTTTTGGAGGCGACGGGCCATATCGTCGCCTTCGATCAGCCGGCCAGCGATCCGCGCGAAGCCGCCGCCCTGCCCGCCGCGTGGCGCGCGCTGCCCGAGGCGTGGCTGCTGGTGCCGCTGCTCCATTTCGGCAAGCTGACCGGCGCGATCCTGCTCGCGCGGCCCGCGATCGATCGCGCACCCGATTGGGAGGATTTCGATCTGCTGCGCCTCGCCGGGCGGCAGGTCGCGAGCTATCTCGCCGAGGCGCGCGCGCAGGCGGCGCTCGCCGAGGCGCAGCGGTTCGACGAGTTCAACCGCCGCTTCGCCTTCATCCTGCACGACATCAAGAATCTGGTGAGCCAGTTGACGCTGGTCGCGCGCAACGCCGAGCGCCATGCCGACAACCCCGCCTTTCGCGCCGACATGATCGCGACGCTGAACGATTCCGCCAGCCGGATGACCGAGCTGCTCGCGCGCCTCTCCCAGCATCACCGCGCGCCGCCCGAGCCGCCGGTGCCGGTGGCGGTGCGCGCGCTCGCCGAGCGGGTGGCGCTGCGCCGCCGCGCGCAGCACCCGATCGAGGTGGTGGGCGTGGACGCGCTCGCGCTCGCCGATCCGGCGGGGCTTGAGCAATTGCTCGGCCATCTGCTGCAGAACGCGGTCGAGGCGAGCCCGGCGGGCGCGCCGATCGCGGTGCGGGTGGGCATGGCATCCGGCGCCGTGTCGATCGAGGTGGTCGACCAGGGCGCGGGGATGAGCGCGGCGTTCATCCGCGACCAGCTGTTCAAGCCGTTCGTCTCGCGCAAACCCGGCGGCTTCGGCCTCGGCGCCTATGAGGCGCGCCAGCTCGCCGAGGCGATGGGCGGGCGGGTCGAGGTCGAAAGCCGCGAAGGGGCGGGCACCTGCTTTCGCGTGCTGCTGCCGCGCGCCCCGGCGCTGGAGGCGGCGGCATGAAGAAACTGCTGATCGTCGAGGATGATCTGGGGCTCCAGCGGCAATTGCGCTGGGCCTATGAGGGCTATGAGGTGCTGACCGCCGCCGACCGCGCCGGCGCGATCGAGGCTTTGCGCGCGCACGAGCCGGCGGTGGTGACGCTCGATCTCGGCCTTCCGCCCGATCCCGACGGGGTGAGCGAGGGTTTCGCGACGCTTGCCGACATCTTGCGGCTGAAGCCCGATACCAAGGTGATCGTCGCCTCCGGCCACGGCGCGCGCGACAGCGCGTTGCGCGCGATCGCCGAAGGGGCGTGGGACTTTTATCAAAAGCCGATCGACATCGACGCGCTGGGGCTGATCGTCGCGCGCGCCTTCCACGTCCATGCGCTGGAGGCCGAGAATCACCGCCTCGCGACCAGCGCGCCGGCCGGCGTGGGTGGGATCATCACCGCGAGCGAGGCGATGCAGAAGGTGCTGCGCACCGTCGAGCGCGTCGCCGCCGCCGATGTCTCGGTGATGCTGCTCGGCGCGAGCGGCACCGGCAAGGAACTGCTCGCCCGCGCGCTGCACGACGGCAGCCGCCGCAAGGGCGCGTTCGTCGCCATCAACTGCGCCGCGATCCCCGAGACGCTGCTCGAATCCGAGCTGTTCGGGCACGAAAAAGGCGCCTTCACCGGCGCGGTGAAGACCACCGAGGGCAAGATCGAGGCGGCGCAGGGCGGCACCCTGTTCCTGGACGAAGTGGGCGACATTCCGCTGCCCTTGCAAGTGAAGCTGCTGCGCTTCCTGCAGGAGCGCGTGATCGAGCGGATCGGTGGGCGCAAGGCGATCCCGGTCGATACCCGCATCGTCTGCGCGACCCACCGCAATCTGGAGGCGATGGTCGCCGCCGAAACCTTCCGCGAGGATCTTTATTACCGCCTCGCCGAGATCGTGGTGCGCATCCCCGCGCTCGCCGAGCGGCCGGGCGACGCGTTGCTGCTCGCGCGGCACTTCATCGCCAAATATGCCAAGACCATGAGCTCGGCGGTGACCGGGCTCGCGCCCGATGCGGCGGCGGCGATCGCGGCGTGGCGCTGGCCGGGCAATGTCCGCGAGCTGGAGAACCGGGTGAAGCGCGCGGTGATCATGGCCGAGGGCAAGAAGGTGACCGCCGCCGATCTCGACCTCGCCGCGCCCGACGCCGCCGAGCCGCTCAACCTGAAGGCGGTGCGCGAGGCGGCGGATCGTGCCGCGATCACCCAGGCGCTCGCGCGGGCGAGCGGCAACATCAGTAACACCGCCAAGCTGCTCGGGATCAGCCGCCCGACGCTCTATGACCTGCTGAAGAGCTATGACATCCATGCCTAGCGCCACGCCACATGGTGGGCATGACGCCCCGTCGCCAGACCTGTCGTCACCCCGGCCCCCGAGCCGGGGTCCCGCTCCCTTGCGACGGTCGCGAAGAAGCGGGACCCCGGGTCAAGCCCCGGGTGACGGCGGCATCTGGGGCCATGTTTTTTCGAGAAGGCGTGCTTTCGCGCTGCTGGCGTTCGCGGGCGTGGTCGCGCTCGCCCTGGCCGCGCTGTTGCTTCTGCCGCGGACCGCCGAGGCCGATCCCGCGCTCGCCCGCCGCCAGCTCGCCAAGGCGCTCATGCTGTTCGGTCGCGGCGAGGCGACCGCCGCGCGCAGCTGGGCGCTGAAAGCGACGCGCTCCGATCCGAGCTGGGGGCTGGCGCAAGCCGTGCTCGCCCGCGCCTATCTCGCGCTGGGCGAGGGCGCGGCGGCCGAAGCCGCGCTCGATCGCGCCAAGGGGGCGGGGTTCGATCCCGCCAAGCTCCATCAGCTCCGCGCCGAGGCGCTGCTGCTCCAGGGCAGCCCCGATCGCGCGCTGAAGGAGGCGGCGAAGGCGCCCGACACCTATGGCGCCTATGCGCTGCGCGTCGCCGCGCGCGCGCTCGCCGCCAAGGGCGCGCTCCCCCAGGCGCAGGCGCTGCTCGCCGAGGTGCTGGAGGCCGCCGATGGCAAGGATGCGCGCGGCTGGACCGATCTCGGCCGGGTGCGGCTCCAGACCGGCGATGTCGGTGGCGCCATCACCGCCACGGCCCGCGCGCTGGCGCTCGCCCCGCGTGATCCCGATGCGCTCGCGATCAAGGCGGAGCTGGTGCGCGGCCAATATGGCCTGATCGCCGCGCTCCCCTGGTACGAAGCGGCGCTGAAGGTCGATCCGTGGCGGCACGACATCCTGATCGACTATGCGGCGACGCTGGGCGATGCCGGACGCTACCAGGCGATGCTCGCCGCCACGCGCCGCGCGCTGGAGGCGCGCCCGGGCAGTCCGCGCGCGCTCTACCTGCAAGCGGTGCTCGCCGCGCGCGCGGGCAATAACGAACTGGCGCGCGCGCTGCTGCAAAAGAGCGGCGGCGGGCTCGATGGCCAGCCGGGGCCGCTGCTGCTCGCCGGCATTCTCGATTTCGCCGATGGCGCGACCCAGCAGGCGATCGAGAAATGGCGCGCGGTCGTCGGCATGGCGCCGATGAACCTGCCCGCGCGCCGGCTGCTCGGCGCGGCGCTGCTCGACAGCGGCGACACGCAGGGCGCGCTCGCCACGTTGCGCCCGCTCGCGCTGCGCGCCGATGCCGACAGCTACAGCCTGATGCTCGTCGCGCGCGCGTTCGAGGCGCAGGGCGAGCGCGACTGGGCGGCGACCTATCTCGATCGCGCCGCGCTGCCGGTGAGCGCCCCGGCGCTGCAATTCGGCACCGACGACCCGCTCGCGACGCTGCGCCAGGCCGCCGAGCGCGCGCCGGGCGATCCGGTGGTGCAGGTGGAGGCGCTGCGCGGCGAATTGTTCAAGGGTGACAAGGCCGCCGCGCTCACCAAGGCGCGCGATCTCGCCACGCGCTACCCCGGGGTGCCGCAGGCGCATCTGCTGGTCGGCGACGTGCTGATGAGCCTCGGCAAGCCCGCCGATGCCGCCACCGCTTATGCCCGTGCCGCCAGCCTGCGCTTCGACGAGCCGACGATGCTGCGCTCGGTCGAAGCGCTGGTCGCGATGCGCGCGGCGGACAAGGCCGCGACCGTCGCCGCGCTGTTCCTGGCGCAGCATCCGGGCAACATCGCCGCGCGCCGGCTGGTCGCGCACTGGCAGCTCGCCGCCGAGGATTGGGATGCCGCGATCGACAGCCTGGAGGGGTTGCGCGACGAGCTTGGCAACCGCGACGCGGCGCTGCTCGCTGAACTCGCGCTCGCTTATGCCGGCGACGATCAGGACGATGTCGCCGAGCTCTATGCCGCCGCCGCCTACCGCCTGCAGCCGATGAACCCGGCGGTGGCCGATGCCTATGGCTGGGTGCTGTTCCAGGGCGAGGCGCTGCCGCAGGCGACCGAGCTGCTGCGCAAGGCGGCCGCGCTCGCGCCGGGCGAGACCGGCATCGCCTGGCACCTCGCCCAGGCGGAGGCGGCGAGCGGCGCGCGGGCCGAGGCGAGCAAGCGGATCGCGGCGCTGCTCGCCAAGCCCGGCTTCGCCGATCGCGCCGGGGCCGCCGCGCTGCTCGCGACGCTACGGCGCGGCTGAGCGGCGACTGGCCGCGAAACCAGGCCAACGAGGCTCAAAACACCCCAACGCGATTTGACAAAGTCGCGACCGTAACGCGGTGATGCTACAAGGGAGCATGGGCCGCATCATCGAAACCGATCTTGCCGCGACGTTCGCGCCGTGGCTGCCGCGCTGGCTCGGCGCGATCGGGGTCGGCTTGATCTGCGCGGGGATCGCCGGGCTGGTGCGGATCGCGCTCGATCTTGCCTTGCCGGGGGTGGTGCCGTTCGCGCTGATCCCGCCGGCGGTGATGGTCGCGACGCTGGCCGGGGGCGGGCTGGCGGGGCTGGTGACTCTGGTCGTCGCGACCTGCTTCACCTGGCTGGTGCTGGTGCCGCGTTATTCCACGCTGCTGCTGCCCGATCCGCATTGGGGCGCGACGATGATCGTGGTCGTGCTTTCGGGCCTGGTGACCTTGGCGCTCGCCGACGTTTTCCGCCGCGCGGTGCGCGCCGCCGCGCGGGAGCGCGACCGCCAGATCGCCGAGCGCGACCTGTTCCTCGCCGAGTTCGAGCACCGGGTGAAGAACAACTTCGCCGTGGTCGCGAGCCTGCTGGAACTGCAGAAGCGCGGCGCCGATCCGGCCACGGCGGCGGCGCTTTCGGCGGCGCTCGCGCGGGTGGAAAGCATCGCCCGCGCTCACCGCCACCTCTATCGCGGCACGCCGGGGGTGGAGGCGGTGCAGATCGCCGATTATCTGAACGAACTCTGCCAGGCGCTGGGCCGCGCGCTGGTGCTGGGGGACCGCATCCGCATCAGCTGTTCGGCGGACGCGGCGCAGCTGCCGCGCGACCGGGCGGTATCGATCGGGTTGATCGTCAACGAACTCGTCACCAACGCGGCGAAGCACGCCTTCGAGGGGCGCGACCACGGCGAGATCATGGTCGGCTTCTCCACCGTCTCTGGCGGCTGGCTCCTGAGCGTCGCGGATAACGGCACCGGCTTCGCCCCGCGCGACCCCGAGGAGCGGCGCGAGGGCGGGCTCGGCACGCGGCTGGTCGAAGCCTTCGCCCGCCAGGCACGCGGCACGGTGCAGGTGGAAACCGGCGCCCAGGGCACCCGGACGGTGATCGCGATGGAGGCGTGAGGGATCAGCTGAAGCTGTCGTCCAGCCGCCGGATATCACGCGCGCCGTGCAACACGCGGACCACCTCGATCACGTCATCGATGATCCGGTAGTAAACGACGTAGACGCCGACATTGACACCGCGAATGTTGATGCCGGCGTCGGGGCGAAGGGCGCCGCTTGCAGGAAAATCGGCAACCCTATCGAGCGCCTTGGCGATACGCTCCACCATCCGGTCGGCGGCTGGCAAATTGTCTTGCGCAATGAAGGCAAAGATCGCGTCGACGTCCGCGATCGCTTCGGGCAGGCGCCTGATCTTCATTGTTCGGCGGCGCGAAGCTCTGCCAGTTTGGCGCGACCGCGCCGCTTGATGTCCTCGACGTCGAAGTTGCCCTCGACTGCCGGCCCGCTATCCAGCCCCTCCTGGATCAACCGGCGGAGTTCGGCGATCTCGTCGTCGCGCAAGCGGCGCTGGCGCTGCCATTGGTTCAGCGCCTCGCGCACGATCTCGCCCGTCGTCGGGTAATCGCCGCGCTCGACCGCGGCATCGAGCGCGGCGGCGAGCTCTTCGCTCAAGGCGACGGTGATCTTGCGGAAACCGGTCATCCCAAGGCTCCTTCGACGGTATCGGTAGCAGCGCCGCCCGGGCGCGTCACGCCCCTTCCACCAACTCCGCCAGTTCCAGCCAGCGCAGTTCCGCTGCTTCCTTCTCCGCGCGGGCGGCGGCGATGGCGTCGGTCAGCGCCGCGAACTTCTTCGGATCGCGCGCGTAGAGCGCGGGGTCGGCGAGCGCCGCCTCGTCGCGGGCGATGGCGGCGTCGAGCGCCTCGATCCGCGCCGGCAGCAGATCATAATCGCGCTGATCCTTGTAGCTCAGCTTCACCCGCGCCGGCGGGGGTGGCGGCGGCGCGGCGGGCGCTGCCTTGGGCGACGCCCGCTTGGCGGCGGGGGCGGCGCGGCGTTTCGCCTCCCAATCGGCATAGCCGCCGGCGATCACATCGACATGGCCCGAGCCATCCAAGCCCAGCGTCACCGTCACCGTGCGGTCGAGGAAATCGCGGTCGTGGCTGACGATCAGCACCGTGCCTTCATAATCCGCGATCACTTCCTGGAGCAGATCGAGCGTTTCCAGATCGAGATCGTTGGTCGGTTCGTCGAGCACCAGCAGGTTCGATCGCCGGGCGAATTCGCGCGCGAGCAACAGCCGCGAGCGCTCGCCGCCCGACAGCGTGCCGACCTTCGCGTCGGCCAGGTTCGGATCGAACAGGAATTCCTTCAGATAGCCGGCGACATGCTTCTTGGTGCCCAGCACCTCGATCCAGTCGCCGCCGTCCGCCAGCACGTCGCGCACGCGCTTTTCGGGCGCCATCAGCGTGCGTTGCTGGTCGATCACCACCCCGCTCAGCGTCTTGGCGAGGCCCACTCGTCCTTCATCGGGGGCGAGTTCGCCGGTGAGCAGGCGGAGCAGCGTCGTCTTGCCCGCGCCGTTCCTACCGACAATGCCGATCCGGTCGCCGCGCTGCACCCGCAGCGAAAAGTCGCGGATGATGGTGCGCTCGCCGAACCGCTTGGTGACATGCTCGGCGTCGATCACGGTCTTGGTCTTCACGTCATCGGCGGCGGTGGTGAGCGCGGCGGCGCCTTGCGGCCCCAGCATCGCCGCGCGCGCAGCGCGCATTTCCTTCAGCTTCGCCAGCCGGCCCTGGTTGCGCCGCCGCCGCCCGGTAACGCCGCGCAGCAGCCAATGCTCCTCGATCTTCAGCTTCGCGTCGAGCCGCTCGGCGGCGCGGATTTCCTCGGCGTACACCTGCTCGGTCCACGCCTCGAACCCGCCGAAACCGATCTCGCTGCGCCGCAACGCCCCGCGATCGAGCCACAAGGTCTGCCGGGTGAGGTTGGTGAGGAACGCGCGGTCGTGGCTGATGGTGATGAACGCCCCGGTGAAGCGCCCCAGCCAGCCTTCGAGCCAATCGATCGCGCCGATATCGAGATGGTTGGTCGGCTCGTCGAGCAGCAGCACATCGGGCTCCTGCGCCAGCGCGCGCACGATCGCCGCGCGCCGCCGCTCGCCGCCCGAGGCGGTGGCGGCATCACGGGCAAGATCGATGCCGAGCTGATCGGCGATCGCCTCCGCCTCGTGCCGGGCGGGCGCATCGGCGCCGCCGAGCACGAAATCGAGCAGCGTGGCGCACCCGGCGACGCTGGGGTCCTGCTCGAGCAGTACCACGCGCACCCCCGGCTGGATGGTCCGCCGCCCTTCATCGGCCTCGATCCGCCCGGCGATGAGCTTGAGGAGCGTCGTCTTGCCCGCGCCGTTGCGCCCGATCAGCGCGAGCCGATCGCGCGCGCCGATATGCAGATCGAGACCGCGGAACAGCCACCCCGCGTCCTGGACGAGGCCGAGATTTTCATAGGAAAGAACAGGAGCCGCCATGCCCGCCCGGTTAGGGGGCCGCCGACGCGGCGGCAAGGGCACCATTCATTGGCTATTCAATGCGCCCCCGCTACAGCAGCGTGAATGAGGTATCGCTTGATCCTGGCCATCGCGACCGCGCTTGCCGGCATGAATGCCCCCGCGCGCGCCGATCTTCAGCGCGGCGAGCGGCAGGAGGTGTTCAGCCAGATGCGCGCCGGCCGGCTGCTTCCGTTGCGCGACATCGAGCGGCGGGTGGTGCCCACCATGTCGGGCGCGCAATATCTGGGCTTTGATTTCGACGCGGGCAGCGGGATTTACACGCTCAAATTCCTGCGCAATGGAAATGTGATCTGGGTCGAGGTCGATGGCCATTCCGGCAACATCCTCGGCCGTAGCGGCGAATGACCAGGGCGGGGGAGCGGCGATGCGCGTGCTGATCGTGGAAGACGAACCGAGCCTGGGCCAGCAGTTGAAGAACACGCTGGAGGGCGCGGGTTATGCCGTCGACCTCGCGACCGATGGCGAGGAGGGGCATTTCCTCGGCACGACCGAAAGCTATGACGCGGTGGTGCTCGATCTTGGCCTGCCCGAGATTGACGGGCTGACCGTGCTCGATCGCTGGCGGCGCGAGGGGCGGGTGATGCCGGTGCTGGTGCTCACCGCGCGGGACAGCTGGTCGGACAAGGTGGCGGGGCTCGACGCGGGCGCCGACGATTATGTCGCCAAACCCTTCCAGTCGGAGGAATTGATCGCCCGGCTGCGCGCGCTGATCCGCCGCGCCTCGGGCAATGCCTCGTCCGAGCTGACCGCGGGCGATGTCCGGCTCGATACCCGTTCGGGCAAGGTCACCAAGGCGGGCGAGCCGGTGAAGCTCACCGCGCAGGAATATAAGCTCTTGAGCTATCTGCTCCATCACAAGGGCAAGGTGGTGAGCCGTACCGAGCTGATCGAGCATATCTACGACCAGGATTTCGATCGCGATTCGAACACGATCGAAGTGTTCGTCACCCGCATCCGCAAGAAATTGGGGCAGGATGTCATCACCACGATCCGCGGGCTCGGCTACAGCCTAGAGGAGCCGCATGGCTGACGCGCCCGCCCCGGCCGAACGCACCGCCGGGGGGGACGCGCGGGCACCGGCGCCGCCGCGACTGGGCACCGGCTCGCTCAGCCGGCGGATGATCCTGATCGCGGGCGTCTGGATTTCGCTGCTGCTGGCGGGCGGTGGGTGGGCGCTCGACCGGGTGCTGACCAACGCGGTCGTCCAGAATTTCGACAGCCAGCTCGAATATGTCCTTAACTCGGCGCTGATCGTGTCGGCCGAGATCGATTCGGACGGGCAGGTGCTGTTCACCCGCGAACCCGCCGACCAGCGCTTCCTGGAGCCCTATTCGGGACTCTATTGGCAGGTGAGCGCGCCGGGGCATGAAGCGTTCCCCTCGCGCTCGCTCTGGGATCGCCGGCTCGCTTATGGCGACAAGCACAACGACCTGGGCGTCCATTTCTATTTCAGCGACCAGTTCCCGAATGAACCGCTGCGCATCGTCGAGCGCGACGTCAAGCTGCCGGGGTCGCCGGTGCGCTGGCGCTTCCAGGTGGCGCAAAGCCGCGAGGGGCTCGACGCGCAGGTCAATGCGATCCGCCGTATCCTGGGGGCGAGTTTCGCGTTGCTCGGGCTGGGGCTGATCGTGCTCGCCGCGCTCCAGACCGTCTATGGCCTGCGTCCCTTGCGCCGGGTGCGCGAGGAGATCGCCCGGCTGCGCGCGGGCGCCGGCCAGCGGATCGACGCGGCGATGCCGCGCGAGGTGATGCCGCTGGTCGAGGAACTGAACGGCCTGATCGAGCATAACGAGCGCCAGGCCGAGGAAGCCCGGCGCCACGCCGGCAACCTGGCGCACGCGCTCAAGACCCCGCTCACCGTGATCATGAACGCGGCGACGGCGCACGCCGACGATCTGGCGCCGACCGTGATCCGCGAGGCGACGACGATGCGCCGCCAGGTCGATCACCACCTCGCCCGCGCCCGCGCGGTCGGGCGGCGGGGCCATGCGCACAGCCGGGCGGCGGTGTGGCCAAGCCTGGAATCGGTCGAGCGCGCGGTGTCGCGGCTCTATCCGCAGGTTCGCTTCGATACCGATGGCGCGAAGGATTTGTGGGTGCATGTCGAGCGGCAGGACTTGGACGAACTGCTCGGCAACCTGATCGAGAACGCCGCCAAATATGGCGGTGGCAGCGTGTTCGTGACGGTGCGCGCGGTGGACCGCTTCGTCGAAATCCTGGTCGAGGATGACGGGCCGGGCATCCCGCCGGCCGAGCGCGGCCGGCTGTTCGATCGCGGCGCGCGGCTCGATACCGGCAAGCCCGGCACCGGCCTCGGCCTCGCGATCGTGCGCGACGTGGCGGAAATCTATGAGGGCGCGGTGACGCTCGACGAGAGCGAGGATCTGGGCGGGCTGTGCGCGCGGCTGCTGCTGCCGGCGGCGAGCGCGGGATGAGCGCCAGCGCCGGGTCGCTGCGCCGATCTTGCCGCGACTGATTTGCGGGCGTAAAACGCAATGATGCGCTGGCTTGCAGCCCTGCTGGTCCTTCTGCCCCTGCCGGCGAGCGGGCAAGACCCCGGCGCGCCGCCGGGCACCGAGCCGGCGAGCGCCCAACCCCCGGCGCCAACCGCCGATGAGGTGCTCGCGCTCGGCCAGGACGCGCCCGGACGGATGACGGTGCCGGTCAAGATCGGCAGCCAAGGCCCCTATCCCTTCACCATCGACACCGGCGCCGAGCGGACCGTGATCTCGCGCGAGCTCGCCAGCCTGCTCGCGCTACCGCCGGGGCGGCGGGTGCGGCTGACGGCGATGGTCGGCACCAGCGATGTCGACACCGTGCGCATCCCCAAGCTCACCATGAGCAGCGTCAGCGGCGAACAGATCGAGGCGCCCTCGCTGGAAGGGCGCGATTTGGGCGCGCCCGGGCTGCTCGGGCTCGATTCGCTGAAGGGCCACGCGGTCTCGATCGATTTCGAGCGCGGCCAGATGAGCGTGCGCCCATCGCGCAAGCGCTTCCGCCAATATGATGCCGAGCCGGGCGAGATCGTCGTCCAGGCCAAGAGCCTGCTCGGCCAGCTGATCGTGACCGATGCGAGCTATCGCGGGCACACGGTGCGGGTGGTGCTCGATACCGGATCGGCGCTGTCGATGGGCAATTCGGCGCTGCGTGCGCGCGCGCTCAAGCGCCGCGAGACGCTCACCCCGGTCACGGTGACGGCGGTGACGGGGGCGACGCTCAAGGCCGATTATACCCAGATCGGCGCGGTGCGGTTCGGGACGGTGACGTTCGAGAATCTGCCGGTCGCGTTCGCCGATGCGGCGCCGTTCAAGCGGCTGGGGCTGGACGACAAGCCCGCCTTGCTGCTCGGCATGGACGCGCTTCGGCTATTTCGGCGGGTCGATATCGACTTCTCAAACCGCGAAGTGCGGCTGCTGCTGCCGCGCTGAGCGTGCCGCGCGGTTCAGCCCTGCTTGCGCCCGCGCGGCGGGCCGAGCAGCGCGGGCTCGAAGATCAGCGCGCATACCAATGTCCAGGCGAGCGAGATCATCAGGATCTTGCCCATGCTCGCCGTGCCCGGATGGCGCGAGAGCCATAGCGCGCCGAACGCGCTGCCGGTCGCGAGCGCGGAGAACAGCACCGCGCGCGCGAGGCTCGATTGCAGCAGGTCGGTCGCGCCGCCGCGCCACGCCATCACGAAATAGATGTGGAAGGCGACGCCCACCCCGAACAGCAGCGGGAAGGCGATGATGTTGGCGAAGTTGATCGGCTGCCCGATCAGCACGCAGGTGCCGAGCGTCAGGAAGCCCGAGAGCACCACCGGCGCGAGCGTGAACGCCACTTCGCGCCAATCGCGCAGCACCAGCCACAACAGGCAGCTGACCAGCGCCAACGCGATGATCCCGGCCTGGACGAAAGCGCGCGCCACCGTCTTGGCGGCTTCCTGGGTCGAAACGGGCAGGCCGGTGAGGTGCGGGGCGATCTCGCGCATCGCGACGACGAAATCAGCGAGCACGCGGTTGTCGTTGCTGTCGCCCTTGGGGAACACCTGCACTTGCGCGGTGCCATCGGCCGCGACCCAATCCTCGGCGATTTCGCGCGGCAGCGTGTCGCGGGTCACCGGCTCGGCCCGCAGCACCGCGCGCGCTTGATCGAGCATCACCGTGAGCGGCGGGATAATCGCCGCGCTCGCCCGGTCGCGCGCGGCGATCGGCGCGGCGGCGAGGCGGGCGAGCGTCTGGCCGAGCGCGGCGGCATGGGCGTTGGCCGACCCCGGCTTGCCGGCGGCGGCCTGGGTGAGCGCGAGCGCCGCCGCCTTCAGCGCGGCGACGGTTTCGCCGTCATCGGGCGGCGGGGCGCTGTCGAACGGGTTGAGCGTCAGGTCGAGCAGCAGCGCCGCGTCCTCGATCAGCGCGAGCTTGGCGCCCTGCTCGGCGGGCACGAAGCTGTCGATCGATACCGCTTGCGCGACCTGGGGCAGCTTTTCGGCGCGCTGCGCCCAGCGGGCGGCGTCGTCGGCGTCTTTCGCCAGCACATAGATGGTATTGGGGGTGCGCAGCGGATCGCGCATCAAGTCGGCGAGTGCGTGCATCGCCGGCCCCTTGGGATCGCGCAGGTGGATCGGGTTGAAATCGAACACCACCAGCGGCAGCAGCGCGATGCTGGCGAGCATCGACAGCGCGAACGCCCACAGCACCTGGCGGCGGTTGCTTGCGAGCCAGCGATCGAGCGGCGCGGCCTCCGCGAAGCCCACTTCGCGGCGCGGGCGCCCCGGGTGCATCAGCACCAGCAGCGCGGGCAGCAGCGTGACCGCGAGCACCAGCGCGACGATCATCCCCATGCCGGCGATCGTGCCCAGTTCGGCGATGCCGACATAATAGGTCGGCAGGAACGCGCCGAAGCCGAGGAAGATCGCCCCCGCGGCGAGCGCGAGTGGCGCGCCGAGCGCGCACGCCGCTTCCTTCAGCGCATCGTCGACGCGTCGGCCCGCGAGCCGCTCCTCGTTGAATCGCACGCTCAGCTGGATGCCGAAATCGACGCCGAGCCCCACGAACAACGGGATGAACGCGACCGAGATCAGGTTGAACTGGCCGACCGTGAACAGGCCAAGCCCGGTGGTGATGACGAGCCCCGCGAGTGTCGTCACCACGATCGCGGCGGTGGTCTTCACCGAGCGCGTGGCGAACCACAAGGTGACGAGCATGGCGAGCGCCATCACCAGCCCGACAAAGCCGATATTTTCCTCCAGCGTCGAGAATTCCTCGTCGCTCAACGCCACTTCGCCGGTCACCTGCACGCGGACGCCATGCGCCGCGTCGAGCTGGAGCGCGCGCGCCGCCGCCTCGATCGCCTCGGTCGCGGCGCGGCCGGGCTTCAGATCGGTATAATCGAGCACCGGCCGGGTCAGGATCAGCCGGCGCAGCGGCGGGGTCGGGCCGCCGCCGCTCGCGAACAGGCGCTGCCATGAGAAATAGGCGGGCTTGCCGGCGATGGCGGCGCGCAGCGACTGGTCGAGCGCGACGATCGCGGGATCGGCGTCGTCGAACCGCGCCGCGCCGTTCGACACCCCGGTCGCGACCGTGCCGAGCGCCTGCGCCACCCCGCGCAGCGAGGGATCGGCGGCGAGCGGCCCGAGCAGCGGCTGCGCCTTGATCAGCCCCTGGGTCGTTTCGCGGACTTCGGGAACAGAGCCGAACAACACGCCCTGGCGATCGAACCAGGGGCCGCCATCGGGGCGCTTGACGTTGCGAAAATGCGCCTTGTCGGTCGCCAGCCGCTCGGCGAGCCGCGCGGCGCCGCGCTCGGCGAGTTCGGGGGTCGCGCCGTCGACCAGCACCAGCAGCGATTGCGTCAGCTGCGGAAAGGCACGGTCGACCGCCGCTTCATCGCGGCGCCACTGCACCTTGCTGGAGATGAGCGCGCCGGTATCGGTCGTCATCTCGAAATGGGTCGCGGCGAACCAGGCGCTGAGCGCGGTCAGCAGACCGATCAGCGCGACCAGCATCCAGGGGCGTCCGGCGCTGAACGCGACCGCGCGATAGATGAACTGCTGCGCCGAGCGCACCGTGGCCCCTCAGCTCTGCGCGCCGGTGAAGTAGCGCAGCTTCAGCGCGATGCTCTTGTCATCGTGCAGCTCGAACATCGCCTCTTTCCAGCGCGGCGGGGCGAGCCGGATCGGGGCGTCGTTCGAAAAGCCGACGCCTTCCTTGGGGATGCCGAACAGGCCGCGATCGACGCGGCCGTTGTGATTTTCGTCGAGCGTCGCCTGCACCGCATAGATGCCGGGCTTCAGCCCGTGCAGCACCAGCACCGTGCGCCCTTTCACGGCGGGCACCTCGGATACGATCGGGCAGTCCTTGAGAAACTCTTCCTCGCGGCACAGGTCGATATGGACGACGCCCTTGGCGACGCGGACATTGTCCACCGCCACGGTGAGCGTCAGCCCCCGATCCCCCTCACCGCCGCGCGCACCAAGTGCGGGCGCCGCGAGTGCGACCGCCCCCACGGTCGCCCATGTGAAAAACTTCACGCCCGCGCTTCCTCCTCCACCGCGCCCTCGTTCCACCGCAGCGCCTTCAGCACCTGGTCGACGATGGCATCGGCATCTAGCCCGGCTTCCTTATACTGCAATTCGGGCTTGTCCTGATCCTGGAAGCGATCGGGTAAACGCAGCGTGCGCAGTTTCAGGCCCGCGTCGATCAAGCCGGCGTCGCTCGCATAGGTCAGGACATGCGCGCCGAGCCCGCCGACCGCGCCTTCCTCGATCGTCATCGCCACCTCGTGGCTGGTGAGCAGGCGACGGATCAGCTCCTCGTCGAGCGGCTTGGCGAAGCGAAGATCGGCGACGGTGGTCGACAGCCCGCGCGCCTCGAGCACGTCGGCGGCGCGCAGCGCTTCGGCCAGGCGCGTGCCGAGCGAGAGGATCGCGACCTTCTTGCCCTCGCGCACGATGCGGCCCTTGCCGATCTCCAGCTTCTGCGGAACCTCGGGCAGCGGCACGCCGACGCCATTGCCGCGCGGATAGCGCAGCGCGATCGGGCCATCGTCATACTCGGCCGCGGTGTAGGTCATGTGGACCAGCTCGGCCTCGTCGGCGGCGGCCATCACCACCATGTTGGGCAGGGTGGCGAGGTAGGTGATGTCGAAGCTGCCGGCATGGGTGCAGCCATCGGCGCCGACCAGCCCGGCGCGGTCGATCGCGAAGCGCACCGGCAGGTTCTGGATCGCCACGTCGTGCACCACCTGGTCATAGGCGCGCTGCAGGAAAGTGGAGTAGATCGCGCAGAACGGCCGCATCCCCTGCGCGGCGAGCCCGGCGGCGAAGGTGACCGCGTGCTGCTCGGCGATGCCCACGTCGAACGAGCGGGTGGGGTGCGCCTTGGCGAACTTGTCGACCCCGGTGCCCGAGGGCATCGCGGCGGTGATCGCGACGATGCGCGGATCGCTGTTGGCGAGCGTCGCCAGCGTTTCGCCGAACACATTCTGGTAAGCGGGCGGTCCCGGCGGACCCTTTTGCTGGGCGCCGGTGATCACGTCGAACTTCTGGACGCCGTGATATTTGTCCGCCGCGGCCTCGGCAGGGGCATAGCCCTTGCCCTTCTGGGTCACGACATGGACCAGGATCGGCCCTTCCTCGGCATCGCGCACATTTTCGAGCACGCGGACGAGCTGATCGAGATTATGCCCGTCGATCGGGCCGACATAATAGAAGCCCAGCTCCTCGAACAACGTGCCGCCCATCGCCATGCCGCGGGCGAATTCGTCGGTCTTCTTCAGCCCTTCCGCCAGCGGGCGCGGCAGGCGCTTGGCGACCTTCTTGGCGAAATCGCGGAAGCCCAGGAATTCGCGGCTGGAGACGATGCGCGACAGATAGGCCGACAGGCCGCCGACCGGCGGGGCGATCGACATGTCGTTGTCGTTCAGGATCACGACCAGGCGGTTGCCCGCGTCGGTCGCGTTGTTCATCGCCTCATAGGCCATGCCGGCGGACATCGCGCCGTCGCCGATCACGGCGATGCCCTTGCCGGGCTTGTCATTGAGCTTGTTGGCGATCGCGAAGCCAAGCGCCGCCGAGATCGAGGTCGAGCTGTGCGCCGCGCCGAACGGATCATATTCGCTTTCGGCGCGCTTGGTGAAGCCCGACAGGCCGCCGCCCATGCGCAGCGTGCGGATGCGGTCGCGCCGGCCGGTGATTACCTTGTGCGGATAGCATTGGTGGCCCACGTCCCACACCAGCCGATCCTCGGGGGTGTTGAACACATAATGGATCGCCACCGTCAGCTCGACCACGCCGAGCCCGGAGCCGAGATGGCCCCCGGTGACGCCCACCGCCGAGATCACTTCCTGGCGCAGCTCGTCGGCGAGCTGGGGCAGTTGCTCGGGCGAAAGCTTCCGCAAGTCAGCGGGATAACGCACCTGATCGAGCAACGGAGTCTTAGGTTCAACCGACATTCGCCATCAATTCCCAAAGTTCAAGTGGCGCGCTTTAGCGGATTGGGCACCAAAGGGAAACAGCGTGATGTCCCGCAAGGGGCTGGCGTGGCCGGTTTACAACACTAAGCTGGGGCGATGCCCGCAACCCCCGCCTGGCCGCCGCAATCAACGCCCCGGCTGTTCGTTACGCCCCCGCTCGGCCCGGGTGCCTACACGCTGGAGGGGGCGCAGGCGCATTATCTGGCGCAGGTGATGCGGCTGAAGCCCGGCGCGCCGGTGAAGCTGTTCGACGGGGTGAGCGGCGAATGGCTCGCGGTGGCCGAAAGCATCGGCAAGCGCGCGCTGACGCTCGACGTGCGCGAGCGGTTGCGCGCGGTGGAGGCGGTGCCCGATCTCTGGCTGTGCGTCGCGCCGCTGAAGAAGGGGCGGATCGACTGGGTGGCGGAGAAAGCGAGCGAACTCGGCGTCGCGCGGCTGGTGCCGGTGGTGACGCAGCGTACCGTGGTCGATCGGCTGAACGGCGAGCGGCTTTACGCGCACATGGTCGAGGCCGCCGAGCAGTGCGGTCGCACCGCCGTGCCGGAACTCGCCGAGGCGGTGAAGCTCGCCGCGCTGCTGCGCGATTGGCCGGAGGGGCGTGCGCTGTTCTTCGCCGACGAGACCGGCGGCGCGGCGGCGGCGGCGGCGATGGCCGCGCGCGCCGGGCCGGCGGCGATCCTGATCGGGCCGGAAGGGGGCTTCACCCCCGACGAGCGCGACGCGATCCGGGCGCTGCCGCAGGCGGTGGGGATCGGGCTGGGGCCGCGGATTTTGCGCGCCGATACGGCGGCGGCGGCGGCGACGGCGTTGTGGATGGCGAGTGCTGGGGATTGGGGCGCGGAGAGCCCCGTGCCGATTATTGATTTTTCCCAATAATCGAGTCAGAAGCCGCGCATGGTCGCGGTGCCCTTTTCGCGCGAAGGACAATTGCTCACACTGCTGCTGGGCGGCATCGCCGTCGCGGCGAGCGCGGTCGCGGTTGTTGCCGCCGCGCGCGCGCCGCTCTGGACCGTGGGCGGGACGGCGTTGTGGCTCGCATTGCTGTCGCTGATCGCCGCGCCCGGGCGCCTTGGGTTGACGCGGGGGCGAGCGGCGGTGATCGTCATTGTCGCTGCGCTCGCGATGCGGGTGGCGTCGGTCTATTTCGTCACCGGCGTCGCGCTCGGCGCGGACCCGATGAATTATTCCAACCTCGCCCAGGCGCTGCGCGACGGGCGCGGACTGATCACCGACGATTGGCGCTATGGCCGCGATCTGCGGGCGTTCTTTCCGCCGCTCTATCCGCTGCTGCTCGCCGGCTGGTGGACGCTGTTCGGATCGAGCGCCTGGGCGACGCTGGCGATGACGACGCTGACCGACGCGCTCGCCGCGCGGCTGCTCGCGGGGTTGGGGGAGCGTCTGACCGGGCCGTTGGGGCGCGCCGCCGGGCTGCTCTATTTCGCTTATCCCAGCTTCGCGCTGGCGGCGGCGATCCCGCACAAGGAAGCGCTCACGCTGCTGCTCGGCATCGCGCTGCTTCGCGTGGCGGTGGCGTGGGTGGCGGCGCCGGACGACCGGCTGGCGGCGCTGGGGGGCGCGCTCTGGGGGCTGCTCGCGCTCACCCAGCCGTCGCTCGCGCTGGTGCCGTTCGCGCTCGCGCTGGTGTTGATCGCCGAGCGTGGCTGGCGGGCTACCGTGCGGCTGGGGCTGGTCGCGGGCATCGCGCTCGCGCTGGTGATGAGTCCCTGGTGGCTGCGCAACTGGCTGGTGTTCGATCGCTTCGTGCCGTTCACCACCGCGTCGGGCTTCATGACCAATGTCGCGCTCGGCCGGCTGGGGCTGCCGATCGACCCGGCGCTGTTCGCGCTCGGCGAGCCCGATCGGGCCGCGGCGATGGGACGCGCGGCGCTCGCGCGGATCGCCGAACAGCCGATCGGCTTCCTGCGCGAAAGCGGGCGCGCGCTCGCGGTGGGCTTCGCCTATGAGGAAGCGACGCTCGCGCGCTATCGCCACACCAGCCCGCCCATCGCCCCGGCGCTGCACACGCCGCTGACGGCGCTGTTGCAGATCACCTATCTCACGCTGCTTATCCCGGCGCTTCGGGGAGCCGGGCGCGGCGGGCGGCTGCTGCGGCGGCTGACGCTCGCGCTGCTGATCGCGATTCCGGCGGCCGGGCTCTGGTTCGAATTTGGCGAGCGCCACCGCTATCTGCTGACGCCGCTGGTGATGATCCTGGCGGTCGGCGCGGCGGCATCCGCGCGCCGCCCGGCGGGAAGCATCGGTGCGCTATAGCAGCGCGTGCGCGCGGACCGGGAACGTGCCCATGCCACGAATCTTGGGGGGCACGGCGAAGAAGCGGAAATCCCGGTCGGGCAGTTGCTCAAGCCCGGTCAGATGCTCGCAGATCGGGATGCCCGCGCCGAGCAGGATCGTATGGACCGGGCGGGTGCGGGCGCCCGTGTTGTCGATATTATAGCTATCTATACCAACCAGCGCCGCGCCGCGCTGGGCGAGCAGGCGCGCGGTTTCGGCTTCGAGATAGGGGTGGCCTATGGGATAGCGGTCGGTGCGCCAATGCGCGTCCCAGCCGGTTTGGAACAGCACCGCGTGCCCCGCCACGTCGCGCCCTTCCACCACCGCCGGCCCGATCGCCGCCACGCCCGACGGCATCCGGATCACCAGCCCCGGCAGATCGGCGAGACGATCGAGCGACAAATCAGCCAGGTCGGCCCCATCGGCGAAGCGGTGGAAGGGCGCATCGACATAAGTGCCGGTATTGGCGACCATGTCGATGCGTCCGATCTGGAAGCTGGCGCCGTCGTCGTAATTCTCGGCCGATGCTTCGCGCGTCCAGAAATCGCAGATATGCGGCCCCGGCAGCCCGGCATAGGTGATCATGCCATCTTCGATCAGGTGGCTGAGATCGACAATCCGCCGGGTCATCGCGCCACCCCCAATCCCCGGCTCAGGCCTTCGCCGCCACGCTCTCCGGCAGATCCTCGCCGAACACGCGCTGATAATATTCGGCGATCAGCGAGCGCTCGGCCTCGTCGCACTTGTTCAGGAACGACAGGCGGAAGGCGAAGCCCACGCTGCCGAAGATCAGCGCATTCTGCGCCCAGCTGATCACCGTGCGCGGGCTCATCACGGTCGAGATGTCGCCGTTGATGAAGCCGCGCCGCGTCAGGTCCGCCACGCGGACCATGTTCTCGACCACCTGTTTACCCTGCGGCTGATCATATTCGCCCGATTTGGCGAGCACGATCTGCGCTTCGGTCGCCGCCGGCAGATAGTTGAGCGTCACGACCACGTTCCAGCGGTCCATCTGGCCCTGATTGATCTGCTGGGTGCCGTGGTAGAGCCCGCTGGTGTCGCCCAGGCCCACCGTGTTGGCGGTGGCGAACAGGCGGAACCAGGGGTTGGGGCGGATCACCCGGTTCTGATCGAGCAGCGTCAGCTTGCCCTCGGTTTCCAGCACGCGCTGGATCACGAACATCACGTCGGGGCGGCCGGCGTCATATTCGTCGAACACCAAGGCGGTCGGCGTCTGCAGCGCCCAGGGGAGCAGGCCCTCGCGGAATTCGGTGACCTGCTGCCCATCCTTCAGCACGATCGCGTCGCGCCCGATCAGATCGATCCGGCTGATATGCGCGTCGAGGTTGATGCGGATGCACGGCCAGTTCAGCCGCGCCGCCACCTGCTCGATATGGGTCGATTTGCCGGTGCCATGATAGCCCTGCACCATCACCCGCCGGTTGTGCGCGAAGCCCGCCAGGATCGCGAGCGTCGTGTCCGGATCGAACACATAAGCGGGATCGAGATCGGGCACGCGCTCGTCCGCCTCGCTGAAGGCGGGGACCATCATGTCGCTGTCGATCCCGAACAGCTCGCGCACGCCGAGCTTGCGATCGGGGGCGGCGAGCAGCGTCGTCGAGCGGCTATCGGGTTGGGTGTTGGGGAGGTCGGTCATCATCGGGCCTTTCGCGCGCCTCCCTAACGCGGGCGTCGCGCGAAAGTCGAGACCGTTCACGCAGGCGTGGGCGCGAGCCACAAAGTGTTGGTGGCGTAATCGATCACCGCGCGCCAGCGCTTCAGCACGTTGGTGCCGATCACCACTTGCGGCGGCGTGACGCCGGCCGCGCGCAACTGGCCGATCACCGAGCCAAGGTCGATCGCGACCACCGCCGCTCCGGGCAGCGCGACGCCCCCCACGCTGAGCTGCGCATTGTCGACGCGTGCCGCGGTGAGCGCCGCCCCACCGACGCCGCCGGCGGTCTGGCTGAGCGGCACGAGCGGCAGTTTCTGCGCATCCGCCCAGGTGCGATCGACCACGGTTGCCGAAGCGCCGGTATCGATGATGATTTCAACCGGCTGGCCATTCAGCGTGCCGCTCGCGTGGAAATGCCCCGCCGCCGAGGGTCGCAGCGCGATCGGGCGGAAGCCCGTGGTCTGTGGCGCGGCGGGCGATTCGGCCTGGGTTGGCGCCGGGGCTTGCAGCGCAGGCGGGGGGAGCGCATCAACGATCATATTACACCTCCATGTGAGTCGTGTAATATGTAATTTCGATACGAAAGATTGGCAATGGGTGATTTACCCCAGCATGTCACCGAGGCACTGGAGAAATTGGGCGTCGATCCCGCGCTGCTCGCCGGGGAGGGCGGGACTCGGGTCGTGGTAGTGCAGGCGGGGCTCGAACAGGCGCGGCAGGCGCTGCGCGAGCACAGCCGCGACCAGGTGGTGATGGCGCGGGTCGATCAGGCGACGGCGGCGCAGCTCGATCGATGGGTCGCGGCGGGCGTCGCCAAGAGCCGCTCGGAGGCCGCCGCGCTGTTCATCGGGGAAGGGCTGCGGCTGCGCGCGGGCGATCTCGAGCGGCTGTCGAGCGCGATCGAGGCGCTGGAGGCGGCGAAGGCGCGGTTGCAGCAAGAGGCCGAATCGATTTTCGGCGCTCGTCCTAACGAGGATTAGCCCGCGTCGCCGCCGCGCGGTGCTATGATCGTGTCCGACTCGGGCAACAACCCGGGCGAGGGAGGACGCGATGACCGAGGCACCCCAAGGACCGACCGGCGGGCTGACGCCCCACCTCCAGATCGGCGATAATCGCGCCGCGGAGGCGATCGATTTCTACACCAAGGCGTTCGGCGCCACCGAACAGCGGCGGATGGTGGAGGATGGCGGCACGCGGCTGATGCACGCGCATCTCCACATCAACGGCGCATCGCTGATGCTGCACGACGAATTTCCCGAATATGTCGCGCCCGAGGAGCGCGACGGCGGCCCTCCGCGCGGGCAGACGCTGCATTTGCAGGTCGACGATGTCGATGCGTGGTACGCGCGCGCCGTGGCGGCGGGCGCCCAGGCAACCATGCCGCCCGCCGATATGTTCTGGGGGGATCGCTATGGCCAGCTGGTCGACCCGTTCGGCTTTCGTTGGTCGATCGGGGCACCGCTGAAGGGTTGAACCACGCGCGAGGAGCAGCGCCATGAGCTATATCGACGGTTTCGTGATCCCGGTCGCGCAAGATCAGCGCGCGGCCTTTATCGAGCATGCCGAGAAGGTCGATGCCTATTTCCTGGAGCTTGGCGCGCTGCGCGTGGTCGAATGCTGGCAGGAAGATGTGCCGACCGGCAAGCAGACCGACCTGTTCCGCGCGGTCGATGCCCAGCCGGGCGAGGCGGTGGCCTTTTCGTGGATCGAATGGCCCGACAAGGCGACGCGCGACGCGGCCTATGCCAAGTTCAGCGAAAACACCGAGCTGATGGGGATTCCAATGCCGTTCGACGGCAAGCGGATGATCTTCGGCGGCTTCACCCCCGTCGTGACGCTGGAGGCCTGAGATGACCGATTCCGCCGGCAGCTTCATCTGGTACGAGCTGATGGC
Organism: Sphingomonas sp.; assembly: GCF_019746665.1. GTDB lineage: Bacteria > Pseudomonadota > Alphaproteobacteria > Sphingomonadales > Sphingomonadaceae > Sphingomonas. The sequence continues at coordinate 58,168 of NZ_JAIERS010000003.1, read as the reverse complement.
GCCCGATCCGCACGCCGCCAAGGCGTTCTACGAGCGGGTGTTCGACTGGACGATCGAGGCCGAACCTTCGGGGGCGATCGACTATCGGATGATCACCGCGACGCTCGGCAATGTCGGCGGGGTGCTGACCTTGACGCCCGAGATGATCGCCGGCGGCGCGCGCGCGGGGTGGGTGGGCTATGTTTGCGTCGATGATGTCGATGCGGCGCTGACGGCGCTGGAAGCGGCGGGCGGGCGGACGCTGATGCCCGCGCATGACATGCCGGGGATCGGTCGCTTCGCCTTCGCCGCCGATCCGCAGGGCGCGCCCTTCTACCTGATGCGCCCCGCCCCCAATGAAGGCGCGCCGCCCAGCCCCGTCTTCGCGCCGGGCGAGGCGGGGCATGTCGCCTGGAACGAGCTGTCGACCAGCGACCAGGCGGGAGCGATCCAATTCTATAGCGGCCTGCTCGGCTGGAGCTTCGACGAGCGGCTGAGCATGGGGCCGATGGGCGATTATGTGTTCATCCATCATGGCGCGACGCGGCTGGGCGGGGTGATGCAGCAAGACGCGGTGCCGACCGCCTGGTGCTTCTACACCCAGGTCGCCGACATCGCCGCCGCCGCCGAGGCGGTGCGCGCGGGCGGCGGGCAGGTGATCATGGGGCCGGCGCCCACGCCCGAGGGTGGCCAGGTGATCGTCGCGCGCGATCCGCAAGGCGCGGTGTTCGGCGCGGTGCAGGGCGGATGAGCGGGCTCACCACCTGCCTGTGGTTCGATAAGCGCGCGGAAGAGGCGGCGCGCTGCTACGGGCAGGTGTTTGGCGATGCGTTCCAGCTCGGTCGCATCGCCCACGCGCCGATCGATTACCCGGCGGGCCGCGCGGGGGATGTGCTGACGGTGGAATTCACGCTGTTCGGCCAGGCCTTCCTTCCTGGCGCTGAACGGCGGGCCGTACACAAGTTTCACCGACGCGGTGTCGCTGCAGGTGGGCACCGAGGATCAGGCCGAGACCGACCGGCTGTGGGAGGCGCTTACCGCGGACGGTGGCACGCCGGTCGCCTGCGGTTGGCTGAAGGACAAGTTCGGCCTCAGCTGGCAGATCACCCCGCGCCGCCTGACCGAGCTGCTCGCCGATCCCGACCCCGGCGTCGCCGCGCGGGTGATGGCGGCGATGATGGACATGGTGAAGATCGACATCGCGACGCTGGACGCGGCGGCGGCGGGGTAGCGGGCACCGCCGTGTCGCGCGCGCAACGCCTGCTCGATCTGATCCAGTTGCTGCGGCGCCATCGGCGGCCGGTGGCGGGGGCAGTGCTCGCGCTTGAACTCGGCGTTTCGCTCCGTACGCTCTACCGCGACATCGAAAGCCTGAAGGCGCAAGGCGCGCCGATCGACGGCGAGGCTGGCATCGGCTTCGTGCTGCGGCCCGGCTTCCTGCTGCCACCCTTGATGTTCTCGGAGGAAGAGATCGAGGCGTTGGTGCTGGGATCGCGCTGGGTGTCGGAGCGGGCCGATGGCGCGCTCGGCCAGGCGGCGCGCAACGTGCTGGCGAAGGTGGGCGCGGTGCTGCCCGAGGATTTGAAGCAGGGGATCGAGGCATCCGGGCTGCTGATCGGCCCCGGCGCGCCGATCGCGGCGGGCGACGCCGAACTGCCCGCGATCCGTGCCGCGATCCGCGCCGAGCGCAAGCTGCGGATCGGCTATGCCGACGAACTGGGCAAGGCGACCGAGCGCACCATCTGGCCGGTCGCGCTCGCCTTTTTCGATCGGGTGCGCGTGGTCGTCGCCTGGTGCGAGTTGCGCGACGGCTATCGCCACTTCCGCTGCGATCGCATCGCCGCGCTCGAGCCGCTGGCCGATCGTTTCCCGCGCCGCCGGGCCGCGCTGTTCAAACAGTGGCGCGAGCTGCAGGGCGTGGCCGAGCAATGACTGCTGACAAAAACTGACAGTATGATTGCGTATCCCGCCTTTCGCCGGCGCTCGATCAGCGGGCCGCCGGGCGAGGGAGAAACGCCATGGCCGAGTTCAATTTCATCCTGCTCTATGTGCAAGATCACCGCGCGAGCGCGGCGCATTACGCCGCGCTGCTCGGGCTGCCGGTGGTCGATCAGAAGGACGACATCTCGATCCTGCCGCTGCGCGACGGCGTGATGCGGGGGCTATGGGCGCGCGATCATGTCGCGCCGGCGAGCGCCAGCGCCCCGGGGGCGCACGAGATCGCGGTCGCGGTGCCGGACGCGGCGACGGTCGAGGGGCTTCATGCCGATTGGAGCGCGCGTGGGGTCGGTATCGCCCAGCCGCCGACGGCGATGAGCTTCGGCACCACCTTCGTCGCGCTCGATCCCGATGGGCACCGGCTGCGGGTGTACGCCCCCAACCCGGCGTGATGCGCGGCGCGGGCTGGTCGATGCGGCCGGCCCGCTACCGCTGTGGCGCCAGCCAGAGCGTGGCGGTGGGATAGTCGATCACCGCGCTCCACGCCTTCAGCACATCGCCGCCCAGCACCAGATCGGGCGGCTCCACCCCTTGCTGCCTGAGCGCCGCGCGCACTTCGCGCAGGTCGATCGCGAGGACGGGAATGCGGAACAGGCGGATGCCGCCGATCGACAGTTCCGCGCCTTCCACCAGCGCGAGATCCAGCGCCACGCTGCCCGCGCCCGCACCCTTGATGCCGAGCGGGCGCAGCGTGAAGCCCGCGCTCGTCGCCCATTCGCGATCGGCGACGGTGCTGGCGGCGCCGGTATCGAGCAGCACCCGCACCGGCTTGCCGCCCACCGCGCCCATCACTTCCAGATGCCCGGTGCTGAGCAGGGTGAGCGGGATGCGGCGATAGCCGCGCGCGGCGAGCGCCTTCAGATGCGGCGGCAGCGCGGGCGCGGCGGGTGCCTGGGCGATCACGGGGATCGGCATCAGGCGAAGGCCGGCGCGGATTTGAGCTGCTGATAGGCGGCGATCACCGCCTGCAGCCGCGCTTCGTGGCTGCGGTCGCCGCCGTTGCGATCGGGATGATAGCGCCGGGCAAGCTCGGCATAGCGCTGGCGAAGCGCGCGGCGATCGGCGTCGATGCCGAGCCCGAGCACGTGGAGCGCGCGGCGGTCCGCCTCCGACAGCGGCTTGCCGTCCTGCCGCCCGGCGCTCGCCGCGCGGCGTTCCCGAAAGCGCCCGGCGATCGCGTCGAGCGGATCGCTGAAATCGCCCCAGCTCGGCGGCCGGTCAGCACCGACATGGGCGAAGGCGCGCGTCTCGCGCTCCCACCCGGCATAGGGGCGCTGCGCGGCGCTGATCTCGTCGGGGCTCATCCCGGCGAAGAAGTTATAGCGCGCGTTGAATTCGCGGACATGCTCCAGGCAGAACCAGCGATAGCGCGGCGGCCCCTCGGGCGGGGTGCCGGCTTCGGGGGGCGCGCGGAATTCGCCCGGCTGGTCGCAGCCCGGCGCCATGCAATTCTGCCCCGTTCCTTCAATCCGGCCATGAAAGCGCGTGGCCCGATCCTTTCTGTCATTTGTCCGCGCCACCGCGCTCCCCGAGGTCGCAAAGCCGTGTATATAGGGCCGATGACCGCAATCGCCACCGGCCCCATCGCCCAGGAAATCACCGATCGTCTCTCGGCCGCGCTCGCCCCGTCCCGGCTGGAGGTGGTGAACGACAGCGCCAAGCACCGCGGCCATGCGGGCGACGACGGCACGGGGGAGTCGCATTTTTCGGTGCTGGTCGAAAGCGCGGCCTTTGTCGGGCTCGGCCGGCTGGCGCGGCAGCGGCTGGTGAACGAGGCGCTGCGCGGGCTGGCGGGGGAGCGGGTCCACGCGCTCGCGATCCGGGCGCTCGCGCCGGGCGAGGCGTGATGCGCGCCAAGCGCCCCGCCGCGCGCATCCTGCTGGTGGATGGCGCGGGGCGGGTGCTGCTGTTCCGCTTCACGCCCGATGATCGCCCGCCCTTCTGGTGCACTCCCGGCGGCGCGCTCGATCCCGGCGAGAGCTATGCGGCGGCGGCGCGGCGCGAATTGCTGGAGGAAACCGGGATCGACACCGATCCGGGGCCGGAGATCGCGCGGCGGCAGGTGAGCTTCACCACGATCGAAGGCGTGCCGGTGGACGCGGACGAGCGCTATTTCCTGGTACGCGTGGGCGACACCGTGATCGACACCGCCCGCCACACCGCGCTCGAACAGCGCGTGATGACGCGCTGGCGCTGGTTCACGCTCGCCGAACTCGCCGCGCATGACGAGCCCTATTTCCCCGAGGATCTGGCCGAGATCCTGGCACAAACGGAGGCCCGCGCATGACCGATCCCTTCCTGCATCTGATCGAGCCGACCAGCCATGATCTGGGCGGTTTCAAGGTCCATCGCACCTTGCCGTCGCGGCCCCGCACGATGGTGGGGCCGTTCATCTTCTTCGATCAGATGGGGCCTGCGCACTTCCCCCAGGGCGGGGGGATCGACGTGCGCCCGCACCCGCACATCAACCTCGCGACGGTCACTTATCTGTTCGCCGGCGCGATCGAGCATCGCGATTCGATCGGCAGCCATGTCGTGATCGAGCCCGGCGCGGTGAACCTGATGACGGCGGGGCACGGCATCTCCCATAGCGAGCGTTCGCCCGCGAGCGAGCGCGCGGTCGGCCCCGAACTCTCGGGCATCCAGACCTGGCTCGCCCTGCCCGAGGCCGATGAGGAGCGCGATCCCGCCTTCGAGCAGGTGACCCGCGACCGCCTGCCGGTGGTGGAGGCGAGCGGCGCGCGCGCGCGGATCATCATGGGCACGCTCTGGGGGGCGACCGCGCCGACGAGCATTTATGCCGAGACGATCTATGCCGATATCGACCTGGCGCCCGGCGGCGCGGTGCCGATCGACGCCGAGGCCGATGAGCGCGCCCTCTATGTCGCTTATGGCGAGGCCCGGCTCGACGATCAGCCGCTGGTGCCGCAGACGCTTTACATCCTGAAGCCCGGCGTGACGGGCACGCTGCGCTCGGACGCGGGCGGGCGGGTGATGCTGTGCGGCGGCGAGGCGTTCCGCACCCCGCGCTATGTCTGGTGGAACTTCGTCAGCTCCAGCCGCGATCGGATCGAGACGGCGAAGGCGGCATGGAAGGCCGGTGACTGGGCCAAGGTGCCGGGCGACGACAAGGAATATATCCCCATCCCCGAGGTGCCGCGCACCGTCAGCCATCCCTGATCGTTATGTGGGAGTAATGACTTGACGGTGTGATCGCCTGCCCTAGCCTGACGGTTCCTTGGGGGAGGGCGCATGGCGGGCATCGTGCAGGCACGGCGGGTGAGCAACCATGCGCGGTGGCTCGTGCTGCTGCTCGGCGCGGCGGTGTTCATCAATTATGTCGATCGCGGCAATCTCGCGACCGCCGGACCGCTGCTCAAGACCGAACTCGGGCTGAGCAACACCGCTTTCGGGCTGCTGATCTCGGCGTTCTTCTGGGTTTACGCACCGTCGCAGCTGCTGGCAGGCTGGGCGGCGCAGCGTTTCTGCGCCTACCGCGTGCTCGCCGCCGGGATCGCGCTATGGGCGGTGGCGACGGTCGCGACGGGCTATGCCGGCGGCTTTTTGGCGCTGCTGGTGCTGCGGCTGCTGCTGGGGCTGGGCGAGGCGGCGATGTTCCCGTGCGCCTCGAAGCTCATCACCGATCATGTGCCGCCCGAACGCTATGGCCAGGCCAATTCGGTGACCGCGCTGGGTCTGTCGATCGGCCCCGCCTTCGGCACCTATGTCGGCGGGCTGGTGATGGCGCATTATGGCTGGCGGCCAAGCTTCGTGCTGTTCGGCACGCTCTCGCTGCTGTGGTTGCTGCCCTGGCTGCGGCTGAGGCGCGATACCGCGCGCCCGCACGCGGCGTCGGCGCCGGCGCCCTCGCTGCTCGCCATCGCCCGGCGGCGGCCGGCGATCGCGGCGGCGCTCGGGCATTTCTGCGTCAATTACAGCTTCTACTTCATGCTCGCCTGGCTGCCGGTGTATCTGGTGAAGGTGCACGGCTATTCGATCGCCGGGATGGCCGCGATGGGCGGGCTGCTCTATCTGGTCGAGGCGGGGAGCGCGCTGCTGTTCGGCTATCTGCCCGATCGCTGGATCGCCGCCGGCGCCAGCGCCAATCTGGCGCGCAAGACGATGATGACCGGGGGAACGCTGATCAGTGCCGCCGCGCTGGTGGGCGCCGCGTTGGGCGACGCGCGGGTCGCGCTGATCGCCCTGTTCGTCGCCAAGCTGTTCGGCGGGATGACCGGGAGCAACATCTACGCGACCGGCCAGACGCTCGCCGGCCCCGCCGCCGCCGGCAAATGGATCGGCTTCCAGAACGCGGTGGGGAACGCCGCCGGCATCGTCGCGCCGTTGCTCGCGGGGTGGCTGGTCGATCGCGCGGGCAATTTCACCGCCGCGTTCCTGGTCGCGGCCACGATCTCGCTCTGTGGCGCCTTTTGCTGGAGCGTCATGATAGGGCGGATCGAACCGCTCGATTGGCCGGGGGTTCCCCGCGCCGACGCCACCCGCTAGCCTCGGCCTCCGCGCTCAGGAGATTGGCTGCATGACCGAGGCTTTTCCGCTCACCCGCATCGCGCTGCCCACCGGCGTCTCGCTCGATGTCGCGACCGCGGGCGATCCGGCCGCGCCGGCGATGATCTTCCTCCACGGCTTTCCCGAATCGCACCGCACCTGGCGGCACCAGATCCCCGAATTCGCGCGCGATCATTTCGTCATCGCGCCCGATCAGCGCGGCTTCGCGCGGTCTGACAAGCCCGAGCGGGTCGAGAATTACACCCCCGACAAGCCCGTCGGCGACATGCTCGCGCTCGCCCGGCATTTCGGCAAGGAGCGCTTCACCCTGATCGGCCATGATTGGGGCGGCGCGATCGCCTGGATGGCGGCGCTCCAGAATCCGCAGGCGGTCGAGCGGCTGATCATCCTCAACGCGCCGCACCCGCTCGTCTTCCAGCGCAGCATGTTCGATGGGCTCGATCAGCGCCGCGCGAGCCAGTATATCCGCGCTTTCCGTGATCCGGCGATCGAGACGATGATCGCCGGGATCGGGGTGGAGGCGTTCTTCGACAAGACCTTTGTCGGCCACGCCGATGCCGACAAGCTCGCGGCCGAGCGGCCGTTCTACGTTGATCAATGGTCGCAGCCGGGCGCGCTGACGGCGATGTTCAACTGGTACCGCGCGAGCGCGATCCAGGTGCCGGCGATGGACGAGAACCCGCCGCGTCCCGCTTTTGTCGACGCGCCTTTCCCGCCGGTCATCCCGCCGACGCTGGTGATCTGGGGGATGGGCGACACCGCGCTGCTGCCCTGCCAGCTGGAGGGGCTCGACGCGCTGGTCCCGCGCCTGACCGTCGTGCGCGTGCCGGAGGCGGGGCATTTCGTGCCGTGGGAAGCGCCCGACGCGGTGAACCGCGCGATCCGCGATTGGCTGGCGGCTAGCTGACCGCCGGCGCCGGGCGGCGCTGGACCAGCTCGAACAGCGGCGCCGCCATCAGCGTGGTGACGATCGCCATCACCACCAGCATTGCGAACAGCGGCGGCCCGATCAGCCCGCGCTGCAGGCCGATATTGATGATGATCAGCTCCATCAGCCCGCGCGCGTTCATCAGCGCGCCGATGCCGAGCGCGGTCGGCTGATCCTGGCCGGTAAGCCGCGCGGCGAGCCAGCAGGCGCCGAACTTCGCGGCGATCGAGGCGGCGAGGATCGTCAGCGTCACCAGCGCGAGCGCGGGATCTGCGACAAGCGCGAGCTGGGTGTTGAGCCCTGAATAGGTGAAGAAGATCGGCAGCAGCAGCACCACGGTAAGCGGCAACAGCCGGGCGCGGAGCTGACCGGCGAAGGCGCCGCGCGGCATCGCGGTGCCAAGCAGAAAGCCCCCGAACACCGCATGCATCCCGACCCAATCCATCAGGAAGGCGGCAAGGAGGAACAGGATCAGCGCGGTGGCAAGGCCCGCATCGGTGGATAGCCTCGCGATACCCCCGACCAGCCGCCGGCCGGGGCCGAGCATCAGCACAGCGAAGGCGAGCCCGCCACCGATCGCCTTCACCGCGACGAGCGGCCCGTCGCCGAAACTCGCCAGCACGATCGCGAGCACCGCCCAGGCGGCCGCGTCGTCCATCGCTCCCGCCGCGAGCGCCAGCGCGCCGAGCGGCGATCCGGCGAGGCCGCGCTCCTGAATGATCCGGGCGAGCATAGGGAAGGCGGTGATCGAGATGCACGCACCGGTGAAGAGCACCGCCTGGGCAAGCGTGAAATTGGGCGCGAACAGGCCGGGCAGGCTGAGCAGCCAGGGCGCGAGCAGTAGGGCGAGGCCGAACGGCGCCGCCATCCCCGAGAGCGATACCGCGAGCGCGCTGCCGCGGTGCGCCCGAAATTCGCGGGCGTCGAAGCCGAGCCCGACGATGAACATGTAAAGCCCCACGCCAAGCTGGGCGAGGACATAGAGCAGCCGTTTGATTTCGACCGGAAACAAAAAGCCGGTGAGCGCGGGGGCGGCGAGACCGAGGAGCGACGGCCCCAGCAAGACCCCGGCGATCATCTCGCCCACCACCGGCGGCTGGCCGAGCCAGCGGCGCCCGGCGTAGCCGCAGAGCCGCGCCGCGAGCAGGATGAGCGCGAGATCGAGAAAGAACCTGACGCTGAGTTCGGCGACGGGAAGCGGGGTGGGGGTCATCATCCGCGCTCCTGCGTTACTCGTGTTAAGCCGCGCAAGGCAAAAGAAAAGGGAGGCAGGTCGCCCTGCCTCCCCAATCTTGTCCCGAGCGGAAGACTTACTGGCCCGAACCGGGGCCGTAAGTGATTTCCACGCGACGGTTCTGCACTTCGCGCACGCCATCGGCGGTCTGCACGCGCAGGCGGGTCGGGTCTTCGCCGAACGCCTGGGTGGTGACGACGCCCTCAGCGATGCCGTGCGAGGTCATGTACGCCTTGACCGCGTCCGAACGGCGCTGCGACAGGCCGAGATTGTACTTCGGCGTGCCCGAACGGTCGGTGAAGCCGGCGAGCATCACCTGCGCGCTGCCGCAATTCTGGTACTGCGAAACGGCGTTGTCGAGGATCGACGCCGCTTCCGGCGTGATGTCCGACTTATCCCACTCGAAGAACACGATGAACGGACCCGGCGAGCACGGCACCGCAGCGGGCGGCGGCGGCGGCGGCGGGGGAGGCGGCGGCGGGGGAGGCGGCGGCGGCGGGGGAGGCGGCGGCGGCGGCGGCGGAGTCGGCGCGCCGAAGTTATAGGTGATGCCGCCCATCAGCGAGTGCGAACGGAACGTTCCCTCGAACCGGTTGCCGCGCACGTCGACGAAGCGCGTGTTCGGCGCCGTGAAGAAGCGATACTTCAGCGAAACGTCGATGTTCTTGGTGACCGGCGCGCGGATACCGGCGAGGCCCTGATAGGCGAAGCGCGTGTCCGAATCGTCAAGGAAGCTGCCATTCTGGTTCAGCGCGTACTGGCCGGCCTTGACGCGAGCGACGCCGACGCCACCGCCGACAAAGCCCTGCAGCCCGTCTTCGTCGCCGAAGTCGAACAGCGCATTGGCCATGAAGCTGAGCGCCGAGGTGTTGCCGCCGACGCCACGATAGCTGCCGGCAGGCGCATTGCCCAGCGTGCCGTTGGCCGCAAAAGCCGGCGTTGCAACTTGCGAGGTGTAGTCGCGCACATGCGCACGGCGATAACCAACTTCGGCTTCCAGACGGAAAACACCGAAATCATAGCCAATGTTGCCCGAAACGTCGAAACCATATTCATGCGACGTGTTGGCGGCCTGGCGCTGCGCGCCAATGTCATAACGGATATTTTCGACGATCGTCCCGCCGCCTTCGACACCGACATACCAAGCCTTGTCGCGCGCGAGCGCCGGCGTGGCAATGGCGGTGGAGGCGAGCGCCATAATAACGGCAAGCTTCCGCATCATTGTCCCCTTTCTTGAGTGTCACTACGGACAGCCCAAACTCACTAGCCAATGGTTGGTTTCGGCGCAAGCGCGCAAATGGGGAGAAGTGTGGCATGAAGGCCACAGGGACATGAATCCGTCAAGTCGCGATTATACCTAGTGCGGTGAGCGCGGCGATCACCGCGGCGAGCGTCGCACGCGCTTCAACGTCGATCGTGGCGCCGCCGCTCGGCGCCGCGATGGTCGGGCGCGCCGCCCCAAGCGCGGCGCCCGCCCCGCTCCGCCACGCTCCGGCGCGATAGCGCGCGGGCAGGCCGGGTTCGCTCAGCCACAGCGCCAGCCCCTCGCGCGGCGCGATGAAGCGCCAGCCGCCGCCCGTCCAGCCGGCTAGGTTGCGCTCCTGCCCCGCCCAGGCGCCGCTCGCGCCATCACCGACGATCCAGGCATCGCCGGGTTGCGGGGTCGCGGGCGGCACGGCGGCGATCGCGCGCACCGTACCGGGCACGATCAGATCGAGCAGGGCGAGCGCTTCGTTGTGATAGAGTTCCTTCTGCGCCTGGCCCGGCTGGAGCAGGGGCAGCGCGAGGCATGGCGTGGTCTGATCGAGCATCATCCTCTCCTTCAATCACGCCGCAACCGCGCCGGCGGCGAGAGCCCCGCGGCGCCTTGCTGGCGCACCTCGATCCAGCCGCGCCCCGCATCGCCCGGCAGCGCGAGCGACGGAGCGGCGGTGGTTATGATGGCGCCGCTCGGCAGCGTGACCTGATAGCCCTCGCTCTCCTCGCCGAGCGGGGCATCGGTGCCATCGAGCCAGCGCCAGCCGAGCCGACTGCGCCGTGTCCAGCGCAGCACGCCATCATGATCCAGGCGCAGCTGCACCGGCGCCGGAGGCAGCAGGCTCGCGCCGGTGAGGGCGACGGGCAAGCGCACCGGCGCGCTGTCCCCCTGGCCGGCGCCGAGCAGTACGGCTTGGCCGCCGAGGCTCGCGAGCGGCACCGTCAGGCTGGCGAGGCTATCGCTCGCGAGCAGCACGAAGCGGTCGCCAATGGCTTGCACCCCCGCCGCCGCCTCGGTCCCACGCCGGCCGCGCAGCAGCTGTGTCAGGCGCCAGCGATTGCCGCCCAGTGGCTCGGCGCGGCCGAACTGCACCAGCTCGTCGCCCGCGAGCGCCAGGTTCGCGCCGGCATCGAGCGCGGCCGCGTCGGCGTCGCCGAGCTGCATCGCGTCATGCGCCAGCCGCACCTCGATCACGCCGGCGGTGTCGAGCAAAGCGCCGCCGGCCGGGCGGGGCGGAGTGAGCACCGTGCCGATCACCGCCGGCGGCGCGGTGACGCCGACGGGATCGAAGCGCGCGCCATCGGTGCTGAGCAACAAGCTTGCCCGCCGCCAGCCGGGCGCGGTGCCGGCGGCGGCGACGATCAGGCGCGGCGCGCTCGGCGGCGTATCGTCGAGCGGGGGGAGTTCGGCGGCGACGAGCAGCGTCGTGCCGATCACCGCGTCGGGGCTTGCGAGGACGCGGCCGGAACTCGCCGCCGGCGCCGGGCCAGGGGCGGCGAGGCGGACGAGGTCGAGGCTCAGCACCATCGCCTCGAGCGACCAGCCGCTCACGCGCCACAGCCCGGGCGCGCCCGCGATCGTCACCACTTCGCCCGGGCGTACCGCGAGGTCGGCGAGGCTCAGCGCCACTTGCCGCCGCTCGCGCCCGGCTTCGGCGCGGGCGAGCGCCGCCTCGGCCACCGCGCGGGCGACGCCGGCATCCAGCGCGGCGGCGAGCGTCAGCGTCTCCTCACGCCCGCCCGCGCCCGGGCGCAGCGCGCTTTGCCGCCCGGCCTGATAGTCGCGCGCCGGATCATAATGCGCGACCGACAAGCTTTTCGGGATGCGCTCGATCGCGGTGATCGCGTGCGCGCGGCGGCGGCCTTGGCCGCGCGCGGCGAAGCCGGCGTCGGCGAGCGCGCGGGTCGCGACCGGCATGTCGCGCAACGCGAGCCGGCCCCCGGCGGGCGCGACCCAGGCGCCGCTCGCCTCGGCCAGCACCTCGACCACCCCGCGCAGACTGTCGCCATAGGCCGAGAAGCCGGTGAGGCGGAGCGCGGCATCCCCGGTGATCGCGCCATCGCTCAGCGCCGTGGCGATCGCGCCGGCGGTGATCGCGGCTTCGTCGGCGATCACTTCGAAAGTGAGCGAGGGGATGCGATTGCCATAATCGGCGAGCTGGAACTGTTCGAACACCGCATAGGCCAGGCCGCGATAGGCGGGGGTCGCGCCTTCGGCCGAGGCGATCAGCGGATCGGGCGGCTGATCTTCGCCGCCCAGGTGCAGGCGGAACCCGGTCGGTGTCTTGAAGTCGCCCGCCGCGCCGCGCAGCAGCTTGCCATCGGCCCAGATCCGCCCGACACCCCGGATCGGCCGCGACGACAGCGCCACCGCGAACGATACCGCGTAGCTATAGGTCGTCACGTCGGGCTGGCCCTTGGCGCCCCGGGTGCTGCGGCTTTCGATCAGGTCGGTCGACCAGATCACCGTGCCCGCCACGCGCAGCGTGCCGAACAGCTTGGGCAGCGGCGTGCCATAGGACGAGGTCTGCACCGCCAGCTCGGTGAGGCGTGGCCCCTGCCGGCCCTTGGGCTTGAACAGCAGATTCTGGTCGATCGCCTGCCCGGCGAGCGCGCCGATCGAGGCGCCGATCGGTCCGCCGATCACCCCGCCGACGACGGTGAGCACTAAGGTAGCCATGAAACGCCTCGCTCGAACAGGTTTGGCTAGGGCTCGCAGCGCAGCCGCCACGCGCCGAGCAGCGGCCAGGGCGCGGGGCCGGGACGCTCGACGACGCGGCGCAGATGCGCGTCGGCGTGGATGATGCCGGCCTCGCTCGCGATCGCGAGGTGCAGTTGCGCGGGGCCGGGCTGGAACAGCAACAGGTCGCCCGGCACCGGGTCGCGCGCGCACGCCAGCACCGCGTCGAGCCGGGCGATCACTGCCTCGGCATCGGCGGTGCGCAGCGCATAGCCGGTGGGGATCGTCGCCGTGACACCCCCCGCCCGCGCCGCCAGCCCGGCGAGGCCGACGCAATCGAGCCCGCTTTCCGGCGCGCGCCCATGGAGCCGGAACCGCGCCCCGATCGCCGCGCGCGCGGCCGCGAGCGGGCTCATGCGCCGGGATAGCGGGTGAGCAGGTCGATGCCGGGCAGATGCGGCTCGCCCCGGAAGTTGAGCGCGTTGGCGAAGCGATCGCGGCAGGTCTCGAAACGCTTGTCGCAGCCCTCGATCAGCTCGATCAGCGTGCCTGGCGCGGGTGCGTGGCGCGGCGGCAGGCGCAGCGTCACGCTCGCGCCGTCCGACGCGGCGACCGCGCTTTCCAGGCCGGCATTTTCCCCGCCGAACCAGCGCAGCAAGCCCGCGCCATAGGCGTTGGCGGAAGGCTCTTCGCGGTCGAGCGTCAGCAGCCGGTCCTCGGCCGCCGTCACCCGCGCGAAGCGGCGGCGCGCCGCCATCGCCACCCGGCAGCGCGCGTCGCCCAGTTCGGCGCGACAGGCGGGGCTCGTCGCCTCTACCACCGCGCGGTCGAGCAGCGCCGCTGGCCCGCGCAGTTCGGCGGTGAAGCCGCCATCCTGCGTCTCGATCGCGCCGAGCAACCCTTCGCCGAGCGGCACCGGCGCCCCGCCTCCCGCCCAATCATAAGCGAAGATCGCCACCCGCGCCCCGTCCCACCGCCCGTCGAGCAGATCGGTTTCGCCGAGCGCCGCGCTGGTGAGCGCGCCGGTCACGTCCATCGTATCGGCGTCGAACCCGTCGCCGCGCTTGATCGCCGATGGGGTGATCCCCGGCGCGGCGCGGTGGATCAGGCCCTCCACCGCCAGATCGCGGTCATGGTCGGTCAAGGCGATCGTCACGCCATCGCGCCGCGCGATCCGCCAGCACAGCGCGTAGCTGGTGAGGCTGTCCGCCATCGCCTCAATCCTCGCGCAGTTCGACGAGCGGCACCGAGGGCGCCGCACCCGCCAGGAAAGTGGCGCGGGTGACGCTCAGCCGATCCTCGGCGAAGCGCACCGGCACGTCGAAGCGGAACCCCGCCGTCACCGCGACGCCCGCCGCGGGTGCCGTATCGAGCACCACCCAGCCGCCGGGTTCCAGCGTGAAGCCGCTCGTCTCGGCGCCACCGACGGCGACGCGCACGCTGCCGGCAACCGGCCGGGTGATCCGCCGCGCCTGCTCGCCATAATGTTTGACGAGCGCGAAGCGGACGTTCTGCCCGTCGCCGATGCCGAGCCGCGCATCGAGCGGGGTCGGCGGCTCGGCGCTCGCCTGATCGAACGGATCGCGCAGGCGAAACCCGCGCGCGGGGCCGAGCCGGGCACGGAAAAAGGCGAGCAGCGTGGCGATATCGGCCTCGCCGCGCACCCCCGGCCCCACGTCATAGCGGGTGCGCGCGCCCGCCCAGCTGGCGTTGCGCGCCTCATGTCCGCCCGCGCTGGTGACGATCGCGGTGGAGAAAGCCGGGCTCACTTCCGCCTCGCGCCCCAGCGCCAGCGGGAACAGCACATCGTCGAAAGCCTGCACGTCATCCTCGCCCGCGAAATGGAGATAGCCGTCCCGCAGCACTTGGGGTGCCGCCCAGATAAAGGTCGCCGCCACCCCGCGCGCGTGCGCCGCGCCGGCGGCGGCGTCGATCAGCCGCCACTGCGCCGTTTGATCGGGTCGCAGCACGAAGCCGCTGAGATAATGCTGTTCCCCCGGCGGATAGCCGAGCCGCGCCGCCGCCGCCGCCACGCCACGCGCGCTCTGCGCGGTGTCGCCGGCGGTGACCCAGTCATAATCCTCGAGCTGGAGTATATCGAAGGCGGGCCGCGCCCAGCCGATCGGCAGGTTGAGCCGGTACGCCTCGGGCCGCGCGCGATCGAGCAGGGTGGGCAGGTAGATCAGCAGATGCGTCACGCACTTCGGCGCCGCGGCGCGCGCGGCCGCCGCCAGATCAGCGGTGGATCGGGCGAGCAGCGCGCCCGCCGCTTCCAGCACCGCGATCGTCGCGGCGCTTTGCGGCCCGTTCAGGTCGATCGGCGGTGGATCGCCGAGCGCGGCGCGGGCGGCGCCGTCATAAAGGCAGGGCTTGCCGTCCGCCGGCAGCCACCACCATGGCTCCCCCACCTGGAATTTGGGCGGCAGTTCGGCCGCGAGCGCGATTTCCATGAACGCGCGCGCCACCGCCTGAAGATACGCCATCGCTTCTGCATTGGCGGGCGAGAGCAAGGTCGAGGGCGGCACCCAGCCCGTGAGCGCGGGGCCGCCATCCGCCGCGCGCTGCTTCCAGCTTTCGGGGCAATGCGCGTCGAACAGTTCGTAGCTCAGCGACCAGATGATGCCGAAACCGAGCGCCTTCGCGCCTTCCGCGAAGGCGCGGTGCCATGCGGCGCACGGGGCGCAGAGCGCGCCGCCGTCGAGCGTCACCAGCGCCCCGTCGAGCCGGAAATAATGGCTCATCCCCACATAATGATTGATGTCGCCGCGATAGCCGAGGTGCAGCATATTGCGCAGCAAACGCTGCGGCGTGAGGTTATAGCTGTCGTCATAACCGCTCGCGATCGACAGGCCGTGCTCGGGCACGATCGCGTCGCCGATCGCGATCACCGCACCGGGGCCATCGACGGTGATCTCGCTCAGCTCGACCCAGCTTTCCGCCGGCGCGGCGAGCGGCACGGCGGCGCCGCTATAGCCGGCGGGGACGAGCGAGACGAACAGCCGGTCGATATCGCCCGCCCATACCGGATCGGCCTCGCCCGGCAGTAGGAAGCCGCCTTGCAGCCTGGCGAAATCGAGCGTGACGCGCGCGTCTTCGGGCGTGCCCTGGGCATAGTTCCACAGCCGTACATACCAGGCGCGGGGGTTGCCGCTGGCATCGCGCCCCTCGATGGTGAGGACGGGGCCGTTGACCGCGTCGAGCGCCCGGACCCCGCTCGATCGCCAGCGGAACGACAGGCGGACCTCGCGGAAATCGCGCCGCGTCTCATAAGCGAGCAGCGGATGGTCGAAGCGATCCTCGGCTTCCCAGATCAGCCCGGCGAGATCGTCCTGCCGGTAGAACACCGCGTCCACCCGCAGCGCGTCGGGCGCGGTGGCGATGACCGAGGCCATCATCGGGCGCGGGAAGTTCACCGTCCAGAAGCGCGGATCGAAGCGGGTGAGGAAGCCCTCGCGCGGGTGATCGCGCGGGACGATGCTGTGGGGCATGGCTGGGCTCCGTTGAGGGGTTTGCGCGGAGAGGCGGCGGAGGGGTGCCGACATGCCGTCGTCCCCGGCGTTCGCCGGGGAAGACATTTCTCGGGCAAGATGGCGCGACAGATCGCGCTTGGCCCTCTCTCGCTTGCGCGGGAGCGGGCTTAAGCGTGGACCGTCTGCGTGACCCTATTCCGCCAGAGCCGCGCGCACCGCGCGCGCGACCTGGCGCGACGACTGCGCCAGCGCCTGCGGCTCGGCGCCGGGGGCGTTCACCGTGATCGCCACGCGCACCTCACGCGCGCCGCCCGCGCCCGCCACTATCGGCGCGACCGAGCCCGCGGAGGTCGGCACGAACAGCTCCGGCCCGCGCTCGCCGACCAGATAGCCGCGCCCGGGCGCCACCGGGCCACCGGTCGCGCGGCCGGGCAAACCGAACAGCGCGCCGATCCCGGCGAGCAGGCCACCCGCGCCGCCGCTCCCGCCCCCACCGCCGAACAGCGCGTCGAGGCCGCTCTTCACCGCGCTCGCGGCGATCTCGGCGAGTACCGAGAGCGCGACGCGCTGCAAATCCTCGAAGCCGAGCTGCCCGGTACGCGCGGCGCGCAGCAGCGCGCGCTCGATCCCGCGCCCGGCCAGCTCGGCCCCGCGCGCGAGCGGCCCTTCCAGCTCGCCGCGCATCGCCGCCACGTCGCGCGCGAAGCCGCTGGTATCGGCGCGCACGCTCACCACCAGCCGGTCGATTTCTTCATCCATCGGGGAATTGCTCCATCAGCCGGGCGATTTGCGCGGGATCGGGCGGGGCGCCGGGATCGTCCCCGCGCGCGGCAGCGACGAGCGCGGCGAGTTCGGCCGGGGTCGCGCGCCAGAACTCATCCGGGCGCCAGCCAAAGGCGAGCCCAGCGAACCCCGCCAGCTGCGCCGCGCGCGCCGCGAAACGCTCAGCGTCCACCCAGAATCTGCCCGAGCAGCAGCTTGAGCGGCGGGGTGAGCGTCGCCAGGCCCTGCGCCGCCAGTGCCTCGCCGAAACCCTCGCGCGTCAGCCCCTCGGGCCGCTCGGCGAGGCAGTGCCAGAACAGCGCCACCAGCTCGCTCAGGCGCAGTTCCCGCGCGGCGGCGCGCTCGACCAGCGCGAACAGCGGCCCCAGCTCCTCCTCGGCGGCGACCAGGGCGGCGAAGCTCGGCCGCAGCACCAGCGCCGCGCCCGCGATCCGGAGCGCCGCCTCGCCGCGCGCGGGATTGGCGCTCACGCCACCGCCCCCGAGCTTTCGAGCGACAAAGTATAGGTCCGCTCGCCGTTGAAATCGCCGGCATATTCCAGCCGGGTGACGAGGAACTTGCCGGTCATCGTCTCGCCGCTTTCGAAGCTCAGCCGGTAATCGTCGATCCGGCCCGAGAGCGCGTTGGCCTTCAGCCGCGCCTCCGCCGCCGAGCCCGTGAACAGCCCCGCGCCCGACACGCTGACCGAACGCACCCCCGCGCCCGACAGCAATTCGCGCCAGCCCCCCGAATCCTTGCTGGTGATGACCACCGCCTCGCCGTTGATCTGCAGCTGCGTGGTGCGCAGCCCGGCGACGGTGGTGAAGGCGGGCGGCGTCGCGCCGTCGCCGATCTTGAGCAGGAAGGCGGAGCCTTTTTCAGCGGGCATGGTCGGTCCTTTCGAGCGAGAGGGTGGGCATTATCCGGCGAGCAGCCGGGCGCGGTGTTCGAGCAGCACCAGCCAACCGGGGCGCTCGCGCACCAGGCGGCGGCGAACGAGGACGAGGCTCACCAGCCGCCAGTCGCCGAGTGCGGGGCCGAGCGTCGCCAGCGCGGCTTCGGCGGTGTCGCCCAGCGCCTGCGCGCGATCGGGCACGTCGCTCGCGTCGCGGATCAGCACCAGGCTGCGCAGTTCGCGCCCCGCCGCGTCCTTGGTGCTCCAGTCGCCCGCGAGCAGTTCGCCAAGCTCGACATAGGGCGCGGTGGCGGTCGCGCTCGGCCCCTGGACGATGGCGTTGACCTGGCCTGCCAGCCCGGCGCGCAACCCGGCGAGCAGCGCGGCGTGGAAGCTGCGTTCGGCGCTCATCGCAGCAGCCCCGCGATCCAGCGCAGCCGGGCATCGGTGCGCGCGCGGGCGGCGAGGCGGCGCCCGGTGAGCCGCACGCCGCCCGCGACGATCTCGGCACGCACCCCCGGCACCGCGCCGAGCGCCGCCGCCAGTCGCCCGACCACCCGCCGCCGCCTAGCCTCGGCAAGCCGCGCCGCGTGTTGCTCAAGCGCGCGCATCGGCGGCCTCCAGTCGCAGCCCGCGATAGGGGCGCCACAAGGCGGTCACTGCCCCCGGCGGCGGCTGGTTGGTGTCGCGCGCGGCGTAGAGATAGCCCGCGAGCAGCGCCGCGCCCTGGCGGATCGGCGCGGGGAGCCCGGCCCAGGCGTCGGCGATGCCGGCGCGGGCGTTCACCGTCACCAAAGCCTGGGGTGCCGCGTGGAGCCGCACCCAGCCGCCGCCGCGCGCGTCGAGCTCGATCTCATAGCCATCGACCGCGAGCGGCGCCCCGCCCGCGCTCACCCCGGTGATGGCGCGCACCGGGGTGACGGGGAGCAATTGCCACCCCGTCACCGCCGGCAGGCTCAGCGCGAAATCGCGCACGATCAGCGCCGCGCCGACGAATTGCTCGGCCAGCCCCAGCGCGGTTTCGGCGAACGCCGCGATCAGCGCATCGTCGTCGGCGAGCGTCACGTTGCTCGCCGCTTTCACCGCCGCCACCGCCGCGGCACGATCGGCGGCGGACAGCGTCAGCACGCCCAGGCCTTCGCCTTGCATGGTTGTTTTCCTTGTTGTGGGTGGGATGGCTCAAGCTCCCCCCCTGGAAGGGGAGGAGCTAAAGAGGCTCAGCTCGCCGAGAAGCGCATCAGCTTGATCGCCTCGCTGTTCGTCACGCAGCCGCCGATGCGCTTGCTGGCGTAGAAGGCGACGAACGGCTTGTTGCTGTACGGATCGCGCAGGATCGTCGTCTCGCGCCGCTCGGCGATCAGATAGCCGAGCGCGAAATTGCCGAAGCCGATCGACAGGCTGTTGGCGGCGATGTCGGGCATGTCTTCCGCCTCGACCACCGGATAGCCGAGCAGCGTCGCTGGCTGGCCGGCGGTGAGCGCGGGCGACCAGAGGAACTGGCCGTCGCTCGTCTTCAGCTTGCGGATGCGCGCGAGCGTCGCCGAGTTCATCACCCAACTCGCGCCCTGGCGGTAGGGCGCGCGCAGCGTCTGGACGAGGTCGATCAGCCGGTCCGCCGGGTTGGCGCCGAAATCGCCCGCCGCGCCGCTCGCCAGATATTGCAGCGTGCCGAAGGCGCGGGTCGCGTCGCCGGTCGCCGCGACCGGCTGCTGGAGGAAGCCGCGCGGGCGGTTGCTGCCGCTGCCGTTCACGAACGCGGCGCCTTCGGCGCGGGCGAATTCGGTCGCGATCTCGCTCGCGAGCCATTCCTCGACATCGAACTGGGCATCGTCGAGCATCGCCTGGGTGGCGCTGGGGTTAGCCCACAGCTCGCCCATCGGCGGCGCGATCTCGACGAAGCTCGGCGTCGCGGTATCGGGGCGGGTGCCGTCCTCGGCCGCCCAGCCCGAGACGATGCCGCCCGTCGTCACCAGCTTGCGATAGCCCGCCGAGCCGACTTGCACCACATTGGCGATCGCGCGGATCGGCGAGATCGTCTTGAGCGTGGCGTCGATCCGCGCGTCGATCTCCTCGGGGATGGCGACGCCGCCGCTCGCGTCGCTGGTGCCGGCGAACGCCTTCACCTCGATCGCGGTGCCGGCGCGCAGGAAGCGGGCGAAGCCGGGATCGGCGGCGCTTTCCGCCCCGGACAGCGCCGGGCGAGCGACGGCGGCGGGCAAGGCGAGCCCGCTCAATTGCGTGTTCAACGGATCGGGTGCGGTCATGGCTCAGTTCTCCTCGATGAAATAGACGCGCGCGAGCGGCTGCATCGGCGCCGACACCAGGCTCACCTCGATCAGATCGAGGCTAAAGAGTTCACGATATGTTCCTTGGCGCGCCGCGCGCTTGACGCGGTAGCCGAAGGACAGGCCCGGGGGCGCCGCGCGCAGCCGGTCGGCGCGGGGGCCATCGGGCAGCGCGCCGATCACGCGCAGCCCGCGCGCATCCTCGGCGAGCGTCTCGATCGTGCCGATCGGCGGCCCGGCATGGTCCCACAACAGCGGCACGCGCTCCGGCAGCGGCTGGAAGGCGCCGGCGCGGATCACGTCGCCCCCGCGATCGGGGCGATCGAACAACGCCGCGTACCCCGCGAAGCGCAGGCTCATTTGGGCCAGCCTCACTTGGGCCAGCCTCACTTGGGCCAGATTCATTTGGGCCAGATTCATTTGGGGATGTCCACGAAGCCCACCTTGATCGCGACGCCCGCGAGCAGCACCGCGGCGGCGACGCGCCCGGCCCAGCTGAGAAAGGCGCGCCACAAGGTGCTGCGCGCATCGCGCCACGCGGCAAG
Organism: Sphingomonas sp.; assembly: GCF_019746665.1. Classification (GTDB taxonomy): domain Bacteria; phylum Pseudomonadota; class Alphaproteobacteria; order Sphingomonadales; family Sphingomonadaceae; genus Sphingomonas. The sequence goes on along the minus strand of NZ_JAIERS010000003.1, from coordinate 37,608 downwards.
CAGCTCGCGCAGTTCGCCCATGTCGTGCCCGGCCTGGGGATCATCGAGCCCGAGCCGCGCCAGCGCGCGCTGCGCGGCAAGCTCGCCCGCCTGCTCCACCAGCCCGCGCAACGTGGCGAGATCGGCGCCCTGGTTCTGCGCCTGCGCGATCAGCTGCGCGAGGACGAGAGGTTCGCTCATGCTATCACTCCTGAATGGGGGGACGGGGGGACGGGGTTACAGCCCCACCGCCGCGCGCTTTTCCTCGGGCGTCAGGAAATCGGCCGCGCTCACCTGCGCCCACAGCCGCTCGCGATCCTCGGCGAGCGCCGGGACGCGGTCGAGATCGATCCGCAATTCGGCGTCGGGGAACCAGTCGCGCGCGGCCTGCACCAGCGCGGCGAACAACGTGTCGGCGATCGGCAGGATCGTCTGGCGCCACAGCGCCCGGCTCGCCTCGCGGTAATTGGCATAGGTCGCGTCGCCGGGCAGGCCGAGCAGCATCGGCGGCACCCCGAAGGCGGTGGCGATCTCGCGCGCCGCCGCCGCCTTCAGCCCGACGAAATCCATGTCGGCGGGGGACAGGCTCAGCGCCTGCCATTTTAGCCCGCCTTCCAGCAGCAGCGGCCGCCCGGCATTGGCGGCGCCGGCGAAACTCGCGTCGAGTTCGGCGCGCAGCCGATCGAACTGATCGGGGGCGAGCGGCGAACCGTCGCCGGGCTCGTAGACCAAAGCCCCCGAAGGCCGCGCGCCATTCGCCAGCAGCGCGCGGTTCCACGCGCTCGCCGCATTGTGCAGCGCGATCGCCGGCGCGGCGGCGCCGAGGCAGCCGAGCCCCTTGTGATCGTCGAGCGGGTTGAACAGCTTCACATGCGCGATCTGCGGCCGGGGGGCGGCGGGCGAGAGCCGCGTCGCGCGCCCCTCGCAGCGGTAGAGATAGGCCGCCGGCCAGCCCTGCGCGTCGGGCTCGATGCCGACACGCTCGGGGCGGAGCGCGAACAGCTCGGCGAGGTGCCCGTCCGCGTCGGTCAGCAGCTGGACATAGGCGTTGCCGCTCAGCAGCAATTGCGCGGTCGCGGTTTCGACCAGCGCCTGCGCGCCGCTGCGGGTGCGGATCAGCGTGGCGAACGGCGCGGGGGCGGCGATCAGCGGTGCGCCGGAGACCGCCTCCGCCACCAGCCGCACCGCGCGCTGCGCGATGGGGTTGCGGCAATAGCCCTCGCGCACCTGCGCTTCATAGCTCTGCTCGCCCGTGGGCCAACCGGCGGTGCCGGCGCCAAAGCGCGTGAGTTCAGGCCGCGCCGCACGCGGCGCGGCCTTGCGACCGAACAGGTTCATGGGAACTCCTTTTTGGTGGAAGGATGCGCCGGCCCTAAAGCAAGTCGATGCTGCCCTTCAGCAACGATGCCAGTTTCGGCAGGCCCTTCGCCTGGAGATCGGCCACGAAGGCGCCGGGCGAAAAAGGCGGATTGGCATAATCGCGACGCATCCGCACCATCGCCCGCAATGCGTCACTCGGGTAAAGTTCGAAGCTACTCGCCAAGAAATCATCGGCGGTGACGGCAGTTATGCCGAAAGGGCGGAGCGCTTCGTCGGGAAAATCCTTCAGATTCTCGGTCACGATATGCTCCGCGCCTGCGCGGATCGCGGTCGCCAGCACGTGCCGGTCGTCGGGATCGGGCAGCGCTAAACTGGCGATCAGCGCCTCGCCGCCCTCCACGTTACCCTCTGGAAAGGCGCGCGCGATGGCCGCGATCTGAGCGTCGATGCTCGCCGTCAGCTCGGGCCGACGCGCCAAGAGACTCCGCCGCCACTCGTCGATAATGGTTGGCGACCAGCGTGCCCGGAACAACCCGATTTCGGCGAACCGCAACAAGGCGTCGCGCACCCGGAACGAATAAAGGACGTTGGCGTCGAGCACGACGACAAACCGGTCCGCTATGCTCCTCAAGCCGCGTCGAACTCCTGGCCCAGTCGCTGCAGCTCGCGAAGCGCCTCCGCGCGAGCGGCGTCTCGCGCTTCGCGATAGACCAGCAGGTCCGCCGCGCGAATTCGGCGATGCGATCCCACCTTGTGAAAAGGAATTTCGCCGCGATCGAGCATCGCGATCAGAAACGGCCGCGACACATTCAACAAATCCGCCGCCTCCTTGGTGGTGAGTTCAGCCGCATAGGGCACGAACGTCACCATCTCGCCGCGACCGACATGCGTGAGCACATCGAGCACCAGCTGCGCCAGCGCGGGCGGTAGCTCCACCTGCGCGGTATCGCCATCGCGGCTGACGCTGACCGGCAACCCTTCGGGCGTAAGCGCGGTCGCCAGTAACCTTGCCGCCTCGGATGCCTGTCGAATCTCGCGGTCGGTCGGCGGCCGTTCAGAGAGCGCAGGATCACGCATGTTATGCTCCTAAAGGCTGCTGACTGCATGATATAGCCGCCGCGCTCGCAAATGCAATAAACGAAACAAGTGAAATATCGATATCGAGTGGCACGTGGATGTTCATCATCGCCTCGCATCAAACCCGCCGCACCCCCGCCTCGCCGGCGCGGCGCAGCAGCAGCGCGGTGAGCGCCCAGACCAGGGCGTCGGCGCGGTCGGGGGAGCCGCGCCCGGCATAGCCCTCGGCGGTGAAGGCGCACATCTGGTCCTCGAGCGCCTCGAAGCGGCCGACATGCGCCACTTTCCCCTCGCCATAGAGCATCGACACCGGCTCGGCGCGGACGTGCTTGCCGTGGCTCGCGTGCACCAGCTGCAGCGGCAGGCGGTGATTGGCCGCGCGCAGCACCGCGCCCACCATCTCGCCGCCATGGTTCTTCTCGGCCACCACCCGGTCGGCGCGGCAGCGCGCGGCGGCGGTGGCGACCGCGCGCGCCCAGCCTTCGGGGGCGAGGCCCGCGACGCTCGCATCGGCGAGCACATAGCCGCGCCCGTCCTCGCCCAGCGCCGCGACGACGATGCCGCACGCATCGCCCCCCGCCGAGCCGGGCGGATCGACCCCGATCACCACCCGCCTCACTCCCGGCGCCGCCGCGACCCGGCACGCCTCGATCCCGGCGCGGGTCCACAGCGCGCCCGCCAGATCCTCGACCAGTTCACCCGCCAGCTCCTGCCGGCCGAGCGCGGTGCCGGCGTAGAGCCGCTCGGCCGCCTCGACGAAGCTGCGCGGCAGATGCGGATTGTCGCGCGTCGCGCCGTGCGTCTCGACCAGACCCGGCATCGCGAGCAGCCGGCGCATCAGCGCGGTCGGGCGCGGGGTGGTCGTCACCAGCGCGCGGGGGCGCTCGCCCAGCCGCAGGCCGAGCAGCAGATTGTCCCACGCCGCCTCGCCGCGCCATTTGCCGAGTTCGTCCGCCCAGGCGAAATGATGTTCGGGGCCGCGCAAGCCCTCCGCCGCCTCGGCCGAAAAGAGCTGCGCGATCGCGCCCGAGGCGAAGTGCACCTCGTTATGGCTCGCCCGCCACGCCGGCGCCTCGCCATGCCGCGCGACGCGGAGCAGCCCGCTTTCGCCGAGCACCATCACCCGCCGCGCCTCGTCGAGCGTCGCCCCGACCAGGGCGATCCGGGCGTCGGGGTGGGTGCGCGCCAGCGCGCTCACCCATTCGGCGCCCGCGCGGGTCTTGCCGAAGCCGCGCCCGGCCCGGATTAGCCACACATGCCAGTCGCCCGGCGGCGCCAACTGCCCGCGATGCGCCCAGAACCACCAGCGCTCGACGAATTCGCGCTGTTCGGCGGGGCGCAACGCACGAACCAATTCGGCACGTTCGGCCGGCGTGAGCGCGAGCAGCCGGGCGAGCAGCGCGTCAGTCTTGGGAGTCACGGGCCTTGCGCCTTTCGATGGCGGCGAGCTTCTTCAGGATCGCGGCGTCGACCTGTTCGGCGGTCGGCGGGGTCATGGTCTTGGGCGGCCGGCGCGCGGGCTTGGCGGCGCCGTGCCGGAACTGGAGCAGCTGCAGCGCGAGCTGGGTCGCGGGCGGCGTTCCCGGCCCCGGCGTCTCCCCGGTGTCGAGCGCATGGCCCATCAGCCGAGTTTCGAGCAGCTGATAGCCGGCGGCGAGCGCTTCCTGCCATTGCTCGCGAAACCGCGCGTCGCGGCGGTAAAGCGCGTAAATCTGGATGGGCTCGACCCCGATCGCCGCCGCCGCCTGCGCCACGTCGCAACTGGCGGCGAGCTGATCGAGAAAGGCGGTTTTCATCGTCCGGGTCCAGCGCAGCCAATTCGGCAGGCGCCGCGACTTACGTTTGGAGCGCCCCGGCGCGCGGGTGCCGGCGGAGGATTGGCTCATCGGAATTCCTGGCGGAGGCGGGGCGCGGTGGCTGCGAGGCCCAATTCGTCAGTGTTCCTGTTATGTACCGAAACAGCGTCGCGCTGTCAAGCGGAAAATCACCAATCCGGTTCGTGAGCTGCGGCTTCATCCGCACCGCCGCGCGCGCCTACCGCGCCAGGCCGTCCACCAGCGCGCTCCACGCCGCGATCTCGTCGCCATAATGGCGCTCGACCACCAGCTCCCCCGCGCGCCCGGTCGCGAAATCGACCTCGGCCGATCCCGCCCATTCGAAGGTGGCGTTGCCCGACAGCGTGACCATCGCATCGTCGCCGACCACCGCGCGCACCAGCCCGCCGGCGTTGAACACCTTGAGCGGCACCCGGTAAGGCAGCCGCCCGGTGAGGCACGCGGCGAAGCTCGCCGCCGCCATCGCCGAGCCGCAGCTGTTGGTGAGGCCGACGCCGCGTTCGAAGGTGCGCACGAACAGATCGCCCCCGCGCTGTTCGACGAACGAGACATTGGCGCGCCCCGGCAGCCAGGCGGGCGCCGCCTCGCAAATCGTGCCGAGCGCGACCAGCTCGGCCTCGTCGATCCGCTCGACGAAAGTGATCAGGTGCGGGTTGGGCATCGCGACCGCGGTGAACGCGCGTGCGCTGCCGAGGGGGGCGATCGGCGCTTCGACGATGCGTTCGGCGCCCGCCACCCAGCGCGCGTCCAGGTCGGCCGGGCCGACCGTCTCGCGCACCGTCACCACGCCGTCGCCGAGCGGCGGATCGAGCGCGACTTCGGCGTGCGACGCCTTCAGCCGCACCGGCGCCTCGTGCAGCCCCAGCGCCTCGAACCCCGCGCGCGCGACGCAGCGCAGCCCGTTGAGGCAGGTCTCGGCCTCCGAACCATCCGGGTTCCACATCCGCATCTGGAGCGTCCCCGGCGCGGGGGTGAGCAGGGCGAGCAGCCCGTCGCCGCCCACCGGCCCGGCGCGGTCGGCGAGCGCGCGCGCGGCGGCGGACCATTCGGCATCGCTCAGCGCGAGGCCGCGCGCGTCGATCAGCGGGAAATCATTGCCGGAGCCGTGGCATTTGATGAAGGAGAGGCGCATGGCCGCCTAGATAGGCGATCCTTCGCGCGCGCCCAAGCGCTGCACGTAACGCTTCATCCACCCCTTCCCCGGCGAAGGCCGGGGTCCAGCCTCGTGCCGCCGGCGATTGGGCGCCGCGATCCGCCGGGCTTATGCTGGACCCCGGCCTTCGCCGGGGAAGGTGAGCGGGGATGATTCGCACCATGCAGCGATCCGGCTCACCCCACCGGCAGCCCGTAATGCGCCGCGAGCCGATCGAGCGCCATGCCGAGCACCAGCCGCCCCGCGCGCGCCGGCCAGCCGAGCGCTTTCTCCGCCCCCGGCACGCTTTCCCCCGCGCACACCACGCGCCACAATATGTCGCCAAGGCCCGGCCCGACTTCGGCGAGCGCGGCGTCGAAGCGGCGCTTCGCGGCGATCGCGCCGAGCCCGGGTTCGGGCGCGCCGCCGCCGCGTACCCCGGCGGGGGTCGCGTCCCAGCGCATCGTCACCCGCGCGCCGAGCTGGGCGGCTTCATAATCGGCGCGGAGCCGTTCGCCCGCCTCGAGCTGCGCCACGCTCAGCAGCCCGCGCGCGGCGAGCCAGGCGAGCGGCGATTCGGCGAGGTTCACCGTCACCCCGCGCTGGCCGCGCCGCGGCGGCGCACGGCCGACCACGCCGTCCGCATCGATCGACCGCTGCACCAGTTCGCGCATCACCAACTCCTCCATCCGCTCCATGCCCCCTTGCCAGAGGGCGGCCGATGTAGGACAGCGAAATAACCAATCCGGTACAAGGGGGCGCCATGATCACCGCTCTTCGCGATCTGCGCCTGGCGCGCGGGATGACGCTCGATCAGGTCGCGCGCGCCTGTGTGCCGCCGACCACGCCGCAAACGATCGGCCGGCTGGAGATGGGGACGCGCACCGTCTCGCTCGCCTGGCTCGCGCGGATCGCGCCGGCGCTCGGCGTCACGCCGGGCGAGCTGCTTCAGCTGCCAACCACCGCCGAGCTGCCGGTCGTCGCGCTGGTCGGGCCGCAGGGTGCGTCCGCGCCGCGCAAAAGCGAGCTATACGCCCCGCTCCGGCCCCCCGCGGGCGCGCTCGCGCTGCGGGTGGTGGCGACGACTGGCGAGTATCGCGCGGGCGATGTGCTGTGGTGCGATCGGCTCGCCCCCGATCGTCTGCCCCAGGCGCTCAACCGCGACATTCTGGTGCCACGCGCGGCGGGGCGCTTCGCGTTCGGGCGGCTGACGGGGGTGGAGGCGGCGCGGCTGCAGCTGCAACCCTTGCTGCCGGGGGCGCGCCAGATGTGGCTCGCGACACCAGCCTGGTTCGCGCGCGTCGCGACGCTGGTGCGCGATTACGGCCGCGATGCTTCCAGCGTGGCGGGCGGCGCCGCAGCATAAGGCAGCGTCCGCACCCCCGGGAACACCGCCTCCAGCGGGCTCGCTTCGGGGATGACATAGACATAGCCGCCCTTACGCGTGAACAGCGGCCGCACCCGCCGGGCATAGAAGCGGCCCGGTACGTTGATGCAGCCAAAGGTGATGCGGTTGTCGGCGGCGGTTGGCGAGGCCATTCGCGCGGCGCGGCGCTCGCGCTTGTTCGCGTCGCTCGGGATCGGATGGAGCGCGACCGAGTCGGTGTAATCGACCCACAGCACGCGCTGCCGGCCCGCCGCCAGGCCGTACCGCGCGAGGAAGCGGCCGGCGGGGGTGGTTTTCTCGGCGGGGCCGATCTCGGCGAGCTTCTTCGCCCCCACGCCCGGCGTCGCTTCGTCGCCGGGGGCGATGCCGAGCAGCACCGGCACCCGCGCCAGCGGGCGGTGGCGCGCGTCGAACAACCACGCGGTCGCGCTCGGCTTGTCGACGATCAGATAGGGAAGGGCGTTATTGTCACCCGCGAACGCCACCCAGTCGCGGATGCGCAGCGCATCGGGCGAGGGATCGGGTATGGCCAGATCGGGCGCCAGGATCGGGGGCGACACCGACGCGCGCGGCTTGGCGACGCGCGGCGCCTTGTCCGCGCGTGTCGCCGCCAGCGCGGGCGGTGTCCCCAACAGGATCACCGCGACCGCGACCGCCCGATGCCACCACCATTTGCTCTTCATCGGGCGGTCGGCGCGATCAATGCCGGGGGCGCTTGCGGCGGGTTTCCTGCATCCGCTGTTCGATGCCATCGACGCGCGCGTTGAGCTGATCGAGCCGCTGCGCGTTGTTCTGCGCCTGGCCGCCCGCCGCCTGCGCCTGAGCCTGCGCCGCCTGGGCCGTCGTCAGCCCCGAGCGCGCCGCGCCATCGGTATCGCGCAGCCGCGCCTCCAGCGCATCGACGCGCTGGTTCACGACACCGACCTGTTCGCGCACGAAACCGCGCGTCGCGCAGCCGCCGACGCCGAGCGCCGAGGCCAGCATCACCGTGGCGCTCGCCGCCTTGATAAGGGGTAGGGGCATGGTCTTCTCCGTCTTGCCAACGAAACGCGCAACGGCAGGGCGGATGGTTGGTTCCGCCGGCGGCGGCGGCGGGACCGCGCGGTGCGACGGAGTGATGACAGCCCCCGGGCTAGGGCTTCGCCGGCGCGAGATCGGGGTAGCGATCGAGCAACGCGCTCGCGACGCCGTTGGTCCAGCCGAAGCCATCCTGCAGCGGATATTCGCCGCCGCCGCCCGGCCGGCGTTCCTCGACATCATATTTTTCGAGCAGCTTGCCCGTCTCGGCGAAGGCGGCGTTCACGGTCGTCAGCCAGCGGCGGGCGATGTCGCGGGCGAGCGTCGGTTGGCCGCCGCGGGCGAGGCCGTCGATCGCGATCCATTGCAGCGGCGCCCAGCCATTGGGCCGGTCCCATTGCTGGCCGGTTGCGACTTCGGTGGTGCGCAGCCCGCCGGGCGCGAGCAGTCGCGCCTGGACGGTGCGAGCGACCGCCTGCGCTTCCGTTGGTCCGGCGACGCCGGTGAACAAGGGATAGAGCGTCGCCGCCGACAGGCGATCGCTCGGCTTGCCGGTCGCGCGGTCGAAATCGGCGTACCAGCCACGCGCGGCGGACCAGAGGTAGCGCGCCATCGCCGCCTTGCGCGCCCCCGCGCGGCCCGCGAACTCGGCGGCGCAGGCGCGGTCACCCGCCGCCTGGCAGCGCGCGGCGATCCGCGCTTCCACCGCGAAGAGCAGGCTGTTGAGATCGACCGGCACGATGTCGGTCGTGTGGATCGTCGCGAGTGTCCTGCCGTCCGCCAGCCAGCGCGAGCTGAAGTCCCAGCCGCTCTCCGCCGCCGAGCGCAGATCGCGCCACAGCCGTGGCTGTTCGGCGGCGCCGGCGGCGGTCGCGCTGTCCTCGGCGAAGCTTTCGTCGCGCGGGGTGGCTTTCGCGTCCCAATAGCGGTTGAGCAGCGATCCGTCGGGCATCCGCACGACATGCTCGCAGGCGCCCGCGCCGCCGAGACAGGCGGCACCGCGCATCCAGAAGGCATATTCGCGCCGCAGCGCCCGCAGCCGCCGGGCGGCGACGGCTGGATCGCGGTTGGCCGACAGATCGAGCATCAGCGCGAAAAAGGGCGGCTGCGAGCGGCTGAGATAATAGCTGCGCGTGCCATTGGGGATGTGGCCGTAACGCTCGATCAGCGACGTGAAGTTATCGAGCATCGCCTCGATCAGCGCGTCCTCGCCATCGGCCTTCAGCCCGAGCAGGGTGAAATAGCTGTCCCAGTAGTAAATCTCGCGGAACCGCCCGCCGGGCACGACATAGGGCCGGGGCAAGGCGAGCGCCGAGCCGCCGGGCGCGGGGGTGAGCGGGGGTCGGGTGAGGATCGGCCACAGCGCGCGGATATGCGCGCGAAGCGGGTCCGCCGCCATGTCGTTGACGCCGGGCACGGTGAAATTGGCGAGGACGAAGGCGCGCAGCGCGGCGGCATCGCTCGGCTGCTCGCGCGCGTAATCGGCGAGGATCGCGGCGACCGGGCGCTTGGGCACCGCGTCGACGAAGGTCTTGTTGTCGGGGAAGACGCGGCCGAGCTGCACCTCGCGGAACAGCGCGCCATAATGTTCGGCGGGCGTGGGCGGGGCGGCGGCGGGCGTTTGCGCCACGGCGGGCGCGGCGAGCAGGAAGGCGGCAATCAACGCGCGCATCGGCACCTCTACAATCACGGCGGTCGCCAGTCTTCGCAGTTCCTCCTCTGCAAGGGGAGGGGGACCATTCGCGCGAGCGAATGGTGGAGGGGTGAGGCCGTTGATCCGCCGGGGACACCCCTCCGTCACCCGCTGCGCGGGTGCCACCTCCCCCGCCGGGGGAGGAACTGGTTACGTCACCCGTTCAGCCACCGCGCTCAAAAACGCACCGTGCCGGCAAAGCGCACCGATCGCCCGACGATCGGCCGCGCGAAGATCGCGCCGCCGCCCTGCGCGCCGATCACGCGCGGGTTGCCCTCGGTCAGCCCGATCGTGTCGGTCAGATTGTCGCCCAGCACCGCGAACTGCACCGGCCCGACATCGATCGTGATCCCGGCATCGACCTTGTAATAGCTTGGCAGCACCTGCTGGTTCTGCACGTCGGAGAAGCGGCGGCCGATATAGCCCACGGTCAGGAAAGCGCCCGCCTTGGTGCGGTTGCCGAAGTCATAGTCATAGGAAGGCGTCACCCGCCACTGCCAGCGCGGCTGGCGCTGCACCGTGTTGCCCGACAGGTTGGTGCGCCCGCCATCGGTGAAGAAGTTGCGGTAGGTCGCGTCGAGATAGGTCGCCGAACCCGTCACCGACAGCCCGCGCACCGGCCGCACCGCGCCTTCGAACTCGACGCCGGTCGCGCTCGCCCCGCCGATCGAGGCGATCGGCGCGCCATTGGTGATGACCGTGGTGGCGAGGCCGTTGAAGTCGTTGTGGAAGGCGGTGACATAGGCGCTCACCTTGCCCGCCGACACTTTCACCCCGCCTTCATAGCTATCGACGCGCGGCGCCACGGTGATGCCGTCGCGCAGATTGTCGAAGAAGGGGAAGCTGTTGCCCCGGCTATAGCGGAAGAACGCGCCGACCTGGCGGGTGAAGTCGTAATTGACGCCCGCCGTCCACGACCAGGCATCGCCGCGATAGCGGATCGTGCGGAAGGTGCCGTTCAGCACCGCGTCGTTATTGTCATAGAGCGTCAGCGGGTTGCCATCGAGCCCCGCCGCGCCGGTGCTGCCGTTATTCTCCAGCCGGCCATCGACGCTGTGATTCTGGTAGCGCACGCCGGCGTCGATCCGCAGCTTGTCGGTGATCTGCCATTCGTCGACCAGATAGCCGGCGATGTCCTCGCCCGAATAATTGGCGTTGACGTTGAAGAACGAGCCGCCGGTATAGCCGTCGCGCGTCACCACACGGCCGTCGTTCAGCACCAGGTTGAGGCGGCGGGCATTGGGTTCGGCGGTGAGCAACAGGCTGTTGCCCAGGTTCCAGCGATCGCGCGAGCTGTAGCTGGTGTAGAAGATGCCGCCGGTCAGCTTGTTGCGGCCATATTTCCATTCGAGCGCGGCGTCGTTGACGTAAGACTCGATGCGCTTGGTGACGCTCCACTGCCCGGCCTGGACGATCTGGGTGTTGGGGTCCGCCGCCGCGCCGCCGGTCACGAAATTGAGCGAGCGGATCGTGCCGCCAAGGCCGGCCGCGAAGGCGGCGGCGCTTTGCGGCGCGGTGCCGCCGGGCACCAGCCCGAAGGTATCGGCGCGGCCGACCAGATAGCTGAAGCGGTCGCGGAACTGGAGCCCGTCGGCCAGGCGGTACTCTGCGTTGAAGCCGACATTGCCGATCTGCGCGCCGCGCCCGTTGCCGAGATCGATCCGTGAGCCATCGTTGCGCGTGCCGAAGCGGTTATCGGGGCCGAGCAACGTGCCGGTGCCGGCGGAAAAGCCGGGATAGGCGCTGATCCGGTCGCCGTTCTGGATCACCGGGATCGGCAGCAGCCACTGGCCGCGATCGTCGAGATAACGCCCGAACACCAGCACGCTGCCACGGCTGAAATCGTGGCGGATATTGCCGCTGATCTGCCCGCCGCGCTCCGCCTCGAAGCGCGGGTCGCGGATGCCGTTCGCGACATTGTAGAAGCCGCCGACCAGGAAGGTGGTGTTGCTGTCGATCGGGCCGGAGGCGACCGCGTCGGCGCGGAACTCGCCGAAATCGGTACCTTGCAGCTTCACCAGCCCCTCGCGCTTCTGGCTGCCCTCGCGCTGGACGAAGTTGACGGTGAGGCCCGGCTGCCCGTTCGAGAACAAGGCGCCGGTGCCGCCGCGCACTGCCTCGACCCGGCCGAGCGTTTCGTCGGTGCGGATCAGCTGGGTATTTTCGAGGAACGACAGGGTTGGCGGCGGGAAGAAGGGGACGCCTTCATATTGCAGCGTCACATATTCGGCATCGCCGCCCGAGGGGTAGCCACGCACGAAAATGTTCGCGCCGTTCTTGCCGCCCGAGCTTTCGGTGCTGACGCCGGGGACGACGCGCAGCACTTCGGCGGTGCTCTGCGCGCCGAGCCGCTGCGCGGTGGTGCTGTCGATGCTCGTCACCGCGAAGGCGGCGTTCTGGCGCCGGGTGCCGCCGCCCGCGGTGCCGACGACGACGATATCCTCCTGCACCGGCGGCTCGGCGGCGGCATCGGCGGCGGGGGTCTCGGTGGGGTTGGGGGCCGGGGTCTGGGCGCCGCCCGGCGCCGGGGCGGGATCGGCGGGGGACTGGGTCGCGCGCGCCGGCTCGATCAGCAGCGTGCCGCCATTGGCCTCGCGATAGTGCAGGCCCGATCCGCGCAGCAGCGCCGCGAGCGCGCGCGTCGGCTCCATCCGCCCGCGCAAGGGGCGCGCGGTCTTGCCGCGCACCAGTTCGGGCGCGAACAGCACCTGGCGCCCGCTCTGGCGCGAAAAGGCGATCAGCGCGGTGCCGAGTTCCTGGCGGTCGATCCGCCACTCGATGGTGCTTTGCGCGGCGGCGCGTACCGGCAGCGCGGAAGCGAGCGCCGCGAGCGCGGCCCCATGCAGCAAAAGCCAGCGCTTGGTCATCGATCCATCTCCCTGCGTCAGGGCGCCCTCAATCGGGGCGCTCAAGTCTCAAAACGCAGCGAGCGGGGAAACCCGAACCAGGGATGGTTATTTTTTTGGCGCCGCCGGAACCAGCACGATCGCGCCATCGGGCCCGCGTTCGGCGCGCACCGGGAAGCCGAGCGCGAGTGCCTCGGCGAAACTCTCGGTCGCGCCCGCCCGGAAGGCGCCGCTCACCCGGATCCGCGCGGCGGCGCCCTCGACCCGGATCGGGCGGCGGGCATAGCGGCTCATCTCGGCGGCGACGGTGGCGAGCGGTTCGTCCTGCGCGATCACCAGCCCCTCGTTCCAGCTGGTGAGCGCCTCCACCGCGCGGGGATCGCGCTTCAGCATCCGGCCACGCGCGCCGGTCACCAGCAGCTCGCCCGGGCGCATCGCCACCACCGGGGCGCCTGGCACGGCGACCGTCACCCGCCCCTCGATCAGCGCGACGCGGGTCTGCGCCGGATCGAGCCGCACGTCGAATTCGGTGCCGTGCGCCGTCACCTGCTGCTCGCCCGCCTCGACGATGAAGGGGCGCGGCTGGTGCTTGGCGACCTCGAACCGGGCCTGTCCCGCGAGCAGTACCAGCCGCCGCTCGCGCGCCGTATAGGCAAGGCGCACCCGGCTGTCGGTATCGAGCGTCACCCGCGAGCCATCCTCGAGCGTCACGTCGAGCTTCTGGCCGCGATCGGTGCGATACTCGGTCGCCGCCGCCATCGGCGCGCGGACCACGAGGCTGAGCGGCAGCGCGACGACGAGCAACGCCGCCGCCGCCGCCGCGAGCCGGGGCGCGATCGCCGCGCGCCGCACCCCGCGCCGGGCGACGCGGCTAAGGCTCGCCCGCCGCAGCGCCTGCAAGTCCGGACTGTCCGCCAGCCCGCGCGTCAAGGCGAGCGTCGCCGCCGCTTCCCGATAGGCGTCGGCGTTGAGCGGATCGGCGTGCCACCGCGCGAAGCGGCGCTCCGCCTCGGCGCCGGCATCGGGCTCGGCGCGCCGCGCCGCCCAGCTTGCCGCCTCGATCCCCCGCCGCTCGCTCATCGCCAACCCCGCAGCCGTTCGGCGAGATGGGCGAGCGCGCGCGCCTGGTGCTTTTCCGCCGCCCGGGTCGAAATGCCGAGCGCGGCGGCGACATCGGCCATCTTCCAACCCTCCATCAGACGCAGCACGATCACATCGCGGCTGCGCTCGGGCAGTTCGAGCAGCGCCGCGTGCAGTTGCGCCGCGATCTTCCTGCTCGCCAAGACGCGGTCGGGCGGAATCTCCGAACCGGGAAGTGTCTCGGCATGGGGCTCGATCGGTTCGTGCTGCCCCGCGCCGCGTACCCGGCCGCGCCGGGCATGGTCCTTCAGCACATTGGCGGCGGTGACGAAGACGAAGCTTTCGGCGCGCTGGATCGCGCCCGGATCGTCGAGCCGGCTCAGCCGCTCGAACACATCCTGCACCAGATCGGCGACATCGGCCTCGTTGCCCAGCCGGCGCGCGAAGAAGCGCCGCAGCGGCCCGGCGAAGCGGCGGGCGAAATCGCCCAGGCCCGCGCGCTCGTCGGCGGCCGGGGATTGGCTGTCGGGCAAGGACATGGTCGCAAGCTAACGCACCCGCCCGCCGCTGGCGAGCCCCGCCTTGCTCCGCGCCGTCCCGGTCGCTAAGGGGCGGGGCTTCCCGCAGCGGGGGCGAGCATGGCGTTGGTCGGCATCATCATGGGCAGCACCTCCGATTGGGAGACGATGCGCCACGCCGCCGATCTGCTCGATACGCTGGGCGTGGCGCATGAGCGCCGCGTCGTCTCGGCGCACCGCACCCCGGACCGGCTCTATGATTACGCCAAAAGCGCGGCGGCGCGCGGGCTGAAGGTGATCATCGCCGGCGCGGGCGGGGCGGCGCATCTGCCCGGCATGGCGGCGGCGATGACCGCGCTGCCGGTGCTGGGGGTGCCGGTGCAATCGAAAAGCCTGAACGGGCTCGATAGCCTGCTCTCGATCGTGCAGATGCCCGCCGGGATTCCGGTCGGCACGCTCGCGATCGGGGTAGCGGGGGCGAAGAACGCCGCTTTGCTCGCCGCCGCGATCCTGGCGCTGAACGACGCGGCGCTGGGCGAACGGCTCGCGGCATGGCGCGCGGCGCAGACCGAGAGCGTGGCCGAGGCGCCCGATGCCTGAGCGCGCGCTGCTGGAGCCCGGCGCCACCATCGGCATCCTGGGCGGCGGCCAGCTCGGGCGGATGCTGGCGGCCGCCGCCGCGCAGCTCGGCTATCGCACGCTGGTGCTGGCCCCCGATGAGGAGAGCGTCGCGGCGCAGACCGCCTCAAGCTTTATCCGCGCCGATTACCATAACCATATCGTGCTCGATGATTTCGCCGCCTCGTGCGACGTGGTGACCTACGAGTTCGAGAATATCGCCCTTGCGCCCGTTAGTTACCTGGCGACCAAGGTGCCGGTGCATCCCAATCCCGGCGCGCTCGGCGTCGCGCAGGACCGGGCGAACGAGAAGCGCTTCGTCGGCGGGCTCGGCGGGCGCACCGCGCCGTGGCGGCGGGTCGAAAGCCTCGCCGAGCTGGAAGCCGCGCTGGCGGCGATCGGGACGCCCGCGATCCTGAAGACGCTGACGCTTGGCTATGACGGCAAGGGCCAGGTGCGCATCGCCGATCCGGGCGCGGCGGCGGATGCCTGGGCGGCGGTCGGCGGGCGCGCGGCGATCGTCGAGGGGCTGGTCGATTTCGCGCACGAATTCTCGATCCTGCTCGCGCGCGGTGCCGATGGCGCGATGGTGAGCTACGCCCCGCCGCACAACGAGCATGAGCAGGGCATCCTGAAGCGCTCGACCTTGCCCGCCCCTCCGCAAGTCGCGGCGTTGTGGACCGAGGCGGCGGCGCTGACCGGGCGGATCGCCGATCGGCTCGATTATGTCGGCGTGCTCGCCTGCGAATATTTCGCGGGGGCGGACGGGCCGGTGTTCAACGAAATGGCGCCGCGCGTCCATAATTCGGGGCACTGGACGATCGAGGGCGCGCGCACCTCGCAGTTCGAAAACCATATCCGCGCGATCTGCGGCCTGCCGCTGGGCGATACCGGGCTCACCGCCAGCCGGGTGGTGATGGAGAATCTGATCGGCGATCTTGGCGATTGGCGCGGCGCGCTCGGCGCGCACGACACCCATCTCCACCTCTATGGCAAAAGCCGCCGCGCCGGGCGCAAGATGGGGCATGTGACGCGGCTGGAGCGGTAGGCCGCGGCGGCCCCCCGACCGGACCCACTCCCGGCCCCTCCCTTTCAGGGAGGGGAGACGCGACAAAAGGCTCCGCTAGCCCCTCCCTGAAAGGGAGGGGTTGGGGTGGGTGGAAGCCGGGAGCCCCGCTCAGCGATTATCGCACCCCAGCACCCAGGCGGGCGGCAGGTTCGCCCATACCCGCCGCGCCTCGATCCGGGCGAAGTGGCGGCTGATGAGCCCGATCCGCGCGCGCGAATATTGGAACAGCACGAAGCGCCCCTCGGCACCGAGCAGCCGCGCGGTCTCCGCCAGGATCGTCTCGCCAAGCGCGGCGGGCAGCGAGGTGAAAGGCAGGCCCGAGACGATCGCCTCCGGCGCGCTTAGCCCGCGCGCGGCGAGGATCGCGGCCACGTCCGCCGCCGATCCCAGCACCGGCTCCGTCAGCGGATCCCCCGCGAAGCGCGCGGCGAGCGCGGCGTGGAAGGCGGGGTTATACTCGATCGCGACCAGCCGCGCCTGGGGATGCGCGCGGCGCAGCGCGGCGGTGAACACGCCGGTGCCGGGGCCATATTCCACGATCAGCAGCGCCTCCGCCGGCACCGCCGCCGCCATCGCCGCCGCCAGCGCGGGCGAGGACGGCCACACCGCCCCCGTCGATCGCGGGTGGCGCAGGAACTGGCCGAGGAACTTCAGGCTCATGCCGAAAGGAACCGGGCGGCGAGTTCGGCCGGCACCCGCATCGGCCGGCCGCTCGCGCGTTCGATCATCGCCCAGGTGGTGACGGCGCGCACCAGTTCCTTGCCGCCCGCATCCACGAAGCGGACATGGCGATCGAAGCGCGCGCCCTTGGGCGGATCGGCGACCCAGGTTTCGCCGGTCGCGGTCTCGCCGGCGCGCAGATTGCCGCGATAGTCGATCTCGTGCCGGGTGATCACCCAGAAGAACGCCGCCTGCTCCTCGGGCGTCGCGAGATGCGCCCAGTGCGCGACCGCGATCTCCTGAATCCAGCGCACCCAGACCGCGTTGTTGACATGGCCAAGCTCGTCGATGTCGGCGGGGGTGGCGGTGAAGGGGTGGGTGAACATCAACCCCTCTCCCCCTGGGGGGAGAGGGGAGGGGCTTTAAAAGCCCGACGCGCGCCTGGCTTCCCCCTCACCCAAACCCTCTCCCCTGAAGGGGAGAGGGCTTCGCCGCGCCTCACGCTTCCACCCCCAGCTGCCACAGCACGAAGGCGTGCTCCTCGGCGAGTTCGCGCAAACTCTCGAACCGGCCCGATTTGCCGCCATGCCCGGCGCCCATATTGGTCTTGAGCAGCAGCAGATTGGCGTCGGTCTTGGTCGCGCGCAGTTTCGCCGCCCATTTGGCGGGCTCCCAATAGGTCACGCGCGGATCGTTGAGCCCGCCCGAGATGAACAAGGGCGGATAGGCCTTGGCCGCCACATTGTCATAGGGGCTGTACGATCGGATCAGCTCGAACGCGGCCTTGTCCTCGATCGGGTTGCCCCATTCGGGCCATTCGCCCGGGGTGAGCGGCAGTTCGGCGTCGAGCATGGTGTTCAGCACGTCGACGAACGGCACATCGGCGATCACCGCGCCCCACAGCTCGGGATCGCTGTTGACCACCGCCCCCATCAGCTCGCCCCCCGCCGAGCGCCCGGCGATGGCGATCCGGCCGGCGCTGGTCCAGCCGCCGTCGATCAACGCCTTCGCCACATCGACGAAATCGTTGAAGCTGTTGGTGCGTTTTTCCAGCTTGCCGTCGAGATACCATTGCTGGCCGAGATCGTCGCCACCGCGGATATGCGCGATCGCGAAGGCGAAGCCGCGATCGAGCAGCGACAGCCGCCCGGTCGAAAAGCCCGGCGGCACCGCATAGCCATAGGCGCCGTACGCATAGAGGTAGAGCGGGCGCGAGCCATCGCGCGGGAAGCCCAGCGGATAGACGATCGAAACGGGCACCATCGTCCCGTCGCGCGCGCGGATCTTCAGCCGCTCGGTCGCGTATTGCGCCGCCTCATAGCCCGAGGGGATTTCCTGGACCTTCAGCACCTGAAGCCGGTCGTCGGAGACGTGATAATCATAGACGGTGCCGGGCGTGACCATCGATTCATAGCCGATGCGCAGCACGTCCATCGCATATTCGGGATTGTCGCCCAGCCCCGCGACATAGCTCGCCTCGGGGAAAGCGATCCGCTTGGCGGCGCCCCCTTCGTAGCGGTGCAGTTCGATCTGATCGAGCCCGTCCTCGCGGCCCTCCACCACGAAGAAATCGCGGAAGATCGTCACCCCGGTCATGTAGAATTGATCGGAAGGCGCGATCCGTTCCTCCCACATGTCCGGCGCGTCGATGCTCGCGGTGCAGAGGCGGAAATTGGGGTGGGTGTCGTTGGTGTGGATGAACAGCGTCCCCTCGCGCGCATCGACATCATATTCGCGCCCCGGCTGCCGCGCCGAGACGAGCTTCAGCGGCGCGAGCGGATCGCCCGCCGGAAGGAGATAGACCTCGCTCGTCACATGATCGCCGGTCGAGACGACCAGCCATTGCCGGTCGCTCGTCTCGCCGACGCCGACGCGGAAGCCCTCATCGGCTTCCTTGAACAATTCGACATCGTTCGCCGGATCGTCGCCCAGCCGGTGGAAGCGGGCATTGTCGGTGCGCCACTGCGCGTTGGCGAGGCCGTAGAGGAAGCCGGCATCGTCGGCGGTCCAGACGATTTCGGAGAGGATGCCGGGGATCACGTCGGGCAGATGCGCGCCCGTCGCCAGATCCTTCACCCGCAGCTCGAAGCGTTCGGAGCCATTGTCGTCGATCGCGTAAGCGAGCCAGCGGCCATTGTTGCTCACCGCCAAAGCACCGAGGCGGAAATATTCCTTGCCTTCCGCCAGCGCGGGTTCGTCGAGGATCAGCTGGTCGGCCCCGCCCGCGACGGGCTTGCGCCACCATTTGCGATACTGCCCGCCGGTTTCGAACGCGGTCCAGTAGAGCCAGTCGCCATCCTTTTGCGGGACAGAGGCGTCGTCTTCCTTGATGCGCCCCTTCAGCTCTTCATAGAGCCGGTCGATCAGCGGCCGGTGGGGCGCCATCGCGGCTTCGAAATAGGCGTTCTCGGCCTCCAGATAGCCCAGGATTTCGGCGTCCTTCACCTCGGGATAGCCGGGGTCCTTCAGCCAGGCATAGGGGTCTTCGAGGGTGATGCCGTGATGGGTTGCGGTCTGCGGGCGGCGCGGGGCGACGGGGGGCTGCATGGTGGCTGCTCTAGACGCGGGCGAGGCCAGCCGTCGAGAGGGGGGTCAGGCGGCGGGCTTGCTCAGCCGTTCGAGCCGCGCCTGATAATGCTGGAGAATCCGCGTCGCCTCGCGCTGGCGGTCGAGCGCCTGGAGCCAGCCGCGCTGTTCGCGGCGCAGCGCAGCCGGATTGGCTACAGTGGCGAGCGCGCGGCGATAAGCGAGCGCCAGATTATAGTCGACCGTCGCCAGTTCCCAATGGTTGCACACCAGCTGGCGGGCGGGGCTGGCATTGGCGCTGGCGCAGGAAAAGCTTTGCACGCGCTGCGCCGCGCGGGGATCGGCGGGGCCGAACAATCCGGCGGGAATCGCGATCCCGCCAATGCCGCCCGCCGCGCTCGGTGCCGTCGCGGGCGCTGTCGCGCCGCTCGACGCGGCCACCGGAAGCTGCTCGGTATCGGTCGCGGCGATGCTGTTGTCGGCTTCCGGCGCGAAGGGGCTGGCCACTTCCTCGACCGGCTGATGTCGGCTGACGAGCAGATAGGCGAGGCCGACCACGCTCGCCGCGAGCAGCAGCGCCGGAATCAGCAGCCGCAGCACGCGCGCGCTGCCGCCACCCTGTTTCTCCGGGCAGTGCGGCACCATGCACCGAGCGATCCCCGCGCGGCTGAGCTCGTCTCCACACAAATTGCATGCCCGTGCCATGATCCGGGCATAAGCCCGGGATGGTTAAGAACCGATCAACCGCGACTGTCAGCGGGCGGGGTTGGTGACGAAGCTCGCGATCCCGTCCACCACTTCGCGCGCGATCGGGCGATCGGGGATGGAATAGCTGGCGAGATTGTCGCCCGGGGTGCCATCGACATGCTTCAGCACATGATTGACGCCCGGCACCAGCAGCAGTTCGGCGAAGGGCGCGCCGCCCTTCAGCGCGGCGGCGTCGGCCTGCGTCACCTGGAGATCGGCCTGGCCCTGGACGATCATCACCGGGCCTTTCAGCGCGGCGGCCAGCTCGCGCGGGTTCTGGCGGAAAGCGTCGATCAGGAAGGGCTGGACCGCGGGGTTGAACAGTTGCTGCAGCGCGGGGTGGAAGCCGCTGACGTCGATCGTCTTGCCCGCCGCGAGGGCATCGAGCGCGCGATAGGCGTCGGCGAGCACCGGCGCGTTCGCCGGGTTGGCCTTGAGCTGCGCCCGGATCACCTCGCCATAGGGCCGGCCGAGCGAGCTCACCAGCACCTGGCCGCAGATCGTCGGCGCGTTGCCGGCGGCGAGCGCGACCAGCCCGCCCTCGCTATGCCCGACCAGCCAGGCGCAGGGCAGGCCCGCTTCCTTCGCCGCGAACGCCGCCCAGGCGCGCGCGTCGGCGGCGTAATCGGCGATCGTCACCGCATTGGCGTTGGCGATCGCGGCAGCGCTGGAGAACAGGCCGCGCTTGTCGATGCGGATGCTGGCGACGCCCTGTTGCGCCAGCCCCTCCGCGAGCAGTTTCAGATTCTGGGCGCGCACCCCCAGCGGGTTGTTGCCGTCGCGATCGGTGGGGCCGGAGCCGGGGATGATGACCACCACCGCCTTCGCCTGCTTGGGCGTGAGCAACGCGCCGTGGAGCGCGCCCTGCGGCCCGGGGATGCTCACCTCGCGGTCCTGCGCCAGCGCGGGCGTGGCGAGGGTCAGCAGCGCGGCAAATAGCGGCAGGCGCATGGAAATTCCTTTCGTGGCGGCCAGCCGAAGCTGGCGCAAAGCGCGGTCCGGATCAAGCGGACGCGGCGGTTGACGCCGTCGCGCGATTCGTGAGGAAATTCAGAATGCTATATGGGCCAGCGCGGGCAACTAGCGTAAGGCATGGCCGATGAAAGCTGAATTGGTCTGGTCGGTTGGCGCGCGCCTGGGCGAGGGGCCGCTATGGGTGCCCGAGCGCGGCTGGCTGTGGTTCGTCGACATCAAGCAGGGGGTGCTCCACCGCTTCACGCCCGAGGGCGGCGCGCGCAACAGTTTCCCCTTGGGCGGCCAGCCGAGCTTCGTCGTCGCGGCCGATGATGGCGGTCTGGTGATCGGCAGCGACTTGCAGCTGTTTGGCTTCCGCCCGGAAACGGGCCTGACGCCGCTCGTCGCCGTGCCGGCGACGCCCGGGGATCGCACCAATGATGGCTGCGTCGATCGCGCCGGCCGGCTGTGGTTCGGCACGATGCACGATGGCGAGCGCGACGCGACCGGGCGCATCTGGTGCTACCGCCACGGCGCCGCCGCGCCCGAGCCGCTCGCCGGGGGCTGCGTGATCACCAACGGCCCGGCGGTGAGCCCCGATGGCGCGTGGCTCTATCACGTCGATACGCTCGCCGGGATCATCTGGCGCCACGCCTTGCACGACGATGGCGGGCTGGGGCCGGGCACGCGCTTCGCCGAGATCGCGCCGAGCGAGGGGCATCCCGATGGCATCGTCTGCGATGCCGAAGGGGGGCTGTGGGTGGCGCTGTGGGGCGGGGCGGCGGCGGTGCGCTATTCGCCCGCGGGCCAGCGAACCGACCGAGTCGCGCTGCCCTGCGCGCAGCCGACCAAGCTCGCGCTCGGCGGGCGCGATTTGCGCACCGCTTATGTCACGAGCGCCGCGATCGGGCTCGATCCCGCCGCGCACCCGCACGCCGGCGGGCTGTTCGCGTTCGAGGTGGCGGTGCCGGGCTTCGCCGCGCCGAAGGTGGCGCTGTGATCCTGGGCGACTGGGGCACCAGCCGGCTGCGGCTGTTCCGCGCCGATGGGCAGGGCGGCTGGACGCGGCGCGACGGGCCGGGAATCGGCGCGCTCGAAGCGCCCGCCGCCGATGCGCTGCGGGAGGCGTTGGGCGATTGGGCGGGCACCGCGCCGGTGCGGCTCGCCGGGATGGTCGGCGCGCGCGGGGCGCTGCACGAGGTGCCCTATGTCGATTGCCCCGCCGATCGCGCCGCCTGGGCGGCGGGCGCGGCGCGGTTGACGCTCGCGGGCCAGCCGCTCACGATCGCCGCCGGGCTGGCGATGCCGCCGGGCGCCGCGCCCGACGTGATGCGCGGCGAGGAGACGCAGATTTTCGGCGCGCTGGCGCTTGATCCCGCGCTCGCGCACGGGCGCCAGCTGATCGTCCACCCCGGCACCCACAGCAAATGGGCGTGGCTGGAGGATGGCGTGGTCCGCGCGTTCCGCACCTTCTTCACCGGCGAGCTCTACGCGCTGCTCCAGCAATCGACGCTGACCCGGCTGCCGGGCGCGGCGAGCGGCGAGGCGGAGGGCTTCGCCGCCGGGCTCGACCGCGCGCGAGACCGCGATCTGCTCGGCGCGCTGTTCGCGGCGCGCGCCGCGCAATTGCGCGAGGGGCGGACTCCGGGCTGGGCCAAGGGTTATCTCTCGGGGCTGCTGATCGGCCACGAACTCGCCGCCGCCGGTGATGGCGCGGCGGTGACGCTGATCGGCGCGCCCGGCTTGACCGACGCCTATGCCCGCGCCTGCGACCATCAGGGCCGTGCCCATCGCACGCTCGACGGCGACGCCTGCGTGATCGCTGGGCTCGAATTGCTGGAGGAAAGCCGATGACGCTCGCCGATCTGCTCGCCCAGGGCGCGCCGCCGATCGTCGCGATCCTGCGCGGTCTCACCCCCGCCGAGGCGCCCGCGATCGGCCGCGCGCTGATCGAGGCCGGCATCCGCGCGATCGAGGTGCCGTTCAACTCGCCCGAGCCGACGACGAGCATCGCCCGGCTTCAGGCCGAGTTCGGCCGTACCGCGCTGATCGGCGGCGGCACGGTGCTGACGGTCGAGGCGGCCGAGGCGCTCGCCGGCACCGGCGCGCGGCTGATGGTGACGCCCAATACCGACGCGGCGGTGATCGCGCGCGGGGTGGCGCTGGGGCTCGATCTGCTCCCCGGCTGCCTCACCCCGAGCGAGGCGTTCATCGCATTGGCCGCCGGGGCGAAGGCGCTGAAGCTGTTTCCGGCGGGAACGCTCGGCACCGCGCATCTGAAGGCGGTGCGCGAGGTGCTGCCCGCCGGCACGCCGTTCTGGGCGGTGGGCGGCACCAACGCCGAGACGCTCGCCGAATGGCTTGGCGCCGGGGCGGCGGGGATCGGCGTCGGCGGCGCGCTCTACCGCGCGGGGGACACCGCCGAGCTGGTCGCGGGCCGGGCGCGCGCGCTGGTCGAGGCGTGGCGCGCGATGCCGAGCTGACGCCGTGGTTCGCGCGCGACCGTCTTGCCCCATTGCAAGCCACGCGCATCTGCGCGACGTTGCAGCATGGCAATGAGTTTTGACCGGGCGGCAGCCCCGATTCTTGGCCGGAACCTTACCTACGGGATGCTCGACACGCTCGGCCGCGCGATCGTGACGGGTACGTACGAGGAACGCGATTTCCCGACCGAGGCGGACCTGTCGCGGGACTATGGCGTCAGCCGATCGGTGACGCGTGAGGCGGTGAAGATGCTCACCGCCAAGGGCCTGCTCAGCGCCCGCCCGCGCCAGGGAACCGTGGTGCAGCCGGCGAGCGCGTGGAGCTTGCTCGATGCCGATGTGCTGCGCTGGCTGATGGAGCGCAAATTCTCGCGGCGGCTGCTGCGCGAATTCACCGAGCTGCGCCACGCGATCGAGCCCGCCGCCGCCGCGCTCGCCGCCGAACGCGCCGATGACCTGCGCCGCGCCGGGATCGAGCGCGGTTTCCGCCGGATGGTCGCGGCCGAGCGCGGCGACGACGATGTGCTCGGCGCTGACATCGCCTTCCACGTCGCGATCCTCCAGGCGGCCGACAATCCCTTTTTCGCGCAGTTCGAGCCGGTCGTCGCGAGCGCGCTCCACAGCTCGATCCGCTTCACCAACCGGATCAAGGGGCATAGCGCCAGCCTGGAACAGCATGACGCGGTGCGCCACGCGATCATGGCGTGCGATCCCGCCGCCGCGCGCGCGGCGATGGACAAGCTGATCGCCGATGTGCTCGCGCTGATCGGGGCGGCGAGCGGGGCGTAACGCCGCGGGCCGTGCCGGCGATGCTTGCCGCGCCGGCCACCAAGAAAATGGGGGCCGATCTCGCGATCGACCCCCTGTCGCCGGACTTCGTTGGCGTCTCCCGCGCCGCGCATCCCGAGGGATATTCGGTCCGGGCGCCGCCATCTGGTTTCGGCGGCATGGCGACCCAGCGCGGCCTCGCGGCCGATGGGCGCCGTCACCGCTCTCGTCCGTCGGTCGAGACCCGAAGGCCCCGGCTGGCAGCCGCGAACGATCGCAAAGCTTGGACTCCCGCCACTCTCGTCAAAAAATGGCGCTTGCCGGCTTTGCCGAATGCCGTTTCGCCATCCGCCTTGGGCTTGCACCCGCCGCGCCAGCTTCCCGGCATTCCCCCGGATTTCGCCGCGCCGACCAAGGCTCTCGCCGCGCCCAGCACCTGCTATTTCCAGGTATAAGCCCTTGATCTTGCTTCCGTTTCCGTCCGCTCGACCGCTTGGCCTATGCCCAGAGCTTGTCACGCGCGCCGAGTCGCCCCAAGCATAAAAGGCGGGGGCCAGCCTGTGGATAACGTGGATAACGGGGAGCGAATCGCAGGGATGATCGCCCCGCTGTCCGTGGACCTTCCCGCTTGCCCTTGGGGAGTTTGGGGTCGGCCATGCGCGCGGCACCGCTCACCCTCTCCAAGCTTCGCTATCCTCTCCCTTCGAGGGAGAGGGAGGGAATGGCTGCTTTCGCCTGCAAAAGCTGGACACTTAGCATCGCGAGATTGCCAGCCCAAACCAGACGCGCGGACACCTGCTATTTTGCGCGAGAATTCTCGATAGCCTGCTTAGCGAGGCCGAAGTGCGTGGCATCGTATTCAGCAACCGTCGGGAAAATTACTGGTACACCTTTTAAAGCCAGCGCCTTTTCTCGTAAATCCCGACAACCATCGACTGCTCGTTTCGCGAGAACATCTACGCCGTCCATTTGAGACGCCAGCTTCCGCGCGGCAATATCGACACAGTCTGCGTAGGCAAGTGTTGCCTTCTCGATTGTCGGAAGTGGCGGGAGTGTATCCGAAGCTTTTCCGGAACATGCTGAGACGGCGACGGCGCAAATCGCCGCAACAGCCGGTATTTTCATTGCGCCCTCCCGATCGCCTGATGACTTGGGTGGTCGGCTAAAAGCCGCCGTTCCGCCTCCCACCCCATCCCGGCCCGTCAGCCACAGCGCGGAAAGCCTCTCCCCCTCAGGGCGTCGGCCCCGCCACGCCCCGGCTGCTACGCTTCGGAACATCCTTGAACGCCTCGGCGAGCTGGGGGTAGCGTTTATCGTCGATCGCATAGTCGCGCGCCGAACGTCCGGCGAGATTGTCGGGCTGGTCGGGATTGGCGCCGGCCTTCAGCAGCACGCCCACCAGCTGCACGTCGCGGCGCTGCACCGCGCGGATCAGCGGGGTTTCGCCCGATTGGTTGGCCAGGTTCACATTGGCCTTGCCCGCGATCAGGATCGGCACCAGATCGCTCGCGCCCACCGTTATCGCCACCAGCATCGGGGTGTTGCCGCGCCCGTCGCGGGCATTGGGATCGGCGCCCTTTTGCAGCAGGAAGCGCGTCCACAGCGCGTCGCCGCGCTTGGCGACGATGTGCAGCGCGGTTTCGCCGCTGTTGTAATCCTTGTGGTTGATCACGGTCGTGCCGGGCTTGGTCAGCAGCTCGGTCGCCTCGGCGCCCTTGGCGTCCTTCACCGCCTCCAGGAACTTATAGCCGTCCGACTGGCCCAGCTGCGCCATCGCCGGCGCGCTTGCGAGCAGCAGCATCAGCCCCAACATCTTCCGCATCGTCTCTCTCGTCCCTAAAGCGCCGTGGATCGGCAGCGATATAGGATCAAGCCCGCCCCATGAACCAGTGCTTTCGTACCCTGGCGCTCGTCGCCGCCGCTCTGCTCGCTGGCTGTTCGGCGCAGCCTGGGGCGCCGGAAAAGCCGAGCCCGCCGCTCGCCGGCGCGCGACTCGGCGGGCCGCTCGATCTGGTCGATCAGGATGGCCGCCGCGTTTCGGAGCGCGATTTCGCCGGCCAGTACCGGGTGATCTATTTCGGCTATACCTATTGCCCCGATGTCTGCCCCACCGATCTGCAAAAGGTGGCGGGCGCGCTGAAGCTGCTCGAGCGCGACGCGCCCGCGCTCGCCAAGCGGGTGACGCCGATCTTCGTGACGGTCGATCCCGAACGCGATTCCCCCGCGCAGGTGAAGCAGTTCGTCCGCGCCTTCCACCCCCGGATCGTCGGCCTCACCGGCACCCCGGCGGAAATCACCAAGGTGGAGAAGGATTTCGCGATCTTCGCGCAGAAGCAGCCGGGCACCAGCCCCGGCAGCTATCTGATGGAGCATTCGACCGCGGTCTATCTGTTCGATCCCGCCGGCAAGCCGCTCGCGGTGCTGCCCAACGACAAGGGGCCGGAGGAGATCGCCGCCGACATCAAGCGCTGGGCGGCATGAGCCGCTTCTGGGAAACCACCCCGCTCGACAAGCTCGACCGCGCGCAGTGGGAATCGCTGTGCGACGGCTGCGGCAAATGCTGCGTCCACAAGCTGGAGGACGAGGTGACGGGCGAGCTGTTTCCCACCAACGTCGCCTGCCGGCTGCTCGATCGCCGCAACGCGCGCTGCACCAATTACCGCCAGCGCCACGCCTTCGTCCCTGATTGCGTGCGGCTGACCCCCGCCAAGCTCGCGACGATCGACTGGCTGCCGTCGAGCTGCGCCTATCGCCTGGTCGCGGACGGCAAGCCGCTCCCCGAATGGCACCATCTGGTGTGCGGCGACCCCGAGGCGATCCACCGCGCCGGCCAATCGGTGCGCGGCTGGACGATCTCCGAGGATGACGCGGGCGATCTCGAGCATCATCTGATCGACCGGGACTTGTGACCCGGGGCGACATCGACATCATCCGTCGCGCCGGCGCCCGGCGGCTGCGGCTCGCGGTCGATCCGGTGAGCGGGGCGGTGCGGCTGACGCTCCCCAAGCGCGCCGCGCTCGGCCCCGCGCTCGAATGGGTGGAAAGCCAGGCGCCGTGGATCGCGGCGCAGCGCGCGCGGCTGCCTCAGCCAACGCCGTTCGTGCCGGGGGCGTCGTTCCCGTTCGGCGATTCGCGTCTGACGATCGACTGGGCCGCCGATCGCCCCCGTCGGGTCGAGCGGATCGGCGATCGGCTGATGGTCGGCGGGCCGGCGGTGGGGCTCGCGGCAAGGGTCACCGCCTGGCTGAAGCGCGAGGCGCTGGCGGTGCTCACCGCCGAAACGCATGAGTTCGCCGCGCGACTCGGCGTCTCGGTCGCCAAGGTCGCGGTCGGCGATCCGCGCAGCCGCTGGGGGAGCTGCGCCGCGTCGGGGGCGATTCGCTATAGCTGGCGGCTGATCCTGGCGCCCGCGCGGGTCCGCCGCGCGACCGTGGCGCATGAAGTGGCGCACCGGGTGCACATGCACCACGGCCCGGCCTTCCACGCGCTGGTCGCCGAACTGGTCGGCCGCGATGCGGAGGTCGCGCGCGCCTGGCTACGCCGCGAAGGGGCGGGGCTTCACTGGTTGGGACGCGACTCGGTCGGCTGACGCGGGGCGGGGCGGGGTTGGTCGCCGCGCGGCGGCCGGTCGCGCCCGCCGAGCACACGGTCGATCCAGGCCTGATCGAGCTGTTGGGGATCGCCTTCACGCGGTGACTGGCCAGGAGCGGGCGCGCGGCTGTCCGGCAGGGGCGCGGGCGGGGATGGGAGCGGCCCGGCGTCGTCCTCGGGCTGCCCGGGCGTGCCCCCCGTTGCCGGAGGGAGGCCATCGGGGCCGACGAACAGGCCATTGTCGGGGCCGCCGAAATACTCTTCCTCGCCAAGTCCCGCCGCCGCGTCGGGCAGCGTCACCCCGGTTTCGAACGGTTCGACCGGCCGCTTGGCGACCGCGACCTTCATGTAATCGGCGAACGCCCGCGCCGGCGCCGTCCCACCATGCAGCCCCGCGACCGGCCGCGCATCGTCGCGTCCCATCCACACGCCGGTCGTCAAGCCACTGGAAAAGCCCAGGAACCAGCCATCCTTGGTCGAGGTGGTGGTGCCCGTCTTGCCCGCGACCGGGCGCCCGATCTGCGCCGCCTTGCCGGTGCCGGTGTTGACCGCCGTCTGCAGCAGATCGGTCATCGCCTCGGCGACGAACGGGGCGACGAGCACGTGGCTGCGATCGACCTCATGCGCGTAGATCGTCACCCCATTCGCGGTAACTTTTGTTATACCATAAGGGGTTACCGCGACTCCCTTGTTCCCGATCGAGGCGAAGGCGCGGGTCAGCTCGATCAGCCGCACCTCGCTGGTGCCCAGCACCATCGCCGGGTGGGTGTTGATCGGCGTGGTGATGCCAAAGCGCTTGGCCATGTCCGCGATCGTCGCGAAACCCACTTCCTGCCCGATCTTCGCCGCGACCGTGTTGATCGAATAAGCGAAAGCGGTGCGCAGCGTGGTCTGGCCGATATTGCGGCGCGAATCGTTGCGTGGGCTCCACCCGTCGATCGTCACCGGCTCGTCGACCACCTGGTCGTCGGGCTTATGCCCCGCTTCGAGCGCCGCCAGATAGACGAACAGCTTGAACGCCGAGCCCGGCTGGCGCGTCGCCTGGGTCGCGCGGTTATAGATCGACGAGACATAATCCTTGCCGCCGACCAATGCCCGCACCGCGCCGTCGCGATCGAGCGAGACCAGCGCGCCCTGCACGCCCGCCGGAGCGTTGCCGCGGATCGCCGTGTCGGCGGCGCGCTGGGCGTTGAGATCGAGCGTCGTCCACACCTCCAGCGGGCGCTGATGCTCGTCGATCAGCACGTCGAGCTGGGGCAGCGCCCAATCGGTGAAATAGCGCACGCTGTTCTGCTTGGGCTCGGGCACGAAACTGATCGCGCCGATGTCGGCGGCGGCCGCCGCCTCTGGCGTCACCGCGCCGGTTTCGCGCATCAGCCCCAGCACCACCCGGCCACGATCGCGCGCGGCATCGATGTCGGCGGTCGGCGAATAGTTGGAGGGTGCCTTGACGAGGCCAGCGATGATCGCCGCTTCGGACAACGAAAGATGATCCGCCCCGTGGCCGAAGAACTTGCGCGACGCGGCATCGATCCCGTACGCGCCGCCGCCGAAATAAACCTTGTTCAGATAGAGTTCGAGGATCTGATCCTTGCTGAACTTGCGTTCGAGCGCGAGCGCGATCACGCCCTCGCGCAGCTTGCGGGTTACGGTGTAGCGGTTCGAGAGGAAAATCGTCCGCGCGACCTGCTGGGTGATCGTCGAGGCACCCTGGAGGCGCCGCCCGGTGCCGCGATTGTCGATCGCGAACTTCGTGATGCGCGCCAGCGCCACTGGATCGACGCCAGGATGCTGGCGGAAGCGGCGATCCTCCACCGCGATGATCGCCGCGCGCATCACCGACGGAATTCGGTCATAAGGCAGCCACTCGCCATAGCTTGGCCCGAGCGAGACGATCACCGTGCCATCGGCGGCGTGGACGCGGATCATCTGACCGTTCGGCGACGATTTCAGCTCGTCATAGCTCGGCAGCTGGCCGACCGCGACATAGACCGTCACCGCCAAGGCGATCGCCGCCGCGATTCCCAGGCCGATCAAGAGTTGCAGCGCCAGCACCAGCCGCCGGCGCCAAAGCGGTTTGGAGGAAGTTCGAGCCATTGTCGTCTCGCGGCATAGGGCTTCGCGCGGCGGTGAACAAGCGCGCGCGGGGTGGGGGCGCGGTGGGTTGAGGCTGGTTCAGCGCCGGCGCAGGCTACCGTGCCGGACCTGGTCCGGCACGGTAGCGGGGTGATCCGCGCGTGGTCAGCTCAGCGCGGCTTGAAGCCGAGCGACACCGAATTGATGCAATAGCGCAGGCCCGTGGGCGGTGGACCATCGGGGAAAACGTGGCCGAGATGGCTGTCGCACCGCGCGCAGCGATTTTCCACGCGGCGCATCCCATAGCTTTCGTCTCTATGGTCGCTCACGTGATCGGGCGCGATTGGCTGGGTGAAGCTGGGCCACCCCGAGCCCGAATCATACTTGTCGGCACTGTCGAACAGGTCGAGCCCGCAGGCGGCGCAAGTGAAGATGCCGTCACCCTTGAAGCTGTTGTAATCGCCGGTGAAAGCCCGTTCGGTGCCGGCCTCGCGCAGCACATGATATTGTACCGGGGTCAGCCGTTCGCGCCATTCGGCCTCGCTCAGGTTCAGCTTGTCCATCATCACTCCAGTCACGCGGTTGTCTCGCCCGATGTGGGATGGCGGCCCGTCCCTGCCAATGGCGCTTTAGCCGACCGTGCGCAGATCGCCGCGATACCGCCCGGGCGTCGTGCCGGTCGCGCGGCGGAAGGTGGAGGTGAAATGGCTCTGATCGGCGAAACCGCATTGCACTGCCACTTCGGCGAGCGGCGAGTCACCCGCCGCCAGCAGCTCGCGCGCGGCATCGATTCGCCGGCGTAGCAGCCATTGGTGCGGCGGCACGCCAACCGATTGGCGGAAGGCGCGCGCGAAATGGCGCGGCGAGATGCCGATCTGGCGCGCGACATCGTCGAGCGTGAGCGCGGTCGCAAGGTGAGCATCCATGTAATCCTGCGCCCGGCGCAACAGATGTGGCGGCAGTCTGCCCCGCGCGACGGTGGGGGCGGGGCTGTCCTGATCGCCATGCGCGACGAGCAACCGCAGCGCGAGCGCCAGCCCCACGGAGGCGGTGAACATCGCAACGCCGCGGGGCCATTTCATCGTCGCCAGCAGCAGTTGCATTCCCTGAGTCAGGAACGCGTCATCGGGGAGCAGCCCTCCGCGCAGGTGGATGCGGTCTGCGTCCAGCCCGTGCTGCCCGGCAGCGCGCCGCAGCCAATCCTGCGGCAGATAAAGCTGCAGACAATCGACCGGATCGGGGAAGCTCCAGCTGCCGCCAAAGTCCGCCGGCATATACCCGATCGCGCCCTGCGGAACTTCAAAGCGATGACGACCGTGGCCATCCTCTAACACCACCGCGAAACTGTTCAGCGCCAGTGTCAACGCACCAGCGCTCAACGACCTTTCGGGCATGACACGCGGGGAGAAGGTCCAGCGCACAAGTTGGGGGCGCCCCTGCACGCCGGGAGCCATTACTTCGGGCTTGACGTTCAGCGCTTCAGCCAGTGCTTCGATCGATGCGGCGCTCATGATCGGCCTCCCTCGTGGACCCGCAACACAACACGGTCCGTCGGCGCTTGGCGGGTCGAGCGGTCCCATACTCCTTGTTTGCCAACACGGGTGATAATGCCCGTGTCGTTCGTCGGGTCAATGGGTTTGTCGTTACTTGTACAGCCCATCCGACACAAAACTATGTCTAGCAGAAGGATCGCGTAGGGAAAATGCGCTTTGAGGGGGTGCCGATATACAGCGACAAGATTACGCAAAACCAAGGGGATGTGAATCCGTCCTCGAGCGATTTCGAGGCAGACGGACCACCCTGTCGGCTGAGAAATCGCTTTTGGTCAAACGTCTAGAGTAGTCATACCCTGCGATCGAAGCAGAAGCCGTCCTGTGCGGGTGGGCATGGCACGCTATCCGAGCGAGCGTCGTTAATATTCTCGAAAAGCCACAGCGTCCCACGGCTTTGTGCCTACCCCTCAAGGGGTTATCGCCTTGTTGCCGATGCCACCGATGGTTAGTGGAGCGAGGCGCCATCGCGAACGTGGCGGCCTTCATAATCGAGGATCGCTTCGATCAGATCCTGCAGTCCTTCGGTCTCCGGGGTGCCAAGCGGGGCGCATTGCAGGCGGTCCATCTCGCGCAGAGCGGAACGATATTCCTCCAAGGTGCGGATCACGCGCGGCGGATCGACCATGAACTGCTCCCAGAGCGCCGGCGCGTTCGCCCCGGCCACGGTGCCAAGGTGGACCGATAACGGTCGAATTTCTGGTTAGGTTTCCGCCTTTTTGCGCAAAAAGCGCACGAAGCGTGCGCTTTATCACTATCGGGGAACCGGCAGCCCGCTCCAGCTGAAGCACAACGTCGGCCAAGGCGAAGTTTTTCGGTTATTAAGCATGAGCTTATCGTGGTGGCACGTCTTCTTGCGTGGTTTGGAAAAGCCAATGTCCTTTCACGCTATTCTTCGCGCCGTCGATGCCCGAGATTATGGATGTCGTCGGTGGCTCTCCCCCGCCCTCCTCCACCGGCGGCCATGTCCGGAGGTTGCCATCCCCGGACCACAGGCGGGCGCGCCCGGCGATTCTCCCCCAAATCGTCTCGCGCGTCCGCCAATTTTCCCCGATTCCGCGCCGTGGTGCTTGAATCCGATCAAACGAGTCGTTCAGCGAGGCGGGGCGGGCAGCTGTTCTGGAGGTGTTACATTGGCGGCAGGTCCCTGGCTGGTCCCACCATCGTCCGATGGCGTGCCGGTCCCCGGATCGCCAGGATCGGTAAGCGGATCGTCGAGCGGCGAGCGCTGCTTGCGTCCGCGTAGCTCTTCCACCTCAACCTTGCGATCCTGCAAATAAAGCGAGCGGATTGTCGCATAAGGATCGGCGGCGGTGCGGGTGATCATCTTGAACTGGGTATCGGTCTCGATCCGCTGCTGTAGTCCCAGCACCAGCGCGCGACCGATCGTATAATCCCATCGATCGAACGGCTCGCCGATCGCGAGCGGATAGATCAGTCCTTGCGCCTGATCGCCAAGGGTATCGCGCAGCGTCGAAGGGCCGATCAGCGGCAGGAACAGATACGGCCCCGGTCCAACGCCATAGCGCGCCAGTGTGTTGCCGAACCCGTTATTGCGATGTGGCAGTCCCTCGTCTTTGGCGACATCGATCGCGCCGCCCAAGCCAAGCGTGGTGTTGATCGTAAACCGCCCCAAGGTGCGGGCCGCGCGCCCCGGCTTCAGCTGAAGCAGATCGTTCAGGAACACCAATGGCTCGCCAACATTGGTGAGAATATTGCGAAGCGCCAGCCGGATCGGCTTGGGAATGATAGTCTTGTAGACGACCGATAGCGGCCGAAAAAACAGCCGGTCGAGCGTCAGGTTGAGCTTGTACATCGACCGGTTGAACTTCTCATACCGGTCGCCGGCGGCGTGGCCGCTCGGGGCGGCGAGCGGTTCAGCCGGTGGGGCGATAAGCGGCTTGGGATCAAGCTGCTCGCCCGGCTGGGCAATGGCGTAAGCAACGGGCGGGGGCGGGGCCGCAGTGATGACCAGCGGGTTGTCCGCCGTCGGCGTCGGGGCGAGCGGGGCCGGGTCGGCGGCTGTCTGAACCGCCGCGCTTGCAGCAAGAACCGCCCCAAGCGGCAGCGCCTGGGCATGTGCTTCGGCGCCAGCAGCCAGCAACAGCCCGGCGGACGCCAGGCGGCGCGCCGTCACACCAACGCCGCGCGCCATCGTCAGCGCGCCGCCTTATCGGCGAGGGCGTTGACGTGGGTGACGAGTGCCCGCACCCCACCGGTGCGGACAATGCCTTCGAAATCCGACCGCCGCGTCGTCAGCTGGCTGATCGAGTTCTTGTAGTAAACGTCGATGATGCGCCACTGCCCGGCATTTTCGCGCAGGCGATAAGCGATCGCGACCGGCGCATCGCGGGGCACGACCAGCATGGTCTTCACCAGCCGGTCGCCGCCGCGCGCGTCGACATTGGGATCGATCCGAAAGGTTTCGCCCCCCCAGCTATCGAAGTTATGCGCATATTCGTTGATCGTCAGCCGGCGGAACGCGGCGACCAGCGCGGCGCGATCGGCGGGGGCGGCCTCCGCCCAGGCACCACCGACCGCGAGCCGCGCCATCAGCGGCAGATCGAAACTGCGGTCGATTATCCCGGCGATCTGGCTGGCACGGCCGCTCTGGCCAAGCTTGCCGCCGCCCTTCATGATCGCGATCAGCCCGTCGGAAAGCGCCTCCACCGGTGCCTTGGGGTCGCTCTGTGCGAAGGCTGGGCTGGCGATGGCCAGGCTGGCGGCGACGGCGGGAAACAAGATCCGCATGAAAAATTGCTCCTTGCGTAATTACCTCGATAGGTTTGGCAGCGTGCGACGTCTAGGCAATTCGCCGAACGCACCGATTGGCGCGCGCCCTAGGCCGGCCAAGCTGAACGCAAGCCATATGGCATTCGATTATGCTTTCGCCACGCTCCGCGCACGCCTCTTTCCTTTGGCCGGGGGCTGCCTAAAAAAGGAAGCGGGGCTTGGGAAGATGCCGGGCGGCGCGGCCGGGGAAGGCCACGTTCTTGCCCGAATCTTCGGGAACAGGGCGTGGTGGCAGCATCCGGGGGTGAGGAAAGGGCTGGTCGTTGGAAGTGATTTTGGCGAAGCCGCGCGGTTTTTGTGCCGGAGTCGTGCGGGCGATCGACATTGTCGAGCGCGCGCTGGAGCGGTACGGCGCGCCCGTTTATGTGCGGCATGAGATCGTCCATAACCGCCATGTCGTGGAAAAGTTGCGTCGCAAGGGCGCGATTTTCGTCGATGAACTGAGCGAAGTGCCAGACGGTGCCCGCACCATCTTTTCCGCCCACGGCGTATCGCGCACGGTGGAGCGCGAGGCGGCGGCGCGGGGGTTGCCGGTTATCGACGCGACCTGCCCGCTCGTCACCAAGGTGCATATCCAGGGCCGGCGCTATGCGGGGCAGGGGCGCACGATCGTGCTGATCGGCCATGAAGGCCATGCCGAGGTGGAAGGCACGATCGGTCAGGTCGGCGTGCCCGTGCATTTGGTGTCGAGCGAGGCCGAGGTCGCCGCGCTGCCGATCGATGCCCACGCCCCGGTCGCCTACATCACCCAGACGACGCTGTCGGTCGACGATACCCGCGGCATCATCGCCGCGCTGGAGGCGCGCTTCACCGATCTCGCCGGCCCGGCCACCACCGAGATCTGCTACGCGACGCAGAACCGGCAAAGCGCGGTGCGCGATCTGTGCCGGGTGGTCGATCTGCTGCTCGTGGTCGGCGCCGAGAACAGCTCGAACAGCAACCGCCTGCGCGAGATCGGCGTCGACGAAGGGCTGCCGAGCTATCTGGTCGCCGATGGCGATGCGATCGACCCGGCCTGGTTCGCGGGCGTCGCGACGGTCGGCCTCACCGCCGGCGCCTCGGCGCCCGATGAATTGGTCGAAAGCGTGATCGCGGCATTGCGCCGGCTCGGTCCGGTGACGGTCTCCGAACTCGACGGAATCGAGGAAAAGGTGGAATTCAGCCTGCCGATTGAGCTAAGGCACGCCCCCACAGCCGAAACGCCGCGCGTACGTGCGCGTGCCTCGGCGGCATAGGATCAGGATTTTATGGGTCTTCCGCTAAGCCAAGTCGCGCGCATCGGGCGCTATACGGTCGTCAAGCATCTGTCAGGTAAGAAATATCCGCTGGTGCTGATGCTCGAACCGCTGCTGCGCTGCAACCTTGCCTGCGCCGGATGCGGCAAGATCGATTATCCCGATCCCATCCTCAACCAGCGCTTGAGCTTCCAGCAATGCATGGACGCGATCGACGAATGCGGCGCCCCCGCTGTCTCGATCGCGGGCGGCGAACCGCTGCTCCACCGCGAGATGCCCGAAATCGTGAAGGGCTATATCGCGAAGAAGAAGTTCGTGATCCTGTGCACCAACGCGCTGCTGCTGAAGAAGAAGATCGATCAGTACAGCCCGTCGCCCTTCTTCACCTGGTCGATCCATCTCGATGGCGACAAGGGCATGCACGA
The DNA here is from genome assembly GCF_019746665.1 of Sphingomonas sp. GTDB lineage: Bacteria > Pseudomonadota > Alphaproteobacteria > Sphingomonadales > Sphingomonadaceae > Sphingomonas. Next base: position 2,229 of record NZ_JAIERS010000003.1, on the reverse strand, counting down.
TCATTCGGTGTGCCAGGAAGGCGTGTACGAAACTGCGGTCGAGGCGATCGATCTGGCGCGCTCGAAGGGCTTCCGCGTGCAGATCAACTGCACCGTGTTCGACGGGGCGGACCCTGAGCGGCTGGCGCGTTTCTTCGATCTGATGGAGGAAAAGGGCGTCGAGATCACCATCTCGCCCGGCTATGCCTATGAACGCGCGCCCGATCAGGAGCATTTCCTGAGCCGCGAGCGGACCAAGAACTTCTTCCGTGACGTGTTCAAGCGCGGCAATGGCGGCAAGGCCTGGACCTTCACCAACTCGCCCTTGTTCCTCGATTTCCTCGCCGGCAACCAGACTTATGAATGCACCCCCTGGTCGATGCCGCTACGCACCGTGTTCGGCTGGCAAAAGCCCTGCTACCTGCTGGGCGAGGGCTATGTCGATACGTTCGCCGAGCTGATGGAAGGCACCGATTGGGAGCAATACGGCGTCGGCAAGTACGAGAAATGCTCCAACTGCATGGTGCATTGCGGCTTTGAGGGGACGGCGGCGACCGATTCGATCAAGCGCCCGTGGAAGCTGGCGCAGCTCGCGCTGAACGGCATCCGCACCGAAGGCCCGTTTGCGCCGGACATCGATATTTCCAAGGCACGGCCCGCGCAGGACGTGTTCTCGACCCACGTCGAGCGCGAGCTGGAGAAGATCAAGGCGGCGGACCCGGATGGGTTTAAGCGGGTTGCTTATGTGAAGTGAGGGGTGGGGGGCAGGTAAAAACCTGACGCCCCCCCAAGTTGCCCTAGGCTGGCCACGAAGCGGGCGTGGTGGCTCAAATTCCGGCAACCTTGCGCAGTTCCTCGTTGATACGGGTTTGCCATCCGTCACCAGAAGCTTTGAACCATTCGACCAGATCATGATCCAGTCGAAGCGACACAAGCTTCTTCGGATTGCTTAGCCGAGGCCGGCCACGGCGGATGACCTTGTCACCCTCACGCAGTTCCGCCTCGGCAAACCACGCCGAAGTTAGTTTAGGGGCATCATCCGGGTCGACCCAGGGCTCTGTAGAAGTTGTCTTGCTCATCTCTCTCCGCCTCCCTCATCGAAATGATGTGGTGGCAATCTCCGCGCTGTACCCAAACTACAACGATTACCTTATCACCCAAAAGACCAATGGTAATCTCTCTATCTTCGTCATAATCAAACCGATCGTCGAGATCGGTTAGATGGACGCCGGCAAAAATCCGTGGAGCATCCTCGAAATCAAGCTGTCGATGCTTTAACGTTTTTTGCCGCTTCTTTTCATCGTAACTGATCCGCATCTGAAAATTTCCTGGTTAAGCATAGGTTAATCATTTTTGGTCCTTTCTAGTGGGGTCTGAGCGTTCATGCCCCGTCATAGTTGCCGCCGATCGCACCGGCACAAATGTAGATACACAAATTTGCGATAGTTTCAAGAGTGTAGATACGAAAAATCGCTGGCTAACCCGGCAGCACCGCCACCGCCGCCGCCACCCGCTCCAGCGCCTTGAACGCCGCCGCCGCGCTCTTCGCGGTGCGGAGTAGCGCCGGCAATTGCCCCGGCCGTGCGGCGAGCGACGCTAGCACACGGCCGAGCGCGACTTTGCCGTCCGGGCGCATCCCGACCAAAGCGGCAGGGGGCAGGCTTTCGTCGGCGCGGTCGGAGATGGTGCGGGCGAAGGCGAAGGGCAGGCCCGCCTCGTGCGCGATCCGGGCGGCGATATGCGATTCCATGTCGACGATCGTCGCGCGGGTCGCGGCGTGGAGCGCGGCCTTGGCTCCCGCCTCGGCGACGATCGCGGGCGCGCCGGTGACGGTGCCGAGCCGGGCCTCGGGAAGCGCCTCGCGCAGATATTGGGCGATCGGGCTTTCGGGCGGGCCGAGCACGATCGCGCCTGCGCCAAGCGCCGGATCGAGCGCGCCGGCAACGCCCGCCGAAAGGATCAGCGTGGCGCGGCCCGCCTGGGCGCGGAGTTCCTGCTCCAGTCGCACCGGGTCCCCGCCGCCGGCGATGGCGGTGAGGCCGAGGCGTTCGAAAATGGCGGCTTCGGCGCGCAGGCCGCAGGCGATGAGAATCATGGGCGGGCGGTGCTTTGGCGGCTTAACCCCCCGTCACCCCGGCCTTGAGCCGGGGTCCCGCTTTTCTTCGACCGGCGCGAGGCAGCGGGACCCCGGGTCAAACCCGGGGTGACGGGGGTGAGGAGGGCGCGAAATCCTCCCCGTTCACGGGGAGG
>NZ_JAIERS010000017.1 GCF_019746665.1 Sphingomonas sp. | reverse complement strand
GCTCACTCCCGATCAATCGGGAGGCTGAATCACATTCCCGCCGCCATAGAAACCCTGTTTATGGGTCCCGGACCTAGCGCTCTTCCGGCGGCTTGGGCTTGTCCCCCGCCTCTCCCAGCGCCTGCAACCGTTCCTCGGCGAGCCGGGCCTGATCGCTGCCCGGGCGGCGACTGATCGTCTCGCGCCAAGCGCTCGCCGCGCCCGCGCGGTCGCCGGCGGCATAGGCGATGTTGCCGATTTCCAGCAGCACCGCCGGATCATCGCTCGATCGCTTGTAAGCCTCGATCGCATCGGCCTTCGCGCGCACCAGATCGCCCGTGCGCCGCGCGAGCGTCGCCGAGGCGAGCCACAGCAGCGGGTCCGCGCTCGCGGTCTTGAGCGCGGCATCGATGTCGAGCCGCGCGGCCTTCTGGTCACCAAGCAGCACCAGCGCCCGCGCCCGATCGAACCGCGCCTCCCCCAGCGACAAGCCGTCAAGCGCGCCGCTCGCGAGCGCCGCATCGAGCGCGGCGCGCGCCTTGGCGGGTTCGCTCCCGGCGATCCAGGCGTTGCCCGCCTGCGCCCAGTAACGCGCGGCACGGGCGTCGCGCGCCACCTCCGCCTCCTGCGCGGCGGCGGTGAACTCGCTCGCCGCCGCCGCCCAGCGCTCGAGATTGGCATAGGCCATGCCCCGGCATTGCCGCGCGAAATAGCCGCCATTGCTCCACGCCCCCGCCTCCGCGATCGCCTGATCGGGCGCGTCGGTCGCGAGATCGAGGCATTTCTCGTAGCGCGCGGCAAGCCCCGGATCGGCGGGCGGGGCGAGCGCCGGCGCGGCGGCTTGAGCGAGCAGGAACAGGATCACGCAATATCCTCGATCGCGCCGATCAGCCGCGCGAGATCGCCCTCGCGCGACAGCCGGTGGTCGCCATCCTTGACGAGCGACAGCTGCACATCGGCTGAACGCAGCTGCTGCGCGAGATGGATCGAGCGCATATAGGGCACGTCCGCGTCAGCCATGCCGTGGAGCAGCCGCACCGGCGCGTCGATCGGAATGGCGCCGTGCATCACCCGGTTCGCCTCACCCGCCATCCAGAAGGCGCGGGTATAGACGGTGGGCGCCGGGCCATAGGGCGAGGGCCGCTCCAGCCGGCCTTCGTTGAGCAGCGCGAGCTTCTCCTCGGTGGTGAAGCCCCAATCCGTGAAATCGGGCGCGGCGGCGATGCCGACCAGCCCAGCGATCCGTTCCGGCCGCGCCTTCGCCGCGAGCAGCATCAGCCAACCGCCCATCGACGAGCCGACCAGTACCACCGGCCCTTGGACTATGTCGATCATCGCCAGCACATCATCGCGCCAATCGGCGAGGGTGAAGTCCTCGAACGCGCCGGGGGTTTGGCCGCAGCCACGATAATCGAAGCGCAGGAACGCCCGCCCCTGCCCGCGCGCCCAGGCTTCCAGCGCGAGCGCCTTGGTGCCCTGCATGTCGCTCGCATAGCCGGGCAGGAAGATCAGCGTCGGCCCGCGGCCGGGGGTGTGGTGATGGGCGAGGTCGGTCATGCGAACGGGCGTAGCCGCCGCTCCGCCCGCCCGCTAGGGGGCGGCGAGGAAGTCGACGAGCGCCTTCGCGAACACCTCTGGCTGATCAAGCATCACGAAATGATAAGCGCCCTCCACCGCGACGAAGCTTATCTTGGGCGCCTTCGCATATTCGCCTCGGTAGAGCGCGTCGGCGCGCTCGCGCGGGACCGCCGGCGAGTAGGGATAGACGATCGTGATCGGCGTCTTGATCGCGCCCAGATCGCCGCGCAGATCGGTCATGAAATCCTCATAGAGCGCTTGCCCGACGACGCGCGGATCGGCGGCGTCGCTCCAGGCGGCGACCTGTGCCTGCGCCGCCGGGGTAAGCGCGAGCCGCGCCGCGTTGGCCGCGCTCGCCGCCTTGTCCGCGGGCTGGCCGTACCGGGCGGCGAACGCCGCACGCTGCTGCGCGACGAAGGGTTCGACCTGCGCGAGCGTCGCCCCCGGCGGGGCGAAGATCGTGCCGATCCACGGCAGCGCATCGACCACCATCACCTTGCCCACGCTTTCGGGATGCGCCTTGGCGAGCAGCAGCGCGGTGAGCCCGCCGAGCGAGTGGCCGACCACTGCCGGCGCCTTCAGCCTGTTCGCGACGATATAGGCGTTCAGCTGCTCGACAAGCGCCGGCAGGATCGGCCCGCTGAGGTTCGGCCCCGGATCGCCGCCGCCAAAGCCCTTCAGCTCGATGAGGTGAAGCCGGTAGCGCCCCTTGAGCGCGGCGCGCGTGCCGTCCCACACCGCGCGCGGGCTGCCAAGGCCGGGGATCAGGATCACGTCCGGCCCCGCACCTTCGACCGTGACGGTAAAGCGCTGTTCGGCGGCGCTGGGGGTGATCTGCGCCGGCGGGGTTTGGGCGGCGAGCGGCGCGGGCAACGCGAGCGACAGCAACAGGGCAAGGCGGATCATGCGTCATTCTCCCGGCTGGGGCTGATGAAAACGTCTTCGATTGTCAGTTGGAACAGTTCGGCGATGCGGAAGGCGAGCGGTAGCGAGGGATCGTAGCGGCCGGTCTCGATCGCGTTGACGCTCTGGCGCGATACCTGGAGCCGATCGGCGAGATCGCCCTGGCTCCAGCCGCGTTCGGCGCGCAACACGCGCAGCCGGTTCTTCACGCGGCTTCCCCACCCCGTTCGAGCACGAAGTTGACCAGCGAGCCAAGGCCAAGTCCGGCGAACCAAAGGATCGGCACGGTGAATAGCGGCACATGCGGCGCATGGGCGTAAACCTCCAGGAACCCCCACGCGCTCGCCGCCGCCATCGCGAACCCCGTCGCGACCAGCGCTTTCCGCACCTCGAGCAAACGTCGATATTCATCGGTCAGCTCGACCAGATACCGCCCGATCAGCCAGAACACCGCCGAGAGCGGGAGCGCCGGCAGCAATGCGAGGATCCACAGAAGCGGGCCACGTACATCGGTCGCGCGGATCAAGACCGGCACCGCGACCGTAAGCGCCGCGTACACGATCATGGTCAGCGCGAGCCGCCGGGTATAGCGGCGTACCGCCCCGCTGGGATCGAACATGATGACAAGCGTCCTTGTGATTAAGACAAGGAAGCTTTACTCAAGTGCGCGCAACGGAGTCAAGTAACCTTTCCACACGATGATGCCAGGCAACAAAAAACGCCGCGGCGAAGCCACGGCGTCGGTTGGAGCTAACGGCACGACCAGTCGGCACGCGCCCGCGCCCTTTGCGGGCGCCGGGATCAGCGGCGCTAATCCCGGGGCTTGTGCTCAGCCTTCGTAATCGCCGCCCAGATTCTGGTTGCGCGGCGGCGCGGCGGCGGTGAGGCGCAGCGCCTCCGCCGAAGCCGAGAGCGAGGCGAGTTCATCGGGCGCGTCGTCATCATCCACCTGCACCCGCTGCAGGCTCTGCACCAGCGCTTCCTGCAGATGATCGGGGCGAACGGTTTCCTCGGCGATCTCGCGCAGCGCGACCACCGGGTTTTTATCGCGGTCGCGGTCGATCGTCAGGTCGGCACCGCCCGAAATCTGACGCGCCCGCTGCGCCGCGAGCAGCACCAGATCGAACCGGTTGGAAACCTTGTCGACGCAATCTTCGACGGTAACGCGCGCCATTTCGGACACCTATGCTTTGGGAAAGTGCGCGCGTTTAGGCGGCGGCGGCTGAAGAGTCAATCTTGGCGCCCCGCGCGAGCGGGCCTAAAGCCGCAACCATGGGCCCCCGCGTCGGACAGATTGCCGTCATCTTCGTCTCGCGGCGGACCGAGCACGACGCGGCCGGCTATGCCGAAGCCGCGCAGGCGATGGACGCGCTCGCCGCCGCCCAGCCCGGCTATCGCGGCATCGAGAGCGCGCGCGGCCCCGATGGCCTTGGCATCACCGTCAGCTACTGGGCCGACGACGCGAGCGCCAAGGCGTGGCGCGACCATCCCGAACACCGCGCGATCCGCGAAGCGGGGCGGGCGCGCTGGTACGAGGATTATGACCTCTCGGTCGCCGACATCTTCCGCAACTATAGCTGGACGCGGGGATGAACGCCGCGCCCGATCGCCGTTTCGTGTTGCTGTTCATGGTGATGTTCACCATCGCCGCCGGCAACACCGCGCTGCAATCGGTGCTGCCCGCGATCGGGCGCGAACTGCATGTGCGCGACGCCTGGGTCGCGGCGGCCTTTTCGGTCTCGGCGTTGCTGTGGGTGGTGGCGGCGCCTTATTGGGCGAACCGTTCGGACCGGCAAGGGCGGCGGGCCATGGTGCTGCTGGGGTTGAGCGGGCTGGTCGCCTCGCTCGGGCTCTGCGGGCTGTTCCTCGCCGCCGGGATCAACGGCTGGATCGGCGGGGCCACGACCTTCTTCCTCTTCATCGCCGGACGCATGATCTATGGCGGGCTGGGGAGCGCGGCGCCGCCCGCCGTGCAGGCGCTGGTCGCGGGCAACACAACGCGCGAGGAGCGGACCCGGGCGCTGACGCTGCTCGGCTCGGCGTTCGGGCTGGGGACGATCATCGGCCCGGCGGTCGCGCCCTATCTGGTGCTCGGCAGCATTGCCGGGGTGACGATCGGGCTTGCCGGGCCGGCGCTGGTCGGGGCGCTGCTCGGCCTCGTCATGCTGATCATCGTCGCGCGGCTACTGCCCGCCGACCACGGCATGGTGACGCAGGGCGCAGCGACCGCTTACCCCTCGATCGGCGGGCAATCGACCGGCGCGAGCGTCACCGCCGCCACCGCCCCCCGCATCGAACAGATCGGCTATCTCGATCCGCGCGTGCGCGGCTGGCTGCTGATCGGCCTGATCGCGGGCCATGCCCAGGCGATGACGGGGCAGGCGATCGGCTTCCTGGTGATCGACCGGCTGAACCTTGCCCCCGCCGATGCGCTTCAGCCGACCGGCCTCGTCCTCATCATGGGCGCGGGCGCGGCGCTGCTGGTGCAATGGGGCGTGATCCCGCTGCTCAATCTCACCCCGCGCCGGCTGGTGCTGACCGGCTGCGCGACCGCGGCGCTCGGCTGCGCGCTGACAGGCCTTGCGACCTCGCTCTACGGGATCGCGCTCGCTTATGCGCTGGCAGCGGCGGGGTTCGGCTTCGCCCGGCCAGGCTTCACCGCCGGCGCCTCGCTCGCGGTGGGGCCGGGCGGACAGGGCTCGGTCGCGGGCAAGGTGACGTCGATCAATGGGGCGAGCTTCGTGCTCGGTCCCTCGATCGGGGTGGGGTTATACGAGTTCGTCCACCCCCTGCCCTATCTGCTCGCCGCCGCCGCGCTGATCGTGACGATCGGCTATGCGCTGCGGGTGCTGAAGGCGGGGGCAAGCTGACGGGCGGGTGGAGCCCGGAGCCTCTACCCACCCCGACCCCTCCCTGGAAGGTAGGGGTCGGGGTGGGTCCGATCTCCGGGCGGCATCCGGCCCTATTCGCCCGAGCGTGGCCGCAATTGACCCGGTGATATGAAGCCGATCGGTTGTAGCGCGGCGGCATCCTGCTTCAGCCGGGCAGCGATCTGGGCGTAATCGGCCTCCATCTCGGGCGTCACCGAAGCCCGCGACTCGGCGAGCGCCGCCTCGAAATGTGCCATCGTCACCCGCGGCGTGGTGAGCGACTGGCGCAGCGCGGTGAGGCCCGCGCGCCGCACCAGATCCTCCAGATCGGCGCCAGAATAGCGATCGGTCCGCCGCGCGATCGTATCGAGATCGACATCCTCGGCGAGCGGCATCTTCGCCGTCTGGATGCGCAGGATGCGCCGCCGCCCGGCCTCGTCGGGCACCGAGACATAGATCAGCTCGTCGAATCGTCCGGGGCGGAGCAGCGCGGGGTCGATCAGGTTCGGCCGGTTGGTGGCGCCAATCACGACCACCGATTGCAGCTCCTCCAGCCCGTCCATCTCGGCGAGGATGGTGTTCACCACCCGCTCGGTCACCTGCGGCTCGCCAAGCCCACCACCGCGCGCGGGCACCAGACTGTCGAGCTCGTCGATGAAGATCACGCATGGCGCCACCTGGCGCGCGCGGGCGAACAGGCGGGCAATCTGCTGCTCGCTTTCGCCATACCATTTGCTCAGCAGGTCGCTCGATTTGGTGGCGATGAAATTGGCCTGCGCCTCGCGCGCGACCGCCTTGGCGAGCAAAGTCTTGCCGGTGCCGGGCGGGCCATAGAGCAGAAAGCCCTTGGCGGGGCGAATCCCCAGGCGGCGAAACGCATCCGGGTCTTTCAGCGGCAGCTCCACGCCTTCGCGCAGTCGTTCGCGCGCCTCATCCTGTCCGCCGACATCGTCCCAGCGGACCTGCGGCGCCTGCACCATCACCTCGCGCATCGCGCTCGGCTGGACGCGCTTGAGCGCTCCCAGGAAATCGTCGCGCGTCACCGCAAGGGTATCGAGCACCTCGGGCGGGATCGTCGTTTCGCCCAGGTTGAGCCGGGGCATGATCCGACGCACCGCCTCGATCGCCGCCTCGCGGGTGAGCGCGGCGAGATCGGCGCCGACAAAGCCATAAGTGGTGCGCGCCAATTCCTCGAGATCGACCGCCTCGGCGAGCGGCATCCCGCGGGTGTGGATGCCGAGAATCTCGCGCCGCCCGCGCTCGTCGGGCACGCCGACCACGATTTCGCGATCGAACCGGCCGGGGCGGCGGAGCGCCTCGTCGATCGCCTCGGGGCGATTGGTCGCGGCGATCACCACGAGATTCGCGCGCGCCTCGAGCCCATCCATCAGCGTCAGCAACTGCGCGACGAGGCGCTTTTCGGCCTCGCCCGTCACCTGGCCGCGCTTGGGGGCGATCGAATCGATCTCGTCGATAAAGACGATCGCCGGCGCGTTCTTGGTCGCCTGCTCGAACACGTCGCGCAGCCGCTTCTCGCTCTCGCCATAGCCCGATCCCATGATCTCGGGGCCGTTGATGAGGAAGAAATTGGCGTCGCTCTCATTGGCGACCGCGCGCGCGAGCCGTGTCTTGCCGGTGCCCGGCGGGCCGTGGAGCAGCACGCCCTTGGGCGGATCGACCCCCAGCCGCTGGAACAGCTCGGGGTAACGCAGCGGCAGCTCGACCATTTCGCGCAACTGGTCGATCGTGCTCGCCATGCCGCCAATGTCATCATAGGTCACATCCGCGCGGCGGGCGTCGACCGGCTCCTGATACTCGGCGCGCAGCTCGACCTCGGTATTCTCGTCGATATGGACCACGCCCTTGGGCGTGGAGGCGACGACCGCGAGGCGGACTTCCTGGAGCGCATAGGCCGGCGCGCGCAGGAACTGCTGCACCTCCGGCGGGATATTGGCGACGCGCTGCTGCCCGGCGGTCGCGACGACATCGCCCTGGCAGAGCGGCCGGCCGAAGAACGTGCGCTTCAGCGCCTGGGCCGAACCCTGTAGCCGCAAATTCTCTTGCGCGGGTGCGAAGACGACGCGCGTCGCGGGCTTCGATTCGGCCTTGCGCACGGCGACGAACTCGCCGGAGCCGACCCCGGCATTGGCGCGCTGCAAGCCATCGATGCGGATAATCTCCAGCCCCTCATCTTCCGGATAAGGCGCGACGACGCGCGCGGGCGTGGTGCGCTTGCCGACGATCTCGATCACGTCGCCCTCGCCAATCGCCAGCGCCGCCATCAGCGCGCGCGGCACATGCGCCAGCCCACGCCCGCTATCCTCGGGCCGGGCATTGGCGACCTGCAATTTGCGGCTGGGCTGTTCGGCATCGGCCATTCGGCTCTCCTCAAGGTGCGCGATCAGCGCGCGACATAGGAAAGCAGTTCCGATTCGGGGAGAGGGGCAAAAAAAGAGCCGGCCAAGGCTGGCCGGCTCATGAAAGTTTTTAGGAGAGGATGCCTGAAAGGCCTGCCCTATGTGCGGCTGCGGCAATTTTTGTGCAAGTGCGAAATAACCAAGTAGGCGTGCAATTCATGCAATCGTTCTCCTCGGCGGCGCACGCGTGACTTGCATTCACGGCTCGCTCGGGCACATTCATGCGGCGACGCAACAAGGTGCCGACAGGCAGGGAGAGGAACTGGTGCGGCGATTGCCCCCGCTGACCGCGATCGAGGCCGTGGTGCAGGTCGCGCGGCTAGGCTCGGTCAAGGCCGCCGCGCAGGAACTCGCTCTCTCCGCCCCCGCGCTCAGCCGGCGGGTGCAGGCATTGGAGCGCTTCATCGGTCGCCCACTGTTCGATCGCCGCCACCAGGCGATGCAACTGAATGCCGATGGCGAGCGGCTGATCGCGCACATCGCTCCCGCGCTCGACATCCTTTCCGACGCGGTCGAGGCGATGACGAGCGGCACCGAAGTGCTGCGGCTGCGGCTGGGGGTACTGCCGCTCTACGCCTCGCAGCGGCTGTTCCCGCATCTGCCGGCGCTGCGCGCGCGCCACCCCGAGCTGCACCTCGACATCGACACCGGCAGCCACGGCATCAGCCGGCTGGGCGAAGGGCTGGACGCGGCGATCGTGCTCGCGCGCGAGATCGAGCCCGCGCTCTATGCCCGCCGGCTCGATCGCAACAAGATCCTGGTGATCGGCCACCGCGCGTTGCTGGACGGCCCCGAGCCGGTGACGGAGCCGGCGCAGCTCAGCCGGCTGACCGCGCTCGTCCACCGCGACATGCCCGAAACCTTCGCGCATTGGCGGCAGGCGGCGGGGCTCGGCGCGCTCGAGCCGGCGGCGATCGACCTGTTCGATTCGGGCGCTTTGATCCTGGAGGCGGTCGCGCGCGGGCTGGGCGTCGCGTTCATGCACGAAAGCCATTTGGAAGACGCGCATGACGACCGACTGGTGCGGCTGTTCGATATCGAGGTCGACAGCCCCTATAGCTATTGGTTCGTGTGCCGCCCGCGCGCGCTGATCCAGCGCCCGGTGAAGCTGTTCCACGACTGGCTGCTGGAAGCGCTGGAGGTGGGCTGAGGTCGGCTCGGCGCGCGCGAAGATGCCGGGGCGCGGCTCAGGCAGAGGAATTGCGGTTCACGCGGAGACCATGCGCTCTAAATCCGGGTCGGTGGAGGGGCCGCGCGCCCGATGCCGCCTCCCCGGCTTCGGCGCGAACCAAGAGCCTCCGCGTGAACCGAAACGCGCGCTATTCTGCCCGCGCCCGCACGATCTTGCCCGGATTCCGCGGCGGTTCGCCCTTGGGAAGCGCATCGACATGCTCCATGCCCTCGGTCACCTCGCCCCACACCGTGTACTGGCGATCGAGGAAGCGCGCATCGTCGAAGCAGATGAAGAACTGGCTGTTGGCGCTGTTCGGGTCTTGCGTGCGCGCCATCGAGCAGGTGCCGCGGACATGCGGCGCGTCGTTGAACTCTGCCTTCAGATTGGGGCGCTTCGAGCCACCAATGCCGCGCCCGCTGGGATCGCCGCCCTGCGCCATGAAGCCGTCGATCACGCGGTGGAACACCACGCCGTCATAAAACCCCTCATTGGCCAGCTCGCCGATCTGCGTGACGTGGTTGGGCGCGAGATCGGGGCGCAGCTTGATCACCACATCGCCCGTTTCGAGCGTGAGGGTGAGCGTGGAAAACTCGGTCATGGCGGTCCTTTCGCTGAAGTGGCCCCGCCCTAGCCGCCCGCTCGCGCCCGCGCAAATCATTGGCATCTTGAGCCGGCGCGGGTAACAGGCGGGGGGCAGCCAAGGGGACAGGCGATGAGCGAGGCCGAGCGCGAGGAGACCCAACTCGACGCCGACGACCGGCTGCGGCCCGAATTCGTCCGCGAGGTGCTGGGCGCGCTCGAAGGCGGCGATGCCGAGGGCGCGCGCGCGCTGGTCGAACCGCTCCACCCCGCCGATCTCGCCGACCTGTTCGAGCTGCTCCCCGCCGATGAGCGCGCGCAGCTGGCGAGCGCGGCCAAGGACCTGCTCGACGGCGACGTGCTCGCCGAGATGAACGACTGGGTGCGCGAGGCGCTGATCGACGCGCTCGATCCGAAGGAAGTCGCCGACATCGCCGCCGAGCTCGACACCGACGACGCGGTGGCGATCATCCAGGATCTGGAGGAAAGCGAACAGCGCGCCGTGCTCCGCGCGCTCGATCCCGACGACCGCGCCGCGATCGAGGAAGCGCTCAGCTACCCCGAGGAATCCGCCGGCCGCCTGATGCAGCGCGAGTTGATCGCCGTCCCCGAACACTGGACGGTGGGCGACGTGCTCGACTATCTGCGTCAGGACGACGCGCTGACGACCGATTTCTGGGAAGTCTATGTCGTCGATCCGGCACACAAGCCGATCGGCGCCTGCCACCTTAGCTGGATCATGCGCACCCCGCGCCAGGTGAGCATCGGCGACGTGATGCAGCGCGAACAGACGCTGATCCCGGTCGATATGGACCAGGAGGAAGTCGCATTGCGCTTCCAGAAATACGCGCTGATCTCGGCCGCGGTGGTCGATGGCAATGGCCGGCTTGTCGGGATGATCACGGTGGACGACATCGTCCACATCATCAGCCAGGAAGCCGGCGAAGACATTCTGCGGCTTTCGGGCGCCGGTGACGGCGACATCAACGAGCCGGTGCTCGACAGCTACCGTGCCCGCGTGCGCTGGCTGCTGTCGAACCTGCTGACCGCCTTGGTCGCCTCCTCGATCATCGCGGTGTTCGAGGGGACGATCGCCAGGTTCGTGGCGCTCGCGACACTGATGCCGATCGTCGCGGGCGTCGGTGGCAATGCCGGCACCCAGACGATGGCCGTCACGGTGCGCGCGCTCGCCACCAACCAGCTGACGCAATCGAACACCATGCGCTCTATCCTGCGCGAGCTGCGCGTCGCGGTGCTGAACGGCGGCACGGTGGGGGTGGTGATCGGCATCGGCGTCGCGCTGGTGTTCCAAAACCCGCAACTGGGCGCGGTGATCGCGGCGGCGATGCTCACCAACATCGTCGTCGCCGGGCTGGCGGGCGTGGCGGTGCCGCTCACCCTGGAACGCGCCGGGGCGGACCCGGCGGTCGCCTCGTCGATCTTCGTGACGATGACGACCGATTCGATGGGCTTCTTCGCTTTTCTGGGCCTGGCGACGGTGACGGGGCTGGTCGGCTGAGGCTTCAACCGGGCACCGCGCGCGCCTAAATCCCCGCTATGCTCCATTTGACCAAAGTCGCGTTCGGCGCGCCGAGCCTTGACTATCTGCTGGAACGGCTCGCCGAGCGCGCGGCAAGCGGCGGCATCGCGCTCACCACGCGCAATCTGCCCAAGCGCCACGCCGAAATCGCCGGCAAGGGCTCGCTCTTTTGGATCATGAAGCACCAGCTCGTCGCGCGCACCCCGATCCTGGGCTTTGGCGAGGCCGAGGGCGGCCGGGTCGCGATCCTGCTTGGAGCCGAGACGCGGATCGTCCACCCGGCGCCCAAGCGCGCGCATCAGGGCTGGCGCTATCTGGAGGCGGCCGACGCCCCCGCCGATTTGGCGCAAGGCGCGGCGCAGGGGATCCTGCCACCAGCGCTCGCGCGCGAACTGGCGTCGCTGGCGCTGCTTTAGGGTCCGGAGCTTAACGCCCGCAGCGGACCAGCGCGCTATCGGGCGGGCTTACCTTACAGGCGGGGTTGCCGCTGACACTCACCCGCCCCAGCCCGCCCGAGGCGATCCGCGCGGTATAGCGGGCGGCGGCGCGGACCTCGCCATTGCCATCGAGCCGCACGGTCAGGTCGCTGACCCGCAGCGCCGCCGCGTCGAGCGTGCCGCTGCCGTTGACCAGCAGAGTCGTTCGCGCGCCGTCGCCGGCCACCGTCAGCGTGCCATTGCCGATCAGTACCGCGTTGAGCATGTCGGTGCTCACCCCCTCGGCGATCAGCGCCCCCGCGCCGTTCACCGCCAGATCGAGGCGTTGACCACGCATCCCGCCGACGCGGAGCCGCCCGCCGGCGAGCACCGTCGCCGTCCGTAGTACCGGGGTCGTCAGCGTGATCACAGGGGGCTGGCGCGGCGCGGTGAAGCGCTCGGCCGAGCCCGTGGTGCCGAGCCGCACCGTCAGCGTGGTGCCGTCCTGCTGCAACACCAGCCGTTCGAGCGTGGCGGGATCAGCTTCGGCGCGCGCGCTGGGCGGGCCGCCAACGCTCACCCGCAGCTCGAACGGGCCTTCCAGCCGGAGCCGCTCGAAACTGGTGACGCTGAAGCTGCGCTCGGCGGCCTGGGCGGGCGCGAGCGGGAGGAGCAGGGCGAGAAGCAGAGCGCGCATAGGGCCTTGTCGCTGGCCTCGCCGCTCGGCGCAAGCGCCTCAGCCGCAGCGCACCTTGCCAATCCCCTCGCGTGTGATGGTGCAGCGCGCCTTCGAGCCCAGATCGACCCTGCCCGCGCCCAGCGTCGCCACCCGCGCCGGCCCATCGACCGCCGCCCGTACCCGGCCGGCACCGGCGACCTCGATATCGGCCGCATCGGCGTGCAACCGCTTCATCTGCAACTCGCCGGCGCCCTTCAGTCGGCCGACAAGCTGCGCGACATGGCCCTCGGCACGCACCTCGCCCGCGCCCGCCAGGTCGAACCGCGCGCGCTGCACCGCCAGCGTGTCGATATCGATCCGGCCGGCGCCTTCCATCTTCGCCTCGAACGCATCGCCGCTTACCTTGTCAACGTCGACGCGCGGCGCGCCGAGCGTCGCGATGCCCGCGAGATGCGGCAGCGCTACCTTGATCCGCGCCCGATCGCTGGTGAAGGCGCGCCACCACCCCCAGCCGCTCCAATGCATCTGCGGCGCGCGCCGGCGCTGGATCACCAAGGTGCCGCCGTCGCGCCGCACCTCGATCTGGTCGAGCACGTCGCGCTGGCCACGGGCGACGACGGCGAAGGAGTCGCTTGTCGTCACGTCAACCCGGTCGCCGCCGATAACGCGTACCCTGTCGAACCCGCTCACCGCGAAATTGCGATCCACCGACGACCCACAGCCGCCAAGCGCCAGCGCGAGCGCCGCGCCCGCGATCAACCGCATCGCACCGAACCGCTACCCATCTTGCTGATGGTGCACCGCGCGCCCGCGCCGAGATCGATGTCGCCCGAACCGATCAGCGAGACCTGCGCATTGCCCTGCACCTGCGCGCGAACATCGCCCGAGCCGGTTACCGAGGCCTGAGCGCGGGCGAGCGTCAGCTGTTCGCCGTGCAAGTCACCCGATCCGGTAACGCTCAATTGCGCCGCGTCGGCACGACCGCTGACCCACAGATCGCCCGAACCACTCACCGAGAGCGCGGCGTCGCGGGTGGCGAGGCTGCCAATGCGCAGATCGCCCGAGCCGGCGACGGCGGCGGCGAAGCGCGGGGTGGTCACCCGGTCGACCGTCATGTCGCCCGAACCGCTGACGCTCGCACGCTCGATCGCCGGGAGCGTCACCTCGACCTGGGCGATGTCGCGCTTGTCCACCCAGCCCTGGCGGGTACGGCGAATCACCAGCCGGTCGCCATCGCGCCGAATGTCGAGATCGGCGAGCGCGGCCGCCGTGCCGCTCGCCCGCACCGCGAAGGCGCCGCCGACGCGCACGGTCACCCGCTGCGGCCCGCGCAACTCGACCGCGCGGAACCCGTCGACCGGATAGTCGCGGCTGGTCTGGGCGAGCGCCGGAGTCGCGGCCAGCAGCGCGAGGGGGGCGAACAAGGCGAGTCGCATCGGTTTCTCCCGAAAGATCGTGTATTGATTAGCTAACACACACGTCGCCCCGGCGCCAAGCGCAAAAACGGCGGCGCCAAGCCTGGCACCGCCGTTATCGCCGGATCAAGCCGAGTCGCGGTTAGGCGACGGCTTCCTTGTCCTTGTTGTGCACCGCCGCGGCCTTGCGCAGGATTTCGAGGATCTTCGCCTGCGCGGTGCGCTCGTCCACCTGCTCCATCGCCGCCAGTTCGCGCGCGAGGCGGCTGGTCGCGGCTTCGAAAATCTGCCGTTCGGAATAGCTCTGCTCGGGCTGATCGTCGGCGCGGAACAGATCGCGCACCACCTCGGCGATCGAGACCAAGTCTCCCGAGTTGATCTTCGCCTCATATTCCTGGGCGCGGCGCGACCACATCGTGCGCTTGATTTTCGGCTTGCCAGTGAGCGTGTCGAGCGCTTCCTTCAGCGTCTTGTCGCTGGACAATTTGCGCATCCCGACGCTTTCGGCCTTGTTCGTCGGCACACGCAACGTCATGCGCTCTTTTTCGAAGCGCAGCACATAGAGTTCCAGTTGCATCCCGGCGATTTCCTGCCGCTGCAACTCGATTACGCGACCAACGCCATGCTTGGGGTATACGACATAATCACCGACATCAAAGGACAGCGCCTTGGCAGCCATTCTTGAGAGCCTTTCCGTGGTCTGAGCCCCCGACGGGGATAAGCGCGCTCCTGTTCGAAAACGGGGCACCGCTGCTCGGGGGTTAAGTGGCTTCGTGTCTCCGCGCGGCCGGCGCATCGCAACGCCGGTCCGTCCGAGTCCCATTTAACACGCTCGTAATAAAATTACCAGTGTTGTGACGCTTATTTTGGCACAACATTGCTCAAAACGCGACGTTGTTTCCCGGGCGACGCCGTGCGCGCGACCAACGGTGGATGGGCTTCGCCAGCATGCCTGGATCGCAAAAAGGCCCCAGCTCGCGCCGAGGCCTCCTGCTCCATTCTCAAGGGCGCTCAGTCGCCCTGGCCGGGCTCTGCCGAGAAATATTTGTCGAACTTGCCGCTTTCGCCCTTATGCTCGTCGGCGTCGGCCGGGGCTTCGCGCTTGCGGGTGATGTTCGGCCACTGCGCCGAATAGGTGTTGTTGAGTTCCAGCCATTTTTCGAGGCCGCTCTCGGTGTCGGGCAGGATCGCCTCGGCGGGGCATTCGGGCTCGCACACGCCGCAATCAATGCACTCGTTCGGATTGATGACGAGCATATTCTCGCCTTCATAGAAGCAATCGACCGGGCACACTTCCACACAGTCCATGAACTTACAGCGGATGCAGGCATCGGTGACGACATAGGTCATGGGTGGCTCCCCCCGAAAAAAGCAATTCGATGCCTGCTATTGCGGCCCCGGGGCGGCGTCAATCCCGGCGAGATCGGTGTAGAGCGCGGCCGCCTCGGCGGGCGGGCCGCGCCGGGTGGGAAGCGCCTCCACCCGCAACACGCGCACCGCGCCGCCACGGACCAGCGCGATCACCGAGCCGACCCGCACGGGTGCATGGGCACGATCGACCCGGCGCCCGTCGAGCCGGATCTGCCCTGCCTCCGCCGCCGCTTGCGCCGCGTCGCGCGTCTTGGCGAGGCGGGCGAACCACAGGAACTTGTCGATCCTGAGGCTCGCCTCAGCCACGGCGCGCGACCAGCTCGGCGAGCCCGGCAAATGCGCCGCTCGGCACGGCGGGAGGTGCCTTGACCCGAGGCGCCCGGCCACGCCAGCGCCAGCGTGGCTGCCCTTCGTCGGGCGGCGCGGGGCTGAAGCCCAGCTGCGCCATCAGCTTGGCGAGGGTTTCGGGCTTGAGTCCGATCGACGTGGCGAGCGCGGGATCGGGCGCGAAAGGTGTGCGCCCCCGCCGCGCGTCATGCGCCGCGCGGGCGATGCGCTCGACCAAATCAATCCGCACCGACTGGCCACCGATATCGCGCCACGGCGAGCCGACCGGCTGGCCGCGCGGGAGGACACTCGCCGACAAGGGCGGCGTCTCGGCGACCGGCGCGTCGTGGCGCGCGGCGATCAGCGCAGCACGCCAGCGCGCCGGGCCGGGGCGGAGCAGCGCGCCCGCGAACAAGTCTAGCGCGCCGATCGTCACCCCCGCATCGCGCAGCCGCTTGCGATCCTCGGGGCTCAGCGCATCGACGCTTTCGGCGAGTGGCGCGCGCGCGGCGATGCCGGCGCCCCCATCGAGCGCCGCCGCCACCACCCGGAGCGGCGCGGGCGCGGCGGGATCGCGCGCGATCGCGGCGATCCCGGCGAGCGGCGGCGCGTGGCGCGCGAGTTGCGCCGTGAGCCATTCCTCCAGCCGCGCGCGCACCCGGTCGCGCAACGGCCGGTCAAGGCAATCGAGCGCACGGTCGAGATCGACGCGCGGCCGGGTGAGCGCCGGGCCGGGGCGCAGCCGCGCCACCTCGATCCCCTGCCAGCCCAGCCGGGGCGATGCGCCGGGCTCGGCGAGCAGCGTGACCGCGTCATCCCCCGCCTCGGCGAGCGCCGCGCCGCGCCGCGCGCGCTCGGCCCCCAGGCGTTTTTCGGCGGCGGCGAGCAGCAGGCGCTTGTCCGCCGCGCGCGCATCGGCGGCGACGGTGAAGCGGAACCCCTCCAGCCGGCCGAGCTCATGCTCCTCGACCAGCACTTCGCCCTGCTCCCCGATCACCACCGGCAAGGCATTCGCATCCGCGCCGATCTGGCGCAGCAGCAGCGTCGTGCGCTTGTCGACGAAGCGCTGGCGCAGGCGGTCGTGCAGCGCGTCGGACAGCCGCTCCTCCAGCGCGCGGGTGCGCTCGGCCCAGTGCGCGGGGTCGGCGAGCCAATCGGCGCGGTGGGCGATATAGGCCCAGCTGCGCGCCGCCGCGATCCGACCGGCGATCGTCTCGACATCGCCAGCGACATTGTCGAGCCGCGCGACCTCGCCCGCGAACCAATCGGCCGGGATATGCCCCTGCCCCTCGGACAGATGCTGGAACAGCCGCGCGACGAAGCGGCCATGCGGCTCGACGCCGAGCTTCCTGAAATCGGGCACCCCGCACGCCGCCCACAGCCGGGCTACCATCGCCGGCCCCCGCGCGCGCTGGCGCACCCAATCCTCTTCGGCCAAGCGCTTGAGCACCGCGAGATCGATCGCCTCGGGCGCCGCGCGCAGCACCGGATCGGCGGGGCGCGCCTCCAGATCGGCGATCAGCGCGTCGATGCTGGCAAGGCTCGGGTCGCCCTCGCGCCAGTAAAGTGTCTCCAGCGGCGCGAAGCGGTGCTGCTCGATCGCGAGCACTTCCTCGGGCCTGAACGCCCCCGGGCCTTCTTCGTGCAGCGCGCCGAACGTGCCGTCGCGCTGGTGGCGCCCGGCGCGACCGGCGATCTGCGCCATCTCCGCCACGGTCAGCCGACGCTGGCGCCGGCCATCGAACTTGCGCAAGCTGGCGAAGGCGACATGGGCGACATCCATGTTGAGGCCCATGCCGATCGCATCGGTCGCGACCAGATAATCGACCTCGCCCGCCTGGAACATCGCGACCTGGGCGTTGCGCGTGCGCGGCGAGAGCGCGCCCATCACCACCGCCGCCCCGCCGCGCAGCCGCCGCAGCATCTCGGCGACGGCGTAAACCTCCTCGGCGGAGAAGGCGACGACCACCGATCGCTTGGGCAGCCGCGACAGCTTGCGCGCGCCGGCATAGCTGAGCGTCGAAAAACGCGGTCGGCCGATGATCTCCGCCTTGGGCAGCAAAGCCTTGACCATCGGGCGCAGGCTTTCCGAGCCGAGCAGCATCGTCTCTTCCCGCCCCCGCGCGCGCAGCAGGCGATCGGTGAAGACATGGCCGCGCTCGGCGTCCGCGCCCAGTTGCGCCTCGTCGAGTGCGACGAACGCCAGCTCGCGGTCGAGGGGCATAGATTCCGCGGTACACAGGAACCAGCGCGCGCCCGGCGGGCAGATGCGCTCCTCGCCGGTGATCAGCGCGACTTCCTTCGCGCCCTTCACTTTCACGACGCGATCATAGACCTCGCGCGCGAGCAGCCGCAGCGGGAAGCCGATCATCCCGCTCGAATGGCCGGTCAGGCGTTCGATGGCGAGATGGGTCTTGCCGGTGTTGGTCGGCCCCAGAACGGCGGTCACCGGCGAGGAAGCACGCATGATGCCCCTAATGTCGCCCCGGCGCCCCGCGATGGCAACGGGGCTCGAGGCGAAAAGTTCGGGGATAAGTTCGCGAACCTGCCCCGTAAGACTCCTTAAGGTGCTGAAAAGCGCGATTTCCCGAGCATCGACGCGGCACTTGACGCGCTTCGTCCTCTCCACGCCACCACTCGTCGCAGCCGAGTCGCTCGCTTCGTCCGGTTAATTTGACTTTAGTCTTTGGCCTCCAATACCGTCCGCTCCGGGAGCAGGCGCATGGCAGCGCCGACAATCGGGGGCGAATTTTGTTCCTGCGCAGCGATCATGACTTGCAGGCAGCCGGCGGCGCCGCGGCATTGTCGTTCGCGCGCGCGCCCGTCGCGGCGCCGGCCCCGATCGAGCGACTGCGCGCGGCGCTCCACGATGTCGACTGGACACCCGATCTCGGCAGCCGCATCGGCACGCGTGATTGGTGGCGCGGGCTCATCACCTGCACCGCGCTGATCGGCGGACTTTACACCCTGATGCCGCGGTTCGAGCCGATGCCCGGCCTCGCCCCCGCGCCGCTCGCCGGCAGCGACTGGGAGGAGGCGCGCAGCCAGGCCATCGCCCCGCTCGCCTGGGGCGCGACCAGCGGCCGGCGGATGGCGGCGAACGATCTCGTCCGCCCGCTCGCCGAGACCCCCGAGCGCCCGATCGAGGAACGCACCGCGACCTTCGGCGCCGGCGACGATTTCGCCCGCGTGCTGCAACGCGCCGGCGTGGGCGGGGCGGAAGCGGTGAACGTCACCGCGCTCATCGCCCGCGCGGTGCCGCTTTCGAGCCTGAAGCCCGGCACCCAGCTCGACCTCACGCTGGGCCGCCGACCCAACAAGCAGGTGCCGCGTCCGCTCGACGCGATGACGTTCCGCGCGCGCTTCGATCTGAACGTCGCGGTCAGCCGCGTCGGCGGGGCGCTGGTCGTCACGCCGCAGCCGATCGCGATCGACAACACCCCGCTGCGCCTGCGCGGGATCGTGGGCCAGAGCCTCTATCGCTCGGCGCGCGCCGCCGGGGCGCCGGCCAAGGCGGTCGAGACTTATCTCCGCGCGCTCGCCACCAGGCTGTCGATCGGCAGCGATGTGCGCTCGGACAATGTGTTCGACATCATCATCGAGCGCGCCCGCGCCGCGACCGGCGAGGTGCAGCTCGGCCAGTTACTCTATGCCGGGCTCGAGCGCGACGGGCGCAAGGTGCAGCTCGTCCGCTGGGACGAGGATGGCCGCGCGAGCTGGTATGACGCGACGGGCACCGGCGAGCGTCGCGGCCAGATGGCGATGCCGGTCGATGGCCGCCTCACCTCCAACTACGGCGTGCGCTTCCACCCGATCCTCGGCATCATGAAGATGCACAAGGGGCTCGACATCGGCGCCCCCTATGGCGCGCCGATCCGCGCGGCGATGGACGGGGTGGTCGCCTTCGCCGGGCGCAGCGGCGGCTATGGCAATTTCGTGAAGCTCGTCCATGGCGGCGGCTATGCGAGCGGCTATGGCCATATGAGCCGGATCGCGGTCAACCCCGGCACGCGGGTGAGCCAGGGCCAGGTGATCGGCTATGTCGGCTCGACCGGGCTCTCGACCGGCCCACACCTTCATTACGAACTCTGGCGCGGCGGCGTCGCGGTCAACCCGCGCTCGGTGAGCTATAGCGAGCTGCAACGCCTGTCGGGCGAGGCGCTGCGCCGCTTCAAGGCGAAGGTGGCGCAATTGCTTGCGGTGAAGACGGGGGCCTAATCTGCGGGACGCGAGCGGACCGTTCCCGGACGATCCTGCACATCGCTTGTCTTGTTGCTGCGATCGAGCATCATTACCCGCGAAAGCTCCAGGGGGCGCCGATGCGGTTCATCGTCAAAATTCTACTATCGATCGGCTTGGCATTGTCCGCGCCGCCGCTGAAAGCAGAATGGATCGAAGCGAGCAGCAAGCATTTCGTCGTGATCGGCGACGCCCCGCGCGCTCAGATTCAGCAATTCGCCGAAGAACTCGCCCGCTTCGATTCGGCGGTGCGCAAGGCGACCGGTGCGAATGACGTGGAGTTCAGCGCCCGCAACCGGGTGCGCATCTTCCTAGTGCGCGGCGACGGAGCGGTGCAGGATCTTTTTGGCCCGAATGCCGGCGGCGTCGGCGGCTTCTACCGAGCGTCGCCGCGCGCTTCGATCGCGGTCGTGCCCCAGCTGGTGACCGGCGCGGTGAACGGGTTCGACGCCCGCTATGTACTTTATCATGAATATGTCCATCATCTGATCCTCGGCACGACCGGCGGCATTTACCCGGCCTGGGTGAGCGAGGGTCTGGCCGAATTGTTCGGCAATGCCCGCGTCAACGCCGATGGCAGCGTCGATCTCGCCTGGGCGAATAATGTGCGGGCGAAAGAGGTGCTCTACTCCAATTACCCGGTGCGCAAGCTGCTCGAAGTATCGGCCCAGAAGCCGGCAGAACGCGGTGTGTTTCAGCTCTACGCGCGCGGTTGGCTGCTCACGCATTATCTAATCCTGGGCGACAAGCGCGACGGGCAGTTCGACGCCTATATGCGCCTGGTGAACCAAGGGGTACCGAGCCTAAAGGCGGGCGAACAAGCCTTTGGCGATCTCAACCAACTGGATAACGAGTTGGATCGCTACCGCTCGGGCAAGTTTCGCTATTTGCCGCTCGCCGCATCGGCGCTCACCCCTGCGCCGGTGGTGGTGCGCGTGCTCGATCCGGCGGAAGCGGCCGCGATGCCCGCTTATACGCGGCTGGTGGCCGGGCGCGGCCAAAACCTCGCCGATATCGCGAGCGATGCCAGCAAAGCGGCGGCGCGCTTTCCCGCAAATGCGTTCGCCCAGGCGACCTATGCTTCGGCCGCGCTGGCGGCCAAGCAGCGCGATGCCGCCCTTGCCGCCGCCGATCGCGCGCTCGCGCTGGACAAGGATCAGATGGACGCGGTGCTGGTGAAAGCCCAGCTTCTGCTCGCCGACGCGGCGGCGGACAAGGACATGGCCAAATTCTCCGCCGCCCGCGCGTTGATCGACCGCGCGAGCGTGATCGATTCGGGCTATGCTTGGCCGATGGTGCTACGCTTCGACAGCTATCGCGCCGCCGGCGAAACGCCGACACCCGCCGCGATCGCCGGGCTGCGCCGCGCATCGAAGCTGGTGCCGCAAGCCCGCGCGATCCTGCTGAAACTAGCCGAAGAGATGATCCGCGAAGGCAATTTGCCCGATGCGCGCCGCGCGCTCGCGCCGCTGGCGTTCGATCCGCATGCGCCGCGCGACAATCCAGCGTCGGTGCTGCTTGCGATGATCGACGACGGCGCCGACGCGAAGGCCTTGCAGGACCGTGTCGGCCTGTTGAGCGACGATGCCAAGAAGGACGGCAAGGCCGCGCGGGAATAAGCGGGGGTCACCCCCGCTCGCGGCGCTGGTCGCGCCAGCGCTTCAGGGTGCGGGCGATGATCGCGTCCTCGCCGCCCACTTCGCGCCACAGATCGGTGAACACCGGGTCTTCGGAGGCCGGACGCTTCGCTTCCTCCAGATCGTCGAACGCGACGCGGATCGGCACCGCGACGCCCTCGCCGCAGATGATGCACTCGCGGTTGCGCAAGGCGGGGATCGAATCGAGGAAACCACGCGCGCCCTCGGGCATCGCCGCCCGGACGAACGCCTGGTCGCGATCGTTGTTCAGGCGCATCGAGATGATCGTGCCGCACTGCGACAGCACGCCCTCGGCCAGATCCGACGGGCGCTGGGTGATCAGCCCCAGCGAGACGCCGTATTTGCGGCCTTCCTTGGCGATGCGCGACAGGATGCGGCCGACCGAATGCTCCTCCGCCGCCGCGCCGCTCGGGATGTAGCGATGGGCTTCCTCGCACACCAGCAGGATCGGGCGCTGCGGCTCGCCGCGCGACCAGATCGCGAAATCGAACACCATCCGCGCCAGCACCGCGACCACCACCGACGTGATCTCGCTCGGCACGCCGGACACGTCGATGATCGAGATTGGCTTGCCCTGGCCCGGCAGGCGGAACACGCGCTCGATGAACGCCGCCATCGTGTCGGCGACGAGCATCCCGGAAAACATGAAGGCATAGCGCGGATCGGCCTTCAACTCCTCCAGCTTGGTCTTGAGCCGCAGATAGGGCGCGACATCGCCGGCGCGATCGAGCTTGCCCATTTCCGCACTCAGGATCGCGGCGAGATCGCTCAGCAGATAGGGCACCGGCGCATCGACGGTGATGCGCTGCATCTCCTGCCCCATCCGGCTCTTGGCGCGCGCGGCGTGGAGGCATTTCGCCAGAATGTCGGCGTCGATGTGCCGATCATGCCCGGTGGCGGTGAGCAGCACCTCGCAATGCTCCTCGAAATTCATCAGCCAATAGGGCATCTGCAGATTGCTGGCGTCGTAGAGCGCGCCCGTGCCGCGGAACGCCGCGCTGTATTCGCCGTGCGGGTCGATCATCACGATATGGCCCTGGGGCGCCATCTCGCAGATGCGGTGAAGGAGCAGCGCGGCCGAGGTCGATTTGCCGGTGCCGGTCGATCCCAGCAGCGCGAAATGCTTGCCGAGCAGTGCGTCGACATAAAGCGCCGCGCGCGTGTCCTTCGTGGGATAGACGGTGCCGATGTCGATATGCGGGCGATCGGCCGCCGAATAGATCTGGCGCGCATCGGCGCTGGAGATCGGGAAAACCGGCGTGCCGGGCACCGGATAGCGCGTCACGCCCCGCCGGAAGCGGGTGATCCGGCCGGTCACCTTGTCCTCCTCGCCCTCGCCCAGAAAGTCGATCGCGGCGAAGACGCGGTCGCCGTGCCCCTCGGCCAGGCGCAGCGTGCGGACATTGGCGATCAGCCACAGCCCGGCCATGCGCATCTTCACCTGGCTGCCGGCCTGGCCGGCCTGAGCGACGAGCGGATCGGCGGACGCGGCAAGCGCGTCCATCGCGCGCGCGTCGAGCAGGATCTGGCTGGCCGCGCCCGCCACCTCGCTGACGATGCCGATGCCGCGCAGCGTGGACAATTCGCTGTTGTTGGCGGCGGCGGTGCTGCCGCTATGGGCTCCAACCCTGAAACTGCCGTCCATCGCCCGCCCCGCTTCTGATGATGATGTTGGTGCCCCACGGGCTAGGCGCGAATGGTTAAGGATGCGTTGGGTCGCGGTGCGCTCGCCGGTTGAGCAGGTGCGCCATTCGCTTTAAGCGCGGGACGCCGGCCTTTCTTGGGAGTGACGATGGAACCGCGCGTGCCACCTGCCGAATGGAGCGCTCACGAAGCCGTGTGGATCGGCTTTCCGAGCCATCCCGAATTGTGGGAGGACGATCTCGCCCCCGCCCGCGCCGAAGTCGCGGCCTTCGCCGCCGCGGTCGATGCCGAGGGGCGCGGCGAGCGCGTGCTGCTCGTCGCCGCCGATGCCGAGGCCGTCGCCGCCGCGCGCGCCGCCTGCCCGTTCGCCAAGATCGTGCAACAGCCCTTTGGCGATATCTGGCTGCGCGATACCGGGCCGATCCTGCTCAGCCGGCGCGAGGCGCGGCGCTTCGGCTTCAACGGCTGGGGCGGCAAATATGATCTGCCCGGCGACGACGATATCGGCGCGCGGCTGGCGATGGATGCCGGGATCGAGGCGCTGCCCGCCGACTGGATTTTGGAAGGCGGCGCGATTGATGGCGACGGCACCGGCCGGGTCGTCAC
Source organism: Sphingomonas sp. (assembly GCF_019746665.1). Taxonomy (GTDB): domain Bacteria; phylum Pseudomonadota; class Alphaproteobacteria; order Sphingomonadales; family Sphingomonadaceae; genus Sphingomonas. The sequence goes on along the minus strand of NZ_JAIERS010000017.1, from coordinate 138,373 downwards.
CACCGAGCAGTGCCTGCTCAACCCCAATCGCAATCCAGGCGCCGGCCGCACCGCGATCGAGGCGCGGCTGTACGAGGATCTGGGCTTCACCCAGGTGATCTGGCTGGGCGACGGGCTGCTCAACGATCATACCGATGGCCATGTCGACAATCTGGCGCGCTTCGTCGCCCCCGGCCGGCTCGCCATTCCCGAGGGGACCGATAACGACCCGAACTGGCGCGTCTATCAGGCCGCCGCCGAGGCCGCGCGCCGTGCCGACCCGACGCTCGAGGTCGTCCGCGTCCCCTCGCCCGGACGCATCCTGCACGATGAGGAGATCGTGCCAGCGAGCTATATGAACTTCTATATCGGCAACGCGGCGGTAGTGGTGCCGCAATATGGCGCGCCGAACGACGCGGCGGCGGTGGCGGCGTTCCAGGCGCTGTTCCCGGACCGCAAGGTGGTGGGCCTGCGCGCCGACCATATCCTGACCGGCGGCGGCAGCTTCCACTGCATCAGCCAGCAAATCCCGGCATGACGCCGCCCGCGCCCCCGCCCGCGATCGTGCTCGTCCGCCCGCAGCTGGGCGAGAATATCGGCAAGGCGGCGCGCGCGATGCTCAACTTCGCGCTCACCGATCTGCGGCTCGTCGCGCCGCGCGACGGCTGGCCCAACCCCGCCGCCGGCCCCGCCGCCTCGGGCGCGGACGTGGTGCTCGAACGCGCGCGGGTGTTCGACACGGTCGCCGAGGCGGTCGCCGATTGCGCGCATGTCTATGCGACGACGGTGCGCAAGCGCGGCGTGACCAAGCCGGTGCTGACGCCAGAAGCGGCGGCGCGCGAGATGTGGGGCGCGCCGGGCCGGGCGGCGGTGCTGTTCGGCGCCGAGCGATCGGGGCTTGAGACCGACGACGTCGCGCTCGCCCGCACGATCATCACCGCGCCGATCAACCCCGAATTCGGCTCGCTCAACCTGGCGCAGGCGGTGATTTTGGTCGCCTATGAATGGTCGAAGGGGGCAAGCCTTGCCATCCCGACCGAGACCGACCTCGCCCCGCCTGCCCCGCATGAGGAGCTGGAAGGGATGATCGGCCAGCTCGACACGATGCTGGAGCGCGCCGGCTTCTATTACCCGCCCGACCGGGTCGCGACGACTAAGCGGACGCTGCGCACGTTGCTCACCAAGCCCGGCTGGTCGAGCCAGGAAGTGCGCACGCTGCGCGGCGTCCTCTCCGCGCTGGAGCGCCCGCGCGAGCGGTAGGCGCGCGGGCTCGCGGGTTGTTCTGGGCTGCCCGCGCCTTGCTCATGGACCGCGACCGGTGCCGCGACCACGGTGCCCCGCCGAGCGAGTGACCGAGGTTCGATATGGAGCGCTAGCCCCTGTGCGTTTCGCGGCTAGGTCGTTGAAAAAATGGTCGGGGAGAGAGGATTCGAACCTCCGGCCCCTGCCTCCCGAAGACAGTGCTCTACCAGGCTGAGCTACTCCCCGACGGAGTCCGGACCACGTTGCGCTTCGGGAAGCGGTCCGGCTTGAGCTTGGAGGCGGGCCTATAGCCAGCACCGCGCGCCCGTGCAAGCGACAATCAGTCGGCCAGCGCGGCGAGCAAAGCGGCGATGCTGGTGAACTTCTCGCGCGGGGCGCCGGCGCGGGCGCGGGCGATTTCGGCGGCCTCGATCCGCTTCCAGTCGCGGAACGTCACCACGTCCACGCCGCGCGCCGAAAGCAGCGCGTCGAGCCCGGGGCGGCCCGGCTTGCCGCTGTCGTCGGCCACATCGGCGGCGATGTGATCGGCGATCAGGAAACCATCGGGACGGTTGGTGCCGATCGTCCCCGTCGGCCCGCGCCGCGCCCAGCCGACCGCGTAGAGACCCGGCGCCACCCGCCCGTCGTGATTGGCGAAGCGCCCGGCGCGCGCGTCATAGGGCACGCCCTCGATCGCCGGGGTGCGATAGCCGATCGCGGCGACCACCAGGCTCGCGGGGATGGCATAGGTCTCGCCGGTGCCGACCACCGCCGCGCCCTCCAGCCGGGTACGCTCCACGATCACCCGCTCGACCCGGCCCGCGCCCTCGATCGCGCGCGGGGCGGCGAAGAAATCGAAGGCGATCTCGATCGGCTTGGCCGCGCGCCCCTCGGCGAAGCCGCGCAGCAGCGCGACCGATTTGCGCTGCCCGGGTTCGAGCGCGGCGTCGGCCTCGCACGGCGGCAGATCGGCGGGATCGACGCGGGGCACCGCGCGGGCGAGTTCGCCCAGCTCGGCGAGTTCCTTGGGCGTCATCGCGATCTGGTGCGGCCCGCGCCGCCCGAGGATCGTGATGCGACGCGTGCCGGCACGTTCAAGCGCGGCGAGCGCATGGCTGGCGATGTCGGACCCCGCCAGCTCCTCCGGCGTCTTGGCGAGGATGCGGGACACGTCGAGCGCGACATTGCCCATGCCGATCACCACCACCTCGCCCCCGGCGAGCGGTGGATCGAGCGCTTCGAAATCGGGATGGCCATTATACCAGCCGACGAACGCCGCCGAGCCGAACACCCCCGGCAGATCGTCACCGGGCACGCCGAGCGCGCGGTCGGCCGGCGCCCCGGTCGCCAGCACCACCGCGTCGTAGAGCGTGAGGAGTTCAGCCAGGCTCACGTCGCGCCCCAGCCGGACATTGCCGACGAAGCGCACCGTGTCGCTCAGCGCCACCGCCTCATAGCGGCGGGCGACGCCCTTGATCGATTGGTGATCGGGGGCGACGCCCGAGCGGATCAGCCCATAGGGTACCGGAAGCTGATCGATCACGTCCACCCGCACGCCCTCGCCAAACTGCTTCTGGCAGGCCTCGGCGGTGTAATAGCCGGCCGGCCCCGAGCCGATGATGGCGATGTGGCGCATAGGTCTCTCCCTTGGACGGAGCGTAGCGCCCCGGGCGGCGGGCGCAATGGCTCCCAGGGCTTGTTCTAGCGCCGCGCCTTCACCAGCAGGTGCCGGGCGAGCATCAGCGGTGGCATCCGCAGCAGGTGCGAGCGGATATAGAAGCCCAAGCGCAGCAGCGGGCGGGTCGGCCGTCCCCAGCCATCGCGCGCGGTGAGGCGTGCGCTGAACAGCGAGCCACCGCCCTGTTCTTCGCCGAACAGCGCGCGCGCCAGCCGCAGCGCGCGCGCGACCGGCAGGCTCAGCTGATGATGCGCGGCGCGCTCGGCGAGCCCGTCGCCGCCGAACTCGGCGAGCAGGCAGTGGATGTCCCACAGGTTGCGCAGGCCGCCCGCCAGGTCGCCATCGGCGAGCAGATGCGCGGCGGCGTGGCAGATCATGTCGTTGGGGGCGAGCACGCGGAGCCCGTTGGCGAGCGGCACGCTGTCGGCGATCAGGGCGTCGGCATCGGGGGTCGGCCGCGCGGTGAGCGGCAGGATGGTGTGGTGAACGTCGATCATCCGGTCGCGGGTCTGGTGGATCAGCGGCGGCAGCTCGTGCATGTGGGTGCGGTAATAGGCATCGTCATAGGGATCGGGCTTCACCCATTCCCACCCCGCGCCGAGCAAAGCCGCTTCCACCCGGTCGAGCGCGGCGCGGGGCACGAGGATGTCGAGATCGCCGATCGAGCGCCCCACCCCGGCGGCGAGCCCGGCGGCGACGAACGCGGTGCCCTTCAACAGCACCACCGGCACCCCAAGCGGGGCGAGCGCGCGGCGCGCCATCTCCGCCTCCCACAGCGCGGCGCGGCGCTGCTCCTCGCCCGAGGCACGCGCGGCGGCGAGCAGGGTCGCGACGCGCGGCGGCAGATCGAGGCCATGGAGGCGGTGAGCGAGCGTGCCGATCAGCTGCTCGGCGCGGGCGGTGGCGAGCAGCGCGGTCCAGTCGGCGCCGGTGAGGGTGGCGGTGCCGCCGGGGTCGCGCAGGGCCTGGACGAGCAGGCGGGCGTCGGGAGCGATTGCCCCACCCCCACTCTTCCCCGGCGAAGGCCGGGGCCCAGTCGCGGGCGGTTTCGTCATCGCGCTACCGGCGGGCGCGGGCCGGGATGCTGGACCCCGGCCTTCGCCGGGGACGGTGGCTTGGTTCAACGGCAGCGCTTCCGCCAGCGCCGTCACCTGGGCGATCGCGGTCGCGGTGTCGGGATAGTCGATCGCGATCGCCGGCACGCCTTGCACCAACCCGGTCAGCGCCGCGAAGCCGCGCTCGCCGAGCGCGACATAGTTGGTCGAGGCTTGCGTCAGCCGCACGAACGCCTCGCTCGCCGGCACCGGGCGGCGGGCGGCGGCGGCGCCGAAGCGCGGGAACAGGATCGCCGCCGGGCGCGCGGGTACGTCCATCGCCGCGAGCGCCGCCGCGTCGGGCAGCAAGTGGCGGATCGTGCCCTTGGGGGTGCCGGTCAGCAGCGGCCCCCAGCGCGCGGCCGGAACCTCGGCGGCGAGCAGGTCGATCGCCGCGTTCTTCAGGCTCACCGGGCGCGGGAAGGGCCAGAGCAGCCCGTCGTCCAGGCCCAGCAGCGCGAACTCGTCCCCCAGCAGCCGCCAGCCGCCCAGCGACAGCAAAGCGGCGAGCGTCGATTTGCCCGCGCCCGACTCGCCCGTCAGGATCAGCGCGCGCCCGTCGCGCTCGACGACGCCGGCGTGGAGCAGCAGATAGCGCCGCTCGCCGAGCGCGAGCTGCAGGTTCATCCCCATCTCCGCCGCCAGCAGCGCCTGGGCGAGCGGCAGCGGCGCGGCATCGGCGAGCCAATAGTCGCCGCCGATCGTCACCGCCGGGCGCAACCAGCGCCGCCACGGGCGCGGCGCCGCCAGCCGCACGCTGTAATCGGCGAAACCGTCCTCGGGCGCGGGGTAATCGCGATAGAGCCCCCGCAGCGTCGCGATCGGCGCGGCCCAATCGGCGCCGACCCGGAACCGCACCGGCCCGACGCGCAGCGTGACCGCGTGCCTCACCCGGCGATCACCTCGACCAGCCCCGCCGCGACCAGCTCGGCGAGCCGCGCCTCAAGCGCCTCCACCCCGCCCGCCAGCTCGAACCGTTCGCCCAGCCGCGCGTGGAGCGTCGCCAGGTCCATCGGCTCGGCGAGCGTCTCCAGGATTTCGGGCGCGGGGGCGCTCAGCAGATGGGTGATGCCCGAGGCGCGGTGATAGACGAGCGCCAACCCGTCGAGCGCCACCGTCCGCAGCGCCGCGGGCGCCGCCGCGCGGTACATCAGCCGCGCGGCATCTGCAGCGAGGCGAAGCAGGTGAAGCCGCTCGTCCCCTGCTGCAGGCGGCGGATATATTGCAGATAGGCCTGGCTGCGCTCGTAATCGGTGCCCGGCAGATTGGCTTGGCCGGCGAGCGCCTTCTTCACATCCTCGCCCTTGAACGGCGTGCCCGCGCCGGGAAAGGCGCCCGCGGTGCCCGCCGGCACCAGCTGGCCATCGGCGGCGATATACTGGCCGGCGCGTGCCGGATCGGGCACCGGAATCTCGCAGGTGAGCACCGAGGCGGCGGTCTGCGCGAGCGCGGGGCGGATCGAGACGATGGCGGACGCGCTCACCGCGCCCAGCATCAGCGCGCGCCGCGTGGTCTTGCCCGGCTGTTCGTCGTCCTGCATCGCCCACCCTTGTCGGCGACAAGCCCTTTCACAATCGTGAAACCTTCGCAAGCCACGGGCGAGGCTTGCACCGTCCCGATTTAGGCTAGACTGTTCGCCCATGCCGCATCCCTTCACCCTTCGCACCCTGGTCGCGCTCGGCGTGGCGGTGGTCGCGATCGTCGCCGGCACGATGTTCGGCGGCGGTGTGGAAGGGGTGACGGTGATGCTCGTCGGCACCGTCGCCGCGGTGCTGACCGCGGCGGGCACCGGCGAATCGGACGCACCTCCCCCGGCCCCCGCCCCCGAACCGCTCGCGCCACCACCCGATGTCCGCGAGCTGCTCGAGGCGATCGGCGAGCCGATCCTGCTGATCGAGGAAGGCCGTGTCGCGCAGGCGAACAGCGGCGCGCGCGCGCTGCTCGGCGGGCACATCATCGGTCAGGACGCGCGGCTCGCCATCCGCCACCCCGCCGCCGCCGAGGCGCTGACCGCGGCGGCGCTCCCCGAACGCGGCGCCCCCGATCCGGTCAGCCTGGTCGGGCTCGGCACGATCGACCAGCGCTGGGAGATGCGGCTCACCGCGCTCAGCGACGGGCGGCGGGTGGTGCATCTGATCGACCAGACCGCGCGCGACGCGGCCGAGCGGATGCGCGTCGATTTCGTCGCCAATGCGAGCCACGAGCTGCGCACCCCGCTCGCCTCGATCCTGGGGTTCGTCGAGACGCTGTCGGATGACAAGGCGGGCGCCGATCCGCAGGTGCGCGCGCGCTTCCTGAACGTGCTGCTGGGCGAGGCGCGGCGGATGCAGCGGCTGGTCGAGGATCTGATCTCGCTGTCGCGGATCGAAGCGGACAAATACCGCCTGCCCGCCACCCCGGTCGATCTCGCGCTGCTGGTCGAGGAGGTTCACGCCGAACTCGCCGATGGGCGCGACCCGCGCACCGAAAATCTGATCGGCGAGATCGACGCGGGCGTGCCCCCGGTCGCGGGGGATCGCGCGCAGCTGAGCCAGTTGCTCCACAATCTGGTGGGCAACGCGATGAAATATGGCCGCGCCGGCACCCCGGTCGTCACCCGGCTGTGGCGCGATACCACCGGCATGGTGCGGATCACGGTGGCGGACGAAGGCGAAGGCATCCCGCCCGAACATCTGCCGCGGCTGACCGAGCGTTTCTACCGCGTCGGCGCCGGGCGCAGCCGGGGCCTGGGCGGCACCGGGCTCGGCCTGTCGATAGTCAAGCACATCGTCGAGCGCCACCGCGGGCGGCTCGATCTGCACAGCGTCGTCGGCAAGGGCACCACGGCAAGCATCGCGCTGCCGCCGATCGCCAATCTCTCCACCCCGGAAGCCACGTCATCAAAAGGAAACATAAACGTCACAAAGGCGCGTGCTTCGGGGTGATAGCGCCGCGAGCGGGGTTCCGGATGGGAGAACGGTCATGCGGCTGAAGCTCGGGTTCATCACCCTGGGGCTGGCGGTGCTGGCGGGGTGCAACGATCAGGCGGCGAGCGGCGGCGCGGGGTCGCGCGATCAGATTCGCATCGTCGGCTCATCCACCGTCTATCCCTTTTCCACTCTGGTCGCCGAACAGTTCCGCACCCAGAACACCGCTTTCAAGGCGCCGGTGGTCGAACAGGGCGGCACGGGCGCGGGCGCCAAGCTGTTCTGCGCGGGCGTGGGCGCGGCGCATCCCGACATTCTCGACGCTTCGCGCCGGCTGACTGCGAGCGAGTATAAAAACTGCACCGACAATGGCGTCGATCGGGTGATCGAGGTGCAGATCGGCCTCGACGGCATCTCGCTCGCCGAATCGACCAACGGCCCCAAGCTGCGACTGAACCCGTCCGACATCTATCTGGCGCTCGCCGCCAACCCGATGGGCAAGACGAATACCGCCAAGTCGTGGAACGAAGTGAACCCGGCGCTGCCGGCGATTCCCATCCAGGTCTATGGCCCGCCTTCGACCAGCGGTACGCGCGATGCCTTCGCCGAAATCCTGATGGAGCGCGGCTGCCTGGCGATCTTCCCCGATTCGCTCAAGATGCGCGAAAAGGAGCCGGACAAGTTCAAGAAGCTGTGCCACGAAATCCGCAGCGACGGCCCCTGGGTCGATGCCGGCGAGAATGACAATCTGATCGTGCAGAAGCTGAAGTCCAACCCCGATGCGGTGGGGGTGTTCGGCTATAGCTATCTCGAACAGAACCCCACCACCTTGGTCGGGGTGCCGGTGGGCGGGGTCTCCCCCACATACGAAACCATCGCCAACGGCCATTATCCGGGATCGCGCCCCTTGTTCATCTATGTGAAGAAGGCGCATCTCGACGCGGTGCCGGGGCTGCGCAAATTCGTCGAGCTTTACGCGACGCTGTGGAATCCGAACGGGCCGCTCACGCGCCGTGGCCTGATCGCGGGGTCGGCCGCGGCGCGCGCGGCGTCGAAGAAGATCATCGAGGATGGCACCACGCTCGATGGCTCGACTCTGAACTGAACCGCCTTGAAGAAGGACGCGGGAGAGCGGGCGGCGGCCTGCTCTCCCGCCGCTTATTTGCTGATACGGATTGCCCTTGTCGACTTTCGCCCTTCTGTTCCTGGTGACCGGCCTCGCGCTGATCGGCGCGCTCACCGCGCGCGTGCGCGCGGTCGCGTTCCGGCGGGGATCGAGCCGGCGCTTCAGCTCGCTGCCGTCGCATCACGCGACCTATGTGGCGCTGTGGACGCTGCTGCCGGCCCTGCTGTTCCTGATCGTCTGGTCGAGCGTGACGCCCGGGCTGGTGACCGACATGGTGATCGCCTCGCCGCTCGCGCATGATCTGCCGCCGCCGGGGTTCGAACGCGGCGCGGTGCTCGGCCAGGCACGCGCCATCGCCCAGGGTCAGGCGATCGCCGGGGCGAACCCGCTCGCGCTGCGGCTCGCCCCCGCTTATGCCGCGGTGCAGGCGCGCTATGACTGGATGGCGACCGCGCTCGCGCTGCTGCTGACGCTCGCGACCGGCGCCTTCGCTTATCTGCGGGTGAAGCCAGACTTCAGCGCGCGCACCCGGATCGAGCGGGTGGTGATGGCGATCCTGCTCGCCGCCTCGCTGATCGCGGTGCTGACGACGCTCGGCATCGTCGGCTCGCTGCTGTTCGAATCGGCGCGCTTCTTCCAGATGGTGCCAGCGACCGACTTCCTGTTCGGCACCCACTGGGCGCCGCAGGTGATCGATCCCGCCCATCCCGGCGCGGCGCTGGGGGCGGTGCCGCTGTTCTGGGGCACCTTCTTCATCGGCGCGGTGATCGCGATGGTGGTCGCGATCCCGCTGGGGCTGATGAGCGCCGTCTATCTCTCGCAATATGCGGAGCCGGCGGTGCGACGCTGGATGAAGCCGATCCTGGAGATCCTCGCCGGCGTGCCGACCGTGGTCTATGGTTATTTCGCCGCCTTGACCGTGGCGCCGGCGGTGCGCGATCTGGCGGTCGCGCTCGGCTTTCGCTTCGCCAGTTCGGAAAGCGCGCTCGCGGCCGGCGTGGTGATGGGGGTGATGATCATTCCCTTCGTCTCCTCGATGGCCGATGATTCGATCGCCGCGGTCCCGCAATCCATGCGCGACGGATCGCTGGCGATGGGCGCGACGGTTTCGGAAACGATCAGCCGGGTGCTGATCCCCGCCGCGTTGCCCGGCGTGGTCGGCGGGGTGCTGCTCGCGGTGAGCCGGGCGATCGGCGAAACGATGATCGTGGTGATGGCCGCCTCGGGCGCGGCGACGATCAGCCTCAACCCGTTCCAGAGCGCGACCACCGTCACCAAGCAGATCGTCGACCTGCTGACCGGCGAGGCCGAATTCGACAGCCCCAAGACGCTCGCCGCCTTCGCGCTGGGCCTCACGCTGTTCGTGATCACCCTGCTGCTCAACATCGTCGCGCTCACGGTCGTGAAGCGCTACCGGGAAGCCTATGAATAGCCCCGCCCCCCGCACCGATTGGCGCGCGCCGGCGATGGCCCGACGGGTGAAGCGGCGCTACGCCGCCGAGCGGCGCTTCCGCCTGCTCGGGCTGTTCGCGGTGGTCGCCTCGGCCGGGTTTCTGGCGTTCCTGCTCGCCAACATGGTGATGAACGGCGCGCAGGGCTTCGTGCAAACGCGACTCGTCATTCCAGTGGATTTTGCGCGCGCGGCGTTGCCCCTCGATGGCGCGAGGCTGCGCGGACCGGGCGCGGAACTGGCTTTGGCGGGCGCGGGACTGCCCGAGCTTGCCACACGCGCGGCCACCGAGGCCTATGGCGAGCGCGGCGCGGCGATGATCGCCGACAGCGGCTGGACCGTGCTGCGCGACGCGCTGAAGCGCGATCCGGGCCTGCTTTCGCGCCGGGTGATGATCGCGATTCCCGCCGCCGCCGCCTTTGACCAGGCCGCGAAGGGCCGCGGCGCCCCCGCGGACCGCGCGCTGATCGACCGACTCCGCGCCAGAGGCCGGGTCGAGACAGGGGTGAGCCTGCCCTTCCTGTTCGGCTCGGATTCGACCGATCCGGTGCAGGCCGGCATCTGGGGTGCGCTGAAGGGCTCGCTCTTCACGATGGCGGTAACGCTGCTGCTCGCCTTCCCGGTGGGCGTGCTCGCCGCCTTGTATCTGGAGGAATACGCCCCCCGCAACGCGCTGACCGACTTCATCGAGGTGTCGATCAACAATCTGGCGGCGGTGCCCTCGATCATCTTCGGGCTGTTGGGGCTGGCGGTGTTCCTCAACCTGTTCGATCTGCCGCGCTCAGCCTCGATCGTCGGCGGGATGACGCTCGCCCTGATGACGATGCCGGTGATCGTGATCGCCGGCCGCAACGCGATCCGCGGCGTGCCGCCCTCGATCCGGGATGCGGCGCTGGGCGTCGGCGCGAGCCCGATCCAGGTGGTGTTCCACCATGTCTTGCCGCTCGCGCTGCCCGGCATCCTCACCGGCACGATCATCGGCATGGCCCGCGCCCTCGGCGAGACCGCGCCGCTGCTGATGATCGGGATGCGCGCCTTCATCGCCACCCCACCCGACAAGCTCACCGATCCCGCCACGGTGCTGCCCGTGCAGATTTTCCTCTGGTCCGATGAGATCGACCGCGCCTTCATCGAGAAGACGAGCGCGGCGATCATCGTGCTCCTGGTTTTCCTCCTCGCGATGAACAGCGTCGCCGTTTATCTGCGCAACAAGTTCGAGACCCGCTGGTGATGACCCCCTCCCCCCGCCGCGCGAAGATGACGGCGCGCTACGTCAACGTCCATTATGGCGACAAGCAAGCGATCAACGACGTCTCGATCGACGTCGAGCTCGATCATGTCACCGCGCTGATCGGGCCTTCGGGCTGCGGCAAATCGACCTTCCTGCGCACGCTCAACCGGATGAACGACACCATTCCCAGCGCGCGGGTGGCAGGCGACATCCAGCTCGACGGCGAGAATATCTACGCGCCCGAAATGGACGTGGTGCAGTTGCGCGCGCGTGTCGGCATGGTGTTCCAGAAGCCCAACCCCTTCCCCAAGAGTATCTATGAGAACGTGGCCTATGGCCCGCGCATCCACGGCCTCGCCGCCGGGCGCGGGCAAATGGACGCGATCGTCGAGCAATCGCTGCGCCGCGCCGGGCTTTGGGACGAGGTAAAGGACCGGCTCTCGGACAGCGGTACCACCCTTTCCGGCGGCCAGCAGCAGCGGTTGTGCATCGCCCGCGCGATCGCGGTCGACCCCGAAGTCATCCTGATGGACGAGCCCTGCTCGGCGCTCGATCCGATCGCGACCGCGAAGATCGAAGAACTGATCCATGAGTTCAAGGGCCGCTATGCGGTCGTGATCGTCACGCACAACATGCAGCAGGCGGCGCGCGTTTCGCAGCGCACCGCGTTTTTTCACCTGGGGCAGTTGATCGAATATGGCGCGACCAGCGACATCTTCACCAACCCGCGCCAGGAACGGACCAAGGACTATATCACCGGCCGCTACGGCTGAGGGGAGTTTCGGTGGAGCATACCGTCAAGGCGTTCGACGACGACATCACCCGGCTGCGCGGCCTGATCGCGCAGATGGGGGGCCTCGCCGAACAGGCCATTATCGGCTCGATGCAGGCGCTGCAGCGCCACGATCTGGAGGGCGCGGCCGCGATCGTCGCTGGCGACAAGCGGATCGACGCGTTCGAGCAGGAAGTCGAACGGCTGGCGGTGCAGATCATCGCGCTGCGCGCCCCGCTCGCCGACGATCTGCGCGAGGTGGTCGCCGCGCTTAAGATCGCGAGCGTGGTCGAGCGGATCGGCGATTATGCCAAGAACATCGCCCGTCGGGTCGCCGCGATCGAGGATCATGGCGATATCGAGCCTTTGTCGGTGCTCCCGGCGATGGCGCACATGGCGAGCCAGATGGTGCATGACGTGCTCGACGCCTTCGCGGCGCGCGATCCCGACGCGGCGATTCGGGTGAGCGAAAGCGACCGGGCGCTCGACGATTTCTACAACAGCCTGTTCCGGGTGCTCGTCACCTACATGATGGAAAACCCGGCCAGCATCGGCCAGGTCGCGCATCTGCTGTTCGTCGCCAAGAATCTGGAACGCGTTGGCGACCATGCCACCAACGTGGCCGAAATGGTTTATTACGCCGCGACCGGCGTCCACATGGGCGAGCGCGAGCGCGGCACCGCACCGATCGTCTGACGGGAGGCTAGGATGGCACGCGCGAAAATGTTACTGGTGGAGGACGATGCCTCGCTTGCCGAACTGCTCGTCTGGCACTTCAAGCGCGAGGATTTCGACGTAAAGCAGACCCCCGATGGCGAGGAGGCGCTGCTGCTAGCGAAGGAAGCGACCCCCGACATCGTTTTGCTCGACTGGATGGTGGAAGGGCTGTCGGGCATCGAAGTCTGCCGTCGGCTGCGGCGAATGCCCGAGACGGCCAATGTCCCGATCATCATGCTCACCGCGCGGGGCGAAGAGGAAGACCGGGTGCGCGGTCTCGAGACCGGGGCGGACGATTACGTCACCAAGCCTTTCTCCCCGCGCGAGCTGGTTGCGCGGGTCGGCGCGGTTCTGCGGCGCGTACGCCCCGCGCTCGCCGGCGAGCAGCTCACTTATGCCGATATCGAGATGGACACGGTCGGCCATAAGGTGCGCCGGGGTGGCGAGGTGATCCCCCTCGGCCCCACGGAGTTCCGCCTTCTCAAGCACTTCCTGGAACATCCGGGCTGGGTGTTCAGCCGCGAGCGCCTGCTCGACGCGGTGTGGGGGCACGATAGCGACATCGAGAGCCGCACCGTCGACGTGCATATTCGCCGCCTGCGCAAGGCGATCAACGTGGGCGACCGCCCCGACATCATCCGCACCGTCCGCTCGGCGGGCTATGCGCTGGACGCGGGGACCTGAGGCCAGGGCGACGGACCCGGCGCAGCGCGCGGGCGTTGTTGCGCGCGAGCGCGCCGCTGGGGCGCGTGGGCTATAGGAGGCTTGCCCCATGAAGATCATCGCCGCCGCGATCGCGCTGATCGCCACCCCCGCGCTGGCCCAGACCGCCGGCCAGCAGACCCCGCCGCCCGAGCAACAAGGGCAGATGGGCGCGGGTCAGGCTGACCAGACCGGCCAGTCGAGCCAGACGACCGAACCGACCACTTTGTCCACTTCCAGCGCGCCCTCGAACGGTCCGCGCGCGCGCCGCGCCCGTGCCGCGCAGGGCAACAACGCCGCCGCGCAGCTCGGGGGCGGCCTCGCGCCGTCCCAGCCGGCCTTGCAGGGAACGCCGCAACCGGGCGCACAGATTCAGTTCGTGCCGGCACCGCCGCCGGCGCAGGCCTTCCCCGCCCCTGCCCCGCTCGACAGCTATCCGGTGTGCAAGAAGGGCCAATATGACAAGTGCCGCGAACCCGGCAGCGCCGCGACCGGCGAGCGCCGCCGCAAACGGCGATAGCGCGTGGCCTGGGCAGGGCATGAGCCGCGTTGGACCCCGCGCCGCCCCTCCCCTTGCTCTCCCGTGATGATCCTCTAGGAACGGCGCCAGCCAATTCTTGGAGGATCGCCATGACCATTCGTTTCGACAACCGCGTCGCCATCGTCACCGGCGCCGGCGGCGGGCTCGGGCGCGCTTATGCGCTCGAACTTGCCCGGCGCGGCGCGAAGGTGGTGGTCAACGACCTCGGCGGCGCGCGCGACGGCACCGGCCATTCGGACGCCGCGTTGAAAGTGGTCGAGGAAATCGAGGCGCTCGGCGGCGAGGCGATGTCGAACGGTGGCTCGGTGACCGACTATGACCAGATGGTCGAGATGGTCGCCAAGGCCAAGGAGCGCTGGGGCGGCGTCCATATCCTGATCAACAATGCGGGCGTGCTGCGCGACAAGAGCTTCACCAAGATGGAGCCCGCCGATTTCCGCTTCGTGATCGACGTGCATCTCAACGGCTCGGCCAATTGCACCAAGGCGGTGTGGGATACGATGCGCGACCAGGCCTATGGCCGCATCCTGATGACCGCGAGCTCGACCGGGCTGTTCGGCAATTTCGGCCAGGCCAATTACGGCGCCGCCAAGCTCGGCCTCGCGGGACTCACCAAGACGCTTTATCTGGAGGGCGCGAAGTATAATGTCCGCGTCAACACGATCGCTCCGGTCGCGGGCACGCGGATGACCGAGGACCTGTTCCCCGCCGAGGCTTTCGCCGCCTTCGCCCCCGAAAAGGTGGTGCCGGCCGCGCTCTATCTGGTGAGCGAGGATGCGCCCGCCAATGCGATCGTCGGCGCGGGCGCGGGGGTGTTCCAGGCGTCCTACGTCACCCTCACCCAGGGCAAGCTGCTGACCGGCGATGACCTGTCGCCGGAGGGTGTCGCCGCCAATTGGGCGGCGATCACCGACCGAACGGGCGAGATCGTCCCCAATTCGGGTGCCGAGCAGTCGATGATCATTCTGAAGCACCTCCAGGGGGGCTGAGAGTCCGTTTGAAAAAGGCGCGCTGCGCCTTTTTCACGGCGGTTCCGGCCCGCACCCCCACCCGGCCACCCAACGGTAGTATTCTATGGGTGGCCGGGTGGGGGTGCGGGCCGGAACCGCGAAATGCGCCTCTAGCGCATTTCCAAACGGCCTCTGACCCCCGCGTATTGTTTCGCTAACACAGTCGTGCTATACCTGCCCAACACAGTGGGAGCAGGCCGATGTACAGCGAGGGCGAAATCGAAGCCGCGGTAGGCGCGGGGGTGATCAGCCCCGACGCCGCCGCGGCGCTACGCAACTATATCGCGGCCCAGCGCGCCGCCCCCGCGGTCGATGAAGAGCAGTTCCGGCTGCTCACCGGCTTCAACGATATCTTCGTGAGCGTCGCGCTGGCGCTCGCGATCGGCGCGATCGCCCAGATCGGCTGGCAGGCGGCGCCCTGGCTCGGTGGGGCGGGCGTCGCGGCGGCGAGCTGGGGCGCGGCCGAGTTCTTCACCCGCCGCCGGCGCATGGCGCTGCCGAGCATCCTGCTGCTGCTCGCCTTCGTCGGCGGTGTAGCGGCGGTGCCGATCGGGGTCATCGCCCGGATCGAGCCTGATTGGCCGCAGAGCACCGCCGCGCTCGTCGGCATGGGCATTGCCCTGCTCGCCGGGGGTGCGGCCGGGCTGCACTGGCGACGCTTCCGCGTGCCGATCACGGTCGCGGCGGGCACCATCGCCTGCGTGGGCGCGGCACTCGGACTGGCGGGCTGGCTGATGCCGAACGCCGAGCGGCTGCTCTACCCGGTCGCGCTGTCTGGCGGGCTCGCGACCTTCGCGCTGGCGATGTGGTGGGATATGTCGGACCGCGAGCGCCGCACGCGCCGCGCCGATGTCGCCTTCTGGCTGCACCTTGCCGCCGCACCGCTGATCGCGCATCCGGTGTTCCAGCTGCTGGGCGTGTTCGGCCAGGAAATCGGCATGGGCCAGGCGCTGCTGGTACTGGGGCTATACCTGCTGTTCGCCTTCGTCGCGCTCGCGGTCGATCGGCGCGCGCTGCTGGTGTCGAGCCTGGTCTATGTGCTCTACGCGATGACGGCTTTGTTCCGCCAGGCGGGCGCGATCGAGCTTTCCGCCGCGCTCACCGCGCTGGTGATTGGCAGCGCGCTGCTGCTGCTCTCGGTGTTCTGGCACACGATGCGCGCGCGGGTGGTGGCGCTGCTCGGCGGGCTCGAGCGGCGGCTGCCACCGGTGCAGGTGGTGGTGCCGGCGTGAGCGACCTCCTCCTCCTCTCCATCAGGGGAGGAGGTTGGGCGGCGGGGTCGATAACGAACGCGTCTCGGGTAATCCGTCCCCTACCCTGACACAGAGCGGCTCAACGTAGCGCCGATATCGCTCCCTACTCCGCCACCAGCTTGAGCAGCCGCCGCTCGACCGGGGCGAGGACCGGGCCGAGTTCATGCCCGCGTTTCAGGACCGCGCCGCCCTCGCCGATCAGCGCCCATTGCCCCTGGCGCTGGCGCAAGGCGGGGCGCTTTTCGATGCGAAACTCGGGACGTTCGGCGGCGCGACGGAAGGCGGCGAACACCGCCGCCTCGCGTCCCAGCTCGATCGCGTAATCGCGCCACTGGCCGGCGGCGACCATCCGGCCATAAAGATCGAGGATGCGCATCAGCTCGGCGCGCTCGAAGCCGATCTGGCCGCCGCGCGCCGGCACCGGAAAGGGCGTGACGCTCCCCATCAATGGCGATCGCTGAGCGCCTTGGAACCGTCACCGCCCGATTGATCGGCGAGCAATTGCGCGACCTGCGCCTTCAGCTGCTCCAGCTCGCAGCGCAGCAGCTCCACCTTCTGGGTCTCGGGATCGAACATGTCGCTGCACGGCGTACCATAGGGGACGAAGCGCTTCTCGCTCTTGCCGCCCTCGATCATCGTTGGCCGCGCGGGGATGCCGACCATCACCGCGCCAGCGGGTACGTCCTTGGTCACCACCACATTGGCACCGACCCGCGCGCCGGGACCGACCACGATCGGGCCGAGCACCTGCGCGCCCGAACCAATGATCACCCCGTCCGACAAGGTAGGGTGGCGCTTGCCTGCCACGCCGTCGTCGGGGCTGGTGCCGCCCAAGGTCACGCACTGATAGATCGTCACATTATCCCCGATTTCGGCGGTTTCGCCGATCACGGTGAAGCCGTGGTCGATGAAGAAGTTCCGCCCGATCGTGGCGCCCGGGTGGATGTCGATCGTCGTCAGGAAGCGCGAGAGGTGGTTCACCGCGCGGGCAAGGAAGAATAGCCGCGCACGGAACAGGGCATGCGCGAGCCGGTGCCAGCCAAGCGCGTGGACGCCGGGATACAATAAAATCTCCCAACGCGATCGCGGCGCCGGATCGCGCGCCTTGATCGAGTCGAGATAGGCGATCAGCCGCCGGAACATGCACTACCCCTTTCAACGCTCTGGCCGCTTATCTAGGCGATTGGGCGCGCGACTTCCATAAGCCAGCCCGCGCCCAAGCATGGCTTGCCGTCTCCCAAGCTTTCGTGCCTTAACGTGGCGGCGGGCGCGGGCAGGATGCGGCGATGGCAGGGTTTGCGTGGGATCAGGTGCTGCCGTTCGTCGCCGTGGGGTTTCTGGCGCAGCTGGTGGATGGCGCGCTCGGCATGGCGTTCGGGCTGATCAACTCTACCCTGATGGTAAGCCTACTTGGTGTGTCTCCCGCCGCCGCTTCGGCCAGCATCCATGCGGTGGAGGCGTTCACCACCGCCGCCTCGGGCGCGAGCCATATCGCCCACCGCAATGTCGACTGGCGGCTGCTGCGCCGGCTGGTGCTGCCCGGAATCCTGGGCGGGGTGCTGGGCGCGGGTCTGCTGGTGAGCATCGACGCCTCGGTCGCACGGCCGTTCGTGATGGCCTATCTCGCGGCGATCGGGCTGTATCTGCTGTTCCGCGCCTGGCAAGGCACGCCCGAGCCGCGCGCGCCACGCGTAATCGCGCCGCTGGGTCTGGTCGGCGGGTTCCTCGATGCGGCGGGTGGCGGCGGCTGGGGGCCGGTGGTGACCTCCAACCTACTGCTGCAAGGCGCGGACCCACGGCGGACGATCGGCACCGTCAACACCGCCGAATTCTTCCTGACGGCGACTGTCTCGGCGACCTTTCTGGTGACGATGGGGCCGGCCGCGTTCACGCTGGCGGCGATCGGGGTGCTGATCGGCGGGCTGCTCGCCGCGCCGCTGGGGGGCGTGCTCGCCAAGCGGGTGCCGGCACGGCCGCTGATGGCGCTCGTCGGCCTGCTGCTAACGGCGACGAGCGCTTACACGATCTGGCGGAGCTGGTAGCGGCTCAGCCGCGCGGGGCGAGCTTGCGTAGCGTGGTGAGCGTCGCGTCGAAGCGGTCGGCGCGCTGCTGGCGGTCGACCACGCCGCGTTCGAGTCGTTCCAGCAATGCGCTGATCGTCGCTTCGGTATCGCGCGGCGCGGGATCGCGCGCCAGCGCGGGCACGCTCGGGGTCGGGACCGGAAGATCGAACGTCGCGATTCGCTCGCCCGGGCCGAACGGCTGCACGCTGGCGAACGCGCCCGGATCATAAGCCGATAGCGGGACATCGAGGTCGGCGGGCAGCGGCCGTTCGACCGGCGGCTGCGCGACCTCGGCGGCCTTGGCCCGGACTTCGAGGAATGGCGTGCCCAGCTCCCGCGTTGCAAGCAACGGCGCGCGCGGGGGAGCGTCGGGATGGGCGTCGGCGCGGCGCAGCACCGGGATGGTGGGATCGACCAGTTCGTCCTCCGGACCAAAGGCGAGCGTGCGCCCGCCAAACGCCAGGAACAACGCGAACCACAGGACGCCGCCCAGGAACACGCCCGAGAACAAGGCGATGGCGAGCCGGGCGGTGAAGCCCAGTGGAGGCTCGGCGGCGGCGATCACCGCCGGGATACCGCTTGTGAGCACCAGCCCTTCAAGTCGATCGAGCGGCAGCAGCAGGAACGTCGCGGCCGTCAGCACGCCAAGCGCCAGGCCCGCGGCGGGGGCGAGCGCGAAACTCAGGCGTTGGCGGCGGAGAAACCCTTCCATGCGCCCATCCTATCGCGCCGATCGCTTAGCTTTTGGTAAATTGGCGCGTAACGCCCGACATTTACCGCCCAATTACGCTCATTTTCAACGAAATCGCGCCCAGCGTCGCGTCGTCCCGGCCAATTGGCGCGATCAGCGAGCAGATCCGCGAGCGCCGTCGCCATCGCCGCCGGATCGTCGGGCGGAAACAGCGTGCCCGTCACGCCATCGGCAATCAGCTCCCGATGGCCGCCAACGTCGGACGCGGCGACGAGGCGCCGCTGCGCCATCGCCTCCAGCGGCTTCAACGGGGTGACGAGATCGGTGAGGCGCATCTTCTTGCGCGGATAGGCGAGCACGTCGATCAGCGCATAGTAACGCTCGACCGCGCTGTGCGGCACTCGACCGACGAAGCGGATCGCGTGCGCCGCCGCCGATGCCGCTGCCTGCGCCCGAAGCGCCTCCTCCATCGGCCCACCGCCCACCAGCAGCAACCGCGCCTGAGGCCGCCGAGCGACCAGCGCGGGCATCGCCGCGATCAGATCGTCGAGCCCTTCATAATCATAGAAGCTGCCGATAAAGCCGATCGTCTCGGCGCCGACCAGGTCAAGCTCGGCGGCGAGCGCCGTATCGGGCGGGGGCGGCGCGCCGAACAGCGACAGATCGACCCCGTTGGGCGAAACGATGATTTTCTCCGGCGTCACGCCCCGCGCGATCAGGTCGCCGCGTAGGCCTTCGCAGATCACGGCGACCGCATCGGCGCGGCGGACCGCATGGCTTTCAAGCGCGCGGGTCAGGCGATAGTGGAGCGATCCCTCGCGCCCCTGGCCGTTGCCGACGCGCGCATCCTCCCAAAAGGCGCGAATTTCATAGACGAGCGGCAGCCCGAACCGGCGGCGCAGGCGCAAGCCGGCAAGCGCGGTAAGCACCGGCGAATGGGCGTGGAGAATGTCCGGCCGGAACGCCTCGATCGCCTCTGCCCCGCGGCCGGCGAGTGCCGCGACTTCCTGCCATTCGCCGAGCGGGCTCGGGCGGCGCGGCGGCGGCGTGGTGCGGTAGAAATCGATGCCGTCGATCGTCTCGAACGGCGCCGCGCTCTCGCCCTGGCGCGCGCTCGTCACCGCCGCCACCGTCCAGCCGCGCGCCTGCATCGCCTTCAGGATCGCGCGGGTACGGAAGGTATAGCCGCTGTGCAGCGGCAATCCGTGATCGAGCAGGTGCAGGATACGCATGGCGCCGTCCTGACACGCGCGTGTTTAACGCGGCGATAACGCGCGCGCCTTACACCTTTCCCGCGAAGGGAGCGGCAGATGATCGACAATTTCGCGCTTGGCCTGTCGCACGGGCTGATGGTGCTCGCCGCGATCCTGCTGCTCCGCCGCCGCGATCTGGACCGGGAGCGCTCGCCACGCGATCGCAAGCAGCGGGGCGATCCCGGTGCGTGATCTTGCCTTCATCGCCTTTCTGGGCGCGCTGTTCGGGCTCGGCTTTCGCCGCCCGTTCCTGTTCGTGCTCACCTATGTCTATATCGACATCGTCTCGCCGCAGCGGCTGACTTATTTGCTCCTCAATTCGGTGCCCATCTCGCTGATCGCGGTCGCCCTAGCGGTGGGCAGCTGGCTGTTGTTCGATGACAAGCGCGACGTGCGCCTCGCGCCGCGCCAGGGGCTGATCCTGCTGCTGCTCATCTATTGCGGCGCGACGACGCTTACCGCCGATTTCCCGGTCGATGCTGTCGGCAAATGGGAATGGGTGTGGAAAGCGCTCGCCTTCGCGATCTTCCTGCCGCTCACCTTGCGCACCAAGCTCCGGATCGAGGCGCTGCTGCTGTTCATGATCCTGTCGGCGAGCTCGATCGTCATCGTCGGCGGGATCAAGACACTGGCCTCGGGGGGCGGCTATGGCGAGCTGAACCTGATGGTCTCGAACAATTCGGGGCTCTACGAAGGCTCGATCATCTCGACCGTCGCGATCTGCATCATCCCGCTGATCCTGTGGTTCGCGCGCCACGGCACGATCTTCAAGCCCGACTGGCGGGTGAAGATCTTCTGCTACGCGCTGGTGTTCGCCTGCCTGCTGATCCCGGTCGGCACTTCGGCGCGCACCGGCTTGCTGTGCATCGGGCTGCTCGCGCTGCTGATGCTACGCGATGCCAAGCGTCGGTTCCTGTATCTCGCCTTGATGGCGGCCGCGCCGGTCGTCGCCTATCCATTCCTGCCGCCGAGCTTCCTCGCGCGGATGGACACGATCCGCACCTATAAGGGCGACAGCTCGGCCTCCACGCGGGTCGCGGTTTGGCAATGGACGATCGACTACGCAAAGTCCCATCCGTTCGGCGGCGGGTTCGAGGCGTATCGCGGCAACCATGTCCGCTACGACATCATCGTCGTGGAGGGGGACAAGAACAACCAGGTGATCAAGCGCGCGCTGGAGGTCGACAAGTCCCGCGCCTATCACAGCAGTTATTTCGAGATGCTCGGCGAGCAGGGTTATCCCGGGCTGGCGCTGTGGCTGTTGCTCAACCTGATCGGCGTGGTGCGGATGGAAGTGCTGCGCTGGCGCTATCTGCGCGGCGCGGAGGAAACGCTGTGGGCGGGCCAGCTTGCGAGCGGGCTCCAGATGGCGCACCTGATCTATCTGCTCGGCGGTGCGTTCGTCGGGATCGCCTTCCAACCCTTCGTTTATATGCTGATCGGGGCGCAGATCGGGCTCGACACCTATCTCGCGCGCAAGCGTGAAGAGGCGGCCTGGCAACCATTCCGAGCCAAAGCCGCCATTGCGGCCTGACCAGCTGCGTATCACATAAAAACCGTCACCCCGGCGCCGAGGCCGGGATGACGGCGTGATAAAGTGTCGGAATCAGAGGTCGACTCAGATATCGTCGCCGAGCAGACCCTTCACCTTGCCCTTCACCTGCTCACCCTTGCCCTTGGCTTCCTGAGCGGCGCCATCGGCCTTGGTTTCAGGATCGTTGCTCATCTGCTTCGCCTTGCCGATGGCCTCGTTGATATTGCCTTTGATCTTGTCGCCCAATTCACCCATGGAACGTCTCCTTTCCATCGGGCGAACGGGCGAGCGCGCCGGCGGTTCCGTTATGAAACCGCCTTCTTCAGCCACGCCTCGACGGCGCTAAAATTCGCGCGCCAGCCTTTGGGGTTGCGGTCCTCGCGCAGTGTCGAGGCGCCGTGGACGCCCGCCTCCGGCTTGTAGAAAGTCGTATGATCGGCGGCCATCCGCGATGCGATCGCCTGCGCGCCGTCCAGCTCCTCGGCGTCGTTGGCGGCGGTGATGAATACCGGCACGTCGATCTGTCCGGCGGCGGTCTTCACCGGATCGCCGTCGCCCAGATACTCGTTGGGCGAAAAGGCGAGCACGCCGGCGATCTTGCCCTTGTTCGCCGCCGCCAGCGGGAAGACGAGCGCGGAGGAATAGCTGCTACCCCACAGGAAGATCGGCAATTTCTTGTCCTGCGCCCAGTCGATCGCCGCCTGCAGGTCCTGGCGGGCGGCGACATAGTCGGCGGCGCGGCCCAGAGCCTTCACCGTCTGGTTTGGCCCGAACAGATCGCCCCCCGCGCGGGCATCGACCGCGAGCGCGCTATAGCCGTCGGCGACGAGGCTGGGGGCGATCGGCGCATATTCGTCCTTGCTCGATCCCGCCTGGTGAAACAGCAGCAGCAATGCCTTGGGGTGCTCCGCCGGGTAGTAGCGGGCGAAGACGCGGGCGCCATCGGCCGCCTTCAAGGTGATGTCGCTGGGCTGGCCGAGCGTGGTGGCGGGCTCCTCAGCGGCGGCTGGTTTTGGTGTCGCCGTCGGTGCCTCGTCACAACCGGCGAGCAACAGGGTGAAGGCTAGGGAGGCGGCGAATCGACGCATGTTTCGCTCCATGTCAACGCCGCCCGGCGAACAGCTATAGAGCGCGAAAACGGCGGCGAAAAGCGGCCGCCGCGGTCGCTAGATCAGCCCTGCCAAGGGGCTCGACGGATCAGCATAGCGTCGCTGTCCCATGCGCCCCGCAAGATAAGCAAGCCGCCCCGCCTCCACCGCATGGCGCATCGCCCGCGCCATCCGTACCGGATCGCGCGCCTCGGCGATGGCGGTGTTCATCAGCACCCCGTCGCAACCCAGCTCCATCGCGACCGCCGCGTCGGACGCGGTGCCGACGCCCGCGTCGACCAGCACCGGCACCTTCGCGCCTTCGACGATCAGGCGGATCGTCACCCGGTTCTGGATGCCAAGACCCGAGCCGATCGGCGCACCCAAGGGCATGATCGCGACCGCGCCCGCATCCTCCAGCCGCTTGGCGGCGATGGGGTCGTCGACGCAATAGACCATGGGCTTAAAGCCTTCCTTGGCCAGAATCTCGGTCGCACGCAGCGTTTCGACCATGTCGGGGTAGAGCGTCTTCGCCTCACCCAGCACTTCCAGCTTCACCAATTCCCAGCCGCCCGCCTCGCGTGCCAGGCGCAGCGTGCGGATCGCATCCTCGGCGGTGAAGCAGCCGGCGGTGTTGGGCAGGTAGGTGATTTTCTTGGGGTCGATGAAATCGGTGAGCATCGGCGCTTTGGGATCGCTGACATTCACCCGCCGCACCGCGACGGTCACGATCTCCGCGCCCGAGGCTTCGACCGCGGCCGCGTTCTCGGCGAAATCCTTGTACTTGCCGGTCCCGACGATCAACCGCGAACGGAAATGGTGGCCGGCTACGGTCCAGCCATCCTCGGCGATCGGCGCGGCATGATCGCCACCGCCGACGAAATGGACGATCTCGATCGCATCGCCATCGGCGACGCGCACATCCGTCAGAGTCGAGCGCGGTACGACTTCCAGGTTGCGCTCGACCGCGACCTTTTCGGGCACGAGGCCCAGTTCCTGCGCGAGTTCGGCGAGGCTAAGCCCCGCGCGAACGCGGCGATGCTCGCCATTGACGGTAAGGCTGATCGTGCCATCGACATGTTGGTCCATGCCGGGCGATCTAGGGCGTGCCGCCGCAGGCTTCAAACCAAAATGGCGGTTTTACCGCGCCGGCATGCCCCTCCCACCGCTGGGGAGGGGCATGCCGGCCGTAGCAAAGCTTAGTCTTGCGCCCAGGCGAGGCTGATGCGCTCAACGCTGGCGACCGGCTTGCCGGCGGCGTCCTTGCTCGGCTGATATTCGGTTTCCAGGAACAGCTTGCAGGCCTTGTCGTCGAGCTTGGCGTCGCCGCTCGAGACGACGGCCTTGCACTTGTCGACCTTGCCGGTCGCGGAGATCGACAGTTCGATCACGGTAGCGCCGACCTGATCGGGCTTGATCGCCTGATCGGCGACGGGGGCGGCTGGGGCGGCGGTGGCAAGCGCGAGGACGAAGCTGAACATGAATGTCTCCCGGTTGGTGTCTTCCTCCGCTGTGACAGCGAGGCGTTAATGGCACGTTGCCGAAAATCCGGGCTTCGCGCCGCCGTGCGCTTCGCCTAGACAAGCGCTTTGCCGGGAGAGCATTGAAATGAGCGTGATTTATGTGCTCAACGGGGCCAACCTCAATCTTTTGGGCACGCGCGAACCGCAAATCTACGGGGGTACGACGCTCGACGAGATCGCGGCGCAGCTTGAAGACCGCGCGCGCGAACTCGGCGTCAGCATCGATCTGCGCCAATCGAACCATGAAGGGCATCTGATCGACTGGCTGCACGAGGCACAGGCGGTGGGGGCAAAGGCGGTGTTGCTCAACCCCGGCGGCTTCACTCACACTTCGGTCGCGCTGCACGACGCGGTGAAGGCGGTCGTAACCCCGGTGATCGAGGTGCATTTATCGAACCCGCAAGCACGCGAAGCCTTCCGCCACACCAGCTACGTCGCCCCGGTCGCGCGCGGGACGATTGCCGGCTTCGGTGCGCATTCCTATCTGCTCGCGCTTGAAGCGGCGGTCCGGCTCTGACACAGAAGCCGGCGCAACAGGGATTAACCATGGCCGAAACCCACCAAGACGAGCCCGCCCCGCGCGACGAGATGCGCATCGATGTCGAGCTGGTCCGCCAACTGGCGGCAGTGCTTGACGAAACCCAGCTGACCGAGATCGAAGTGGAAGACGGCGAGCGCCGGGTGCGCGTCGCCCGCGCGGTGACGGTCGCCGCCCCGCTGCCGGCGAGCTACGCGCCGCCGGTCATGGCCCCGGCGCCAGCCGCCCCCGCACCTTCCGCCCCGCTGCTCGCCGATCCTGCGGCGCCGGCGGCGGGCGCGGTCAAGTCACCGATGGTCGGCACGGTCTATCTCTCGCCCGAACCGGGCGCGGCGCCGTTCGTCGCAACCGGGCAGAAGGTCGCGGCGGGCGATACGCTGCTGATCATCGAGGCGATGAAGGTGATGAACCCGATCGCCGCGCCGCGCGCGGGCACCGTCACCGCGGTGCTGGTCGACAATGGCCGTCCGGTCGAGTTCGACCAGCCGCTGATCGTGATCGAGTGATGGCGCAGATCAAGAAGCTTCTGATCGCCAATCGCGGCGAGATCGCGCTGCGCATCCACCGCGCCTGCCATGAAATGGGGATCGAGACGGTCGCGGTGCATTCGACCGCCGACGCTGACGCGATGCATGTCCGCCTCGCCGACCAGGCGATCTGCATTGGGCCGCCGAGCGCCGCCGAAAGCTATCTGAACATCCCCGCGATTATTTCGGCGGCGGAAATCTCGGGCGCCGACGCGATCCATCCCGGCTATGGCTTTCTAAGCGAGAATGCGCGCTTCGCCGAGATTGTCGAGGCACACGACATTATTTTCGTCGGGCCCAAACCCGAACATATCCGCACGATGGGCGACAAGGTGGAGGCCAAGCGAACCGCCGGCGCGCTCGGTCTGCCGCTGGTGCCGGGGTCGGACGGGGCGATCGCGAGCCTCGACGAGGCCAAGGCGATCGCCGCCCGCGTCGGCTATCCGGTACTGATCAAGGCCGCCTCGGGGGGCGGCGGCCGCGGGATGAAGGTGGTCGCGAGCGAGGATCAGCTCGAGACCCTGATGGCGCAAGCTGGCAACGAGGCTAAGGCCGCGTTCGGCGACGCGACCGTTTACATGGAAAAATACCTGGGCAATCCGCGTCACATCGAATTCCAGGTGTTCGGCGACGGCCAGGGTAATGCCATTCACTTGGGCGAGCGCGATTGCTCGCTCCAGCGCCGCCACCAGAAGGTACTGGAGGAAGCGCCCTCCCCCGTGCTGAGCCATGCCGAGCGCGACCGGATGGGCGGCATCGTCGCGAACGCGATGGCGGAAATGGGCTATCGCGGCGCCGGGACGATCGAGTTCCTATGGGAAGCGGGCGAGTTCTACTTCATCGAGATGAACACCCGCCTGCAGGTGGAGCACCCCGTCACCGAGGCGATTACCGGATTAGACCTAGTGCGCGAGCAAATCCGCATCGCCGAGGGGCATCCACTGACGCTGCGCCAGCAGGATGTGGAGTTTCGCGGCCACGCCATTGAGTGCCGGATCAACGCCGAGGATCCGCGCACCTTCGCGCCCTCGCCCGGGCTGGTGAAGGCTTATCATGCGCCGGGGGGCATGAATGTGCGCGTCGATTCAGGGCTCTACGCCGGCTATCGGGTGCCGCCTTATTACGATTCGATGATCGCCAAGCTGATCGTCTGGGGTCACACCCGCGAGGGCGCGCTCAAGCGGCTGCGGCGGGCGCTGAAGGAATTCGTGGTGGAGGGCGTGACGACGACGATCCCGCTCCATCAGGCGCTGCTCGACGATCCCCAATTCCAGCAGGGCGACTATACGATCAAATGGCTGGAGGCGTGGCTCGCGCGCGAGGAGTGAAGCCTTACTCCTTCCCGCCGCTACCCGAACGCGCCATGACGTCCAGCGCCATCGCTGAAGCGCTTGGAACCGGCGAGCGTTTCGCCGCTCGCGATCGTGGCGCGGCCGAGCTTGATCTCTCGCGCGATCGCCTCGGCCTCGCCAAGCGACCATTGCTCCATCAGCGATCGGCGATCGTTGCGCAGCGCCGTCTGCGGAAAGGCGCATAGCTGCGCGGCGAGCGCGGTCGCGCGAGCGAGCGCACCACCGTCATCGACCACTTCATTCACCAGCCCGATGCGCAGCGCTTCGTCGGCGGCGACCGCGCGCCCGGTGAGGATCAGTTCCAACGCGCGCCCTTCGCCAACAATCCGCGGCAGCCGGATCGTGCCGAGATCGACCAGCGGCACCCCGAATCGTCGGTTGAAGATACCCATCACCGCCGAGCGGCCAGCGATGCGCAGATCACACCATAGCGCCAATTCCATCCCGCCCGCGACCGCCGGCCCCTCGATCGCGGCGATCACCGGCTTACCGAGCCGAAGTCGGGTAGGCCCCATCGGCGCGAAATCGCCGACCGGCTCGATGGGCTTGCGCTCGCCCTCGGCCAGGGCGCGCAGGTCGGCGCCGGCGCAGAACGCCCCGCCCGCCCCTGCCAAAATGGCAACATCCGCTTCAGGATCGGCGTCGAACGCCTTGAACGCGGCGAGCAGGGCTTGCGCGGTCGCGAGATCGACCGCGTTGCGACACTCGGGCCGCTCGATCGTGACGATCGTCACACGAGCATGGGTACGGACCGAAATCGTGCTCATTGGGTCAACGCCTCGCCAGAGGGCTGGCGAGCGCGCAGCACCGTGCCCTGGCCGGCGGCACACAGCACTTCCTCCCCGTCGCGCACCGCGTAGATTTCGCAGCGCGCGACGCCCTGTGTGCGCCCGAAGCTGAGCGTAGTCGCGCGTGCGATCAGCAGTTCGCCGATCGCCGGGCGCATCATGTTGACCTTGGTTTCCGCGGTCAGCACACCGCCCCCCATGGCCAGCCCCGCCGCGAACGTCAGCGCATTGTCCGCGAGATAGGCAACCACCCCGCCATGCGCGAAGCCATGCTGCTGCTGTAGCCGCTCGGTCATCGGCAGGCGCAGCTCGACATTGCCATTGGCATAATGCGTCATTTCCGTGCCCAGCAGGCGGCTGAAGGGCTGCGCATCAAGGATCGCGCGGCCGATGGCCAAAGTATCACTCATCGCATCCGGCTCCGTTATATGGTGATCGCCATAGCAGCGTATCACTAGACCAATCGCCATACAACCGCTATCGTCCCGCCATGCCCCGTCGTTCCAACGCTCGCGACCAGATGATCGGCACAGCCGTGAAGCTGTTCCGGAGCAAGGGCTATAATGGCGTGGGCTTGACCGAGCTGCTGGCGGTGAGCCAGGCACCCAAGGGCTCGTTCTACCATCACTTCCCCGATGGAAAGGAAGAACTGGGCGAAGCCGCGATCGACTTGTCACGCCGGCTGACAGGGGCACTGATCGAGCAGGCTTTCGCCCGATCATCCTCCGCGCGAGACGCCGTGGACCACCTCGCCGCCGCGCTCGCGACTTTGTTTGAAAAGTCCGCCTACAGCGCCGGCTGCCCGATCGCGGCGATCGCGGTCGATGCGATGCCGCAGTCCGCACGGCTGACGGCGGCGGGTCAGGCGGCGCTATCGGATTGGGCCGCGATCATCGTCCGGTATCTTGCAGATTTCGGCCATGGCCCCGATCAGGCGCGGGACTTCGCCGATCGGCTCGCGATCGCGCTGGAAGGCGCCTGGATCGTCGCGCGCATCCAGCAATCCGCCGCCCCCTTCGCGCTGGTGGCGAGCATGACGTGCGTTCCGTTCTCAGCCGGGCCGCAAGCCCCGGCACCCACCTCACCCCGCGATCGCGACATGCCATAGCGCTTCGCCGCTCAATCCTTGAGTTCGGGCAAGCGGCCGCGTTAGGGTTGCGCCATGCGGAATCTCTGGCGGATCATCGGAATTGGATTGGGGCTGGTCTTGGTTGGCCTGCTCATTGCCTTCCTCTGGTTCCGCACCCCCGATACCGATCCCAAGGCAATGCGCGCCAAATATGCGCCCTCGCCTTCGCAATTCGTTGATCTGGGCGGTGGCCTCACGCTCCATGTGCGCGATACCGGCCCGCGTGACGCGCCGGTGCTGATGCTGCTCCACGGCTCGAATGCCTCGTTGCACACCTGGGAACCCTGGGCGCAGCGGTTGCAGGGCGCCTATCGGGTGATCCGGTTCGACTTTCCCGGCCACGGCCTTACCGGCCCCAGCCCCAGCCATGCTTATGGGCCGCGTGCCTTCGCCGATGTGGTCGAGCGGCTGCGGCTGAAACTGAAGATCCCCAAGTTCGTGCTGGCGGGCAATTCGATGGGCGGCTCGGTCGCCTGGCATTATGCGCTGTGGCATCCTGAGCGATTGCGGGCGCTGGTTCTAGTCGACGCCTCAGGCCAGCCCGAGCCCAAGGGCGCCAGGCTTCCGTTCGCCTTCCGCGTCGCCCGCACGCCGGTGCTGCGCGAGATCGCGGCGGAAATCACCCCTCGCGGTTTCATCGCCGGCAGCCTGCCCGATGCGTTTTACGACCGATCGCTCGTCACCCCGGCGATGATCGATCGCTATTGGGAGCTGCTGCGCTATCCCGGCAACCGCACCGCGACGCTGCAGCGCTTCGCCGGTACGTCCGATCCGGCCACTCCTGCCCGGCTCCACGCGCTCGCCATGCCGGTGCTGATTCTGTGGGGGGCGAATGATTCGCTGATCCCCGCGAGTTCCGCCCGCTGGTTCGCCGCCAACATCCCGCAGGCCGAGGTGGTCGTCTATCCCAAGACCGGGCACGTGCCGATGGAGGAACGCCCCGATCAGAGCGCGGCGGATCTCGCCAGCTTCCTTAACCGGCAAGTCGCTTTGCCTGGAATAGGTGACGCGCCCGCCCGCGCTCGCTAAAGCCCGCGCATGACCGAGATCACGCCCGAGATCGTCGCCCAGCATGGGCTGAGCCCCGAGGAATATGAGCGCGTCGTCGCGGCGCTTGGCCGCGTGCCGAACCTCACCGAGCTTGGGATCTTCTCGGTCATGTGGTCCGAGCATTGCAGCTATAAATCGAGCCGGCTGTACCTGAAGAAGCTGCCGACGAGCGCCCCCTGGGTGATCCAGGGGCCGGGCGAGAATGCAGGCGTGATCGACATTGGCGACGGCCAGGCCGCCATCTTCAAGATGGAAAGCCACAACCACCCCAGCTACATCGAGCCCTATCAGGGCGCGGCGACCGGCGTCGGTGGTATCCTCCGCGACGTGTTCACGATGGGCGCACGGCCGGTCGCGAATATGAACGCGCTGCGCTTCGGCCGGCCCGATCACCCCAGGATGCGCCACCTGATCGCCGGCGTGGTCGCGGGGATCGGCGGCTATGGCAATTGCGTCGGGGTGCCGACGGTGGGCGGGGAGGTGAATTTCCACGCGGCCTATGACGGCAATATCCTGGTCAACGCGATGACGGTGGGCGTCGCCGAGACCGCCAAGATCTTTTATTCGGCGGCCGCCGGCATCGGCAATCCGGTGGTCTATGTCGGCTCCAAGACCGGACGCGACGGCATCCACGGGGCGACGATGGCCTCGGCCGACTTCGGCGAGGATGCCGAAGAAAAGCGGCCGACGGTGCAAGTCGGCGATCCCTTCACCGAAAAGCTGCTCATCGAGGCCTGCCTGGAGTTGATGGCGTCGGACGCGATTGTCGCCATTCAGGATATGGGCGCGGCGGGTCTCACCAGTTCGTCGGTGGAGATGGCGTCGAAGGGCGGCGTCGGCATCCGGCTGGAGATGGACAAGGTGCCATGCCGCGAAACCGGCATGACCGCCTATGAGATGATGCTCTCCGAGAGCCAGGAGCGGATGCTGATGGTGCTGAAACCCGGTCGCGAGGCCGAGGCGGAGGCGATCTTCCGCAAATGGCAGCTCGATTTCGCGGTGATCGGGGAAGTTACCGATACCGGCCGGATGGAGCTCTTCCACCACGGCGATAAGGTGGCGGATATTCCGCTCGGGCCGCTCGCCGACGATGCACCGCTCTACGACCGGCCCTATACTCCTGCTCCGCAGGCCGCGCCGCTCGCCGATGCGCCGACGACGATGGATGTCGCGGGCGATCTGCTGAAGCTGATGGCCTCGCCCGATCTCGCCAGCCGACGCTGGATTTGGGAGCAATATGACCAGAAGGTCGGCGGGGACACGCTCCAGCCCCCCGGCGGCGACGCGGCGGTGGTGCGGGTGCATGGCACCAAGAAAGCGCTCGCCATTACCACCGATTGCACCCCGCGCTATTGCTACGCGGAGCCCCATGAAGGTGGGAAGCAAGCGATCGCGGAAGCTTGGCGCAACCTCTGCGCGGTGGGCGCGACGCCGCTCGCCGCGACCGATTGCCTCAACTTCGCCAACCCGCAGCGACCTGAGATCATGGCGCAGCTCGTTGGCTGTATCGAGGGGATGGCGGAAGCCTGCCGCGCGCTCGATTTCCCGATCGTGAGCGGCAATGTGTCGCTCTACAATGAGAGCAAGGCGACCGGCGGCGGCTCGGCGATCCTGCCGACGCCGGCGGTGGGCGGCGTGGGGCTGCTCAAGGACTACACCAAGGCCGCGACGATCGCCTTCAAAGGGACCGGGGACGTGCTCGTGCTGATCGGCGAGCCACGTTACGATCTCGGGCAGTCACTCTGGCTGCGCGAGCTGCACGGGCGCGAGGATGGCGCACCGCCGCGGGTCGATCTGGAAGCAGAGCGCCGCCACGGCGCTTTCGTCCGCCGCCAGATCGAGGCGGGCGCGCTGTCGGCCGTGCATGACGTGGCGGACGGCGGGTTGCTCGTCGCGATCGCCGAAATGGCGCTGGCGGGCGGGATCGGCGCGATGGTTTCGGCAGCCGTCCCGCACGGCCTGGCGGCGACTTACTTCGCCGAGGATCAGGGGCTGTACGTCGCGACGGTACGCGACGAGCATCTCCACGACTTCCTCCACGCCTCCACCCGTGCCGGGGTGCCGGTGGAGCGGATCGGGCGCACGATCACCGGGCGGATCATCGTCGAATGCCCGGCGAAGGACCATGTCGTCACCCTCGATGAACTGCGCGCGGCGCATGAGGGGTTCTTCCCGGCGCTGATGGAAGGGGCGGGCGAAATCGGCTAAGGAGCCGACATGGAAATGCTGGTTCAAATCGACGAGCGACTGCTCGCTGACGCAAAGACGTTGAGCGGGATCGACGAACTTCCGCGCCTGTTTGATGAGGCCTTACGCCGACTCGTCGCGCAGGAGGCGGGTCGGAAACTCGCAGCGCTTGGCGGGGCGGACGCGAACGCATGGGCGCCCGAACGCCGTTGACCATGATCCTGGTCGACACTGGTATTTGGGTCGATCACTTCAAACGCGCCAACGTTCGGCTTGTCGAATTGCTCGCGGAGGAGCGCGTCGTGACGCATGACGTGATCATTGGCGAACTTGCCTTGGGCGGTATTCCCGACCGCGAAAATACGCTTTTCTTTCTCGACCTTCTTCCGCGATTGACCTTCCTGCCCGCTAAGGCCGTGCGTGATTTCATCGAGCGTGAGCGCCTGGTCGGGTCCGGTATCGGTTATAGCGACGCGCATTTGTTGGCATCGGCACAGGCGCATGGAACGCGACTATGGACCGTTGATCGCCGCCTCGCTGCCTGTGTGGGTCGCCTTGCGCTGACGCTCCCCCATTCCCCCTAGCCTCTCCCACGCAAATCGGGCACTTTGCCACCAAGGGGGTTTCATGCGCGATCATCCTGCCCAAGCCTGGCCCGGCTTGACACCCATCGCCGACGACGAACGCATCGCGCGGGTCGAGGCGTTTCGCGACCGGCTGCGTGAACGCCGCACCTGCCGCTATTTTAGCGACGAGCCCGTGCCGCGCGCGGTGATCGAGGCGGCGATCGAGGCGGCCGGCACCGCGCCCTCGGGCGCCAATCATCAGCCCTGGCATTTCGCCGTCGTCGAGAGCGCCGACCTGAAAGCGCGCATCCGTGAAGCCGCCGAAGAGGAGGAGCGCGCTTTCTATGCCGGCAAGGCGAGCGAGGAATGGCTCGAAGCGCTCGCCCCGCTCGGCACCGATCCCGACAAGAGCTTTCTTAACGTCGCGCCCTATCTGATCGTGGTCTTCGCGCAGCGGCGCGGCGGGATCGAGCCGGGCGAGGATCGACAGAATTATTATGTCAACGAATCGGTCGGCATCGCGACCGGCTTCCTGCTCGCCGCGCTCCACGCCGCCAATGTGGCGACGCTCACCCACACGCCCAACCCGATGAAGTTCCTGAACGAAGCGTGCGGTCGTCCCGATCACGAAAAGCCGGTGATGATCGTCGTCGCAGGACACGCCGCGCCCGACGCGACCGTTCCGCTCCATGCGCTGCGCAAGAAGCCGCTGGCGCAGATTACGAGCTGGCTATGAGCGGCTATTCGAACCGCTCGCTCGCCGAGAAGCTGGGATTGAAGCCCGGGATGCGCGCTTGGTTCTGCCATATGCCCGAGGCGATCCGCGACTCGCTTGCGCAAGAAATCGCCGCGCTCGATGTGCAGACCGCGCCCTCGGCGGGACTAGAGGCGGCGCACCTCTTCGTCACCGAACGCGCGACGCTGGAACGCCAATTGCCGCAGCTACGCCATTGCCTCGCGGCAGCCGGTTTTCTGTGGGTATCGTGGCCGAAGCGCGCCTCGGGCGTGGCCAGCGACGTGACCGAGGATGTGATCCGCGCGGTCGCGCTGCCGCTCGATCTGGTCGATGTGAAGGTGTGCGCGGTCGACGAGACCTGGTCGGGGCTGAAGCTGATGATCCGCCGCGAAGCGCGCTAGGGAAAGCCGATGTCCGAGGGTGTATCGCAGGGCGATCGCATCGCCACGCTTGACGTTGTCCGCGGGGTCGCGGTGATGGGCATTTTGGTGATGAACATCATCGCCTTCGCCATGCCCACCGCCGCCTATGGCAATCCAGCCGCCTATGGCAGCTTTAGCTGGCTCGATTACGCGCTCTACGATTTCAATTATCTGTTCTTCGATGGCAAGATGCGGGGGCTGTTCAGCTTCCTGTTCGGCGCCTCCGCGCTGCTCGTGATCGAACGCGGGACCGAAAAGGGCGAGAACGCGGCCCGCATCCATTATGCGCGAATGTTCTGGCTGCTGCTCTTCGGCCTCGTTCACCTCTACCTGATCTGGTGGGGGGATATTCTGCATCATTATGCCCTGATCGGCTTCATCCTGTTCCTGTTTCGTAAATTGTCTGTGCGTCGGCTGATTCACACAGCGGTCGGCCTGCTCGCCGTCCAGACCGCGCTGTTCGCCAGCGTGGCCTGGGACGCGCAGCGCACCGAGGCACTCGTCGCGACCGGCAAAGCGAACAAGGCGGTGACGCAGCAATATGCCAACTACCGGGACTTCTTCGGCCAGCCGCCGCCGGCGGTGATCACGGCCGAGCTTCGCACGCATCGCGGCGACTATCCGACCGTGCTCACCGATCGGCTCAAGAAGGAAGCGGCGACCCCGATCAGTACTCTGTTCATCGTCGGCTGGGAAACGCTTGCCTACATGCTGCTCGGCATGGCGATGCTGAAAAGCGGCCTGTTGCGCGGTGACTGGGAGAGCGCGCGCTATCGCCGCTGGCTGGCGATCGGCGCGGGGGTGGCGCTGCCCGGTTATGCGTTCGGCGCGTGGTGGATGGCAACGCATCACTATAGCACGTCGGCGGTGGCGGCGGGGCTGACGGTGATTTCCACCCCCTTCCGCCCGCTCGCGATCATCGCCTGGGCGAGCGCGCTGGCCCTGCTCGCGCGGCACGGGGGGGCGGTTGTCGCGCGGATCGGTTCGGCCGGGCAAATGGCGTTCAGCAATTATCTGGGCACATCGCTAATCTGTTCAACGCTGTTCTACGGCTATGGCCTTGGCCTGTACGGGCACCTCAGCCGCAGCCGGTGCTATCTGGTCGTCCTCGCCATCTGGGGACTGATGCTGCTCTGGTCGGCGCCGTGGCTTGCACGCTTTCGCTATGGTCCGATAGAGTGGCTGTGGCGCAGCCTCGCCCGCGGGCAACTTCAGCCGTTGCGGCGCACTCGGGGAGAATTTGCGACCGCGTCGCAATAACAGCTTGCGACTCACTCGCATTAGCGCCAAGAGAAAGGCGATAGCGAGAGGCCGCATGATCGTCTGCGTCTGCAACAATATCCGCGAGAACGAACTCCGCGAAGCTGCGGCACGCGGGGGCTGTCGTACCGCCTGCCAAAGCTACAAGGCGCTCGGCCACCGCGCCAAATGCGGTCAGTGCATCCGCTTTGCCCGCACCATCATCAGCGAAGCTCGCAACGCCGCTTGACGCGGTTTTTCGCGCGGCCAATAGCGGAGGCGCTCAAGCGAAAGGATGCGCCATGAAAGGTGATGCGAAGGTCATCGAGTTCCTGAACCTGGTGCTCAAGAACGAGCTGACCGCGGTCAACCAATATTGGCTGCACTACCGCGTGCTCGACAATTGGGGCGTCAAGAAGCTCGCCGAGCACGAGCGCCATGAATCAATCGACGAGATGCGCCATGCCGACCGGCTGGCCGAGCGCATCCTGTTCCTGAACGGCCTCCCCAATTTCCAGCTGCTTGGCCGGCTGCGGGTGGGCGAGACGGTGGAGGAAGTACTCCGCGCCGATCTGGCGCTGGAGGAAGAAGCGATCGCGGTGCTGCGCGACGCGGTCGCGCATTGTGAAGCGGTGCGCGATTATGTGAGCCGCGACTTGTTCGCCGACATTCTCGCCAGCGAGGAAGAGCATGTCGACATGATTGAAACCCAGTTCGAGATCATCGCCCGGGTCGGCCTTCAAAATTATATCCAGCTCAACAGCTCGCCGGCCGAGGGCCACGCGCACTAAGCCCGCCCGACGCGATCGGACATTTATGCTCGGCCAAATACCGGCGCGCCGCCGCGCCGTCCAAAGCCGCCAGCAGGGCGCCGCGCGACGAGCGGGCTCGCCTCGCGCTTCAACCGCTCGATGGTGCGATCGTAGAGCGCGCGCAAACCGACGACATGCGGCAGCGCTTCCTCGGGCGTATCATGGGTTTCCACGCATTTGCGCGCGATCAATTCGATCGTCTCAGCGACAAGAGCGAGCGGCTCGGCGCCGAACTGGCGGGCCTCGCCCTTCAGCGTGTGTGCCGGGCGCACGAGCGCGGCCGCGCTTTTGTCCCGCATCGCCGCCTCGATCGCGTCGACCGATTTGACGCCGTCCTCCTCGAAATAACCGAGGATGCGGACAAAGGCATTGCCCAGCTCCGAGCGCGCCTGCTGAAAGGCGTTCATATCGATCAAGGTGGCGTCGTCTGGCGTCACCAGTCACTCCCCGTCTCTAGTTGTGGCGCTGCCGGCCCCTGGCCGCGCCACCTGATCCGCTTACGCCTCAAGCGGTAAAGGATGGATTGACAGGCGCGGCGCGGGTCACGCGAAAAGCACCTTCGGTGGCAATAAAATGAGCGCCCGCGCCGGCGGCGACAGCCGCGAGTTCCTCCGGCGCCCGGGGATCGTCCGCCAGCACCTCGACCGTATCCGCCCCCTCCCGCAACGCACGCGCCAGCCGCAGCGCGGGCCAAGGACAGCGCATCCCCCGCAGATCGATCCGAATCACTTGCTGAACGGGTTCTTGGGCGCGCGCAGCGTCAGCCGCACCGGCACCGCGCCAAAGCCCAGCTCGCGGCGAATGCCGTTGACCAGGTAGCGCTGATAGCTCTCCGGCAGCTGATCGACCCGGGTGCCGAACAGCACGAAGCCCGGCGGGCGCGTCTTCGCCTGGGTGACGTAGCGCAGCTTGATGCGCTTGCCACCGGGCGCGGGCGGCGGGTTGGCCTCCACCGCGCGTTCGAACCAGCGGTTCAACTCACCGGTTGGCACCCGGCGCGACCAAGCCTCGCGCGTCGCGAACCCGGCCTCGATCAGCGCGTCGATCCCCTTGCCGGTGACGGCGGAAACGGTGAGCAAAGGCACGCCCCGCACCTGCGCCAGCCCCTCGTCGAGCGCCGCGCGCACGCCGTTGAACAGCGCCGAGGCATTTTCCGCCACGTCCCATTTGTTGAGCGCGATCATCAGCGCGCGGCCTTCCTGCAGCACGCGGTCGGCGATCTTCAGATCCTGCGCCTCCAGCCCGCGCGTCGCATCGAGCAGCAGGACGACGACTTCGGCGAAATCGACCGCGTGGAGCGCGTCGGCGACGGCGAGCTTCTCCAGCTTGTCCTGCACCTGGGCGCGCTTGCGCATCCCGGCGGTGTCGATCAGGCGCACCTGGCGCCCCTGCCATTCCCAGTCGATCGCGATCGAATCGCGAGTTATCCCGGCCTCGGGCCCGGTGATCAGCCGGTCCTCGCCGAGCATCCGGTTGATGAGCGTCGACTTGCCGGCATTGGGCCGCCCGACGATCGCGAGCTTCAGCGGTGCGGCCGGGTCTTCCGCGTCAGGCTCGGGCGCCGGTTCGTCATCGCGTTCCAGATGGGGCAGCAGCGCCTCGAACAAATCGGCGAGCCCCTCGCCGTGTTCGGCGGACAGCTGCACCGGATCGCCAAAGCCCAGCGCAAGCGATTCGATCACCCCGCCCTCGCCCGCGCGACCTTCGGCCTTGTTGGCGACCAGCACCACCGGCGTCGTTGATCCGCGAAGCCAGCGGGCGATTTCCTCATCGAGCGGCACAATCCCGGCGCGCGCGTCGATCAGGAACAGCGCAACATCGGCCTGGCGTACCGCCGCCTCGGTCTGCTGGCGCATCCGTCCGGGAAGCGACTGCGCGTCTTCATCCTCATAGCCGGCGGTGTCGATCACCCGGAAGTCGAGGCCGAGCAGATGCGCCTCGCCCTCGCGCCGGTCGCGCGTCACGCCCGGGCGGTCGTCGACCAGGGCTAGCCGCTTGCCGACCAGGCGGTTGAACAGAGTGGATTTGCCGACATTGGGCCGGCCAATGATCGCGACCGTCGGAAGCTGTGCCATCGCCGCCCCTTACGCGGGCAATGGCCCCCGCGCAAATCACCGATATGCGGTAAGCTTGCCCTTGGCGTCGAGTACGAACAGCATGTTGTTCGCGACCACCGGCCCGAAGGTGAAGGGCGTGCCGTTCTTGATCCGCGTGCCGACCTTGCCCGTCACCGCATCGACCGACACGATCTGTCCCAGCGAACCAAGGACAAGCAAACGGCCACCTGCCAACACTGGCCCGGACCAATAGACCGGCGCACCCTTGTTCTTCTTGGTGTTCTTGAACGCGCCCAGGCTCGTGATCCAGCGGATCTTGCCATTGGCGCGCGAGAGGCAGATCAGCCGGCCATCGTCGCTCATCACGAACAGCCATTCGCCTGCGAGCCAAGGCGTGGAGAGCCCGGCGATGTTCTGCTCCCACAGCCGCTGGCCGGTGGTGAGCTGCAGCGCGACCGTGCGGCCGCCGGCTCCCATCGCATAAACGCGATCATCGGCGATCACTGGGCTCGCGTCGATATCGGCAATGCTCGATACCGAGGTGGTGATGCTGGTGCGCGAAAGCTGGTCCTGCCACAAGGTGCGGCCATTCTCGTACCGATAGGCGTTCAGCTCGCCAGAGGAGAAGCCGGCGACGATCGTGCCGCGCCCAACCGCCGGCGCGCCGACGCCGAACACGCCCTGCGCTTCGAGCGTGCCGAGCTGCGTCCACTGCGTCTCGCCCGTCGCCTGGTTGACCGAGAAGAGCTGATTATCCTGGGTGAGCGTATAGACCGCGCCATTGGCAACGGTTGGCGCGCCGCGCAGCGGGCCACCGGGGCGCGCGCGCCACAGCACGCTGCCGTCGCTCGCGTTCAGCGCGACGAGATCGCCGAGCCCATCGGTCGCGAACACTTTGCCATCGTCATAGCTCGCGCCGCCACCAAAGCGCGCCTGGCGGTTCTTCTTGTCGGCCGGCAGCCCGTTCGACCACAGCTTGCGCCCGGTATCGGCGGCGAAGGCGTTTACCTTACCATCGACATCGACAACGAACAGCTTACCCTCGGCGACGACCGGCGGAGCGCCAAGCCGCAGCCGGGCATTGCCACCCTTGATATGGACGCTCCACGCCCGCTTCAGATTGGTGCCGAGCGCGAGGTGACCCAGCGATTTGCTCGCGTCGCCGCCGGGCTGAGTCCAGCTCTCATTGGCTTGCGCGGGTGGCAGCAGCACGTCGACCGCCGCCAGGCTCTTGTCGATTTCGGCGCCATTTTCGGACACCAGGATCGGGATGCGTTCGCCAAGCGTCGGCGTGCGCTTCTTGCCCTTGGGCGTGCCGCAGCCGGCGAGCAAGGCGAGCGCGATCAGCGCGGCGGCGGTGCGAGTATGCTTCATTGGGCCTTGCCTTGATTGCCTTCGGTCGCGCCATTGCCGGCGACGTTGCTTTGATCGATCGCGTCGACGCCGAGCGCGCCCGCCATCTGCACTGTGCGCTGGCGCAGGCTGGCGGGCGTGTTCTTATCCTCGGCGATCGCCGCGAACAGCTGCCCCGCCTCGCGCTGGCGGCCGAGCTTGAGATAGGCCGCCGCGACCAGCTCACCCGCGCTGCCGATCCAGGGGCTGTCCTTAGCCGTGAGCGGCTTCAACCGGCTGATCACTTGGTCGGGCTTCAGACTGTCATATTCGGCGCTTGTCTGGCGGATGAGCGCGAGGTTGCGAAGTGGCTCGGGAAGCGATGTGTCGGTCGCGACCTGACCAAATAGCTGCGCCGCCTTGGCGAGATCGTTCTTTTGCAGCGCGACTCCCGCCTGCAGAAACAGCGCGTTGGCGCGGTAGCCGGTGGTGCCGTCCTTCACCAGCGCGCTCAATTCCTGCTCGGTCCCGGCGCCGCCGCTCACCCGCAGCTTGTCGTAGAGCGCGTTATACTTCACCGCTTGCGCATCGGCCTCGCCGCGGCGCCATTCCTGCCAGCCGAGATAAGCGGCGAACACCGCGAGCCCGCCCAGCACGAGGCCAATCCCCAGCCGGCCGTAGCGCTGCCACAGCTTCAGCGCCTGATCGCGGCGCAGTTCTTCATCGACTTCGCGTAGGAATGCTTCGTTGGTCGGCGGCAAAACGGCCACGTGCGGCTCCGATCGGGGATGGAAGGCTCAGGCTTTAGCGGCCGGGCGCGGCAAGGGCTAGTCCTTGGGCGCGTATAGTTGATCCGGGCCGGGAAAAGCGCGGGCGCGCACTTCGGCGGCATAAGCAGCGGCAGCGGTGCTGATTCGTTCGGCGATCGCGTCGTAGCGCTTCACGAAGCGCGCGGTGCGCTCGAACATGCCGAGCATGTCGTCGATCACCAGCACTTGCCCATCGCACGCCGCAGAGGCGCCGATGCCGATCGTGGGACAGCGCACCAAGCGGGTGATCTCTACCGCGATCGGCTCGACAACGCCCTCGATCACCATCGCGAAGGCGCCCGCCTCGGCGATCGCGACCGCATCCGCCGTGATCTTGGCCGCCTCCGCCCCGCTCCGTCCTCGCGCCGCATAGCCGCCAAGCAGGTTCACCGCCTGCGGAGTGAGACCGACATGGCCCATCACCGGAATGCCGCGCTCGATCAGGAACTTGACCGTGGGCGCCATCGCCGCCCCGCCTTCCAGCTTCACTGCCGCCGCACCCGTCTGCTTCAGCAGCCAGGCCGCGC
Source organism: Sphingomonas sp. (assembly GCF_019746665.1). GTDB lineage: Bacteria > Pseudomonadota > Alphaproteobacteria > Sphingomonadales > Sphingomonadaceae > Sphingomonas. The sequence continues at coordinate 98,449 of NZ_JAIERS010000017.1, read as the reverse complement.
TTTCGAACGCCTGTTCGGGTGATTTCTCATAGGCACCGAACGGCATGTCGATCACGACCAGCGCGTGATAGCTGCCACGCACCGCCGCCGCGCCATGTGCCGCCATCATCTCGAGCGAGACCGGGATCGTCGAGGGCAGGCCGTAAATCACCTGCCCCAGGCTGTCGCCCACCAACAGCATGTCGCAATGCGGATCGAGCAGCTGCGCCACACGCACGGTATAGGCGGTGAGCATCACCAGCGGCTCCCCGCCTTTGCGCGCGGTGATCGCGGGGACGGTGAGCCGCTTCATCGGCGCCGGGGTGGGGTTGGCGCGACTGGTCGCGGTATCGAGCGTATAGGTGGTCGACATGGCCGCGCTTTACCGCGCGCGGCGCCGCCGCGCCAGCCGGGGGCTCAGCGGAGCCATCCCCGCGCCGCGCCGTGCCGCGCCAGCCACAGCGAAACCATGCCGAGCGCGATGATCACTGCGGGCAGCACCGCCGCGCCACCCCCCTTGCGTGCCAGCAAGTCGGTCGCGCCCAGCACATAGCCAAACTGGATCACCGCGCCGATCAAAGCGAGCGCATAAAGCGGCACGGCCCCGCGCCGCCGGGCAAGCAGCGCGACCGCGCCGAACAGCGCCGGCAACGTCGCCAGCGCGAAGGCATAGACGAACCAGGGTGGCAACGCACGAAACGCGGCGGCATCGTCCGCGGGCATTCGCGCGAGCGCCGTGGCATCGACCGAGAGATGCGCGGCGAAGGCGGCGATCCCGGCCAAGCTCCACAACAGCAGGGCGACAGCAGCCCCCCAGAACCAACGCGGCGCGCGTGCCATCCTCGCCCCCATGTTTATCGGGCGGGAGCATGTGCCGCCATGGCCGGCCTTGGCAAGGGTTTCAGTCGCGCAGGGCGGCGCGCGCCTGGGTGCGGAGCCAACCAGCCACGCCCTCCGCCGCGCCGATCGCGGCGAGTTCCTCGGTGGTCGCGCCGCCGAAGTTCACGATCTCGACCAGGCGCGGAAAGGCAAGTTCGGGGTGCCGACGCTCGACCCGCTCGACCGCGTCGCCCGCCCGCAGGCTGCCCTCGGTCAGCACCCGGTAATACCAGCCCGAGCGGCCCGAACGGACCATCGCCTTGGGCGCGCGCGCGTCGTTCAGCCGCAGCGCGAACTTATAACAGGGCTGGCGCGGCTGGCAGACTTGCAACCGCGCACTGCCGATCGCGTGGATGTCTCCCACGCACAGATCATCCTCGACCAGCCCCTCGATCGTCAAATTTTCACCGAACGCGCCGGGTTCTAGGCGATCGGCGAGATAGGGCTGTTCGCCCGCCCAGCGCGGATAATGGCTGGCGGGATAGGCGTACACCGCCTTGTCCGGCCCACCGTGCACGCTGAGATCGGCCTGCTCGTCACCCTCGAGCCCCAGCCGCGCGACCGCGACCGGCCCCGCGACTGGATGCTTGACGATACCGCTCGCCACACGATCGGGGCCGAGTGGCGCGATCCGCCCGACCTGAACACTCACGACGCGGGCGTTCACGCGACTTCCACCCCGCGCCAAAAGGCGAAATAGCCCTTGATATGGGCCGCGGCCGATTTGGGTTCGGGATAATACCAGGCGGCATCGGCGTTGCGCACGCCGTCGACCACGATCGTCTTATAGCTTGCCAGCCCCTTCCACGGACAGGTGGTGTGGGTCTTGCTATCCTCGAACAGGCTCGCGTCGACCGAATCGGGCGGGAAATAATGATTGCCCTCGACGACGATCGTCTTGTCGGACTGAGCGATCGTCTTGCCGTTCCACCGTGCAGCCACCATGCGCGCGACTCCTGAAGTTGCGCTGCCGATATGGCCCCCCCTCGGGCTTCAGCCAAGCGTGGCGGCGTAAAGTTCGGGCTTGAAACCAACAAGCAGCGCTTCACCCGCCACGAGAACCGGCCGCTTGATGAGCGTCGGGTTCGCGGCCATGAGCTTCAGAGCCTTGGCCCCGTCGATCCCGCTCTTGTCGGCAACGGGCAGGGCGCGGAAGGTGGTGCCTGCCTTATTGAGCAGCTTTTCCCAACCGACTTGCGCCGCCCAGCCGGCAAGCAGTCCGGGATCGATACCTTCGGCGCGGTAATCGTGGAAGCGATAGGGCTTCCCAGCCGCATCGAGCCAGGCACGCGCCTTCTTCATCGTGTCGCAGTTCTTGATGCCGTAGATCGTGATCATGTGATGTCCCAGGCGGCGAGGATGGCGTCGCGGTCCGCGCCCGCGCGCGGCGGCGGACGATCGAGTTGGTTTTCGGTCGCGCTATAGCGGGGCGCGGGCGCGGGTTGCGCGATGCCGTCCGCCTCGATCAGCGCGGCGCGCTCGGCGAGGTGGGGATGATCGCGCAGTTCGTCGAAGCGCAGTACGGGGGTGACGCAGGCGTCGCTGTCGGCGAAATGCGCCGTCCAATGCTCGCGGGGCTGCGCGACGAACGCGGCGGCGAGCTTGTCCGTCATCACCGGCCATTTGTTGCGATCATGCTGCGCAGCAAAGTCGGGATCGCCCGCAAGGTCGAGCCCGGCGATCAGCAGCGCGAAGAACTGCGGCTCGATCGCGCCCACCGCGACGAAACCGCCATCGGCGCAGGCGTAACAGCGATAGAAGGGCGCGCCGCCATCGAGCAGATTGGCCTCGCGTGTCTCGCTCCAAGCGCCCATCGCGCGCATCGCATGGAACAAAGTCGTCTGCGCGATCACCCCGTCGATCATCGCCGCGTCGACCACTTGCCCCTGCCCCGTCGCCCGCGCGTGGAGCAACGCGGCGAGCATCCCGAAAGCGAGCAACATCGCGCCGCCCCCAAAATCGGCGATCAAGTTCAACGGCGGCGGCGGCGGCCGATCGGCGGCGCCGATCGCGTGGAGCGCGCCGGTAAGCGCGAGATAGTTAAGGTCATGCCCGGCGCGGTTGCTGAGCGGACCGCTTTGCCCCCAGCCCGTCATCCGGCCATAGACGAGCCGGGGATTGGCGGCGAGCGCCTCGGCCGGCCCCAGGCCCAACCGCTCCATCACGCCCGGCCGGTTGCCCTCGATCAGTGCGTCGGCCCGCGCGATCAGCTTCAGCGCGAGCGCGCGATCGGCCTCGGCCTTCAGATCGAGTGCGATCGAGCGCCGCCCCCGCGCCATCAGATCGAGGTCGCCGCGCGCAAACGGCCCGCCGCCGGGGCGATCGATCCGCACCACATCGGCGCCATTGTCGGCGAGCATCATCGCCGCGAACGGCCCAGGGCCAATGCCGGCGAACTCAATAACTCTGATGCCCTGAAGCGGCCCCATGCTCCCCCCTTTTTCGCCAAGCATGGCGGCGGGCGCTCTCGGGCGCAAGGTGGCGCCGTTGGGTTGCTCAGCGCTGCGCCGCCACCTCGCAACGCGCCGCGCGCCGCACTTTGTCGATCATACCGAAGTCGTGGGTGCGATCGATCAGTACGCGCAGCAGCGCGATGCCGCGCCCACCCTCGGGCCGCACCGCGACATAGCCCGCAGGCGCCTGTTGCCCCGTCCCGAGCAGCGCGACCCGCACTCCGGTGGGCGCGGCACGCACATTGCGAACGAAAGCGGTATCGGTGCGCGCGTCGAACACCGAGAGCGACCAATAGGGCGCGGCGATCGCTGGCACCTCGATCAACACCGGCCCACCCGCCAGATCGAACGGGCAGCTCGAATAGAGGAGATCGGGGCTCGGCCGCACGATCGCACGCGACTTGGCGGTGACGAGCGGCGCATGCGTCATGCGATTGACGCCCCCCGCCGCCGCCACGCGCGCGGTGGCGAGCCGCATCAGCGCGTAGGGCATCTGCGCGAGCGTCACATGCCAGGCGAGCAGCGCCGCGAACAGGCCGAGCGCCAGGGGTGCGAGCCAGCGCGCGATCATGCGCATCCCACTTTATCGATACGTGGCAGCTGGGCGGCGGTCACCTCGCCCTGCCCGCCGTCGATGGGCAGATAGGTGCGCAGCGTCAGCTCGAAACGCGGCGCGTTTCCAGTCGGCAGCCACCGCCCGGGCGCCCGTTGCGGCGCGATCGTCACTTGCCAGGCACGCTGCTCGTCGGGCGACAGGCTCGCGCTGCCCACCGAATAAACCCCCGCCGCATTTGGGACGAGATAGCCGGCGGGATCGTAAAGCGTCACACTCCACCAGGCCGCAGGCAGCGCTCCGCCCGACAGGCGATAGCGGCAGCGCCCCTCAAGCGGCGCCCCAGCGCTGTCCACCACTGCATTGTAATAGCGCGCCTCGCGCGCCGGCAGCGCGAGCAGCCCGCGCAACGCAACCACCGCGCGGGTATAGCGGCTCGCCTCGCTCGATCCGAAATCGCGCCCGGTCGCCCATGGCCCCAGTGTCAGCTGGTTGCCGAGCGCACCGCTGCGCACGCTGTAAATCGCGCCGCCGGTTCCGATCAGCCCGCCGGCAACCGCGCACAGCAACAGCCGTGCCGAGAATCGCATCGTCGAAACCCCCTGATGGGGATCGTCATAAAAGCGTCACGCGGGCGAGCGCAACCCTGTCAGCCACGCGCCCGCAGCGCCGCCTGTGCCGCGGCGAGCCGGGCGATCGGCACGCGGTAGGGCGAGGCCGAGACATAATCGAGCCCCGTGCGCGCGCAGAAGTCGATGCTCGCCGGATCGCCGCCATGCTCGCCGCAAATGCCGAGCTTTAGCCCCGCGCGCGTCCGCCGCCCGCGCTCGGCGGCGAGTTCGATCAGCGCGCCGACGCCCTCGATATCGAGGCTGACGAACGGATCGGTCGGGTAGATGCCCTTGTCGACATAGGCCGTCAGGAATCGGCTGGCATCGTCACGGCTCACCCCGAGCGTCGTCTGCGTCAGGTCGTTGGTGCCGAAGCTGAAGAATTCGGCGGCCTCGGCGATCTGCCCGGCCATGATCGCGGCACGTGGCAGCTCAATCATCGTGCCGACGAGATACTCCACCCGCCGCCCGCGCTCGGCGAACACCGCTTCGGCGGCCTTGTCGACCACCGCCTTCATCAGCTCCAGCTCGCGCTTGGTGGCGACGAGCGGGATCATCACTTCGGGGATCGGCGCCTCGCCGCTCTTTTCCGCGACATCGATCGCCGCCTCGAAGATCGCGCGCGCCTGCATTTCGTAGATTTCGGGGTAAGTCACCCCCAACCGGCAACCGCGATGGCCAAGCATCGGGTTGAATTCGTGCAGTTCCGCCGCGCGACGCTTGAGCGCCTCGACGCCGACGCCCGCCGCGTTGGCGACTTCGGCGAACTCGGCCTCGCCATGCGGCAGGAATTCGTGGAGCGGCGGATCGAGCAGGCGGATGGTGCAAGGGAGCCCCGCCATCACCTCGAAAATCTCGACGAAATCGCCGCGCTGTTCGGGCAGCAATTTGTCGAGCGCCGCGCGCCGACCCGCTTCATTCTCCGCGAGGATCATCTGGCGCACCGCGGTGATCCGCGCCGCATCGAAGAACATATGCTCGGTGCGGCACAGCCCGATGCCTTCGGCGCCGAACTCGCGCGCCACGCGGCAATCGGCCGGCGTCTCGGCATTGGTGCGTACTTTTAGCGCGCGCACCTTGTCCGCCCACGCCATCAGCGTGCCGAAATCGCCCGCGAGTTCGGGCTGCACCGTCGGCACTTCGCCCAGCATCACCTCGCCCGAGGCGCCATCGATGGTGATCACCGCGCCTTCCTTCACCTCGCGCCCCGCAACGCGCATCACCCGCGCCTTCAGGTCGATCGAGATACTCCCCGCGCCCGAGACGCACGGCCGGCCCATGCCGCGCGCGACGACGGCGGCATGGCTCGTCATCCCGCCGCGCGCCGTCAGGATGCCGCGTGCGGCGTGCATGCCGTGGATATCCTCGGGGCTGGTCTCGACCCGCACCAGAATCACCGCCTCGCCCAGTTCAGCGCGGCGTTCGGCCATGTCGCTATCGAACACCACCACGCCCGAGGCGGCCCCCGGCGAGGCGGGCAGGCCCTTGGTGAGCACGTCGCGCGGCGCCTTGGGATCGAGCGTCGGGTGCAGCAGCTGATCGAGAGCGGAAGGGTCGACGCGCCCCACGGCTTCAGCCTCGCTGATGAGCCCTTCCTGCGCCATATCGACCGCGATCTTCAGCGCCGCAGCCGCGGTGCGCTTCCCGCTCCTCGTCTGCAGCATCCACAGCTTGCCCTGCTGCACGGTGAACTCGATGTCCTGCATGTCGCGGTAATGCCGCTCGAGCAGATCGAACACCTGCGCCAGCTCGGCATAGGTCTCCGGCATCGCCTCTTCCATACTGAGCGGCTTGGCCCCCGCCGCCTCGCGCGCGGCCTTGGTGAGATATTGCGGCGTGCGGATGCCCGCCACCACGTCCTCGCCCTGGGCGTTGATCAGGAACTCGCCATAATAAGCGTGCGCGCCGGTGGAGGGATCGCGGGTGAACGCCACGCCGGTGGCGCTCGTCTCGCCCATATTGCCGAACACCATCGCCTGCACGTTCACCGCCGTGCCCCAATCGCCGGGGATGTTGTTCAGCCGGCGATAGACCTTAGCCCGGTCTGACTGCCACGATCCGAACACCGCGCCCACCGCGCCCCACAGCTGATCCTGCACATCCTGCGGGAAGGGCTTGCCCCACAGCTGTTCGACCAGCGCCTGATATTCGTTGACCAGCGCGCGCCAATCCTCGGCGCTCATCTCGGTGTCGAGGAAATAGCCCTTGTCTTCCTTGGCGATTTCCAGCGCTTCCTCGAACGCGCCGTGATCGAGCCCGAGCACGACATCCGAATACATCTGGATGAAGCGGCGGTAGCTGTCCCAGGCAAAGCGCGCGTCGCCGCTGGTGGCGGCCAGCCCCGCGACGGTTTCGTTATTGAGGCCAAGGTTCAGCACCGTGTCCATCATGCCAGGCATCGACACCCGCGCGCCCGAGCGCACCGAGACGAGCAACGGATCGGCGGCATCGCCGAACTTCTTCCCCGTCACCCCCTCGATATGGGCAATGCCGGCTGCGACTTCGGCGCGCAGGCTCTCCGGGAAAGCCTCGCCTTCCTCATAATAGCGGGTGCACATTTCGGTACTGATGGTGAAGCCCGGCGGCACCGGCAGGCCGATCGAGGCCATTTCGGCAAGGTTCGCGCCCTTGCCGCCGAGCAGGTTCTTGTCGCCCCTGCCCCCGTCCGAAACCCCGCCGCCGAAGCGATAGACATAGCCCATAAGTCACTCCCTGCCGCTGCGGCTCAGTATCACCCTATCCGTCACCCCGGCCCCCGAGCCGGGGGCCCGCTGCCTTACGCCGGTGGAAGAAAGCGGGACCCCGGGTCAAGCCCGGGGTGACGGCGTTGCGTAGAACGCGCGGAACCCCTCACCCCTCGATCTTCGAGAAATCCGCTACCTGATGCACCGCGTCGCGCACCCGCGCGAGCAGCGCGAGGCGGGCGCTGCGCTTTGCTGGTTCCGGATCGTTGACCGTCACCTGGTCAAAGAAAGCGTCGATCGGCGCGCGCAGCGCGGAAAGCGCGGCCATCGCGCCTTCGAAATCCTCACGCGCGACCGCCGCTTTCGCCGCTGGCTCGGCGGTATCGAGCGCGGCGATCAGCGCTTCCTCGGCGGGCTCGGGCGTGTAGCCGAGCGCATTGTGCCGATCGCCCCGCGCCAGTTCGGCAACGATCGGCGCGAATTCGGGATCATCGACCTCGACCAGCGGGTCTTCCTCGCCCGTCTGGGGCGGCGGCGTGGCCGTGGCGGCGGCGGGCGCGCCTTCCTTCTTCAGGATGTTCGCCGCGCGCTTATAGCCGGCGAGGAGATTGGCGCCGTCTTCGGTGGTGACGAACGCCTGCAGCGCGCGAACACGGGCGAGCAGGCGGACGAGATCATCCTCGCCCCCGAGGGCGAAGACCGCGTCGATCAGATCGTGGCGGACGCCGGCTTCGCGTTGCTGGACAGACAGCCTCTCGCCGAAAAATGGTACAATTTCGAGCTGCTTCATATCCGCAAAAGCAAAAACAGCAGCTGGCACCTCGTCTTTACTCAGTCGTGCATGTAGTGCCGCCTCGATACCAAGACCCTTAGTTAAATCAATTTTGATCTCATGCTGTTCGGCAAGCTTACCAAACCGTTCCAATTTTGTTTGGGCGACGGTGTCAACACGACGGGCTCCGTCGACCAATCGGTTCCACCAAAAAATTCCATGAGCAGACAGAGCGCGAATCAGCGTTTGCCGGAGGCCCAACCGAAGCTGATTCTCCACAATTATTCTAATAACACCGAGGGCAGCGCGTCGAAGCGCAAATGGATCTTTTGAACCCGTCGGTCGCTCATTAATACCGAAAAATGCTGTAATCGTATCCAGCTTATCCGCCAGCGACACCGCCACCGCCACCGGCTCCGTCGGCACGTCATCGCCTGCGCCCACCGGCTTGTAATGATCGCGGATCGCCGCCGCGACGGCGGGGTGCTCGCCCTGGGCGGCGGCGTAATAGCCGCCCATCACGCCTTGCAGCTCGGGAAACTCACCGACCATGCCGGTGACGAGATCGGCCTTGCACAGCAGCGCGGCGCGGTGGGTGAGCGACGCCAGCTCCTCCCCTGCAAGGGGAGGGGGACCGTCCGCAGGACGGTGGAGGGGTATCCCCGCTTGATCAGAGGGCGATACCGCTCCGTCAGCCACTTCGCGGCTGCCACCTCCCCTTGCAGGGGAGGAGCTGATGATGCCTTCCTCGCACAGCCAGCGCGCGAGCTTTGCCACGCGCTCAGCCTTGTCGGCGACCGTCCCCAGCTTTTCGTGGAAGACTATGCGATCGAGCTTCTCCCGCTGCTCGTCGAGCGGCACGCGCAAATCCTGCTCGTAGAAGAAGCGCGCATCGCTCAGCCGCGCGGCGAGCACCTTGCGGTTGCCCTCGACGATCTTCGCGCCGCCGTCCACCGCCTCGATATTCGCCACGCAGATGAAGGCGTTGGCGAGCTTCCCTTCACCATCCCGGCAGACAAAATATTTCTGGTTCACCCGCGCGGTCAGCTGGATCACCTCGGGGGGCACGCTGAGGAACGCTTCGTCGAAACGGCCGAGCAGCGGCACCGGCCATTCGGTGAGCCCGGCATTTTCGGCGACCAGCCCCTGATCCTCGATCAGCGCGAGCCCCGCTTCGGCGGCCAGCGCCCGCGCCCGATCGCGGATGATTGCGGCGCGTTCGTCCTGATCAACGATCACCCGGGCGGCGCGGAGCTGCTCGGCATAGGTCGCTGCGCTTTCGATGCTGATCGCGCCGGGCGCCATGAAGCGGTGGCCATAAGTCTCGCGCCCGCTGGCGATGCCGGCAACCTCGCACGGCACCACCGCCTCGCCGAACAGCGCGACAATCCCCTGCAAGGGCCGCACCCAGCGCAAGGACTCGGTCGAAAGCGAGGCCGCGCCCCAGCGCATCGATTTGGGCCAGGGAAAAGCGCGGACGATCGCCGGCATCGCCTCCGCCAGCACATCCGCCGTCGCGCGGCCCGGGCGTTCGATCACCGCGAACAACACCCCGTCACGCTCGACCAGCTGCTCGCGGGCGAGACCGGTCTTGCGCAGGAACCCCTCCAGCGCCTGCGGCGGCGCCGAGGCGCGCGGGCCTTTCAGTTCCTCGGAAACCGCCTCGGTCGCCTCGGGCAGGCCGCGCGCGATCAGCGTCAGGCGGCGGGGGGTGGCATAGGTCTCAACCGCACCCGCGCGCAGCCCCGCCTTGGCGAGCTCGGCGGCGAACAGCTTCGCCAAATCCTCGCGCGCGCGGGTCTGCATGCGGGCGGGAATTTCTTCGGAGCGGAGTTCGAGGAGGAAGTCGGTCATGGTTGCGATGTGGGGCTATCGAGCAGGCCCCCCTCCGTCGCTGACGCGACACCTCCCCGTAAACGGGGAGGATTTTTTTTAGGACTCAAATCCTCCCCGTTTACGGGGAGGGGGACCGCCGCAGGCGGTGGAGGGGGCGGCGACACGAGCGCCACAAGCGCTGCTGCGACAGCGGTGGCATCTTTCAAAATATCGGCAGCGGGAATACGCACCACGCGATACCCCCGCGCCTCCAACAAAGCCGTCCGAGCTTCGTCGCGTTCGGGCCGGTTGCCCATGTCATGCGCAATGCCATCGACCTCGATCACCAGCCTGGCCTTGGCGCAATAGAAATCAGCGCGATAACCCCCGATCGGATGCTGCTTGCGGAACGACACCCCGCCCGGCGCGCCCTTCAACTGTTGCCATAGCAACGCCTCGGGCAGGCTCATCGTTCGCCGGGCGCGGCGGGCGGCGTAAACCTCGGGGCGGCGCAACGTGACAGCCCCCCCTCCACCATCGCTGCGCGATGGTTCCCCTCCCCGTGAACGGGGAGGATTTTGCGGGGCCGTCATTGCCACCCGTTCTTCTCCATCCAGCCCGCGCACGCCGCCTTCGCCAGATCGCGCACGCGGCCGATATAGGCCTGGCGCTCGGCGACCGAGATCACCCCGCGCGCCTGGAGCAGGTTGAACACATGGCTCGCCTTGATCGCCTGCTCATAGGCCGGGATCGGCAACCCCGCTTCCAGCGAGCGCTCGCATTCGGCGGCGTGCTTGCGGAAGGCGTCGGTCAGGCTGTCGGTGTCGGCGACCTCGAAATTCCAGGCGCTCATCTGGCGTTCGTTTTCCAGGAAAACGTCGCCATAGGTCACGCCCGCGTCGTTGAACGCCAGATCGTAAACCGAATCCTTGTTCTGGATGTAGGTCGCCAGCCGCTCGAGGCCGTAGGTCAGCTCGCCCGCCACCGGCTTGCAATCGAACCCGCCCATTTGCTGGAAATAGGTGAACTGGGTCACCTCCATCCCGTCGCACCATACTTCCCAGCCCAGGCCCCAGGCGCCGAGCGTCGGGCTTTCCCAGTCATCCTCAACGAAGCGGATATCGTGCCGGCTGAAATCGATGCCGATCGCCGCCAGCGAGCCGAGATAGAGTTCCTGCAGATCAGGCGGCGAGGGCTTCAGGATCACCTGATATTGATAATAATGCTGCAGGCGATTGGGGTTCTCACCATAGCGGCCATCGGTCGGCCGGCGACAGGGCTGGACGAAAGCCGCGTTCCACGGCTCCGGCCCCAAGGCGCGCAGCGTGGTCGCGGTGTGGAAGGTGCCGGCGCCCATTTCCATGTCATATGGTTGCAGGATCAGGCAGCCGCGCGCGCTCCAATAATTGTGGAGCGTCAGGATCATCCGCTGAAAGCTGAGCGGCGGCGTAGCCAACGATAATTTCCCCATGCGCGAACGGTGGCGCCCCTTTGGCGCGCGGGAACAGGCGGGTCAATGCCCGCGCCGATGGTGTCAGCATCGCATGGCAGATAGTAAGGTAGTGTTGACATTGCCGCGAATCGCAAGTAGTCAGGTTTCACTGACATGATGTCAGCAAGAGATGACCAAGGAGCAAGGCATGTGTTCACACCGGGCACGCGAGCGCGACGATCTGATCGCGCTGATGTCGGGGCTGTTCACCATGGCGGTGTCGCTGTGGATGATCTTGAATCACTAGCCGTGAAGAACCGGCTGAAAGTGCTGCGCGCCGAACGCGATTGGAGCCAGGCGGAGCTTGGCGGCCGGCTGGGTGTGTCGCGCCAGGCGGTGAACGCGATCGAAACCGGCAAGCACGATCCCTCGCTGCCGCTCGCGTTCAAGATCGCCCGGCTGTTCGAGCTGCGGATCGAGGAGATTTTCGATGATGGGGACCATGATGGCCGGGCGTGAATTGGGACCGGGTGAGCAGCTTGAGCTGCGACACGCCCGGCGCACGCTGCGGATCAACCTGGGGATGATCGGGTTGGCGCTGCTGGCGACGGGCGCTGGCACGCTGCTGCTGCCACAGCTCGGCGTCGCGCCGGGCACGGCACGGTCGGTCGCGGCGATCGCGCTGATCGTGATCAGCCTGGTGGGCGGCGCGCTGTGCTGGCGCCAGGCCGATGAGTTCGCGCGGGCCAAGGGCACGCGGGTGCTGGCGGTGATGGGGCTGGTGCTGTTCGCCGGCCTGCCGATCGCCCCCGCGCTCACCCGTCTGGGGGTGAAAGTGACGCCCGATACGGTGTGGGCGATCGCCCTGCTCGCCGGCGCCGCCACCGCCGCCTGGATCTGGAGGAACAGCAAGTGATGGCCGCGCAGCAACTCGGCCCCGGTGAGCGGATCGCAAGGCGCAACCGGCGGCGGATGTATTATTTCCTGGGCGGCTGCGTCGTCGTCGGTGCGGTTCTCGGTGGCGCCATGAGCGCTTTCGAGCTGAGCGAGCGCGCGGGCCTGCATGACATCGCCGCGCTGCGTTTGCCGCCGGTGGTCGCGGTGCTGCTCGCGATCGGCTTCCTCGCCGCGCTAATCGGCATCCCCGTCTACAGCTTTCGCCTGATCGACGAGGTGAAGGTTCAAAACAATCTCAAGGCGATGAGCGGCGCGTGCCTCGCCGTCGTCGGTGGCTATCCCGCCTGGCAGGCGCTCGCCGCGGGCGGGCTGGTGCCGCAGCCCAGCGCCTTGGGTGTGTTCCTGATCGCCTATCTCGCCATGGCCGTGCTCGGCATCGCCTTCAAAATCCGTGGTTGAATATTTCAGAAAGGGAGTACCGATGCTTAAACACGTCATGACCGGCGCGGCCACGCTCGCGCTGCTGTTCGCCGGCCCGCTCCACGCGCAGACCGGGCAACCGGCCCCTGCCCCGGCCCCCGCCACGAAGGACGCCGATCCGGCGCTCTGGGTAATCAAGGACGCCGACACCACCATCTACCTGTTCGGCACCGTCCATGTGCTGAAGCCCGGCCTCAGCTGGTTCGACGAAGCGGTGAAGAAGGCGTTCGACGAAAGCAAGGAAGTCGTGCTCGAGCTGCCCGATCTCGATCAGGCGGCGGTCCAGCAGGCAGTGCTGGCGCGCGCGCCGGACAAGAGCGGCACGCCGCTTTCGGCCAAGCTGCCGGCCGAGGATAAGCCGCTCTACGAGAAGGCGGTGTTCGAATATGGCGCGCCGGTGGGCCTCACCGTGCCGGTGATGGACCGGTTCAAGCCCTGGTTCGCCGCGATCACCCTCACCCAGTTGCCGCTCGCCAAGCTGGGCTATGATCCCAGCAGCGGCGCCGAGAAGGTGCTGACGGCCGCAGCCAAGGCGGCCAACAAGCCGCTGTCGGGTCTGGAGACGATCGACCAGCAGCTCGGCTATTTCGACACGCTGCCGGAGGCGCAGCAGATCAAGTTCCTCGAAATCACGCTCAAGGAACTGCCCAAGAGCGGCGAGACGCTGGGCAAGATGGTCGACCAATGGGCGGCCGGAAACCCCGAAGCGCTGGGCGAGACGATCAACGAGGGCCTGCGCGAACAGCCCGAGATCGGCGCCATCCTGCTCACCGAGCGCAACAAGCGCTGGGCGAGCTGGATCTCGGAGCGGATGAAGCAACCGGGCGTCGTCTTCATCGCGGTCGGCGCCGGGCATCTGGCGGGCAAGGACAGCGTCCAGAACCAGCTCGCCGCCTACAAGATCACGCCCACGCGCGTGAAATACTGATGCGCGCAGGGCTCCTCGCCCTGCTGTTGCTCGCGGGCTGCGCACGGGAAATGCCGGCGCGGCCCGCGCTTTACGTGCTGCGTGATGCCGACACGACGATCTGGTTGCTGGGAACGGTGCATTTCCTGCCGCCGGGGGTCCGCTGGGAGACCCCGGCGGTGAAGCGCGCGATCGCCGACTCGGCGATGCTCGTGGGCGAGTTGCCTGGCGATGCCGACGCCAGCACCGCTTTCGCACAGGCGAGCGAGGGGCGCGGCTTGCCACCGCTCGCCGCACGGGTGCCCCCTGGGGACCAGGCCCGGCTCAAGGCAGCCATGAAGGATTGTGGCGGCGCCAGGCTTGATCGGCTGAAAAGCTGGGCCGCGGCGCTGGTGCTGAGCGCGTGCGGTGCGGCCGCTGCGGGCGGTGATCCCGAGCATGGCGTCGAGTCCGTGCTGGCGCGGCGCTTCGCCGGGCGCTCCCGGTTGGGGCTGGAAACCGTGGCCGGCCAGTTCGCGCTGTTCGATGGGCTCGGCGAAACCGATCAGCGCCGCCTGCTCCGCGCCAGCCTGGCGGCCGGTGCCGACTACCGCGCATTACTGGGTGCCTGGACGGCGGGGGACGAGGCACGGCTCGCTGCCCTGATCGCCCGCTCTTTCGCTGGCGCGCCGACCTTGAAGGCAACCCTGCTCGACCAGCGAAATGCGCGTTGGAGCGCGTGGATCGGGGATCGGATGCGCAAGCCGGGCAAGCTGCTGATCGCGGTCGGCGCCGGGCATCTGGCGGGGTCGGGTTCGGTGATCGCGCGATTACGCGCGGCGGGGTTCAGGATCGAGCGGGTCGGCGGATAGCCGTCATTTGACGCCGGCGCGCCGATCGACTATGCGCGCCGGCTTCCGGCCGGGGTCATCCCTGGAGGCTCGGCCGGGCTTACGTAACCAGCATTTCGGAGACCGCCATGAGCGAAATTCTGACGCTCGCGGCCGAGACGCGTGAAGGGGTTGGCAAGGGAGCCTCCCGTTCGCTTCGTCGTGAAGGCCGTGTCCCCGCCGTGATCTACGGCGCAAAGCAAGACCCTGCGGCGATTCACGTCGAGGAAAAGGAACTGTACCGGCTGCTGATGACCGGGCATTTCATGAATTCGGTGGTGATGATCGATGTCGGCGGCGAGCAGGTGCGCACCCTGCCCAAGGATGTCGCTTTCCACCCCGTCACCGATCGTCCGATCCACGCCGATTTCCTGCGCATCGCCGAGCACGCGACCGTGACCGTGCAGGTGCCGGTGCGTTTCGTCGACGAAGCGCTGTCGCCCGGGCTGAAGCGCGGCGGCGTGCTCAACATCGTTCGCCACGAGCTCGAACTGATCGTTGATGCCGCCAACATCCCCGATGATGTCGAGGTGTCGGTGAAGGGCTTCGACGTGGGCGAATCGATCCATATCTCGGCGGTGACGCTGCCCGCGGGCGCCAAGTCGGCGATCGAGGACCGTGACTTCACCATCGCGACGATCGCCGCTCCCTCGGCGCTCAAGTCGAGCGAAGGCGCGGCCGAGGCCGAAGCACAGGGTTGAGCCGCCCGGGGGCGAAGCCCCCGCATGGCTCCACCGCGATACAGGGGGCATGGCGACCGATCCGGCGCCATGCCCCTTGCCGTATCCGCCCCAACCAATAGGAAGATGCCATGCAGCTCTGGGTGGGGCTCGGCAATCCCGGGCCGCAATATGCGATGCATCGCCACAACGCCGGCTTCATGGCGGTGGACGCCATCGCTGAGGTACATGGCTTCGATGCACCCAAGAAGCGCTTCCTGGGCTGGACAAGCGAGGGCCGGATCGGCGGCACCAAGCTGCTGCTGCTGAAGCCCGCCACGTTCATGAACGATAGCGGCCAGTCGATTGGCGAGGCGATGCGCTTCTACAAGCTCGCGCCCGAAGACGTGACGCTGTTCTATGACGAGCTCGATCTCGCGCCGTTCCGGGTAAAAGTGAAGCGCGGCGGCGGAACCGCCGGGCATAACGGCCTCCGCTCGACGGTCGCGCATATCGGCGAGGCTTTTCGCCGAGTGCGGATTGGCATCGGCCACCCCGGGCACAAGGACAAGGTGACCGGCCATGTCCTCGGCAATTTCGCGCGCGTCGAACTCGATCCGCTGACCGACATGCTCGGCGCCATTGCAGCGGAAGCGGAATGGCTCGCACAGGGCGACGATGTTCGCTTCATGAGCGAGATCGCGCGCCGGCTCCAGCAAGACTGATCGTCCGCCAGGGAACCGAGCCCGCGCCCCCTCGTTTCCGCAAGGGAACGATGAGACGCACTTTGGCCGATATCGAGCTTGCTCCTGGACCCAGCCGCGCCGAGGTGCCGCTGACTCTGCTGGTCAAACGCCTTGCAAGCCGCTTCGCGCTACCGCCCGAGGCGACCGACACGCTGCTCGATCTGCCGTTCGTATTGCGGGATTATCAGCCGGGCCAAGTGATTGTTCGCGAAGGCGACAGGGTGCGTTATTGCACCTTCGTGCTCACCGGCTTCGTCACCCGGTACAAGCTGGTCGGCGATGGCGGCCGCCAGATCGTCGCGATCCATTTGTCTGGCGACTTTGTCGACCTGCAGCACATCCTGCTCGATCGCGCCGATCATTCGATCCACGCCCTCACGCTTGCCACGGTAGCGCAGTTTCCGGCCGATGCATTGATACGGCTGGCCTATCAATTTCCCGAAATCGGCAAGGCGCTGTGGCTCGAATCATTGGTCGAGGCAGCCACGTTTCGCGAGTGGATCGCCAATGTTGGCCGGCGCGACGCGCGCGCCCGCACCGCGCATCTCCTGTGCGAGCTAGCGACACGGCGCCAGGCGGCGGGGCTTGGCGCGGTCGACACGTTCGAGCTGCCGATGACGCAGGAACAATTGGGCGACGCGCTCGGCCTCACCTCGGTTCACATCAATCGCACCTTGCGCGGGCTGGAGAGCGAGGGGCTGATCCGCCGATCGAAGCGGGCGGTCGTGGTGGCCGATTGGCCCGCGCTGCAGCGCGCGGGCGATTTCAACCCAAACTATCTGCACCTCGGCGACAAGCCCTGATCGACGGAGCCGAGCAAGGCCATGCTGGCGGCAAGACGCGCCCATGCTATGCCCTGCGGCATGACGATACGCGCGCTGTTCCCCACCCTGCTCCACCAGTCGCGGATCGAGGACACCGCCTTCCTCGCCGAGCTTGCGCACAGCTGCCAGCTGCTCGCGGTCGAGGACCGCGCCGGGCGCACGTGGAGTAAGGCCAACGGCTATCGCGGCTATACCAGCTATGCGTCGCTCAATGATCTGCCGCGGCGCGACCCCGTCTTCGCCGATCTGGTCAAGCGACTGGCGAAGCCCGTGGCGGGCTTCGCCGAGGCGTGCGCCTTCGATCTCGCGGGGCGCAAGCCCAAGCTCGACAGCCTTTGGGTGAATGTGCTGCGCCCGGGTGGCGCCCATTCGGGGCATCTCCACCCGCACAGCATCATTTCAGGTACACTGTATGTCGCGATCCCGCCGGGCGCGGGCGCGATCCGGTTCGAGGATCCGCGCCTGCCGCTCTACATGGCCGCTCCGCCGCGCCGTGAGGACGCCGAAGAAGGCGCGCGACCGTTCGTCACCGTCACGCCCGAACCCGGCACCGTGCTGCTCTGGGAGAGCTGGCTACGCCACGAAGTCCTCCCCAGCAACGCCAGGGAGGACCGGGTGAGCGTGAGCTTCAACTATCGCTGGTAGCGCGGCATCGGTCAGCCACCCATGCAGCCACGATGCTCTTCCTTCAAATCCGAACTGTCGGTGTAGAGCTTCACAAAGGCAGCATAAGCTGCATCGCGCGGCGGTTGCGGCTTGGTGTCGTACACCGTCATCGTCATCGCCGCGCCGTCATCGTAAACCGTCTTGTCGCCGCTGCGCTTGATCACCCGGATCAAAGTGGTGCGGGTGCCATTCTTGCCGGCGGCGTACCAGGCATTGTGGGCCGCGACCGCCTTCCTGAAGGTTTCGAGCTGGCCGGATTTGATCTCGCTATAGCGGATCGCGACGCGCTTGCCGGTGCATTGCAAATCCCCGGCTGCCCCGCTCTGGGCGTCCAGCGGCGCCTGCATCCCCACCACGCCCAGCGCCAGCAAGCCGGCGGCCACAATCGTGCGCATCGTCTCTCTCCCCTGCTCGTTTCGATGATGCTGCCACGCCCGCGAGCGCCCGGCAAGCTGGACGGCGGCGGCAAGGCTGCTTAAGGCACCGCCTTCCTCTTTCCAGCTTTCAGGACGCAAAATGGGTTTTCGCTGCGGGATTGTCGGTCTGCCCAATGTCGGCAAGTCGACGCTGTTCAACGCGCTGACTGAAACGGCGGCGGCGCAGGCGGCGAACTATCCTTTCTGCACGATCGAGCCCAATGTCGGCAATGTCGCGGTGCCCGACCCCCGGCTGCAACAACTTGCCGCGATCGCCCATTCGGCGAAGGTGATCGAGACGCAATTGGGCTTTGTCGACATCGCCGGGCTGGTGCGCGGGGCGTCCAAGGGCGAAGGGCTCGGCAACCAGTTCCTCGGCAATATCCGCGAGGTCGACGCGGTGGTGCATGTGCTGCGCTGCTTCGAGGACGGCGATGTGACCCATGTGGAAGGCAAGGTCGATCCAATCGCCGATGCCGAAACGGTGGAGACCGAGCTGATGCTCGCCGATCTGGAAAGCCTGGAGAAGCGCGTCCCCAACCTCACGAAGAAGGCGGCGCAAGGCGACAAGGAGGCGAAGGCGGCGGCGAGCGTGCTTGGCCAGGCACTGGAGCTGCTGCGCGACGGCCGCCCCGCGCGGCTCACCGCGCCCAAGGACGAGGATGAGCGCCGGGCGCTCGCCCAGGCGCAACTGCTTACCGCCAAGCCGGTGCTCTATGTCTGCAATGTCGAGGAAGCGAGTGCCGCCGAGGGCAATGCCCATAGCGCGAAGGTGTTCGCCAAGGCGGCAGCCGAGGGCGCGCAGGCGGTGATCGTCTCCGCCGCGATCGAGGCCGAGATCGCGACTATGCCGGCCGAGGAGCGTGGCGAGTTCCTGGCCGAGCTGGGGCTGGAGGAAACCGGCCTCGGCCGGGTAATCCGCGCCGGCTATGCGCTGCTCGATCTCATCACTTTCTTCACCGTCGGTCCCAAGGAAGCGCGCGCCTGGACGGTGTCGAAAGGCGCCAAGGCCCCGCAGGCGGCGGGCGCGATCCATAGCGACTTCGAACGCGGCTTCATCCGCGCCGAAACGATCGCCTTCGCCGACTATGTCGCGCTGAAAGGCGAGGCCGGCGCGCGCGAAGCGGGCAAGCTGCGCCAGGAAGGCAAGGACTGTGCGGTGCAGGACGGCGACGTGATGCTCTTCCGCTTCAACGTGTAAGCACTGCCCCACTAACGTGGAAGTGGAAGTGGCATCGGCCCGCTCCAGCGCCGCCGCCCGCGCTGTCAGGCCGCTGGTTTGGTCGCCACCTCTGCCGGGAAGCGGGTTTCGAGCCAGGCCATCCAGTCCGCCTGCAAAGCCTTAAGGTCACGCGGCAGCTTGCCCTTGGGCTCCTTATTGGCGAGCCATTGCGCCATAGTCTCACCACGTGCGAAGGCCTCGGCGATACGGCCGAAGATTTGTCGGTTGCCGGTTCTATCAATCAGATATTGCGATGCTACCGCCGACTGCAGATAGAAGCGCGCGCCGCCTTCAATGATCTTGCGCGCTTCTTCGCCCGAAAACACCATCGCCCTGAAACTATCCTTTTTCAGATCGCCACCAACCTGCTGCGAAAGCATCTTGGTCTGTAGATGCGCCGGGTGCACCTCGGAAAAGAAGTTGACAATATCGACCGTCAATCTGGTGTTCTCGTCGGCTTTTTGAGGGTCGGCCCGATAGGTGGCGTAACGCTGCCCGAATTGTTTCACCCGGTCGTTGAAGCTGGACGGCGCTTCCATCAGCACGGCCGACATTTCGTCGAGCCAGTCGGGGCTCGGCCCACCGTAATGCTTGTCTTCGCTCAGCGTCGATTTGGGCCAATAGCCCTGCCAGAACCAATAATGGCCAAGTTCATGCGACACTGTTGCCAGCTCTGTCCTAGCGAACCGCTCCGGGTTGGTTTGCTGGTCGACAGCTTTTTGCACAGCGGCCTCGATTTCGTCTTGAGGGCGACCGGCCATCCGGGCTGTCAGCCCGCGACGGATCGACTGCTCCACCTGCTGGCGATACACTTTTGGCGAAATCCAGGGCAGCACGACCGGAAACCCGGCCTTGCGCAGCGCGGCGACACTTTCGGGCGGCACGAGCGCATCGGGCCCCTCTGCCACGGCATAGCGTAGCGCCTGGCGACCGAAATACTCCTTGAACCGAACCACGCCCGCCTCGGCTAGTGTGAGCAGTTGTTCAGCGCGCGCGGCACTGCCCGCCAGCACCACCCCGTTGGCGCTTTCAACGCAAATGAGGTTCGGCAGCACCGCTGTCGCCGTCGGGCAAAGCTTCCCGGCGGGTCCAGCCCCCCCAAGGGCTAGCGGCAACAGAACCAACGCTACGCAACGGTACATCGACACCCCTCCGTCTCTCTCGCTTCGATTACGTTTGTAGTTCTAACTACGGATGTGGTCAATACCGGCTGACCGATGTCATAATGCTGTCGTGCTGAGGCGGCATTTGCATAGCGATGCGCGTTCCTACCGGCCTGCTCGCTGCCCTTCTCGCCGCTGGCCTTCAGGCCTGCGCCACCCAGCCGGCGAGTGCGCCGCGCCTTGCCAGAACCGCGACGGCCGAAGCCCGCGCCCCGGTCGTTGTCCTCGTCTCGATCGACGGATTTCGCGCCGATTATCTTGAGCGCGGCGTCACGCCCAATCTCAACGCCCTCGCCTCAGCCGGGATCAGCGCGGCGATGCGACCGAGCTTTCCCAGCATTACCTTCCCCAACCATTATACGCTCGTCACCGGGCTGCGGCCCGATCGCAACGGCATCGTCGGCAACCGGATGGAAGACCCCGCCCGCCCGGGCCAGGTTTTCACGATGCAGAGCGACCAGCCCTATTGGTGGGGCGAGGCCGAGCCGATTTGGGTGACCGCCGAAAAGGCCGGCATCCGCACCGCGACCATGTTCTGGCCGGGCAGCAATGTCGATTTCGGCGGCGTTCGCCCGCGCGATTGGGCGCAATATGCGGGTGCGATCAGCGATCGTCAGCGGGTAGACGGCATCATCGACTGGCTCCGCCGCCCGGTCGAGACACGGCCACGCTTCCTGACGCTCTATTTCGACCTGGTCGACCACGCGGGCCATGAGTTCGGACCGGACAGTACCAAGACCACCGAGGCGGTGGCCGAGGTCGATGCCGCGATCGGGCGGCTCCGGGCCGAGCTCGCCGCCCTGGGCCAGCCGGCGACGCTCGTGATCGTCGCCGATCACGGCATGGCGGCGACCAGCCCTGATCGGACGATCAAGCTCTACGAACGGATCGACCCCAAGCTCTATCGCGCGGTCGCCGCTGGCCCCTATGCCGGGCTCGAGCCGCAACCCGGGCAGGAAGCGGCGCTTGGGCAGGCGCTCGCCCGGTCGGTGCCGCATATGACGTGCTGGCCCAAGACAGCGATCCCGCCGGCGCTGCATTATGGCGCCAATCCCCGCGTGCCCCGCTTCGTCTGCCTCGCCGAGACGGGCTGGCTGATCCTCGACAAGCCGCCCGAGCCCGATCGGCCAATCAAGTCCGGTGGGGCGCATGGCTATGATCCGGCCGCGCCCGAAATGGCCGCGCTGTTCATCGCGAGCGGGCCAGGGATCAAGCCGGCCGGCAAGCTCGCGGGGTTTGACAATGTCGATGTCGCGCCCTTGCTGCGCGATCTACTTGGCCTGCCGCAAGACCCCGGGCTCGATGGCGACGACGCGCCTTTTCGCGCGGCCCTTGCCCGCTAACCCGCTTATCGCGGGCCTCCGAGATCGCCGCCCTGGCCTTGTTCGGGGCACCCCATCCATGCCACATCCTCGTAACGGGAGCGGAGAGGACACGAATGATTTACTTCGAGGATCTGGCGGTCGGCCAGAGCGCGCGCTTCGGCAGCTATCACGTCACCCGCGAGGAGGTGGTCGCCTTCGCCGAGCGTTATGATCCGCAACCATTCCACCTATCCGACGAAGCGGCGGCGCGCACCCATTTCGGTCGCCTTGCGGCAAGCGGCTGGCACACTTGCGCGATGACGATGGCGATGATCGTTGAGAATCTAAAGCAGATCGAACAGGCTGGACTCGGCTCGCCCGGTATCGACGAACTGCGCTGGCTTAAGCCGGTCTATCCCGGCGACACCCTGAGCTGCGAGAGCGAGATCGTCGAAGTCCGCCGCTCGCAAAGCCGCCCGGAGATGGGCAGTTATCGCAGCCGGATGACCGTGACCAACCAGCATGGCGAGGCGGTGCTGCGCTTTGTCTCGATCGCGCTGATCGCGACGCGGCCAACCTAGGCGCAGCCGGGTCGCCGCTCGCGGCTAGTAACGCTACCGCCGATAACCGCGCGGCACATGCCGGAAGCCGCGCCATTCGTCACGGAACTGGCCGCCCCGCCACCCCCGCTGGCGATCGAGCCAATAGCGCTGCTCGCCATCGTTCCAGCGGCGCGGCGCGCGATAGCGGTCATAGACGTACACCCCGGTGCCCGGGTAATAATAATCGCCGTACCAGCCCCAGTATGGCTGACGATAGCCGCCATTGTAATAACCGTAGCGGGCCGGACGATCGTAATAATAATCGTCGCTGCACCCCGCCGCCAGGCTGGTGAGCGCGAGCGTCGCCGCCGCCGCGAAACGTCTTGCCAGCATCGCATCATCTCCTCTGCCAAGGCCAACCCGGCAGGCGCCGGGCCGTTCCTTCGCGGGCGATGATGGTATAGCGAAGCTTAATGGCCCTCGAACGCGAGCAGTGCTTCGACCGCGACGCCATCGCCGCGCAGCAGATCGGCGCCGCCTAGTTCGGGCAGATCGACCACGAACAAGCTTTGCTCGACCGTCGCGCCGGCCTTGCGTAACAGCCGCACCGCCGCGCGGGCGGTGCCGCCTGTCGCGATCAGATCGTCGATCAGCACAACGCGCTGGCCGGGGACAAGCGCGTCCTCATGCATCGTGATCCGATCTTGACCATATTCCAGGGCGTAATCCTCGGCTATTGTCGCCCCCGGTAGCTTGCCATCCTTGCGGATCAGCAGCACACCCGCGCCGAGTTTCACCGCCATCGCGGCGGCGAAAACGAAACCGCGCGCCTCGATCCCGGCGACGAGATCGACCGGGCCATCGACCGCCGCCACCAGCCGCTCGACCGTAGCGGCGAGGCCGGCGGCATCGAGCAGCAGGGTGGTGATGTCGCGGAACATGATCCCCGGCTTGGGAAAGTCGGGGATCGTCCGGATCAGCGCCTTCAGATCGTCATTCGCCGCGCTCGTGGCGAGCGTGGTGCTCAATGCTTCATGTCCCGCCAGATGTTGCGATAGGCACCATAAGCCAGCGCGGTCGCGACCAGCAGGAAGCCCATCACCATCAGCCCGATCGAGTGCCGCTCGGCAAGCTCGGGCTCGGCCGCCCACACCAGGAAAGCGGCGACGTCCTGCGCATTCTGGTCGACGGTCGACTTGGTGCCATCGGCATAGGTCACCGCGCCTTCGGAGAGCGGCGGCGGCATCGCGATGTTCAGGTTCGGGAAGTATGGGTTGAAATAGGCGCCATCGGGGGTCTTCGCCTCGGGGAAGCGCTTCATCTCGGCGGCGGTCATGTCGCGATAGCCGGTCAACAGCGAGCGGACATAGGCCGGGCCGTCATGGCGCGCCTTGGTGATCAGTGAAAGGTCCGGCGGGTTGCCCTGGCCAGGATAATAGACGGTCGGGAACTTGTCCGCCGGGGTGTTCGGCCGCTCACCACGATCGCCCGTCTTGGCGTCGAGCGTCTGCGCCTTCAGCTGCCAGTCGCTCGCGATCTTCTTAACCTCGGCCTCCGAATAGCCGATCTTGCGCAGATCGCGAAAAGCGACGTGGGTCAGCGAGTGGCAGTTCGAGCAGACCTGCTGGTACACCTGGAAACCGCGCTGCACCTGCTGCATGTTGAACTTGCCGAACAGGCCGTTGCTGGCGAGTTCCAGCTCGTGCGGATGCTTGTACAACGCTTCCTGCGCGGTTTCCTTGCTCTCACCGCCAAGGCTGGTCAGGCTGACGAACAGCGCGCACGAAACCGCGGCGATGAAGCCAAGCCCGATCAGGAACGAAATCAAACGAACCATTTGTTCCCCCTTATTCGGCCGGCAGAGCGCGTTCAGGGAACGCGGTATCGCCCGCCGAGCCGGTTTCCCCCTTCAGAACCGCCTCGGTGATCGAGTTGGGCAGCGGGCGCGGACGCTCGGTCGCCGACACGATGGGCAGGATGATGAGGAAGTGCGCGAAATAATAAGCCGTGGCGATCTGCCCCAGGATCACGTTGCGCGCGATCGGCTCGGCGCCACCAACATAGCCCAGCACCAGCACGTCGACGAGCAGGATCGCCAGGAAAATGCGGTAGGTCGGGCGATACTTGGCCGAGCGCACCGGCGAGGTATCGAGCCAGGGCAGGAAGAACAGCAGCAGGATCGAGCCGAACATCGCCAGCACGCCCCACAGCTTCGCCTCGATCCACAGGAAGTTGAAGGTGAACGACTTCAGGATCGCGTAGAAGGGCAGGAAATACCATTCGGGCACGATGTGCGCCGGGGTCGAAAGCGGGTTGGCCGGGATATAGTTATCCGGGTGGCCCAGCATGTTCGGCTGGAAGAAGACGAAGGTCGCGAAGATCAGGAAGAACACGCCGACGCCGAACCCGTCCTTCGCGGTGTAATAAGGGTGGAACGGCACCGTATCCTGCTCGTCTTTCACCTCGACGCCGGTCGGGTTGTTCGAGCCGTACATGTGCAGCGCCCAGATGTGCAGGATGATCACGCCCGCGATCACGAAGGGCAGCAGATAATGGAGCGAGAAGAAGCGGTTGAGCGCCGCGTCATCCGGCGCATAGCCGCCAAGCAGCCAGATGCGGATCGGCTCACCGACGATCGGGATCGCCGAGAAGAAACCGGTGATCACTTGCGCCCCCCAGAAGCTCATCTGGCCCCAGGGCAGCACATAGCCCATGAACGCGGTCGCCATCATCAGCAGGAAGATCACGACGCCCAGCAGCCACACCATTTCGCGCGGCGCCTTGTACGAGCCATAGAACAGCCCGCGGCCCATATGGATGTACACCACCGCCAGGAACATCGAGGCGCCGTTGGCGTGGGTGTAGCGCAGCAGCCAGCCGTAATTCACGTCGCGCATGATGTGCTCGACCGAGTCGAACGCGATCGCGCCATTCGCTGCATAATGCATCGCGAGCGTGACGCCGGTGATGATCTGCACCATCAACGCCAAGCCGGCGAGGACGCCGAAATTCCAGAACCAGTTAAGGTTGCGCGGCACCGGATAGCCGGCGCCTACCGCGGAGAACACCAGCCGGGGCAGCGGCAGACGTTCGTCCACCCACTTCATCACCGGATGCTTGGGTTCGTAATGCTGTGCCCAAGGGAAGCTCATCTTAGACCTCCTCAGCCCACCACGACCGTGGTCGGCGACGTGAACTTGTACGGCGGCACCTGCAGGTTCTTGGGTGCCGGGCCCTGGCGGATGCGGCCCGCCGTGTCATAAGCCGATCCGTGGCAGGGGCAGAAATAGCCGCCGAACGGGCCGCGATTCTCACCCTCGCCCGCGCCGAGCGGCACGCAGCCGAGATGGGTGCAGACACCGAGCGTGATCAGCCAGTTCTTCTTGCCTTCCTGCGTGCGCTGGGCGAGCGTCTGCGGATCACGCAGCGAGCCGACCGGCACCTTGTCCGCCTCGGCGATTTCCTCGGGAGTCAGGTTGCGCACGAACAAGGGCTGCTTGCGGAACTGCGACTTGATCGCTTGGCCCGGCGCGATCGCGCTCAGATCGACCTCGGTGCTCGACTGGGCGAGCACGTCGGCCGAGGGCGCCATCTGGCTGACGAGCGGCACCACCACACCGGCGGCGCCGACGCCGGCGAAGGAGACCGCGGCGATGCTCAGGAAATCGCGGCGGCGATAGCCTTCCTCGCCCATGGGTTCATCGGCGGCGTGGCCGCTTTGCATCGCGTGATCAACGGTTGCCATTCACTTGCCCTGTTCTGACCGAGTATCGCCGTGCCCCTCGGGTCGCGGCGGGCACGCGCGCATGGGTGCGCCAAGCCGACCGATAGGCACGGTAATTCGCGGCCTGATAGACGCGGGTGGCCCCAAATGCCAACAGCTAATTGATGGTTGCGTCACCCACCCGACTCTCTTCCCCCGCCACGCTCCGCCTCGCGCTGCTCGCGCCCGACATCGCCGGCAATGTCGGCACGCTGATGCGGCTTGGCGCGTGCCTTGGCGTAGCACTCGATCTGATCGAGCCGCTTGGTTTTCCTTTTTCAGACAAAAAGTTGGCGCGCGCCGGGCTCGATTATGCCGACTTGGCGCAAGTGACACGCCATGCCGATTGGGCCGCGTTCCTCGCGCGCCTGCCCGGCAGGCTCATCGCGATCGAGACGGACGCGCCGACCCGGCTCGACGCGGCGGCATTTCTACCGGGCGACACGCTGCTGCTCGGTGCCGAATCGAGCGGACTGCCCGATTGGGCGCTCACCCGCGCCGATCTGGCGGTGCGGCTGCCGATGCTGCCCGGGCGACGCTCGCTCAACGTCGCGATCGCCGCCGCGATGGCGCTGGGAGAGGCGCTGCGTCAGATCGAAGGGTGGCCGGCGGAACCCTGAGCGAGGCTAACCCGCGCGCGGTGCTGCCATCGCTCTTCGCCGCCAAAGCCAGGAAATGGGGTTTGATGATCCCTATACCGATCCCCTGACCAAACCCGCTTCCAACTTCGGCCGCAGCCTCTAGGCTAGGCACACAAACCGCGGGGGGAGGACACCATGCAACTCGACGATCAACAGCAGCGCGCGCGAACCTGGTTCGAGCATCTGCGCGACCTGATCTGCGCCGAGTTCGAAGCGATCGAGCGCGAGGCCGGCTCCGATGCCGCGTTCACTTACACCCCCTGGGACCGCCAGGACGCGAGCGGCGCACCCGGCGGCGGCGGGGTGCGCGGGGTGATGAAGGGCAAGGTGTTCGAGAAGGTGGGCGTCAACGTCTCCACCGTGGGCGGCCAGTTCGAGGGCGCTTTCGCCAAGACGATTCATGGCGCGGCCGACGATCCCAGCTTCTTCGCGACCGGGATCAGCCTGGTCGCACACATGGCGAACCCGAAGGTTCCCGCCGTTCACATGAACACGCGCTTCCTTGTCACCACCAAGCGCTGGTTCGGCGGCGGCGCGGACCTCAACCCGCCGCTGCCGGTGGAAGCGGATACCGCCGATTTCCACGCCGAGCTGAAGGCGGCGTGCGACGCCCACGACCTGACGCATTATGATCGCTTCAAGGCCTGGGCGGATGAGTATTTCTATCTGCCCCACCGCCAGGTGCATCGCGGCGTCGGCGGCATTTTCTACGATCATCTGGAGGGCGATTTCGAGGCCAACCTGGCTTTCACCCAGGCTGTCGGCCGCGCTTTCCTCGCCGCCTTCCCGCGCATCGTGCGGCGGCGGATGAACGAGGCTTTCACCGCCGAGGACGAGGCGCGGATGCTCGAATGGCGCGGGCGCTATGCCGAGTTCAACCTGGTCTATGATCGCGGCACGCTGTTCGGCCTGAAGACCGGCGGCAATATCGAGGCGATCCTGATGAGCCTGCCGCCGCGCGCCACCTGGAGCTGAAGCCTTGCAGATCGCGGTGCCGGCGGGCGAGATCGCGAGCGTCGTCACCCGGCTCGAAATGCGCGCCCGCCCCCGCCCCGCGCCGCTGCCCGACAGTCCGCTGCGGCTGGTGCGCTGGGCGGCACCCAGGCCCGCCGGCTATCGCGCGCTGTTCGAGCGGGTCGGCGCGCGCTGGCTTTGGTATTCACGGCTCGCGCTGAGCGAGGAGGCGCTCGCCGCCGTGCTCGCCGAGCCGGGGCGCGAGGTTTATGCCGCGATCGACCGCGCCGGGATTGAGCTCGGCCTGGTCGAGCTGGTCCGCGAGCCGCACGCGACCAACATCGCCTATTTCGCGCTGGTCCCCGAACTCACCGGGCGCGGTATTGGCCGCTGGCTGATGGCGGAGACCCTAGCCCGCGCCTGGGAACGCGAAACGCGGCTGGTGTGGCTCCATACCAGCACGCTCGATCATCCCCGCGCGCTGGGTTTCTACCTCGCGCAAGGGTTCGAGGCGGTTGCGCGGACGGTCGAGACCTTCCCCGATCCGCGCCGGACCGGGTTGCTTCCACCGGACTGCGCGCCACAGCTGCCGCTACTCTGACCCGCGCGCCCGCTCGCCCGCCAGCTCGCGATAGAGCGCGGCCTGGAACAGCGCGAGCGCGAGCAGGATCGCCGCCACCACGCCCGACTGAGCCAGCGCGAGCAAAGCGTCCAGCACCGAGTCCTCGGATGGCCCGGGCAACAGCGCTCGGCCGAACGCGAAGGGCCGCTCGATCAGCGCGCGGCTAAGTTCCGCGAGCGCGACCAGCGCCATCAGCATCAGCCCATGCCCCCGTGTCAGCCGCCAGCTCTCGACGAGCGCGCTCAGCGCCGGCCGGTCGGGGCGCGCGACCAGCACCGGGCCGACCAGGATCAGCCGCCCGGCAAGGTACAGCCCCGGCAACCAGAACAGCAACAGCCCCAGCGTCGTCCCCAACGTCACCACCAGCGCGACGAGCAGATAGCGCGGCAGCAGCAGCGCCGCCTCGCCCAGCGCGGTGCCGAGCGTGCGCCCGGGCGGCGCGCGGTACAGGCAGAACAAGGTCGCCCGCCCCAGCGTCTGCATTAGCAGGATCGCGAGGATCAACGGCAGGTTGGCGCGGCCATAATCGCCGAGCGCGCGCAGCCGATCGACCGTATCCGCCGCATCGGCCCCCAGCTGCGGCAGCGGCGGCAGCGCGAGCAGGCGCATCAGGATCGGCAGCAACTGCGTGAGTCCGAACAATGGCCATAGCAGCGCGGCGTCGCGCCGCCACATTCCCCAGGCGGCGCGCGCGGCCGCGGTATAAGGTGTCATCCCAGATCCTCGGCGCGGCGCGCGGCGAGGTAGAATTTGGCGATGAAGCTTGCGGCGACCACCGTCATCGCGGCCGCCACACAAGCGGTCGCGAGCGCGGCGCCGATCGCCACGATACCGAAGCCATCGCTCTTGCCAAAGACCAGGGCGAGCACGGTGCCCACGACCGTCTGCGCCGCCAGCGTCGCGACCAGCGTGACCAAACCATAGAGCAAGGACACGCCGAGCAGCGGCAGTGTCATCCGCCGCGTCAGCTGCCAGCTGCGCCGTAAAGCGGGCAGCGCCAGCGCCTCGACCAACCCGACGACGTAAATCAGCGTCCAGCGCAGGAACAGCACGAGCAGCGCAACCGCGACGATGCCGAGATAGAACAGGGTCGCCAGCAGGAACGGCACCGCGCCTTGCGGGATGAGCGCGGCCACCGCCTGTGGATCGGCATTAGGTCCAAGCGCGGCGACGCGCTCGATCGGCACACCGCTCGCGGCGAGCAGCACGCCAACCGGAATCATCGTCGCTGCGACCACCGCGAGCAGCACCAGCCACAATAGCAAAGTCGCCGGCATTCGATTGCTCGCGCGCTGCACCGCTTCGGCAGGGGTAACCGCCGGGTCGATCGCGAGCGCCATCACCTGCAACTGCGCCCACAGCAGCGGCAATTGCAGCAGGATCGACACCACCGAATTGGCGACCGGCTGCTCCTCCAGCAGCTTCTGGGTGAGTTGCTGGGCGAACAGGCAGCCCGCGATCGCCGGCCCGGCGATCGCCAGCACGGCCCCCGATCGCTCGCCCAAGAACTCGGTGGTCCGATCCCAAACCGCGCTGATGCTCACCCGTGCCACGCCTACCCCCTTTTGTATCGGCGCCGGGTTAGCGCATCGCGCGTCCACCCGCCACTGCTTGCAAGCCGGCGCGCGGCGGCGCATCTGGCGCCCCATGGATGCAGCGATCGAATGGCGGGTCTCGCCGGGATTGACCGATTACCCCCAAGCGCTCGCCGAAATGGAAGCACGCGCGGCGGCGATCGCGGCGGGCGAGGCGGACGAACTGGTCTGGCTGCTCGAACACCCGCCGCTCTACACCGCCGGCACCAGCGCCAATCCCGCCGAGCTGCTCGATCGCCGCTTCCCGGTGTTCCCGGCGGGGCGCGGCGGGCGCTATACCTATCACGGGCCGGGACAGCGGGTGGGCTATGTGCTGCTCGATCTGGGACGGCGGGGGCGCGATGTGCGCTGCTTCGTCCACGCGCTGGAGGCCTGGCTGATCGCGGCACTCGCCCGGCTGGAGGTGAGCGCCTTCCGCGCCGAGGGCCGGGTCGGCATCTGGACGCGCGACGGTGGCGAAGAGGCGAAGATCGGCGCCATCGGGGTCCGGGTGCGGCGCTGGGTGACGCTGCACGGCTTTGCGCTCAACCGCGCGCCCGATCTCGCGCATTTTGGCGGAATCGTGCCGTGCGGGCTACCGCAATATCCTGTAACGAGCCTGCAAGCGCTTGGCCGCGCTACCGATTCGGCCACGCTCGATGGCGCGCTTGCGGCGGAACTGGGGCGATTTCTAGCACTTCTTCCTATCAGCCGCTAAATCGAGGCTTGAGGCGGCGCGCGGTTCCGACTAATGTCCACTCCGATTTGGGTATTAAGGCGGCCAACGCCCAACCAAATCCACTATCTAGGGAGCTACAAATGCGTGCACTCATTGCCAAGGTTGTGACCGGTTCGATGATCGCCGGCGCGGCGCTCATGATCTCGGCCTGCAACAAGACCGAAACCGCGACCACCGAGAACACCACCGTCGAGAACACCACCGATGCCATGGCGACCGGCAACGACGCCATGACCTCGACCGACGGCGCGATGGCCTCGAACGACGCGATGATGACCTCGAACGACGCGATGGCGTCGGGCGACGCGATGGCCACCAGCAACGACGCGATGGCCTCGGGCAACGACGCGATGGCCACCGAGAAGAAGTAAGCTTCTCGTCGCGAGACGTTTTTCGGGAAAGGGCTGCCCGGGCAAGCGCCGGGGCAGCCTTTTTTCATGGGCGCATTCTTCGCCTGAGTGTTCCATGGCGCGCCCTCGGTCCGCCGCGCCGATGACTCGCCTAGCCGCGCGTGCCGCTTGCATCGTGACGCCGCTTGCGCAAGGAACATGACGGTTAATGCGTGTTCGGAACTGCGGGGCAGCGATGGGTTTGCGAATTTGGGGGCCGGCGTTGGCGCTATCGACGGCGGCGGGCATCGCCGGGCCGGCTCAGGCGCAGTTCTTCCTGAAAAGTCCCGACATGCGCGGCGCACCAGTGCGCGGCGACGAGCCCGGGGTCATGGTGCCGCTGCCAGGTGCCACCCCTGCCGAGATGCGCGCCGGCCTCGTCTGGTCGATGCGCGCCGCGCTCAACATCGCCGCACTGCAATGCCAGTTCGAGCCGCAACTCCTCGCGGTTCCCAGCTACAACGCGCTACTGCTCGATCACAAGGACGAGCTCAAACAATCGCTCGATCTGCTCGGCGGCTATTTCGCCCGGGTGAAGAAAAGCAAGCCACTCGGCCAGCGCGCGCTCGACGAATATGGCACCAAAATCTATTCGAGCTTCTCGACCGTCGGCGGCCAGCGGACTTTCTGCCAAACGGCGGGCGGGATCGCGCACGATGCGCTGTTCCTGCCACGCGGCAGCTTCTATCGCATCGCCGAAAATCGGATGCGCGAGCTGCGCAACTCGCTCAAGCCCGCCGGCGAGCAGTTCTTCCCCGGCCGGCTGGGCATGAGCTACCGCTACGCGATGCCCCGGCTCGAACCGATCTGCTGGACCAAGCGCGACGAATATGACGATCGCCGCTGTGGCCCGATCCAGGAGATCGTCTATGCCAGCGGCTCAGCGCAGCCCCAGCAATTTGTGAGTTTGCAGCGATAGCCGCCATTTCGGGCGGCTGAGCACCAGCGCGATCGCGGCTTCGCGATTGGCCACGGCGGTGTCGCTGTCCATCGGCTGGATCAGCCAGTGGCGGAAATCCCACGCCTCGATCACGGCCAAGTCGCTGCCCGGCTGCGGCCAGACGAGCTTCAGTTCGTCGCCGCGCCGCTGCACCACCGCGCTCCCCGCCTTGGGGCTCACGCACACCCAGTCGATCCCCGGATGCACCGGCAGCGTGCCATTGGTCTCGATCGCGATGGTGAAGCCGGCGGCGTGGAGCGCCTCGACCAGCGCATCGTCCACCTGCAGCATCGGCTCGCCGCCGGTGAGGACGCAAAAAGCGCCCTCGGCGTCCCCCCATAGCCGCGTCGCCGCTCCAGCCAGCCCCGTCGCGTCCACGAATTTGCCGCCGCCATCGCCATCGGTGCCGACGAAATCGGTGTCGCAGAAGCGGCACACCGCGCTCGCGCGATCCGCCTCGCGCCCGCTCCACAAATTGCAGCCGGCGAAGCGGATGAACACCGCGCGCCGCCCGGCATGAACCCCCTCCCCCTGCAGGGTGAGAAACATCTCCTTGACGGCGTAGCTCATGGCCGCGCGGCGTAGCGCGTCGGGTCGGGCAGTCCGGCCTCCTCGAACCCGCGCTGGCGCAGGCGACAGCTGTCACACAGCCCGCAATGAAGATCACCCGGCGCGGGATCGTAGCACGACCAGCTCATCCCCGCGTCGAGCCCCAGCCGCGCGGCTTCGCCGACGATCTGCGCCTTGGTCAGGTGCTGAAGCGGCGCGTGGACGGTGAAGCGCCCGCCCTCGACCCCCGCCTTGGTCGCGAGGGCCGCCATGCTCTCGAACGCGGCGATGAATTCGGGGCGGCAATCGGGATAGCCCGAATAATCGAGCGCGTTCACCCCGATCACCAGATCGCGCGCACCGGCGGCTTCCGCCCAGGCGAGCGCGAGGCTCAGCAGCACGGTGTTGCGCGCGGGGACGTAAGTGACCGGAATGTCCGCCCCCACCCCGCCCTTCGGCACGGCGATGTCATCGGTGAGCGCCGAGCCGCCAAAGGCCGAGAGATCGAGCGGCAGGACCACGTGCCGCGCCGCCCCGAGCGCCTGCGCGATCCGCCGCGCCGCCGTCAGTTCGACGCGGTGGCGTTGATTATAATCCACCGACAACGCGAGCAGCGCGAACCCATCCTCCCGCGCGCGCGCCGCCGAGACCATCGAGTCGAGTCCACCCGAAAGCAGCACGACCGCCAGTTGCTGATTGTTCATAGCGCCGCCGCTCTAGGCATTGTGCCGATGTCCAGCAATGGCTGGATTGCGCAACCGCGCCGGCGGCGCGCGCTTGGTCTCGCCTGCGTCGTGCGCGCGCCCTTCGCCATATCCTTCCCCGGCGCAGGCCGGGGCCCAGCCTTCCGCCGATCGCGGACGAAGCGCGGCCTTTCCCACCGCCGCGCGCCTGGGCCCGGCCTGCGCCGGGGAAGATAAAACAGGGACTGGGTCGCCCTGTTCCCATCACCCCGCGCGAATACCGCCGGAGGGCTTCCCGCAAAAAGAAGGACCGCCCGGTTAAGAGAGCGGCCCAGTAAGGCTTTGCGAACAGCCTAGGGAGGAAAGCGTGCCCATGACAGACACAATCCGTAGCTAGCACGCCTCAGCTAAACGCCGGCTTAACGGCCGAGCGAGCGCGTCATCAGCGCAGCAGCGGTGCCAGATAGCGCCCGGTATAGCTGCGTTCGGCCTTAACCACCTGTTCCGGCGTGCCTTCCGCGACGATCTCGCCGCCCTTCACCCCGCCTTCGGGACCAAGATCGACGATCCAGTCGGCGGTCTTGATCACATCGAGATTGTGCTCGATCACGACGACGGTGTTGCCCTGCTCGACCAGCGCGTGGAGCACTTCGAGCAGCTTGCGCACATCCTCGAAATGCAGGCCCGTGGTCGGCTCGTCGAGGATGTAGAGCGTCTGCCCGGTCGAGCGGCGGGCGAGTTCCTTCGCCAGCTTCACCCGCTGCGCCTCGCCGCCCGACAGCGTCGTGGCCTGCTGGCCGACCTTCACATAGCCCAGCCCCACCTCCGCGAGCATCGCCATCTTGTCGCGGATCGGCGGCACCGCCTTGAAGAACTCGACCGCGTCCTCGACCGTCATGTCGAGCACATCGGCGATCGACTTCCCCTTGAACTTCACTTCCAGTGTCTCGCGATTGTAGCGCGCGCCGTGGCAGACGTCGCACGTCACATAGACGTCGGGCAGAAAGTGCATCTCGATCTTGAGCACGCCATCGCCCTGGCATGCCTCGCACCGCCCGCCCTTCACATTGAAGCTGAAGCGCCCGGGCTTGTAGCCGCGCGCCGCGGATTCGGGCAGCCCGGCGAACCAGTCGCGGATCGCGGTGAAGGCCCCCGTATAGGTCGCGGGGTTGGAGCGCGGGGTGCGGCCGATCGGCGACTGATCGATGTCGATTACCTTGTCGAGATGTTCGAGGCCGCTGAGCTTTTCGTGGCGTCCCGCGACCACCCGCGCGCCGTTCAGCGCGCGCGCGGCGGCGGCATAGAGCGTGTCGATGGTGAAGCTCGATTTGCCCGAGCCCGAAACGCCGGTGATACAGGTGAAGGTGCCGAGCGGGATGCCCGCGGTCACTCCCTTCAGATTGTTGGCGCTCGCCTTGTGCAGGGTGAGCTTCTTGCCATTGCCCTTGCGCCGCTTCTTGGGCACCTCGATCCGGCGGGTGCCGTTCAGATAATCGGCGGTCACGCTCGCGCTGCTCGCGAGCAGTTCGGGCAGCGTCCCGTGCGCGACGACCTCGCCGCCATGCACCCCCGCCCCCGGCCCCATGTCGATCACATAATCGGCGGTGCGGATCGCATCTTCGTCATGCTCGACCACCAGCACCGTGTTGCCCAGGTCGCGCAAGCGGCGCAGCGTCGCGAGCAGCATGTCATTGTCGCGCTGGTGCAGCCCGATCGAGGGTTCGTCGAGCACATAGAGCACGCCCGACAACCCCGATCCGATCTGGCTCGCCAGGCGGATGCGCTGGCTCTCCCCGCCCGAGAGCGTGCCGCTGGTGCGATCGAGGTTGAGATAATCGAGCCCGACATTGTTGAGGAAGCCAAGCCGCTCGTCGATCTCCTTCAGGATCGCGCGCGCGATTTCGCGATGCTGGGGCGAAAGGCTGTCGGGCACCGCCGCGAACCAGGCCAGCGCGTCGACCACCGACAGGCGGGTAACGCTCGAAATATCGCGCCCGGCGATCTTCACCGCCAGCGCCTCGGGCTTCAGCCGCGCGCCGCCGCACGTCTCGCACGGGTGCGCGGCCTGATATTTGCTCAGTTCCTCGCGCATCCAGGCGCTTTCGGTCTGGAGCATCCGGCGGTTGAGATTGCCGATCACCCCCTCGAACGGCTTCTTGACGTCGTAGGTCTTCTTGCCGTCGATGAAGGTGAGCGTCACCGGCTTGCCATCGGTGCCGTAGAGGATGACGCTGCGCACCTTCTCGCTGAGCTGCTCCCAGGGCGTGTCGAGGCTGAAGCCGAACTCGCGCGCCAGGCTCGCCAGCACCTGCATGTAATAGGGCGAGGGCGGGTTCGATTTCGCCCAGGGCGCGACCGCCCCCTTCTTTAGGCTGAGCGCATGGTTGGGGACGACCAATTCCTCATCGAACACCAGCTTCTCACCCAGCCCGTCGCACGCCGGGCAGGCGCCTTGGGGGGCGTTGAAGCTGAACAGCCGGGGTTCGATCTCGGCGATGGTGAAGCCCGAGACGGGGCAGGCGAACTTCTCGCTGAAGATGATGCGGTTCGGGGGGATGCCGGCGCCTTTGAGGCCGCTAGCCCTCTCCCCTTCGCTCGCAACGAACGGCGTGTGCGCGTCGTTCACTCTAGACTCAAGCCCCTCCCCTTCAGGGGAGGGGTGTTGGAGCCCCGCCACGGTCGCATCCACCAGGTCGACATAGGCGAGCCCCTCGGCCAGCTTCAGCGCGGTCTCGAAACTATCCGCCAGCCGTGTCGCGATATCGGGGCCGACGACGATGCGGTCGACCACCACCTCGATGTCATGCTTATATTTCTTGTCGAGCGCGGGCGCTTCCTCGATGTCGTAGAGCGTGCCGTCGATCCGCACGCGGGTGAAGCCGGCGCGCTGCCATTCGGCCAGGTCCTTCTTGAACTCGCCCTTGCGCCCACGCACCACCGGCGCGAGCAGCAGCGCGCGGGTGCGCTCGGGCAGCGCCATCACCCGGTCGACCATCTGGCTGACGGTCTGCGCGGCGATCGGCAGCCCGGTCGCGGGCGAATAGGGCACCCCCGCGCGCGCCCAGAGCAGGCGCATATAATCGTAAATCTCGGTAACGGTCGCGACCGTCGAGCGCGGGTTGCGGCTGGTCGTCTTCTGCTCGATGCTGATCGCCGGCGAGAGCCCCTCGATATGATCGACATCGGGCTTCTGCATCATCTCCAGGAACTGGCGCGCATAGGCCGAGAGCGATTCGACATAGCGCCGCTGCCCCTCGGCATAGATGGTATCGAAGGCGAGGCTCGATTTGCCGCTGCCCGACAGGCCCGTGATCACGGTGAGGCTGTCGCGCGGAATATCGACGTCGACGCCCTTCAGATTATGCTCGCGCGCGCCGCGGACGGAGATGTGAGTCAGCATGGGGGAAGGTTCTATTTCTGTTCTGGTGTTTTGGCCAGAGGCAGAGATAGGGGCGCGGTCCCTGTTACGCCAGCGGTGAGGCGATGGCGAACATAATCATAGCGCGGTGCCGGCGCTAAAAGGGCAGCCTGAACGTCAGCATCAGCCGCTGGCTGATCGCGCCATTGGGGAACGCCGCGCTGCTGGCGTCGATGCTCGCCTGCACCGGCCCCAGCTTGATCGCGGCGCGCGGCAAGCCCTCGCGCTTCTGCTCATAGCGTTGGTTCAGCGGCGCGAGGCGATAGCTCTCGCCGCGATCACGCTTGGCGCACACCGTGACCTCATCAGGCAGGCCATATTGCGTGCAGCCCTGCGCGTCGACCAGCACCGGCCCGCTCATCCGGGGCTGAGACGGTGCATCGACGGTCTGGATCGCGAGGAGAAAGGGCAGCATCACGTCCTCCAATTAGCCGAACCTTGATCAGAGTAAGCGATGGAGCGCTTCGCTACTAGCCGATTGTTGCGATAGACTTGCCTGCCCCACCCGCCGCCACGCGAGTGACTGGCGATTAAGCGGGGCAAGTGCCACCGCGCCCGCCAGCACCGCCTCGCCCAGCCGCACCGCCTCGGCGAGCAGCGGCGCTGGGGCATGGGCATAGGCGGGTCGGCCAGCGATCCGATCGTACCACACCCCGCCGCACGCCGCGTCGAGCAGCACGCGCTGGAAGCAATGATCGGCGCGGATCGGCCAGCCGCGCGCGGCGGCGACCGCCGGCAGGGCGAGCCGCGTCAGATCGAGCCAGCGCGCCTCGAGCGCCGCCCGGCTCACCCGCGCGCCAGCTCCGCCGCCACCGCGCGCAGGGCGCTCGCGCGGAAATGCATCCCCAAATGGCTGCCCCGCAGCCGGATCGCGCGGCTGTGCGGATCGTAACAGGCATGGCCCTGCACCAGCCCGTCACCCGCCGACCAGATCGCGCTCGCCGGCACCGGCAGCGGGCGGGCGAGCTCGGCGAGGCGCGCGGCGAGCGCCGGGTCGTCGATCTTCTCGCCGGTCAGCAGCTGGAAGGCGCGCCACACATTGGTCGCGCGCGGGCCACCCGCATAGGGCGACGCGACGGTAATGACCTGCCGCACCTTATCCGCCCCCAGCCGATGCGCCGCCAGCCGCGCCATGATCCCGCCCAGCGAAACGCCGACCAGCGTCACCGGCCCCGCCTGCGCGGCAAGCGCCTCGATCCGGGCGTGGACGCGCTCGTTATCAGCGCCGACGGTGCGTGCGCCCAGATTGCGCCCGAAACCCCAGGTCTCGGCGGCATAGCCCAGCCGCGTCAGGTAGCGCCGCATCGGCACCAGCGCGCGGTCGCCGATGCCGAGCCCGGGGATCAGCAGCACCGACCGCCCGTCGCCCGGCGGACCATCGGCGGGCACCCCGCGCACGAGCAGCGTGCCGAGCGTGAAGGCGCCGCGCGGCAATTCGGCGGCCCAGAGCAGGCGATTGGGGGGAGCGTGGTTCATGGCGTCAAGGTAAGCGCCCCGCGCCGCCGCCGCCAGCGATTGCCCGCTGGCAGCAGTTTGCGCGGGGCCGCGACTATTTCCGCGCCAGCTCCCCCGCCTGCCAGCCGCCGCCGAGCGCGCGAAAACTGCTCACCGCCGCGCGCGCGCTATCGGCCTGGGCGGTGGCGAGGCTGTCTTGCGCCGCCTGCAACCGGCGTTCGGCGTCGAGCGCCTCGATCAAACTCACCGCCCCCGCCTGATACGCGGTTCGTGCCGCGATCCGCGCGCGATCGAGCGCCGTCGCGCTTTCCGCGAGCGCCTGCGCCTGATCGCGCCGCCGGGCAAGCGCCGCGAGGTTGCTCTCCGCCTCGGCAGCGGCGTTCAGCACCGCCAGCCGATAGTTGGCGACGGCCTCGCGGGTCACGGCGCGCGCCCGCACCACGCTGGCGCGGTTGCGGCCGAAATCGAGCACCGGCCCGCTCAGCGTGCCCGACACGCTCGTCTGCATCGCGCGTTCTGTGAACAAGTTGCTCGTGCCCGCCGAAAGCACCCCGATCGCCGCTGCCAGGTTGAGCCGTGGCCAGCGCTCGGCGAGCGCCTGGGCGACGCGGGCATCGGCGGCGGCGATCGCGCGCTCGGCGGCGGCGAGATCAGGGCGCCGGAACAGCAAAGCCGCCGGGCCGCCCTCGGCGTTGATTATCGGCGCGGTGGGGATGGCACCGGTGCCGAGGTCGGCGCGGGCGGCCCCAGGCACTCGGCCGAGCAGCACGTCGATCCGATTGTATTGCGCTTCCAGAGCCGCCTCGAGCGCGGGGATCACGGCCTGGGCGCCGGCGAGATCGGCCGCCGCCTGGTCCCCCTCCAGCCGCGCCGCGACTCCGCGGGCCACGCGCAGCTTCACCAGCCGGTCTAGCTCTCCCAGCGTGCCCACCTGCGCCTTGGCGACCGCGAGCCGCGCCTGCAGCTCGCGCGCGTCGAGATAGGCGCTGGCGACTTCGGCCGCGACGGTGAGCCGCGCGCCAGCGACATTGGCCTGGGCAGCAGCGAGATCGGCGCGCGCCGCGCGATTAGCGGCGGCGAGGCGGCCGAACAGGTCGATCTCCCAGCTCGCCGAAAGCCCGAGATTATAGACATCCGCCGCACGCTGGAAACCGGGCGCCCGCGACACACCCTGCCCCACCTGATCCGCGATCGAGGCGCGCTGCTCGGTCGCGCTGACCTGGCCGTTGAGGAGCGGCAGCCGGCTCGCCCGCGCCGCGCGCAGTCCGGCGGCGGCCTGATCGAGCCGCGCGGCGGCGACCTCCAGCGTGAGCGAATCGCTCAGCGCCTGGTCCACCAGCCGGTCGAGCACGGGATCGCCAAAGCTGCGCCACCAGCGCGGATCGACCGCCACCATAGCCGCCGCGCTCGGCGCGTTGCGGAATTGCTGCGGCAATGCCATTTCTGGGCGCGCATAGGGCTTGCCGGCGCACGCGCCGAGCGCGAGGAACGCGAGCAGGCCCAAGCGGTTGGCTGAGCGCTGGAAACGGATCATCGCAACGTCCTTGATTCGTGAATGGTGACGAGATACAGGTTTTTTCATGAAAAGCAATGCGTCCGTTCTGGAACCGCGTCGACCGGGCCGCCCGAGCGTCGACCGGCGCGAGGAAATCCTCGATACCGCCGAGCGGCTCTATGATCGGCTTGGCTTTGAAAAGACGACGATGACCGATGTCGCGCGCGAGCTCGGCATGTCGGCCGCGAACCTCTATCGCAGCTTCGCCAACCGCCGCGAGATCGATGAGGCGATCGCGCTGCGCAAGCTGCGGGTGATCGAGGATATCGCGTGGACCTGTGCGCGGAACGCGCCGAAAGACGCGGAAAAAGCCCTGGAAACGCTGATTTTGGAAGTGATGCGCGCCACCCGCAGCATCCTGTTCAGCGGCGAGATTTTGCACCGGCTATGCGTGGTGGCGACAGCCGAACGCTGGCCGACGGTGGACGCCTTCGTCGAACAGCTGCGTGGCGCGCTGCGCCATGTGGTGATCGAGGGCCAGCGCAGCGGCCGCTTTACCCCGGGGGACGCGGACATGCTCGCGGGGGCGATGCTCTGCGCGCTCAACGCCGTCTGGCACCCCTTCATGATCGAGGCCAATGGCAATGGCGATCTGGAGGCCAATGCGGCGGGATTGGTGATGCTCCTCACCCGCGCGCTTGTAAAAAATAACGAATAGTCCTCTTTTTCACTTTTCACCGTTACGCCGCCGCGTTATCTCCGTCACCGACTCAGGTCGGGAGTATGACGAATGATGCGGGTGATCGCGGCTGGCGGCGTGGCGCTGGCGGTGGCGGGATGCGGTGGCCGGGCCGATCCACCCGCGCGCCCTCCCTATGTGGAGACGATGGTGGTCGCGACGGCGGCCGGCGACGATGCGCGCTATACCGGTACGGTGCGGGCGCGGATCGAGGCCGATCTGGGCTTTCGCGTCCCCGGCAAGATCGCCGAGCGGCTGGTCGATCCCGGCGCGCGGGTGCGGCGCGGGCAGCCGCTGATGCGGCTCGATCCCACCGACCTCGGCCTCGCCGCGCGCGCTGCCGCCGATCGCCTCCGTGCCGCCGAGGCCGATGCCACCCGCGCCGCCGCTGATGAAGCACGATTGAAGGGTCTGGTCGAAGCCGGCGCCACCGCCGCCGCAACCTATGACGCAGCGCTCGCCGCCAAACGCTCGACCGCCGCCAACCTCGCCGCCGCCCGCGCGCAGGCGACCGACGCCGCCAACCAGCGCGGCTATGCCCTGCTCGTCGCCGATAGCGATGGCGTGGTCACCGATGTTCTCGCACAACCGGGGCAAGTGGTTGCCGCGGGCGCCCCCGTGCTGCGCCTGGCGCGCGCGGGCGCGCGTGAGGCGCTCGTGGCGGTGCCCGAGGCTGCCCTGCCGAGGCTGCCGCGGGACGCGCGCGCCGATCTCTATGCCAGCGGCGCGCGGGTCGCCGCCCGGCTGCGCGAGGTCGCGGGCAGCGCCGATCCCCTCACCCGCACCTATGCCGCGCGCTATACGCTGGCGACAGCGCCCGATGCCGCGCCGCTCGGCTCGACCGTGACGCTCGCGCTCGGCCTCGGCGGCGGGGAAGCGCCGGTCGAAGTACCGCTCGCCGCGCTCGCCGAACGCGGGCGCGGGGCCGGTGTGTGGGTGGTCGGCGCCGACAAGCGCGTCCACCGCCGCGCGGTCCGCGTGCTTGGCTTCACCGCCGAAACCGCGCGCCTTGCTCCCGGCGTGCTGCGCTCGGGCGAGCGCGTGGTCGCGCTCGGCGCGCAGCTGCTGCGCGAAGGGCAACAAGTCCGGCTGGAGGCGCGCTGATGGCGCTGCCCAACCTCTCTGCCGCCTCGGTCAAGGAACAGTCGGTCACCCTGTTTCTGTTGATCGGCGTCGTGCTTGCCGGGCTGTTCGCCTTCCTGCAACTCGGCCGCGCCGAAGACCCAAGCTTCACCGTGAAGGTGATGACCGTCACCGCCTTCTGGCCCGGCGCGACCGCGCGCGAGATGCAGGACCAGGTCGCCGACCGGCTCGAGAAGCGGCTGCAGGAGCTGCGCTATTACGACCGGGTCGAGACCCAGGCGCGGCCCGGCCAGGTGAACATGACCGTGGGGTTTCGCGATACCACCCCGCCCCAGGCCGTGCCCGACGAATTCTATCAGGTCCGCAAGAAGCTGAGCGACGAGGCCGCCAACCTGCCGCGCGGCGTGATCGGGCCGTTCTTCAACGATGAATATTCGGACGTCTATTTCGCGCTGTTCGCGCTGCAGGCGCAGGGAATGCCGCAGCGCCAGCTCGTCGCCCACGCGGAGACGCTGCGCGAACGGCTGCTCAAAGTGCCGGGCGTCAAGAAGGTCAACATCATCGGCGAACAGAAGCAGCGCGTGTTCATCGAGCTACCCTCGCGCCGGCTCGCGACGCTTGGCATCGGCCCCGACGCGATCCTGAACGCCGTCACGCAGCAGAATCAGCTCCAGCAGAGCGGGGAGGTGCAAACCGCCGCACAAAGCATCCAGCTGAGGCTAACCGGCCAGTTCGACGATCTCGACGCGATCCGCGCGACCCCGATCGCCGCGCAAGGCCGCTCGTTCCGGCTGGGCGACATCGCCGAGGTGAAGCGCGGCTATGAAGACCCGCCCACCTATCTCGTCCGCCACCAAGGCGCGCCAGCGGTGATGCTCGGCGTGATCATGCGCGAGCGGTACAACGGCACCAAGCTCGGCGGCGCGCTGAAACAGGAGCTGCGCGGCCTGCGCGCCGAACTACCGCTCGGCATCACGCTCACTCAGATCTCGGACCAGGCGCGGAACATCGCCGAAGCATATGACGAGTTCATGCTGAAATTCGCGGTCGCGCTCGGCGTGGTGATGGTGGTGAGCCTGATCGCGCTCGGCTTCCGCGTCGGGCTGGTCGTCGCCGCCGCTGTACCGGTAACGCTCGCCTGCGTGTTCGTGATCATGCTGGCGACCGGGCGCGACTTCGATCGCATCACCCTGGGGGCGCTGATCTTGTCGCTTGGGTTGCTGGTGGATGACGCGATCATCGCGATCGAAATGATGGTCGTGAAAATGGAGGAGGGCCTGAGCCGCATCGAGGCCGCGACCTATGCTTGGGGCGCGACCGCGGCGCCAATGCTCGCCGGCACGCTGGTGACCATCATCGGCTTCGTCCCCGTCGGCTTCGCGCAATCGAGCGCGGGCGAATATGCCGGCAACATCTTCTGGATCGTTGGCTTCGCGCTGATCGTGTCATGGCTCGTGGCGGTCTATTTCACCCCTTATCTCGGGGTGAAGATGCTGCCGGAGATCAAGCAGGTCGAAGGCGGGCATGACGCCATCTATGCGACGCCGCGCTACCAGCGGCTGCGGCGCTGGGTGGCGGCGTGCGTCCAGGATCGCGGGCGGGTGGTGCTCGCGACGCTCATCGCGTTCCTGCTGGCGGGCGTCGGCATGGCTGTCGCAGTGCCCAAGCAATTCTTTCCCTCGTCGGACCGGCCCGAGCTGCTGGTCGAGGTCAGCCTGCCCAAGGGATCGAGCATCGATGCCACCCGCGCCCAGGCGGAGGCGATCGAACGCGACCTGCGCGCGCGACCCGAAGCGCGCTTCGTCGATAGCTATATCGGTGCCGGCGCCCCGCGCTTCTTCCTGGCGCTCAACCCAGAGCTGCCCGACCCCAGCTTCGCCAAGCTGATTGTTCAAACCCCCGACGCGGCGGCGCGCCTCCGGCTGCAACGCTATGTCCAGTCGCGCGCGGCGGCGGGAGCCTATCCGGCGGCGCGGGTGCGCGCGCTCGGCCTGTTGTTCGGTCCGCCGGTGCCTTTC
This sequence comes from Sphingomonas sp., assembly GCF_019746665.1. GTDB lineage: Bacteria > Pseudomonadota > Alphaproteobacteria > Sphingomonadales > Sphingomonadaceae > Sphingomonas. The sequence goes on along the minus strand of NZ_JAIERS010000017.1, from coordinate 55,514 downwards.
CCGGTGAACTTCCGTGTCTCGGGTCCCGATCCGCAGCGGTTACGCGTGATCGCCGAGCAGGTGGCGCAGGTGATGCGGGCCAACTCTGATGTCCGCGACGTCAATTTCGATTGGGGCGAGCGCGCGCCGACGATGCGGCTGGTGTTCGATCAGGAACGGCTGCGCCAGCTCGGGCTCGACCCGGCGAGCGTCGGGCGACAGATCGGCGGTCTGATCTCGGGCGCCACCGTCGCGCAGCTGCGCACAGGGAACCGCACCGCCGACATCGTCGTCCGACTGCCCGCCGAGGAACGCCGCGCGCCGCAGGCGCTGGGCGACATCGTGATCGGCGGCGCTGGCGGCGCGGCCGTGCCGCTCTCCTCGGTCGCGCGATTGGTGCCCGATTATGAAGACCCGCTGCTGCTCCGCCGCGACCGGGTGCCGACGATGACGGTGCGCGCCGATGTACGCGATGGGGTCCAGCCGCCCGACGTCAGCGTCGCGCTCGAACGCCAGCTCGCGCCGATCAAAGCGAAACTTGGAGTCGGCTATGCGATCACGACCGGCGGCTCCATTGAGGAATCGGGCAAGGCCAATGCCGCGCTCGCGCCGATTTTCCCGATCATGGTCGGGTTGATGCTGCTCGTCATCATGCTGCAAACGCGCTCGTTCCGCATGACCTTCCTGGTCTTCGCGACCGCGCCGCTGGGCTTAGTCGGTGCGGTTCCAGCGCTGCTGCTTACCGGCAATCCGTTCGGCTTCAATGCGATCCTGGGGTTGATCGGCTTGGCCGGCATCCTAATGCGCAATACGCTGATCCTGGTCGATCAAATCGATATCGAAGTCGCGCGCGGCCTCACCAAGCGCGAGGCGGTAGTGGAGGCGACCGTGCGCCGCGCGCGGCCAGTAATCCTTACCGCGCTCGCCGCTGTGCTCGCCTTCCTGCCGCTAACCTTCTCGAGCTTCTGGGGACCGCTCGCAGTGGTGCTGATCGGCGGCACGTTGATGGGCACAGCGCTCACCCTGTTCTTCCTGCCAGCGCTCTATGCCCTTTGGCAGCGGCTGCCGCGGGAAGAGGCGGCACAGACGGCGGCGGGATTGGTACCAGCGGCCGGTTGAGCCGGCGCCATACCAGCGAAGGGAGCAATTCTCGCGAAACTTAACATAGGTGATTGCGCGGAGCCGCAAACTAGGTGCGGAAAGGAGGTTACGGGCGGGGGCGCGTGACTACAGGACTGATTGCCGGGATGCAGCAACCTCAACTAGACGGCACGGCCCCCCGCGCCGTCTCCGCCGCGGCCCCGGATTTTCTGGCGGGCGGCGGTGAGTGCAGCGTGCTGATCGCCGCCCGCGATTGGTCGGCGAACCCAATCGGGGCGATCGAGCATTGGCCGCAAAGCCTACGCATCACGACCTCCATGATGCTACGCTCCGCTGTTCCGATGGTCCTGTTGTGGGGCGAAGCGGGGGTAATGCTCTATAATGACGGCTATTCAGCGATCGCCGGCGGCCGCCATCCTGCTCTTCTTGGTGCTCCAGTGCGTGAAGGCTGGCCCGAAGTCGCCGATTTCAACGATCACGCGATGCGCCGCGGCCTTGCTGGAGAGACGCTCGCTTACCGCGATCACGAACTGACGCTCTACCGCCACGGTCCGCCCGAAGCTGTATGGTTCGATCTCGATTACTCACCCGTCCTCGGCGACGATGGCACTCCGGCGGGGGTGATCTGCATCCTTGCCGAGACCACCGATCGCCACCACGCCAACACCGCCCGCGCCGATAGCGAAGCGCGGCTGCACGCGATGGTCAATTCGATAGACCAGATGATCTGGTCGACCCGGCCCGATGGCTTCCACGACTATTACAACGATCGCTGGTACGAATACACCGGCGTCCCCTATGGATCGACCGATGGCGAGGGCTGGAACGGCATGTTCCATCCGGAAGACCAGGAGCGCGCCTGGGCGGTGTGGCGCCAAAGTCTTGAGACCGGCGCGCCCTATCATATCGAATATCGGCTGCGGCACCGCTCGGGCCAGTATCGCTGGGTGATCGGCCGCGCGCAGCCGGTACGCGACGCGAGCGGCGCGATCACCCGCTGGTATGGCACCTGCACCGATATCGACGATTTGAAGCGTGCCGAGGCGGCGCTGAAGCAGGAGACGCGCTCGCTCGAAACGCTGAACCGTACCGGCGCGGCGCTGGCGGCCGAGCTTGACGTCGATCGCCTCGTCCAGGCGGTGGTCGATGCCGGTACCGAATTGACCGGCGCGGCGCATGGCGCGTTCTTTTACCGGGCGGCCGAGGGGCCGTACATGCTGTACGCACTGTCAGGCGCCACGCCCGAGGCGTTCGCTGACTTCCCGATGCCACGCCCCACCGGACTGTTCGAGCCCACCTTCAGCGGCAAGGCGGTGGTGCGCTGCGACGATGTCCTTACGCACCAAGCCTATGGCCACAACGCCCCACATCGCGGGATGCCGCCTGGGCATTTGCCGGTGCGGAGCTATCTGGCGGTGCCCGTCGTGTCACGCGGCGGCCAAGTGATCGGCGCGATGTTGTTCGGCCATCCCGAGCCCGGCCGCTTCGGCGCTCGCGATGAGACCTTGCTACTGGGCCTAGCCGGCCAGGCGGCGATCGCGATCGACAATGCCCGGCTGTTCCAGCAGGTGCAGCTCGCCAATGAGACGCTGGAAAGCCGGGTGATCGAGGAAGTCACCGAGCGTGCCCGCGCCGAGGAAGCGCTACGCCAAGCGCAGAAGATGGAAGCGGTGGGGCAGCTCACCGGCGGGATCGCCCATGATTTCAACAATCTGCTGACGGTGATCGTCGGCAATATCGAACTGGCGCTCCGCGCGCTCGACGGCGTTGGTGGCGAGCCGCGCGCGCGGCGGGTACTCGAAAGCGCCCGCAAGGGTGCGGATCGCGCCGCGACGCTGACCCAGCGGCTGCTCGCCTTCAGCCGTCGCCAGCCGCTCGCGCCCAAGCCGATCGATGTCGACAAGCTCGTGCTCGGCATGTCGGACCTGCTTAATCGATCCTTGGGCGAGACGGTCCAGCTGGAGATCGTCACCTCACCAGGGCTATGGCGCGTCGAGGTCGATCCAAACCAGCTCGAGTCGGCGATCCTGAACCTGGCGGTCAACGCGCGCGATGCGATGCCCGGCGGCGGCCGGCTGACGATCGAGACTGCCAATGCCCGGCTCGACGAGGCCTATGTCGCCAACCATGCGGAGGTCGCCGCCGGGCACTATGTCGTCCTCGCCGTCACCGATACCGGCACCGGGATGCCGCGCGAGCTGATCGCCAAGGCGTTCGAGCCCTTCTTCACCACCAAGGAAGTCGGAAAAGGCACAGGGCTTGGCCTGTCGATGGTCTATGGCTTCGTCAAGCAATCGGGCGGGCATGTGAAAATCTATTCCGAGGAAGGCCATGGCACGACCGTAAAAATCTACCTGCCGCGCCTGCTGGGCGAAGCGGTGGCGTTCGAGGAGACGGCGCACGCCGGGCTGGAGACCAGCCTTTATGCCGAGACGATCCTGGTCGCCGAGGACGACGACGATGTGCGCGCCTATACCGCCGAATGCCTGCGCGACCTGGGATATAAAGTGCTGGAAGCGCATGATGGACCGGCAGCTCTGCGACTGCTCGAGCGCCAGGGGCAAGTGGTCGACCTGTTGTTCACCGATGTGGTGATGCCTGGCATGTCGGGGCGCGAGCTCGCCGACGCGGCGCGGGCGCGCCAGCCGGGGCTGAAGCTGCTCTTCACCTCGGGCCATACCCGCAACGCGATCGTTCATGCCGGGCGGCTCGATCATGGGGTGGAAATGATCGCCAAGCCTTTTACCTACCAGGCGCTGGCGCAGAAGGTGCGCGACGTGCTCGAAGGGTGAACGGCTTCCACAGCTTCCCGTGCCCCGCGAAGGCCGAGGTTCGGCGGCGACCCCGACCGCAGGGGTGAGCTACCACCGGCTCTAGACGTGACGCCGATCCCCGGCTCTCGCCGGCAAAGCAGTGGCATATCCACGCGGACAAAACGGCACCCTTTGCCTGCTTCGGACGTTTTCGCCTCAGCAACGGGAACGATCCATGGCCGACGAACCGTACCGCCCGCGCCTTTCGGTGATCGTACCAAGCTATGATCAGGCGGCGTTCCTGCCCCGAGCGCTCTCGAGCCTCGTCGCGCAGGATTTCAGCGATTGGGAAGCGATCGCGGTAGATGACGGCTCGACCGACGAGACTCCGGCGTTACTCGCCGCCTGGGCGCGGACTGAGTCGCGGCTGAAGCTCATCCGCCATCCGGGTAACCTTGGCCTGGGCGCCGCGCTCAACACAGGGTTGCGCGCGGCACAGGGTGACCTCATCGCCTACCTTCCAAGCGACGACCACTATTTCGGCGGCCACCTGACAAGCCTGATCGGCGCACTTGAGGCCGCTCCGCACGCACGACTGGCAGTGAGCGGCTTGCGTCACCATTACAGTAAACTGGCTCCGGGGCGCATTGAGGGCGAGCCGATCCAGCTCGTCCAGGCACTCCACCGCGCCGGTCCTGAACGCTGGGTGGAGCGCGCAGAGCTTACCACCGATGATCTCGATGCGATGTTCTGGGATCAATTCGGGCCGCCCGTGGAAAGCGGGCAGATTACCGCCGAGTGGGTCGATCACCCGCTGCAGCGCCATAAGGCGATCCGCAGCCCTGATGGTGGCGTGAACCCATATCGCCAACGCTATCGCGTCCGCGAGCCACTTAACTTCCGCAGCACCACCGGGCTGGCCATTGATGAGCGCGCGCGCTTCGCTCCCTTCCGTGCGACAAGCTATCCCCGCGCCAAGGATGGGCTTAAAATCCTGCTCGTCGGGGAACTCGCCTATAATCCCGAGCGGGTGCTCGCGCTCGCCGAGCGCGGCAACACGCTGTTCGGCCTTTGGACCGACACGCCCTGCTGGTTCAACTGGGTTGGCCCGCAGCCCTTCGGCCATGTCGAGGATCTGCCGGCGGATGACTGGCAGAACGCACTTCGCCGGGTGCGGCCGGACGTGATCTACGCGCTGCTCAACTGGCAAACCATAGCCTTCGCCCACCGGATTCTCCGCGACAATCCGGGGGGGCCCTTCGTCTGGCATTTCAAGGAAGGCCCGTTCATCGCCATAGAAAAGGGCCTCTGGCCTAGGCTGCTCGACCTTTATCTGGAGGCGGACGGCCGAGTCTATTCAAGCGCCGAGATGCGCGACTGGTTCGCGCTCGCCGACCCGCGCCTGGCCGGCGGCGGGGCGCCCGAACTGGTGCTCGACGGCGACCTGCCGAAAGCCGATGTGCTGCGGGAAGCGCCCACCCCGCGCCTCTCCGATGCCGACGGAGAGATTCACACCGTTGTCCCCGGGCGGCCGATCGGGCTCCACCCCGAAACCGTGGCCGAACTCGCCGCGAACGGGGTGCATCTCCATGTCTACGGCGATTTCATCCACGATATGTGGCGCGCCTGGATTGCGCGAACCCAAAGCCTCGCCGGACGCTTCCTCCACATCCATTCGACCGTCCACCAGGAGCAATGGGTCGAGGAATTCTCACGCTACCATGCCGGGTGGCTGCACTTCTTTCAGTCGAAGAACCAAGGCGACCTGCGTCGCGCCGATTGGGACGATCTGAACCTACCCGCGCGGATGGCGACGCTTGGGGTGTGCGGGCTGCCAATGCTGCAGCGAGACAATAGCGGACACATCGTCGCTACCCAGACCCTCGCGCGCGAGCGGGGATTAGGCTTCTTTTTCCAGGATATGGCCGGCCTCGCCGGGCAGTTACGCGACCGGCGCGCGGTCGATGCGGTACGCGGCAATGTCTGGGCGCAGCGGCGTGACTTCACCTTCGACGCTCAGGCCGATGCGCTGGTCGCCCTGCTCCGCGCCGCGATCCGGGCGCGCGCTGCGCGAGTTACGGTCGCCGCCGAATGATCGAGGTGCTGATCCCGACTTATCAGCGGCCGACCGCGCTTGCCGTGACGCTCACCGCGCTCGCTTTTCAAACCCGGCTGCCGAAGCGGATCATCATCAGCGATCAGAGCGACGCTCCGGTCACCGACGTCCCCGAAATCGGCGCGATCGTGCTGCTGCTGCGCGCCAAAGGAGTGGTGGTCGAATTCCATCGCAACCTCCCGCGTCGGGGTTTGGCGCATCAGCGCCAGTTCCTGCTCGATCACGCGCGCGCCGATCAGCTGCTGTTCCTCGACGACGATGTGATCAGCGAGCCCTGGCTGCTCGCGCTGCTCGGTGACCAGCTGTCAAGGGCCGGCTGCGGCTTTGTCGGCAGCGCGGTCATTGGGCTCAGCCATCGGCACGATGTTCGGCCCTGCCAGCAGGCGATCGAGTTGTGGGATGAACCGCCTCGACCCGAGCGGATCGCACCGGATGGATCAGGCTGGGATCGCCACCGGCTGCACAATGCCGCCAACCTCTGGCACGTTCAGCAGCGCTTGGCCCCCACACCGGCGGCCGCACGGCTCTACAAAATCGCCTGGATCGGCGGCTGCGTGCTGTATGACCGCGCGAAGCTGCTGGCCTGCGGGGGGTTCGATTTCTGGCGCGATCTGCCCGCTGCGCACGCCGGGGAAGACGTCTTCGCGCAGCAGCGGGTGATGGCGCGCTTCGGCGGCGCCGGCCTGATCCCCTCGGGCGCCTATCACCTGGAGCTGGCGACCACGGTTCCCGATCGCGCGTTCGATGTGCCGCATCGGCTGGTGCTGGCGTAGTGCCTGCTATTCGTGGCGCAGCGCGTCGATCGGATTGAGGCTCGCCGCGCGGCGGGCCGGAAAATAGCCGAACACGACACCGATCACCGCCGCGATCACGAACGCGACCACATTGATCTGAGCATCGAATAGATATTCGACCTTGAGCACCGGCAGCAGCACCACCACGACCAACTGCGCGAGCACCAGCCCGACGACGCCGCCCAGGCACGAGAGGGCGACCGCTTCGACCAGGAACTGCATCAACACCTCGCGCGCGACGGCGCCGATCGCGAGGCGGATGCCGATTTCCCGCGTGCGCTCGGTCACCGAGACGAGCATGATGTTCATGATGCCGATCCCGCCTACCACCAGGCTGATCGCCGCCACGGCGGAAACAATGCCGGTGAGCAACGTCGTCGATTGGGTCAGCGTCTGCTGGATTTGCGTCGTGTCAAAGATGAAGAAGTCGTCGTCCTTGCCGGCGGTGATGTTGCGCCTTTCGCGCAGCAGCGCGGTGATCGAGGCTTGCACCTGAGCGGTTGAGTAATCGTCATCGACCCCGACCAGCATCACGCGAATGTCGCGATTGCCCGTCAGGCGGCGCTGAACCGCCTTGATAGGCATTACCACCAAATCGTCCTGGTCGGCGCCAAAGCCCGCCTGCCCCTTCCCGATCAGCACGCCGATCACATCGCAGCTGATCCCGGCGATGCGCATCCGCGTCCCCACCGGGTCTTTGTCGCGATAAAGGTTCTTCTTGACGGTATTGCCAAGAATGCAAACCGATTTGCCGGCCTTCACCTCGATGTCGCTGAACTCGCGACCCGCGGCGAGCGGCCAGGGATTTACCCGGAAAAAGTCGTTGGTAGTGCCATTGATGGTGGTTGACCAGTTGGCACCCTCATAGATGGCGGTGCCGGTGGTTTGCGCTTCTTCCGCCACCACGCGGACACCAGCGATCTGTTTGCGGATCGCGTCCACGTCCTCGATCTTGAAATCGGCTGGACGCGGCCCGCCGCCGCCGCGGCCGAAGCCCTGGCCAGGGCGCACTTGGAGGATGTTGTTGCCGAGCGAGGAGATCGATGCCTGCACCGCCTTGGTCGTCGCCTTGCCGAGCGTCACCATCGTCACGACCGCCGCGACGCCGATGATGATGCCGAGCGTTGTCAGGAACGAGCGCAATTTGTGGCGCGCGATCGAGCGCAGCGCGAGAGTGAGCGTGGTCCAGAACATCAGTGCCTCCGCTCGATCCGCTCAACCAGTCCGTCCTTGAAATGGACGATCGTGTTGGCGAACGCCGCCATGTCGGGCTCGTGCGTCACCATCAGCACGGTGATGCCGCTCGTACGGTTGAGGTCGGTCAAGAGCTGCATGATCTCGATCGATCGTTCGGAATCGAGATTGCCGGTGGGTTCGTCGGCCAGCAGTACATCCGGGTTAGTGACGATCGCCCGGGCGATCGCGACACGCTGCTGTTGGCCTCCCGAAAGCTCGGCCGGGGTATGGTCCCACCAAGGCTTCAGACCCACCTTGTCCAGCGCCGCAAGCGCGGTCGCACGTCGCTCATGCGCTGGATCACCGCGATAAAGCAACGGCAGCTCGACATTTTCGAGCGCGGTTGTGCGTGCGAGCAGGTTGAACCCCTGGAATACGAAGCCGAGATATCTGCGCCGCAGCAACGCGCGCTCATCGCGATCGAGATGCTCGACATGGACACCGCGGAACAGGAATTCGCCGGTGCTCGGTACGTCGAGACAGCCCAGGATGTTCATCGTCGTCGATTTGCCCGAGCCCGAAGGGCCCATCACCGCGACGAAATCACCCTTGGCGATCTCGAGATCGACTCCCTTCAACGCTTGGAACGCGGTCGCGCCCTGGCCATAGGTCTTGGCGACCCCCCGCAGCCGGATCAGCGGATCAGCGGCCACCGCCAGCCCCGCCCGCCTTCGCCACGCCGCCCTGTCGGTTGGCGCCCGCCGCGAGTTGCGCCGTCACGACCTTCATCCCTGCCTTCAGCCCACCGCCGAGGACTTCGGTAACGGTGCCATTGGTGTTGCCGGTGGTGACCTCCACTTCCTTCAGGTTGCCATCGGCCTGCTGGACATAGACGCTCTGCGTCGCCCCACGGTTGAGCGTCGCGCCGCGCGGCTGATCGCCGCGACGGAAGCGCGGCGGGCCGAGCGCGCTGGCGATACCGCCGCCGCCGCCGGCGCCGCTGCCCTCGCCCGGGCGGAAGCGCAAAGCCGCATTGGGAACGAGCAGCACGTTGTTCTTCTGGGTGGTGGTGATATCGGCGGTCGCGGTCATTCCCGGGCGCAGCCGCAGTTTGGGATTATCGACCGCCAACACCGCGTTATAGCTCACCACCTGATTGCCCGTGCTGCTGGTGCTGGTCGTGCTGGTGCTCGATTGCGCCGACAGGTTCGAGCCCAGATCGACACGGGTGATCGTCGCCGGGAAGGTCTCACCAGGGAAAGCATCGACGGTGAAGCGCGCCCTCTGTCCCGCCTGCACCTCGCCGACATCGGCTTCATCGATCGCGACCTCCAGCTTCATCCGCGTCAGATCCTCGGCGATCACGAACAGCGTCGGCGTGTTGAACGAGGCCGCGACGGTCTGCCCCGGCTCCACCTGCCGCGCGAGCACGACACCATTCACCGGCGAGCGGATCACCGCGCGCACCAGATTATATTCATTGGACGAGAGCCCGGCGCGGGCCTGGGAAACATTGGCCTCCGCCGCGCGCAGATTAGCGACCGCGCGGTTGCGATCGGCGATTGCCTGGTCCATTTCCGTCTTGGACGGCACGCGGCCACCAGACGCTTTGTTCACTTCCTCCAGCCGCTGCAGCTGCGCGCTCGATTGCGCGAGCGTGGCGCGCGCCTGCGCGACTGTCGCGATATTCGCGGCGAGCTGCGCCTGGGTCTGGTTAACCGCGTCACGGAAGCGCGAGGGATCGATCAGCGCGATTGGTTGCCCCTTGGCCACCCGGTCATTCACGTCGACTAGCACCTTGGCGACAAGGCCCGACACTTCCGAACCGACATCAACTTGGTTGGTCGGCGCGAGCTTGCCGGTCGCCGAAACCGTGACGGTAAGCTCGCCTGGTGCCACGGTTTCCGTCTGGTACTGCGTCTTTTCGGCAGGGCGCAGCAACCGCATACCAAGAAGCGCGAGCAGCACCACGCCGAGCGCGATCAGCCCCCATTTAAGCCAGCGGCGCCAGGCAGGCACGGGCTTCACCCCCAAAAAGGCGTCGAGGTCAGCGCTTTGATCAGCCATTATCGTCTCACTCGGCAGGGCGCGGCGGTTGGCCGTCGCCATGTTTCAGGGGTTGAGCGGTCGGCGCCGGGGCGTTGGCATCCCAACCGCCGCCCAGCGCCAGATAAAGTTGGCGCAGCGCCTGCGCCTCATCGGCTCTGGCCTGCGCCAGGCCCGATTGCGCCGACAGCAGCGATGCTTCCGCGGTGTTAAGCGTGGTGATGTCTGTCAACCCCGCGCGATACTGGCTACGCGCCAGGATCGCGGCGTTATTCGACGCCTCCGCCGCCACCGCGAATTCGGCGCGGCGGGCTTGAGCGGTACGCAACGCGGTGAGCGCGTTCTCGACATCTTCGAGCGCGGTCAGCACCGCCGCCTTGTACGCGCCAAACGCCTGCTCGGCGGCCGCGCGGTTCGAGCGTACCACCGCACGATTGCGCCCAGCGTCGAAAATCGTCTGCGCGATTTGGCCGAAAATGCGACCGGTGATGATGTCGGTCAGCTGCTCGAAGCTGCGGGCATTGGTGTTGATCCCGGCATTCAGCGTCAGCTGCGGCAGCAATTGCGCCTTCGCGACGCCGATCTGTGCGGTCGCCGACGCTAGGTTGCGCTCGGCCGCCTGCACATCTGGGCGCATCCGCAACAGATCGGCTGGCAAGCCGACCGGCACCGCCCCCGGCCCTTGCGGGATCGGCTTGGTCGCCACCAGCTCGGCGCGTAACGCCCCCGGCGCCTGGCCGGTGAGCACGCCGAGCCGGTTGGCAGCCTGTTCGAAACTCTGGTCGAAGCTTGGCACCTGCGTCGCGGTCTGCGCGCGTTGCGCCCGGATCTGCTCGGCATCGAGCGATGACACCAGCCCCGCCTGAACGCGGAAGCCGGCTATCTCCAGATTTTCGTCCTGCACTCGCAGCGAACCGCGCGCGATCTCGGCGCTGGCCTGCGCCGCACGAGCCAGAATATAGTTGCGCACGACCTCGCTCGCGACCGTCGCCTGTACCTGCGCGAGGTTATAGCCGCTCGCTTGATAGCTGCCGCGCGCCGCCTCGATCCCGCGCCGTACGCCGCCGAAAACGTCCAATGTATAGGAAGCATCACCGCCGAGCGCGTAGTTCTCGTTGACGATACCGGCGTTGGTGATCTGGCCAAAGGTTTGGCCGCGAACATTGATCTGGCGCGAATAGCTGCCGGTCGCCTGGATCGTCGGGAACAGCCCGGCGCGCTGCTGGATCAGCGCCTCGCGCGCCTGGCGCAGCCGCGAGACGGCCTGGGCGATGTCGAGATTATTCTTGAGCGCGATGTCAACGATCGCCTCGAGTTGGGGATCACCGAAGCTCGTCCACCAGCGCGTCAGATCGGGCCGGGCGCCCTCGGGCGCGGGCGTCGTGAACGCGGCAGGCACACCAAGCGTCGCCGGCACGGGCTTTCGATAGTTCGGACCCACCGCGCACGCGGCGAGCGGGAAGAGCGCGGCACAAGCCAACCAGCTTCGGACCATGCCGACTGTGTGACTCATGCAATACGCTCCCCGCAACCCCGTTCTTGTCGCGATTTGTCGCGACTTGTTCGAGGGAGGCTATAAAGCGTTACGATCGCCGCGAAAGGCGCAATTTTTCATGCCAGTAACGATTATCCACAGCTTTCACGGCTGACAGCGGCGGACAATCACTCAATCTCCAAGATGACTGCGTCGACCGCCAAACTGTCCCCGGGTTGCGCCTGCAGCGCCTTTACTTGCCCTGCCTTTTCGGCCCGCAGGATGTTTTCCATCTTCATCGCCTCGACCACGGCGAGCGGCTGACCGATCTCGACCCGGTCACCGGGCTTCACATGCAGCTGGGTGAGCAGCCCCGGCATCGGGCAAAGCAGAAAGCGGCTGAGATCGGGCGGCACTTTCTCGATTAGATGCTCGGCATAGGGCGCGACGTGCGCCGGCAGCACCCGCGCGACATGGCTGGCACCCCGCGTCGTAAGTTTATAACCTGCGCGTACGCGAGCAAGCTTCACCACCAGCCGCTCGGCGGGTGTCTCGCCATCCTCGGCGTAGAGCGTCGCCTCTATCAAGCGGTCACCCGGGGTGTAAGCCACGTCCATGTCGAGCAGCGTGCCATCGACCGCGATCTCGTCCTCGGCAAGTTCAACCGCGTGATCGGCACCGGCAATCCGTACCACCCAATCCGCGGGCGGGAGCAGCCGCTTGCCGAGCTGCCCATCGATCCGCCGCGCGCGGTCGGCCTCGGCGGTCGCAACGAAGGCAGCGATCGCGGCGAGTGCGCGGGTGAGCCCAGCGCTCGCGGGGGCGCCGTGAAAGCCGTCCGGATATTCCTCGGCGATGAAGCCCGTGGTCAACTGGCCTTCGCGGAAGCGCGGATGCTGCATCAGCGCTGAGAGGAAATCGAGATTATGGCCCGGCCCATCGATCTCGAATTCGTCGATAGCGGCGATCTGCGCGTCGATCGCTTGCTCGCGCGTCGGCGCCCACGTGATCAGCTTGGCGATCATCGGATCATAAAAGCGGCTGACTTCGCCGCCCTCTGCAACACCGTCATCGACGCGGACATAGGCGCCATCTGCGGCAGACGACGCGGCAACGAATGGCTCCTCGGGATAGTCTGGCGCGTTCTGCTCAGGCGCGCCGTAACGCACCAGCCGGCCGATGCTCGGCAAGAACCCACGATACGGGTCTTCGGCGTACACCCGGTTCTCGATTGCCCAGCCGTTCAGCCGCACGTCCTTCTGGGTGAAGCCCAGCTTCTCGCCCGCCGCCACGCGGATCATCTGCTCGACCAGATCGAGCCCCGTCACCGCCTCGGTGACCGGATGTTCCACTTGCAGACGCGTGTTCATCTCCAGAAAGTAAAAGCCCTGCCCGCTAGTGTCGGCGCCCGAGACGATCAGCTCGACCGTGCCCGCACTGTAATAGCCCACCGCCCGGGCGAGAGCGACCGCTTGATCGCCCATCGCCCGGCGCATCTCGGGCGTCACGAATGGCGACGGCGCTTCCTCGACCACCTTCTGGTGGCGCCGCTGGACCGAACATTCGCGCTCGCCGAGATAGACGATGTTGCCGTGCTGATCGCCCAGCACCTGGATTTCGATATGGCGCGGCTGTTCGATGAATTTCTCGATGAACACCCGGTCATCGCCGAAGCTGGCGAGCCCTTCGCGCTTGGTCGCCTCGAACCCCTCGCGGACATCTTTCTCGCTATAGGCGAGCCGCATCCCCTTGCCGCCGCCGCCCGCGCTCGCCTTCATCATCACCGGAAAGCCGATCTCGGCGGCGATCCGCACCGCTTCCTCGGTATCGGCGATCTCACCCAGATAGCCGGGGACGACATTCACCCCCGCCGCCTTGGCGAGCTTCTTCGATTCGATCTTGTCGCCCATCGCCGCGATCGCGTTCGGCGGCGGGCCGACAAAGGCGATCCCGGCCTCGGCGCACGCCTTGGCGAAGCTCTCACGCTCGGAGAGGAAGCCATAGCCGGGGTGGATGCAATCGGCGCCCGTCTCCTTGGCGGCGAGCAGGATCAGCTCGGCCTTCAGATAGCTTTCGCTCGCGGGCGCCGGCCCCAGCCGCACCGCCTCGTCCGCCAGCAGCACATGCGGGCTGCGCGCATCGGCGTCGGAGTAAACGGCGACCGTCTTGATGCCCATCCGTCGCGCGGTGCGGATCACCCGACAGGCGATTTCGCCGCGATTGGCGATGAGGATTTTGGTGAACATTAGCCCCTCTTTCGACGACGAAATTGAATTAGCCCAAGAAGATAGACAGCAGCGCCGCCCGCAAGCACTTCATGCGCCGGCTTGATATCGGTTGGTGTGCCTGTCGGTCCGGCAGAGTTGCTCGTCAAACATGACGCGACCGCGACGACTGCGGCACCCAACCAAAAGAGCAGCCAAGTCCGGACGAGCTTCACGCCGCTGCCATCACCCGCATCGGCTCTTCACCTTCCATCGCTTTCAGTCCCAGCTTGGCGAAGAGCGCTGCGTCCTTATTGTCGCCGGGGTTGGCGGTGGTGAGCAGCGTGTCGCCGGTGAAGATCGAGTTCGCGCCCGCGAGGAAGCACAAAGCCTGGGTCGCATCGCTCATATGCTCGCGGCCGGCGGAGAGGCGCACCATGCTCATCGGCATGGTGATGCGGGCGACCGCGATCATGCGGACGAACTCAATCTCGTCCACCTTGGCGAGCGGGGTTTCGGCGAGCATGTCGCCCAGCGGCGTGCCCGGCACCGGCATCAGATCGTTGATCGGCACGCTCTCCGGGTGGCGCGGCAACGTGGCGAGCGCGTGGATCAGCCCCACCCGGTCCTCGCGGGTGTCGCCGATGTTGACGATACCGCCGCAGCATACCGCCATGCCGGCGGCGCGGACATGGGCGAGCGTCTCCAGCCGGTCCTCATAAGTCCGGGTTGAGACGATATCGCCATAATGTTCGGGCGAGGTATCGAGATTATGGTTGTAATAATCGAGCCCAGCCGCTTTCAGCCGCTGCGCCTGATCGCCGCTCAGCATACCGAGCGTCATGCAGGTTTCCAGGCCCAGCGCCTTCACGCCTTCGACCATCGCGCACAACGCGTCGATATCGCGGTCCTTGGGGTTGCGCCACGCCGCCCCCATGCAGAAGCGCTGCGAGCCCGCCGCTTTCGCCTCACGCGCACGGGCGAGCACGGCTTCCACTTCCATCAGCTTTTCGGCCTTCAGGCCGGTGTCGTGATGCGCGGACTGGCTGCAATAACCGCAATCCTCCGGGCAGCCGCCGGTCTTAATCGAGAGCAGCCGGCAGAGCTGCACCTCGCCGGCTGCGTGATGTGCGCGGTGGACTTCCGCCGCGCGGAAGACGAGCTCGGTGAAGGGCAGGTCGAACAGTGCGGCGATCTCGGCGCGGGTCCAATCGGTGCGGATACCGGCAGACGGCGCAGCAGGCGCGATCGCGGGCGACAGGGTGTCGATGGCAGTCATGCGGAAATGTCCTCCACCGCCTCGACCGGCGGCATGTTGTGGCCAAGCAGCCGCAGCACTTCGCCCGCCGCGTGGATCAGATTGGTGCCGGGGCCGAAGATCGCTTGTACCCCGGCGTCGCGCAGAAACTCATAGTCCTGCGGCGGGATCACGCCGCCCGCGACTACCTTGATATCGGCGCGCCCGGCAGCGGCAAGTTCGGCGATCAATTCGGGGATCAGCGTCTTGTGCCCAGCGGCGAGCGACGAGGCGCCGACGACATCGACCTGCCGTTCGATCGCCAGCGCCGCGGCTTCGGCGGGCGTCTGGAACAAGGGGCCGGCGACCACCTCGAACCCCAGATCGCCGAACATGCTGCTCACCAAATTGGCGCCGCGATCATGCCCGTCCTGCCCCATTTTGGCGACGAGCATCCGCGGCTTGTGCCCCAGCCGGCGCTCGGTGGCGGCGACGCCATCGGTGAGCGCGGCCCAGCGCGCATCATCGCCATAAGCACCGCCATAGATGCCGCTCACCGGCGTCGGGCGGGTGGCGTGGCGGCCGAACACATCCTCCAGCGCGGCGCTGATCTCGCCCAGCGTCGCGCGCGCGCGAGCCGCCTCGATCGCAAGGCCGAGGAGGTTCGACATAGCCTCCTCCCCTGAAGGGGATGGAGCTAGTCGCGCGCCGGCGCGCAGCGCTTCCAGCGCCGCCAGGCACCGTGCCTCATCGCGCGCCGCCTTCACCGCCTTGATCCGCGCGATCTGCGCTTCGCGCACCGCGTGGTTATCAACGTCGAGAATGTCGATCGGTGCGTCCTCCGCAGGACGGTATTTGTTGACGCCGACAATCACTTCCTCGCCGCGATCGATCCGCGCGGCCTTGGCGGCGGCGGCTTCTTCGATCATCGCCTTGGGCCAGCCGGCGTCGACCGCGCGCGCCATCCCGCCCTCGGCCTCGATCCGCTCGATCAGCGCCCAGGCGCGGCTCACCAGCGCCTCGGTCAGCGCCTCGACATAATAGCTGCCGCCCAGGGGATCGACGACCTTGGTGATCCCGGTTTCCTCGGCGAGCACGATCTGCGTATTGCGCGCGATCCGCGCCGAAAAATCGGTGGGGAGCGCAATCGCCTCGTCGAGCGCATTGGTGTGGAGCGACTGGGTGCCCCCCAGCACCGCCGCCAACGCCTCCAGCGTGGTGCGGATCACATTGTTATACGGGTCCTGCTCTTGCAGCGACACGCCCGAGGTCTGGCAATGGGTGCGCAGCATCTTGGAGCGCTCATCCTTGGCGCCCAGCCCGTCCATCACCCGCCACCAGAGCGTGCGCGCCGCGCGCAGCTTGGCGACTTCCATGAAGAAATTCATGCCGATGCCGAAGAAGAACGACAGGCGCCCGGCAAAAGCATCGATATCCAGCCCACGCGCCATCGCCCGCTGCACATATTCGCGGCCATCAGCGATCGTGAAAGCGAGTTCCTGCACCGCCGTCGCCCCGGCCTCATGCATGTGATAGCCCGAGATCGAGATCGAATTGAACTTGGGCATATGGGCAGAGGTATATTCGATAATGTCCGCGACGATCCGCATCGAAGGTTCAGGCGGATAGATATAAGTGTTGCGGACCATGAACTCCTTCAGAATGTCGTTCTGGATCGTGCCGTCGAGCTTGGCCTGCGGCACGCCCTGCTCCTCGGCGGCGACGATGAAGAAGGCGAGCACCGGGATCACCGCGCCGTTCATCGTCATCGAGACCGACATCTGATCGAGCGGAATCCCGTCGAACAGGATTTTCATATCCTCGACGGTGTCGATCGCCACCCCCGCTTTGCCGACATCGCCGACAACGCGCGGGTGATCGCTGTCATAGCCGCGATGTGTCGCCAGATCGAAGGCGACGCTCAGGCCCTTTTGCCCGGCGGCCAGATTGCGGCGGTAGAAGGCGTTCGACGCCTCGGCGGTGGAAAAGCCCGCATATTGGCGGATCGTCCAGGGCCGCCCGGCATACATTGTCGCGCGCACGCCGCGGGTGAAGGGCGCAAAGCCCGGCAGGCCGGGATCGCCCGCGTCCTCGGTGGTGTAGAGCGGCTTGACGGCAATGCCTTCGGGGCTGGTCCAGCCGAGCGGGGCGCCCTTCACCTCGCGGGCGGCGAGCGCTTCCCAATCGGCGCGCTTGGGGTGATCCGGCGTGCTCATGCGCCGCTTCCCTAACGGCTTTGGCGGCAAAGGGAAGCGGGTTGGGGGCGGCTCAAGCCCCCTTGAACGCCGGCTTGCGCTTCTGGAGGAACGCGACCGCTCCCTCCACCGCGTCGGCGGTCGCGCCAGCCTGCATCTGCCGCTCGGCCTCGCCGTCGAGCGCGCTGGCGTAATCGCTTTCCAAAGCGGCCGCCAAGCCCTGACGCATCAGCCCGAGCGCGACCGTCGGCCCTGCCGCCAGCCGCTCGGCAAGCGCCATAGCCGTGGGCATCAACTCAGCATCAGGCACGCATTTGTGGATCAGCCCCCAGTCGGCAGCGCGCGGGCCGTAGATCCGCTCGCCGAGCAGCATCATCTCGGTCGCGCGCGCCTTGCCGACCAGCCGCGCGAGCATCCACGAGGCGCCGCCATCGGGGACGAGACCGATATTGACGAACGCCTGCAGAAAATAGCCACTCTCGCCCGCCACGCAGAAGTCGGCGGCAAGTGCCAGGCTGCAGCCAATGCCCGCCGCCGCGCCGTTCACCGCGGAGACGATCGGCACCGGCAGCCGCGCGAGCTTGAGCATCAGCGGATTATAGCCCGAGCGCAGCGCGTCGCCCGCGCGCTTGGCCGGACTCTGGCTCGCCGCTTGGTCGCGGCCCGCAAGGTCAGCTCCGGAGCAGAAGGCGCGGCCCTCGCCAGTGATCAGCACCGCCCGCGCCCCCTCGCGCGCGTCGAGCGCGGCGCCGATCTCCGCGAACATCGCCGGTGGGGCTGCGTTCAGGCGCTCCGGCCGGTTCAGCGTGACCACCAGTACATCGCCCTGCCGCTCGGCCCGGATCGTCTCGAACGTCATCCACCCGCTCCTGTCGTTACGGCTGAGAGTATGCGCTGAAATTGGCTTTCAAGCAACATTCATGGCCTTGTTTAGAATATTGGGTATGGCAGTGCTCGACGCTACGGAAATCAATGCCCGGCCTTGGGGGTTTCCATGATCTCGGTGAGCACGCCCCCCATATCCCGCGGATGGACGAAGAAGATCGGCGTGCCATGCGCGCCGAGTCGCGGTTCGCCGAGCACGCGCTTGCCCTGCCCTTCGAACCACGCCTTGGCCGCGTAAATATCGGGCACTTCGTAACAGAGGTGATGCTGCCCGCCTTGCGGGTTTTTTTCGAGGAAAGCTGCGATCGAGGTGTTGCCGGGGAGCGGCTCGATCAGCTCGATCTGCGTGCCGGTCGCCGCGCCATCGGCGGCGGGAGTGTCGATGAAGCAGACTTTCACGCCTTGCTCGGGCAGGTCGAAGGGTTCGCGGATGTGCGTCGCGCCCATCACGTCGCGGTAGAAGGCAATGCTGCCCGCGATCGAGGGCGTCGCAACGCCGATATGGTTGAGGCGGCCGAGTTTCATCCTTCGATCCTTGGCTGCTGGGCGCGCGCGGCAGCGGCGGCGCCTTCGATAAAGCCTTCGAGCCGCGACACTCTGTCGCGCAGCGACGCATGAGCCTCGGCTAGCTGGGTCAGCCGGGCGCTCTGCGCTTGCGAGGCTTCCTTGAGCAGCCTCACCTCTTCCCTCAACAGCAGCACCGTTTGTACCGCCTTGAGGGCGTCACCAAGACCGCTCACGAGGCCGGCTTATCTGCCGCGAGAAGGGCGTCGACCCGGGCATTCGCCATTTCGATCGCAGCCACCGCCGCGCGAATATCAGCGCGCATCTGCGGCACAGCGTCGTTGAGTTCGGCGATCAGCAGCGCAAGGTCAGCCTCGTCGCCCAGCGGGGCTTCAGCCATATATTGGCTCGACGCCTCGCGAAGCATATGGCCGACCGAAATGCCGCTCGCCCGCGCGAACGCATCGAGCGCCGCCTTGTGATCGGGGCTCGTCAGGAAGGTCACCCGTTCGGTCTGCATCGGCTGCTCCTTATAATGACATTATAAGCTTTGCAGCGCCCCGTGACAACGCGCTCTACAGCGGAATGTTATCATGCTTCTTCCACGGGTTCTCCAGCGCCTTGCCCCTTAGCTTGCGTAGGCCCAGCGCGATCCGTCGCCGCGTCGAGTGCGGCATGATCACCTCGTCGATGAAGCCCTTGCTGGCCGCCACGAATGGATTAGCAAAGCGCGCCTCATATTCGGCGGTTTTCTCACCGATTTCCTCGGGTGTCTTGCCACGGAAGATGATCTCGACCGCGCCCTTCGCGCCCATCACCGCGATCTCGGCGGTCGGCCAGGCATAGTTAAGGTCGCCGCGTAAGTGCTTGGAAGCCATCACGTCATAGGCCCCACCATAGGCCTTGCGGGTGATCACCGTGATCTTGGGCACCGTCGCCTCGGCATAGGCGAACAGCAGCTTGGCACCGTGCTTGATGATCCCCGAATGCTCCTGCGCCGTCCCCGGCAGGAAGCCCGGCACGTCGACGAAGGTGACGATCGGAATATCGAACGCGTCGCAGAAGCGCACGAAGCGCCCGGCTTTCTTGGACGCATTGATGTCGAGACAGCCCGCGAGCACCATCGGCTGATTGGCGACGACCCCCACCGTGCGCCCCTCGATCCGGCCGAACCCGATCAGGATATTGCCCGCATGCGCCGGCTGCAGCTCGAAGAAATCGCCCTCGTCCAGCACTTTGCGGATCAGCTCGTGCATGTCGTAGGGTTGGTTGGCGCTCGCCGGCACCAAAGTGTCGAGGCTGTCCTCAATCCGGTCCCAAGGGTCGGCGCTCGGCCGCTCGGGCACCTCCTCGCGGTTGGACAGCGGCAAGAAGTCGAAGAAATCGCGCGCGGCGAGCAAAGCTTCGATGTCGTTGTCGAACGCGACATCGGCTACGCCCGACTTGGTCGTATGCGTCACCGCGCCGCCCAGTTCCTCCTGGGTGACGACCTCGTTGGTCACCGTTTTCACCACGTCGGGGCCGGTGACGAACATGTAGCTCGAGTCCTTCACCATGAAGATGAAGTCGGTCATCGCCGGCGAATAGACCGCGCCGCCTGCGCACGGCCCCAGGATCAGCGAGAGCTGCGGCACCACGCCCGAGGCGAGCACGTTGCGCTGGAACACCTCGGCATAGCCACCGAGCGAGGCCACACCCTCCTGGATGCGGGCGCCGCCCGAATCGTTCAGCCCGATCACCGGCGCGCCGACTTTCATCGCCATGTCCATGATCTTGCAGATTTTCTGTGCGTGCCGTTCCGAGAGCGAACCGCCGAACACGGTGAAATCCTGGCTGAACACGAACACCAGCCGGCCGTTGATCGTGCCCGATCCAGTGACGACGCCGTCACCAGGGATCACCTGCTCGGGCATCCCGAAATCGGTGCAATTATGCTCGACATACATATCGAGCTCCTCGAACGAGCCGGCATCGAGCAGCACCTCCAGCCGCTCACGCGCGGTGAGCTTGCCCTTGGCGTGCTGCGCGTCGATGCGCTTCTGCCCGCCGCCGAGCCGCGCGGCGGCGCGTTTGGCTTCCAGCTGTTCGATGGTGGACGACATGGCGGCTCCTTCGCTGACAAGAGCGCCTCCTTTCGCCAATTTGGCCCAGCACGCAAGGTTGCCGCGCCTCGGGGCAATAGCGATGAGTGCAGTAGGATTAATCCTCTTCGGGCTCGGGCCGGGGCTGGACCCAGCTGGCATAGCAGCTTGGAACGCCAGCGCCGATGGCGGGCAATAGCTGCAGGAGGCCCAAAGACAGCCATCGCACTTGATCGAGGGTCGCGCCGGGCAGCACCGATACGATCACGATGGTGACGAGCCCGATGATCGCCATCGCCATCAACACCACGAAGGCCGCCAGATAGGACCGCGATCGCAGCGATCGATCAAACTCGTCAGCCTGCTCCATCGCGACGAACGGCTTCAGCGGCCCAACCGCCGGCTGGACTAGGCAACCCGTCGTCCCGACGATCAAGACGCCATAGGCGAGCCAGCGCGCCGGCTGCTCCTCGATCACCAGCATGATCGCGAAAACGACGAACCCGGCGAAGGCGAGCGCGAGCGCCAGCGTCGAGAAAATGCGCCGCGGCCGGCGGTGCGGCGGACCGGCAGTAGCCGCCGGAATGCCTGTCCAGCGAACCGATCGATCGAGCAGGGTCAGTAGCGCGTTACCGCTCATCGCTTTACCCTCTTTGGCAAGTCCGTCTCCTCGATGTTGCTCGGCGCCCAGCCTTCCGCCTCTCGCAGCACGACCGCCACCGATGGGAAGGGCTTGAGCGAGAACAGCATTTCCACCGGCACTCGGAACACGGCCGCGATCTTCAACGCCAGTTCTAGACTGGGCTTGTAATCGCCGCGCTCCAGATAGCCGATCGTCTGCGGGTTCACCCCGACCAGTTCGGCGAGCCGGCGGCGGCTGATCCCGCGATCGCTCCGCATCAAGGCGAGTCGATTGAACATTGCCCTTATCTAGCGATCTGTCGTGTATACACAACAGTTAATTGTGCTTGTGAGATTGAAGGGCGAGTGCCGCCCCTCTCGCCAAAGCGCGGCCGCGCGCCTACATCGCCCACCATGTACGCCTTCGAAATCGACGCCGCCGATAAACCCGCGCTCTACCGCGACCTGCTGGGCGCGATCGACGCGATCACCGCCGATGAGCGCGACGCCGTCGCCAATATGGCCAATGTCGCGGCGCTCTTGTGGCAATATCTGCCCGAGCTGAACTGGGCGGGCTTCTACCGGGTGGTCGAGGGCGAGCTCGTGCTGGGGCCGTTCCAGGGCAAGGCGGCGTGCATCCGCATCGCGCTGGGGCAAGGCGTGTGCGGCACGGCGGCGGCGACGCGCGCGACGCAGATCGTGGCGGATGTCCATGATTTTCCAGGACATATCGCCTGCGATGCCGATAGTGCCTCGGAGCTGGTGGTGCCGATCGTGCGTGGGGACGCGGTGGTGGGGGTGATCGACCTCGACTCCCCCCGCCCCAACCGCTTCGATGCCGAGGACGCGGCGGGGGTAGAGGCGATCGCGGCGCTGCTGGCAGGACGGGTCTAACCCCCGCCAGGCGCCCCCTGCCCCAATTCGGCACAAGCGCTGCCGAAGCGCCCCAACTGGCGGAAAACCGGCGAAATTGGTAACGTTGGATCAACCATTTGCCGGGTCGCTCGTTCATGCGGGCGGCCAACAGGGAGGCGTTAACGATGCAAGCCCGCAAGATTGCGACGATCCTGGCCACTTTCGCCCTGATCGCCGGCCCCGCCGAGGCGCAGCGAATCGGCGCTCCCTATCCGGTGCCGCCGGCCAACGGACCGCTGGCGCAAGCGCCGCTCCCGGCCCTTCCCGCGCCGTCCCAGGTCTTGCCGGCGCAGCCCCAAGCCCTGCTCGCGCCGCCCCAAGCCTTTCCCGGGCAGCCCCGCGCGCTGCCGTCCGCGCCCGTGCAGGGTTGGCAGAGCGCGGGCGGCGGCTGGCAGCAGCAGCGCTGGCAAGCCGGCCGTTGGGAAGCCGGCACCCGAGCCCCCGGCGGCTGGCGCGGCTATCGCCGGATGGAGCGCGGCGCGCGCCTGCCCGGCTATTGGACCGCGCCCGATTTCGTGATCGTCAACTGGCAGGGCTATGGCCTGCCGGTGCCCCCGCGCGGCTATAGCTGGTCGCGCTATTATGACGATGCGGTGCTGATCGACGCGAGCGGCCGGGTGTATGACAGTGTGAGCGGGCTCGACTGGAACGCCTATGGCTATTCGGGTGACTATTCGGGCAGCTATGCCAATGGCGCGCGCTGGCAGGGGACCTATCAGGGCCAGTATATCGCCCCGCCGGCGGTGAGCTATCAGGCGCCGCCGCCGGTGATCCACCAACTGCCGCCGCAGGGCTATGTGCAGAGCTATGGCGCGGGCGCCTATGCGAGCGGGGTGACGGTGAACGGCCAGTTCTACCCCACCGCCCCAGGTGCCCTGACCACGATCACCGTGACCCAGGCCGCCCCGATCGTCGAGACGCGGACGGTGACGGAGTATGTCACCGAATATCGCACCGTCCGCGCCAAGCGGGTGGTGCGCCGTCCGGTGAAGCGGTGGCATCGCCCGGTTTGCGGGTGTGGGTGCTGCCGGTAGGGGAAGACGATCGAGCGTGATTTAACGCAATGCAGCGGCCCCGGAACAGCCGATGTCCGTGTGGAAGTCGTCAAAAGTACAAACATTGTTGCGGGGCCTTATCCAAGCACCTGATAAGGCCATCCGATGACGAGTTATTGAGCATAGCTATCGTTTCCGACAACGAGGGATTAGCAGCTGGCGAGGAGCCAAAGCAGAGATCTTTTCAAAATATTTTACGAATGTTTTCAAAATTAGGCCTAGATGACGTTTCGATCACAGGAGATCGCGCTCCTGAAATTGTAAGACGGATACATGCCGCAAATAATAAACTTTTTAGACCGATTGATCAAAGCGTCGGAGGAATTCACCTAGGGTTTTTTATGTTTAGGGATTTATTTTCCCGTTTCCGAGTGCCAATCGCATTTGGTAATCCGGTTATAGATATGATGCAGTTACTAGATTTTTCTGATGATCAGAAACGATGGATGGGATTAGACAGTAACGCGATGAAAAGATTTACGGATCAAGCGTTTGATCTTTTTGATTTTGGCTACGGTCAAATGGAATTTGGCCACTATCAACCTGTATCGGATTTATCCAAAGAGCTTATTTTCAGATCACACATCCATTTAGAGTCGGCAGCAGCCACTGCGACCAGTGGATCCGATTACCGCGGCTCTTTACAAAGTGCTTTGTTGGGCACCGAGCTGGCCCTAAAGGCCGGCCTATCAGTCCGCGCCCACGCCGCTGACGAACTGAAAAGAGAATTTGGCCATAACTTGAAGAAAGCGGCGAGACATCTCGGATCTCTTGAAACGTCATTTGACATGGATAGAGCCTTACGAGTTTTAGATTCTTTCCCTGATTTCGTCGAGAGTCGTTACCAAGGATCACAACCAAATCGACGAGAAATGGGAGAAATTTTGATGAAATCGCAATACATAGCTTCTGAGGTAACGCGAACATTTACCGATCGCAACATTAGACGTTGTGATATTAAAAGATCGGCGCGCTCATATCCGATGTAGTTATTTTGGAACTGAACCCAGCGGCAGCCTACCGCCCCTCCCAAACCATCACACCCCCCACCCAGCTCTGCTCCACCTTCACCGCGCGCAGCTCGCTCGGCGAGAGGAGCAGCGGGTCGCCGCCGCTTACGACAATGAAATCCGCCCACATCCCCGGCGCCAGGCGGCCGAACTCCTTCTCGGCGAAGCCCGCATAGGCGCCGCCCGAGGTGTAGGCCGCCCAGGCCGCTTCGCGCGTCAGCTTCTCTTGCGGCTGCCAGCCGCCATAGGGGGCGCCCGCGGCGTCGGTCCTCGTAAACGCGGCGGCCCAGCCGGCGAAGGGATCGGGGCGCTCGACCGGGTAATCGGTGCCGAACGCTAGGGCGCCGCCGACCTTCAGCATCGTCGCCCAGGCATAGGCGCCCGCGAGGCGATCCGGCCCCAGCCGCGCCTCGGCCATCGTCCGGTCGCTCGGCTGGTGGATCGGCTGCATCGAGGCGATCACCCCGTTCCTGCCGAAGCGCGGCAGGTCCGCCGGATCGACGATCTGCGCGTGCTCGATCCGCCAGCGGCGGTCGCCGGTATAAGTCTGCGCCAAATCCTCGATCGCGCTCAGCACCTGCGCGTTGGCGGCGTCGCCGATCGCGTGGACCGCCACCTGATAGCCGTCCATCGCCGCGCGGCTCATCAGGTTCTTGAGCTGCGCGTCGCTATAGAAGCCCGCGCCGCGCTGGCCGGCGGCATCGGCGTAAGGCGCCTTCAGCCACGCCCCGCGCGAGCCCAAAGCGCCATCGGCATAGAGCTTCACCCCGACAAGCTTCAGCTTGCCGCCGTAAAGCCACGGCGTCGGCCCGGTGACGCCGATGCGCAACGTATCCTCGAGCCCCGCGCCATAGCTCATCACCCGCACCCGCAAAGCGCCGAGATCGCCCGCGCGGCGCAGCGCCTGCCAATCGTCGAGCGTGGTGCCCATGTCGGCGGTGGCGGTGACGCCGACCGAGAGCAAAGCGACCTGCGCCTTCTCCAGCGCCAGCGCGCGCTCCTTGGGCAGCGGCTTGGGGACGGCACGCTCGACCAGCGCCTTGGCGGCATCGACGAACACGCCCGAGGGGGCACCGTTCGCCTTTTCGATCCGGCCGCCGGCGGGGGTGGCGGTCTTGGCGTCGACCCCCGCGGCCGCCATCGCCGCGCTGTTCGCCCAGGCGGCGTGGCCGTCGGCGCGTTCCAGCCACACCGGCCGGTCGCGCACCGCCTTGTCGAGATCGGCGCTGGTCGGGAAGCGGCCGAGGCCCCATGCCTCCTGGTTCCAGCCGCGCCCCAAGATCCATTTGCGCTCGGGATTGGCGGCGGCATAGGCGGCGATCTTCGCCAGCGCCTCGTCGAGCGATTTGGTGTCGGCGAGGTCAAGCGTCAGCGCGCCGAAACCGAGTTCGAGCAGATGGCCGTGCGCGTCGACGAAGCCGGGCAGCACCGTCTTGCCCTTCAGGTCGGCGCGCCAATCGGGGCGGTCGGGGCGCTTTTCGTTCGGCTGGAGCAGCTTCACCACCCGCCCCTCGCGGGTGATGACGATGCCGGTGAAGCGCAAGGGCGCGCCCCGGTCGTCGAGCGTCACCCCGTTCACATTGTCGATCAGCGCGTCGGCGGCGGCGGGGCCGGCGATCAGCAGCGCGGCGGCGGCGGCGAGAGCGGCGGACAGGCGCTTCATTTCAGCCGCCGGATCAACGCGCTGGTATCGTTCCTGCCCCCACCCATCGCCTGCACCTCCGCATAGAATTGATCGACCAGCGCCGCGACCGGCAGCGCCGCGCCATTCGCCCGTGCCTCATCGAGCGCGAGCCCCAGATCCTTGCGCATCCAGTCGATCGCGAAGCCGAAGTCGAACTCGCGTTTCGTCATGGTGGGCCAGCGATTGACCATCTGCCAGCTCTGCGCGGCGCCGCCAGAAATCGCCTCCAGCACCTTGTCGAGATCAAGCCCGGCGCGCTCGGCGAAGCGCAGCCCTTCGGAGAGGCCGCCGAGCACCCCGGCGATGGCGATCTGGTTGACCATCTTCGCCTGCTGCCCCGCGCCCGCCGGCCCGACATGCACCGCGCGGGCGGCATAGGCCCGCATCAGCGGCTCGGCGGCGGCGAAGGCCTCCGCGCTGCCCCCGCACATGATCGCGAGCTTGCCGGCCTCCGCGCCCGCCTGCCCGCCCGAAACCGGCGCGTCGAGCACGTGCAGATGCTTGGCGGCGCCTTCCGCCGCCAGCCGCCGGGCGATGGCGGCGGAGACGGTGGTGTGATCGACGAACAGCGCGCCTTCGCCCAGCGTCTGGAAGGCACCGTCCGCCCCCAGCGTCACTTCCTCCAAGTCGGCGTCGCGGCCGACACAGGCGAACACCGCGTCCGCCCCTTGCGCCGCCTCGGCCGGGGTCGGCGCCCAGCGCCCGCCATGCGCCGCGACCCAGGCCTCGGCCTTCGCGGTCGTGCGGTTATAGACGGTGACGCCGTGCCCGGCGGCGGCGAGGTGGCGGGCCATGGGGGCGCCCATCACCCCCAGCCCGATAAAGGATATGCGTGCCATGGCGGCGGCATAACCCCCGTTCCCCCGCCGCGCCAGATAGTCTAGGCCCGCACGCCATGACCAGCCTCCCCGTTTCGATCGACGATGTTCGCGCCGCGCATGATCGCATCAAGGACGCGATCGTCCACACCCCCACGCTCTACAGCCGCACCCTGTCGGACATCACCGGCGCGCAGGTGTGGCTGAAGTTCGAGAACCACCAGTTCATCGCCGCCTACAAGGAGCGCGGCGCGCTCAACACGCTGTTGCAGCTGCCCGCCGATACCCCGGGCGTGATCGCGGCCTCGGCGGGCAACCACGCCCAGGGCCTCGCCTATCACGCCCACCGGCTCGGCATCCCGGCGACGATCGTGATGCCGCGCACCACCCCGATCGTGAAAGTGACGCAGACCGAGGGGCACGGCGCGACCGTGGTGCTCCACGGCGAAACCTTTGACGATGCCCATGCCGAGGCGCGGCGGCTGGAGGCGGCGCAGGGCCTCACCTTCGTCCATCCGTTCGACGATCCCCGGATCATCGCCGGCGCGGGGACGACCGCGCTCGAAATGCTGCACGACGCGCCCGACATCGATCTGTTCGTCACCCCGATCGGCGGCGGCGGGCTGATCAGCGGCATGGCGACCGTCGCGCGGGCGTGGAGCCACCCGATCGGCGTGGTGGGGGTGGAGGCCGAGCTCTACCCCTCGATGTACAACCGCACCCGGCACACCCAATTGCCCTGCGGCGGCGACACGCTGGCCGAGGGCATCGCGGTGAAGGAGCCGGGGCGCGTGACCTCGGCGATCGTCGAGGCGCTGGTGGACGAGATCGTGCTCGTCTCCGAACGCAGCCTGGAAAAGGCGGTGTCGCTGCTGGTGCAGATCGAAAAGACCGTGGTCGAGGGCGCGGGCGCCGCGGGCCTTGCCGCGTTGCTCCAGCACCCCGGGCGCTTCGCCGGGCGCAAGGTGGGGCTGGTGCTGTGCGGCGGCAATATCGACACCCGGCTGCTCGCCAACGTGCTGGTGCGCGATCTGGCGCGCTCGGGCCGGCTCGCGCGGCTGAAAATCCGGCTGCAGGACCAGCCGGGCGCGCTGTTCAAGCTGGCCGGGGTGTTCGATGCCGAACGAGTGAACATCATGGAGGTGTATCACCAGCGCATCTTCACCTCGCTGCCCGCCAAGGGGCTAATCACCGAGATCGAATGCGAGACGCGCGACGGCGCGCATCTCGATCGGCTGATCACCGCGATCCGCGCGGCGGGCTATGACGTGCAGCTGATGGAGCTGGGGTGAGAGGACGGGGCCATCCTTTAGCCCCTTCCCGAGCGCTGACATGACCGCCTTCCCCGGCGAAGGCCGGGGCCCAGCATCCCGCACGGCGCCAGCGCGGCGCGCGCGATCAGCGCACCGCCGGTGACTGGACCCCGGCCTTCGCCGGCGAAGGCGGGGGCGCTACGGGCACTGGCCTGCGCCCAAATGACTCGGCCTTGCGACGAAGCAGGCGCGGCGGCGGATTCTCCCGCTCGCCCGACATGCTATGATCCGGCCGGCGGCATCGCGCGGCGGCCCCCTCCGCTTCCGTTAACCACCTTTCTTGGTAAAGTCGCTTTTCATCGTCTCGCCGCTCTTCCATAGTCGTCCGCGACCGGTCGATGGGCGGCCGGACCCCAAGGACCATCGGCGCGTGACGGCCCCTTTCCGCTTCCCCCGCTTCTTCGTCACCAGCCCGTCGCCCTGCCCCTATCTGCCGGGGCGGCTGGAGCGCAAAGTGTTCACCGAACTGAGCGGCCCGCACGCGACCGAGCTGAACGACGCGCTCAGCCGGATCGGTTTCCGCCGCAGCCAGTCGGTCGCCTATCGCCCGAGCTGCGCGGGGTGCGCCGCCTGCGTCTCGGTGCGCGTCGTCGCGAGCGCGTTCGAGCCCAACGCCACCCAGCGCAAGCTGATGCGCCGCCATGCCGACCTGGAAGTGAGCGCCTGCCGCCCCTGGGCGACCGATGAGCAATATGGTCTGCTCCGCCGCTACCTCGCCGCGCGCCATCCGGGCGGTGGCATGGCCGGAATGGACGAGTGCGACTATGCCGACATGGTCGAACAGTCCCCCGTCAACAGCAGCGTGATCGAATATCGCGAGCCCGCCGCGCGCGGCCGGCGCGGGCGCCTGGTCGGCGCCTGCCTCACCGATCAGCAGGCGGACGGGCTGTCGATGATCTACAGCTTCTTCGATGCCGATATCGCCGATCGGCCGGGGCTGGGCAATCTGATCATCCTCGATCACATCGCCCGCGCCCGCATGGCCGGGCTGCCCTATGTCTATCTCGGCTATTGGGTGAAGGGCAGCGCGCGGATGAGCTACAAGACGCGCTACCGCCCGATCGAGGCGCTGGGGCCGACCGGCTGGCACCGCCTGCCGGACGCTGACCTGCCGGTGGTGCAGCCCCGCGCGGTCGAACGCGTCGGCTGAGGCGAGCCGGCGCGCTCGCTTATTTCTCCAGCAAGGACACCGCCGGGCGCCCGACCGGGCTGCTCGCCACCTTGGGCGCGCGGGCGTCGAGCGCGGCGAGCCATGCCTTGGCGCGCTCACCGATCAGCATTTGCGGGAGCGAGGGGGTGAGGCTGCCCTTCGCCTCCCATTGGCCGATCAGCCCGGCGGCCTCCCGCCCGGCGGCTTCGAGCGGCTGGGGCTTGCGCAGTGCCTGGTTGATCAGCGCGTCGCCGAAAAAGGTCCAGTCGCTATCCGCCTGGCAGCCGAACGAGGTGCGATCGCCGCTCGACGCGGTGAGGATCGCGGTGTCGCCGGTCGCGAGCGCGGGGACGAAGATTCCCGAGAAGCAGGCGCTGACGATCAGCAGCCGCCGCTTGATCCTGAGCGCGTCGAGCAAAGCGTCGAGCCGCGCCGGGCTCATCACCCCCCAGCCCTCGTCGCCATAATTATAGACGACGCCGAACGGCGCGCCGTGGCTGGTCGTGTAGAGGATCAGCACATCCTCCTTGGGGTCGATCAGCTCGGCGACGCGGGCGAGCGCCATGTCGAGATTGGCGGGCGAGCCGCGCGCGAGCAGCGGCCCGCCGCGCCCATCCGGTCCCGCGAGCGTGATGCTCCGCCCCTGCGCCGCATAGCGCGCGGTGAGCACCCGCCCGGCCTCGCGCGCCTCGCGCGCAAACACGCCGTCGCTATCGAGCGCGACCGAGACGACATAGGCATCCACCTGCCCCTTGCGCTGCGGCGCGAGAGCGGCGAGTTGGCCCTGCAACAGCCGCGCCTCGGCAAGCTCCTGCGCCGCATCGCGGTGATGCTCGATACTGGTGCCGCCGGCTGCGTAATACGCCCCCTGCTCGGGCGTGACGCCGTTGAAGAAGGGCGGCGGCGCGCCATGCTTGGGCGGCTCGGCGACGCGCTGCGATGCGGCGGGGCCGGCGGCGAGGGCGAGCGCCAGGGCGAGCAGCGGGAAGATGTGAGGGCGGACGATCCGGAACATTGCCCTTCGTCCGCTGGAGCGGCGGCGGCTGTCAACGGCGAAAAGCGCGGTAGGTACGACGAGCGCGTCGACACCGGGACTGGTTCGCCCTTGTCAAAGCGGGCGCGGCAGGCGAAGTTACTTGGGTGACCCAGCAACGCATCGTCATCAACCCGGAAGTCTGTGGCGGCCGACCGATCATCGCCGGAACTCGGATGCGCGTTGTCGATATTCTTGAGATGCTCGCCGCGGGCGTGAGCGAGGCTGAAATTGTCTCGGACTTTCCGTTTCTGGGAGCCGCAGATATCCGCGCTGCCCTGGCCTATGCCGCACGCGCAGTCGATCACCGGATCGTCATGGCCGCTTGATGCGGTTTCTGGTCGATGCGCAACTGCCCGAACGCCTGTGTCAATGGCTTCGCGAACAAGGTCACGAAGCATTATACGTTCCCACGCTGCTGACCGGTGAAACACCCGACGCGGTCGTCGCG
Source organism: Sphingomonas sp. (assembly GCF_019746665.1). Classification (GTDB taxonomy): domain Bacteria; phylum Pseudomonadota; class Alphaproteobacteria; order Sphingomonadales; family Sphingomonadaceae; genus Sphingomonas. Next base: position 24,919 of record NZ_JAIERS010000017.1, on the reverse strand, counting down.
GCGTATGCGGCAGATCACGGCCTGACGTTGATTTCCAAGGACGAAGATTTCACACTCCGCCACCTAACCGGCGGTTATCAGCTCGTGTGGATACGGCTAGGCAACGCCAGTAACCGGGAACTGCTGACGTGGTTCGCGCCCCGCTTCCCCGAGATACTGGCGGCCCTGACAAACGGCGAAGCTCTGGTCGAGGTTCGCTAGACGCCCCTCAATAAACCCGCTTCTTCGGCTTGATATACTCCGCGTCGTCGGTGAGCGTATAGTCGTGCACCGGGCGGTAATCGATGCTCGTCGCGCCGCCCTTGCCGCCCCAGCCGGTGAAGCTGGCGATGGTGTGCTTCATCCAGTTGGCGTCGTCGCGATCGGGGTAATCCTCGTTCACATGCGCGCCGCGGCTTTCCTTGCGGTTGGCGGCCGAATGCACCGTCACCACGGCTTGCGCGAGCAGATTGTCGAGCTCCAGCGTCTCCACCAGATCGGTGTTCCAGATGAGCGAGCGGTCGCTCACCCGCACGTCCTGGAAGCCCTGATAGATGCTCTCGATCTTGGCGACGCCCTCGCTCAGCAGCGCATTGTCGCGGAACACGGCGCAGTGCTTCTGCATCGTGCGCTGCATCTCCAGCCGCACCTTGGCGGTCGGCGTGCTGCCCGCGGCGTTACGGAAATGATCGAGCCGGGCGAGCGCCATCTCTTCCGAGCCCTTGGGCAGCGGATTGTGCGGCGTGCCGGGCTTCAAGCTTTCCTTGATGCGCAGCCCCGTCGCACGGCCGAACACCACCAGGTCGATCAGTGAGTTCGAGCCGAGCCGGTTGGCGCCGTGCACCGAAACGCACGCCGCCTCGCCCACCGCGTACAGGCCGGGCACCACCGCATCCGGGTTGCCGTCCTTCAGATGAACGACCTCGCCATGATAGTTACAGGGGATGCCGCCCATATTGTAATGGACGGTCGGCACCACCGGCAGCGGCTGGCGGGTGAGATCGACGCCGGCGAAGATCTTGCCGGTCTCAGTGATGCCGGGCAGCCGCTCGGCGAGCACCTTGGGGTCGATATGGTCGAGGTGCAGGAAGATATGGTCCTTCTCCTTGCCCACCCCGCGCCCCTCGCGGATTTCGATCGCCATGCAGCGCGAGACGACATCGCGGCTCGCCAGGTCCTTGGCGGAAGGGGCATAACGCTCCATGAAACGCTCGCCCTCGCTGTTCGTCAGATAGCCGCCCTCGCCGCGCGCGCCCTCGGTGATGAGCACGCCGGCGCCGTAGATGCCGGTCGGGTGGAACTGGACGAACTCCATGTCCTGCAGCGGCAGCCCCGCGCGCAGCACCATCGCGTTGCCGTCGCCCGTGCAGGTGTGCGCCGAGGTCGCCGAATAATAGACGCGGCCATAGCCGCCCGTCGCCAGCACCACCGAATGCGCGCGGAAGCGGTGGATGCTGCCATCCTCCATGCACAAAGCGATCACGCCCCGGCAGGCGCCATTTTCCATGATCAGATCGAGCGCGAAATATTCGACGAAGAAGTCCGCGTCATACTTCAGGCTCTGCTGATAGAGCGCGTGGAGCATCGCATGGCCGGTGCGGTCGGCGGCGGCGCAGGTGCGCTGCACCGGCGGGCCCTCGCCCATATTCTGCATATGGCCGCCGAACGGGCGCTGATAGATGGTGCCATCGGCGTTGCGGCTGAACGGCACGCCGGCGTGCTCCAGCTCATACACCGCCGCCGGCGCCTCGCGGACCATATATTCGATCGCGTCCTGGTCGCCGAGCCAGTCGGAGCCCTTCACCGTATCGTACATATGCCACGACCAGTGATCGGGGGTGTTGTTGCCCAGGCTCGCCGCGATCCCGCCCTGCGCGGCGACGGTGTGGCTTCGCGTCGGGAACACCTTGGTGATGCAGGCGGTCTTCAGCCCCGCCTCGGCGATGCCCATCGTCGCGCGCAGGCCGGAACCGCCCGCGCCCACCACCACCGCGTCATAAGTGTGGTCGATGATCTTGTACGCGCTCATGCCGCGCTGCCTCCGGTGAATGCGATTTTCAGAATGGCGAAGATCGCCGTCGCCCCGGCCGCGACGACGAACAGATTGACGAGCAGCATCAGCGCGACGCGCGAGGCGCCGTGCTGATAATCCTCGATCACGATCTGCAGCCCCAGGCGGAAATGGTAGAAGGTGTTGAGCACCAACAGCAGCATCGGCACCGCCGCCCAGGGCGACGCCAGCCAGCCGCGCACGCTCGCATAATCATGCCCCGGCAGCAGCGCGAGCGACGCGAGCAGCCACACGATCAGCACCAGATTGCCGCCCGCGGTCAGCCGCTGATGCCACCAATGGTGCGGCCCGTGCTTGGCCGCGCCCAGCCCGCGCACGCGGCCGAGCTCAGTTCCCGTGCCCATCGCTCAATTCCCCGAAAGCAAGAAGGCCCAATAGGCCGCCGTCGCGACGATCGCGAAGAAGAAGGTGCCCTGCGCCATGCGCTTGTTCGCGCCCAGCTCGTACCCGGCGCCGGTATCGAGCACCAGGTGGCGCACCCCCGATGCCATGTGCTGGAAGAAGGCGAGCGTCAGGCCGATGCCGAACAGATAGCCCAGCGGGTTCAGATGCCCGTCGGCGCGGGTGAACACGCCGAGGAAGAACTCATAGCTTTCCTTGCCGCCCGCCAGCGCCGCGAGCCACCAGGTGAACAGCAGCGTGCCGACCACCGCCATCCCGTCCCCGGTCACCCGGTGAACGATCGATACCAGCATGTGCGGGCCCCATTTCCAAACGGTCAAATGGGGCGAACGCGGACGCGCGCTACGCGGGGCTACCAAGGCTTGGTCCTTCCCTAAGGTCTTCTATGCCGCCCCTATTAGTGGTCGTGCGCGGCGTTGCAATGGGGATGGCGCGGCGCGTGCGCGAACCGCCTATCACTAACCAGCCCTTAACCAAAAGCGCTTACCCCCGGCGCGTGATGAGGCGAAACGCGGTAACTGCCCGCGTTCGGGGGAGAAAAGGCTTTGAGCACGAAGGTAATGCCCGCGATCGGCACGGTGGCAGCGCAGATTGACATCGCCGCCCGGCTGCGTGTGTTCGACGTGGACGGCTCGCTCGCCGCGAGCGCGCGCGACACCTGGGCGCTGCTCGAGCCCGAAATCCGCGCGATCGCGGAGGCCTATTGGGAACAATGGCTCCACTGCTTCCCCGAAGAGCGCAATTGGGCGCCGATGGACACGCAGCGGATGATCGATGTCGGCTGCGTGTTCCTGCGCAACCGCTTCCTCGATACCGCGGGCCGTGCCTGGATCGAATCGATCGAGCGCTCGGTCGCCGCCGCGTACAAGGGCGATGCCTCGCCGCTCGCCTTGCTGTCGATGATCTCGGCGAGCGACCGCGCCGCGCTCGACGTGATCATGCGCCGGGTGGAGCGCGACGATCCGCGCCTGCCGGTGATGATCGACACGCTGCTGCGCCTGTCGGCGCTGGAGGGCGAGATCACCGTCGCGATCTTCAACGCCTATCACGATTACGGCGCGCAGCTCGCGCGCGACCGGCTCGCCGCCGATTTCCGCGAAGGCATCGCCAAGATGGTCGAAAGCCTGACGCACGAGGGCACCGCCCTGCGCACCCAGGCGAGCCGCACCAGCAGCAGCACGCGCGGGATGCTTGGCAAGACCAGCGAAGTCGCCGCCGCCGCCGAACAATCGGCGGTCGCCATGCGCGAGGCGGCGCAGACCGCCGCCGGGCTGATCCGCGCGATCGAGGATGCGCGTAGCGAGGTGGAGGCCGCCGCCCAGATCGCCACCCGTGCCGCCGGCCAGGCGGGTGCCGCGGTCGGCATGTCGGAAACGCTGTCGGACCATGCCAAGTCGATCGAATCGATCCTGGGGCTGATCCGCGACATCGCCGGGCAGACCAACCTGCTCGCCTTGAACGCCACGATCGAGGCGGCGCGCGCGGGCGACGCGGGGCGCGGCTTCGCGGTCGTCGCGCAGGAAGTGAAGAGCCTCGCCAACCAAACCGCGCGGGCGACCGACGACATCGCCGCCAAGATCGCCGCGATCCAGTCCGCGACGCGATCGACGGTCGAAACCAACGCCTCGATCCGCGCGACCGTGGCCGAGGTCCAGCAATCGGCCGAGAAGATCCGCACCGCGATGGAAACCCAGGCGCAGACCGTCACCGCGATCACCGCCAGCGTCGACGAAACCGCGCTCGCCGCCGATTCGATGTCGAACACGATCGCCGCGATCCGCGAGGATACCGAAAGCGTGGCGAGCGAGATCGACCGCGTCGGCCAGGGCTTCGACGCGTTCGACGCGCGGCTCGGCACGCTGAAATACAGCGCCGACGATTTCGTCTCCAAGGTCGCGGCCTGATCCGATGAGCGCCCTCGCCCAGCTCCCCGACAGCCTTTGGGGCGAGGATGATCGCTCCGCCCGCGACCGCATCGCGCCTTATGACAAGGACGGCATGATCGCCCGCCACCATGCCGAACTCGGCGCGGCGATCGAGCCGGCGATCGAACAGATCGCGGCGCATTTCTGGGACTATTTCCTCAGCCTGCCGCACATGCGGCCGCATGTGCACCTGTTCACCGCCGAATATCGCGCCAAGCGGATCGTTCGCACCGCCGAATATACCCGGCTGAAGTTTCGCAACCCCTTCAATGACGAGTGGTGCAAGATCGCCGCGCGCCAGGTGGCCGAGGCGCGCAAGGTCGGCACGCCGGTATCGGCGCTGCTCGCCGCTTATAATTGGGGCCATAGCTGCGGCCTGAAGGCGCTGCGCGACCAGGTTGGCGGCGACCTCGATCGCTATTTGCTCTTCGCGGACATCAGCAATCGGCTGGCAACGGTCGAGAATGAGGCGATGCTTTCCTGGCTCGGCAATTTCGAGGCCCGGATCGCGCGCGAGGCGCGGCAGGAACAGTCCTTCCGGTTCAAGCAGCTGCTGGCGGAAGTGGTGGAGAATGGCGCGGCGCTCGGCGTGTCGCTGAAGCAGCAGGCCGATGGCGCGCTCGCCAATGCGCAAGCGATGGTGGGCCGCACCACCGAAGTCGCCGCCGCCGCGACCCAATCGGCGAGCGCGATGCGCGAGGCGGCGCAAACCGCGAGCGGGCTGATGCACGCGATCGAAACCGCGCGCGGCGAGGCGGATTCGACCGGCGCGATCGCCAACCGCGCCGCCGATCAATCGCGCGAGGCGATGACGATGGCCCAGGCGTTCAGCGAGCATACCCAGTCGATCGAATCGGTGCTGGCGCTGATCCGCGACATCGCCGGGCAGACCAACCTGCTCGCCTTGAACGCGACGATCGAAGCGGCGCGCGCCGGAGACGCGGGGCGCGGCTTCGCGGTCGTCGCGCAGGAAGTGAAGTCCCTCGCCAATCAGACCGCGCGCGCGACCGACGACATCGCCGCCAAGATCGCCGCGATCCAGAGCGCCTCGCGCGCGACGGTGGACGCGAACGGCGTGATCTTCCGCACCATCGCCGATGTCCGCGAAAGCGCCGAGCGCATTCAGGCGGTGATCGGCGCGCAGGCGCAGACCGTCGCCTCGATCACCGCGGCGGTCGACGAAACCGCGCTCGCTGCCGACACCATCTCGTCGACGCTGGGCGCGATCCGCGAGGGGACCGGCGCCGTCGCGACCGACCTTACCCAGGTGCAGCAGGGCTTCACCGGCTTGAACCAGCAGCTCGCCCACCTGTCGCAGCGCGCGATCGAGTTCACCGCGAGCGTCGAGCGCTAGAGCACCACCATCTCGGCAGGCGCAAAAATAGCCCCTCCCCTTCAGGAGCATCGGATGAACCGTGCCCTGCACGGTTCAGGTCAGGCTGGGAGCCTGACCGACCCGATGCTGGGTTGGGGTGGAGGCAGTCAACGAGCGTTGCGCCCCGCATCGAGCCCCCACCTCCCAACCTCCTCCCCTGAAGGGGAGGAGGGGCAGGCCAGGGTGATCTCGTCCCATGCGCGCAATTGCCAGGATCGTACGGCGATAATACGCCGCATGGATGACGCACATCCTCCTCACCGGCGCGAGTCGCGGGATCGGCGCGGCGATCGGCGCCGGGCTTGACGCCGCCAACATCCGCTGGATCGGCCAGGCGACGCGCCCGACGCCCGGCCTGCTCGCCGCCGATTTCGCCACGCCCGGCGCCGCGCCCGTGCTGTGGGAACAGGCGCTCGACGCGCTCGGCGGCACGATCGACGTGCTGATCAACAATGCCGGCGTGTTCGAGGCCAACCCGATCGACCGCGACGATGCCGAATGGGCGGCCGACTGGGCGCGCACGCTCCAGATCAACCTGGTCGCCGCCGCCGAACTCAGCCGGCTCGCGATCCGGCATTGGCGGCAGCGCGGCGTGGGCGGGCGGATCGTCAACATCGCGAGCCGCGCCGCGTATCGCGGCGATTCGCCCGATCACTGGCATTATGCCGCCGCCAAGGCGGGGATGGTCGGCATGACCAAATCGATCGCGCGCGGCTATGCGCGCGAGGGCATCTACGCCTTCGCGATCTGCCCCGGCTTCACCATGACCGGGATGGCCGAGGAGTATCTGGCGAGCCGGGGCGGCGACAAACTGCTCGCCGATATTCCGCTCGGCCGCGTCGCCGATCCGGCGGAAGTCGCGGTGATGGCCCGCTTCTGCGCGCTGGAGGCACCGCCCTCGATGACCGGGGCGGTGCTCGACGTGAACGGCGCGAGTTACGTGCGGTGAGGCGGCGCATCCCCCGAACACCCACCCCCGTCGCCCCGTGCTTGACACGGGGTTAGGCTGCCTTGGGACAGCGGAAGAAGAAGCCAAGCCCCGGCTCGGGGGCCGGGGCGACGTGGCTTACGCCAACGGCGATTTGCTCTAAGACCACGCCATGACCAGCTGGAAACTCACCCTCCCCTGCACCCGCGCCGAGGCCGAGGCGATCGATGGCGAGACGCTTGGGATCGAGCCGCCGCCCGCGCTGATGGTGAGCGAGGAAGTCGCCGACGATCCCGATCGCTGGCGGCTCGACGCCTATTTCGAGGGCAAGCCGAGCGCGGCGGCGCTCCGCGCGGTGCAGGCGCTGATCCCCTCCGCGCGCGGCCTGAAAGCCACCGCCGCGCCGGTGCCCGAGGACGACTGGGTGACGCTGAGCCAGGCCGGGCTCGATCCGGTGCGCGCCGGGCGCTTCTTCGTCCACACCAGCGCCTATCGGGGCGCGGTGCCGGCAGGAGCGCGCGCCTTCCACATCGAGGCGGGACGCGCCTTCGGCACCGGGCATCACGAGACGACCACCGGCTGCCTCACCCTGCTCGACGCGCTGCGCCGGCGGGGCGAGCGGGTGCGCAACCTGATCGATCTCGGCACCGGCACCGGGTTGCTCGCCTTCGCGGGCCTCGCGCTGTGGCCGCGCGCGCAGGCGACCGCGACCGATATCGATCCGATCGCGATCGAGGTGAGCCGCGAGAATGCGCGGGTGAACGCGGTGCCGCTCGGCCGCCTGCCGGGGACGCTGGCGCTGGGCGTGGCGGACGGCGCGGCGAGCCCGCTGATCGCGCGGCGCGGCCCCTATGATCTGGTGATCGCCAACATCCTCGCCCCGCCGCTGATCGAATACGCCGCCGATTTCGCGGGCATCACCGCGCCGGGCGGGCAGTTATTGTTGGCCGGCCTGCTGACGCGCCAGGCCCCCGCGGTGGAAGCCGCCTATCGCCGCCAGGGCTGCCGCGTGGCGGAACGGCTGGTGCTGGGGGATTGGACGATCTTGCGGCTGCGCAAGCGGTTGGGCGCGCGGCGGCGCGGCGGACGGGCGAGCGTACCGATTGGGGCGGAACGGTGGTGACAGGGAACATCCCCGACACAATTGCCCCCGCATCAGGAACGCATTGTGGGCGCCGCGGTCGCTGTTCTGACTGTGACAGCGGCCGAGCAGAGCGACTATTTGCCGCTTGCCTCATCGCCAGCGGCGATAAACCCGACCAAAACCGCTAACTGACGACCGTGTTAATGGCGTTGGCCAGGCGCATGTCCCGCTTGCCCGTAACGGCGCCACTAATAACGCTGATAGGCTTACCCGTACGATCGAAGACCAGGACACGCGGCACGCTTACCTGATCTACTCGAGTAAGCCTGATGTAGTCCGCCTGATCCAGCATCGTGAGACCGAGCTGTTGCGCACCCGCATCGCGTAAGAATGCGGGACCTTTGGCGCGCTCCTCGTCGGGCGTACCGATGTTCAGATAGACGATGTTGAGTTTGTCGCGTCCATATTGTTGGCGAAGGCGCGCCAGTTCGCGTGCTTCCAGCTTGCACGGGATGCACCAACTCGCCCATGCCGCCACAACGGTGGGCGTTCCGACCGGGGCCCTGGCGCCAAGGGTTGTCTCTGCGGCGCCAACGGGCCTGATCTTTATGGACCGTGCCTCGGTAAGAGAAATGGGCAGCGTGGAGCGCTCCTTTTCCCACCGAGCGGCAAGTTTGGCTTTTTCTGCCGGCGTGAGCTTTGCATAGGCAGCTTTGGCCTCGGCCAGCCTCTTCGCCATCTCCGGGTCATTGATCGCGGCTTCGTTGCTTTTGGCGACAGGGGCTTTCCCCGTCGGCTGGGATTGGCGGTCGCACGCCGACAAACCGATAAAAAAACCGATTAGGATGATGGCCGGGAACAATGAACGCATCTCGCCTCCCACGACTTGATCAGAGCAGCGCGGCAGCGCTTGCCTTGCTAAGCCACTGCTCTTTTCATTGAGAAAAGCGAATTTTAAAATGGTTGTCCACGGCAAAACGCCGCGCGAGCGAGACCCAATTCGGTCGGGCTGATTTGCGGGCCAGCAAAAGCCGGCTGGATCAAGCCAAAACCGCCACCCCACCCTTGGCCCGCGCATAATCCTGCGTGCCGCGCGTAATCACCCGGTCCCCTTCGACAATTTCCGCGATCCGAATATCCGGCAACCCCGCCAGCTCTTCATAAACCGGGGCGAAATCGGTCTCCACCGTCACCCGCAGCAGCTCATCGAAGCTCGGGATCACGAAATAATTCTGCTGGTAATCGTCGATCCGGTATTCGGTGCGCATCACCCGCTTCAGGTCGAAGCCCAGCCGGTTGGGGCTCGGGTCGTCCAGCGCGAACACGCTCTCGCCGCCGGAGGAGACGATGCCCGCGCCATAGATGCGCAAGCCATCCGCTTCCTCGATCAGCCCGAACTCGACCGTGTACCAGTAAAGCCGCGAAAGGTTCTTCAAGCCCCCCAGCCCCAGCGCGCGCTGGCCGCCGCGGCCATAGCATTCCATGTAATCGGCGAAGTATGGATCGGCGAGCAGCGGCACATGGCCGAACACGTCATGAAAAACGTCCGGCTCCTGCAGATAATCGAGCTGATCGGCGCGGCGGATGAAATTGCCCGCGACGAAGCGGCGGTTCGCCATGTGATCGAAGAACACATCGTCGGGCACCAGCCCCGGCACCGCGACCACCTGCCAGCCGGTGAGCTTCATCAGCCGCTCGGACAATTCCTCGAAATTGGGGATACCGCTTTCGGAGAGCTTCAGCAGCTCCAGCCCGCGCAGAAACGCCTTGGAGGCGCGCGCCGGGAGCAGTTTCGCCTGGCGCTCGAACAATATGTCCCACACCCGGTGCTCCTCGGGCGTGTACGCCTCCCAGCCTTGCGGGATCAGCCAATCGGGGCCGGCGCCCGGGGGTGGCGCGCTATGGACATGTGTGTCGCTCATCCCAACCTTATAGCAATGCCAGCGTGTTGCTCCAAACGGTGCGTAACTTCTGCCGCAGCGCAACGTAAACTTGGGCGGGCACGAGGAGATGAAGGATGGCGAAGCGGCACATCGTGGTGATCGGCGCGGGATTTGGCGGGCTCGCGGTCGCGCGCGGGCTGCGCCACGCCCGCGATGTCGAGCTGACGATCATCGACAAGCAGAACCATCATCTCTTCCAGCCGCTGTTGTACCAGGTCGCGACGGCGGCGCTGTCGCCGGCGGAGATCGCCGCGCCCGTCCGCACCATCCTGCGCCACCAGCGCAACGCGCGGGTGCTGCTCGACGAGGTGGTGGGGGTGGACAGCGACGCGCGCCAGGTGCGGCTCGCGAGCGGGATCGCGCTCGGTTACGACGAGCTGGTGATCGCGACCGGCGCGCGCCACAGCTATTTCGGGCGTGACGATTGGGCCGAGCACGCGCCCGGCATCAAGACGATCGACGATGCCACCCGGGTGCGCGCGCAGATCCTCCGCGCGCTCGAACGCGCCGAGACCGAGCGCCAGCAAATGCCCGAGACGCGCGGCCAGCAGTTGACCTTCGTGGTGATTGGCGGCGGCCCGACCGGGGTGGAAATGGCGGGCGCGATCGCCGAGCTGACCCGTCACGCCGCCGATCTGGAGTTCCGCTATATCACCGGCGCCTGTGTGCGCGTGCTGCTGGTGGAGGCCGGCCCCAGGCTGCTGGCGAGCTTTCCCGAGGCGCTTTCGGCCAAGGCCAAGCTGGCGCTCGAGCAATTGGGCGTGGAGGTGCGGCTCGGCGCGGCGGTGACGGCGATCGACGCCGATTCGGTGACGGTCGCGGGGCAGCGGGTGCCGGTCGCGGCGACGATCTGGGCGGCGGGCGTCCAGGCCTCCCCCGCCGCGCGCTGGCTGGGGGTGGCGGGCGATCGCGCCGGTCGGGTGCCGGTCGGCCCCGATCTCACCGTGCCGGACATGCCGAACATCTTCGTGATCGGCGATACCGCGATGGTGACGGGCGAAGGCGGCAAGCCAGTGCCCGGCGTCGCCCCGGCGGCGAAGCAGCAGGGCCATTACGTCGCCCGCGCGATTCTGGCGCGGCTGCGCGGGCAGCCGCTGACCGCGCCGTTCGTCTATAAGAACTACGGCAATCTCGCGACGATCGGCCGCCAGCGTGCGGTCGCCGATTTCGGCTGGACGACCCTGTCGGGCTACGCCGCCTGGTTCGTCTGGTCGACCGCGCATCTCTACTATCTGGCCGATTTCAGGAGCCGGCTGATCGTGGGCGCGCAGTGGATGTGGAGCTATCTGACGTTCGATCGCGGCGCGCGGCTGATCACGGGGATCGACGGCGCGATGCCCAAGCTCGGCTGGACCGAGCCGGTGAAGCGCGCCGCGTAGAATGGGGGCGATGCGGCCCGGGCGTCAGCGATAATCGGTCCCGCACGCCTCCGGATCGCGGCGGCAGCGGCGCTCGGCTTCGCGACGTTCGCGGCCTTCGCGCGCTTCCTGCTTGCGCAGTTTGCGGCCGTAGTTGCGATCGGCCTCGTCCTGGCTGGTCGTCGTCCAATCGACCATCTTGGAGGCGACCTTCACCGGCGCGGTCGCGACCCCGATCGCGGTCTTGGCGAGACAGCCGCCGAGCAGCGGCAGCGCCGCGATGATCAGGATACGCATCGATTCTCCCCGTGTCGCCAGCGGCTTAGCGCGACGCGGCGCGGGCGCGCACCCCTTCTGCCGGGAAATCGGTGAAGAAACCGTCGATTCCGGCCTGGAGGAAATACGTGATCTCCGCGCCGACATCGCCCTGGCCCTCCGGCACCCGCCCGCGCTGCCAGACCGGCGGCAGGAAGGCGTTTTCGGCGCGGAAGGTCCAGGGGTGGACGCGTAGGCCCGCCGCGTGCGCCTGCTCGACGAGCGCGGTGACGCTCCCCTTGCCCGGCCAGATCATCGCCTTGTTCGGCCCGATGCCATAAGCATAAGCGGCGACCGCGCGCAGCCCCGCCGGGGTGGCCATCGCGGCGTAACTCGGCGCGGCCTTGTCCGCCGGCCCGCCTTGCGCGTCCATCAGCTGGATCAGCCGCACCTTGGTGAGCGCGTGGAGCCGCTTCAGATTCTCCACCTCGAACGATTGGATGAACACCGGCGCCGTGGGCGAATCCCATCCAGCCGCGCGCAATTCGGCGGCGAGCTTCTCCTCCATCGGCAGGCCAAGCCCCGCGAAGTAACTCGGGTGCTTGGTTTCGGGATAGATGCCGATCACGCGCCCGGTCTCGGCGCCGCGCTTCTTGGCGAGCGCGATGATCTCGGCGAGCGTCGGCACCTCGAACTGGCCATCATAACGCGTGTTGCCGGGGCGCAGCTGCGGCAACCGCTCCCTGGCGCGCAGCGTCTTCAGCTCGGCGAGGGTGAAATCCTCGGTGAACCAGCCGGTGTGGCTTTCGCCGTCGATCACCTTGGTGGCGTGGCGGGCGGCGAATTCGGGGTGATCGGCGACGTTGGTGGTGGCGGTGATGTCGTTCTCGTGCCGCGCGACGAACACCCCGTCCTTGGTCAGCACCAGATCGGGCTCGATGAAATCGGCGCCTTGCGCGATCGCCAGATCATAGGCGGCGAGCGTGTGTTCGGGCCGAAGGCCACTGGCGCCGCGATGGGCGATCACGATCACGTCCCGAACCATATCCTCTCCCGGAGCGGCGCCGACCAACGCGAACATCGCGGCCAGGAAAATCGCGCGCATGGCTTGTGCTCCCGTGCAACCCGCGCCACTTGTACGGCCTTATCTGTGCCGTGTCTTCATTCCTGAAGGGGGCAACATGCGCTTCATCATCAACGGCCAATCGGTCGAAACCGAGCCCGACATCCGCGCCTCCTTGCTCGATGTGCTGCGCGAGCATCTGGGTCTTACCGGCACCAAGAAGGGCTGCGATCACGGCCAGTGCGGTGCCTGCACCGTGCTGGTGAACGGCCGGCGGATCAACGCCTGCCTGACCCTCGCCGCGATGCACGAGGGCGATGCGATCACCACGATCGAAGGGCTGGCGGCGGGCGATACGCTCCACCCGCTGCAGGCCGCGTTCATCAAGCATGATGCCTTCCAGTGCGGCTATTGCACGCCCGGGCAGATCATGTCGGCGGCGGGGATGCTCGCCGAGGTCGAGGCCGGGATGCCGAGCCATGCGAGCGCCTCGCTCGACACGGTGACGCTCGACGAGGCTGAGATTTCGGAGCGGATGAGCGGCAATCTGTGCCGCTGCTCGGCGTACCCGAACATTGTCGATGCGATCAAGGAGGTGGCGGGGGTTGGGGCTTCCTAGCCCCCTCACCCAACCCTCTCCCCTAAAGGGGAGAGGGCTTTGCCGTTGCGCAACGTGATAGCCCTCTCCCCTTCAGGGGAGAGGGTTGGGAGAGGGGCCTTCCAGGAGCAACCATGAAAAGCTTCACCTACACCCGCGCCGAAACCCCCGAAGCCGCGGTCGCGCAGGGCGCGGGCGGCGCGCGCTTCATCGCCGGGGGCACCAACCTGCTCGATCTGATGAAGCTCCAGATCGAAACCCCCGACGCGCTGATCGACATCAGCCGCCTGCCGCTCGCCGAGATCGAGCCGCACGAGGGCGGGCTGCGCATCGGCGCGCTCGCGATCAATTCCGACGTCGCCGCGCATCCGCACGTGCGCGCGCGCTACCCGATGCTCGCGCGCGCGCTGCTCTCCGGCGCGTCGGCGCAACTGCGCAACAAGGCGAGCGTCGGCGGCAATCTGCTCCAGCGCACGCGCTGCTATTTCTTCTATGATCCCGCCGCCCCCTGTAACAAGCGCACCCCCGGCATCGGCTGCGCGGCGCAGGGCGGGTATAACCGCATCCACGCGATCCTCGGCGCGAGCGAGGCGTGCATCGCGACGCACCCGAGCGACATGGCGGTCGCCTTGCGCGCGCTCGACGCGGTGGTGCTGACTTTGGCACCGGGGGGCGACCGGCGGCGCATTCCGCTCGCCGGGCTTTACCGCCTGCCGGGCGACACGCCGCAGCTCGAACATGTGCTCGCGCCCGGCGAATTGATCACCCATGTCGAGCTGCCCCCGCCGCCACCCGGACGCCAGCTCTACCGCAAGGTGCGCGACCGCGCGTCCTATGCCTTCGCGCTCGTATCGGTCGCGGCGGCGGTCGCGGTCGAGGATGGCGTGGTGAGCACCGCGCAACTCGCGTTCGGTGGGCTCGCGCCGCTCCCCTGGCGCAGCGCCGAGGTCGAGGCCGCGCTGATCGGCCAGCCGGCGACGCGCGAAACCTTCGCCGCCGCCGCCGACGCGCTGCTCATGGACGCGATGGGCCAGGGGCATAATGACTTCAAAATCCCGCTCACGCGCCGCACGCTGATCGCCACGCTCGCCGAACTGACGGAGGCATAACCATGGCCGAATTCCGCATGGATGCCGATTACGGCGCCTCCGCGCTCGATCGCGGGGTGCAGGGGCTGCTCGGCGCGCCGATCGACCGCATCGACGGTGTCGCCAAGGTGACGGGCGCCGCGCGCTATGCGGCCGAGCACCAGCCGCAAGGCAAGCTCGCTTACGGCTTCCCGATCACCGCGAGCGTCGCGACCGGCGCGGTCAAATCGCTCGACAAGACCGAGGCCGAGGCGATGCCCGGGGTGATCGCGGTCATCACCGAAGACCCCCGCCTGCCGCGCGAGGCGCACATCATCCGCGCCGAACGGATGCCGGTGAATGACGGCACGCTTGAAAGCTATGGCCAGATCCTCGGCCTCGCGGTCGCCGAGAGTTTCGAGGCGGCGCGCGCGGCGGCCTATGCGGTGAAGGTCGATTATGTCGCGGTGAAGGGTGAATACGACACCCGCGCCGCCGAGCATAAGGCGCAAGACCCGCACGAGGGCGCGATGCTGCCCAATGTGATCAAGGGCGATGTCGACGCGGCGATGGCGACGGCCGAGGTGACGATCGATGTCACCTACACCACCCCTTATCAGGTCCATGCCGCGATGGAGCCGCACGCCGCGATCGCCGAGTGGCAGGGCGACGAACTGACGCTTTACGGTTCGATCCAGATCATGCGCGGCTTCACCCCGGTGCTCGCCAATTCGCTGGGCGTGCCGATCGAGAAGATCCATGTGCTGTCGCCCTATATCGGCGGCGGGTTCGGCGGGAAGAGCGGCGGGCCGGAAACGCTGCTCGCCGCGATCGCCGCGCAGCAGATCGGGCAGCCGGTGAAAGTGCAGCTGACGCGCCAGCAGCTGTTCCATTCGGTCTATGGTCGCTCCGATACCCACCAGCGCATCCGCCTCGCCGCGACGCGCGAGGGCAAGCTGACGGCGATCGCGCAGGACAGCCTGGTGAGCCAGAAGACCGGCCTCGGTTTCTTCGAGCCCGTCGCGCTCGGCGCGCTGTCGCTCTACGCGGGCGAGAATCGCCGCTTCACCACGCGGATCGCCAAGATCAACGTCACCCCCGCCGGCGCGGTCCGCGCGCCGGGCGAGGCGGTGGGGATGATGGCGCTGGAAACCGCGATGGACGAGATGGCGGAAAAGCTCGGCATGGACCCGATCGCCTTCCGCAAGGCTAATGAGCCGACGAGCGACCCGACCAGCGGCGCGCCCTTCTCCACCCGACGCCTGATCGATTGCTATGACGAGGGCGCCAAGCGCTTCGGCTGGGATCAGCGGGTGGCGACGCCCGGCGCGCGGCGCGAGGGTGATTGGCTGATCGGCATGGGCATGGCGACGGCGGCGCGCGTCAACTTCCTCGCCGACAGCAAGGCACGCGTCCGCCTGACGCCCGAGGGCCATGCCGAGATCGAAACCGATATGACCGATATCGGCACCGGCACCTACACGATCCTGGCGCAGGTGGCGGGCGAGGCGCTTGGCCTGCCGATCGGCGCGGTGAAAGTGCGGCTGGGCGATTCGCGCGATCCTTCCGGCGCGGGCTCGGGCGGCTCGTTCGGCGCGGCGTCGAGCACGTCGTCGGTGCTGATCGCCTGCGACGCGATCGTCGCCGAACTCGCGCGGCGGATGGGCGCGGCGCCAGAGGAAATGACGCTGAAGGACGGCCACGCCATCGCCGGCAACCGGCGTGTGGCGCTCAGCGATCTCGTCGGCGGCGCGGCGATCGAGGAAATCGGCGTGCTCACCCCCGGGCGCAACTCGCGCAGCTGGAGCCAGGGCACGTTCGGCGCGCAATTCGCCGAAGTCGGCGTTCACGCGGTGACGGGCGAAGTGCGCGTGCGCCGCCTGCTCGGCGTGTTCGATTGCGGGCGCATCCTCAACGCCAAGACCGCGCGCAGCCAGGCGATCGGCGGGATGATCTGGGGGCTGGGCTATGCGCTGCACGAGGCGGCGGTGCTCGATCCGCGCACCGGCGCTTATGTGAACCGCGACTTGGCCGAATATCACATTCCGGTGAACGCCGATGTGCCGCAGATCGAGGCCTATTTCATCGAGGAGATCGATCCCCATGCGAGCCCCGTTGGCGCCAAGGGGCTGGGCGAGCTGGGCATTTCCGGCGTGGGCGCGGCGGTGACCAATGCGGTGTACAATGCCTGCGGCGTGCGCGCGCGCGATTGGCCGATGACGCTCGACCAGATTTTGCCGGGATTGCCGGGGGTTTGAGGGGGGAGAAGAACCCTCACCCAACCCTCTCCCGCAGGCGGGAGAGGGCTATAGGAAGGAAGCGGCGGTAACGCCCTCTGCCGCCTGCGGGAGAGGGCTGATGGCAAGCGGAACAGAAAAGCCCTCTCCCGTTTACGGGAGAGGGTTGGGTGAGGGCCTTCCAGCGCGCAACACCCGATCAACCACAGGACCAAAACCATGGCCGATAACGACTCCGTCCTCGCCGCCGCCGCGCAATGGGCTGGCGCGCCGCTCGCGCTGGCGACGGTCGTCTCCACCTGGGGTTCGGCGCCCCGGCCGCGTGGCAGCCATATGCTGGTGCATGGCGATGGCCGCTTCGAGGGCTCGGTCTCGGGTGGCTGCGTCGAGAGCGACATCCTCGCGACCGCCGCGCAAGTGATCGCCGGCGCCCCGGCCGTGCTCAAACATTATGGCGTCGCCGATGACGCCGCCTGGGAAGTCGGCCTGCCGTGCGGCGGCAAGATCGACGTGCTGGTACAGCCGGTGCGCGACGCCGGCTTCCCGCCCGCTTTGTTCGCCGCCATCGGCGAGGCGCGCGCGCGCGGCGAAGCGTTCAGCATCGCGACCGATCTCGCCAGCGGCCAGTCGCGCGAAGGCAGCGAAGGCGATTTCGTCAACCGTTACGATCCGCCGCGGCGGCTGCTGATCGTCGGCGCCGTGCAGATCGCGCAGGCGCTTGCCGGCCTCGCGCGCGAACTGGGGATCGCCGTCACCGTGATCGACCCGCGCGCGCGCTTCCTGACCGAGGAACGCTTCCCCGGCGTCACGCTCGACGATCGCTGGCCCGACGAGGCGATCGAAGCGCTCAAGCCCGATCCCGCGACCGCGATCGTGACCCTGAGCCACGACATCAAGATCGACGACCCGGCGCTGATCGCCGGCCTCGCCTCCCCCGCCGCTTATGTGGGCTCCTTGGGCTCACGCCGTAGCCATGCCGCACGGATCGAGCGCCTGAAGGCCGCCGGGGTCGGCGAGGACGCCATCGCCCGCATCGACGCGCCGGTCGGGCTCGACATCGGCGCGATCGGGCCGGCGGAGATCGCGCTGTCGATCGCCGCCGCGATGGTGGGCGCCTTCAATGGTCGACGCTAGCCGCACCCTGCTCGCGCTGCTCGCGGCGGGGCGCTCCGAGCGGTTCGGGCCGGAGGACAAGCTCGCCGCCGATTTCCTTGGCCGCCCACTCGCCAGCCATGTCGCGACAGCGCTGGAAGCCGTGCCCTTCCTCGCGCGCGTCGCGATCGTCTCGGGCACCGGGGTCGCCTTTCCCGGTTATCGACGGATCGAGAACCCGGCGCCAGACGCCGGCCTGTCGGGATCGGTGCGGCTGGCGGCGCAGGCGGCACGCGATTGCGGCGCGGCGGCGCTGCTGATCGCCCTCGCCGACATGCCGCGCGTGACGGCGGTGCAAATCCTCCGGCTGCTCGACGCGGCGCAAACGGCGGACGCGGTCGTTGCCTCCAGCGACGGCGCGCGCCCCTCGCCCCCCGCGCTCTTCGCCGCCGGCCGTTTCGCCGAACTGCTCGCGCTGGAGGGCGATCACGGCGCGCGGGCATTGATCCAGGGCGGGGTCCACATCGTCACCAGCCCGCAGGAGCTGATCGACATCGACACCCCCGAGGATCTGGCGCGGCTACGCGCGCTGGCCTGAGCGGTCAGGCCGCCGCGCGGCCTTGATCGGCTACGTCGGGCGCCCCCACGCCGCCCACGGCCACGATCGGCCAGTGCGGGGCACGGGCGTCGATCCGGGCGATCAGGCGCAGAAAGTCGACCTCGGCGGGATCGTGCGCGGCGCCATCCACCTCGAAAATGTCGTGGAACCAGGGCTCGCCCACCCCGCCGAAACCCTTTTCCTGCCAGGCGACCCAGGGCAGATGCGTCTGCGTCTTGCCGCGCACCAGGCCCCAGCAGATCGCGCCCACCCCTTCCGCGCGCGCGATCGGCAGGATCGACTGGAACGTGCTCCCCGCCGGGCGCGCCATGAACTCGCTGCACAGGATCGGCCGCCCCCAGGCGCTGAGCCACGCGATGCGCCGCGCGAAATCAGCGGCGTCGCCGTAATTGTGGAATGAGACGATGTCCGATTCATCCAGTTGCGCGCGTTGCAGCTCGGTAAGCTTGTCGGGCGCGGACCAGTCCCCCAACCAGATGCCGCTCGTCAGCGGCTGGGTGGGCGCCGCGCCTCGCGCCCAGGCGAAAGCCGCGCGGAGCACCGGCAGCACCAGCGCCGCCTTGGCGTTCAGCTCGGCCGGGTCGCACGCCGAAACCTCGGCGCCATTATCGGGCTCGTTCCACACGTCCCACGCGATCACGCGGCGGTCATGGGCGAAATGCGCGACCACGCCCTCGACATAGGCGCGCAGCCGGGGATGCTGCGCGGGATCGGCGAGCGCCGCCGGCCCGGGCGCCTGCAGCCAGCCCGAATTATGGACACCATCGACCGGATGCGGCTGCGGCCCCAGCGCCGGATCGGGCCGCCAGCACGAATCGAACAGCACCAGCATCACCCCGATGCCCCGCGCGTCGGCCGCGGCGAGCAGTTGCTCGACGCGCGCCAGGAAGCCCGGCGCGTCGTCCACCCACAGCAGATCGTGGAGATACACCCGCGCCACGTTCATCCCCGCCGACGCCGCCAGCGTCAGCTCGCGCTCGATCGTCGGCAGGTCGAAGGTGGCCGCCTGCCACATTTCGAGCTGGTTGATCGCGGTCGAGGGGGTGAAATTGCAGCCCATCAGCCAGGGCTGCGCGCCATGCCAGGCCGCTGCCGCTTCCGCCGTCCATCGCTCGCGCATCGTCGCATCCCGCTTGCCGCCGATCGCTCTGCCAATGCGCGCGTGAAGCGCCCCTGAATATTGCGGAATTTCCCGGACTTACCCGTCGCGACGGGTGCTGCCCTGGCCCCCGGCGCGACGCCGATACTCGCTCGGCGTCATGCCCATCATCTGCCGGAACAGCCGGGCGAAGGTCTGGGGCGAGCCATAGCCGACCGCGATCGCGATTTCGATCACGCTCAGCGCGCTGGTGGCGAGCATCGCGCAGCCACGCTCGATGCGCAGCTCCATCTGCCGGCGGTGGGGCGGCCGGCCGGTGCTCGCCTTGAACGCGCGGGCGAAGTGGAAGGGCGACATGCCGATGGCGCCCGCAAGCTCGGCCACCGACAGCTCCTCGTTGAAGCGGGCGACGAGCAGGTCCATCACCCGGTTGAGCTGCCAGGGGGCGAGCGCCGCGCCCGGTCGCGGTCGATAGCTGCGCCCCAGTCGCAGCAGCCGCGCGACCGTCAGCTGCTTGGCGCTATCGACATAGAGGCGGGGCAAGGCGCCATCGCTGCCCAGCTCGTCCCACAATGTTTCGATCACCGCGGCGAGCGGCGGATCGCGCACCAGCCCGGCATGGAGCGGGCCGAAGTCGCCAAGCGACGGCGCCTGCACACCTTCGCAGACCGCCGCCACATCGGCCCAATCGAGCGCCAGGATCGTCATCTCGATCCCCGCCTTGCTGCCCCCCGAAAGCTGGAGCGGCTGGTTGGGCGGGCCGATCACCATGTCTCCGCCGCGCCGCCGCGCCCGAAAGCGGCCGGCGCCGAGATCGGCGGTCAGCTCATAATCGCCGGCGGTACAGAGCTGCAGCGACAATTGCGGCGTGGCGGCATCGCTGTGCGCCTCGCCGATCAGCCCGCGCATCATCGCCAGTCGCTGCCGGGGGGCGACGCGATCCTCGTAGCGATTGCCGAGCCGCGCCGCGACGCCGCGCATCCAGTGGAGATAGGATGGCGGGGGCGCTCCCCCATCGGGGCCGATTGGCGCCACCTTGGCCAACGTCTAGAGGAATGTCCGCATCCGTGATGCTTACCCTGTTTGTCGCGCGCGCGCTGTTGCCAAAGCGCCATTTCCGGTGCGGTCGGGCACCGTCACGCCGCGCGGGCCTGACCCTCGTGCCAGGCCCGGCGCCACAGCCCGGGCGGCGCACCGAGATAGCGGCGGAACAGCGAGGTGAAATGGCTCTGGTCGGCGAAACCGCATTCGAGCGCGATCTCGCTCAACGACTTGTCGGAACCGCGCAGCAACGCCCGCGCCGCCGCGACCCGCTTTTCGATCAGCCAGCGATGCGGCGGTCGCCCCGTGGTCTGGGTGAAAGCGCGCGAAAAATGCTTGGGGCTGAGCTTGGCGATTTTCGCGAGATCGACCAGCAGCAGCGGCTCGGCGAGATGCGCCTCGACATAGTCGTCCACCCGCCGCAGCCGGTGCGGGGCGAGCCCGCCGGAGACGATCATTGCTTGTGCCGGCCCCCGGGGCCGCTGCCTCATCGCGGCGCGCAATCGCGCGTCGAACATGGTGTCGATCGGTGCGGGGGCTTGCGACATCGGCATGATCCTCGGCCAGGCGCCCTGGGGCGGGTTATGCCGGAAGCAATGCCGATTGGGGGCCCGGCCCGGCCCCCGGAACATGGCGCGGGCGGCCGAACGACGCGGTGCCGATCCTGCGCGAGCATGGCCGATCTTGCGCCTTAAACCACCGGCTGCCAGGCGAGGCCCGAAACGTCATACCGCCACGTCTCGGGCACCCATTGATAGGCGTCTCCACGCCGGGCGACATAGCCGAAGGTCGGAAAAGGCAGATGGGTGGCGGCGGTGAGCAGCTTGTCGGTCGCCGCGAGATCGAGCCCGCGCAGCCGCGATTGGTGGCCAAGCCCCGGATCGATATCGAAGATCATGCTCGCCTGCGGGTGCGGAAACTGGATCGCGTGGTGGACGACCAGATCGCCCCAGATCAGCAGCTGCTCGCCCGCGCTTTCGATCAGATAGCCGCTATGCCCCGGCGTGTGCCCGGGAAAGGGCATATGGGTGATGCCATCGCCAAGCGCGGCATTGTCGGCGAAGCTCGTCAGCCGCCCGGCATAGGCCCGGTCCACCCCGCGCACGAGATCCCACCAGCCGCGCATGAAATCGGGCGCCTTGGCCTGCGCCGCCTCGCTCGTCCAGAAATCGAGCTCGGTCTGGTTCACGCGGATTTCGGCGTTGGGCAGGCTCGCCTGCCCGTCCCTCAGCAACGCGCCGATATGATCGGGATGGGCATGGGTGGGGATCACCAGATCAATGTCGGCGGCGGTGAGCCCGGCATGCGCCAGATTATCGGGAAAGTGATAGCTGTTCGGCCCGAACAATCCCGCCGCGCCCGCGTCGATCATGATGATCTTGGCGCCGGTATTGATGACGAACGAGGTGATGCCGTTGCGAAATCCGCCCGTCGGCATGAAGTGGTCGGTGAGCGCGGCGTCGAACGCCTCCTGCTCGATCCCCTGCCAGACGCCGAACGACAGGTCGACGAACCCGTCGGACAAGGCGGTGATCTCATAATCGCCGAGCTTGCGGCGATAGGCGCGGGTCGCTTGCACGCGGGTGGGGGCGATGGCGGACATGGGGGCTCTCCTGCTCGAACGGGGCGTTCGCGCGGGATACCCAGGGCGCCGGGCGGCCGGCTTGCACGATTTCCGCGTGTTTGCTGCCTGGAGGGCGTGGTGCGGGCGGTCGGACTCGAACCGACATTCTGTTGCCAGAGGCGGATTTTGAGTCCGCTGCGTCTACCAATTCCGCCACGCCCGCGTGCGAGGCGCCCCGCCGATGCCATGCGCGCGCGCGCGCGTCCAGCCCCTTGCCGTCACGCGCCACCGGCGGCGACTAGCGGGCGATGCGGAAGGTGAGCCCGATGATCCGCGGGTCGCTCGGCAGGCCCAGGATCAGCCCCGAATTGCCCGCCTGGACGGTCACATTCTGAACATAGGCCTCGTCGAACAGGTTGCGGACGAACAGCGCCACCTCCCACCCGCCGGGCGCGCGATAGCCGAGCGTCGCGTTGGTGAGGTTATAGGCATTGATATAAGTGAAGCGCGACAGCGAAGGGTCGCCATAATAGCCGCTGCGCCAATTGCTGTCGGCATGGAGATAGGCCTTGCCGCGCACCCCCAGCGCGGCGAGCGAGCGGTCGATGTCGAAGCCGAAGCTCACCGACCAGCGCGGCAGGCCGACCAGTGGCCGCCCGGTCAGGTCGCACGCCTGAGTGCCCGCCGTTTGCAGTTCGAGCGGGCACGGACCCGCTGGATAACGCGCATAGGTGCCGTTCGCATAAGCCAGCCCCCCGCGCAGCACGACGTCTTGCGCCGGTCGGGCGACCGCGTCCGCCTCGAACCCCGACACCGTGACCCTGGGGATGTTCGACAGATAACCGCGCAGCGCGACCGTCTGGCTCGAATCGACGATCGTCGCCTGGAAATCAGTGACTTCGGTATAATAGCCGGTGAGATTGAGCTCGAGCCGCTTGGCGAACCAGCTCGTCTTCAGCCCGACTTCATAAGTGGTGTTGAGCTCGGGCCGGATGACCGCGGTGCCCAGCGCCGGCCGGTTCTGCGCGTCGAGCGGCAGCCCCGACACGTTGATCCCGCCCGATTTGAAGCCGCGCGCATAGCTTGCGTAGGCGAGCATGTTCGGCGCCGGCTGATAGGCGATGTTGGCGCGGCCCGAGAGATTGCCCTCGCGGTTCGCCGCCGAATAGCTTTGCGGCCGCAGCACCGAGAGCTGGGCGTTGATCAGCCGCGAATCGGTGACGGGCGGGCCGCCGCCCACGGTCGTGGTATAATCGGCGGACTTCTCCTCATAGGTATAACGCAGGCCCCCGGTGAGCGTGAGGGCGGGGGCGACGTGCCAATTGGCCTCGCCGAACACCGCGACGCTATCGGTGCGGAAGCGGGTGCGCCCGTCCTGGCCATAACCATCGAGCAGATTGGCCGGGAATTGCGATGGCGGCCCCAGCAACCAATAAGCGCCCGCCGGGCCATAAATGCTGATCGGCTGCCCGCTGATCTTCTGGTAGAAATAATAGAGCCCGACGACATAGCTCAGCCGGCGGTCGCCGTTCGAGGCCAGCCGCACCTCATGGCTATATTGATCCTGGCGCGAGGGGATGCGCTGCGTGAGCTGGATCGGCAGCCCGGTATAGTCCCGGTCGTTCGCCGCGTCCCAGCGCCAGAAGCGCCACGCGCTTACCGAAGTGAGCGTCGCCGGCCCCAGATTCCAGTCGCCGATCAGGCCGATGCCGCCTTCATTGGTGTTGACCCCCACTGGCGCGTCGATGTCGGTCAGCCGGTCGGCGTAGTTCAGGCTCGGCGGCGCGTAGTTCGCCCCCGCCGCGAGCGCCGGATATTGCCGCGCCACGGCGCGCAGGCTCTGCCCGACGCGCAGATAGACCTGGGTGCAGCAGGCGCTGTCGAAACTGGAGTAATCGACGCTCAGGCGGAATTGCACATCGTTGCTCGGCGCGATCAGCAGCTGGCCGCGCAGGGCGGCGTTGTTGACGCTGTTCTCGTCCTCGCGCCGGCGGACATTATGGATCACGCCGTCGCGCCGGGTGAGCAGCGCCGACAGCCGCGCGGCGATCGTGTCGCCCAGGATCGGCCCCGAGACGGCGGCCCGCGCCTGCACCAGATTATAGCTGCCATAGGAAAATTCCGCCGTCCCTTCGGGGGTGAAGCTCGGCGCCTTGGTGGTGATGTTGATCGCGCCGGCGGTGGTGTTCTTGCCGAACAAGGTGCCCTGCGGCCCGCGCAATACCTCGACCTGCTCCAGATCGACGAAATCGAACGCCGCCGTCGCGGGCCGCGCGTGATAGACCTGATCGACATAATAGCCGACGCCCGGCTCCAGCCCGTCATTCGCCTGGCTCACCGCGACGACGCTGCTGCCGAGCCCGCGAATGGTGAAGGCGGTGTTGCGCGGGTTGGCCGAGCTGTAATTGAGGCTCGGCACCAGCACCGTCAGCCCCTGGGTGTTCACCGTGTAACTGCGCTCGATCAGCGGCGCGTCGACCACCGAAATCGCCGCCGGCACGCGCTGCACCGGCTCGGGCCGGCGGCGCGCGGTCACGGTCACGTCCGCCGGCGCCTCGGCCACCGCTACCGGATCGGGCGCGGTCGGCGCGGCGTCGGCGGCAAGCGTCATCGCCCAGATCAACGGCATTCATCCACCTTTTGCGTTTCGACTCGCTATATCCGTCTGTATATAGGAGAGCACTCACGGAAAAGGGGGTGATTGCCTGGCGCCGCGATCGGCGACACTATGCCGGCGTGGCCAGGCTCAGGATCAAGACGCAGCTGCTGGTGGGCGAGGTGATCGCGCTCGGCCCCGGCAAGGCCGAATTGCTCGAAGCGATCGGGCGCGAGGGCTCGATCTCGGCGGCGGCGCGGGCGATGGGGCTCAGCTATCGCCGCGCGTGGCTGATGATCGACGCGACCAACCGCGCCTTCGCCGAACCCTTGGTCGCGCTCCACCCCGGCGCCCGGATCGGCGCGACCCTGACCGAGGAGGGGCGCGCGGTCGTCACCGCCTATCGTGCGCTGGAGGCGGCCTTGGCCGAGACGGGCGAACGCCACGGGCGCACGATCCTCGACCGGCTGCGGACGGTGAAAGAGGGGGGCGATGCGGCGGGTTCAGCAGATGTCGGGATTCCGACGTCGCTAAAGTCGGAATAAGGGTGGAAGCCACCCGCTAAGCCGTTTGAAAAATGGCGCGCCCGGAACGATTCGAACGTCCGACCCTCAGATTCGTAG
>NZ_JAIERS010000007.1 GCF_019746665.1 Sphingomonas sp. | reverse complement strand
TCCAATGGGCGAAGGAACAGGATATTCCGGTGGGGCCGGGGCGCGGATCGGGCGCGGGCTCGGTGGTCGCCTGGGCGTTGACCATCACCGATCTCGATCCCATCAAGCTCGGCCTGCTGTTCGAGCGCTTCCTCAACCCCGAGCGCGTGTCGATGCCCGACTTCGACATCGATTTCTGCGAAACCCGGCGCGAAGAGGTGATCCGCTATGTCCAGCGCAAGTACGGCGCGGATCACGTCGCGCAGATCATCACCTTTGGGCGGCTGAAGGCGCGCGCGGTGCTGAAGGATACCGGCCGCGTCCTGCAGATGAGCTATGGCCAGGTCGATCGGCTGGCGAAGCTCGTCCCCAATCACCCGACCGATCCCTGGACGCTCGACCGGGCGCTCAACGGCGTCAGCGAACTGGCGGGCGAGTATAAGAGCGACGCCGGGGTGCGGCAGCTGCTCGATCTGGCGATGAAGCTGGAAGGGCTGCCGCGCCACTCGTCCACCCATGCCGCTGGCGTGGTGATTGGCGATCGCCCGCTCGCGCAGTTGATCCCGCTCTACCGCGATCCGCGCTCCGACATGCCGGTCACCCAGTTCGACATGAAATATGTCGAGGGCGCGGGGCTGGTGAAGTTCGACTTTCTCGGCCTGAAAACGCTGTCGGTGCTGAAGAAAGCGGTCGAGATGCTCGCCGCCCGTGGCATTGCGGTCGACCTCGACGCGCTCGCTTGGGATGACCCTGAAGTCTACAAGCTGCTCCAGCGCGGCGATACGGTCGGGGTGTTCCAGCTCGAATCCGAAGGAATGCGGCGCACGCTGTCGGCCGTGCGCCCCTCGAACTTCGGCGACATCATCGCACTCGTCTCGCTCTACCGGCCGGGGCCGATGGACAATATTCCCAGCTTCGGCCGGCGCAAGAACGGGCAGGAGGTGATCGAATATCCCCACCCCCTGCTCGAAGGCATTCTTGCCGAGACCTATGGCATCTTCGTCTACCAGGAACAGGTGATGCAGGCGGCGCAGATCCTCGCCGGCTATAGCCTGGGCGGCGCCGACATGCTGCGCCGCGCGATGGGCAAGAAGATCAAGGCGGAGATGGACGCGCAGCGCGCGATCTTCGTGAAGGGCTGCGCCGAGGTGAACGGCATTGCCGAGGCCAAGGCGAACGAGCTGTTCGATTTGATCGACAAGTTCGCCGGCTATGGCTTCAACAAGTCGCACGCCGCGGCCTATGCGCTGCTTGCTTATCAGACCGCGTGGCTGAAGGCGCACCACCCGCACGAATTCTTTGCCGCCTCGATGTGTTTCGATATCGCGCTGACCGACAAGCTCGCGGTGTTCATCGACGATATGCGCCGGCTGGGGGTGAAGGTGCTGCCGCCGTGCGTGAACCGATCGGGGGCGGAGTTTTCGGTGGAAAGCATAAGCCCCTCCCCCTTGGGAGTTTCGGGTCGGTCATGCCCCCGGCATGACCTAAGCAGTCCGGGGGACTGCTTACCCGAAACTGGGTTGGGGTGGGGGCTTCAGGGGCCGAACGCTGATCCCGGCTCGCCCCCACCCCCAGCCCCTCCCCCAAGGGGGAGGGGAGAACAGCTCGCCGTCCGCTACGCGCTCGCCGCGCTGAAATCGGTCGGCGAGGGGGCGATGGAACGGCTGGTCGCCGAGCGCGAGGAGCGCGGGGCCTTCAAGTCGCTCGACGATCTGGCGAACCGCGTCGATCCGCGGCTGCTCAACAAGCGGCAAGTGGAAACGCTTGCCGCCGCCGGGGCGTTCGAGGCGCTCGATCCCAACCGCGCCGGGGTGTTCGCCGCTGCCGAGACGATCCTGGCGGTCGCCGCGCGCCAGCACGAGGCGCGGACCAGCGGGCAGGGCGGGCTGTTCGGCGACGCCGAGGTCGGCGGCGAGGCGATTCAGCTGCCGCAATCCGCGCGCTGGAGCCTTGCCGAGCGGATGGAGCAGGAGAAGGAAGCGTTCGGCTTCTATTTCTCCGCCCACCCGGTCGATCGCTACCGCGTGCTGGCGCGCAGCGCGACCCCGTTCGCGCGACTCGGCGAAGTCGCGATCCCGCCGGGGGGGCGTGCGACCGCGCAAATGGCGGTGCTGGTCGAGGAGGCGCGCTGGCGCACCTCCGCCAAGGGCCGGCGCTATCTGATGGCGACGCTGTCCGACCCCTCAGGTCAGTTCGTCGCGACCTGCTTCGACGATGCCGCCGCGAATGATCTGGAGGAGGCCGCGCGCGCCGGCGGCTGTGGCCTGGCGAGCGTGGAGCTCGATCGCCGCGATGGCGACGAGACGCCGCGCGTCACGGTCAAGAAGCTGGTACCGTTCGAAAGTCTGGCGGTCGGGATGCCGATGGTGCTCGATCTGGTGGTAGCCGATGCGGGCGCGGTCGCGGCGCTCGCCGGGCTGCTCGGCGAAGCGCGGGGCGGGCGCGGGCAGGTGCGGGTACGCGCGCCGATCGAGGGGGGCGAAGCGACGCTGATCCTCGGCCGCGACTTCCTGCTCGACGCCGAGCTTGCGGCGCGGATTGAGACTCTGCAAGGTGTGCGCGACGTAGCGCTGGGACCGGCCGAGACGGGCCGGCTCGCGCTGGCGGGCTGAACCTGACGCCCGCCGGATCGAAAGGGAGCCGGATATGCTGGGCGAAATGCAGGATTATGAGCTGCGCGTGACGCGGCTGATCGATCACGCCGCGCGCGAACATGGCGGCCGCGAGATCGTGACGCGCTGGGCCGATGGCCGCGAGACGCGCACCGATTGGGCGGGGATCGCGCGCGACGCGAAGAAGCTCGCCCAGGCGCTCGAACGGCTCGGGGTGAAGCCCGGCGATCGGGTCGCGACGCTCGCGATGAACCACGCGCATCACCTGATCGCCTGGTACGCGGCGATCGGCATGGGCGGGGTGATCCACACCATCAACCCCCGCCTGTTCGACGATCAGCTGGAATACATCGCCAACCATGCCGAGGACCGGGTGCTGTTCTACGACAAGGCCTTCGCGCCGATCGTCGAGCGGATGCGCCCGCGCTGGACGACGATCGAGCATTATGTCTGCTTCGACGACGGGGCCTTCGACGCGCTGATCGCCTCCGAAAGCGGCGATTACACCTGGGTCGAGGGCGGCGAGCGCGAGCCGTGCATGCTGTGCTACACCAGCGGCACGACGGGCAATCCCAAGGGCGTACTCTATACCCATCGCTCGACCGTGATCCACGCGCTCGCCGAGATGCAGCCGGCGGTGTTCGCGCTCGATACGCGCGCGGTCGCGCTGCCGGTGGTGCCGATGTTCCACGCGGCCGCCTGGGGCCTGCCCTTCGCGGGCGCGGCGGCGGGGATCAAGTTCGTCTATTCGGCGGTCAACGAGCCGGCGGTGCTCTGCGAGCTGATGAACCGTGAGCGGGTGACGCATTCGGCCGGGGTGCCGACGGTGTGGCTCGGCATGTTCCAATATATGGACGCGACCGGGGTGCGACCCGAACACCTCCAGATCGTCACCATCGGCGGCTCGGCGGCACCGCGCGCGATGATCGAGCGAATCATGGGGATGGGCGTGCGGGTGAACCACGCCTGGGGGATGACCGAAACCTCCCCGATCGGCACGATGGGCGCGCCGAGCCATGATTGGGCCGACCTGGGCTTCGAGGAACAGGTCGAGCAGACGTGCAAGCAGGGCCGCGTTCCTTTCGGCGTCGAACTGCGCGTGGTGGACGAGGAAGGCCGCGAACAGCCGCGCGACGGGGTCAGCTCGGGCCGGCTCCAGATCAAGGGGCCGTGGATCATCAAGCGCTATTTCAAGGCGGACGCGCCCGCGCTGACCGAGGATGGCTGGTTCGATACCGGCGACGTGGCGGTGCTCCACCCCTGCGGCACGATGCAGATCACCGATCGCGCCAAGGACGTGATCAAATCGGGCGGCGAGTGGATCAGCTCGGTCGAGCTGGAAAATGCGGCGGTTGGCTGCGCCGGCGTGGCGGAAGCGGCGGCGATCGGCGTGCCGCACCCCAAATGGGACGAGCGCCCGCTGCTGCTGGTGGTGAAAAAGCCGGGCGCCGAGGTGAGCGCCGAGGATGTGCGCGCGCATCTCGCGGCGCAGGTCGCGAAATGGTGGCTGCCGGACGAGATTTTGTTCGTCGACGCGCTGCCGCACTCGGCGACGGGGAAATTGCTGAAGACCGCGCTTCGGGAGCAGTATCGGGAGTATCGGCTAGCGACGGCGGCTTGAGGGGGAATGAAGCCTGGCCTACGAGCGCCACTGCTTATCGGGCTTGCGCTGCTCGGTGGGTGCTGGCTGCCATCGATCAATGACGCCACGGCCGACGCGATGGTCCGCGAGGCGCGGCAGTTGCGCGCGACATATCCGCCGAGCGGCCGAGGCTCTTCGGCTGTTCCCATCGAACGATTGCCGCCAGCGATCGCCAGTATCGATCCGAAGGAAGTCATCGTTTTTGGCTGGGGCGTCGAGATCATCGTCCGGCATGATTTTGACGGCGGCTGGGGATATTCGCTTCCGAGCAAGGCCCGTGACCTGCCGATGCCCGCCAAATGCTATACCAAGCGACGGGAAGGGCTTTTCTCGCATGGTCCGTGCTGACGAGGGGGCAAAGCCTTGATGCTGGTACCCAGCCATCGCGCGTGCGCGATTTGCCAGCGACGGGCGCCATCGTCACACCCCGCCCATGACCGCCGCCCCGGTGCCCCAATTTTCGGCTGCGCGCTGTGATGATCTGTGTTGTCTATGCAATACAGCGGTGATATCCAGCAATGGTGCGGAACAGACGGGAAAAACGATTATGGGTTAGGGCACGGGTGGCCTTGGCGGGGGCGCTGTGCTCTTGCCTATCGCTCCCGGCGCCGGCTGTCGCGCAGGCTTACCAACCCAGCTTCCGACCCGAGCAGCTCAAGGGGCCACCGGTCGGCAAGCCGAATGAAGTGCTTGTGCTCGGCACACCGCACCTGTCGCAGCTCAAGCAGCGGCCAACACCGGCTATGCTCGCGCCGCTGCTCGACCGGCTGGCCGGGTGGCAGCCGACCGCGATCGCGACCGAAAATCTCTCCGGTCTGCAATGTGATAGCCTGCGCCGCTATCTGTTCCGCTATGCCGAGACCGTTAAGGAATACTGCCCCGATCCTACCGTCGCCGGTCGCGCGACCGGCTTGGATGTGCCCGCCGCCAATGCCGAGGTGGAACGGCTGCTAGCCGCATGGCCGATCCAACCGAGCCATGACCAGCGGCGGCACCTTGCGCTGCTCTTCCTTGCGGCTGGTGAACCGGGGTCGGCGCTGGTCCAATGGCTGCGGCTGCCGCCAAGCGAGCGTCGCGCCGCCGACGGCTTGACCGATGAGCTCGTCAAGACACTCGATCAAGCGGTTGACCGCGCGAACGAGACCAACAGCGTGGCCGCGGCGCTCGCGGCCAGGCTTGGGCTGGAGCGTTTGTGGAGCGTCGACGATCACTCGGCGGACACCCCCGATGCAGTCAGTCCCGCCGAGCGCGAAGCCGCGGGAAAGGCGATCAGCCAAGCGTGGGACAACCCAGCGACCAAGGCACGGATCGCCGAAAGCACCTGGTTGGAACAGAACCTCGCCGCGCCGGACGGGGTGCTCCAGATGTACCGCGCCTACAACGCGCCGGGCGCGCCGGCTGTGGCCTATCGATCGGACTTCGGCGCGGCGCTGGTTGAGCCATCGGCAAAGGGCTATGGGCGGCAATATGTCGGCTATTGGGAGACGCGCAACTTGCGGATGGTCAGCAACATCCGCGACGTGTTGGGGCGTCAACCGGGTACCCGCCTGCTCGCGATTGTGGGGGCCTCGCACAAGGGTTATTATGAAGCCTACCTCAATCAGATGCACGATGTGCGGCTGGTAAACCCGCTTGCTGTGCTGCGCTAGAAGCGCCAGGCGTCGCACGAGTGCTTGCCACTCGCCCCGCGCCACGCCATCACCCCGCCCATGACCGCGCTCCCCGGCCAGCTGATCGCGCTTTCCCCGCTCGTCGCGCGGGTGCTTGCGCCGAACCCGTCGCCCTTCACCAACACCGGCACGCAAACCCATCTCGTCGGCACCGGCGACCTTGCCGTGATCGATCCCGGCCCCGACTCCCCCGAGCATCTCGCCGCGCTGCTCGCCGCGATTGGCGGGCGCCCGGTGCGGGCGATCCTCGTCACCCACACCCACCGCGACCACAGCCCGCTGGCGCGTGCGCTCGCCGCCGAAACGGGCGCGCCGATCATCGGCTGTGCGCCGCTGGTGCTCGATATGGGCGGGCGCGCCGATGCGGCGTTCGATACCGATTACGCCCCCGATCACATTCTCGCCGAGGGGGATGAGGTGCAGGGCGCGGGCTGGACGCTCGCCGCCATCGCCACCCCCGGCCATACCAGCAACCACCTCGCCTTCGCGCTGCCCGAGGAAAAGGCGCTGTTTTCGGGCGACCATGTGATGGGCTGGTCGACCACCGTGGTCGCCCCGCCCGATGGCGACATGGGGGCGTATATGGCGAGCCTCGACAAGCTGCTCGGGCGCGACGACGCCATTTATTACCCCGCGCATGGCGACCCGGTCGCGAACCCGCAGCGTTATGTCCGCCATCTGCTCGGCCACCGCCAGCTGCGCGAGGGGCAGATCGCGCGGCGGCTCGATGAAGGGGCGCACGCGGTGCCGGCGCTGGTGGCGGCGATGTATGTCGGGCTCGATCCCCGGCTTGAGCGCGCGGCGCAAGGATCGGTGCTGGCGCATCTGCTTGATATGGAAAAGCGCGGACTGGTGGTGCGCGAGGGCGAGACGTGGCGCCGGGCGTGAAGCGCGCGCTCCCTTGGGTGGGCGGCATCGGGATCGGCCTCGCGGCGGGCCTCGGCGCCTTCGCGCTCGCCCCCGCGCCGCCGCCGCGCTTCGTCGAGCGCGCGCCCGATGCCGCCAAGATCGTCGAGCAGGTGCGCGAGGGGTTGCGCGCGCAGGGCGTGCTGCCGGTGCTCGCCGCGCGCGATGTCGCGGTGGTCGAAGCCAGGAGCGGCGAGTTCGTGTTCGAGACGCGGCGCACGCTCGTGATGCCGGGACAGGTGCGCTATCTGCTCGATCTGCGCGCGATCGGCCCGCGCGACGTGCGCTGGGACGCGGCGACGCGCACCCTGCACGTGGTGTTGCCGCCGATCGCGCTCGCGGGGCCGCAGGTCGATCTGGCGGCGGCGCGCGAGTTTGGCGAGGGCGGGCTGCTGTCGGGGCTGAGCGATGCGGGCGAGCAGCTCGACGCCGCCAACCGGCTCGCCGCGCAGAACCAGCTGATCCGCAGCGCTCACGCGCCCGGCGCCCAGGCAGCGGCGCGCGATGCGGCGCGGCGGCTGGTCGGCGCGCTGTTCGCTGCCCCCTTGCGCGCGGCGGGCGTCACGCCCCGGCTCGACATTCGTTTCGCCGACGAGCCGCGCTGAGCTTGCCCGCCGCTGGCGTGCCCGGCATAGCACCCGCCATGGACCGGCAGGATGTGGTGATCGTGGGGGCGGGGCATGGCGGCGCGCAGGCCGCGATCGCCCTGCGCCAGGGCGGCTTCGCGGGCACGATCACCCTGATCGGCGACGAGCCCGAGCTGCCATATGAGCGCCCGCCGCTCTCCAAGGACTATCTGGCGGGCGACAAGCCGTTCGAGCGGCTGCTGATCCGCCCGCCCACTTTTTGGGCCGATCGCGACATTGCTTTCCGCCTTGGGAGCCGCGTGGTGCGGCTCGATCCGGCGGCGCGCTGGGTCGAGACCTCTGACGGGGGCCGGCTGGGTTATGGCAGCCTGATCTGGGCGACTGGGGGCAGCCCGCGCCGGCTGGGCTGCGCGGGCGCCGAGGCGGTGCATTATATCCGCACCCGCGCCGATGTGGACCGGCTGAGCGCGGCGCTGCCGGGCGTGCGGCGGGTCGCGGTGGTCGGCGGCGGCTATATCGGGCTTGAGGCGGCGGCGGTGCTCGCCAAGCGCGGACTGGCGGTGACGGTGATCGAGGCGCAGCCCCGGCTGCTCGCCCGCGTCGCCGGCGCGGCCCTGAGCGATTTCTTCGCCGCGGAGCACCGCGCGCATGGCGTCGAGCTGCTACTCGGCGCGCAAGTGGATGCGGTGGAGACCGAGGCCGGGCGCGCTACCGGGGTCGTGCTCGCCGACGGGCGCCACGTGCCCGCCGATCTGGTGATCGCGGGCATCGGCATCGAACCGGCGGTCGCGCCGCTGCTTGAAGCGGGCGCGGCCGGTGGCAATGGCGTGCGTGTCGACGAATTCTGCCGCACCAGCCTACCGGACGTTTATGCGATCGGCGACGCGGCGGCGCACGCCAACGCCTTTGCCGGCGGGGCGGTGATCCGGCTCGAATCGGTGCAGAACGCCAACGACATGGCGACCACCGCCGCCAAGGCGATCCTCGGCCAGCCGACGCCGTATCGGGCGGTGCCCTGGTTCTGGTCCAACCAATATGATCTGAAGCTGCAGACGGTGGGCCTGAGCGCCGGGCACGACGCGGCGGTGACTCGGGGCGATCCGGCGGCGCGCGGGTTTTCGGTAATCTATCTGCGCGACGGCGCGGTGATCGCGCTCGACTGTGTGAACGCGGTGAAGGACTATGTCGCCGGCCGCGCGCTGGTGGCGGGCGCGGTGCGCGCCGACCCGACGGCGCTGGCCGACCCGGAAGTGCCGCTGAAGACACTGGCGGCGTAGCGCGACTTGACGAGGGCGCGCCGTCACTCTGGATCGGGTCCGGGGCGACGAAGCGATTGATTTGATCACCAACCGCTCTAACACCCCTGCCCATGACGAGCCCGCGCGCCTGGACAGCCGAACTGGTCGCGACCTGCCGGCTCGCCGGGCCGCTGGTGCTGACGAACCTCACCCAGCAGCTGATCACCTCAACCGACGTGCTGCTGCTCGGCTGGCGCGGATCGGCGAGCCTGGCGGCGGGCGCGTTGGGGGCGAACCTCTATGTCGCTTTCCTGATCTTCGGCGTGGGCGTCGTGACGGCGGTGTCGCCCATGCTCGCGCGTGAGCTCGGCGCGCGGCGGCATAGTGTGCGCGAGGTGCGGCGCACCGTGCGCCAGGGCTGCTGGGTCGCGTTCACCTTCTGCCTGCCCGCTTGGGTGATCCTGTGGCACGCCGACACGCTGCTGATGGCGCTTGGCCAGGCGCCCGATCTCGCGCGCGAGGCAACGGGCTTCGTCCGCGCGGTGATGTGGGGGCTGCTGCCGGCGTGCCTCTATCTTGTCCTGCGCGGCTTTCTGGCGGCGCTGGAGCGGCCCTTCTGGTCGCTGGCGGTGTCGGTGGTGGCGGTGATCGTCAATGCGCTGCTCAACTATGGGCTGATTTTTGGCAAGTTCGGGCTGCCCGCGCTGGGTGTGGTTGGCGCGGGGCTGGGGAGCAGTATCACCCAGAGCTTGCTGTTCCTGGGGTTGGCGCTGGTCGTCACCCTGCATCCGCGCTTCCGGCGCTATCATCTGTTCGGATGTTGGTGGCACGCCGATTGGCCACGCTATGCCGCGCTTTGGCGCCTCGGGGGGCCGATCGCGGTGACGCTGGGGCTGGAAGTGACGGTGTTCAACGCCGCGGTGTTCCTGATGGGGCTGTTCGGCACCGCAGCGCTCGCCGCCCATGCCATCGCCATCCAGGTAGCGAGCACCAGCTTCATGGTGCCCTTGGGCATCGCGCAGGCGGCGACGGTACGTGTCGGGCTCGCGCTCGGCCGGGCGGACCGGGCGGGGATCGGCCGTGCCGGGTGGACCGCGATCGCGCTCGGCATCGGCTTCATGGCACTATGCGGCGCGGCCTTGCTGGCCGTGCCCGAGCGGTTCGTCGGCGCGTTCCTGGCGCGCGACGCCGCCAATGCGGAGGTGTTCCGCCTCGCGGTGCTGTATCTGGGCGTGGCGGCGGTGTTCCAGATCGTCGATGGCGCGCAGGCGGTGGGCGCGGGGGCGTTACGCGGTCTTCAGGATACCACCGTGCCGATGCTGTTCGCGCTGGTCGGTTATTGGGTGATCGGCCTTGGGACGTCGCTGTGGCTCGGCTTTCACCTCGGCTGGCAGGGGCTTGGCATCTGGTGGGGGCTGGCGCTGGGCCTCGCCGTCGTGGCGGTGATGATGCTGACGCGGTGGAGCCGGCGCGACCGGCTCGACCTGAAGCTGGGCGCCGCGCCGGTCGTGGGGCACTGAGGGGCTACTTCCCTCCGGCTGGGACCGGCCCCTGCGGCGTCACGTCGATCAGCGTGTCGCCGCCCAGCGTTCGGTAGAGCGCGACCAGGTTGGTCGCCGCGATCAGCCGCGTGTTCACCAGCCCCTGCTGCGCCTGATAGAGCTGGCGCTGGGCATCGAGATTGCCGAGATAAGTGTCCACCCCGCCGCGATAGCGCGCGCCGGCCAGGCGGAAAGTCTCCTCGGCGGCGCGGGTCAGCTGTTCCTGCGCGCGGAGCTGCTCGGCGATCGTGCCGCGCCGGGCGAGCGCATCGGCCACCTCGCGGAACGCGGTCTGGATCGCCTGCTCATAGTTCGCGACCGCCGTGTCGAACTGGGCCCGCGCCACGCGCACATTCGCGCGTGCCGCGCCGCCGGCGAACAGGGGATAGCTGATCCCCGGCGTTGCCGTGTAGTTGAACGCGTTGGTGGTGAAGAGGTTGACGAGATTGTTCGAGGCGAGTCCCGCGAACCCGGTCAGCGTCAGGCGCGGAAACAGCGCCGCGCGCGCCGCGCCGATCTGGGCGTTGGCGGCGATCAGCTGATATTCTGCCTGCACCACGTCCGGCCGGCGCAGCAACACGCTTGAATCGAGCCCGGCCGGCAGTTCGGCGAGCTGGGGCAAGGTCTCCTCGATCGAGCCCGGCAAATCGGCCGCGTCGACCCCCGCGCCGACGAGCAACGTCAGCGCATTGACATCCTGCGCGACGAGCGTCGTCTGGTTGGCGACATTGGCGCGCGCGAGTTCCAGCGTTTGCTCGGCCTGGGTGAGATCGGTGCGCGGCGCGACCCCGCCTTCCACTCGGGCGCGGGTGAGGCGCACGCTCTCCTCGGCGATCCGCGCCGTCTCGCGCGAGAGTTTCAGCAACGACTGGTCGGCGCCATATTGCAGCCAGGCGTTGGCGACGTCGCCCACCAGTACCAGCCGGGTCGCGCGCGCGCCGGCCTCACTTGCGAAATACTGTGCCTTCGCGGCTTGGGTGAGCGCGGCGACACGGCCGAACAGATCGATCTCGAACTGGGTGACGCCCAGGTTGAGCGCGAAGTTGGTCCGCTGCCCGCCGACCACCGGCGCGCCGTTATTGTTCGAGCGGCCGGTACCGGGATCGACGAAGCTGACGGTGTTGTTCGAATTGACTGTCGGCAAGTTCTGCGCGCGCTGGATTCGCAGCTGCGCGCGCGCCGCCTCGATATTGGCGAAGGCGGCGCGCAGGTCGCGGCTGTTGGCGAGCGCGCGGTCGATCACCCGCTGCAGGCGCGGGTCGCGGAAGATGTCGCGGTAATCGACGCGGGCGAGTCCGGCGCTGTTGGCGCGATAGGCGTCGCCGCTCGGCCAGGCGATCGGCACCGGCGCTGCCGGGCGCTGATAGCGCGGCACGAATGAGCAGCCGGCGAGCAGCGTCGCCAGGATCAGCGTGGCGCGCTTCATGCCGGCTCGCCTTCTTGCGCCGCCGGTCCGGGCTGATGATGCAGCCGCTTCAGCGCATCGCGCGACGTCCGGCGCACCAGCACGAAGAACAGCGGGATGTAGAACACCGCGAGCAGCGTCGCCGTCAGCATCCCGCCGATCACCGCGGTGCCAATCGCGATGCGCGCATTGGCGCCGGCGCCGGTTGAAATGGCGAGCGGCAGCACGCCGAAGATCAGCGCCAGGCTGGTCATCAGGATGGGTCGCAAGCGGATGCGCGCGGCCTCGACCGCCGCGTCGATCACGCGCTTGCCCTGTTTCTCGGCGGCTTCGGCGAATTCGATCATCAGGATCGCGTTCTTGGCGGCGAGGCCCATCGTCGTCAGCAGCCCGATCTGGAGGTACACGTCATTCACCAGGCCACGCAGCGTCACCGCGAACACCGCGCCCACCAGGCCGAGCGGAATGATCAGCAGCACCGCGATCGGGATCGTCCAGCTCTCATAAAGCGCCGCCAGGCACAGGAACACGACGAGCAGCGCGAGCGCGTAGAGATAGGGCGCTTGGCCCGAGGAAATGCGCTCCTGATAGGACAGCTCCGCCCAGGCGATGGTGGTGCCGGCGAAGCGGCTGGCGAGCGCCTCGATCCGGTCCATCGCCTCGCCCGAACTGCGCCCCGGCGCCGCCTGGCCCTGGAATTCGTAGGAGGATACGCCGTTGAACCGTGAGAGCGAGGGCGGTGCGCTCGACCAGCTCGCCCGCGCGAAGGAACTGAACGGCGCCATCGCCCCGCCCGCCGAGCGCACGAACCATTGGTCGAGATTTTCGGGCGCCGAGCGATAGGGGGCATCACCCTGCACATAGACGCGCTTCACCCGCCCGCGATCGTTAAAATCATTGACATAGCGCCCACCCCAGGCGGTGGAGAGGGTGGCGTTCACGTCAGCCTGGGTGATGCCCATCACCTGCATTTTCTGCTGATCGAGATCGATCTTCAGCGTCGGCTGGTTCTCCAGCTCGGTGATGCGCACCTGCGCCAGCACCGGATCGGCGTTGGCGGCCGCGAACAGCCGGTCGCGCACCGATTCGAACTGGGCGCGCGGCAGGCCGCCGGAATTGAGCAGCTCCATGGTGAAGCCGTTCGATTGGCCCAGGCCCCGGATGGCTCCCGGCACCAGCACGTTGACGCGCGCGTCGCGGATATTGGCGAAGGCCTGCGTCGCGCGGAGCGCGATCGCGTCGGCCGAATTGGCGCGGCCAGGGCGCTGGCTCCAATCGGCGAGCGCGATGAATCCGCGCCCCTGGTTCTGCCCGCCCGCGCCGCCGCCCCCGCCCGCGCCGCTGATCGTCAGTAGCGCGCGCGTGTTGGCCTTCTCGTCGGTCAGGAAATAGCGCTCGACCGCTTCCTGCACGGCGGCGGTGCGGCTGACGGTGGCGCCTGGTGGCAGCGAAAACTGCACCCGCACGCCGCCCTGATCCTCGTTCGGCAGAAATCCGGTCGGCAGCCGCAGGAACATCAGCGCGAGCAGGGCGGCGACGGCGGCATAGATCAACAGGAAAAGCAATTTGCGATCGACGATCCGGGGGATCGCGCCGGCATAGGCGTTGCTCATCGCCTCGAAACGGCGGTTGAAGCCCCGCTGGAAGCGGGCGAAGACGCCCTTCTGCTCGCCATGCGCCGCCGGGCGCAGCAGCGTGGCGGTGAGCGCGGGGGAGAGCACGAGCGCCACCACCACCGACAGGATCATCGCGGCGACGATGGTGATCGAGAATTGACGGTAGATCACCCCGGTCGATCCGCCGAAGAACGCCATCGGCAGGAACACCGCCGACAGCACCAGCGCGATCGCGATGAGGGCGATGTTGATCTCCTCCATCGATTTGATCGTCGCGTCGCGCGGGCTCATGCCCGGGTTCTCCGCCATCAGCCGCTCGACATTCTCGACGACGACGATCGCGTCATCGACCAGCAGGCCGATCGCCAGCACCAGCCCGAACAAGGTGAGCGTGTTGATTGTGAACCCCGCCACCGCGAACACCGCGAAGGTGCCGAGCAGCACCACCGGCACCGCGATTGTCGGGATCAGCGTCGCGCGCCAGCTTTGCAGGAACACGAACATGACGACGATGACGAGGATGATCGCCTCGACCAGCGTCCAAACCACTTCCTCGATCGACAGCTTGATGAACTCGGTCGAATCGGAGGGGTAATCGACGGCGAAGCCCGCCGGCATCGACGCGGTCAGTTCGCGGACGCGCGCCTTCACCAGCTCGGCGGTGGTCAGCGCGTCGGCGCCGGGCGACAGCGACACCGCGAAGCCCGCGCCCGGATGGCCGTTGATCCGGCTGCGGATGGTGTAATTCTCCGCGCCGAGCTCGACCCGCGCGACGTCCTTCAGTTTCACGATCGCGCCGGCTTGGGTGGTCTTCAGGATGATATTGGCGAACTGATCCGGCGTTTGCAGCCGCGATTGCGCGGTGACGGTCGCGTTCAGCATCTGCTGCGGCGGCGCTGGCTGGCCGCCGATCTCGCCGGCGGCGATCTCGGTATTCTGCGCCTGCAGCGCGGTGATCACGTCGCTCGGGATCAGTTGATAGGCGGCGAGCCGATCGGGGCGCAGCCAGATGCGCATGGCATATTGCGCGCCGAACACGTTGGTGTCGCCCACCCCCTTCACCCGCCCGATCGGGTCTTGCAGGTTGCTCACCAGATAGTCGGACACGTCCTGGTTGGTGCGCTTGTCGGTGGTGTCATACACCGCGAAGATCAGCAGGAAGTCCGGGTTCGACTTGGTGACCGTGACGCCTTGTTGCTGCACCGGCTGGGGCAGGCGGGGCAGCGCCTGCTGCACCTTATTCTGTACCTGTACCTGGGCGATATCGGGGTTGGTGCCCTTCTCGAACGTCGCCGAGATCGACACCGATCCGCGCGAGCTGGACGAGGCGCTGAAATAGAGGAGCCCGTCGATCCCGGTCAGCTGCTGTTCGATGATCTGGGTGACGCTGTTCTCGAGCGTCTCCGCCGAGGCGCCGGGGTAGGACGCGCGGATATTCACCTGGGGCGGCGCGACATCGGGATATTGCTCGATCGGCAGCGTCGTCGCTGCGCCGATGCCGAGCAGCATGATCAGGATCGCGATCACCCAGGCGAAGATCGGCCGATCGATGAAGATGCGCGAGATCAAGCGCTCAGCCCCGCCCGCCGCCGCCGGGCGTGCCCTGGCCCTTGGCGGGCGCCTTGATCCGTTGCGGGCTGCCGGCGGGCACCGCCTTCACCGCCATGCCGGGCTTGGCGGCGAGCAGCCCTTCGGTGATTACCCGGTCGCCCGCCTTCAACCCTTGCGTCACGACCCAATCGGTGCCGTGGGTGCGCGGCGCGACCACCGTGCGCGCGACCGGCTTGTTGCCGGGGCCGAGCAGCAGCACGCTCGCATTGCCCTTGGCGTCGCGGCTCACGCCCTGTTGCGGCACCAGGAACGCGCCGGTCGTTAGCCCCTGCGCGAACTGCGCCCGCACGAACATGCCAGGCAGCAGGATGCCGCGCGGATTGTTGAACCGTGCGCGCAGCGTGACGGTGCCGGTCGCGGGATCGACGGTTACCTCGGTGAACTCGACCTCGCCGGTTTCGCCATAATCGGTGCCGTCCTCCAGCTTCAGCGTCACCCGCGCCTTGGCCGGCAGCACGCCCCCGCTCGACAGCGCACGGCGCAGCGCGAGCAGCTCGCCGCTCGATTGCTGGATGTCGACGAAGATCGGATCGAGCCGCTGGATCAAAGCGAGCGGATTGGCCTGGTTCGCGGTGACGAGCGCGCCCTGGGTGAACAGGGATCGCCCGATCCGCCCGCTGATCGGCGCCGGCACGCGGGTGAAGCGCAAGTTCACCTGCGCGGTCTGCAACGCCGCGCGCGCCTGCGCCACCTGCGCCGCGCTTTGGCGGGCGCTGGCGACCGCGTTGGTATAATCCTGCGCGCTCACCGCCTGGATTTCGGCGAGCGGCTTGAAGCGTTCGGCCTGCACCCGTGCCGCCTCGGCCTGGGCTTGGGCCGCCTGCACATTGGCACGCGCCTGGTTCACCGCGGCGACGAACAGGCTGGGGTCGATTTCGTAGAGCGTCTGCCCCTGGCGCACCAGGCTGCCCTCGGCGAACAGGCGGCGGCGGATCAGCCCCGAAACCTGTGGGCGGACTTCGCTCGTCTGATAAGCGGTGACGCGGCCGGTCAGTTCGGTCGTATCCGCGACATTGGTCGGTTTCACCACCACATAGCCGACCGTGGGCGTGCGTTTGGCCTTGCGCGCGTCGTTCGCTTGCCCCCCGCCGCAGCCGGCGAGGAGGATCAGGGGAACCATCAGGGCGATGCCCGGCACGGTCCGCCGGGCCGGGAGGATCGGACTCAGCACGGCGGGTTCCTTAACGGAAAAGGCGGGGGATGCGCCCCCTAATGTGCGGCTGCGACAATGTTGCGACAATTTTTCCGTTGCAGAACAAGGTACGGCAACGTTCACGGCCGGCACCCGGCGGACATAGTTTTGCGACAAGCCATGATTAACCGGCGGCGACTTTTGAAAGGTTGGGCATGAGCGTTTCGGCATGGTTGGCACTCGCGCTTGCCGCACAGGCGACCGCGCAACAAGCCCCGGCGCCCGCGCGCCCGCGCCAGCCGGCCCCCGCCGCGGACGCGGGGGATGACGAGGATGTCGTCGTCACCGCCGGGCGCAAGCCGCCGGGCTCGGCGATCGGCGACATTCCGCCCGATCAATCGCTGTCGCCCGCCGATATTCGTTCCTACGGCGTCAGCTCGGTCAATGATCTGCTGACCGAGCTGGGGCCGCAATTGCGCTCGGGCGTGTCGAGCGGGCCGCCGGTGGTGCTGCTCAACGGCCGGCGTATCTCGGGCTTCCAGGAGATACGCGATCTGCCGGCGGAGGCGATCCTGCGGGTGGACATTCTGCCCGAGGAAGTGGCGCTAAACTACGGATTTCGCCCCGATCAACGGGTGATCAACTTCGTCCTGCGCCCGCGTTTCCGCGCGGTGACGACCGAGCTCGACAGCCGCGTCGCGACCGATGGCGGCACCGCGACACCTTCGGGCGAGCTCGATCTGCTCAAGATCACGCGCACCGGCCGCTTCACCGTGCATCTGGAATATAGCGAAACCTCGGCCCTGACCGAGGCCGAGCGCGGCGTCGCCTTCACCCCCGGGCTTGCTTCGGCGGGTGGCAATATCAGCGCCGGCGGCGGGGTGATCGACGCGCGGCTGTCGGCGCTCGCCGGGCAACCGGTCACGGTGGCGGCGGTGCCGGGGTCGGCGGCGACCAGCGCGCCCCCGCTCGCCGATTTCGTCGCGGGCGCCAACCAGCCGAGCGTCACCGATCCGCGCCCGTTCCGCACCTTGGTGCCCGCCAGCCGCCAGCTTCAGATCAACAGCGTCTATGCGACGACGATTTTCGGCGACGTGGGCGCGACGATCAACACCCAGCTCCAGGCCAATGACAGTCGCGGCCTGTTCGGCCTGCCGACCGTCAATTTCAACCTGCCTGCGGGCGGGCCTTATTCACCGTTCGGCCAGCCGGTCACGCTCACCCGCTCCCCCGCGGGGTTCCTGCCGCTGCGGCAAGGGACTGATGGCATCACCGGCCATCTGGGCACCACGCTCAACGGCCGGGTCGGGCGCTGGCAATGGACCTTCACCGGCACCTTCGATCGCACCGATACCACGACGCTGACCGATGCCGGGCTGGACACCGCCGCGTTCCAGGCGCGGCTTACGGCGCTCGATCCGCGCGCCAATCCATACGGTCCGCTCACCGCCGCCGATGTCGCCGCGCTGCCGGTCAATCAGGCGTTTTCGAGCGTGACGACGGGCGGGGTGGACCTGCTGGCGAACGGCACGCTGTTCCGCCTGCCGGCGGGCAACGTCGCCGCCACCTTCCGCGCGGGCGGGCAGAGCCTCAATATCGACAGTGATTCGCGGCGCTTCGGCGCCACGCAGACGGCGGCGCTCGGGCGATCGATCGCCAACGGCAATTTCAGCTTCGAACTGCCGATCACCAGCCGCCGCCAGCACTTCCTCGACGCGGTCGGCAACCTCTCGGCCAATGTGAACCTCGGCTATGATGGCCTGTCCGACTTCGGCACCCTGCGCACGGTCGGCTATGGCTTCAATTGGTCGCCGATCGAACCGGTGCGGCTGATCGGCCAGGTGACCGAGCAGGATCAGGCGCCGAGCGTCCAGCAGCTCGGCAATCCGGTGATCACCACCCCCAATGTGCGCATCTTCGATTATGTGCGCGGCGAGAACGCGACCGTGACGCTCGTCACCGGCGGCAATCCGGGGCTGGTGGCGAGCAACCGCCGCACCCAGCGGCTGGGGCTGACGGTCGAACCGTGGAAGGGCAAGGATCTGACGATCTTCGCCAGCTACACCGACACGCGCGTGCGCGGCGCGACCGCCAATTTCCCGAGCGTCACCGCGGCGATCCAGGCGGCCTTCCCCGATCGCTTCACGCGTGACCCACAAGGCACGCTGCTGCGCGTCGACACGCGGCCGGTGAACTTCGCGGAGACCGAAAGCCGGCAGTTCCGCTATGGCTTCAACTTCTCGGTGCCGATCAAATCGAAGATCCAGAAGCAGATCGAGGCGTTTCGCGCCGGCAAGGGGCCGAACCCGTTCCAGGGACTGCGTCCGCCAGGGAGCATCTTCGGCGGTTCCGCCTTCGGTCCCGGTGGACCCGGCGCGGGCGGACCGGGCGGCGCGCCCCGGTTCGGCGGGGGCCAGGGGCAGCCGCCGGGGCAGGGCCAGCCCGGCGGTGGTCAGGGCCAGCCGCCCGCACCGGGGCAAGCCGGCGGCCCGCCACCGGGACAAGGCGGCTCTGGCGGCGGTGGCTTCCGGGGCGGTGGCTTTGGCGGCGGGGGCGGCTTTGGCGGGCGCGGCCAGGCCGGCGGGCGCCTGCAATTTGCGCTCTACCACACCATCCGCCTCGCCGAGACGGTGCAGGTGGCCGGGCAGGGGCCGCGCCTTGATCTCCTCAACGGCGACACGGTCTCCACCGGCGGCGGCCAGCCGCGCCACGAGGTCGAGGCGCAGGCGGGCTATAACAACAACGGGCTCGGCGCGCGGCTTTCGGCGAATTGGCAAAGCGCGACGCGGGTGAACGGCGGCGTCGGCGGCGGGCAATCGCTGCGGTTCGGCGCGCTCGCCACGGTTAATCTGCGGCTGTTCGCCGATCTCGGCCAGCGGCTGGAGCTGGTGAAGCGCCAGCCCTGGGTGCGCGGGATGCGGG
Source organism: Sphingomonas sp. (assembly GCF_019746665.1). Classification (GTDB taxonomy): domain Bacteria; phylum Pseudomonadota; class Alphaproteobacteria; order Sphingomonadales; family Sphingomonadaceae; genus Sphingomonas. The sequence continues at coordinate 142,378 of NZ_JAIERS010000007.1, read as the reverse complement.
TGAGCGTGGCGCTCGACAATGTGTTCAACAGCCGCCAGCTGGTGACCGACCCCAGCGGCGCGACCCCGATCGCTTTCCAGGGGGGCTATCTCGACCCCACCGGACGGACGGTGCGGCTGGTGGTGCGCAAGCTGTTCTTCTGAGGCTTCGCGCGGAGGCGCTGCGACGTCCTAGCCCTCTCCCGTTCACGGGAGAGGGTTGGGTGAGGGCCTTTCTGCTCAGAGCGCCGTATCGCCCCACAGCCCTCTTCCCCAACCCCCGCCTCTGAAGGTGGGCTCAGCCGTTCTCACGGCTTCTCGTCCCGAACGAAACCCTACCGTCCCGCCGGCCCGGCGAGCACCGGCACGCTCTCTGCTCCGCTTGCCGACAGCGACGAAACCGCGAAAAGATAATCGTCGATCGACACATTTTTCAGCACCGCGCCCGGCGCGGCCACGTCCTTGAAATCGCTCCAATCGAGCCGGTCGGTCCGCCGCCAGCGGATGCGATAGCCCGTCGCGCCGGGCACCGCTTGCCAGTTGACCTTGGTGTCGAAACTCAGCGCCCCATCGATGGTGACGCCTTCCGGCGACGCTGGGGCGGCGGCGATGCGGCGCGCGGCCGCCACGTTGATCGCGGTGACCTTCGCCAGGTACGCGAAGTCCATCCGGTCGATCGTGTCGCCATACACCCGCCCGCCCTCGGTGCGCGGGTCCTGGTGCTGCGCGTCCCAATTCTCGGCGCCGACCGAGAAACGCACCGCCGGATAGCCCAGTCGCAGGAACGGCTCGTGATCGCCGCCGCGCCCGAACCGATCGGGCCGGCGATCGACGAATACGTCGAGCCCACCCTTCAGTCGTGCCGCTTCGCCGTCGATCAGCTTGGCGAGCGCACGGCTGGGGCCGTCATCCTCGCCGCCATTGCCGCGCCGCGCGCGCTGCTGCGGCAAGTCTTCCGACACGCGAATGCCTTCCGAAAATACCCGCACCCGGTCGGCGACCGTCACCCCGCCCTGGCCGATCGTGTTGCCGACGATATCGTTGTTGAGCACCGCGCTCACCCGCCAGCCCCGCTCCTTGGCGGTTTCGGCGAGGAGTTGCCCGCCCCACAGCCCCTGCTCCTCGCCGGAAAAGACGGCATAGACGATCGTCGCGTCGAATTTCTCGCCAGCGAGAAGCCGCGCCGCCTCCAGCACCAGGGCGACGCCCGAGGCATTGTCGTTCGCGCCCGGCGCGTCGCCGGTCGCGTTCATCACGTCGCTCGCGCGGCTGTCGATATGCGCGCCGATGATCACGACGCGGTTCGGATCGCGCCCCGGCTGGATGCCGAGCACATTCTCGACGATCACCCCGTTCGGCGCGCGCGGTCCCTCGAACCGGCGGGCGATGCGTTCGACCCTGATGCAGCCACCGCACGCCTTGCCGATCGTCTCGAACCGCGCCTGCGCCCAGTTCCGCGCGGCGCCGATGCCGCGCTTGGGATCGCTGGTGGTGGAGAGCGTGTGCCGCGTGCCGAAGCCGACCATCGCGGTGACATCGGCCTTGAGGCGGGCGGGATCGGGCGCGGGTGCGGCGGCGATCAGGGCAGGGGCGGCGAGGGCGAGGATGAGGCGCATGGCGGCCAAGCTGCCGCGCGGAGGCGACGGGCGCAAGTCACGATTGGCGGTGCGGCCGCCCCCTCAACTCAACCGATCAATCTCCTCCGGCGTCAGTCCGCCCGGCACGATCATGATCGGCACGCTGAGCGTCCCCGCTTCGCTGCCCGCGAAATAGGCGATCAGCGGTCCCGGCGTCCCGCTCGCGGCGGCGGCGAGCACCAGGGCGGCGATGTTCGGATTGGCGGCGACCTGATCGCGGATCACCTTGCGCGCGTCGCCCCGGGCGACGGCGATGTGCGGCTTCAGCCCCGATTCGGCGATCAGCGTGCCGGCGGCGGCTTGCACCAGCCCCTCGGCATGAACGCGCGCTTCCTCCTCGATCGTCGCCTGTACGCCGCCCCACGGCATCAGATCGGCGGCGGGGAGCAGTGCCACGATCTCCGCGCCGCCCCCGGTTTTCACCGCGCGGTGGGCGGCGAAGCGGAGCGCGACGCTGGCTTCGGGCGTGTCGTCGATCACCACCAGATAAGTTCGCATTGCAGGCCCCTGTTTGCGGCCCGGGAAAGGTGGCCCGCGCCGCGCCCTGGCGCAAGGTGCCGGCTTGACGCGCTGGCGCGTTTGGCGAAGGGAAGGGCTCCCCAGGACCGAAGGACGCGTTCATGCCCATCGAACTGAAGATGCCCGCCCTCTCGCCGACGATGGAGGAAGGCACGCTCGCCAAGTGGTTGGTGAAGGAAGGCGATAGCGTGAAGTCCGGCGATCTGCTCGCCGAGATCGAGACCGACAAGGCGACGATGGAGTTCGAGGCGGTCGACGAGGGCGTGGTCGCGAAGATCCTGGTCGCGGAAGGGGCCGACAATGTGAAGGTCGGCACGGTGATCGCGCTGATCGAAGGCGAAGGCGCCCCCGCCGCGAAGGCGCCCGAGGAAACCCCGGCGCCCGCGCCGACCCCCAAGGCCGAAGTTGCTCCCACGCCGCCGTCTGCCCCGGCGCCCGCGCCCGCCCCGGTGGCGCCCGCGTCGCATGAGGGCGATCGGATCAAGGCGAGCCCGCTCGCGCGCCGGATCGCGGCGCAGAAGGGCGTCGATCTCGCCCAGCTCAGCGGCTCTGGCCCCAATGGCCGGATCGTGAAGGCCGATGTCGAGGGCGCGACCCCGGGCGCGTCCGCCGCGCAACCGACCGCCGTCGCCCCCGCCGCTCAGCCCACCGCAGTGGCGGCCGCGCCGGCGCCCACCGCCGCGCCCGCCCCTGCCAAGCCCGCCGTCATCCCCGACATCCCGCACGAGGCGACCAAGCTTTCCAACGTGCGCAAGACGATCGCGCGCCGCCTGACCGAATCGAAGCAGCAGGTGCCGCACATCTACCTGACGGTGGACATCCGCCTCGACGCGCTGCTGAAATTGCGCGCCGATCTCAACGCCGCGCTCGGCGCGACCGGCGTGAAGCTGTCGGTCAACGATCTGCTGATCAAGGCGCTCGCGGTGTCGCTGGTGCGCGTGCCCAAGTGCAACGTGATGTTCACGCCCGATCAGCTCATCACGTTCAAGCGCGCGGACATTTCGGTCGCGGTGTCGGCGCCCTCCGGGCTCATCACGCCGGTGATCACCAGCGCCGATACCAAGGCCGTCTCGGCGATCTCGACCGAGATGAAGGACTTGGCCGCCCGCGCGCGTGATCAAAAATTGAAGCCCGAGGAATATCAGGGCGGCACCGCCTCGCTCAGCAACATGGGCATGTTCGGCATCAAGCAGTTCGAAGCGGTCATCAACCCGCCCCAGGGCATGATCATGGCGATCGGCGCCGGCGAGAAGCGGCCCTATGTGATCGACGACGCGCTCGGCATCGCGACCGTCATGTCGGCGACCGGCAGCTTCGATCACCGCGCGATCGACGGGGCCGACGGCGCCGAGCTGATGCAGGCGTTCAAGGCGCTGGTCGAGGCACCGCTCGGCATGATCGCCTGACGGGGCCATCATGGGCCGCTTCGTCGCGATCGAGCTGTTCCACATCGCGCTCGGCATCGGCCTGGCCGTGCTGATGGCCTATGGCGCCGCCTGGGCGGTGCCGCTCGCCCGCGCCGACATCTGGACGATCGCGGCGCTGGCGGTGATCGCGATCATCATTCTGGGCGTGCGGCCGCTCGCCCGCGCGCATCGGCGTGATCGGGGCCATGGCTGAACCTGCCGGCGAACTGATGATCCGCGCGACGGTGATGCCCGCCGACGCCAATCCCTATGGCACCGCCTTTGTCGGCTGGCTGATGGGGCAGATGGCGCTCGCGGCCGGCGCGCTCGTTTCGCGCGAGGCGGGGGCGCGAGCGCCGGTGGTGGCGGCGGAGGGGTTCAGCTTCACGGCCCCGCTCGAGGTGGGCGATGAACTCAGTTGCTATGCGATGATCGCCGGGCAGGGGCGAACCTCTTATCAGGTGCAAGTCGAGGCCTGGGGGCGGGGCCGCCACGGCACGGCGGTGGCGCGCGCCGCCGCCGGGCGTTTCATTCTGGTCGCAATCGGCGCAAAGGGCGCCCCGGAAAGTACAGGAGCGTAAGCGATGGCCGAGCAATATGATCTGATCGTGCTGGGTTCGGGTCCGGGCGGCTATGTCGCGGCGATCCGGGCGAGCCAGCTGGGGCTGAAGACCGCGATCGTCGAGCGCGAGCGGCTGGGCGGCATCTGCCTCAACTGGGGCTGCATCCCCACCAAGGCGCTGCTGCGCACCAGCGAAATCTATCATTACATGACCCATGCCGACGCCTATGGCCTGACCGTCGAGCGGCCGGGGTTCGATCTGGCGAAGATCGTCGAGCGCAGCCGCAAGGTGGCCGGGCAGCTCAACGCCGGCGTCAAGACGCTGATGAAGAAGAACAAGGTCGCGGTGCACGAAGGCACCGGCGCGATCACCGCGCCCGGCAAGCTGAATGTGACGCAGGGCGACAAGGTGACCGAGCTGGAGGCGCCGCACATCATCGTCGCGACCGGCGCGCGGGCGCGCGACCTGCCCTTCGCCCCCGCCGACGGCAAGCGCATCTGGACCTATCGCCACGCGATGACCCCGCCCGAAATGCCGAGCAAGCTGCTGGTGATCGGATCGGGCGCGATCGGGGTGGAGTTCGCCAGCTTCTACCGCGACATGGGCGCCGAGGTGACGATCGTCGAGCTGTTGCCGCGGCTGCTGCCGGTGGAGGATGAGGAAGTGAGCGCCTTCATGGAAAAGGCGCTCACCAAACAGGGCATCCGCATCCTCACCCAGGCGGGGATCGAGGGGCTGAAGGCCGGCGCGAGCGGCGTCAGCGCGGCGATCAAGGCCAAGGACGGCACGGTCAGCGAGGAGCAATTCAGCCACGCGATCGTCGCGATCGGCATCGTTCCCAATACCGATGGCATCGGCGTCGAGGCGTTGGGGGTGGAATTGGCGCGGGGGCACATCGTCGTCGATGGCTATGGCCGCACCAACGTGCCCGGCATCTACGCGATCGGCGACATCACCGGCGCGCCCTGGCTGGCGCACAAGGCCAGCCACGAAGGCGTGGTGTGCGTCGAGGCGATCGCCGGCCTCAACCCGCATCCGTTCAAGACGTGGAACATCCCGGGCTGCACCTATTCGCGCCCGCAAGTGGCGAGCGTCGGCCTGACCGAGGCCAAGGCCAAGGAGGCCGGGCACAAGGTGAAGGTGGGCAAATTCCCCTTCATCGGCAACGGCAAGGCGATCGCGCTCGGCGAGGCCGAAGGTTTCGTGAAGACAGTGTTCGATGCCGAGACCGGGGCGCTGCTGGGCGCGCACATGGTCGGCGCGGAGGTGACCGAGCTGATCCAGGGCTATGTGATCGCCCGCCAGCTCGAGACGACCGAGGCCGAGCTGATGGAAACGGTGTTCGCTCATCCGACGCTTTCGGAAATGATGCACGAAAGCGTGCTGGGCGCTTACGGGCGCGCGCTGCACATCTGATGCTCGGCCGGGCGGTGTTGCCGGCGCGCGAGCTACATTGCTGCGCAACTCGCGATAGATTTTTGCGGAAAATTGGGGAACAGGTGCGCCGAGGATCGTTGAGGGAACGAAAATGAGTTTGCCGGTAATTGCCATTTTCGCCGTGCTACCGGCGCCGGCGCTCCCTCCCCAGGCCGCCCCCGCGGTCGAATCGACCGCGGCACCTGCCGGGTTGATCCCGCCGCCGGCGGTTCCCGCGCCGCCGGTGCCGGTAGTGATCGCCGGCACGCCGCAAGCCGCCGAGAGCGGCCAGCAGGACATCGTCGTCGAAGGCAGCGCCGCGCCGCCCAAGAGCGACCCGATGCAGCAGGTGAACCAGGTATCGTTCGCCGCCACCCAGGCGGTGGACAAGGCGTTTTTCGGCCCCGTCGCGCTCGGTTATCAAAAGGCGGTGCCCCGGCCGGTGCGGACTGGCATCCGTAATTTCCTGCGCAATGTCGGCGAGCCGGTGGTGTTCGTGAACTATCTGCTCCAGTTCAAGCCCGGCAAGGCGGCGGAGACGGTGGGGCGGTTCCTGATCAACTCGACCGCCGGCGTGGCCGGATTTCTCGATGTCGCGGTCGCCAAGCCGTTTCGCTTGCCCTATCGCCCCAATGGCTTCGCCAACACGCTCGCCATTTATGGGGTAGGGCCGGGGCCGTATCTGTTCCTGCCGCTGATCGGGCCGACGACGGTGCGCGATCTGTTCGGGCGCGGGGTGGATGCCGCGGTGCTACCACTGTCGATCGGTTTTCCGTTCGACGATCTGCGCTACAACATCCCCGCCAACGCGCTGCGCTCGATCGATTACCGCGCCGAGTTCGATGGCGATTACGTCGCGGTCCGCGCCGATCCCAACCCTTATAAGGCGCGGCGCGAGCTGTATCTCGCCTACCGCCAGGCGCAGATCGACCGAATTCGCGGCAAGGTGAAGATGCCCGACGATCAATTGCTGCGCTCGACCGCGCCGGTGCCCCCCGCCCAGCCCGCCCCGCGCTGACTTGCCCCCGGCCCAGCGCCGCGCCATGCTGCGCGCCGTTGTGGCAAAAGGGGGGATTATGAAGACCTTGGCACGCGCGCTCGCGCTGATGTTCACCGTGGCGTCGGCGCCACTCAGCGCCGAAACCGTGGTCGTCACCGCCGATCGGCTGGTCGACGTGGCGAGCGGCAAGCTGGTCGAGCGGCCGGCGGTGGTCATCACCGATGGCAGGATCACGGCGGTTGGCGCGCAAGGCCAGGTCGCGCTGCCCCGCGACGCGAAGCGGATCGACCTGCCGGGGCAGACCCTGCTCCCCGGCCTGATCGACATGCACGTCCATCTCGACGGCGACCCCCGGATCAGCGGCTATCGCCAGCTCGAATATACCGACAGCTTCTGGCAGGCGGTGGGCGTCGCCAATGCGCGCGCGATGATCGAGGCGGGGTTCACCACGGTGCGCAATGTCGGGTCCGACAATTATAACGATGTCGGGCTGAAGCAGGCGATCGAGGGCGGCTACGTCGCCGGCCCGCGCATCGTGCCCGCGACCTATGCGATCGGCGCGACCGGCGGGCATTGTGACGGCACCGGCTCCCTGCCGCCGCGCTTCGGCGAGCTGCCCAATCCCAGCGTCGCCGACAGCCCCGAGGCGTACCGCAAGCTGGTGCGCACCTTGCGCAAATATGGCGCCGAGGTGATCAAGATCTGCGCGACCGGCGGCGTCCTTTCCAAGACCGACGCGGCCGGCGCCCAGCAGATGACCTTTGACGAGATCAAGGCGGTGGTGGACGAGGCGCACATGCTCGGCCTGCGCGTCGCCGCGCACGCGCACGGCACGGAAGGGATCAACGACTGCCTGCGCGCGGGCGTCGACACGATCGAACATGCAAGCCTCGCCACGCCCGAAAGCTTCGCGCTGGCCAAGGCCAAGGGCGCGTGGTTCTCGATGGACATCTACGACGACGACTACATCCTGGCCGAAGGCGCGAAGAACGGCGTCTTCCCCGAAAGCCTGGAGAAGGAACGCCAGATCGGCCGCAAGCAGCGCGAAACCTTCCGCGACGCGCACCGCGCCGGGGTGAAGATGGTGTTCGGCACCGATAATGGCGGGGTGTTCCCGGCCGGCCAGAACGCGCTGCAATTCGCCAAGATGGTCGAATGGGGGATGACCCCGATCGAGGCGATCCGCGCGGCGACGCTCAACGCCGCCGAGGCCCTCGGGCGCGGCGACGTGGGGCAAGTGGCGGTGGGGCGCTATGGCGATCTGATCGCGGTGGCGGGCGATCCGCTGAAGGACGTGCGCCTGCTCGAACATCCCAGCGCGGTGATCAAGGGCGGGGTACGGGTGAAATAGGCCCGAAGCCGATGGCTTAGCGTGGCATGGCCGGTGGCGGAGACGGAGGGATTCGAACCCTCGGTACCCCTAATCGGAGTACGGCGGTTTAGCAAACCGCTGGTTTCAGCCACTCACCCACGTCTCCGGCTCAAGCGGCGAGGGGCGGCTATAGCCACAGCCCCGGGGCATTTCAACCTCCCGCCGCGTCACCCTGCCGCAAAAGGCGCGCTCGGGTCGGCGCGAAAGCGACTCGCCCTGTCGCCGTTTACTTGGCGTTAACCATCGTCAAGCGATAGTAACCATATGCATAGGGCAAAGGGGTAACCATCGTGGCACGCTCGACTTTCCGCCGCGTCGCGGCGTCACTGGCCGGCTTGGCGCTTGCAGGCGCGGCGCCGGCGCAGATGCGCACCGTCGATCCCAACTCGGCGATCGATCGCGATCTGGCACCCGCGCCCGCGCGGGCACCCCAGAGCCCGGCGCCCGCTTATGGCGATCCGGTCCCCGCCGAGCCGGTGGCGCCGGCGCCCATCAACAGCGCGCCGCCGGCCACGCCCGCCGCTCCGGCGCCCAATGGGATCGTCGCCGATCGGGCGACCGCCGCCGGCGATACCTATAAGCGCAAGGACCTGATCGCCGCCGGCGAGGATGTGTTCGGCCGCGGCGCGCAGGGCTTTGCCGGGCTGATCGAGAAAATCCTGAAGGAGCAGGGCGAGCCCAACGCCTATATCGCCGGGCGCGAAGCATCGGGCGCGTTCGTCGTCGGGCTGCGCTATGGCTCGGGCGTGATGTCGCACCGGGTGGAGGGCGACCGGCCGGTTTACTGGACGGGGCCGTCGATCGGCTTCGACGCGGGCGGCAATGCCTCGAAAGTGTTCGTGCTGGTCTATAACCTTTACGACAGCCAGGAAATCTATCGCCGCTACCCGGAGGGCGAGGGGCACCTCTATTTCGTCGGCGGCTTTTCGGCGACCTATTTGCGGCGCGGCAACATCGTCCTGATCCCGATCCGCCTGGGCGTCGGCGCGCGCGCGGGGGTGAATGTGGGCTATATGAAGTTCAGCGAAAAGGCGAAGTGGCTGCCGTTCTAGGATAAGGGCTGCAAGGCGGCCGCTTTGCGGGGGATGTCGGAGCGGGCGGGATTGGAGTGAAAGACTGCAGATTTCGGGTAACGATCCGATTTAATCGCATATAGCCGCGCCATTCTCTAAAAAGCTATTGCGCCTTGAACGCCTTCTGGGCTTTGGCAATGGCGTCCGCTTGCCGGGCAGGCCCGTTGTAAAGCTTCTCGAGCAGTAGGGACACGATTGTCATTCCCGCGATCATTTCATTTCTTGTCATTGCTATACCTTTGTGTGCGCCGGCGTTACCCTTTTTTCTGATCGTATGAAGAAGTTCTTTCTGAACATCATCGATATTGTTATTTATGCAAAGATTGTCGATCTTTTTTTCTAGAGTTCGGCCACCGCAATGCGCGTCATTCACGATAAATTCGATGATGAGCCGCAGGCCAATGGTAGCGAGATTTAGCTTGCCGCCTACCAAGCAGTACATCATCTCATCAATTAACTCACTAAGGCGCCGCGAAACATGGGAAGTGTCAAAAGAGAAGTCAGCCGAGGAGGGCGGAGGAAAGTGAGCGAACTCGTGGATTGCATACATTTGTCCGTACTCGTCGTGCGCGAAACACTGGCTGTCCCAGCTGTCCTTTTCAAAGCATACCGCATCACAGGCGCCGCAGCGAAACAGTGAAAAGATTGTTGCACCACTAATCATACCTTCCACGTTATGTTCAGTTTCCCAACTTCCATGGCATCGAGCCTCTAGCACGTGGATCGTCTCGCGACGGCAATCATTACACTGAAGCCGCTTGCGCTCATCGAGTATAGTAATACGCTCAAATTTATCGAACATCTGAGATCCTTATTGCTGTCAAGGGAAAACCCGATCGTTATTTTCTTATGTCAATCAATATATCGATAAATAGCAGAATCAGCGAACGAATTCTATCTTTATGTTTAAAGCGAGATGCTTAAATTGCCATCCCCTCGAATTGGCAGTTTGCGTGGTTATTTGTAAGGTATTTCATGTGTTTAAATTCCGTATCCAGTCTATGTCGGTAACTTAGTCATTTGCTTACTGGCTGCTCTTGTAAATCCACCGCCAAACCTGTCCTTAAAACCGCGCTTTCTCTCGCAAATCGGTTACGCCTTCAACGGATTTTTTTGAGTAGCAGATTCATCGGATGCCTTATTGCGCCAGCGGCGCTGAGAAAAAAAGTACCACCCTAAACGCTCGGCTCCCACGCTCCCCGCGATGCAGGCACCGCTTCATCCTCCCCCGGCCAGGCCGGCATGGTGACGCAGATGAATTTGAGATCGGCGTCGGGCGACACGTTGCGGAACTGAAAGGCGGTGCCGGGTTCCAGATCGATCGACGTGCCGGGCGTCAGCGCGGTGATCTTCTCTTGTGCGCCGTTGGAGCGCCAAATCTCGCCGGCACCTTCCAGCACGTACCAGATTTCATAGACAGTTCGGTGGGCGATTGGCCGGCTCGTGCGGCCGACGGGAACCGTGCTTTGGATCATCCCGCCCCTGGCGCCGCGCAGCAGCAGGCGCACCAGGGAGCCGGGCGCGGAGATCGTATCGGGTTCTTTCGGCAGTACGATTTCTTGCATGGCGGGTCGGCCCCTTGGTTCGCACGGCGTAGTCGCGATTCTGCGCCGCCCGCGCCATCGCCGCAACCGCCGTCGCAGGCTCCCGCGTGGGAACCGGCGATCGCCTCAGCGGACGAACCGCCAGGGCAAGGTCTCGCCGGCGTGGAAGGGGACGATGCTGGTGTCGGCCGCTGACAGCGCGGCGGGCACCTCGACGGGCGCGCGTTCGAGCGTCACCCGCGTCTCGTTGAGCGGCAGGCCGTAGAAGCGCGGGCCATATTCGCTCGCGAACCCCTCCAATTTGTCGAGCGCGCCCTCGGCCTCGAACAGGGTCGCATAGCTTTCCAGCGCGAAGGGGGCGTTGAAGATGCCGGCGCAGCCGCACGCGGCTTCCTTCGCCTCGCGGGCATGGGGGGCGCTGTCGGTGCCAAGGAAGAATTTGGGGTCGCCCGAGGTCGCCGCCGCCACGATCGCGCGGCGGTGCGTCTCGCGCTTGGCGACCGGCAGGCAATAGGCGTGCGGGCGCAGCCCTCCAGCGAACATCGCGTTGCGGTTGATGTGAAGGTGCTGCGGGGTGATCGTCGCCGCGACATGGGGGCCGGCGGCGCGCACGAAGGCGGCGGCATCGGCGGTGGTGATATGCTCGAACACGATCTTCAGTTCGGGGAAATCGCGCACCAGGCCGGTCAGGGTACGCTCGATGAACACCGCCTCGCGATCGAAGATGTCCACCTCATGGTCGGTCACCTCGCCGTGGATCAGCAGCGGCATCCCGATCGCCTGCATCGCCTCCAGCACCGGCCATAGCCGGCGAATGTCGGTGACGCCGTGGGCGGCATTGGTGGTGGCGTGGGCAGGGTAGAGCTTGCACGCGGTGAACACCCCCTCGGCATGGCCGCGCGCGATCTCGGCCGGGTCGGCGTCATCGGTCAGGTAACAGGTCATCAGCGGGGTGAAGTCGGCGCCTGCGGGCAGCGCCGCCAGGATGCGCGCGCGATAGGCTTCGGCGGCGGCGACGGTGGTGACGGGCGGCACCAGATTGGGCATCACGATCGCGCGGGCGAACTGGCGCGCGGTGTAGGGCAGCACGGCGGCGAGCATCGCGCCATCGCGCAGATGCAGGTGCCAATCATCGGGGCGGCGCAGCGTCAGCACTTCTTTTTCCATCGCGCCTCCCTTAGCTAAGCGGCATGAGCGAAACCAGTATGCTTGGGCCAACGATGCTCGCCGACCGCGCCGTGCTGCGGGTGAGCGGCGCCGAGGCGCGGGCCTTCCTGCAGGGGTTGGTGACGCAGGACGTGCGCAGCCTGTCGCCGCAAGCGCCGCGTTGGGGCGGGCTGCTGACCCCGCAGGGCAAGGCGCTGTTCGACTTCATCCTCTGGGCCGATCCCGACGATCCGCAAGCGGTGCTGATCGATTGCGAGGCGGCGCGCGCCGAGGCGCTCGCGCAGCGGTTGCGGCTCTATCGGCTGCGGCGCCCGGTCGAGATCACGCTGACCGAATTCAAGGTGCATTGGGCGCGCACGGGCGCGCACGGCGTTGCCGATCCGCGGCTTTTAGGGCTCGGGAGACGGTGGTTGGGCGGCGCGGGCGTGCCCGGGAGCGGCTGGCACGGGCACCGATTGAGCCTGGGCGTCACCGAGGGCGTGGCCGAACTGGGCGACGGTGAGACGCTCTGGCTCGAATGCAACGCCCGCGAACTGAACGGGGTGAGCTTCGCCAAGGGCTGCTATGTCGGGCAGGAAAACACCGCGCGGATGCACCACCGCGCCAAGGTCAACCGCCGGCTGATCGTGGCCCCGCTCGCCGAGGGCGGGGAACGGACGCGGGCGCGCTATCCCGAGCTGGGGCTGATGGTCGAGCGCCGCGCGGTCGACGCGCTGGGCGACGCGCTGGTGCCCGATTGGCTCGCCGCCGCCCTGGCCGAGCCCGCGCCGGCCTGACTTCCGCGCAACCCACGCGCCCTCCCGACGGTTATGCCTGCGACAATTGGGAGAAATCATAATGGCGCCGCCGCCGCTTGAACTCTGGGGCGGGCTCGAATGCACGCTCAACCGCGTCGGCGACCGCTTCGGCGATCAGCTGGCGCTGAGCGGCCACCGCGACCGCCCCGACGATATCGATCGCATCGCCAGCCTCGGGCTGAGCGCGGTGCGCTATCCGGTGCTGTGGGAGCAGGTGTCGCCGGACCATCCCGAGCAGGCCGATTGGGCGTTCCCCGACGCGCGCCTCGACGCCCTGCGCGCGCATGGTATCCGCGTGATCGCTGGCCTGGTCCACCATGGTAGCGGACCGGCCTATACCGATCTGCTCGACGATCAGGGCTTCGCGACCGGCCTTGCCCGCCATGCCGCGCGCGTCGCCGAGCGCTATCCGTGGATCGAGGATTGGACGCCGGTCAACGAACCACTAACCACCGCGCGGTTCGCCGCCCTCTACGGCCATTGGTATCCGCACCGCCGTGATGAGCGCGCTTTCTGGCGGGCGTTGCTCAATCAGATCGACGGCACAAGGCTGGCGATGGCGGCGATCCGGCGCGTGATCCCGCACGCGCGCCTGATCCAGACCGATGATCTGGGGCGCAGCTTCGCTACCCCCACGCTCGCCGACCAGGCGGCGTTCGACAATCTCCGCCGCTGGGCGAGCTGGGATCTGCTGTGCGGCATGGTCACGCGGTCGCACCCGCTTTGGGCGCGGCTCGCCAATTTCGGTTTCGCCGACCGGCTGAGCGCGATCGCGGACGCGCCGTGCCCGCCCGACATCATCGGCATCAACCATTACCTGACGAGCGACCGTTTCCTCGACGAGCGGCTGCACCGCTATCCGCGCGAAAGCCACGGCGGCAATGGGCGCCAGAGCTATGCCGATGTCGCCGCGATCCGCGTGCTCGATCCGCCACCGCCGGGGATCGCGGGTGCGGTGCGCGAGGCCTGGGCGCGCTACCGCCGGCCGATCGCGATCACCGAGGTGCATAATGGCTGCACCCGCGACGAGCAGTTGCGCTGGCTCGCGGAAGGCTGGGATACGGCACGGGCGCTGCGCGGCGAGGGGGTCGATCTGCGCGCCGTCACCGCCTGGTCGCTGTTCGGCAGCTGTGGCTGGAACACATTGCTCACCGCGCCCGGCCGCTATGAGTCCGGGGTGTTCGACGTGAGCAGCGGCGACGTGCGTGAGACCGCGGCGGCCGATCTGCTACGCGGCCTGCTCATCGACGCGCCGCGCCCGCCCGTCGCGCGCACGCCCGGCTGGTGGCGGCGGCCGATCCGGCTGGAGCATCGGGTCGTTCATCTCGGTCAACCGCGACCGCTCGCCGCGCCCGGCACGCCCGACGACGTGCCGCCGCTGCTGATCTGCGGCGCGACCGGCACGCTCGGCCAAGCCTTCGCGCGTGCCTGCGCCGCCCGCAACATTCCCTATGTGCTGACCGACCGCCGGCAACTTGATCTGCGCGACCCGGCGAGCATCGTCCGCGCGCTCGAGGGGCATCGCCCCTGGGCGGTGGTGAACGCCGCTGGCTATGTCCGTGTCGACGCCGCCGAGCAGGAGCGCGCCCGCTGTTTCGAGGCCAATAGCGACGGGCCGACCCGGCTCGCCCGCGCTGCCGCCGCGCGCGGAATCGCGACGCTCAACTTCTCGAGCGACCTGGTGTTCGATGGTGCGAAGGGCGATGCTTATGTCGAGAGCGACGCCCCCGCGCCGCTCAACGCCTATGGCGAGAGCAAGGCGCGGATGGAGGCGGAGCTCGCGGGGCTCGCCGGGCGGCACCTGATCGTGCGGACCGCGGCGTTCTTCTCGCCGTTCGATGCGCATAATTTCGCGGTTCATGCCGCCCATGCGCTGCGATCGGGCCAACGCTTCGCCGCCGCCGAGGATCAGGTGGTGACGCCGACCTTCGTGCCCCATCTGGTCGACGCCGCGCTCGATCTGCTCATCGATCCGGCTGAAGGAGTGTGGCACCTGACGAACGGCGCCGCCATGAGCTGGGCCGAGTTCGCCCGCGCGGTCGCGCGAGCGCTGGGGCTGGACACCGGCCTGATCGACGCGGTGCCGGCGGCGACGCTAGGCTTCGCCGCGCCGCGCCCACCCGCCGTGCCGCTGGCGAGCACGCGCGGCGCCTTGATGCCCAGCTTCGACGCGGCGCTCAGCGGGTTCGTCGCCGGCCTCGCGGTGCAGAGCGAGGCGCCGCGTGTGGCAGCATAACGATGCGGGTGAGAAGTGGCTCCCCGAGTTGGATTCGAACCAACGGCCGCTCGATTAACAGTCGAGTGCTCTACCGCTGAGCTATCGGGGAACGCGGAAGCCGGCTCTATAGCGGCGGCTTGCGGCTTTGCAAGACGCTAATTGCACGCCCCGCCGGCGCGGTTCAGGCGATGAATTGCTCCATCGTGATGCGATCGTCGAGCGCGTGTTCGGGGTCGAACAACAGCGTCAATTCGCGCGCGCGGTCGATCACCACTTCCACCACCGCCACGTCGCGCACCTCGCGCTGGTCGGCGACGGCGCTCACCGGGCGCTTCATCGGTTCGAGCACGCGCAGGCGGATACGCGCCTTGTCGGGCAGCACCGCGCCGCGCCAGCGGCGGGGGCGGAACGGACTGATCGGCGTGAGCGCGATCAGCGACGAACCAAGCGGCAGGATCGGGCCGTTGGCGGACAGATTATAAGCGGTCGATCCCGCCGGGGTGGCCGCCAAGATGCCGTCGCACACCAGCTCGGGAATCACGACGCGGTCGTTGAGCGTCACCTCGATCTTCGCCGTCTCGCGGGTTTCGCGCAGCAGCGACACCTCGTTGATCGCCGGCAATTCGTGGCGCGCGCCCGCCATCGTCTCGGCGTGCATCTTCAAGGGGAACACGTTGAACGCCTTGGTCTCCGCGAGCCGATCGTCGAGCCCGGTCGCGCGCCATTCGTTCATCAGGAAGCCGAAAGTGCCCAGGTTCATCCCGAACACCGGCACGGGATCGCCCGGGCGTTCGAGCAGCCCGTGGAGCGTCTGGAGCATGAAGCCATCGCCGCCGAGCGCGACGATCAGCTCGGCTTCCTTTTCGGGCACCCAATCGGCGATCTCGCGCAGCTGCGCCGCCGCCGCCTGAGCCTGCGCGGTGGGCGAGGCGACCAGCGCCCGGCGCGCGAAACGGCTCATCCGCCGGTGACGCTCATATGGCGGCGCGTCGCGGGCGCGGCACCTGGCGTGATGCGGAAGGCGTGCGCGGCGGGCTTGAGCGCGAGCGCTTCGTCAATCGCGGCATCGAGCGCGGCGATCCCGCCGTCGCGCAGGGCGGCCTTCAGATCGACCTGATCCTCATGCCCCAGGCACATGAACAGCCGCCCTTCGGTCGTCAGCCGGACGCGATTGCAGCCGTCGCAGAAATTGTTGGTGAGCGGCGAAATCAGCCCGAGCCTGGTGCCCCAGGGCGCGACCCGCCAGTAGCGCGCGGGGCCGCCAGTGCGGTGATCGCTGGCGGTAAGGGTGAAGCGGCGCTCGAGATCGGCGAACACTTGGGTGAGCGGCAGGAAGCGGTCCGCCCGGTCCTCGTCGATCGCGCCCAGAGGCATCGTCTCGATCAGCGACAGATCAAAGCCATTCGCGCCGCACCAGGCGAGCATCGGTGCGATCTCGTCCTCGTTCAGCCCTTTGAGCGCGACCATGTTGATCTTGATCGCGAGCCCCGCGTCACGCGCGGCGAAGATGCCGCGCAGCACCGATTCGACATCGCCGACCCGGGTGATGAAGCGGAAGCGTTCGGGGTCGCGGCTGTCCAGGCTCACATTGAGCCGCCGCAGCCCGGCGCAGTACAGCGCCTCGGCATGGTCCGCGAGGCGGGTGGCGTTCGTTGTCATCGTCAACTCGTCGAGCCCGGTGCCGACGTGCCGCCCCAGCCGATGCGCCAGTTCCACGACATCGCGCCGCACCAGCGGCTCGCCGCCCGACAGGCGAATCTTGCGCACACCGCGCGCGATGAAGCGTTCGGCGATGATCGCGATCTCCTCCAGGCTCAGCAGCGCCGAGCGTGGCAGGAAGCGCATCTCCTCCGCCATGCAATAGCGGCAGCGCAGGTCGCAGCGGTCCGTCACCGAAATCCGCAGATAGCGGATCGCGCGGCCATGCGCGTCGGTGAGCGGCGCGGCGGGGGGAGGGGTGGCGGCCATCGCGCCAGAGCTAAGCCCTGTTATCGGACGCTGCAAGTCGCGGCCATGCCGTTGGCGAAAGGATGAACTCCCGCTAGGTTGGCGTACGATGAGCCAGCCGGCGCCCGACACCAGCCAAACCGAGCCGCAACCCGCGCCGCTGTTCGTGCTGTCGTTCCGCCAGCGCGACGAGATCGCCGCGCTCGCCGCGCGGGGGGGCTGGCAGGTGATCGCCGCGCGCCGGGCGGAGGGCGCGGCGGATCGCTTCGCGGCGAGCGGCGCGCGGGTAGCCGTCGTGGACGCACGTGGCGCGCTGGGCGAGGGGCTGCGCGCGGCGGCGGCGCTCGGCGCGGCGGTGCAGCAGCGCGCGGCGGCGCTGCTCGTGCTGGTCTCGCGCGGCGATGTCGGCGCGATCACGACCTTTTTCGAGGCGGGCGCCACGCATTTCCTGTCGAGCCCGCACAGCGAGGCCGAATTCGTCCAGGCGCTGCGCTTCGCCGCGCGCCATGCCGAGCGCGTCGTCCATCCCGGGCGGGCCGCCGGCGAAGTGCTCGGGTGGCGATTGCAGGGCGGCGCGGTGCGGATGAGCACGGCCCTGGCCGGGTTGCTCGGCGTGCCTGCCGCGGTGTCGGCGCGCGCGCTACTCCGCCTGCTGGTGCCCGACGATCGCGCGGTCGCGCTCGCGGCGCTGCGCCGCCTGCGCGCCAAGGGGCGGCCGACCGCCTTCGCGCACGATCTGCCGGGGCTGGGGCGGGTGGTGCAGCATCTTCAGGCCGATCCCGCGAGCGGCGCGCCCGAGGCGCTGATCGAGCGGCTGTCCGGCGCCACCGATGCGGGCGCGCTGGTGCGCGACGCCTTGTCGGGCGCGCGCGACGCCGCCTCGGCCCGGCGCTGGCTCGATCGCGCGCTGGGGCAGGGCGCGCGGGTGCAGGTGGCGCTGATCGCGCTCAGCCGCTTCGATCTGGTCAACGCCGCATATGGCCGCGAGGCGGGCGACGCGGTGCTGCGCGCGGCGCAGCGCAGGATCGAGGAGGCCGCCGCCGAAGCAGTCGGGCGCGACGCGGTGGTCGCGCGGCTGAGCGGTTCGGACTTTCTGCTCGCCGCCGAAGACGGCATGGCGCGGATCGAGGCCGCCGCCGGGCGCGTGGCCGAGGCGTTGGCACGACCGTTCGTCGCGGGGAACGCCATGGTCGTGCTCGGCTGCCGTATCGGCCTTGCCGATAGCGAGGGCGGCGATGATGGCAGCACGTTGATCGCGCGGGCGGGCGAAGCGCTTGAGGTCGCGCGCGGCTCTAACAGCCTGACGGTGCATGTCGCGCAGCGGGGGGCGCCGGCGGCGCTCGATACGCTGGCGCTCGATCTGCGGCGCGCGCTGGAACGATGCGAGATCGAGATTCGCTTCCAGCCTCAGGTGGCGGTGGCGAGCGGGGCGATCACCGGGGTCGAGGCGCTCGCGCGCTGGGATCATCCCGTGCTTGGCGCGCTCGGGGCCGAGCCGTTGTTCGCGGCCGCGCAACGCGCCGAGCTCGGCATCGCGCTTTCCGATCATATCCAGCGCGCCGCACTTGCCGCCGCCGCTCGCTGGCAGGGGCGTTGCGCGCAGTTGCGCCTCGCCATCAACCTGACCGCCGCCGATATCGGCCGGCCGAACTTCGCCGACATCTTCCTCGACCGCGTCGACGAAAGCCGGTTTCCGCGCAGTCGCTTGACCGTGGAGATCACCGAAACCGGCTTGATCGAGGATCTGGGCGCCGCCGCCGCCTTGCTCGCCACGCTGCGACAAGCGGGCTGCCGCGTCGCGATCGACGATTTCGGCACGGGCTATTCGAGCCTTGCCTATCTGAAGGCGCTGCCGCTCGATTATCTCAAGATCGACAAGAAGCTGGCGCAAGACATCGCCGGCAGCCCGCGCGACCGGATCGTGGTGCGCGGGGTGATCGACATGGCGCGCTCGCTTGGCCTCGCGGTGATCGCCGAAGGCGTGGAGACGCCCGAGCAGCTCGATCTGCTCGCGCGTGAGGGCTGCCAATATTATCAGGGCTTTCTCTGCGCGGGGCCGCTTCAGGGCGGGGCGCTGAGCAGGCTGGTGGAGGCGCAGTGATGTGGATGGTGTTGGCAGCGGCCGTAGCGATGGCACCCGATCAGGTGGCGATCGAAGCGGCGATGGCGGACAGCGCCGCCGGCTGGAACGCGGGCGACGTTGATCGCTTCATGGCCGTCTATTCGGATGCGCCCGAGGCCAGTTTCGTCACCGCCGACGGCCTGGTGCGCGGCAAGCCGGCGATGATCGCGCGCTACCGCGCCAGATATGATTTCGCCGATGCCGCCAAGCGCGGCGTGCTGAGCTTCAAGACGCTCGATTACCGCCCGCTGGGGCCAGCCCATGCGCTGTTCATCGCGCGCTATACGCTGACCTATGCCGATGGCCGGACGGTAAGCGGCCCGACCAGCCTCGTCTTCCGCCGCGAGAAGCGCGGATGGAAGATCGTCGCCGACCATAGCGGGTAAGGGAAGGGCGCCCGCGTCGCGACCTTCCCCTGCCGCGCGCCCTATCCCTTGTACAGCGCGTCCAGCCGCGCGCCGTAAACCTGTTTCAGCACGTGCCGCCTGATCTTCAGCGACGGCGTCAACTGCTGATTCTCGATCGTGAACGGCTCATCGGCGATGATGAAGCGGCGGACGCGCTCGATCACCGACAAATCCTTGTTTACGCGCTCAACGGCGGCGGAAAGCGCGGCGCGATAGTCGGCGTTCTCCGTCAGCTTAGCGAAGTT
This sequence comes from Sphingomonas sp., assembly GCF_019746665.1. Lineage (GTDB taxonomy): Bacteria > Pseudomonadota > Alphaproteobacteria > Sphingomonadales > Sphingomonadaceae > Sphingomonas. The sequence goes on along the minus strand of NZ_JAIERS010000007.1, from coordinate 122,967 downwards.
GCAGTTGACGCCGGTCTTCGCGCAGAATTCCTGTGTCCATTCGGGATCGGGCACTAGCACCGCGACCATATAGGGCTTGCGGTCCCCGGCGATCATCGCCTGCAGGATTTCGCTCTGAAGGGTGAGCATCCCCTCCACCTTCTGCGGGGCGACATTGTCGCCCTTGTCGTTGATGATCAGATCCTTCTTGCGATCGGTGATCTTGATCCGCCCCTTCGCGTCGATCACGCCGATGTCGCCGGTGTGGAGCCAGCCATCCTTCAGGACGCGCGCGGTTTCTTCCTCATTGTTCCAATAGCCGTGCATCACCAGCTCGCCGCGCACCAGGATTTCGCCGTCCTCGGCGATGCGGACTTCGGTGTTGGCGAGCGGCGGGCCGACCGTGTCGTGCTTCAGCCCCACTTTCGGGCGGTTGCACGAGATGACGGGCGCCGCCTCGGTCTGGCCATAGCCCTGCAGGAAAGTGATGCCGAGCGCATCGAAGAAGATGCCGATTTCCGGGTTCAGCGGCGCGCCACCCGAGACCATCGCCTTGATCCGTCCGCCAAAGCGCTGGGCGATGCGCGGGCGCAGCGTCCGGCTGAGCAGCAGGTCGAGCGGCATGTCGAGGATGCCCCGCTTGTCCGCTGCCTTGCGCGTGCCCACCGCCATCGCCTGCCCCAGCAGCCAGTTGGGCAGCTTGCCCTGCTTTTCGATCTGCTTGACGATGCGCTGGCGCAGCACCTCGAACAGGCGCGGCACGACGACCATGATCGTCGGCCGCGTCTCCTCAATATTCGAGGCGAGCTTGTCGAGGCCTTCGGCGTAATAGATCTGCCCACCCAGCGCGATGGGGAAATGCTGTCCCGCGCTATGCTCATAGGCGTGGCTGAGCGGCAGGAAGGAGAGAAAGACTTCATCCTCCCAGCCGAAATCTTCCGAAATCACCTCGGTGCAGCCATAGCAATTGTGCAGGATCGCGCCGTGGTGCTGGCGCACCCCGCGCGGCGCGCCGCCGGTGCTGCTGGTGTAGATGATGCACGCCAGATCATCGCGCGTGAGCAGCTGCGCTTGGGCTTCGGCGGCCGCCGGATCGGTCGGGTGGTCGGTGATCAGCTTGCCGAAGCTGTGGAACGAGACATCGCCCGATTGGCCGATCCGCAGATCCTCGATCCCGATCACGGTGCGCAAAGCCGAGGAGCGCAGCACCGCCGGCAGCAGCGTCTTGGCGAGCTTCGCGTTCGACACGATAACCGCGCGCGCGCCCGAATTCTCGATGATGTGGCTGTGATCGCGTTCGGTATTGGTGGTGTAGGTGGGCACCGTCACCGCCCCCGCCGCCATGATCGCGAGATCGGCGATGCACCACTCGGGCCGGTTCTCGGCGACCAGCATCACTCGGTCGCCGGGTGCGATGCCGACATTCTTCAGCCCTTGCGCGAGGCTCGCCACCTGTCGCGCCACCTCTGCCCAGCTCTGCGACTGCCAGCGCCCCCCGGCCTTGTGCCACAGAAACGGCCGGTCCCCGCCTTCGCGTGCCCGGGTGAAGAACATGCTGACGAGATTGGGAAAATGTTCCAGCGTTCGCATCGTCTCTCCAAAAAAGAAACGTCGCCCCCCAGCGACTTTGCCTTGTTGTTTTGGACGCCGCGATCGTTGCCGCGGCGCCGGGATTATTCGCCGAGCGCCTCGCCCACGCTGCGCGGATCGGCGGCGCCGACCCAGCCGGTCGTGGTCAGCTCGGCGGCATTGGCCTTCAGTCCCAGCTCGGCCACGTTCACCCGGTGGCCGAGCGCTTCGAGCGCGGGCTTCATCGGCTCCAGCACCGTGCCGCGCTCCAGAATGATGCCGTTGTCGCCGAAATAGACGAGGCCGAGCGCGATCGAGTCCCGCGCGCTCATCCCCCAATCGAGATGCGCGATCAGTGCCTTGGCCACCTGCATGATGATCGTCTTGCCGCCCGCCGCGCCGACGGTGAACACGGGCTTACCGCCCGCGTCATAAACGATCGTCGGCGACATAGACGAGAGTGGCCGCTTGCCGCCTTCCACCCGGTTGGCGACGGGCGCGCCGTTCTTTTCGGGCGCGAAGGTGAAGTCGGTGAGTTCGTTGTTGAGCACATAGCCGCCCGTCACGAGCTGACTGCCGAACGGGCCTTCGACCGTCGAGGTCATCGTCGCGACATTGCCATCATGGTCGACCGCGACGAAATGGGTCGTACCTTTCACTTCGCTCGACACGCCCGGGCTGCGCGGTGCGGCGCCCGGCGGCGTCCCCGCTTCATAGCTGCCGCGCGCCCTGGCGGGGTCGATCAACGTCGAGCGCTGGGCAAGGTAGTTTTTGTCGATCAGGCCTTTCAGCGGCATCGACACGAAATCGGGATCGCCCAGATAAAGCTCGCGATCGGCGTAAGCGAGCTGCATCGCCTCGGCGATCAGGTGCCACGCCTTGGGATCGTTCGGCCCCATCGCCTTCAGATCGAAGCGTTCGAGCATCCCCAGGATTTGCAGCACGGTGATCGCGCCCGAAGAGGGCGGGCCCATGCCGCAAATCTTGTAGCCACGATACGCGCCGCAGATCGGCGCGCGCTCCTTGGCCTGATAGCCGGCGAGATCGGCGAGCGTCATGTCCGCCGGGTTGCGCTTGGCGCCGGTGACGGTCGCGACGATCGCCTGCGCGTTCTCGCCCTTGTAGAAGGCGTCGGGACCGATCGCGGCGATCCGGCGCAGGGTGAGCGCGAGCGCGGGGTTCTTCACCATTTCGCCAGCGGCGAGCGGCTTGCCGCTGGGCGCGTACAGCGCGCTGATCGCCGGGAATTCCTTCCAGACCTGGCTCACATACCCCATGCCGCGCGCCATCGGGGCGCTGACCGGATAGCCATTTTCCGCCAGTTTGATCGCCGGCTGGAACAGCGTGCGCCAGGGAAGCTTGCCGAAGCGCTTATGCGCCATCGCCATCAGCGCGATATTGCCCGGTACGCCAACCGACAGCCCGCCCGGGATCGCCTGGAAGCGACCGAGCGGCTTGCCGCTCGCATCGAGGAAGCGGCGCGGTGTCGCCGCCTTGGGCGCGGTTTCGCGCCCGTCGATCGAGACCAGCTTGCCCTTGGCCGGCTGATACAGGAAGAAGCCACCGCCGCCGATCCCGCTCGATTGCGGCTCGACCACGGTCAGCGCGAGCATCATCGCCAGCTCGGCGTCCGCCGCGCTGCCACCTTGCCGGAGGATTTCGCGACCGGCCTCGGCGGCGAGCGGGTGGGCGGCGGAAACGACGCCGCGCGACGGAGTCGGGGCCGGCCCCTGGGCACAGGCGGGCGCGCTGAGCAGCAACGCGGCCGCGGCAAGAAGTTGAGCCTTCATGGCCATGGACCCTAGCGGGCTTTGCCGCAAAGGAGCAAGCCGTAGCGGCACTCAGCCGCCCGGCGCGCCATCGCGCGCATAGAGCGCCGCCAAGGCCTGATTGATCCGCCGGGCAAGGCCCGGTCCGCGATAGACCAGCGCCGAATAGAGCTGCACGAGCCGCGCGCCATGGGAAAGGCGCCAATAGGCTTCCTCGGCGCTGTCGATACCGCCGACCGCGATGAGCGGCAGCTGCCCGCCGCTCGCCGCGCGCGCTTCGAGCAGCTTTTGCCGCGCCAGCGCCTTGAGTGGCGCGCCCGAAAGCCCGCCCGCCTCGTTCGCCGCCGGCGCGGCGAGCGACGGGCGGCTGAGCGTGGTGTTGCCGACGATCAGTGCGGCGACACCGTGCTCGATCGCCGCGCGTACCGCGTGGTCGATGCCAGGCGCGTCGAGATCGGGGGCGATCTTCAGGAATAGCGGCGTGCTCCCCCGCGCCTCGGCGCAGGCGGCGAGCAGTTCGGTGAGCGCGCTGCCCGATTGCAGATCGCGCAGGCCCGGCGTGTTGGGCGAGCTGATGTTGATCGTGATGTAATCGGCATAGGGCACCGCCGCCGCGACGCCGCGCGCATAATCGGCGGTGCGATCGGGGCTGTTCTTGTTCGCGCCGACATTGATACCAAGCACGCCGCGCCGTCGCCCCGGCACGCGCCGCAGCGCCGCCGGCAGGCCGCCATTGTTGAACCCCATCCGGTTGATCACGCCTTCGTCCTCCACCAGGCGGAACAGGCGCGGGCGGGGATTGCCCGCCTGGGGCAGGGGGGTGAGCGTTCCCACCTCGACACTGCCGAAGCCCAGCGCGAAGAAGCCCGCGATGGCCTCCGCATCCTTATCGACCCCGGCGGCGAGGCCGAGCGGAGAGGGAAAGCTGAGGCCGGCGAGCGTCACCGCCAGGCTTGGGTCGGGGGTTGGCGCCTTGCCCGGAGTGCCAAGCGTACCCCAGGCGGCGAGCGCTTTGATGGTCAGGCGGTGTGCCCGTTCGGGTTCAAGCGCGAACAGGGCCGGTCTCAAGGCGGCGAACATGGCGCGTGCTTTTGGCAAAGCCGCGCGGCGCGGTCAAAGGGGCACGCGACCGCGCCGCTGGAAGGCACTCGTCTGGCGCCGCAAGGCCCGCCCCTCCACGGGAGAGGGGGCCAGCGGGTTTATGGAATGCACGAACCGCGTGCGCGCGCCCAAATTCAAGTTGACGCCCGACGCCCGCGCCCCCATGTGCCAATCGGATCAAAACCGTCCGATTAGGATTCCATGCGTCTTTCCTCGCTTGCCGATTATGCCGTTGTGCTGCTCGCGGCCGCCGCCCGCCATTGCGGGGGTGGGGTGCGGCTCAACGCCACGCTGCTGGCCGAGGAGACCGGGCTGCCGCTGCCGACGGTCCAAAAGCTCGTCAGCCGCCTCTCCGCCGCGGGATTGATCGAAAGCGCGCGTGGCGCGGGCGGCGGTTTCCGGCTCGCGCGTCCGGCGGCCGCGATCAGCCTCGCCGATGTGATCGAGGCGATCGAGGGGCCAATCGCGCTCACCCAGTGCGTCGATGAGGCGCGGCACGATTGCATGGTCGAGCAATGCCGGGTGCGCGGTGCCTGGTCGCCGGTCAACGCGCTGGTCCGCGACGCGCTGGCGAGCGTCAATCTCACCCAATTGGCGCGGCCCAGAGCCGAAGCCGGAGTAGCGAACTGATGGCCACCAAGAATGCCGAGGCGATCGCCGCCGCCAACAAGAAGTACGAGTGGGGCTTCACCTCCGACATCGAACAGGAATTCGCGCCTAAGGGGCTGAGCGAAGACACGGTTCGCTATATCTCCGCCAAGAAGAACGAGCCTGAGTGGATGCTCGATTGGCGGCTGAAGGCGTTCCGCCTGTGGCAGACGATGGAAGCGCCCGATTGGGCCAAGCTCGACATCGATCCGATCGACTATCAGGACGCTTATTATTACGCCGCGCCCAAGGCCAAGCCGACGCTGGCGAGCCTGGACGAGGTCGATCCCGAAATCCGCCGTGTCTATGAAAAGCTCGGCATTCCGATCGAGGAGCAGAAGGTGCTCGCCGGCGTCGAGGGCGCGCGCAAGGTCGCGGTCGACGCCGTGTTCGACTCGGTATCGGTCGCGACCACCTTTCGCGAGGAGCTGAAGAAGGCGGGCGTCATCTTTCTGTCGATCAGCGAGGCGATCCGCGAATATCCCGAGCTGGTGAAGAAATGGCTCGGCAAGGTCGTGCCCATGCACGACAATTATTTCGCGACGCTCAACTGCGCGGTCTTTTCGGACGGGACGTTCGTTTACATTCCTGAGGGCGTGCGCTGCCCGATGGAGCTGAGCACTTATTTCCGCATCAATGCCGAAAATACCGGCCAGTTCGAGCGCACGCTGATCGTCGCCGACAAGGGCGCTTATGTCAGCTATCTCGAAGGCTGCACCGCGCCGATGCGGGACGAGAACCAGCTCCACGCCGCCGTGGTCGAACTGGTCGCGCTCGACGATGCCGAGATCAAATATTCGACCGTCCAGAACTGGTATCCCGGCGACGAGAACGGCAAGGGCGGCATCTATAATTTCGTCACCAAGCGTGCGCTCTGCCAGGGCAGGAACAGCAAGGTTTCGTGGACGCAGGTGGAGACCGGCTCGGCGATCACCTGGAAATATCCGAGTTGCGTGCTGGCCGGCGAGAATAGCGTCGGCGAGTTCTACTCGGTCGCGGTGACGAACAATCGGCAGCAGGCCGATACCGGCACCAAGATGATCCATCTCGGCAAGGGCAGCCGCTCGACGATCGTCTCCAAGGGCATTTCCGCCGGGCACAGCGACAACACCTATCGCGGGCTGGTGCGCGTGGCAGCCTCGGCGGAGGGTGTGCGCAACTTCACCCAGTGCGACAGTCTGCTGCTGGGCGACCAATGCGGCGCGCACACCGTGCCGTACATCGAGGTGAAGAACCCGAGCGCGCAGATCGAACATGAGGCGACCACCTCCAAGATCAGCGACGACCAGCTATTCTACGCGATGCAGCGCGGGCTGGACCAGGAAGCGGCGGTCGCGCTGATCGTCAACGGGTTCGCCCGCGAAGTGCTGCAGCAACTACCGATGGAGTTCGCAGTTGAGGCACAAAAGCTGCTGGGCATCAGCCTTGAGGGGAGCGTGGGGTGATTGCAGCCCTGATCGTCAGCATCTTCTTGGTCCAACCAAGTGAAAAACCGTGTGAGGAGCTCTGCATTTCTGCCGGCTACAACGGGAATAGCGATTGGAATCGCGTTGATCCTGTAGCATTTCGCGACCTGCTTTTGATCATCAAGCCTTATGCGCAATGCTATCTCGAAAACGTATCATTGCGTTCGGCGATCGTAGAATCTGGTGCCGAGATCGACGCTATCGGGTCCGCGTCACTTCTGGCCTGGAGCCTCTGTGAAGATCAGAGAAAGGCTGTGAATAGCTCTCTCAGCGCTCGCTTAGTTGCGGCGGGAAAATCGCAAGCAGATGCCGATAGGCTGGCCGTACAATTCCGCTCGTTCTGGGTGGCAGTTGGCATGGCTGATCATTTCAAAAAAATCGGAATGCAAAGGCATTTCAACAAGCTACGAAAAAGGCTGAAACTTGCTCAACATTGAAAACCTCCACGCCGAAATTGACGGCAAGCCGATCCTCAAAGGTCTCTCGCTCACCGTGAACGCGGGGGAGGTCCATGCGATCATGGGGCCGAATGGCGCGGGCAAGTCGACGCTTGGCTATGTGCTCGGCGGGCGGCCGGGTTATGAGGTGACGGGGGGGAGCATTCAATTGCGCAACTCATCCGTCACCCCGGGCTTGACCCGGGGTCCCGCTTCTTCTTCTGGTGCGGGCGACGGCAGCGGGACCCCGGCTCAAGGCCGGGGTGACGAACATGGGAGCGAATGGATCGACCTCCTCGCACTCGATCCGCATGAGCGCGCCGCCGCCGGCCTGTTCCTCGGCTTCCAATATCCGGTCGAAATCCCCGGCGTCTCCAACCTGCAGTTCCTGCGCGAGAGCCTCAACGCCCAGCGCCGCGCGCGGGGGGAAGAGCCGCTGTCGGGCGGCGATTTCATCAAGCTCGCGCGCGAACAGGCGGCGAAGCTCGCGCTCGATCCCGAGATGCTCAAGCGCCCGGTGAATGTCGGCTTTTCGGGCGGCGAGAAGAAGCGCAACGAGATGGTGCAGATGGGCATCCTAGCGCCCAAGCTCGCCATCCTCGACGAGACCGATAGCGGGCTCGATATCGACGCGCTGCGCGTGGTGGGCGAGGGGATCAACCGCATCATGCGCGCCCCCGATCGCGCGGTGGTGCTGATCACCCATTATCAGCGGCTGCTCGATTATGTGCGGCCCGATGTCGTCCATGTGCTGGCGGACGGGCGGATCGTGCGGACGGGCGGGCCGGAACTCGCGCTTGAACTGGAGCGCGAAGGTTATGCCGGGGTGGCCGCGTGAGCGACACGCTCCCCACCCGCCGCGACGAAGCCTGGCGCTATTCGGACCTTGCCGCGCTGGAGCGCGCCTGGCCGCTCGCCGCGCCCGAGGAAATCGTCGTGCCCGAGGGCGGCGCGGTCGCGCGGGTGATCGTGCAGGATGCGGCTGAAAGCGCGGTCGCGGTGCAGCGTTACGCGCTCACCATTGGCGCCGAGGGCCGCGCGGCGTTCCATCTGCTCAACACCGGCGGGGCGCTTGGGCGGATCGAGATCGACGTCACCCTCCACCGCGCCGCGCATTTCGAGCTGGGCGCGGCGATGCTGGGCGGGGATGAGCAGACGCTGGAGATCGTCACCCGCGTGCAGCATGCCGAGCCGGACGGCACCTCCAACCAGGTGATCCGATCGGTGCTCGGCGGCCGCGCGACCGGCTCCTATCTCGGCCGGGTCGGCGTCTCGCGCCACGCGCAGAAGACCGACGCGGCGCAGAGCGTGAAGGCGATGCTGCTCGCGCGCACCGCCACCGCCAACGCCAAGCCCGAGCTCGAAATCTACGCCGACGACGTGAAATGCGCGCACGGCGCGACCGTCGGCGAGTTGGACCGGATGGCGCTCTTCTATCTGCAAAGCCGCGGCCTGCCACCCGCCGAGGCCAAGGCGCTGCTACTCGAAGCGTTCGTCGCCGCCGCCTTCGAGAACGCCGAGGACAACGCGCGGGATCGCTTGCAGGAAGCGGCGCGCGCGGCGCTGAGGAGGTTGCTGTGAGCGAGACGGTCGTTGCCTTGAGCGCGGACGATCTGGGGCGGCGGCATCGCGCCGATTTCCCTGCCATTCCCGAAGGCTGGGCCTATCTCGATTCGGCGGTGACAGCGCAAAAGCCGCAGGTCGTGATCGACGCGATCGCGCGCGGCTATGACAGCAGCTACGCCTCGGTCCATCGCGGCGTCTATCAGCGCTCGGCGGACATGACGCTGGCCTATGAGGCCGCCCGCGCCCGCACCGCGCGCTTCATCAACGCCCGCGCCCCCGAGGAGATCGTCTTCCTGCGCGGCGCCACCGAGGCGATCAATCTCGTCGCGCAGAGCTGGGCGGCGACCACGCTCAAGCCCGGTGACCGCATCCTGCTCTCGGCGCTGGAGCATCATTCGAACATCGTGCCGTGGCAGCTGGTCGCCGAACGGGTGGGGGCGGCGATCGATGTCGTGCCGCTGACCGAGGATCTGCGCATCGATCTCGACGCGATGGCCGCGATGATCACCCCCGCGCACAAGCTGGTCGCGCTCGCCCATGTCTCCAACGTGCTCGGCTCGGTGCTTGATGCGCGCCGCGCGGCGGCGATCGCGCATTCGGTGGGCGCCAAGCTGCTGCTCGACGGCTGCCAGGCGGTGCCGCGCCTGCCGGTGGATGTGCAGGCGATCGGCTGCGATTTCTATGTCTTCTCAAGCCATAAGCTCTACGGCCCGACCGGAATCGGCGTGCTGTGGGCGCGCGGCGAGCTGCTCGCGGCGATGCCGCCATGGCAGGGTGGCGGGGCGATGATCGACCGGGTGAGCTTCGCCGGCACCACCTTCGCGCCGCCGCCCGCGCGGTTCGAGGCGGGGACGCCGCATATCGTCGGCGCGCTCGGTCTCGCGGCGGCGATCGATTATGTCGAGGGTATCGGCGTCGCCAATATCCATGCGCATGAAGCGGCGCTGGTCGCCGAGGCGCGCGCGGCGCTGGGGGCGCTCAACAGTGTCACGCTGTTCGGGCCGGAGGATTCAGCGGGCATTATTTCCTTTGCCGTTCAAGGGGTTCATCCCCATGATGTGGGCACGATCCTGGACGAGGCCGGGGTCGCGATCCGCGCCGGGCACCACTGCGCGCAGCCGCTGATGGAACTGCTCGGCGTGCCCGCCACCGCGCGGGCGAGCTTTGGCATTTATTCGACCAGCGCCGATGTTGCCGCGCTGGTGCGGGGGATCGAGCGGGTGACGAGGATTTTCGGATGAGCGATTACGACATCGAAGAGGTAGGCGGCGTGCCGACCCCGCCGCGCGCCCGGGTGGAGGATGTCCGCGCAGGGTTCGAGCGCAAGCGCGATTATCTCGAAGGCTTCCTCAATCAGCCGCCCGCCGCGGACAATGCGGAAGCGCCGGGCGGCGCGCTGTACGAAGCGGTGATCGGCGCGCTCAAGGAAATCTATGATCCGGAAATCCCGGTGAACATCTATGAGCTGGGCCTCGTCTATAATGTGGAGATCAGCGAGGGCCATGTGATCGTCACCATGACGCTGACGACGCCGCATTGCCCGGTCGCCGAATCGATGCCGGCCGAGGTGGAAATCCGCGTCGGCGCGGTGCCAGGGGTAGGCTCGGCCGAGGTGAATCTGGTGTGGGATCCGCCGTGGGATCCGGGCAAGATGAGCGACGAGGCCAAGCTCGAACTGGGGATGTTGTGATGAGCGAGGTGAAGACCCGCGCGCGCCCGCAGGCGCTGTTCCTCACGGCGTCCGCCGAGGCGCGGATCGCCGCGTTGATGGCGAAGGCGCCCGAAGGCGCGGTGGGGGTGAAGCTTTCCACCCCACGGCGCGGCTGTTCAGGGCTCGCTTATTCGGTCGACTTCGTCACCGAAGCCAAGCCGTTCGACGAGAAGATCGAGACGCCGGGCGGCACGCTTTATGTCGATGGCGGCTCGGTGCTGTACCTGATCGGCTCGACCATGGACTGGGTGGAAGACGATTTCGCGGCGGGGTTCGTGTTCAACAACCCCAATGCCAAGGGCAGCTGCGGCTGCGGGGAAAGCTTCACCGTTTAAGCGCGCCCGTCGCCAGCATCGGCACGAAGAAGGTGATCAGAAACAGCGTATTGGGTATCACGTTAAACCCAAAGCCGGTGGTCACCGAAAGCGTTGAGTCGGTCACGAACCAGGTGACGACGCCCGCCGCCGTCCAGCGCCACAGCCGCGCGCCCTGATCGCCCAGGTCGATCGCGACGCGGATCGCCCCCAGCGTCCCGACCCCCCAGCCGACCGAGACGCCGCCGAGCACGCCGTTGGCGAAATAGAGCGCCGGGGTGATCTCCAGCGGCGCGGCGCCGTTGAGTTGATCGAGCAGCATCATCACGGGGCCGGCGGTGGCGGGGATGCCGCCCGCCAGCAGCGTCGCGCCGAACAGGATCACCGCCACGCACCAGATCGTCAGCCAGTTCCGCCAGAAATCGCTCATCCTATGCCCTCCTATGGCGCTGGTTTAAGCGATCGCTACATAAATCGTTCCGCGATTTTTGTCGACGGCGCGCGGGAACGGGGGAGGGGCGTCGGCGACACCCGGCGCGCTTCAATCGGCGCGCGAAGCCGGGGCGTGACTCAGCGGCCACCGGTCGGCAGGAATGTTTTCGCGCTTGTTTGGGCGGGGCGATCCGGTCAACCGGCCGATAGCCTGTCGCAGCGCGGGCCAGCCAGGGCAGCGCTCAAAGCGGAGAGAGTCTAAAGGATGTTCAAACGAGAATTGGTGGAGCCGAGGGGGATCGAACCCCTGACCTTCGCAATGCCATTGCGACGCTCTCCCAGCTGAGCTACGGCCCCATCCGTTCCGGGAAGGACGCCGCCCATATCCGGGCGACGCCCCCTTGGCAAGCGGCTTTAACGCTCTTCGTCTTCGCCGCCGGTCTCGACGCCCAGATCGTCGTCGCCACCCAGGTCGACCTCGTCATCGGGCGAGGGCTCGTCGGTCTCGTCGCCGATATCCAGATCCTCGGCGGCATCGGCCAGCACGTCATCGTCATCGGCCTTGGCATGGACCGCCTTGGGCGCGTCGAACGGCAGCGGCTGCTTCGATTTCAGGATCGGTTCGGGTTCCCGGGCGGTGCCGCAATTGATGCAGGTGACGGGATCGTCCTTGCCCAGATCATAGAAGCGCGTGGCGCATTTCGGGCACGTCCGCTTCGTGCCCCATTCCGGTTTCACCACGTTGGTGGTCCTTTCGATAAGGGAGGTTTGCGTGTTGGCCCGCAAAGTGGCGCGCGCCTTGCCATAGCGCAAGCGCGCTGTCAAAGCGCCGCGCGTGACGCCACCAACCCCCCGCACTCTCGCGCGAGCTTCCCGGCTTGCCGGCACGATCGTCGTGCCGGGAGACAAATCGATCAGCCACCGCGCGCTGATGTTGTCGGCCCTCGCGATCGGCCGCAGCCGGATCGAGGGGCTGCTGGAGGGGGAGGACGTGCTCGCCACCGCCGCCGCGCTGCGCGCCATGGGGGCGGTGATCGCGCGCGAGCCGGGCGGCGCCTGGGTTGTTGACGGGGTCGGCGTGGGCGGACTGCTCCAGCCGGCGCAAGCGCTCGACATGGGCAATTCGGGCACCTCGACCCGGCTGCTGATGGGCCTGGTCGCGTCGAACGCGATCACCGCCACCTTCATCGGCGATGCCTCGCTGTCGCGCCGGCCGATGGCGCGGGTGATCGAGCCGCTGGCGATGATGGGGGCTGACATCGGCGCGAGCCCGGGCGGCACGTTGCCGCTGATGGTGCGCGGGATCGTGCCGGCCGTGCCGATCGCCTATCGGCTGCCGGTCGCCTCGGCGCAGGTTAAGTCGGCGGTGCTGCTCGCCGGGCTTAACACGCCGGGCATCACCCGGGTGATCGAGCCGGTGGCGACGCGCGACCATAGCGAGCGGATGCTGAAGGGCTTCGGCGCCGCGATCAGCGTCGAGGAGGCGCCCGAAGGCCGGGTGATCGCGATCACCGGCGAAGCGGACCTGGCGCCGCAGCAGATCGTCGTGCCGGGCGATCCGTCTTCGGCGGCGTTCTTCGCGGTCGCCGCCGCGATCGTGCCCGGGGCCGAAGTCACGATCGGCAATGTCGGCATGAACCCGACCCGCGCGGGCCTCATCACCGCGCTCAGGCTGATGGGCGCCGACATCACCGAGGCGCAGCCGCGCATCGTCGGCGGCGAGCCGGTGTGCGACCTGATCGTTCGCCACGCGCCGCTCACCGGGATCGAGGTGCCGCCCGAGCTGGCGCCGTCGATGATCGACGAATATCCCGCGCTGTTCGTCGCCGCCGCCTTCGCCCAGGGCACCACGCGCGCGCTCGGCGCGCATGAACTGCGGGTCAAGGAGTCGGACCGGATCGCGGCGATGGCGCAGGCGCTGGGCGCGATCGGCGCGCGCGTCACCGAATTGCCCGACGGGCTGGTGATCGAGGGCAGCGGTGGCGAGCCGCTCGCCGGCGGCGCGACGATCGCGACCCGGCTCGACCACCGCATCGCGATGAGCCTGGCGGTCGCGGCGCTCCATTGCCGCGCGCCGGTTACGCTCGACGATGCCGCCCCGGTCGCGACCAGCTTCCCCGATTTCTTCGCGATGCTTGACGCGCTCACCGGAAGCGGGTGTTGAGCGCGGCCATGATCATCGCCGTCGACGGACCCGCCGCCTCGGGCAAGGGCACCATTGCCCGGGCGCTCGCCGCGCATTACGGGCTGCCCCATCTCGATACCGGGCTGCTTTACCGTGCGGTGGCGCTCAACCTGCACCGGCTGGAGCTCGATCCGGCGAAGGAGGCCGACGCGGTCGCCGCCTGTGGCTTCGACGAAGCCTTGCTGGCGGACCCCGAACTGCGCGGCGACGCGGTCGGCAAGCTCGCCTCGATCGTCTCGGCGCATCCACTGGTGCGCGCGGCGCTGATGCAGCGGCAGAAGCGTTTCGCGCAGCAGCCGGGCGGCGCGGTGCTCGACGGGCGCGATATCGGCACCGTGATCGCGCCCGACGCGGACGTGAAACTGTTCGTGCGCGCGACCCCCAATATCCGTGCCCGGCGCCGCCATGCCGAGCTGCGCGCGCGGGGCGCCGATGTCAGCATCGACCGCGTGCTCGCCGATATTCGCGCCCGCGATCAACGCGATTCGTCGCGCGCGACCGCGCCGCTCACCATGGCACCCGATGCGGCGCTGCTCGACACCAGCTTCCTCTCGATCGAGGCGGCGGTGCAGCGCGCGATCGCGATCGTCGAGGAGAAGCTGGGGCGGCAGCCCTCGGCATAGTCTCGGGCCACGCCGTGGGCGACTGGCGGTGCGACTTGTGGTAGCGCCGGGCCTAGGATGCGGGGCCTTCGTCAAAATCTGGTGGCGGTCGCGGGCTTGAGCCTGATCGCGGGCATCGCCATCGGGCTGATGATCCCGCGACCCGGTCCGCCAACGCCGCCCGCTGGCGGCCAGAATATCCCGGCGACGGTCGATCCATCATCGGCTGGCCGCAAGATGTTTTCCCCGATCGTGCTGGGCGATGACTATGTTCGGGGCAAACATCTCGAGCTGGTCGCCAGCCTCGAACGCCAATGCCGCGCCACGGGAAAGGACTGCCAGCTGGCGAAGGCCGCACGCGCCGCGGTGAGCGCCCAGCGGTGATCGCGCGTCGGCTTTGGTCATCGCCGAATACATTCCGACCGTCGCCACCCAATCCCATCAGCCTTGCCTCTGGGGCGGTCCCACGCTATAGCGCGCGCGTCCAGCGGGCGGTGTTGCTCGCGGTGGAAGGCGCGGGAGTTCACTCCGGCGCCCTTTTCGCATTTTCATGCGTTTAGCTTTTCCCCGCGCCGCCCCGCCTCATGGGCGCCTTGCCGGCATGGGGTCGGCAGGGCAGACGCATTGCTCCAGACCGCCGGAGACAACCGGCTGGCCGGAAACGATGATTTAGGAACTGAACAGCTCTATGGCCTCTTCGGCAACCCCCACCCGCGACGAATTCGCGGCCCTTCTGGAAGAAACGCTCGGTGACGCGGACGGCTTTGAGGGCCGGGTCGTCAAGGGCACCGTGACCGCGATCGAGAACGACATGGTCGTGATCGACGTTGGCCTGAAGTCGGAAGGCCGCGTGCCGCTGCGCGAATTCGCCGCACCGGGCCAGAAGGCCGAGCTGAAGGTGGGTGACGAGGTCGAGGTTTATGTCGACCGGGTCGAGAACGTCCATGGCGAGGCGATGCTCAGCCGCGACCGCGCGCGCCGCGAAGCCGCCTGGGATCTGCTCGAGGCCGAATTCGCCCGTGGCGCCCGCGTCGAAGGCGTGATCTTCGGCCGCGTGAAGGGTGGCTTCACCGTCGATCTCAACGGCGCCGTCGCCTTCCTGCCCGGCAGCCAGGTCGATATTCGCCCGGTGCGCGATGTCGCGCCGCTGATGGACCTGCCGCAGCCCTTCCAGATCCTGAAGATGGACCGCAAGCGCGGCAACATCGTCGTCTCGCGCCGCGCGATCCTGGAGGAAACCCGCGCCGAGCAGCGTTCGGGCCTGATCATGAGCCTGTCCGAAAGCCAGGTGATCGATGGTGTCGTGAAGAACATCACCGATTACGGCGCCTTCGTCGACCTGGGCGGGATCGACGGCCTGCTGCACGTGACCGACATCAGCTACAAGCGGGTCAACCACCCGAGCGAAGTGCTGAACATCGGCGATACCGTGCGGGTCCAGATCATCCGCATCAACAAGGATACGCAGCGCATCTCGCTCGGCATGAAGCAGCTTGAGAGCGATCCGTGGGATGCGGCGGCGGTGAAGTATCCGATCGGCGCCAAGCTGTCGGGCCGCGTCACCAACATTACCGAATATGGCGCCTTCGTCGAGCTGGAGCCGGGCATCGAAGGCCTGGTCCACGTTTCGGAAATGAGCTGGACCAAGAAGAACGTCCACCCCGGCAAGATCGTGTCGACCAGCCAGGAAGTCGACGTGATCGTGCTCGAGGTCGATCAGGAAAAGCGCCGCATCTCGCTCGGCCTGAAGCAGGCCCAGGCCAACCCCTGGGAAAAGTTCGCCGAAGAGCATCCGATCGGCTCGACCGTCGAGGGCGAGGTCAAGAACGCGACCGAGTTCGGCCTGTTCATCGGTCTCGATGGCGACGTCGACGGCATGGTGCATATGTCGGACATCGCCTGGGGCATCTCGGGCGAGGACGCGCTCAACCTGCACCGCAAGGGCGAGGTGGTGAAGGCGATCGTGCTCGACATCGACGCCGAGAAGGAGCGTATCTCGCTCGGCATGAAGCAGCTCGAGCGGGGTGGTGTCGCCGCGCCGGCGGCCGATGGCACGCCGCGCCTGCAGAAGAACGCGATCGTCACCGTGACCGTGCTCGAAGTGCGCGACGCGGGCCTGGAAGTGCAGGCGGGTGAGGGCGGCGCGACCGGCTTCATCAAGCGCACCGATCTCGGCCGCGACCGCGACGAGCAGCGGCCGGAGCGTTTCCAGGTTGGCCAGAAGTTCGACGCGCTGGTGACGGGCTTCGATCGTTCGAAGAAGCCGACCTTCTCGATCAAGGCGATGCAGATCGCCGAGGAGAAGGAAGCGGTCGCGCAATATGGCTCGTCCGACTCGGGCGCGTCGCTGGGCGACATTCTCGGCGAGGCGCTCAAGGCCCGGGGCGAAAAGAAGTAAGCTTTCGGGACAGTTGCTTAACTCGATTACCCGAAATGGGGATGTCGGCACGTCCGACATCCCCATTTTCGTTGCTTTTGCGGTTTATGCGGATCGTCAAGGGCTTACGCGAGTTGTACGCAAAACCCAATCTTTACATGGATCAAGGTGCCGACTCGTGCCGGCGGCAAGGGCAAGGCGCCGAAACATCGGGTTGGGGAGGCTGGCATGATCCGTTCGGAACTGGTGCAACAGCTGATCGACGAAAATCCGGGGCTCACGCCCCGCGATGTCGAGGCGATCGTCACGACTTTTTTCGATACCATCGCCGACAAGCTCGCCGCGGACGGTCGGGTCGAGCTGCGCGGCTTCGGGGCGTTCAGCACGCGGGCGCGCGGCGCGCGCACCGGGCGCAACCCGCGGACCGGCGAAGTCGTCGAAGTCACCGCCAAGCGGGTGCCGTATTTCAAGCCCGGCAAGGAAATGCGGCTGCGCCTGAACTGCGAGGTGTGAACCGCTTGACGCCGCGCCACCGCTGCGCATGAAGGATGCGGCCATGCGGACGTGGCGAAATCGGTAGACGCAGCGGACTTAAAATCCGTTTTCCCTTGGGAAGTGCGGGTTCGAGTCCCGCCGTCCGCACCATGCCGGAACATAAGGGGCGGCGTGCGGCGTCGCCTGGAGCGCGGACGATGCTCGATCCGCCCCCGCCCCGAGCCGACGGCACCCTTGATCCGTGGCGGGAGGCGCCGTCGCCCTCAGCCGAGGAAGCCCAGGTTCCAGCTCGACGGGTTGTAGTTGCCGATATTGGGCAGCACCGTCGCCATCTGGCTCGGCGTCACCCCGAACCAGGTGGCGAGCGTCGCCGCATATTGATCGACCGAGATGCCCGGCAATAGTCGGCCCTGGCCGACATCGTCGGGCGTATTGCTGCCGATCGCGGGCGGGGTGCCGTAGAAGCGCCGGCCCTGCACCGCGCCGCCGAGCACGAAGTGCATGCTCCCCCAGCCATGGTCCGAACCATCGTCGTTCGAGGTGAGGGTGCGGCCGAAATCGGACGCGGTGAAGGTCGTCACCCGATCGGCGATGCCGAGCGACACGGTGGTATCGTAGAACGCCTTCAGCGCGTTCGCGACCGTCGCCAGCAACCCGGGATGCTGGGCGACGAGATTGTCGTGCAAGTCCCAGCCGCCGATCGAGACGAAGAACACCTGGCGCCGCGCGCCGAGTTCCTGGCTCACCGAGATCAGCCGCGCGACGATCTTCAGCTGATCGGCAAGGCTGCCGGTGGGGAACAGCGAGAAATTGGCCGCCGGCGCGCCACCGAGCGCGCTGTTGACCTGGGCATAGGTATCGAGCGCGCGCTTGCTGACGGTCGCGTGTTCGTTCGCCAGCAACTGCGCGCTGGGTGCGGTCATCAGGTTGCGCAGCGTCTGCGCGGCGGTGGCCGAGCCGAACAACGTGGTGCCGTTGTTGAGCAGCGCGATCGGGCCGTTCGAGCCGACCGAATATTGGATCGCGCTGCGCCCGCTCATGAACACCGCGTTGCCGCTGGCGTTGATGCAGGTGAGCGTCGCGCTGCCATTGCCCGACTGCAGCAGATCGCCGATCCGTCCGCCCCAGCCCGAGGTCGCGCCCTCGGCGTTCGAGGCTTGCCAGAAGCTCTGCTGATCGTTGTGGCTGAACAATTTGGGCGGCAGGCGTACCGATCCGGCGGTGTATTGCGCCTTGGTCGTCGGCTGAATGAGCGTGCCGACGTTCAGCACCACCGCCATCCGCCCCGCGCTCCACAGCGGCATCAGCGGGCTGAGCGTGGGGGCGAGCGCATATTGCCGCCCGCCCGCGAGCGCGCTCACCGGATCGAGCAGGGTCGGCGCCAGCCCGTCGCGCGCGTGCGCCAGATTGGCGCGTGCCGCCTGGTAAAGGTTGTAGCTTGCCTGGTCATAGGGCGGCAGGGTGTTGGCGTAATCATTGCCGCCATAAAGGAACACGCAGACCAGCGCCTTGTAATCGGCGCTGGTGGCCGCCGCCGCCTCGCCGATCGCGGCGAGGTTCATCACGAACGGACCCGCGCTGCCGGCGAGGCCGAGCGCCGCCGATCGCTTGAGGAAGGCGCGGCGCGATTGGTCGGTGGGCGGCGTCATCGCGGCATCCTTCTCAACGCTGCACGAGATATTCGGGGGCGGCCATCGTCAGCAGGATCGCGGTATAGACGCGGTTCTGCGCGGCGTTGGTCGCGGTGATCGCGATACTGTCCACCGCCGCGCGGATCGCGGCCACGGTCGCCGCGCTCAGCTGGTTGGCGGTGAGCAGCAGGTTGACCTGATCGACCAGCGCGGCGCTGTCGTTCGCGATCGCGGTCAGCGGACTGTAATCGGCGCGCACGTCGCTCGCGATGCCGTTCTGGATCGTCGCCTGCATGTAGTTCACATAGGCGACCACCGTCACGTCGTTGGTGATCTGGAATTCGGGCGCGACGAGATTGGCGTTCGCGATCGCGGTGTTGGGCGGCGTGTAGCCCGGGCGGAAGAAGTTGAACACCGATCCGCTGCGGCCATAGGATTGGCCGAGCCGGGTGGTGGTGCTGGAGGTATCGCCGATCGGCCACAGCCCGCCCGCCGATGTCGCCCCGAAAGCGCGCGCCCAGTTGGCGAGGCGGATCACCGGCTCGCGCAGCTTGCCGCCGCTGGTGCTGGTGAGCGTCGCGTCGCTGCGCGCCTCGCTATCGAGCAGGATCGCGCGCACCGTCGCCAGCAGATCGCCGCGCACGCCCTGGCCGTTATCGCTGAACGCCGCCGCCACCCGGCCGACATAAGCCGGCGAGGGGTTGGAGGTGACGAGCCGCTGGATCAGCTGGCGCGCGATGAAGGGCGGCAGGTTCGGGTGGCCGAAGATCGTATCGAGCGCGATGCGCAGCGCGGTCGGCCCGTCGCTGCCCGCCGGCACGGTCGCGCCGAGGAAGGTCGAGGCGCCCGTCTCGCGGATGCCGTTGTTGAAGATCAGCGGCCGGCGATAGCGATCGGGGTTGGTGTTATCCGTGCTGTCGAGCACAAGGCCGGTGAACACGCGCGCCAGCTGCGTCACGTCGGTCTGCGTATAGGTTTCGATCGGCTGGCCGTTCGCCAGCTGCAACGTGCCGTCGGCGTTGAGCCGATAGAGCCCCAGCGTGAACAGCTGCATCAGCTCGCGGGCATAATTCTCGTCGGGCAGCGAGCCCGTGGTCGCGTTGGCGCGGCGATTGCCGAGATAGGTGAGGAAGCTCGCCATCGCGGGCAGATATGTGACGCGCTCCATCAGCGTGCGGAAATTGCCAAGCGCATTGTCGAGCAGCACGTCGAGCCAGGCGCCGCCGTTCATCTGCCGCCAGCTGAGGTTCACGCCGTCGACGCCGATCACCATGATCTCGGACAGCGCCATGCCGACGCGCTGGCGCAGCTGGCCGGGCTCGGTGATGATCTGCCGCCACACGCTGTTGTCGAAGCCGGTCGAGTTGTTCATCGTCGCGGTGGCGGCGAAGTTGTTCGCGACCAGCCAATCCCAATGCGCGGTGCGCGGCTGGCTCGCCTGATCGGTGATCCAGGCGTTGAAGCCGAGCGTCTGCACCCGGGCGATCTCCGCGGTGGTCGCGCCGAAGGTCGCCTGTTGCAGAAAGCGGCTGGCCTGCGCGGCGGTGATCGCGGGCGCGGCGGGCGTGGGGGCAGGCGTGGGCGTCGGCGCGACGGTGGTCGGCGGCGCGCTGCTCGAGCTGCTGCTGCCGCCCGATCCGCCGCACGCCGCGAGCAGGCTCGCGGTGGCGAGGACGCCCCAATTGGCACCGTCACTGTCATCCGCCGGTGGCACCGGCGGCGCGACGTCACATTGCGTTTCGCTCATCTATCGCCCCCGACATGCTGCTAACCGAGCACGTCCCGCGCGGGCAAGCGTAGCTTTACGTAGTTACTAATCCGTTACGAGGGGCAACCGACCGGCACCGCGCTTAGCAGTCGCGCGCGGCCCTCGCGTAAATCGGCACCGTTACGATCACTTGGCACCGGCCCGTTGCCGAGCCCCGACCAAAGCGCGGCGTTGAAGCGATCGGTGTCGAGCCGGTCTTCCTGCGCAAAATCCTGGCCAGCCATCGCCTGGGCCCAGTAATCGGCGCTGCGCAGGCGGCAAAGGCTTGCGCCCGCGTCGGCGAACGCGGGGGCCGGAATCGGCAGTTGCGTCGTCCGCAGCACCGCCGCCGGCCGGGCGGTGAAGGTCCAGTCGCGCTGGCCAAGGTCGAACAGATCCGCCATCGGCGCGGCCAGCGCGTCGTTCAGCCCCAGCGGCTTCAGCCCGAGCACCGCGCCGATCGTGCGCACCAGATGGACGGTCGTATAGCGCGTCGAGACCAGCGCCTTCTGCTTTACATAAGGCCCGACGACGAACGCGATCGAGCGGCGGGCATCGACATGGTCCTGCCCGTTCTGTGCATCATCCTCGATCACGAACACCAGCGTGTCGGCGGCGAAGCGGCTCTTGGCGATCGCCTCCACCACGCGGCCGACGGCATAGTCATTGTCGGCCATCTGGGTTTCGACCGTGTTCACCCCGTCGATCGCCTTGTCGAAATCGCCGAAATGGTCGCCGCCGAGCCGGAGCAGCGTGAGCCGTGGCATCGTGCCCTTGGCCTGCTGCTCGCCGAACTCGCGCAGCCATTCCTCGGTGCGCCAATAATCGGGGACGCGCATGTCGAAGCCCCGGAAATAGGGGTCGGACAGCGGCGCGAGCGCGCGGTCGGCCGCCTGGAAGATCGGGCGCCGCGCCTTGAACGGCTCGCGCACCAGCGCCTCGCCCTGATTGTTGCGATCGTCGAGCACCGAACTGGAGAAGCCGTAGTTGCGCACCGTCAGCCCGGCCTTGAGCGCGGCGTTCCAGATGAAGCCCGCGCCGCGCCCGGCCTCGTCATCCTCATCGCCATCGGGGGCGGTGAGCAGCGCGGAACCAGGCAGCACATCGGGGTCGGTGCCTGCCTTGGGGTTCGCCCGCGCCCGCTCGGCGGGGCTGAGGCTGGTCGCGATGTTGCGGTCGAGCTGTTCGGATTCGTAGGACAGCCCGCGCCCGGCATAATTCACCGGCGCCGTCTTCTCGAGCAGATCGGTGGTGCGCGCGGCGGTCGTCCAGGTCCAGCCGGTCGAGCTTTGCTCGCCGCTGTCGTAGAAATTGTCGAGCGTCACGAACTGGCGGGCGAGCGCGTGGAGATTGGGGCTCAGCCGCTCGCCCAGGATCGCGAGACGGGGATCGCCATTGCCGATTTCCAGATCGCCGAGCACCTGATCATAGGTGCGGTTTTCCTTCACGATGAAGACAACGTGGCGGATGCGCGTGCGAAGTTGCGCCATCACCACCGCCGCCCGGCGCCGCTCGGCGCCGTTGTTCAGCCCCAGATTGGCGGCCGCCTGCAGCGTCGTCGCGGCGAGCGCGCGCGGGCTTGGGGAGGGGAATTGCAGCAGCCCGGCCTTTTCCAGCTGGAAGATATACTGGTTCGCCGCGCCGCACGCGGTCGGCTGCGCCTGCACGGTCGCGACCTTGGGCGGGCAGCCGAGCGGGTTCGGGCCGGGCGGACTCTTGCGGTTGGCGACGAACAGCCGCCGCCCATCACGGCTGGCGGCGACGGCGGACGGATACCAGCCGGTCGGCACCAGGCCGAGCACCCGCGCGTCGCGCGCGCCCGGCGCGACCAAAGCGGCGGCGTTGGCCCCGCCATAGCTCACCACCAGCCGGCCATCGGGCAGCAGCGCGAGCGCATTGGGGTTGAACCCCTTGCCGGGCGCGGCGCCCAGGCTGTCGGGCAGGCCCAGCCGCGGCTCGGCGAGCAGTCTCCCGGTCGCCGTATCGACCATCGCCAGCCGATCGTCATTGTCCTCGACCGCGTAGAGCCGGCCGCGTGCGGGATCGTGGAGCAGGGCGGTTGGCTCGCCGATGGTGCGCAGGCGGGCGGTGACCTTCAGCCCCGTGTCGCTCACCGCCAGCGCGATCAGCTCGCGGTCGCGCGCGGCGGAGACCCAGGCGGTGCCCGCGCCGGTGAAGGCGACCGCGAAGGGATAGCTGCCGCCGGGCGTGCCGCTTCGCGCGGGGTCGATCTTGCCGGGGCGCAAATCCTGTTCGGCGATCACGCGGCGCGCGGCAAGGTCGATCAGGCTGACCGAGTCGTTGTAATAATTGGCGACGAGCGCGTGGCGGCCATCGGGCGCGATGGCGACGCCGGCGGCCTGCGGCGCGACGCCCGCGCCATTGCCCGCCTTGTGCCCCAACGCGATCGGCGCGCCGTCCGCCGCGAAGCCATCCCCCTCGCGGCGGAACAGATAGAGCTTGTCGTCCACCCCGCCGCCGACCGCGAAGCCCTGCCCATCGGGCGCCCAGGCGATGCCGCCGAAGCTGTTGTTCACCGTCAACGTCTGCTCATGCACCGCGCCCGTGGCGCCAATGCGGTAAAGCAACACATATTGCTGGGAAATTTTCGGATCGAGCCCGCCGCCCGGCCCGTTATAGCGATTGAACCCGCTCGTCAGGATCGCGAGCCGCGTGCCATCGGGCGAGAGCGCCATCGCCGCCGCGCCATCGGCGATATAATCGGGCTTGGGGCCGCCGCGGGTGACGAGCGGCTCGAACTTGGCCCCCGGCGCGGCGAGCGGGGTCAGGCGCTGTCCGGTCGGGAGCGGCGTCGCGGCGGGCTTGCGCGGCGCGGCGCCGAGCGCGGGGGCCAGGGCGACGAGGGCCAGCGGGCAGGCAAGCGGCACCAGGCGCGTGAGCATCGAGTCTCTCCCCAATCGGCGCTTGTCGCATAGCCGGGGGTGCGGATCGTCGTCCAGCGCTTCGCCGACACAGCCCCCGCCGCTCGCGCGGCGGGGGACCGTCGATCAATATTTGAAGCCGACCTCGAACCCGACGATGCGCGGTTCGTTGACGAAGCCGGTCAGGTTGTTGAAGTCGATGCCGCCGGTCGCCGCCACCATGTCGGTGATGTTGCGCGCGAACGCGGCGAAATCCCACTTGCCGACCCGGTAGCCGACGCGCGCGCCGCCTTCGAGCTGGTAGTTGCTGCTGAACTCGACCGAGTCGTACAGGAAGAACTGGATGCGCGAGCGATAGGCCCAGTCGGTCAACCCATAGACCTCGCCGCCACGGAACGGCACCGAATAGCGCGCGGTCCAGTTGGCGATCCACTTCGGCGCCTGGGGCAGCGCGTTGCCGTTGATGTTGTAAATCCCCGGCGACCCCGGCCGCTGCGGGTTGAGCACGGTGCAGGCCGCGGCGCAGCCGGCGACGAACAGGTTCGGATCGTTGATCCGGGTGTTGTTGAGGCTGACCGAGGCGGTGACGAAGAAGCGCGGCGCCGGGGTCGCTTCCAGCTCGGCCTCGAAGCCCGAACCTTCGACGTTGCGCGCGTTGAGCAGCGTCGTGAAGTTGGAGGTGCCGCCTACCGCCGTCAGCTGCAGATCGTCGGTGCTGAAGTAGAAGCCGTTGATGTTGAAGCGCAGCTTGTTGTTGAAGAAGCTGGTCTTGAAGCCGCCTTCATACGACAGCGTCCGCTCGTTCCGCGCGACCGACAGGGTGCGGCCGAACGTCAGGCGGCCCTGGATCGAGGGCGCGCGATAGCCGCGCGCGACGCGGGCATAGAAGTTGATGTCGTCGTTGATCTTCTGCGTCAGGCTCACGTCCCAGGTGACGATGTCGCTGCCGACATTGGCGCGCTGATCGGGCACCGGGCCGCCAAAGCCCAGGAAGCCCGGGCGGGTATCGACGGGGCGCGCGGCGACGAAGTTGCGCGTGTCGTTATTGTACCGCAGGCCGCCGCGCAGCGTCAGGCCGAAGGGGAAGCGATAATTGGCCGAACCGAAGAAGCCGAACGCCTCGCTACCCTGGCGCTGGGTCGCGATCGCCGAGGGCAGGGGATCGGTGGGGTTGTTGAAATCGAGCGATTGGACGCGCAGCTTCTCGTTGAAGTAGAAGAAGCCGCCCTGATAGTTGATGCGCCCGCCCAGCGTCGAGGCGATGCGCAATTCCTGGGTGAACTGGTCGAGGTTCGGCACATCATCCTGCGATTGCGCCGAGAAGGGAATGAACCCCGGGCCGAACGGCGGCGCGAAGGCGTTGCCGAAGCCGCCATCGATGTCGCCCCGGCTGCGCAGGTCGCCGTTCCAATAGGCCGTCACCGAGGTGAGAGTGACCGGGCCGAAGTCGTAATCGACCGTCAGGCCGGCATTATAGTTGCGCAGCGACTGGAAGTTGATGGCGTCGACCGCCACCTGATCGCGGCGGAACGGCGTGCCCGGGCCGCCAAGCCCGATCAGCCGGTTGCGAAGGCGTTCGCGCGGAACACGCGCGCGGTGCCGTCGAGCACGCGCCACTGGCCGGTCAGCCGCACGGTGAGCGGCTGGCTCGGCTGCCATTGCAGCTGCACGCGGCCGGCCCAATCGTCAAAGCCTTCCAGGTCGCCACGGCGCGGGGTGCGCACATTGTCGAGCCAGTCCGAGCGGTGCTGATACAGCGTCGAAAAGCGCGCCGAGAGCGTCTCGCTCAGCTTCACGGTGGCCGCGCCTTCGAAGTTCACGCTGTCGAAGCTGCCATAGCTCGCGCGGAAATAACCACCGGCTTCATCGGGGCGCACGGTGCTGAACTTGACGATGCCCGCCGGGGTGTTGCGCCCGAACAGCGTGCCCTGCGGCCCGCGCAGCACTTCGAGCTGCGACAGGTCGAAGATCGGGAAACCCTTGATGATCGGGTTTTCGAGCACGACGTCGTCATAGACCAGGCTCACCGGCTGCGACGCGTTCAGGTCGAAATCGGTGTTGCCGAGACCGCGAATGTAGAAGCGCGGGAACGCGCGGCCGAACGAGCTTTCGATGTTCAAGCTGGCGATGCGGCCCGAAAGCCCGCGAATGTCGGTGCCGCCAGCCTGGATCACCGACAGATTCTCGCCGGTGAGCGAGCCGACCGAGAGCGGCACGTCCTTGCGATACTCCCGGCGGCGCTCGGCGCTGACGATGATGTCGGGCTGCTCAATCTGCTCGGGCTGGGCGGCGGCGGGCTGCGCCTCCTGCGCGGCGGCGACAGTGGGCATCCCCACGCCCGTGAGCATCAGAGCAAGGCCAAGCGTCCAGCGGCTGGTCGTATCGAGCATTTGGTCCCCCCAAAAGGCGCGCGCGCGCATGACATTTCCGTTTCAACCGCGCCCTGTTCCTTCCCCCGGGCGCGGTCAAGCGCCTAGAGGCGCCCGCGTAACATTTTGGTTAAGGCGTAGCGCGGGGACCACACCGTCATTCTACGAAAAAAGGGGCGCGGGCGGGGCGCGGCGGCTGGGCGCGGGGTAGATCAGCGCGTGAGCTGCCGGGGCGCGATGGTCGCGGGGAGGGGGCGTACGGGGAGGGCGAGGGGGCGTCGCCGCCGCCCTCGCCGGCCCTGGATCAGGCCTTCACGTGCGCCGAGATATGCTTGTTCATCTCGAACATGGTGACCGACTTCTTGCCGAAGATCTTCTCCAGCTTGGCATCGGCCAGAATCTCGCGCTTGTTCTCCGGATTCTGAAGGTTATGCGCCTTGATATAGTCCCACACCTTGCTCACCACCTCGCTGCGGGGCAGCTTGTCGCTGCCGACGATCGCGGCGAGTTCGGCCGAGGGGGTGACGGGCGCATGGATGCCGCCCGTCTTGGGCGCATCGCTGGCTTTCTTTTCTTTTGCCATAGGTTCCTTCCTTGGGCGAGGCGGCTCCCCGCCGCCCCGACAGAATCACGCCTTGTGTAGCGCGCCCCTCTTGTGCGCCGCTCTGCCGCCCTTGTCACTCTCCACGATAAACTGGGGATTGTCTTTTGATGCAGCCACCTTGTGACCCTTGATCTCGGTGGGGCTGGTCTGCTTCTTCACCACCTTGCCATGCGCGGTGCCGCCATGGCTCTTCCAGCTGACCTTATCGCCTTGCTTCAAATCGTCGCTCATCGTCCTGCTCCGCTGCCGCTCGCTGGAGCCAAGCCTTGGCGGCGGCGAAGGTTGCGCCTAATCCCGCCTGCGAAAGGAACCGCCGCCCATGAAAACCCGCGCCGCCGTCGCCTTCGAGCCCAAGCGACCGCTCGAAATCGTCGAACTCGATCTGGAAGGCCCCAAGGCGGGCGAGGTGCTGGTGGAGATCAAGGCGACCGGCATCTGCCACACCGATGCCTATACGCTCGACGGGCTGGACAGCGAGGGGCTGTTCCCCAGCGTCCTCGGCCATGAAGGCGCGGGCATCGTCCGCGAGGTGGGGGCGGGGGTGACGAGCGTCGCGCCCGGCGATCACGTGATCCCGCTCTACACCCCCGAATGTCGCCAGTGCAAAAGCTGCCTCAGCGGCAAGACCAATTTGTGCACCGCGATCCGCGCGACCCAGGGAAAGGGGCTGATGCCCGACGGCACCAGCCGCTTCAGCTATAAGGGCCGGAGCGTGTTCCATTATATGGGCTGCTCCACCTTCTCGAACTTCACCGTGCTGCCCGAAATCGCGGTCGCGAAGATCCGCGACGACGCACCGTTCCAGACGAGCTGCTATATCGGCTGCGGGGTGACGACCGGGGTCGGCGCGGTGGTGAACACGGCGAAGGTGCGCCCCGGCGACAATGTCGTCGTGTTCGGGCTGGGCGGCATCGGCCTCAACGTGATCCAGGGCGCGAAGCTTTCGGGCGCGGGGCGGATCGTTGGCATCGACATCAACCCGGCGCGCGAGGGCTGGGGCCGCCAGTTCGGCATGACCGACTTTATCGATGCGCGCGGCAAATCGAGCGCGGAGGTGATCGCCGCCGTCCAGGCGCTCACCGATGGCGGTGCGGACTATAGCTTCGATTGCACCGGCAATACCGAGGTGATGCGCCAGGCGCTCGAATGCTGCCACCGCGGCTGGGGCGAGAGCATCATCATCGGCGTGGCGGAGGCGGGCAAGGAAATCAGCACCCGGCCGTTCCAGCTGGTGACGGGCCGGGTGTGGAAAGGCACCGCGTTCGGCGGCGCCAAGGGCCGGACGGACGTTCCCAAGATCGTCGACTGGTATATGGACGGTAAGATCGCGATCGACCCGATGATCACCCACGTGCTGTCGCTCGACGAGATCAATCAGGCGTTCGATCTGATGCACGCGGGCGAGAGCATCCGCTCGGTGGTGGTTTACTGAACAGGGAGCAGGCGATGTTCACTCATGTGATGGTCGGCGCGAACGATATCGACGCGTCCAAGGCGTTCTACGACGCGACGATGGCGGCGCTCGGCGGCGAGCCGGCGCGCGAGCATCGCGGGCGCTATTTCTATCACCACAAGGGATCGCGCCTCGCGATCACCAAGCCGATCAACGGCGAGGCGGCGACTCCGGGCAACGGCATGACGATCAGCATCCTGGGCGACAGCCCCGAACAGGTCGATGCCTGGCACGAAGCGGGGCTCGCCGCCGGCGGCACGCCTTGCGAAGACCCGCCGGGCATCCGCCAGGCCTCGCTCGGCGCGGTCTATATGGCGTATCTGCGCGATCCGGCGGGCAACAAGCTGTGCGTGATGCACAAGCTGCCGGCGTGATCGAGACGCTCGGCACCGCGCGCGCCTTTGGCGGCGTGCAGGGCGTCTATCGCCACGCCTCCAGCGCGACGGGGACGGCGATGACCTTCTCGGTATTCGTGCCCCCGCACGACGCGGGCGCGCGCTTGCCGGTGCTGTGGTATCTCTCCGGCCTCACCTGCACCCACGCCAATATCACCGAAAAGGGCGAGTATCGCCGCGCCTGCGCCGAGCAGGGGGTGATCCTCGTCGCGCCCGACACCTCGCCGCGCGGCGCGGGCGTGGCCGACGACCCGGGCTATGACATGGGGCAGGGCGCGGGCTTCTATGTCGATGCGACCGAGACCCCCTGGGCGCCGCATTTCCGGATGCGGACCTATATCGAGGACGAGCTGCCCGCGCTGATCGCCGCGCATTTCCCGGTCGATCTGGCGCGGCAGGGCGTCACCGGCCATTCGATGGGTGGGCACGGCGCGCTCACCATCGCGCTGCGCGACCCCGGGCGCTTCCGCAGCGTGAGCGCCTTCGCGCCGATCTGCGCGCCGAGCGATTGCCCCTGGGGGCACAAGGCGCTGGGCGGCTATCTGGGCGAGGATCGCACGACATGGCGGGCCTATGACGCCTGCGCGCTGATCGAGGATGGCGCGCGGCTACCCGAGCTGCTCGTCGATCAGGGGGCGGACGACGCCTTCCTCGCCGAACAGTTGCACCCTGAGCGGCTGGAGGCCGCTTGCGCCAAGGCCGGCATCCCACTCACGCTGCGGCGGCAGCCGGGTTATGATCACAGCTATTATTTCGTCTCGACCTTCCTGGCCGAGCATGTCGCCTGGCATGCCGCGCGGCTGAAGGGGTAGCGAGCGGTTCGCGCCGTTGCCACCCACCCCAACCCGACGGAAGATCTCCGCCTTTGCCCTTCCCCGGCGAAGGCCGGGGTTCAGTCGCGCGTCTGTTGCCAAGTGGTGCTTGAATGGCAGGGGGACGGACCCTGGGCCCCGGCCTTCGCCGGGGAAGGGCAAAGCGGGGCGACTATCAGCGCTGTGTTCGATCGGCTGCGGCTCCGCAGCCTAACCCGTCGAGCCCCCCATCAACGAAAAACCCCCGGCGCGATGGCCGGGGGTTCCCTCCCATTTGGGCTGTTGGGGCGCCGGAGCGCCCGGGATCAGAAGGTGTAGCGGATCGTGCCGCCATAAGTGCGCGGCTGGTTGGCATAGCCCGAAACGCTGCCTGCTTGCGCGACCGACGGGAAGATCGTGGTGATCGTGCGCTGATCGAGAATGTTGCGGCCGAACACCGACAGTTCCAGATTGTTCTTCAGGCGATAGCTGAACGCCGCGTTCCAGTTCTGGAATTCGCGCAGGAAGCCCGGAATCTGATCGCTGTCCTGGGTCGGCGCGTCATACTGGAAGTCGCTCGACAGGATGATGCGATCGCCGTTGGCGAGCGGCTTGTTGAAGGTCGCGCCGATCGTGAAGGTCACGTCCGGAATGCCCGACGGGCGGGTGCCCGACAGGTCGACGACGGTGCCGTTCGGGCCAGCCGCGCCGGGGAAGCGATCGTAGCGCGGGCTGAGATAGGTCATCGCGTAATTCAGCGTCAGCTCGCGGGTCGGGTTCCAGCTGACATCGGCTTCGAAGCCATGCGTCGACTGGCGACCGGCGTTGTTGAGCGCGAAGCCCGTGCCGATGAAGACGTTCGACTGGAAGCCGCGCAGGATCTGGTAGAAAGCGGCGAGGTTGAACGCGACGCGGCGGAACTTGGCCTTGATGCCGCCTTCGAAATTGTCCGCGAGCTCGGGGCCGGCGAAGCGGGTGCCGGTCGTCAGATTGGGCACCAGCAGCCCGGCGGCGCGCAGGCCTGGCAGATTGGCGGCGAGGGGGCGCGAGTCGCGCGACAGGTTCCACGACGATGCCTTGAAGCCCTGCGCATAGGTTACATAGGTGCTGACCTCGTCGTTGATCTTCCAGGCGAGGCGCGCGGTGAAGCTGAAATTGCTGTCACTCGTCCGGCCCGCCTCCACCGCGTTCGGGAAGTTGACCGAGGCGGGGAGGAATTGCAGCGGCCGCAGCCCGAGCAGCGGGTTGACCGCCGGATTGTTCTGATTGGCGTTGGCGAAGGCAGTCGCGCCGGCGTTGATCTGATTGAAAATCGCGGGCTGCAGCGCGGCAAACTGGCCGATCTGCTGTGCGGTGGCGAGGCGCCCGGTCGGCAGGCCGAGTGCCTGACCGACACCGGTCGCAATCGCCTGGTTACGGATCACACCGTTGCCGATCGTGACGAAATCGAGCGTCGAGAAGGTGTCGGTGGTGAAGCTGTTCGACGAGACGAACTTCTCGTCCATCGTATAGTTGAAGCCAAAGGTCGCGGTAACGCCACGGATCACTTCAAGATCGAAATTGCCGAAGAACGAATAGGCGCTGTTCTTGTAGCGGAAGTCGTTGAACTGGCCCTGGCCGGCCTGGAAGAAGGTTCCGGGCGGGAAGCCGAGAATGCCGGTTTCGACCGTCGGGAAGATCGCGCCGCCCGCCAGCGCATTGGCGTAGTTGCGGAAATCGCGGCCGAAGCGCAGGCCGTCATTCACCCGGATCCGCTCGTTGAAGTAGAAGTTGCCGAGCAGGAAGTTGAACGGGCCATCGAAGTTCGACTGAATGCGGAACTCGTTGGTGAAGGTCTTGATGTCGGTGTTGGTGCGGTTCGACCCGATCAGGTCGGCGCTGGTGAAGTCCGAATCCTGCTGGGTACGCAGCAGCGATTCACGATAAGAGGTGATCGTCAACAACGTGAATTTATCAAGCGTGTAATCGGTCTGCAGCGACACGCCGTAGTTCTGGACGTTGTTGGTCGACGGGAAGTTGTAGAACGCCGCGTCGGGGAAGCGCTGGTTCGGGATCAAGCGACCGCCGAGCGCCTGGACGACCGCCCCGGTCGGGCCGTTGACCAGGTTGACGACGCCGCAGCAGACTTCGTCGATCTTGTCGTAATCGCCGATCAGGCGGAACTTAACATCGGCGTTGGGCTGCCACAGCAACTGAGCGCGGCCGCCATAGCGATTGCGGCCATTTTCGGCGACGCCCGAGCCGCGATCCTCGAAATAGCCATCACGCCGGTTGTAATAGCTGTAGATATCGTAGGCGACGGTCTCGCTGATCGGGCCGGAGATATCGGCGCGCGCGATGAACTCGTTGAACGCGCCATAGGTCAGCTCGGTGAAGCCGGTGGTGGTGAAGCTCGGCTCGGCGGTGACGATGCTGATCACGCCCGCCGACGCGTTCTTGCCGAACAGCGTCGATTGCGGCCCGCGCAGCACTTCGACGCGCTTCAGCCGCGGGGTGGGAAGGTCGCTGATCTGGGCGGCGGTGCGCGAGCGATAGACACCGTCGATGAACACGCCGACCGAAGGCTCGATACCGGCGTTGTTCGCGCCATTGCCATAGCCGCGGATGATGAAGTTGGTGTTGGCCGAGCTTTGCAGCTGGTTGACGCGCAGCGACGGGGTGACGCGCTGCAGATCGAGCAGGTCGCGGATCTGGTTCTGCTGGATCTTGGCGCCGGTGACGACATCGACCGAAATCGGGGTATCGAGCAGCGTCTTGTCGGTCTTGGTCGCGGAGACGACGATGTCGTCCTGGAAGCCCGCGCCATCGTCCTGCGGCGCGGGTTGCTGCGCATCGGCCGGGTTCTGTGGCGCGGCCGCCTGCGCGAAAGCAGGCGAGGCCGCGAACATGGCCAGCGTCGAGGCCGCTGCCAACAGGTGGAATTGCTTCATCGATCCCCTCCCAAGCCCACGCCGCGTTTGTACGCGATCGGGCGCAATTTGAAACTACGGTATCCGATTAGCCCCCCGCTGACGCCAGCGTCAACGCCTGAAAATCCCGCTTTCCCGCAGCTCTGCCACATTGTTGCTCGAATGAGACAGTTTTGAATTGGAACTGAAAAGCGCCGGCGATCGGTTGACGTAGCGTCGATCCCGAATCACGTGAATGGCGAGGAGGGAACGAATGAACGAACTCGATGACCATGGCGACGCGGGCGACCTGGTGGCGCCGCCCCGAAAAATCCCGGTGCCGCCGGAGGTTGAAGACGCCGTGCGGACCCTGATTCGCTGGGCTGGGGACGATCCGACGCGCGAGGGGCTGCGCGATACCCCGGCGCGGGTAGCGCGCGCGTGGAAGGAATATTGCCAGGGCTATGAGGACGATCCGGCGCGCCATCTTTCGCGAATTTTCGAGGAAGTGGGCGGCTATGACGAGATCGTACTGCTGAAGGACATCCCGTTCCAGTCGCACTGCGAGCACCACATGGCCCCCATCATCGGCAAGGCGCACATCGCCTATCTGCCGAGCAATTGGGTGGTCGGCATCTCGAAGCTCGCGCGCGTGCTCCACGGTTTCGCCCGCCGGCTGCAGGTGCAGGAACGGCTCACCGCCGAGGTCGCCAACTGCATCTGGGAAAACCTACGGCCGCAAGGCGTGGCGGTGGTGATCGAGGCGAGCCATGCCTGCATGACCGCGCGCGGCGTGCGCACCCCCGGCGTCGGCATGGTCACCAGCCGCATGATGGGAGTGTTCAAGGACGATGAGCGTAGCCGCAAGGAAGTGCTGTCGCTGATGGGTTATCGCGAGTGATCCGCACCGCGATCGTCACCGGCGGCGCGCGGCGGATCGGCGCGGCGATCGCGCGCCGGCTGGCGGCGGGCGGCTGGCGGGTGGTTGTCCATCACTGCCGATCCGACGTTGCCGCGCAGGGGCTGGCAGCGGTTTTGCCGGGCGCGGTCGCGCTCGAGCAGGACCTGGCGTTGCCCGGCGCCGCCGCCGCGCTGCTCGGCGCTGCCCGGGCGCGGCTTGGTGGGCCGATCGCGGCGATCGTCAACAACGCCTCGCTGTTCGAGTTCGACACCCCCGGCGCGATCGATCCGGCGCTGATCGAGGCGCACGTCGCGCTCAACCTGACCGCGCCCGCCCTGCTCGCCGAGGCGCTCGCCGCGCAGGACGATCTGGCGGAGGGCGCGGTCGTCAACCTGCTCGATCAGAAGATCGTCAACCTGAACCCCGACTTCTTCGCCTATAGCTGCACCAAGGTCGCGCTGGCGGGCGCGACCGTGATGCTCGATCAGGCGCTGGGGCCGCGGGTGCGGGTAAACGCGGTCGCGCCCGGGCTCACGCTGCCGAGCCTCGACCAAAGCGAGGCCGAATATCAAGCAGTTGCCCGCCGCAACCTGCTCGCGCGCCCGGTCCGCGCCGAGGCGGTGGCGGACGCGGTCGCCTATCTGCTCGAGGCGCGGGCGGTGCGTGGGCAGACCCTGTTCGTCGATTGCGGCCAGCGTTTCCTGCCGCGCCGCCGCGACGTGATGTTCGCGACGCGGGGCGCCGATGCCTGATTATCGCATCGCGCTCGAAAATCTCGAGCTGAATATGGGGCTTGGCATCCATGCCGAGGAGCGTGCCGCCCCGCAGCGGGTGGTCGTGAGCGTGTGGATGGACTGCCGCTACGCCGCCGCCCCGCCCGACGACATCGCGGCGGTGGTCGATTATGATTTCCTGCGCGCCGGCATCCGCGATCTGGTCGCCGCCCGCCATTTCGATCTACAGGAAACGCTGGTCGATGCGGTCGCCGCGCTCGCGCTGGCCGATCCCCGTGTGTGGCGCGTGCGGGTGCGCTCGGTGAAGCCCGCCATCTACCCCGACGCCCAGATCGGCTGCGAGATAGAGCGACAGCGCGGCTGATCGCGGCGGGCGGAACCCGGCGTGATCCCCGTTATTCTACCAACAGGGTTAATCGGGACTATCGCCACGTATTCCCGCGCCCTATACCCCTTTCCGGAATTGGGGGATTTCGCGATGAAACGAGCCTTGCTGTTGCTGGCTGCCGGCACTTTGCTGAGCGGCGCCTGCGCTTTCGCCGCGGGAGGCGCGCCGCGTGCCGCGACCGAAATCAGCGCGATCACGCCCGCGCCGGTCCGCTAGAGCGGCTGGACGAAGCACGCGCGACCCGGCAAGACGCTTCCCCGACGCCGCCCGTGCGGCGAATGCATAAAGGGGAGAGCGATGCGCGCCTTATTGTCCACCGCCCCGGGCGGTCCCGATACGCTGCAACTGGCCGAGCTGCCCGATCCGGTCGCCGGCCCCGGCCAGGTGATCGTGGCGGTGAAAGCTTGCGCGATCAACTATCCCGATGTGCTGATCATCGAGGACAAATATCAATTCCGCCCGCAGCGTCCCTTCGCTCCCGGCGGCGAGATTGCCGGCGTGATCGATAGCGTGGGCGAGGGCGTGACCGGCTGGCAACCGGGCGACCGCGTGCTCGCGACCGTGGGCCATGGCGGGCTGGTCGAAAAGCTCGCGGTACCCGCCGCCGCGCTTCACCGTCTGCCCGAGGGGCGCAGTTTCGAGGATGGGGCGGCCCTGCTCCTCACCTATGCGACGACGATCCACGCCCTGCTCGATCGCGGGCGGCTGCAGGCGGGGCAGACCTTGCTCGTGCTGGGGGCCGCGGGCGGCGTGGGACTCGCCGCGATCGAGCTGGGCAAGGCGTTCGGCGCGCGGGTGATTGCCGCGGTTTCGAGCGCGGCCAAGGCGAGCGCCGCCGCCGATGCCGGCGCCGACGCAACGCTGATCTACGGGCGCGCGCCGTTCGACAAGAACGCGAGCAAGGCGCTTTCCGAGCAGTTCAAGGCCGCCGTAGGCCAAGCCGGCGCGGACGTGATCTATGATCCGGTCGGCGGTGACTACGCCGAGCCCGCCCTGCGCGCGATTGCCTGGGAGGGGCGCTATCTGGTGGTGGGCTTCCCCGCCGGCATCCCGCGCTTGCCGCTCAATCTGACGCTGCTGAAAAGCTGTGACGTGTGCGGCGTGTTCTGGGGTGCCTTCGCCGCGCGCGATCCGCAGGCCAATGCCAAGCACGTCGCGACCCTGTTCGAACTATGGGCGGCGGGCAAGATCGCGCCCAAGGTGACGCAGGTGTTCGACTTCGCGGAGGGCGGCGCGGCGATCGCCAAGATGGCCGCGCGCGAGGCGATCGGGAAGCTGGTGGTTCGGGTCGCCGCTTGAGCGGCGGTGCCCTTCAGGCGAGCAGCTGGAACGCCGCCCCCGGCGCGGTCGGCACCGGCTGCACGCCGATCGCGCTATAGGTGCCCACCGCTTGCGTCGCGTGCTGGGCGGCGTGCTTCACCGCTTCGAGCCTGGCATGGTCGAGCGGCTTGCGGCTCGGGTCGCTCGCCGCGTTCTTGTTGTGCGGGCCAGAGGCGGGATGAGCGGGATCGATGTCGCGCTTCGCCATCGCGACATCGCCGCAGTTCCAGCATGCGAAGCCATTGACATTCACTGGGCTGGGATAGTTGAGCGACACCGCCACTTGCGCGTTCCTGGCTGATTATTCCGCGCAGCGTAGCCCAGCATGACTGAAAGAAGGCTTAAGCGAGCGGTTGCGCTACTTTCGGGGGCGGACTATCTGCGCTGGCATAATCCGGCCATAGATCGACGTTATCAGCGCGGGACTCCGGTGCCGCGTTGGGGCACAGCAACAGGGAATGCCGATGACGACATTCGACGATCGCGAACGCGCCTTCGAGGCAAAATATGCTCGCGATGAGGAAATCGCCTTCCGCGTCACCGCGCGGCGCAACAAGCTGGTGGCGCACTGGGCGGCGGAGCTGATGAAGCTGACGCCCGAGGAAACCGACGCTTATGCCAAAGCGGTCGTGCAGGCCGATTTCGAGGAAGCCGGCGACGAGGACGTGATCCGCAAGCTGCTCGGCGACCTGACCGCCGCCGGGGTGGAGATCGACGATGCCGCCGTGCGCCGCGCGCTCGCCGATCAGGCGGCCGAGGCGCGTCGCCAGCTGGAAGCGCGATAATGCCGATGTCCGCGTCCGAAATCGAGGCGCTGATCCGCGCCGCGATCCCCGATGCGCACATTGAAATCACCGATCTCGCCGGCGACGGCGATCACTATGCCGCGCGGGTGACGAGCGAAAGCTTTCGCGGCGTGCCGCGCGTGCGGCAACACCAGGCGGTTTACGCGGCACTGGGCGGGCGCATGGGCGGCCTGCTTCACGCGCTGCAACTCACCACCGCCGCTCCCGAGGACCAAGCATGACCGAAGATACCCAGGCACGCATCGGCCAGATCGTGCGCGACAATGATGTGCTGCTGTTCATGAAAGGCACGCCGCTGTTCCCGCAATGCGGTTTTTCCAGCCGCGCGGTCGCCATCCTCCAGCATCTGGGGGTCGAGTTCGGCTCGGTCGACGTGCTGCAGGATCAGGCGATCCGCCAGGGAATCAAGCAATATTCCGATTGGCCGACCATCCCGCAGCTCTATGTGAAGGGCGAATTCGTCGGCGGATCGGACATCATGATGGAAATGTTCGAAACCGGCGAACTGGCTCAATTGTTCGAGGCGAAAGGCGTCGTCAGCGCCAGCTGACGCGACCGGAATAGGGGGCATTGATGCTGCTGGAAACCGGGGCGCCGGGGCGCGGTATGGGGTCGCGCGCGCCGATGCTGATCTGCGATCTGACGCAGAGCTACACGCCAATCGCCGGCGGCGGTGTCGGCACCTATTTGCGGGCGAAGCGCGATTATGTGCTCGATCACACCCCGCACAGCCTGCTCCAGATCGTCCCCGGCCCGGAGGACAAGATCGAAACGCGCGGCCGCCACATCTGGTGCGAGGTCGGCGCCGATCCGGCACGCGGCAGCCCCAATTACCGCTTCATCCTGCGCACCAAGGTCGTGCGCGAATTGCTGGCGCGCTACCGCCCGGCGGTGGTCGAATCGCTGTGCCCCTGGGTGCTGCCCTGGACAGCGATCCATCATCGCCGCGCCTTTCCCGAAACCGCGCTGGTCGCGGGCTATTCGACCGACTTCCCCAACGCGCACGTCTATCGCGTCGCGAGCAACCTGTTCGGCGAGACGCTGGGCCGGGGCTTCCGCTGGCTGTCCTATGGCTATGCGGAGATCACCTACCGCGAGTTCGACTGGGTCTATACGCTGACCGAGGAGATCAAGGCGGTGCTCGCCGGGCGCAAGATCCATCGTACCTCGGTGCTGCCGCTCGGCGTGAACATCGACATGTTCGATCCCGCCCGTCGCGACCCTGGTTTCCGGGCCGAACTTGGCTTGCCGGGCGACGGCCCGTTGCTCGTTTACGCCGGTCGCCTAGACAACGAGAAGCGGGCGCGGGTGCTGGTGGAGATGATGAAACAGCTGCCGCCCGCGCTTGGCGCCGCGCTGATCCTGGTCGGCGATGGCAAGCTGCGCGCCGAACTCGAGGCGGAAGGCGCCGGGCTGCCGATCGCTTTCCCCGGTTTCATCAGCGATCGCGCGGCGCTCGCCCGCGCGCTCGCCTCTGCCGATATCTATGTGTCGGGCATGGCGGATGAGACCTTTGGCATATCAGTGGTAGAGGCGCAGGCGTCGGGCCTGCCGATCGTCGGCGTCGCGAGTGGGGCGATGATCGACCGCGTGCCCGCCGGGCTCGGTCTGCTCGGACCGGTCGACGATGCGGCGGCGATGGCGGCGAACGTCCAGCAAATCTGGGCGAGCGACCGTGCCGCGATTGCCCGCGCCGCCCGCGCTCATGCCCAACAGTTTCGCTGGGAGCGCACTTTCGAGCAACTGTTCGATGACATCTATCCGCGCGCGCTCGCTCACGCGGCATTGCGCGCCAAGACCGGCCGCCGCGCCGCCGACCGTGCGTTTGTCGAGGCGCTGGCGGGGTAGGGCTTCTGCCGGCGCGGATTGCGTCGGCGATTCAGCGCGGCCCGAAGGGGTCCCCGCCTACGCCGGGGACGACGTTCCGGAAAGTGGCTCGCGTTCCCGGTCACCCGTCATTCGCGCGAAAGCGGGAACGCATTTGGGCTGACCTCGCCAATCTTGCGGTCGGCTGAAAGTTTCGGGAGCCGGGTGGGCGGGTCGGCGCGAGACCGGGGGAGCGCTCGACCCGCCCTTTGAGCGGCGTGCCGCTTGGGGCGCATCAGACGATGCAGACGCCGTGCCAGTTGGTGAAAGGCACCGATTTCCTGCGCTTACGCTGGTTAACGATCCCTCGCGCCGCCGTGCGATTGTAAAATCCGCCGACAAACGCGGCGTTCATTCTCGCTGCTACCAAACGCACTTGCCCCCTCTTGACTACAAGCGTAAGCGATGAGATTACATCCGTAGTCAATAAACGGGTGCGACTCATGACTGAACGGATCAGCGACGCCGAATATGCCGTGATGGAGGCGCTGTGGGCGGAAAGCCCGCTCACCGCGCAGGAAGTCGCCGAGCGGGTCGGGCCGGCGCGCGATTGGAGCGCGAACACGGTGAAGACGCTGCTCGGCCGGCTGCTCGCCAAGCAGGCGATCGTGCATGAGGAGGATGGCCGCCGCTACCTCTACCGCCCGGCGGTGAAGCGCGAGGATTATGTCGACGGCGAATCGCGTCGGCTGATCGACCGGCTGTTCGGCGGTCGGCTGACGCCGCTGGTCGCCCACCTCGCCGAGCGCGACGCGCTGAGCCCCAAGGACATCGAAGAGATCGAGGCGCTGCTGAAAGGGCTGAAGCAATGATCGCCTGGGCTATCGAGGGGCTGATCGCCTCCACGCTGCTGATGATTCTGGTGCTCGTGCTGCGCGCGCCGGTGCGCCGGGCGTTCGGGGCGGAGGTCGCCTATGCGCTGTGGCTGTTGCCGGTCGCGCGGCTGGCGATGCCGCCGCTGCCGGGCGAGTGGCAGTTGTCGCGCCTGGTCGCGCCGCTGCTCCACCATGCCGAGCATCGCGCGATCGTGGTCGGCGTGCTGACGCCGGCGGAGCTTTCGGCCGAGGTAAGCGCGCGCGCGATCGAGGTAAGCCTCGGCGCGCCTGGGATTAAGGCCGCGATCGTACCGCCGACCCTGGTCGAACAAGGGGCAAATCTGCTGCCATTGCTCGCCGGGCTATGGGCGATCGGCGCGTTGGGCTTCATCATCTATCACCTGGCGAGTTACAGCCGCTTCTGCGCCCGCCTGCGCGCCGGTGCGGACGCGGTAATCGCGGGGCCGGTGCGGGTTCTGCAAAGCCGTGCCGCGACCGGGCCACTCGCCTTCGGCATCTGGCGCAAATATGTGGCTTTCCCGCTCGATTTCGCCGAGCGTTACGATGCCGAGGAGCAGGCGCTCGCGCTGGCGCACGAGCTGACTCACCACGCGCGCGGCGATCTGATCGCGAACTGGGTCGCGCTCGTCACGCTTGGCGTTCACTGGTTCAATCCCATCGCTTGGCGGGCCTTCCGCGCTTTCCGAGCGGATCAGGAGATGGCGTGCGACGCCCGCGTTCTGGCCGGACGCGATCAGGCGCTGCGCCACGCTTATGGGCGCGCGATCGTGAAATCGGCGCATGGCGGCGCGGTCTCTGCGGCGTGTCACCTCCATACCATCAACGAACTGAAAGGAAGGCTGAGGATGTTGGCGAAGGATCGTGTGTCGCGCGGGCGGCGCTGGGGAGGGTTGGCCGGCGTCTCGGCGTTGGCGCTGGTCGCGCTTGGGGTGACGGCCTCGGGCACGGCGGCAGCCGAGAAACTGCGTGAGCAGGTGCGGGTGACCACCGGCGTCGACCTCGCGCGGTTCGACGCGCCTCCCGCTCCGGAGGTGCCGCTTGCCCCTCAGGCACCGCGTGCGCCGGCGCCGGCGGGTGGCGTGCCGGTTCCGCCTTCGATCGTCGCGCCCGCGCCGGAGGCTCCCGAGGCTCCCGTTGGCGCAACCCCGCCCGCACCGCCCGCGCCACCCCGCGCAGAGCAGGCTAAGGAGCAGGTCTTCATTTGGCGCGACGGCGAGGGCGGTGTGGTTCGCTCGCATACGCGCGGCAAAGGCGAGCAGCGGTGGATTATCGAGCGCCGCTTCGCAGAGGCTCAGGTGCCTGAGGTGCGCGACCGTGATTGCGGCGATGGCGATCGACCGTTGGTAGAGCACCGGCAGGATGGCAAACGCACAACCATCATCGTTTGCCGCAACCGGGGGGAACGCTTCGCCAAGGAAGCGAGCGAGCGCGCCATGCGCGCCCGGGAACTCGCGATGAACACGCAAGACATCGAGCGGACCGCCCGCCGCACCGCGCTCGAAAGTGTCCGGCAGGCGCGTGCCTCGATCATCGCCAATTCCGGCTTGACCGAGGCGCAGCGCGCCGAGGCGCTGAAGGGAATCGACGAGGCGATCGCCGAATTGTCGAGCGGTCGCGACTGAGGTCAGGGACCTCGGTCGGGCTCCGGCCCGCCCGCTTTTTCAGTCGTCTTGGGTCAATTGCTTTTGCAGGAAAAGCAGGTCGCGCCAGCCGCCGCCCTTGCGGCCGATGCCGATCAATCGCCCCGCCTCGGTGAACCCCAGCCGCCGGTGGAGCCGCAGCGAGGCATCGGCCCCGGCGTCTACGCCAGCGACCATCACCCGCAACCCCTGCGCCCGTGCCCGCGCGATCAGCGCCTCCATCAGCGCAAGCCCGATCCCGCGTCCGCGTGCTGCGGCCGTGACATGGACGCTGTGCTCAACCGTGAAGCGATAGCCATCTCCCGTGCGGAACGGGCCGTAGCTCCCGAAGCCCAGTACATCACCTTCGCGTGCGACAAGTACCGGAAAGCCCGCCTCGATTCGTCCGCGACACCAGGCCATCCGTTCCTCGATCGTGGTCGGCGCATCGCGCCAGATCGCGTTGGTGCCCGCGATCACCGCATTGGTGATGGCGAGGATGGCGGGCAAATCCTCGGGCGCTGCATCGTCGATCCGCATCGGGAACGAGCTTAGCCGGCCTTCGCCCAAACAAAAAACCCCAAGGCGCGGCGAATTGCGATGGACGGAGCGTTGGCAGAATATTGCGTTGGGATGCGGTAAAAGAAGCGGGGCGTCGTACCGGCCAAGCGCTTGTTTTGCCGTGCTTCCCGGCCATATGTCAGGCCTAAGCGCAGCGCGGCCTTGCTCGCTCGCCGCCTGCGCCTTAGAAGCGCCGCAAATCCCACCTCCAGCGCATGGAACCAACGCCTTGGTCGACCTGTCGCAATATCTGCCGATCCTGCTTTTCCTGGCCGTCGCGCTGGTGCTGTCGGGCGCGTTCGTGTTCCTGCCGATGCTCGTTTCGCGCGTCACGGGCACGCACAACCCGACGCCTGAAAAGCTCGCCGAATATGAGTGCGGCTTCCCCGCCTTCGAGGACAGCCGCAGCCAGTTCGACGTGCGCTTCTACCTGATCGCCATCCTGTTCATCATTTTCGACCTGGAGGCCGCCTTCATCTACCCCTGGGCGGTATCGGTCTTCACGCTTGGCTGGACCGCGTGGTTCGCGATGATGATCTTCATCGCCGAACTCGCGCTGGGCCTGGCCTATGCCTGGAAGAAGGGAGCCCTGGATTGGGAGTAGAGCTTTCGCGCGTCCCCGCCGACGGGACGCTGCCCGACCAGTCTTTTTTCACCGGGCTCAATGACGAGCTGACCGACAAGGGGTTCGTCGTCACCAGCGCCGAGGAACTGTTCCAATGGGCGCGCACCGGCTCGCTCTGGTGGATGACCTTTGGCCTCGCGTGCTGCGCGGTGGAGATGATCCACGTCAACATGCCGCGCTACGATCTGGAGCGCTTCGGCGTCGCGCCGCGCGCGAGCCCGCGCCAGTCGGACGTGATGATCGTCGCGGGCACGCTCTGCAACAAGATGGCGCCGGCGCTGCGGCGGGTGTACGACCAGATGTCGGACCCGAAATATGTTATTTCAATGGGGTCGTGCGCCAATGGCGGCGGCTATTACCACTATAGCTACAGCGTCGTGCGCGGCTGCGACCGTATCGTGCCGGTCGACATCTACGTCCCGGGCTGCCCCCCGACCGCCGAGGCTTTGCTTTATGGCGTGATGCAGTTGCAGCGGAAAATCCGCCGGGTGGGGAGTCTGGACCGGTGAGGGCGCCTGCTCCCGCTTACACAAGCAACGAAGGCGTGATCGACACCGCGCGCGCCGCGCTCGGCGGTCTGCTGCTCGACGCGGTCGACGCGGTGGGTGAGGTATCGCTGAACATCGACCGGGAGCGGCTGGTCGAAGCGATGACGCTGCTGCGCGATACTCCCGGCCTGGAATATCAGCAGCTGATGGAGATCGCCGGCGCCGATTATCCGCAGCGCGAAGATCGGTTCGACGTCTGCTATCACCTGCTCTCGCTTACTCGGAACCACCGCCTGCGGGTGCGGGTGATGACCGACGAGGTAAAGCCTGTGCCTTCGGTAACCGGCATCTGGCCGGTCGCCGGCTGGCTCGAGCGCGAGGTGTATGACTTGTACGGCGTGCTGTTCACGGGCAACACCGATCTGCGCCGTATTTTGACCGATTACGGCTTTCGCGGCCATCCGCTCCGCAAGGACTTCCCGCTGACCGGCTATGTCGAGATGCGCTATTCGGAAGAAGCCAAGCGCGTCGTGTATGAGCCGGTGAAGCTCGCCCAGGATTTCCGCACCTTCGACTTCACGTCGCCCTGGGAAGGCGCCGAATATGTGCTGCCGGGCGATGAAAAGGCCAAGCTGCCCGAGGCCAAGGGGGCACCGACCCCGCTAAAGGCAGATGAAGTCACCAAGGCCGACGCCGCGCAGACGCCCAAGGACGCGCCGACCGAGGTGAAGACCACCGAAAGCACCGCCCAGAGCGGCGCGGGCAAGCCGCATCCCCATGCCGGCCCCACGCCCGTCAATCCCGATGTCGTTCCGTCCAAGGGGCAGAACCAGTGACCGATTTGCGCGAACACCAGCTGCGGCACAATGTCGAGATCGACCCCGAAACGGGCGAGGTCGCGATCCAGAATTACACGATCAATTTCGGCCCTCAGCACCCGGCGGCGCACGGCGTGCTGCGGCTGGTGATGGAGCTGGACGGCGAGATCGTCGAGCGGCTCGATCCGCATGTCGGCCTGCTTCATCGCGGCACCGAAAAGCTGATCGAGTACAAGACCTATCTTCAGGCTTTGCCCTATTTCGATCGCCTCGATTATTGCTCGCCGCTCTGCATGGAGCATAGCTATGTGCTCGCGGTCGAGAAGCTGCTCGATCTGGAAGTGCCGGCGCGCGCGCAGTATTTGCGGGTGCTGTTCGCCGAGCTGACGCGGATCAGCAACCACATGCTGAACCTGGGCAGCCATGTGATGGACGTCGGCGCGATGACGCCGAACCTGTGGCTGTTCGAGCTGCGCGAGGACTGCCTTAACTTCTTCGAGCGGATTTCGGGCGCGCGGATGCACTCGGCCTGGTTCCGCCCGGGCGGCGTGCATCAGGATGTGCCGCTCAAGGTGCTGAGCGACATTGGTGACTGGCTCGACACGCGCCTGCCCAAGCTGTTCGAGGACGCGATCAGCCTGGTCGCCGACAACCGCATCTTCAAGCAGCGCAATGTCGATATCGCGGTGGTGAGCCGCGAGGATGCGATCAAATGGGGCTTTTCGGGGCCGATGATCCGCGGCGCGGGCATCCCCTGGGATTTGCGCAAGTCGCAGCCCTATGACGCTTATGCCGCGATGGAGTTCGACGTGCCGGTGGGCACGCGCGGCGATTGCTATGATCGCTTCATGGTCCGCGTCGAGGAGGTCCGCCAGTCGGCGCGGATCATCAAGCAGTGCCTCGCGAACCTGCCCGAGGGGCCGGTCGCCAGCCTCGATCGCAAGGTGGTGCCGCCCAAGCGTGGCGAGATGAAGCAGTCGATGGAAGCGCTGATCCATCACTTCAAGCTCTATACCGAGGGCTTCCACGTCCCCGCCGGCGAAGTCTATGTCGCGACCGAAAGCCCCAAGGGCGAGTTCGGCGTGTACCTGGTGAGCGATGGATCGAATAAGCCCTATCGCTGCAAGATTAGGCCGACGGCTTTCTCGC
This sequence comes from Sphingomonas sp., assembly GCF_019746665.1. Taxonomy (GTDB): domain Bacteria; phylum Pseudomonadota; class Alphaproteobacteria; order Sphingomonadales; family Sphingomonadaceae; genus Sphingomonas. Next base: position 79,445 of record NZ_JAIERS010000007.1, on the reverse strand, counting down.
ACTTGCAGGCGATGGATTTCATGTCGCGTGGGCATATGCTGGCGGACACGACGGCTATTCTGGGCGCGCTCGACATCGTGTTCGGGGAGTGTGACCGGTGACTGCAACGCCGGGAATCGTCGCGCTCTCTGAAAAGCTCGCGCAGTTCCACGATCACTGGAACCCGCGCATCGTCGCGCATTACAATGGCAACGAAGTCCGCTTGGCCAAGGTACAGGGCGATTTCACCTGGCACGCCCATGCCGAAACCGATGAACTGTTCCTGGTCGTCTCGGGCGAGCTTGGCATCGAATTTCGCGACGGGGTCCGCCGGCTCACGCCCGGCGAGCTGATCGTCGTCCCCAAGGGCACCGAGCACAGGCCCTTCGCCGAAGGCGAGTGTCACATCCTGATCATGGACCGCGAGGGCGAGCCCAATACCGGCGTCAATCCCAGCGAGCTGACGCGCGAGTCACTGGAAACGATTTGATGGCTGACACTCCCCACATCCCCGACGAAGCCGAAGTCCGCGCGCGCTGGGGCGATTTCGCCTGGACGCCCGAAAATGCCGAGAAGGCGCGCGCCATTCTCGCGCGCTATCCAGCGGGGCGCCAGCAATCGGCGAGCCTGCCGTTTCTCGATCTCGCCCAGCGCCAGGTCGGCGCGGAGACTCAAACCCAGGGCTGGCTGCCTGTGCCGGTGATCGAGTTCGTCGCGCGCGAGCTAGGGCTGCCCTATATCCGCGTGTTCGAGGTCGCGACCTTCTACACCATGTTCAATCTGGCGCCGGTTGGCCGCTATCACGTGCAGGTCTGCGGCACGACGCCGTGCATGCTCGCCGGCTCGGACGAGGTGATGAAGGCGTGCAAGAATCACGGCCTCGCCAAGGGCAAGACCACGCCCGACGGGCTGTTTACCCTCACCGAGGTCGAGTGCCTGGGGGCGTGCGCCAACGCGCCGATGGTGCAGATCAACGACGACAATTACGAAGACCTGGACTATGATCGCACCACCGCGATCCTGCAGGCGCTGGCGCGCGGCGAGACGCCGCCGGCGGGCTCGCAAATCGGGCGGCGGGCGAGCTGCCCCGAGGGCGGGCCGACCTCGCTGCAGGCAATGGTCGGTGAGAACCACGATTACCGGGGAGAATGGGCGTGAACATCATCATCGCCATCGGCGTCGCGTTGCTCGCGATCTTCGTGCTCGTCGCGCTGCTGAAGCTCGCTTTCAACCTCATCATCCTCGCGGTCGCGATCGGGCTGGCGGTCGCCGCCTATCTGCTGATCGAGCGGGCCGTGGGGCGGGGGCGTTAACGGCCATGCTGGCGGACAAGGATCGTATCTTCACCAACGTCTACGGCTTCCAGCCCTGGACGATCGACGCGGCGATGAAGCGCGGCGATTGGGACAACACCAAAGCGCTGCTCGAAATCGGGCAGGACGCGATCATCGACCGGATCAAGGCGAGCGGCCTGCGCGGGCGCGGCGGGGCGGGGTTCCCGACCGGCACCAAATGGAGCTTCATGCCGAAGACCCCGCGCGAAGATCGGCCCAACTTTCTCGTCATCAACGCCGACGAGTCCGAGCCTGGCAGTTGCAAGGACCGCGAGATCATCCGCCACGATCCGCACAAGCTGATCGAGGGCGCGCTGGTCGCGGGCTTCGCGATGCGCGCGCGGGCGGCCTATATCTATATTCGCGGCGAATATATTCGCGAGGCGGAAACGCTCTATGCCGCGGTGGCGGAAGCCTATGCCAAGGGCTTCCTTGGCAAGAATGCCTGTGGCTCCGGCTATGATTTCGATGTGTTCGTTCATCGCGGCGCGGGTGCCTATATCTGCGGCGAAGAAACCGCGATGCTCGAAAGCCTGGAGGGCAAGAAGGGCCAGCCCCGGCTGAAGCCGCCCTTCCCGGCGGGGGCGGGGCTCTATGGCTGCCCGACGACCGTGAACAATGTCGAATCGATCGCGGTCGCGCCAACCATCCTGCGGCGCGGGCCGGAATGGTTCGCGAGCTTTGGCGCGGAAAATAACAAGGGCACCAAGCTGTTCCAGATCAGCGGCCATGTGAACAAGCCGTGCGTGGTCGAGGAGGCGATGAGCATTCCCTTCCGCGAGCTGATCGAAAAGCATTGCGGCGGCATTCGCGGCGGGTGGGACAATCTGCTCGCGGTGATCCCGGGCGGCTCATCGGTGCCATTGGTGCCCGCCGAGCAGATCATCGACTGCCCGATGGATTTCGACGGGTTGAAGAAGCTCGGCTCGGGTCTCGGCACCGCCGCCGTGATCGTGATGGACAAGTCGACCGATATCGTCCGAGCGATCAGCCGCTTGAGCTATTTCTACAAGCATGAAAGCTGCGGCCAATGCACCCCGTGCCGCGAGGGCACCGGCTGGATGTGGCGGGTGATGGAGCGGCTGCGCACCGGCGATGCCGAGGTGAGCGAGATCGACACACTCTATCAGGTGACCAAGCAGGTTGAAGGCCACACCATCTGCGCGCTGGGCGATGCGGCCGCCTGGCCGATCCAGGGCCTTTTGCGCCACTTCCGCCCCGAGGTGGAACGGCGGATCGCCGAACGTAAGGGCGTGGCGCCGATGGCGGAGGCGGCGGAGTGACCTTCGGTGCTGGTGTTATCTGGGTAGGTTTTCTGCTGCCGATTGTCGGCACGCTTGCGATGATCTTGCTTCAGGTCGCGCTTTTGCGGCGCATTGAGGCAGTCTTGAACGAAAAGAGGCAGAAAAATGCCTAAGCTCAAAGTCGATGGGATCGAAGTCGAGGTCCCCGCCGGCGCCACGGTAATGCAGGCGTGCGAGGCGGCAGGTAAGGAAATTCCTCGCTTCTGCTATCACGAACGCCTGTCGATTGCCGGCAATTGCCGCATGTGCCTCGTCGAGGTGAAGCCGGGGCCGCCCAAGCCGCAGGCTTCGTGCGCGCTGCCGGCGGCCGACAATCAGGAAATCTTCACCAACACGCCGATGGTGAAGAACGCGCGCGAAGGGGTGATGGAGTTCCTGCTCATCAACCACCCGCTCGATTGTCCAATCTGCGACCAGGGCGGCGAGTGCGATCTGCAGGATCAGTCGGTCGCCTATGGCCGGGGCGCCAGCCGCTACACCGAGAACAAGCGCGCGGTGACCGAGAAATATATGGGTCCCATCGTGAAAACGGTGATGACCCGCTGCATCCAATGCACCCGCTGCGTCCGCTTCGCCGAGGAAGTCGCGGGTGTCGAGGAAATCGGCGCGATCTATCGCGGCGAGAATATGCAGATCACCAGCTACCTGGAGCACGCCGTAACCAGCGAGCTTTCGGGCAATATTGTCGATCTGTGCCCGGTGGGTGCGCTCACCTCGAAACCCTATGCCTTCGAGGCTCGGCCTTGGGAGCTGAAAAAGACGCTGACGATCGACGTGATGGACGCGGTCGGCACCAATATCCGGCTCGACAGCCGGGGCCGTCAGGTGTTGCGCTGCCTGCCCGTCATCAACGACGACGTGAACGAGGAATGGGCGACCGACAAGACGCGCCACGCCGTGGACGGGCTGGTGCGCAAGCGGCTCGACCGGCCGTTCGTGCGGAAGGACGGCAAGCTCCAGCCGGCCAGCTGGGACGAGGCGTTTGACGCGATCGCGGCGGTCGAGGCGGGCGGCTCGGTCGCCGCGGTGGCGGGCGATCTGGTCGATTGCGAGACGATGTTCGCGGCCAAGGCGCTGCTGAAGGCGCTCGGCTCGTCGCTGCTGGAAGGGCGACAGACCGGGCTGGATTATGATGCCAGCTCGATCAGCGCGCTCAATTTCAATACCACGATCGCGGGCACGGAAGAGGCCGACGCGATCCTGCTGGTCGGCACCAATTTGCGCTGGGAAGCGCCGCTGGTGAACACGCGCGTGCGCAAGGCGATCAAGCGCGGCGCGAAGGTGTTCGCGATCGGCCCCGAGGTCGATCTCACCTATAAGGTCCAGTGGCTGGGCAATGATCTCGCCGTGTTGGCGAGCCTGCCCGACGCGGTGACCGAGGCGTTCGGCAAGGCCGAACGGCCGATGGTGATCGTCGGTGGCGCGGCGCTGAAGGCCGGATTGGGTGCGGCGCTCGCCTTCGCGCAGCGCTTCAATCTGGTGCGTGAGGGCTGGAACGGGTTCAACACGGTGCATATGGTGGCGGCGCGGATGGGCGGCCTGATGCTCGGCTACGCGCAAGCGGGTGGGATCGCTGATATCGTCGCGGCGGCACCGAAGCTGGTGTTCTTCCTCGGCGCCGATGAGGTCGATTTCAGCAGGTTCGCGGGCAGCGTGAAGGTCTATGTCGGCCATCATGGCGACAAGGGCGCGGCGGCCGCCGACATCATTCTGCCGGCCGCGAGCTATGCCGAGAAATCGGGCACCTGGGTCAATCTGGAAGGGCGCGTGCAGCGCGGCGAGCGGGCGGTGTTTGCCCCCGGCGACGCGCGCGAGGATTGGACGATCTTCCGGGCGCTTTCCCAGCGGCTCGGCCACACGCTGCCGTTCGACACGCTCGACGAAGTGCGGGCGCAGATGACGGCGGACGTGCCGGCGCTGGGCGAGCTTGGCCTCGCGCGGTTCGAGTGGAACCCGCCCGCGCTGCCCGCCGAGGCGAGCGGGGTGATCGAGCGCTACCCGATCGCCGATTTTTACCTCACCAACGCCATTTGCCGCGCTAGCCCGACGATGCAGCGCTGTTCGGCCGAGCTGATCCACGGCGAAGATTTTGCGGAGGCGGCGGAGTGACGCGCTGGACGGAAGCTTATCTCGGCTATGGCTGGTCGTGGTTCCTGTGGACCCTGATCGACATTCTCGTCATCGCCTTCCCGGTGATGCTCGCGGTCGCGATGATCATTTATGCCGACCGCAAGATCTGGGCGGCGATCGCGCTGCGCAAGGGCCCGAACGTCGTCGGCCCGTTCGGGTTGCTCCAGTCCTTCGCGGACGGGATCAAGGTGTTCCTCCAGGAAACGATCATCCCGGCGAGCGCCAACAAGGGCCTGTTCCTGATGGCGCCGATCATCACCTTTACGGTCGCGCTGATCGTGTGGGCGGTGATCCCGTTCGCGCCAGGGGTGGTGCTGGCGAACATCAACGTCGGACTGCTCTATGTGCTCGCCGCCTCGTCGCTGGGGGTGTACGGCATCATCATCGCCGGCTGGTCGAGCAATTCGAAATACCCGTTCTACAGCGCCTTGCGGGCATCGGCGCAGATGGTGTCGTACGAAGTCGCGATCGGCTTCGTGCTGATTTCGGTGGTGCTGTGGGCGGGGAGCTTCAACCTTTCGACCATCGTCGACAAACAGCAGGGGCATATTTTCGGGCTGCTCAACGGCTTCGGCTTTAACCCGCTGCTCTTCCCGATGGCGGTGGTGTTCTTCATCAGCTCGATGGCCGAGACCGCGCGCGCCCCGTTCGACCTGACCGAGGCGGAGAGCGAACTCGTCGCCGGCTTCCAGACCGAATATTCGTCGATGAGCTTCGCGCTGTTCTGGCTCGGCGAGTACGCCAACGTCATCCTGATGTGCGCGCTCAACGCCATCCTGTTCTGGGGCGGCTGGCTGCCGCCGCTCAACCTGCCCTTCCTCGATCTGCCCTGGGGGCTCAACATCCTTTGGCTGTTCGCCAAGATCTGGGTGTTCTTCTTCCTGTTCAGCTGGGTGAAGGCGACGGTGCCGCGCTACCGCTATGACCAGCTGATGCGGCTGGGATGGAAAGTCTTCCTACCGCTGAGCCTCGTCTTCCTGTTCCTTGTCTCGGGCTATCTGATGCTCGTGCGTGTGGGAGTGCCCGCATGATTGGGACCTTGCTTGCGGCGAGCGCCAACTCGTTCATGACCCTCATCTGCACCCCGGCTGATCCGGGACGAGCCCGGCTGCCATATGTCATTAGTTTTGAGTATAGCCGTGATCGCCTGCGTGACGTTGTTGTCATCTGGCCCAATGGAAGCCAGAGCAAGCGCCGCTGGGCAGGTCGATTTCACGGTCAAAAGATTGAGCTGGGTTCGAGGAATCGATCTTTAGAGGAAAGAATCACTCTGAATCTGGACGAAACGCATTCCGACGAAGCGACGATGGTAAACGAATATTGGGTTTCTGGCGGCCATATACCTATGAGTGGAGACGACACGGCGACATGTTCAGTCCGCACCGGCCGCGTTGGGGAATGAATCAAATGAACTTCGCCCAAACCCTCAAGGCCTTCACCCTCTGGGAATTCCTGAAGGCCCACGCGCTGACCTTGAGCTATTTCTTCAAGCCCAAGGCGACGATCAACTATCCGTTCGAGAAGAACCCCATCTCCCCGCGCTTCCGCGGCGAACACGCGCTGCGCCGCTATCCCAATGGCGAGGAACGCTGCATCGCGTGCAAGCTGTGCGAGGCGATCTGCCCGGCGCAGGCGATCACGATCGAGGCCGAGCCGCGCGCTGACGGTAGCCGGCGCACCACGCGCTACGACATCGATATGACCAAGTGCATCTATTGCGGCTTCTGCCAGGAAGCCTGCCCGGTCGATGCGATCGTCGAGGGGCCGAATTTCGAATTTTCGACCGAAACGCGTGAGGAGCTGATCTACGACAAGGCCAAGCTGCTCGATAACGGCGATCGCTGGGAAAGCGTGCTGGCGGCCAATCTTGCCGCCGATGCGCCCTACCGCTAAAGCCGCCGCAACATTGATTCAAAGAACGCCGGTGGCCGATCGCGCCGCCGCTGCCCGGGCGCTTATGCGGCCCAGGCGATGCCGGAAACAGGGGCCTAAAACTTGATCCAGGTCTTCGCCTTCTACCTCTTTGCCGGCATCACGCTGCTTTCCGGCGCGATGACGATCGCCTCGCGCAACCCGGTGCATTCGGTGCTGTGGCTGATCTTCGCTTTCTTCAACGCCGCCGGGCTGATGGTGCTGGTCGGCGCCGAGTTCATCGCCATGCTGCTGGTGATCGTTTACGTGGGTGCCGTCTCGGTGCTGTTCCTGTTCGTGGTGATGATGCTCGATATCGACTTCGTCCACCTGCGGCGCGGAGTGTACGCCTATCTGTGGCCGGGCCTCGCGCTCGCGGCAGCGCTCGCGATCGAGATTTTCATCGCGGTCGGTGCCTGGCAGACCGGGCCGATCGCGCTTGGCCGCCGCATCGCGCCCACGCCCCAGGGCAAGCCCAATATCGAGGCGGTCGGCGAGCTGCTTTATTCCCGCTATCTGTACATCTTCGAAGCGGCGGGGCTGGTGCTGCTGGTCGCGATGATCGGCGCGATCGTGCTCACTCACCGCAAGCGCCAGGGAGTGAAGCCGCAGAACATCGCCCGCCAGATCGCGCGCCGGCCGGAAGAGGCGGTACGCAACGTCAACCAGCCCGTGGGGCAGGGAGTGGAGCTGTGATCGGGCTCATTCACTATCTAATCGTCGCCGCGATCCTCTTCACGATGGGCGTGCTCGGCATTTTCCTCAATCGAAAGAACATCATCGTCATCCTGATGGCGATCGAGCTGATTCTGCTGGCGGTGAACATTAATTTCGTCGCGTTCAGCGCGTTCCTGGGCGATCTGGTCGGCCAGATTTTCGCGATGTTCGTGCTGACGGTCGCCGCGGGCGAAGCGGCGATCGGCCTGGCGATCCTGGTGATCTTCTTCCGTGGCCGCGGCACGATCGCGGTTGACGACATCAATCGGATGAAGGGGTAAAAGGTGGGCACCTCCATCCTGCTTCTGGTTTTCCTGCCGCTGTTCGCGTCGCTTATCGCCGGGCTCGGCAACCGCGCGATCGGCAATGTCGCGGCGAAGAGCGTGACGACCGGGGCGCTGTTCGTCTCGGCAGCGCTCAGCTGGTCGATTTTCGTGCCGTTTCTGCAAGGCGCGGCGGCGGTGAGCGTGACGCCGGTGGGCGCCTGGATTCATTCGGGCAGCATGGTGATCGACTGGGCGCTGCGCGTCGATGCGCTGACGGCGGTGATGCTGGTCGTGATCACTTCGGTTTCGGCGCTCGTCCATCTGTATAGCTGGGGTTATATGGCGGAGGACCCGGACCAGCCGCGCTTCTTCGCTTACCTTTCGCTATTCACCTTCGCGATGCTGATGCTGGTGACGGCGCAGAACATCGTGCAATTGTTCTTCGGCTGGGAAGGCGTGGGCCTCGCCAGCTATCTGCTGATCGGCTTCTGGTTCAGGAAACCGAGCGCGAAGGCGGCGGCGATCAAGGCGTTCGTCGTCAACCGCGTCGGTGACCTGGGCTTCATGCTCGGTATTTTCGCAGTGTATCTGGTGTTCGGCACCATCTCGATCCCTGAAATCCTGGCGGCGGTGCCGCAGCATGCCGGTTCGACGATCGGTTTCCTCTGGTTCCGCGCCGACACGCTGACCGTCTGCTGCCTGCTGCTGTTCGTCGGCGCGATGGGCAAGTCGGCGCAGCTGGGCCTCCACACCTGGCTCCCCGACGCGATGGAGGGGCCGACGCCGGTTTCCGCGCTGATCCACGCTGCGACGATGGTGACGGCGGGCGTGTTCATGGTCTGCCGCCTGTCGCCCTTGTTCAATGCGAGCCCGATCGCGCTCGACGTGGTGATGGCGGTGGGCGCCGCGACCTGCTTCTTCGCCGCGACCGTTGGCTTAGTGCAGACCGACATCAAGCGGGTGATCGCTTATTCGACCTGCTCGCAGCTGGGCTACATGTTCTTCGCCGCCGGCACGGGTGCCTATGGCGCGGCGATGTTCCACCTGTTCACCCACGCCTTCTTCAAGGCGTTGCTGTTCCTGGGCGCGGGATCGGTGATCCATGCGATGCACCATGAGCAGGATATGCGCTATTATGGCGGCCTGCGGAAACACATCCCGCTCACCTTCTGGGCGATGATGATGGGAACGCTGGCGATCACCGGCGTCGGCATTCCGGCGGTGTTCGGCAATGAGCTTGCGATCGGCTTTGCTGGCTTCCACTCGAAGGACGCGATCATCGAGGGCGCCTGGGCGGCCGGCCGGCATGGCGCGGCGGTCACCGGGATCATCGTCGCGCTGTTGACGAGTTTCTATTCGTGGCGGCTGATGTTCCTCACCTTCTGGGGCAAGCCGCGCTGGGCGGGGTCCGAGCATATCCAGCACGCCGCCCACGCGCACGATCATGGCGAGGCGCACGCCGTCGCGCATCACGGCGAGGTCGCGCACGAAGATGCGGGGCATGAGCCCGATCCGCACCACGCCGCGCATGATCATGGCCATGAGGGCACCGCCGGCTATCATCCGCATGAAAGCCCCTGGACGATGTTGCTGCCGCTCGGGCTGCTCTCGGTTGGCGCGGTGGTCGCGGGCTTCGTGTTCCACGGCGCGTTCATCGAGCCGGAAGCGGGCAAGGATTTCTGGCGCGGCGCGCTCGCCTTCAACGAGCATCTGGCGCACGCGACTCATGAAGTGCCGCTCGGGGTAAAGCTCTCCACCGCGATCGTGATGCTGCTCGGGCTGTTGGGCGCCTTCCAGGCCTATATCCGCGATCCCTCGCTTCCGGGGCGGACCGCGAACGGCGCGTGGCTGCTGTACAACTGGCTGATGCACAAATGGTATTTCGACGAGCTTTATGACCGGCTGTTCGTCCGCCCGGCCTTCGCGATCGGTCGCTTCTTCTGGCGGCGCGGCGACGAGCAGACGATCGATCGCTTCGGCCCCAATGGCGTCGCGGCGGTGGTCGCGAGCGGCAGCCGGGGCGCGGCGGCCCTGCAATCGGGGTATCTCTATACTTATGCCTTCGTCATGCTGATCGGGCTCACCGCTCTGGTCACCTGGGCAATCGCGAGCTGAGGGGGCGATGAACGGTTTTCCCATCCTGTCGATCATGCTGCTCGTGCCCGCGCTCGCCGCGGCAGGCTGCCTGTTCCTCGACGCCAAGGGGGCGCGCTGGCTCGCGCTCGCGGCGACGTTGGTCGATCTCGCACTCGGCGTTTTCCTCTGGTCCAATTTCGACATCGGCGGCGCGCAGTGGCAGTTCGTCGAGCGTTCGGCGCCGATTTTCGGCCAGTTCGGCTGGGCGCTGGGGATCGACGGCTTCGCGCTGATGCTGATCATGCTCAGCGTGTTCCTGATGCCGATCTGCATCGGGGCGAGCTGGGAGTCGGTCACGTCGCGCGTGCCCGAATACATGGCCGCGTTCCTGTTCACCGAAGTGCTGATGATCGGCACCTTCGCCGCGCAGGACCTGTTCCTGTTCTACGTCTTCTTCGAAGGCGGACTGATCCCAATGTTCCTGATCATCGGGATCTGGGGCGGCGCGAACCGGATTTACGCGAGCTACAAGTTCTTCCTCTATACGCTGCTCGGATCGCTGCTGATGCTGATTGCCATGCTTTACATGGCGCAGCAGGCGGGGACGAGCTACATCCCCGATCTGCTGCGGCACGATTTCCCGGTCGCGGCGCAGACTTGGCTGTGGCTCGCCTTCTTCGCCTCGTTCGCGGTGAAGATGCCGATGTGGCCGGTCCACACCTGGCTGCCCGACGCGCACGTGCAGGCGCCGACCGCGGGATCGGTGATCCTGGCGGGCGTGCTGCTGAAGCTTGGCGGTTATGGCTTCCTGCGCTTCTCGGTGCCGATGTTCCCGCAGGCCTCGGCCGAGCTGACCTGGCTGATCCTGACGCTGTCGGCGATCGCGGTGATCTACACCAGCCTCGTCGCGCTGGTGCAGAACGACATGAAGAAGCTGATCGCCTATTCATCGGTCGCGCATATGGCGATCGTCACGATCGGGCTGTTCGCCTTCAATCGCCAGGGCATCGAGGGCGCGATGATCGTGATGCTTAGCCACGGGCTGGTCTCGGGTGCGCTCTTCCTGTGCGTCGGCATCATCTATGATCGGCTGCACACCCGCGAGATTGCGCGCTATGGCGGCCTCGCGATCAACATGCCGCGCTATGCTGTGTTCTTCCTGCTGTTCACCATGGCCTCGATCGGGCTGCCGGGGACGAGCGGGTTCGTTGGTGAATTCCTGTCGCTCGCCGGCACCTATCAGGTCTCAACCTGGGCGGCGCTTCTCTGCACCACCGGCATCATTCTGGGCGCGGCCTACATGCTGTACCTTTATGCGCGGGTCGCGTTTGGCGATCTGGAGCATCAGGATGTGCGGTTGATGCCGGACCTGTCGGGCCGCGAACTGGCGATGCTGGTGCCGCTCGGCCTCGCGGTGCTGTGGATGGGGGTTTATCCCGAGAGCTTCCTGGCGCCGATGCGTGGCGATGTCGGCAAGCTGGTCGCCCGAGTGCAATCGGTGAAGCCCGCCGGGGACTCGCTCCCCACGCCGGGCAAGCCCGTCGCGACGCTCGCGGCGGCGGAGACGCATTGATGAGCTATGCAACCAATCTTCTGATGACCCTGCCCGAACTGGTGCTGTCGATCGGCGCGATCGCGCTGATGATGGTCGCCGCTTGGGGCGGGCAGGGCGTCACGCGGGCGATCGGCTGGGCGTCGGTCGCAGTGCTGATCGGCGCGGGCGTGGCGCTCGGCATGTCGACCGGGGGCGATGCCTTTGCCGGGCTGTACAAGGCCGATGCCTTCGCGGTGTTCGGCAAGGTGCTGGTCTATAGTGCTGCCGCCGTCGCGATCCTGATGGCGCCCGGGTTTTTCGCGCGCACGGCGGGCGATGATCTGCGCCCCGAATATCCGGTGCTGATCCTGCTTTCGGCGGTCGGCATGGGGATGATGGTGTCGGCGGGCGATCTGCTGACGCTCTATGTCGGGCTGGAGCTGCAGAGCCTCGCCGCTTATGTGCTGGCGAGCTTCATGCGGCGGGATACGCGCTCGGCGGAAGCGGGCCTCAAATATTTCGTGCTCGGGGCGCTGGCGAGCGGCATCCTGCTCTACGGCATCTCGCTGGTCTATGGCTTCAGCGGCACGACCCTGTTCGACTCGATCGCAACGGCCTATGCGGGCAATCATTCGAAGGGCCTGTTGTTCGGGCTGGTATTCGTCTTCGCCGGGCTCGCCTTCAAGATGAGCGCGGTGCCTTTCCATATGTGGACGCCGGACGTTTACGAAGGCGCGCCGACCCCGGTGACGGCGTTCTTCGGCTCGGCGCCGAAGGTTGCGGCGATCCTGCTGACGGTGCGCGTCGCGGTGGAAGCAATGGGGCCGGCGCAGCTCGAATGGCGGCAGATCGTGATCTTCGCCTCGCTCGCCTCGATCGTGCTCGGCGCGGCCGGCGCGATCGGGCAATCGAACATCAAGCGGCTGCTCGCATATAGTTCGATCAACAATGTCGGCTTCGCGCTGATCGGGCTGGCGGCGGGCACGCCGCAGGGCGTGTCGGCGGTGCTCGTCTATATGGCGATCTATATCGTCATGACGCTCGGCAGCTTCCTGATCGTGCTGCAGATGAAGGACGCCGAAGGGCGGCATATCGAGGAGGTAGCGAGCCTTTCGGGCTTGTCGCGCACAAAGCCATACCTGGCTTTTGCGCTCGCGGTGATGATGTTCTCGCTCGCCGGTATCCCGCCGCTGTTCGGCTTCTACGCCAAGTTCGCGGTGTTCTGGGCGGCGGTGCAGGCGGGGCTGTTCCTCTATGCCGCGATCGGCATCGCGCTGTCGGTGGTGGGCGCCTATTATTATCTGCGGATCATCAAGACGATGTATTTCGATGACCCCGCGCCTGCGTTCGCGCCGGTCGAGAGCGGGGTCGAGGGCGGGCTGATCGCGGCTTCTACCGCGTTCCTGTCGCCGCTTGGCTATCTCGCCATCCCGGCGCTGGCGGCGTGGAGCCTCGCTGCGGCGAAGGCTTTGTTCTGACGATCCGCACCGTCGTAGAGACGGGTTCGACCAACGCCGATCTGCTTGCGCTGGCGCGGCAGGTAGAGGAAGGCTTCTGGCTCCGCGCCGAGCGCCAAACGGCCGGGCGGGGGCGACAGGGTCGGGCCTGGGTATCGCCGCCGGGCAACTTTTATGGATCGACGCTCGTGCGGCTGCGGCCGAGCGATCCCGCGGCGCCGGGGCTCGCGCTGGTGGCGGGCGTGGCGCTGTTCGAGGCGGTTGCAGGCATATTGCGCACCACTTCTTCAGGGGAGCGGCTTGAGAACGCTCTCCAGCTCAAATGGCCCAACGATCTGTTGCTGGGTGGCGCCAAGCTCGCGGGCATTCTGCTCGAACGCGCGGGTGACGCCGTGGTGGTGGGCATCGGGGTGAACCTAGCTCACCATCCCGATGATCTCGGCCGTCCCGTGACAAGCCTCGCCGACCATGCTTCCGCGCCGACGCCCGAAGCCTTCGTCGACACGCTCGCCAGACGCTTCGCCCATTGGCTCGTCCGGTGGCGGGGGGAGGGGCTCTCCGCCATCGTTGCAGCCTGGGAAGTCCGCGCGCACCCGCTAGGCACGCCGCTCGCCGCCGCGCTGCCCGATGGGCGGGGGGTCGAAGGTGCCTTTGCCGGGCTCGATGCGGACGGCGCGCTGATCCTCGGCTTGGCGGATGGCGGTCGCCATGTCATTCACGCCGGCGACGTGTTTCTGATTTAGGGGGTTCCGATGCTGCTCGCGATCGATGCCGGCAACACCAATGTGGTGTTCGCGTTGGTGAAGGACCAGCAGATCCTCGCGCGCTGGCGCATCGCCACCGAGGCCCGGCGCACGGCGGATGAATATGCCGTCTGGCTCAGCCAGTTGCTCACCCTGGAGGGCTTCGCGCGTGAGCAGGTGACGGGTGTGATCATCGCCACCGTCGTCCCGCGCGCGCTGCACAACCTGCAGACGCTCGCGCGCAAATATTTCAACACCGAACCGCTCGTGGCTGGTCACCCGCCGATCGAATGGGGGTTCGAGATCGACGTGAAGGAGCCCGCCTCCTTGGGTGCCGACCGCGCGGTCAACGCGATCGCCGCCCATGCCCGCCACCCGGGCGATCTGATCGTGATCGACTTCGGCACCGCCACCACTTTCGAAGTCATCGACTTCAACGGCGCCTATAAGGGCGGCATCATCGCGCCGGGCATCAACCTCTCGCTCGACGCGCTCGTCACCGCCGCCGCCAAGCTGCCGCGCATCGCGATCGAGGCGCCCGACGATACCCAGGTGATCGGCCGCGACACGGTGAGCCAGATGCATATCGGCATCTATTGGGGCTATGTCGCGATGATCGAGGGGCTGGTCGCGCGGCTGAAGGCCGAAATCGGGCGCCCGGCCAAGGTGATCGCGACCGGCGGACTCGCCATCCTGTTCGAGCGGCACACTACCGCCTTCGACGCGATCGAGCCCGATCTCACGATTCAAGGGCTGGCGCTGATGTGGGAACGCGCCCATATCGGGGCATGAAGTGGCCCGATCGGGCTAGCTTGACATCATGCCTCACCGTCATGCTGGCGTCGCCTCGACCCGCGGGTGCGGTGGCGGGCGGACGTTACGCCGGACTTGATATAGCAGTAGATGCTGTCACGACCGCCCGGCGCCGTGGTGCGAATTTGATTGAGAGAGAATAGCTTGAAACCAGGGAATGAACTGATTTTCGCGGCGCTTGGCGGATCGGGGGAGATTGGCATGAACGTCAATCTCTATGGCTGCCAGGGCAAATGGATCATGGTCGATTGCGGCATCACCTTCGCCGATCCGGCCTATCCGGGGATCGACCTGATTCTGCCCGATCTGAGCTTCATCGAGGAGCGGATCGACGATCTGCTCGGCATCGTGCTGACGCATGGGCACGAAGACCATATCGGCGCGCTGCCTTATCTGGCGGAGGATTTGGGCGTGCCGCTCTATGCCTCGCCCTTCACCGCCGGGCTGATCGCCGGCAAGCTCGACGAGGAGGGCAATCGCCAGCGGGTGACGTTGAAGGTCGTGGCCCCGGGTGAGGATTTCCAGCTCGGGCCGTTCGGCCTGCGTTTCGTACCGGTCGCGCACTCGATCCCCGAGGGCAATGCGCTGCTGATCGACACCCCGCTCGGCCGTGTGTTCCACACCGGCGACTGGAAGCTCGACGAGACGCCGGTGCTTACTGCCGGTGCGGCGCCCGAAACGCTCACGGCGATCGGCGATGCAGGCGTGCTGGCGCTGGTGTGCGATTCGACCAATGTGTTCAACGCCGAAGCCTCGGGCTCCGAAGCAAGCGTGCGCGCCGGGCTGACTGAGGCGGTGGCGGCGGCGCGCGGCCGCGTGCTGGTGACGACCTTCGCCTCCAACGCCGCGCGGCTCAAGACGCTGGCCGAGGTCGCCGAGGCGTGCGGGCGGCGGCTATGTGTCGCGGGCCGCTCGCTTGACCGCATCCTGAAAGTCTCGCGCGCGACGGGCTATCTGCGCGACCTGCCCGAGTTGATTGACGTCGATCAGGCGATGCGGCTACCCGCCAATCAGGTGCTGATCATCGCGACCGGCGGCCAGGGCGAGGAACGCGCGGCACTTGCCCGGATCGCGGGAGACAGCCACCCGATCCGGCTCGGCACCGGCGACACGGTGATCTTCTCGTCCAAACAAATCCCAGGCAACGAGGTCGCGATCGGGCGGATCATGAACCAGCTGGCTGCAAAGGGGGTGGTGATGATCACCGATCGCCAGCACCATGTTCACGTCTCGGGCCATCCCGGCCGGCCGGAGCTGGAGGCGATGTATCGCTGGATACGCCCCGAAATCCTGGTGCCGGTCCATGGCGAGATGCGCCACCTGATGGAACAGGCGCGCTTCGGCCAGGCGTGCGGCATCCCCCAGGCAGTGGTGCAGCGCGATGGCGAAATCATCCGCCTTGCCCCCGGCAAGCCGGCCAAGATCGGCCATGCCCCGGTCGGGCGGCTGGTGCTCGATGGCGATGTGATCCTGCCGGCCGATGGCGGCACGATCAACGAACGCCGCAAGATCGCGATCAACGGCCAGATTTCGGTCGCCGCCGCGATCGGCAAGGGCGGGCGCGTGCTCGGCCGGCCGCAGCTGCGGCTGAACGGCGTGCCGGTGGAGGAGGAGCGCGAGCCGTTTATCGCCGAAGCGGCGGCGGCGGCGACCGAGGCGTTGCTGGACGGCGGACGCGACCGCGAGAAGCTGCGCGAGGAGGTGCGGCTCGCCGTGCGTCGGGTGGCGACCCGATGGACGGGGAAGAAGCCAGTGGTCGACGTGCTGCTGATCGAGGCGTAGGAACGCGGCCATGCCCATCGGCTCGGCGATCGCGATTTATTTCCTGTTCTGGGTGTTCACGGTGTTCATCGTGCTGCCCTTTGGCGTGCGCACCGCTGATGAGGCGGGCGTGCCCAAGGTGCCCGGCCAGGCCGACAGCGCGCCCGCCGAGTTCCGCCCCTGGCGGATCGCCCTGCGGGTAACGGTGGTGGCGAGCATCTTGTTCGGCCTGTTCATGCTCAATTACCGCTATGGCTGGGTCACCCCGCAGATGATCGACTTCTTCACCTGGGCGGGGCCGCGGCATTGAAGCGGGGCATGGCCAAAGTTTAAACAAAGGGCGGCGACAGGCCGGTGGCCGGGCGGGATCAGCCGGAGGTCGATGACGATGTACGTTCCTCTACCCTATCTGGAAACGCGGCGATCGGTGCTGCTGGCGGCGATCGCGGCGCGATCGTTCGGGACGCTGATCACCGCGCTGGATGGCGAGATCATGATCAGCCATTTGCCCTTCGCGGTGGCGGGCGAGGCTGGCGCCGAGACGCTGATCGCGCATCTCGCCCGATCCAATCCGCAGTGGCGCGCGATCGCCGCCGGGGCGACAGCGCTCGCCTCCTTCCTGCTCGACGATGCCTATATCTCGCCCGGCTGGTATCCCTCCAAGGCCGAGACGGGGAGGGTAGTGCCCACCTGGAATTATGTCGCGGTCGAGGCGCGCGGGCCTATGGCGCTGGTCGAGACCGGGCCGGAGCTGCTGGCGCTCGTCGACAAGCTCACGGGGCGCCATGAATCGGGGCGGGAGCATCCCTGGTCGATATCGGACGCGCCTGCTGAGTTCACCGCCGCGCTTCTGAACGGCATCGTCGGGGTATGCATGACGATCGAAGCGCTCACCGGGGCGTGGAAGCTCGATCAGAAGAAGCGCCCCGAGGACCGCGACGGCGCGGCGAGGGGCCTCGGCGCCGAAGGGGCGAGCCTCGCCTCCCTCATGCGGGCGGGGAGAGCCCCGGCCGGGGATGAAGCCGCCGCTTAAGTCCGCAGCCGCTCGATCGCCTGCGCGAGCGCGACGTAGAGCTTGCCCATGTCGGACGAGAGCAGGGTTACCCCGATCGGCGCGCCATCGCGCTGAGCGAGCACGACGCGCAGCATCGCCTCGAAATCGTGGATATAGCGGTTCACCTGATCGCGGAAACCGGCGTCGAGATCATAGAGCCGCGCCACCTCGCGCGCCTCGCCCGCTTCGAGCAGGCGCACCGCGCGGCGCGTGAACACCCCACGATCGCCCTTCAGATAGGCCGCCCAGGCGCTGTCGGTGACTTCGGCCGAGAAGGCCTTGGCGATGTCGATCGCCGCCGAATTGAGCGCTTCGATCAGCACCGAGGAGCGGCGTCCGAAACTCTCGGTCTCGGCCTGGTCGCGTTCGACCCGAGCCTGTTCGATCCGCGCATCGACTTCGCGCGCGGCGCCTTCGATCGTCAGCAATTGCTCGGCGAGCCGGTCCGACGCGCGCTGCGCCGCGCCGACCGCGCTGTCGGCGGCGTGGCTCAATTCCTGGAGGTGCCGCTCAAAGCTTTGCCCCAGCGCGCGTTGCATCGCCTGGGTGCTGGCGTTCTCGATCAGCGCCGCCGCTTCGGGGATCACCGCCCCCAGTGTTTCGCGGGCGCGATCGGCGGCGATCGCGGCCGAGTCGCGTACCTTGACCAGCGCCTCCATCAGCCGGGGCGCGGCCTGGCCGGTGAAATCCTGGGTGCGGCCGATGGTTTCGTCGAGTGCCTCGCCGATCGCCTCGGCGCGCTCGCGGCCCTGCGCCAGCGCGTCGTTCAACAGGCGTGACAGCTCATCGAGCGTGCGGCGCTGTCCCTGGATCACCTGCGCGATCGCCTCGATCGCGTCGTGCGTGCTTTCGGCCGCCGTGACGAGCGCGAGCAGTTCGGGCTTGGCCGCGCTTACCGCCTGGCGGCTGGCCGCGACGCGCGTGTCGAGCCGCGCGAGCGCCTCGGGCAAGGTCTCGTCGATCTCGCGCGCGGCGGCGTCGAGCGCGATCAGCAGATCCTCGCTGGTCTTGATCGTGTTGCGCGCGAGCTGTTCGCCGATTTGCAGCGTCTCGCCCATCGCCTCCGCCGAGCCGCCCAGCGCGCTGATCGAGGCGGCGAGCGTCTGGTTGCGCTCGATCGCGTTGCGATGGAAATCGCCCACCCGCGCCTCGATCACCTGGAATTGGCGATCGAGGTCGGTTGCGAGCGCGTCGCCCGCACGGCGCTGTTCGGCGAGCCGGGCGGCCATGCGATCGACCACCGCGTCCACCTCGGCAATGCGCGCGGCGAGCGCGTCGATCGCATCGTGCCCGGCGCGCTCGAGCCCGCTTTGATGCGCGCTCAGCAATTGCAGCATCGCCTCGCCCTGCGCGGCGATCCCGGCGCGGGCCTGATCGACCGCGTCGGCGGTTTGTCCGAGCAGCCCGGTCACGCGCTGCGCGCTGGCGTCGGTCGCGCCCTCCAGCCGGGTGACCGCCTGCGTCACCATCGCGTCGAGCGCTTCGCTGTTCGCGCTCAACCGTTCGAGCGCGCCGTGCGCCGCTGCTTCGCTCGCGCGCGCCTCGGCGCCCAATTGCGCGAATCGTTCGGCGAGTTGACCGCTGGCCGCATCGGCGGCGGCGGCGCTGGCGTCGATCGCCTGGGTGATCGTCTGCGCGGTCGCCCCGGCGCGGGGAAGCGCTTCGAGCAAGCCGGCGAGCTGGCGTTCGGCGCCGGTCACCGCCTCGCTCAGCTGGCGCGCCTGCGTGTCGGCGCGGGCGATCTGCTCGGCCATCCCGTCGCTGGTCGCGGTTAGCCGCGCGGCGGCCTGATCGCCCATCGCCTGGAGCGCGGCGTTTTGCGCGGCGAGGCGTTGCTGCCCATCCGCCAGCTGCGCCGCGACGCGGGCGAGGCTCGCCTCGAGCGCCTGGGCCTCGGCGCGCATTGTCGCGGCGATATCGGCGAAGCCCCGCGCTTCGACCCGGCTGTTGCGCTGCGCGATCAGCCAGACGAGCGCGATCAGCGCGAGCGGCACGCACAAGGCGCCGACCAATTCGACCTGCTCGATCGCCGTCAGCGCCGCGATCGGGACCGGGCGGAGCAAAGCGACCGCGGTGCCAAGCCAGGCCAACGCCGCCAGGCTGGCCAGCAATGGCACCACCCAGCGCCGGCGACGCACGGCCGGTGTCGGATCGAGCGGGGCGAGAGGATCGGGGGCGAAAGCTTCGGCGGGCGGTAGCGCCTCGAAACTATCTTCAAGCAGCAGCGCGTCCTCGGCCCCGTCGTCGGGTGCGTCATCGGGCGCGTAGCGCGGGTCCAGCCTCGTTCCCCCATCCATGCCGCCTGCGTATCACGAAAGCGCCGGTCGCAAAAGTTTTCGCAACCTTCGCTTAACCTTGGAGAACTACGGTCCCGCCATGGCCTATGATCCCGGGGCAATCGACGCGACCTTGGCGGCGGCGGTGGGCGAAGACCCGCAGCTGATCACCGAACTGCGCCGCGCGTTCATCGAAAGCGCCGAGCGCTGCATCGCCAGCCTGCGCGCCGCCGAAAGCGCGGAGGCGTGGCGCGGCGCGGGGCTACGGCTGAAGGGTCTCGCCGCCAGCTTCGGCGCGGTGCGGCTGATGGCACTCGCGGAGGAAGTCGCCGCCGCGCCGCATGATATGCGCTTGGTGGCGCGGGTCGAGCGGGCGCTGACCCGCTTCTAGGGCATTCGCGCCAACGGGGCTTTGCCAAGCGGCGCGTGCTCGCTTAAGCCCCTCGCCAATGCTTGCCGGTCTCCTTTTCGCGATTGCCGATGCCGACGACAGCCCCGAAACGCTGGTCGCGACGCTGCCCTTTGGCGGGCACAGCCTGATCGAGTTCCAAGCGCGGCTGCTCGCCGGCGCGGGCGCGGGGCAGATCGTGGTGGTGGTCGAACGGCTCACCCCCGAACTGCTCGGCGCGGTGAACCGCATGGCGCGCCACGGCATCGCGATCGACGCGGTGCGCGGTGCGAGCGAGGCGGTGGCGAAGCTGCATCCGCTCGCCGAACTGCTGGTGATGGCCGACGGCCTGGTGACGACCGCCGAAACGATCGCGCCGCTTGCCGCCGCGCAAGGCGACGCGTTGCTCGTGACGAGCGACGCGGATGCGCTGCCAGGGCTAGAGCGCGTCGGGCGTGACGCGATCTGGGCCGGCATGGCGCGGGTGAGCGTGCGCCGCCTCGCCGATGTCGCGCGCCTGCCGGCCGATTATGATTTTCAATCCACGTTGCTGCGCGTCGCGGCGCAAGCGCGCCCGGAGCTGATCACGCTACCCGGCGGCGCGGCGCGGGCGAGCCATGGGATCGAGGCGAGCGCGGCGCCGCTGCAGGCGCGCAACCAAGCGGTGGTCGGCGCCGAACTCGGGGGGCGCGTCACCTGGGCTGACCGGCTAGTGGTCGCGCCGCTCGCTCGAGCGCTGTTGCCACTGGTGTTGCCACGGGCGGTGACGAGCGCGACGGTCGCTGGCGCGAGCGTGGTGTTGACCTTGATCGGCCTGGCGTTGCTCGCGATGGGCTGGGCGAGCGCGGGGCTGGCGCTGGTCGCCCTCGCGCATATCGGCTGGGCGCTTGGCGGCGCGCTCGCCTGGCTGCGCGACGAGCTGCGGCTGGCGGGCGCGGTGCGGCTTGGCGCGGTGATCGCCAGTGGCGCCGGAGCGGTGCTGCTCGGGCTTGGCCTGTGGCGCGCCGATGCGACCGCGAGCGGTCCGATCGCCGCCGCCGCGCTGATTGGCCTGGGGGCACTGCTCGAACGCGCGACGCCGCCCGAGCGCCGGCGGCGCTGGTGGCCGAGCCCGGCCGCCTATCCGCTGGTGCTGCTGCCGTTCGTCGCCGCCGGCCAGACGCTTGCTGGCTTGCTTGCGGCGGCGGTCTATGCCGGCGCGGCGCTGGCGGCGGCCATTGAGGCGGGGCGCGAAAAGGCTTAGCCTGAATTTAATCTTGTTTCCCTAGGCCGTTTGGCATGTCGGTCGATCAAGGCGACATCGACGAGGGCGTTCGCGCGAACGCCGGCCGTTTGCTCGCGCGCGGGGCAGGCGATGACGTAAGCGCCGATCGCCGCCTTGCCGCCGCGATCGACGATCTCGGCTTGCCCGATGCCTGGCGCTTGAGCGAGCGTACCCGCGCCTTGGTACATGAAAATTTCGCCGGGCAGTGCGGCCTGATCGAGCGCGCGCTGCGCCAGGGGACGAGCCGCCTGCTGGCGGAGCGTGGCGCGGGGGAACTCGCGCTCGCCGTGGAACAGCGTGGGTCGAGCGTCCACACGACGCTCGCCGCCGCCGGGATGCTCGCCGATCGCGGGCTGATGCGCGAGATGATCGGCCGCGCGCGCCAGGCGGCGCTCGCCGACACCCTCGTCACCGCCGCGCCCGAGGGGGCCGATCGGCCGAGTCTGATCGTCCGCCTGGTCGAACATCCCGACCCCGCCGTCGCCAATCTCGCCAGCGCCTTGATGGTGGCCGAGGCAAAGCGCCGCGACGGTCTCGCCAAGCCGCAGCACAGCGATCTGCCGGCTGAATGCCATCATCAGCTGGTATGGGCCGCTGCCGCCGTGCTCCGCGCCGAATTGTCACCGCGGCCCTGGACCGAGCAAGCCCGGATCGACGCCGCGCTTAGCGATGCCGCGCTCGGCGTGCTCGCCGAGCATGACGAGGGCGAGCGGCTGGAGGCGGTAGCGATGCGGCTCGCGGTCGCGCTCGCTCCGCCCGCGACCGAACTGGGCGCGCTGCTGGTCGAGGCATTGTGCGATCGCCGTGTCGCGCTCGCCATCGCCTTGCTCGCGCAAGCGTTGGGCCTGGATTATGACATTGTTCGTGACGTGTTGCTCGATCCCGTGCCCGATCGCTTGTGGCTGGCCCTGCGCGCGGCGGGGCTGGCGCGCCCGGCGATCGCGCGGATCGGGCTCGCGCTCGCCGATAGCGAGCCGGCGCGCGATCTGGAGGCGTTCGCCGATCAGCTGCCCGCGATCCTCGCGATCCCACCCGCCGACGCCCGCGCCGCGCTCGCGCCGCTCGCGCTGCATCCCGATTTCCGCGCGAGCCTGGTGCGGCTGGCAAGGGCGCTTGCATGAACCTGATTGATCCCGCCTTGCCGATCGTGCGCGGCCTGATCGACCCGCAGGGTCGGCTGGTGCAGGCCGATGACCGGCTGAGCGCGCTCAACGATCGCGCCGGTGGCGTGGTCGGCGCGCCGCTCGCGGTGCCGGCACTGGCGCGACTGGCGCGCCTCGCGCAGCGGCTGGGGGTGCTCGTCAGCCGCGCGGTGGTGGTGGCCGAGGGCGAAGACGATATCGACATGTGGGTCCGCGCCGAACCGACCGTGGCGGGGGTGCGGCTGGCGATTACCGGCTGGCGTCCGCGTCGCCCCTGGGAAGCGGCGGCGGCGCCCGAACGGCTGGTCGATTTCGTCGCCGCCGAGGGCAGCTGGCGCTTCGCGACCGACGCGAGCCTGCGATTGACGAGCGTTTCGGCCGATGCGCTCGCCCGCCATGGCCTCGATCTGAAGACACTGCTCGGCCAGCCGCTCACCCGGCTGTTCAGGCTGGAGGAGGACGCGCACGGCGCGGTGCCCATGCTCGGCGCGCTCGCGATGCGCGAACGGCTGGTCGATCAGCCCGCCGAATTGCGCGGGACGGGGGTAAAGCTGCGCATCAGCGCGGCGCCCCGCCTCGATGCGCTGAGCGGCTTCGCGGGAATCGAGGGGGCGGTGAGCGAGCTGGCGCCACCCGCCGCCGCGCCGGTGACGTCGGCGTTCGCCGAACGGCTCGACGCCGCGTTGCGCGCGCCGCTCGGGCGGATCATCGCCCATGCCGACAGCATCCATGCCCAAGCCGAAGGCCCGCTGCGCCAGGATTATGCCGATTACGCCGCCGATATCGCCTCGGCCGGGCGGCATCTGCTCGCCCTGGTCGACGATCTGGTCGATCTCCAGGCGATCGAGCGCCCCGATTTCCGCCCCGCCGCCGAAGCAATCGATCTGGCCGATGTCGCCCGCCGCGCCGCCGGACTGCTTCAGCTGCGCGCCGCCGAGCGCCGGGTGCGGATCGACAAGCCCGCGGCCGACGAGGCACTCCCCGCGACCGGCGAATTCCGGCGGGCGTTACAGATCATGGTCAACCTGATCGGCAACGCGGTGCGTTATTCGCCCGCCGACGCGATGGTGTGGGTCCGTGCCGAGCAGGAAGAAGGCCGCGCGCTGATCGTGGTCGCCGATCAGGGCAAGGGCATCGCGATCGAGGACCAGGCCCGCATCTTCGAAAAGTTCGAGCGGGTCGACAAGAGCGAGCCCGGCGGCAGCGGCCTTGGCCTCTACATCGCCCGCCGCCTGGCGCGCGCGATGGGCGGCGACCTGACGGTGGACAGCGCGCCGGGGCAGGGGGCGCGGTTTAGCTTCTGGTTGCCGGGGCGGTAGCGGGCGATTGGTTGTTCGGCGGCTCGGGGGGGGCGTATCAATTTCACCAACGGCTCGGCAGCGTCGGCGTCGAAAGTCCATTGCGAACGGCCAGCGCTGACGACATCGACGCGCTCCGAAATTTTTCCCAGCGGCGGCGGCTCTGTGGGTTTGATTGCCGCGGCGGGCGGCACGGCCGGGCAGCGTCTGTGCAGCGCCGCATCAAGCTTGCGGCCTGCGCCCCGATCTAAAAACCATTCGATCCGCTGCATTGGCTCATACGGGGCGTCGTCAATCCAAATGCGGCTCCGCCCGACCGCTGTGCCGTGCCAGGCGCCTCCCGAGCGGCGCGCAAGGACGATGCTGTATTCGTACGTGATAAGATGGCCGCCCCTGCCCAAAAGCATGATCATCTCGCGCGCTTGCGGCATCGGCTCGCCAATTGCTGTGCGGAGCCGTCGGTGCTCTTCGATCGCCGACGGAGTCGCGCTTGCTGCTTTGGTTCCGACGGGAACGCACGTGATTGACGCGGTGTCATCTGCGGGCAGGACGAGCGAAAGCAGCAATGGCCCAAGCATGCTGAAAAGTTAAGGCAGCGCATGATGATGCGCAAGCACCAGCGGGGCGCGGTTTACCTTCTGGCCGCAGCGCACTGGCGGCCCCTTGCAGCTGTACAGGTGACAGTACATATTGCGGGCGAGGCAATGGAGGCCCCCGCATGGAAGTAGTGTCATATACCGATGCGCGCGCGCGGCTGAAGGATGTGCTTGATCGCGTCGTCGAGGATCACGAGGAAGTCGTCGTCACCCGCAAGAATGGCAAGCCGGCGGTGATCGTGTCGCTCGATCGCTGGAACGCGATCGGGGAGACGCTGCACCTGCTCTCGACGCCCGCCAATGCCCGTGCGCTGCGCGAGTCGATCGCGCAACTCGACGCGGGCAAGGGGACCGAGCGGACGTTGATCGAGCCGACGCGCGCGTGAAGCTGGTCTTCTCGGACGGCGCTTGGGACGATTATCTTTACTGGATCGACGCCGATCCCAAAATCCTGGGTAAGCTCAACCAACTCATCGATGAATGCCGCCGCACGCCGTTCAAGGGGAAGGGCAAGCCCGAGCCGCTCAAGGGCGATTTGGCCGGCTGGTGGTCGCGTCGACTGACATCCGAGGACCGGCTGATCTATCGCGTCGCGGGGCGGGCGCCGGAGCAGTCGCTCGAAATCGCGCAGTGCCGTTTCCATTATTGAACAGGTTATGAGCGAATATCGTCACTTTCTCCCGTTCGTGCTGAGCTTGTCGAAGCACGGTCGTTTTTCTTCGATCGTAGAGAACGCAGAACCGCGCTTCGACAAGCTCAGCGCGAACGGTGTCCGGGGCGGTAGCTCCTAGCCAGCAGCGTTATCGCCGCCGCGCCCAAAGGATGAGGCCTACCCCAACCACCACCACCACACCCCCGCGCCACGCCCAGGGCCGCTGATCGAGCATGAAGCTTTCGGGCGGCCAATGGACCCAGCCGAGCCCCTGGCACACCCAGAGCGAGCCCATCGCGATCATCAGCACGCCGAGGATCGCGAGGGCGCGCTTCATCGCTCAGCGCTTGCTGAGCGGCACATAATCGCGCTGCACCGGCCCGGTGTAGAGCTGGCGCGGGCGGCCGATCTTCTGTTCGGGATCGGCGATCATCTCGTTCCACTGCGCGACCCAGCCCACCGTGCGGGCGAGCGCGAACAGGGCGGTGAACATCGTCGTCGGGAAGCCGATCGCCGACAGGATCACGCCCGAATAGAAGTCGACATTGGGGAACAGCTTCTTCTCGATGAAGTAATCGTCCTTCAGCGCGATCTCCTCGAGCCGCAGCGCGGTTTCGAACACGGGGTCGGTCACGCCCAGCGACTCGAAAACTTCCCGCACCGTCTGCTGCATCACCGTCGCGCGCGGATCGTAATTCTTGTACACCCGGTGACCGAAGCCCATCAGGCGGAAGGGATCATTCTTGTCCTTGGCGCGCTCGATATAATGCGGGATGCGATCGGGGGTGCCGATCTCGCGCAGCATGTTGAGCGCCGCCTCGTTCGCGCCGCCATGCGCCGGCCCCCACAGGCAGGCGATGCCCGCCGCGATGCACGCGAACGGATTGGCCCCCGACGAACCCGCCAGCCGCACGGTCGAGGTCGACGCATTCTGCTCGTGATCGGCGTGGAGGATGAAGATGCGATCGAGCGCGCGCTCGACGACGGGGTTCACCTCATATTCCTCGGCCGGCACGCCGAAGGTCATCCGCAGGAAATTGCCGGTGTAGCTCAGCGAGTTCTTGGGATAGAGGAAGGGCTGGCCGATCGAATATTTATACGCCATCGCCGCGATCGTCGGCATCTTGGCGATCAGCCGGTGGCTCGCGATCATCCGCTGGCGCGGATCGGTGATGTCGGTCGAATCGTGATAGAAGGCGGAAAGTGCGCCGACCACGCCGCACATCACCGCCATCGGGTGCGCATCACGCCGGAAACCGCGATAGAAGGTCGCAAGCTGCTCGTGCAGCATCGTGTGGCGGGTAATGGTGTGGGTGAAGCTGTCGAGCTCGTCCTGGCTGGGCAGCTCGCCGTTCAGCAGCAGGTAGCAGACTTCCATGAAGTTCGAATGTTCGGCGAGCTGGCCGATCGGATAGCCGCGGTGGAGCAGCACGCCCTCGTCGCCATCGATATAGGTCAGCCCCGATTCGCAGCTCGCGGTGGAGGTGAAGCCGGGATCGAAAGTGAACATGCCCGTTTGGGCATAGAGCTTCCTGATATCGATGACTTTGGGGCCGATCGTACCGGCGCGCACCGCATAATCATGGTCGGCGCCTGCGGCGGTGAGCTTGGCGGTTTCGGTCATGCGTCCTGCTCCTTCTTGGTCTCGGCGGCCGGCTCGGCCAGTTGATCGGCGATGCGCCCCAGGCTTTCGTCGCGCCCGAGCAGTTCGAGCACGTCGAAAATTCCGGGCGAGGTCTTGCGGCCCGTCAGCGCCGCCCGCAGCGGCTGCGCGACTTGCCCCAGCTTTACGCCGGCGGTTTCGGCGACGTTACGCACCGCGTCTTCCAGATTTGACGTATCCCATGCCGCAACCGCGTCAAGCGCGGCATGGGCCTGGGCGAGCAGGCCGCGCGCCGGGCCGTCGAGCAGCTTGGCGGCGTCCTCGTCGAGCGGCAGCGGCCGCTGGGCGAACAGGAAAGCGGTGCCGCTGGCGAGCTCGTTCAGATTGGCGGCGCGGGGTTTCAGCGCGGGCATCGCGCGCTGCAGCAATCCCTGCTGCACCGCATCGGGCTTGAACGGCAGCCGATCGGCGACCAGCGCGGCGAGCCGGGCATCACCCGCCTCGCGCAGATAATGGCCGTTGAGGTTTTCGAGCTTCTTCAGATCGAACCGCGCCGGGCTGCGGCCGACACCTTCCAGCGCGAACCATTTGATCGCCTGTTCGCGGCTGATGATCTCGGCATCGCCATGCCCCCAGCCGAGCCGGAGCAGATAGTTGAACAGCGCCTCGGGCAGGATCCCGAGCTCGTCGCGGTAGCTGTCCACCCCCACCGCGCCGTGCCGCTTCGACATCTTGCCGCCGTCCTGCCCGTGAATCATCGGTACATGGGCATAGACCGGCTCGGGCCAGCCCATCGCCTTGATGATGGGGAGTTGGCGAAACGCGTTGTTCAGGTGATCATCACCGCGAATGACATGCGTCACGCCCATGTCGTGATCGTCGACCACGACCGCGAGCATATAGGTGGGCGTGCCATCGGAACGGAGCAGGACGAAATCGTCGATCTCGCTATTCTGGACGGTGACGTCACCTTGGACGCGGTCGGCGATCGTCGTCGCCCCTTCGCGCGGCGCTTTCAGGCGCACGACGAAGGGCTTGTCGCCGCCTTCGGCCGGATCGCGATCGCGCCAGCGGCCATCATAGCGGATCGGCTGCTTGGCGGCCGCCTGCGCCTCGCGCAAAGCGGTCAGCTCCTCGGGGGTCGCGAAGCATTTATAGGCGTGGCCGCTCGCGAGCAGCTGATGCGCGACTTCGGCATGGCGCTCGGCGCGGGCGAATTGATAGGTCTCCGGCCCGTCCCAATCGAGGCCGAGCCACTGCATCCCGTCGAGGATCGCGGCGATCGCCGCGTCGGTCGATCGGACGCGGTCGGTATCCTCGATCCGCAGCAGGAACTTGCCGCCATGCCTGCGGGCGAACAGCCAGTTGAACAAAGCGGTGCGGGCGCCGCCAATGTGCAGGAACCCGGTGGGCGACGGGGCGAAACGGGTGACGACGGTCTGAGGATCGGCGGCCAAGCGCGGCTGCTCCAACTGAAGAAAAACAATGGCCGGAACCGGCGCGGCGCGCTCTAGCACGGGCTTTCCCGCGCTTCAAATCGCCGCCATCGCGCGGTGGCGCCTCGGGCTGGAACGGCGGCTGGAGGCGGAGGCCGACCGCCTGTTCCTGTGGACGCCCGTCGCGCTGGGGGCGGGGATCGCCTTGTGGTTCGCGTTGCCCGATCCGCGCGGCTGGACGCTCGCGCTGCTGCTGATCGCGGGGCTCGGCGCGGGGTGCTGGGCGGTGCAGGCGGGCGGCCGCGCGGCGCGGGGCGGGGCGATCGCCTGCGGCCTCGCCGCCGCCGGGCTCGCGCTGGTGTGGGCGCGCGCCGAGCGGGTCGCGGCGCCGGTACTGATGCGGCCGCTGGTGGCGACGCTCACCGCGCGGGTCGAGCGCGTCGAGCCCTTGCCGCCGCGCGGTCTGGTCCGGCTCACGCTGCGGATCGAGCAGTTGGCGCCAGCGGCGGACGCGGTGCCGGCGCGCGTGCGGCTCAATCTCGCGGTCGAGGATGCCCCGGCGGGGCTGGGTGAGGGCGCCCGGCTGCGGCTGCGCGCGCGGCTGTTGCCGCCGCCGCCGCCCGCGGTGCCCGGCGCCTATGATTATGCGCGCGTCGCCTGGTTCGCGGGCATTGGGGCGACCGGACGAGGGCTGGCGCCGGTCGCGCTGCTCGCCCCCGGAGGCGGGCAGGGAACCCTGCGCACCGGCCTCGCCGTGCATATCCGCGAAAAGCTGCCGGGGAGCGCGGGCGGGGTCGCCGCCGCGCTCGCGACCGGTGATCAGGGCGCGATCGCGCTCGACGATGCCGAGGCGATGCGGCGCGCGGGGCTCGCGCATCTGCTGTCGGTGAGCGGCCTTCACATCACCGCCGTGGTCGGCGCGGTGATGCTGCTCGTCGAACGGCTGCTCGCGCTCTGGCCCTGGGCGGCGCTGCACCTGCGGCTGCGGCTGATCGCGGCGGGCGCGGCGGCGGTCGCGGCGATCGGCTATACGCTGCTCACCGGCGCGGAGGTGCCGACGGTGCGCTCGTGCGTCGCGGCGCTGCTGGTGCTGGCCGCGCTCGCGCTCGGGCGCGAGGCGCTGACGCTGCGGCTGGTCGCGAGCGGCGCGCTGGTCGTGCTCGCGCTGTGGCCCGAGGCGTTGATGGGGCCGAGCTTTCAATTGTCCTTCGCCGCCGTCGCGAGCATCGTCGCCTTGAGCGAGGCGGGGCCGTTGCGCGCCTGGCTCGCGCCGCGCGAGGAGGGGTTGGTCGCCCGGCTCGGCCGGCAGGCGGTCGCGCTGCTGGTCACCGGCATCGTCGTCGAGGCGGCGCTGATCCCGATCGGGTTGTTCCATTTCCACAAGGCGGGGCTTTATGGCGCGCTGGCCAATATCGTCGCGATCCCGCTGACGACCTTTGTCGTGATGCCCGCCGAGGCGCTGGCGCTGTCGGCGGACGCGATCGGGCTTGGCGCGCCGTTTTGGGTGGTGACGGGGGTGGCGATCGATGCGCTGCTGTGGCTCGCGCGCGTGACGGCGGCGGCGCCGGGCGCGGTCGCGCTGCTGCCGGCGATGCCGGGCGCGGCCTATGCGCTGATTGTCGGTGGTGGGTTGTGGCTGGTGGTGTGGCGGACCCGCTGGCGGCTCTGGGGGCTCGCGCCAGCGCTGGCCGGGGCGCTATGGACCACATTCACCCCGGCGCCCGACTTGCTCGTGACCGGAGATGGCCGCCATGTCGCCTTCCGGCTCGACGATGGCCGGCTGGCGATCCTGCGCGAACGGACCGGCGACTATGTTCAGGCGCTGCTTGGCGAGAACGCTGGCGAGGGCGGGGTTCCCTGGCTGATCGACGCGAGCGAGGATGCGCGCTGCAGCCCCGACCTGTGCCTCGTCGATCGCCGCGCGGCCGGCCGCCGCGTCCGCATCCTCGCGACCCGCAGCAGCTATCCCGTGCCCTATGCCGCGCTCATCGCCGCCTGCGCCGAGGCCGATATCGCGATCAGCGAACGCCGCCTGCCCAAGGCCTGCGCGCCGCGCTGGCTGAAGCTCGATCGCCCGGCGCTCGCACGCAGCGGCGGGATCGCGATCACTCTCTCGGACCGCCGCGTCATAACCGTCGCGCGCGCCGGCGACGCGCATCCCTGGCTCAGTCGTAGCGACGCAGCAGCCCCGCCAGCTTCCCCTGCACCCGCACCTGCTTCGGGTGGTAACGCTGCGGATCATAAGCACGGTTGGCGGGATCGAGACGCACCATCGTCCCCTCGCGGCGGAAATATTTGAGCGTCGCCTCGCTATCGTCGATCAGCGCGACGACGATCTCACCATCGCGCGCCACCTCGGTGCGGCGAATGAGCGCATAGTCACCGTCGAGAATCCCAGCCTCGACCATCGAGTCGCCCGCGACTTCCAGCGCGTAATGATCGCCCATGCCGAGCAACGCGGCGGGCACCGCGAGCGTCGCCGAGTCCTCGAACGCCTCGATCGGCACGCCCGCGGCGATGCGGCCGTGGAGCGGGATCTCGACCACGTCGTTCGCGGGCGGCGGGGCCGGGCGGAAATTGTCGGGCTTGGGATCGACCTTGGCGGCGCGCTTCTTGGGCTCCGCACGCTCGGGCATCCGCAGCACCTCAAGCGCGCGCGCGCGGTTGGGCAGGCGGCGGATGAAGGCGCGTTCCTCGAGCGCGCTGATCAGCCGGTGGACGCCCGATTTGGAACGCAGATCAAGCGCTTCCTTCATCTCCTCGAACGAGGGCGACACCCCCGTGTCGGCCAGGCGATCGTTGATGAAGCAAAGCAATTCATGCTGTTTGTGCGTCAGCATAGAGACCTCCGGCGCGAACGAACGCCGAACGATTAGGAAACATCCGAGCAGCTGTCAAGCAAGGTCGAGGATTTCCACCGAGTCGCCCGGCTTGGCCGCCGGCGCGTGCGGCGGGCGGACGATCAGGCAGGTCGCGCGCGCCAGGGTCGCGAGCATCGCGCTGTCCTGCCGGCTTGCCGCCACGACGCCACCATCCTGCCACCAGCCGCGCAGATAATCCTCGCGCGCGTCATTGGCGGGAAGCGGCGCGGCGAGGGGTACGTGCCGGCGGCGCGGCAACGGGTCGGCAGCGCCCGCCATCGCCGCGACCAGCGGGCGCAGGAACAGGCTCGCGGTGACGAACGCCGAGACGGGATTGCCCGGCAGGCCGAGCACGACCGCGTCGCCCAGCCGCCCGGCAAGCAGCGGCTTGCCCGGGCGCATCGCGATCCGCCAGAAATCGATCGTGCCGCCGGCGGCTTCGAGCGCGGGTCGGACGAGATCATGATCGCCCACGGAAGCGCCGCCGATCGTGACGACAATATCCGCCTCGGTCGCGGCGAAGGCGGCGGTAAGGGCTTCCAGCCGATCGGGCAGGATGCCGAGCGGGGTAACGTCCGCCGGCAGATCGGCGATCAGCGCGGCGAGCATCGCGCCATTGGCCTCGGGCAACTGGCCGTCGTTTACCGGCGCGCCGGGGGGCACGAGTTCGTCCCCGGTCGCCGCGATCGCGACGCGCACCCGGCGGTGGACGGCAAGCGCGCCATGCCCCGCCGCCGCCGCGAGCCCGATCGCCGCCGGGGTCAGCCGCGCGCCGGCGGGAAGCAGTTCGGCGGCTTGCGCGAAATCCTGGCCGCGCCGGCGGATATGCCGGCCTTCGGCGCCGGGGCCTTCGCCGGCGAGGTGGAGTTCCACGCCAGCCCGCGCCGCCTCTTCCTGCACCAGGATCGTGTCGGCGCCCATGGGCACGATCGCGCCGGTGAAGATGCGCACCGCCTCGCCCGCACCGATCCTGCCGGCGAAGGGACGCCCCGCCGCGCTTTCGCCGATCACGCTCAGCGGCCCGGGGAGATCGGCGAAGCGCAGCGCATAGCCGTCCATCGCCGACAGGTCCGCGCTCGGCTGATCGCGCCGGGCGATGAGCGGCGCGGCGAGCCAGCGCCCGGCGGCGGCGCCGAGCGCGCACGTCTCTACCGCCACGCGCGGGGCAGCGGCGAGCAACCGCGCTTGGGCTTCGGCGACACTGAGCAGGCTCATGGTGTTCGCCGTGCCACGGGGGCGAGGGTGGGGGCAAGCGGGGCGGCAAATATGAAGCCACAGCTTGGCTTTCACCTTGATTGCGCACACAGACATCGAGGGTTAGACTGGGCACTCCTTGGGCACGGACTTTGCCGTGATGACGCTCGCTGCTGCAGCTTCTTTGGCTCTCTCCAACGTCGCTCCTATTCCGCTACGGGCCGGAAATAATCCGGTGCGGAACATCGCGGGAGACGGAATGGACGGTAGCATCACCCTTGATTGGCGTGAAAACGGCAACGCTTGGGGCTATAACGTCATCACTGTAAGGGTCGGGGGATCAATTGCAACGGTCGATGAGGTTGATCGCTTCGTAGATCGGCCGCATGCTGACGAAGATGCGATAACCTCAATTCGTTTTGCACGTGCCCGCTATAGAGGCCGAATGACGACCGTTGCGTTCATAGCCGATCGGCAAATTGTCGATAGCGTCCCCAATCCCGCAAAAACAATTATAAAGAGTTATGCTCTCGTTCGTAACACAGGTGGGCTGGGCACGCCCTATCAATTCGTGCAGGTCGCTCGTACTCAAGCGAGCCGGCTCTATTGCAGCGCTGACATAGCCCTTAAGTCCGAACTCGGATTTCCGCTCCGGCCAAGCTATTCGGGACCGAAGAATATCGACGGGTGCTATCGCTAGCACAGACTTTTGATTGCGCCCTTGCCGCTTAAAACGGGTAACAGAGGTTCCCCCGTCCAAGTGTTCACCCTTCACGCCCGTCGCCGCCGGCTGAACGGCACCGAGAGGATCGCCTTCACCGCTACATCGTCCGGGTTCGCGCCGAAGCCGAGGCCGACGCCGAAATTCACCCCCCAGCCGCCACCGACATCCACGTCGACCACCGCGAACACCGTCTGCTCGCTTTGCGCGAAGGCGCCGAAATCGCGCGTGGTGCCGAAGCCGTCATAGGCCTCCACCCCAATCTCCAGCCTTTTCGATAGCTTGTAGCTTATTCTTGTATCGAGATCGAAAGACAACGGCGCGGGTTGCGATCCGGCGACGACGAAATCCATGTTGAGATTGCCCGCCACCGTCCACCGGCCGAAGCGCCCGCCCAATATCGCCTTGAACTCGGCATTGCCCGGGTTGATCGAGAGCGCCTTATCCTCATAGCCGATCTCGAAATTGGCGCCCCACCACCAGGTCGCGCCCTTGGGCACCGGCCCCAGCCATTTGAGCCGGCCCTTCACCCCGTGCGCGGCGATCCGTCCCTCGCGGTCGATCGTGCCGAGCGGGGGATAGAGGCCAAGCTCGAAATTGCCGGGCAGCCCCAGCGAGAATTCGGGGGTGTAGCGGAAGCGGTTAACCGAGGCTTGCTCGCCCTCGTAATCGATGCCCGGCAGGCCGCTCGGCACATAGTTGAAATGGATGTCGAGCCCGGTTTCCCAAGGCGCGTTCAACTCATCCATATAGACCTGGATTTCCTCGGGTGCGGCGCGCGCGGGCGCGGCGATCAGCCCCAGGCCGAGCAAGACGATCGAGCAGATCCCTCGATTTGGCATAAGGCGGACGATGCCAAAGCGCAGGGCGAAGCGCTTGCGAAATCGGGCTGTGTTGATGCGGCTAGAGCGATTTCGAGGCAGGTGGAATCACCTGCCGGCTCGAAAATCGCTTTAAGTGCCCGCGCGCACCCAGTTGCCCGACTGACCCCCCGATTTGGCGAGCAGCGCCACCGGGCCGATCACCATCGCCCGGTCGATCGCCTTCGCCATGTCATAAAGCGTCAAGAGCGCGACCGAAGTCGCGGTAAGCGCTTCCATTTCAACGCCGGTCGGCCCGGTGCAGGCGCAGGTCGCGCGCACCGTGACGCCGCTTTCATCGGGCAGCAGCTCGACGCGGACATGGCTGAGGGGCACCGGATGGCACAGCGGGATCAGCTCGCTGGTGCGCTTGGCCGCCATGATGCCCGCCACGCGCGCGACCGCGAGCGCGTCACCCTTCTTGCCCGAGCCTTCCGCGATCGCCCGCGCGGCCTCGGCGGACATGGTGATCCGCCCCTCGGCGGTCGCCTCGCGCGTGGTCGCGGGCTTGGCGCTCACATCGACCATGCGCGCGGCGCCGCTTTGGTCGAGATGAGTGAGCTCAGCCATCGTCCCGCCCCAGCAGCGCGCGGGTCGCGGCCGCCACGTCGCTCGCGCGCATCAGCGCCTCGCCGACGAGGAAACAGCTCACCCCGCGCGCGCGCATGGTGTCCAGATCGGCACGAGTTGAAAGCCCGCTTTCGGCGACAAAGGTGCAGCCCGGCGGCGCCTTATCGACCAGCGTGAAAGTCCGCTCGAAACTCACGGTGAAATCACGCAAATCGCGGTTGTTGACCCCGATCAACCGCGATTTGAGCTTCAGCGCGCGCTCCAGCTCCTTGGCGTCATGTACCTCGACGAGCACGTCGAGTCCGCAATCGATCGCCGCCGCCTCGATCTCGGCGAGCGTCGTGTCGTCGAGCGCGGCCATGATGAGCAGGATCGCGTCCGCCCCCAGTGCGCGCGATTCGGCCGCCTGCCAGGGATCGACCATGAAATCCTTGCGCAGCACCGGCAGCGCGGTGACGGCGCGCGCCGCCTGGAGATAGGCGTCATGCCCCTGGAACCAGGGTTCGTCGGTCAGCACTGAGAGGCACGCCGCGCCCCCGGCCTCATAGGCGCGGGCATGGGCGGGGGGATCGAAATCCGCGCGGATCACGCCCTTGCTGGGGCTCGCCTTCTTGATCTCGGCGATCAACGCGGGGCCGGTCGCCGCCTTGGCGTCGAGCGCGGCGCGGAAGCCGCGGGGCGCGGTCTGATCGGCGATCTGCGCGTCGAGCGCACTCCACGGCGTGCACGCCTTGCGCGCGGCGACGTCGGCGCGCTTGGTTTCGAGGATACGGTCAAGGATGGTCATAGCTAATCCAGCGATCGAGCAGCGCGCCGGCGGCGCCGCTATCGAGCATGTCGGCGGCGCGTGCCGCGCCTGCGGGCAAATCGGGGCTGCGCTCGGCGAGGACAAGCGCGGCAGCGGCGTTCAGGCACACCGCGTCGCGATAGGCGCCGCGCTCGCCGTTCAGGAGGCGGCGCAGGGCGGCGGCGTTAAAGGCGGGGTCGCCGCCCCGGATCGCCGCGATCGGGTGGCGCGGGAGGCCGGCATCCTCGGGCGCGATGCGCGGCGGGAGGGTCGCGGCGCCGACGCGCTCGACCACGCTGGGGCCGGCGCCCGAAAGCTCGTCCAGCCCTTCCTCGCCCGAGACGACCAGCGCCGCCTCGGTGCCGAGCCGGGCGAGCGCCTCGGCATAGACGGGCGCGTAATCGGGCCGGGCGATGCCGATCAGCTGGCGCCCGACCCGCGCGGGGTTGGCGAGCGGCCCCATCAGGTTGAAGATGGTGCGCTTGCCGATGCGGCGGCGGATCGGGGTGATCCGCTTCATCGCCGGGTGATGGTTGGCGGCGAACAGGAAGCAGATGCCGATGTCGCGCAGGCTCGCCTCGGCGGTCGCGCCGGCACGATCCATGTCGAGGCCCAGCGCTTCGAGCGTGTCCGCCGCCCCCGCTTTTGAGGAAGCGGCGCGATTGCCATGCTTGGCGACCGGCACCCCGGCGGCGGCCACCACCAGCGACACCGCCGTCGACACGTTGAGCGTATGGTGCCCGTCGCCCCCGGTGCCGCACACGTCGATCGCGCCCGGCGGGGCGTCGATGGGGATCAGGCGTTCGCGCAGCGCCTTGGCGGCTTCGGCGATTTCGGTCGCGGTCTCGCCGCGTTCGGTGAGGCCGATCAGGAAATCAGCGATCGCCTGCTCGCTCGTCTTGGCGTCGAGAATATCGGCGAAGGCGCGCGCCGCCTGCTCGGCATCGAGCGGCGCGGCGGGGTTGGGGAGGGTAACCAAAGCCGTCACGCCCCTAACGCCTTCCCCGGCGCAGGCCGGGGCCCAGCCGCGTACGGGTTGGCACGGCGTGCGACGCTTGCGGCGACGGCACCACTGGACCCCGGCCTGCGCCGGGGAAGGGCTGGAAGCGTAAAAATGGTCAAGGGCGGCATCCACCGATGTATCCGGCCCTACGGTCGCCGGTCCCGGCGCCTCGGTGGACCTCGGAACAAGTCCGGTGTGACGGTTGGAGCGCGGCCCTCGCGGCTTCCTGCACCTTCCCCGGCGAAGGCCGGGGTCCAGCGGCGCGGCTGCAGATCAGGCGCGCGCGTGGCCTTACGCGGTCGCGACTGGGCCCCGGCCTTCGCCGGGGAAGGGACTTTCCGGGAATACGCACAAGTCCTCGGTCGCTCACGCCACGGCCTTCACGCCGGCGAGCGTCAGGAAATTGGCGAGCATCGCATGGCCATGCTCGGTCGCGATGCTTTCGGGGTGGAACTGCACGCCGTGGATCGGCAGGTTTTGGTGGCGGAAGCCCATCACCGATCCGTCCTCGGCGGTGGCGTTCACCAGCAGCCCTTCGGGCACCGGATCGACGATCAGCGAGTGATAGCGCGTCGCCTGGAAGGGCGAGGGGAGGCCGGCGAACAGCCCGGTGCCGTCATGCCGCACCGGACTGGTCTTGCCATGCATCAGCCCGCCGCGCACCACTTGCCCGCCGAAATGCTGGCCGATCGCCTGATGTCCCAGGCAGACGCCGAGCAGCGGCTTGCCGGCCTCGGCGCAGGCGGCGACCAGATCGAGCGAGACCCCCGCCTCGTTGGGCGTCTTGGGGCCGGGCGAGATTAGGAAGGCATGAGCGTTGCTCGCCAGTGCCTCGGCGGCGGTGAGCGCGTCGTTGCGCACCACTCGCACCTCGGCACCCAGCTCCATCAGATAATGGACCAGGTTCCAGGTGAAGCTGTCGTAATTGTCGATGACGAGGATCACGCGCGCGCCCTTAGCGGGCGGGCGGGATGGTGGGAAGAGCGAGCAGCGCGGCGAGGTCCGCCTTCCAGAACTTGGCCCAGGTGTGGGTGCCGTGGCCCTTGGTCTCGGTGCTCGCCGGGATCAGGATTGTCCGCGCGCGCGGCATCCGCGGGCCGAGCGTCGCCTGAAAGCCAAGCTCGGGCGGGTTGATGAAATCATCCGCCGAATTGATCCACAGCACCGGCACCGCGATCTTTTCCAAGGCGGGCGAGGGATCGTAGTTGCGGGATGCGTCGAGGAAATAGAGCGCATCGTTCGCGTCGAACTGGCGCGCGCGCTCGAACGCCACGTCGAGCGCGGCATCGGCGGCGGCGCGGGTTGGCGCCTGGGCCTGCGCGGCGAGCGGGTTGATCCCGGCGAGGATCAGCAGGTTCGCCGCCGCGCGAACGCCCATCGCCGGCGGGCTGGTATAGTCGCCGCCGTTCCAGGCCGGGTCGGCGCGGATCGCGTCGATCGCCATCTTGCGCCACATCCGGTTGCGCCCGGCGAGCGCGACCGGGTTGCACGCGAACGGCGCCAGCCGCTCGGCGAACCCCGGATAGGTCTCGCCCCATACGAAAGCATGCATACACCCCATCGAGGTACCGAGGATCAGCCGCAGCTTGGTAACGCCCAGCCCCTCCACCAGCAGCCGGTGCTGGAGCGCGACCATATCGTCATAATCATAATGCGGGAATTTCATCCGCAAGCCGTCGCTCGGCTTGGAGGAGGCGCCGTGGCCGATATTGTCGGGCAGGATCACCAGCGTCCTGGCCAGATCGAGCGGGGCGCCGGGGCCGTAAAGCTCATCGGCGAACTGGGGCACCAGGAAGTTGCGTCCCGATCCGCCGGTGCCGTGGAGCACCATCACCGCATTGTCGATCCGCCCCTTGGCATCGCGATGTTCGGTGCCGAGCAGGCGGTAACGCAGCCGCACCTCGGCGAGCGTTTCGCCCGATTTGAAGCGTACGTCGCGCAGCGTGACATCGCCCTCGCGCACCGGCCATTCGGCGCGGGCCGGGGCGGCGAGGGCGAGGACAAGGGTGAGCAGCAGGGCGCACGGCGCGAACAGGCGAGCGATCATGCCGCCGAGCCTAGCGCGGGTCGTTGCGCGATCAAACACTTGTTCATCCCCCCGCAAGGCCCCACGTGCGAGGGCGAGGGACGAAAGGATAAGCGGATGCGGCTAGTGTTGATGGCGGCGTTGATCGCGCTTCCCGCGGCGGCGTTCGCGCAGCAGCCGGCCGACGACAGCTATCAGGCCGAACCGCCGCAGCGCATTCGGTCTATCCTGATCAAGCCCGGCCAGGATTGCCCCAAGGCCGAGGGCAACGAAGTCGTGGTGTGCGCGCCGATCGAAAGCCCGTACCGCGTGCCGCGCGCCTTGCGCGACGAAGGTCCGGTAAAGCCGCAGAACCAGGCCTGGGGCGCCCGTGCGCTGGTGCTCGACGAGGAAAGCCGCCGGGCGAGCGGCATCCCCAACACCTGCTCCCCCATCGGCACTGGCGGGCAGACAGGCTGCACGCTGCAACTGATCCAGCAATGGCAGGCCGAACGCGCGGCGAAGGCGCGGGGGCAATAGCGCGCGCGGTTCGCATAAAGACAACTATAACCAATGACTTAACAGGCTTAAGCTGACGCCATGTGGTTCTTTGCGATCAGCCTGATGGCAGCCTCCCCCGTCGCGGCGGACGACGAGTCGCCCTGCTTTGCCAAAGGGCAGACCTATGAAATCGCCAAATGCTTGGCGGCGGCTCGCGTTCAGGACGAAGGCGAACTCAACCATCGCTACCGCACGATCATGGGCGTGCTCGCGGCCGCCGACCGGCTGCGGCTGAAAAAGGCGCAGCGCGCCTGGGTCGCCTATCGCGAGGCGACGTGCGACGCCGAATATCGGCTGTGGGATGGCGGGACCGGCGGCCCGCTCGCGCTGCTCGCCTGCCTCGATCGCGAGGCGCGCCGACGCACCGCCGAGTTAGAGCAGACCTATCGACTCCGGCTGCAACGTTTGGAGCGCTGAAAGGTCGGCCCAAAGCGCGCCGTTATTGGCCGGGAGCTGTCCCGCGGGGTGCTACTGCCCGAACCCCGCGTCGCTCGCCCGCGCTACCGCCTCGCGCGCGGCGGCGAGCAGGGCGCCGGCCTTGGCCTCGCACTCGCGCTGCTCATAGGCGGGGTCGCTGTCCGCGACGATGCCCGCGCCGGCCTGGACGTGCATCATCCCGTCCTTCACCACCGCGGTGCGCAGCACGATGCACGAATCCATCGATCCATCGGGCGAGAAATAGCCGACGCCGCCGGCATAGGCGCCGCGTGCTTCATGCTCCAACTCGGCGATGATCTCGCACGCGCGCACCTTGGGCGCGCCCGAGACGGTGCCGGCGGGGAACCCCGCGAACAGCGCGTCGAGCGCGTCGTGCCGCGCGTCGAGCCGGGCGACGACGTTCGAGACGATGTGCATCACATGGCTGTAATATTCGATGAAATAGCTGTCGGTGACCTTCACCGTGCCGCCCTCGGCCACGCGGCCCGCGTCGTTGCGCCCCAGATCGAGCAGCATCAGATGCTCGGCGCGCTCCTTGGGATCGGCGAGCAGGCTTAGGCGGTTGGCATCGTCCTCCAGCGCGGTGCGGCCGCGCGGGCGGGTGCCGGCGATCGGGCGGATGGTCACCTCGCCATCGCGCACGCGGACCAGGATTTCGGGGCTCGATCCGGTGAGCGCGAAGCCCGGCAGATCGAGGTGGTAGAGGAAGGGCGAGGGGTTCACCCGTCGCAGCGCGCGGTACAGCTCGAACGGGGGCAGCGCGAACGGCGCGGTGAAGCGCTGGGCGAGCACCACCTGAAAGATATCACCCGCGACGATATAGTCCTTCGCCGCCGCCACCATTTCGGCATAGCGGCCCGGCGGCAGCACAGGCTGGAGCGCGATCTCGGCCGGCTCGCCGCGCACCTGCGGGGGGAGCGGTGCGGTGGCGAGCCGAGCGGCGGTCGCCTCGATCCTGTCAGCGGCGGCGGCGATCAGTGCATCGGGCGCGCGCGCGGCATCGGGCCAGACGGGGGCGACGATGAACAGGCTGTCCGCCAGCCGATCGAACAGCAGGATCACCGTTGGCCGCACGAAGATCATGTCGGGCAGGCCGAGCCCCGGATCGGCGGCGCGAGGCAGACGCTCGACCAGCCCCACCGTCTCATAGCCGAAATAGCCGACCAGGCAGGCGAGCGCGCGGGGCAGTTCGGGCGGCACCTCCATCCGGCACTGGGCGACGAGCGCCCGCAGCGCGGCGAGCGTCGGCTCGGCACAAGCGGTGAAGGCGTCGCGATCGGTGAGCCAGTGGCGGTTGATCGCGGCTTCCTGCCCCTCGGCCCGGAACACCAGATCGGGGGCGAGGCCCAGCATCGAATGCCGCCCGCGCACCGCGCCACCCTCGACCGATTCGAGCAGATAATCGCCGCGCCCCGGCTCGATCAGTTTGAGCGCGGCGGCGACCGGGGTTTCGGTGTCGGCGATCTGTTGCTGCCACAGCAGCGCCGGCCGGCCTTGCGCCAGCGCCGCGCGCGCGGCGGGGATGCCCTGGACCGCGCTCAGGGCGTCGTCCCCATCAGTT
Organism: Sphingomonas sp.; assembly: GCF_019746665.1. GTDB lineage: Bacteria > Pseudomonadota > Alphaproteobacteria > Sphingomonadales > Sphingomonadaceae > Sphingomonas. The sequence continues at coordinate 39,150 of NZ_JAIERS010000007.1, read as the reverse complement.
CGGCGCGCAGCTTGGCCACTTCGGCGTCGTTCACTTTCACCTTCAGCTGCGCCCGCACCGCGCGCACCAGCTGCTCCAGATATTCGTTGCCGATCGTCTGCCCCAGTTCGCCCCGGCGCGCGGCGACGATCTGCGGCGGGGCGCTGCCGTCGCGGCGGTTGATCTTGTCGAGATAGACGACCAGCCAGCCCTGGCCATCGGGCGCGGCCTGGAGCTTCGCCTTCTTGGGCGCCATCGCGAAGGCGAGCGTCACCGGCGCCGGCGCGCGCGCGCCGAGCAGTTCGAGCTGCGCCCGTGCCGCGCGCAGCGGCTGCACCGGCGGCAGCGTGAGCCCGGTTTCCTTGAGTGCCTGGGCGAGCGGCTTGCCCTGATTGACCTGGGCGACGACTTTCGCCGCGACCGTCCGCGCGCCGCGCTGGGCGCGATCGATCGTGAAGTCACGCGCGATCACCCCGCGCAGCTCGGCGAGCGGCGGCGTGAAGGGCGGCAGTACGCGATCTACGATCATCACCGCGAAGCTGCCATCCGCCCCCAGCGGCACCAGCTGCGGGCCTTCGCTCGGGTCGATCTTGAACCCCGCGTCGAGCACCGGGCGGAGTTGCGGGTTGGGACGGCGATCAGGGCTCGCGGGGTCGATTCCGGCGGCGGTGACGGGCGGCACCGTCTCCACCGTCAGCTTGCGCTTGGCGACGATGTCGCCGAACGTGCCCTTGGCGTCGATCGCGTCGCCAATCTGCTCCTGCGCGTCCGACAATGCCTTGGCGAGCTTGGCCTTGCCGAGTTCCTCGCTCAGCGTCGCGCGCGCCTCCGCCTCGCTCTTGGCCGGAAGCTTGGCGACCTTCTCCACCTGCACCACGGTGAGCCCCAGCGGCCCCTTCACCGGGCCGGCGACCCCGCCCTGGGGCACCGCGAACACCGCTTTGGCAAGCGCCACGCTGGTCTGCGCCGCATAACCCGTCTGATCGACCCCGGTGAGCTTGGCGGCTTCCAGCCCGATCGCCTTGGCGGCGGCCTCGATCGGCGTCCCGCCGCGCACCTTGGCGGCGAGCGCGTCGGCCTGCGCCTGGCCGCTCACCACCACCTGCGCCAGATCGCGTGTCTCGCGCGCGGCGAAGCGCGCGGCCTGCGCGCGGTAAGCGGCGGCGATCTCGGCATCGGTGGGCGCGGCGGCGGCCTTCAGGCTTTCGGGCGAGACCACCGCGACGCGGAACGTGCGCCGCTCGGGGATGCGGTAGCGGGTCTGGTTGCGCTGGTAGAAGGTCTTCAGCTCGTCGGCGGTCGGCACCGCGCCGGCGCCGATCGCCTTGGCGGGGATGAAGCCCACTTCGCCGACGCGCTCCTCCAGCAGCAGCGCGGCATAAGGCTCGGCGAGCTTCGTGGGCACCTGCGTCGCGCCCTGGATCGGCAGCTGGAGCTGCTCGATGATGATCGAGCGCGCGATGTCGCCGCGCACCTGGCGGTCGGTGAGCCCGCGCTGCTGGAGCAGCTGCTTGTAGACATCGTTGTTGAACTTGCCGTCGACGCCCTGCAGTCCAGGGATCGCGGCGAGTTGCTGGTCGATCAGCTTCTTGGGCGCGGCGAGCCCGATGCGCTTGCCGAACTCCTCGAGCGCGATGCCGCCGATGGTGCGGTTCAGCGTGCCGTCGAAGCCGCCCGCCGCCACATATTGCTGCTCGGTCAGCGTCGGCTGCTGCTGGCGGAAATTGTTGACATCGCTGCGGATACGCTCGCGCAGATCGGCCGCGGTCACGGTCTGGTCGCCGATCGTCGCGATCACCGCCTGCGGCCCGCCCTGCGCGCCACCGCCCAGTTTCAGGCCGCCGATATCGCCGATCACGAAGGCGATCGCGATCACGACCAGCGCGGATAGCGCGATCACCGCCCCCAGGCGCGAATAGATTAAGCGACGAAACAGGGTGAGCATGGCGGGAAAGCGCGTCCTTCAGGTTGGAAGGCGCCTCGTTTAGGGGGGCTTGGCGCGGGCATCAAGCTCGGGCATCAGCCGCGCCAGCGATGGGGAGGATGCGATGCGGCGCAAATTGGTGGCGGGCAACTGGAAGATGAACGGATCGCGCGCGTCGCTCGCCGAGCTTGACGCGATCGCCGCCGCCGCCGCCGCGCACCCCGGAGTCGATGTCGCGGTAGCGGTGCCGGCGACGCTGATCGCGCTCGCCGCCGAGCGTGCGCCGGCGCTGCCGATCGGCGCGCAGGACATCCACTTCAACGACGCCGGCGCCCATACCGGCTGCGTCTCTGCGGCGATGGTGAAGGAGGCGGGGGCGCGCTTCACCATTGTCGGCCACAGCGAGCGGCGCGGCGATCAGGGCGAAACCAGCCAGGACGTATGGGCGAAAGCCGCCGCCGCGCGCCGCCACGGCCTCGACGTGATTCTGTGCGTCGGCGAGACCGAGGCCGAGCGCGATGCCGGCCGCGCCGCGCGCGTCGTACAGGCGCAGATCGAGAAATCGGTGCCCGACGATGCCGCGCCCGATTGGTTCACCCTCGCTTACGAGCCGCGCTGGGCGATCGGCACTGGCCGCACCCCGACGATGGACGAAATCGCCGAGGTCCACGCGATCGCCCGCGCCAAGCTGCGGAGCCTGGTGGGGACGGCGGCGGACGGCATCCGCATCCTCTATGGCGGATCGGTGACGGGCGCGAACGCCGCCGAGATCCTGGGCACGCCCGATGTCGACGGCGCGCTAGTCGGCGGCGCGAGCCTGAGCGCGGCGAAGTTCGTGCCGATCATCGACGCGGCGGGCTAGGGCGCCTCAAGCGCCGAACGCGCGCGCCCGGTCGGCGTCGCGGTAGCTTGCCTGGAGCGTGAAGCCGAGCCGGCGCAGCGCCTGCGCCTCGATCTCGTGCAGCAGCGCCTCGGCGAAGCGGCGGCGGCCGGCGACGCAGAGCGCGATCACCACGCCAAGCTGCTCGGCGCCGATCGCCGCGTCGATCGCGTCGAGCCAGGCCTGATAATCGGCATCGTCCCTTAGCGCGTCGGCGGGCAGCGTCTCGGCGAGCGCCTGATCGCGCCAGCCCGCCACGTCGTACAGATGCGCGGTCGGGGTGCCGAGCGCGGGATCGCGCAGCGTCTCCAGAAACGCCAGGTGCAGCGGGTGGGTGCGATCGGCGACGTTCTTGCGGGCATAATCGGCCGAAAGATGCGCGCCGGTATGCTGCATCATGTAGAGCCGCATCGAATCGGCCCCAAGCTTTCGGGCGAAGTCGATCAGCGCTGGCATCTGGTGGAAATTATCGAGCTGGATCGTCGCGTTCATGTGGAATTCGCGGAAAATGCCGGCGGCGCGCTTATCCGCGATGAAGGCGAGGTTGGGCGCCAGCTTCTCCCATTTGCCGGGGCGGCGGACAATCTCGTAAACCTCCGCCGTGCAGGCATCGATCGAGACGTTCACCAGCGGCCGGTACTTTTCCAGCCCGGCATAGGCGGTCCACCGCTCGGGGCTCAGCAACAGGCCGTTGGTGTGGAGATCGAGCTCCAGCTCGTAATCATGCGCGGCGAGCCGCTTCAGGATCGAGCGGTAATGGTGGCTGGCGAACGGATCGCCTTGCCCTGAAAGCGACAGCGTCAGCGCGCCGCGCGCGAGCATCGGTTCGAACACCTGCTGTTCGATGATGTCGAAACGGCGCTCCTCGGCCTCACTCGCGCTCATCAGCTCGCCGCGGCACGAGGGGCAGGCGAGGTTGCACGTCGAATCATGCGCGAGGAACAGCCAGCGCGGCGGATGGGTGAGCGCGGTGCTGTGATCGGCGATCACCCCGCGCAGCACCGGGTCGGTCACCTCGGCGCGGCGGGGCAGGGCGTCCTCGCGGATATAGGTGCAGCGCTGCTTGTTGCAGAAGCGGAAGCTGCCATCGAGGATGCTTTCGCGCATCTCCTGCGCGTCGGCGCCGTTCCAGATTTGCTCGGCGCTCATTTCGCCCAGCCGGCCCAGCCGCTTCTGCGTCCAGATCGAGCAGCAGGGCGCGACGGTGCCGTCGATCAGCGTTTCGAACTTCACGAAGGGCGCGTCGCAGAAGCGATCGGAAAGATCGGCGGTGCGTGCCGGATCGCCTTGGCGTTCGGCGAAGAAGATCGCGCCGGCGACCTGGGGGCAGAGCGAGAAATGCGCCTCCAGCTGGCGCAGGCTGGCCATGCCGCGGACCCGGTCGCCGTCCAGCACCTCGATCAGCGCGAGCAGCAGCGCCATGATCTTGCGCAGTGGCGGCGCCTGAAAGCCGAGGATGCCGGTGATCAGTTCGCGCAGTGCCCCGCGATGCGCGGCGCTGAGATCGCACAGCGCGGCCCAGGCCTCGGGATGGTCGACACCGTCCCCGAGCAGCCCGGCGCAGGCCTCCAGAAAACCGTAGAGCGGGTGTTCGGTGATCGGCGCTTCGCTGGCGGGCGCGTGGGCGGTCGGCTCCGCAGCGGCATTCCAGGTTTCGCTCGTCACCCCAGGCTCCATTGATGGCTTGTTGGAATCGCTCTTGATGGGCGGGGTTTGAAATTGGGTTAACGCACGCGAAACCATTATCGCTAACCCGCTGAAAACCATGATCGCCGTGGCCAGGCCTCGCGGAAATACGGGGCGGCGTGCCGCGCCATCCCGCAGCGGTGCTGGGATTAGCGCTAAGAAAGCCTTTACGGGCTTCTCTCAAACCTCGGTAAAGCTTTGGCGGCATCGCCCCGGGGACCGCGCGGGCAGCCTCGCCCCCGGCAAATCTTTGGGGGACGAGCGATGGCGGATAACGGCGCACGGAATCGCAAGCGGCGGAAATATCTGAGTTATGGCGCGCTGCTGTTGGCCGGCGGCGCCGCGATCGCCTTCGCCGCGACCGTGCCAGGTGGCACCAGCGGCGGCACGCTCCAGATCGTCAGCGGCGCGGCGCCGGCGCGTAGCGTCACCAGGACCACTACCGCCTCGGCCACCTTGCTCGCCGCCGCCCCAAGCGAAAGCGATTACCGCGCCGCGCTCGCCATGTGGCGCGTGCCGCGCGAGAAGGACTCGTGCGTTTCGTGCCACGGTCCCGATTTTATCGATCTCGCGCGGATCGGCACGCCCGACAGCGATCTGATCCGCCGCGCGGTGCAGGATGGCGCCAGCGGCGAGGAAGCGCAGGCGCTGGTGCGCGGCGTCAAATATCTGCGCGCGCGCTATGCGCTGCCGGCCGAAACTCCGCGCACCTTCCGCCCGTTCCAGCCCGGCGGCGCGCTGCTCCCCGGCGCAAACAGCGTCGAGCGCGACGCGGCGTTCGGCGAGGAACTCGCGAAGGTGCTGCCGACCCTCACCAGCAGCATCCGCGTCGCGACACTCGCCGACGCCAAGCGCGCGCGCGACGAGCTGCTCGCGCTCGATTGGGACAAGTTCCGCATCGGCGTTCCCTTCCCGCGCTGGTCGGCGGACATCGCGCATGGCCCGCAGGAAGGGACAATGAACGACTGGGTGAGCGATCTGCCGCGCGTGCCCCGCGCCGCCTTCGCCGCCCAGTGGCAGGCGCTGCAGGACTCCTATCTCAACGATCCGAGCGAGACCAATTTCTGGCGGCTCTATTTCGCCGCCGACGACATGACCGAGGGCTTCGCCGGCGTCACCCCGGTCGACCCCGCCGATAGGCGCAAGGTGCATGATTTCTCGCTGATCAAATATCGCTCGACGCTGATCGGCCAGCATCTGCTGCGGGTGGAGGCGCTGCGCCGCCCGGGCTTCACCCGCGGGCAGATCGCTTTCTCCTACCTCGCGACCGACCCGAATTTCGCGGTGCCCTTCAGGGCGGAAGGGGTGACGCTCCACGCCGGCTACCGGCTGGAGGAATTCCTGCCCAACCCGATGTGGGAAGTGGGCGATTTCGAGCGGCGCGAGCTGCAACCCTCCGATCTCACGCTCGGCCAGCCGGGCAATCGCGGCACCGGCGATCGCTTCCGCGATCAGCTCCGCCTGCTCGGCTATCCGCAATTCGTGCTCGACAGCATCGATCCGAACATGACGATCGGCCAAGCGGATGACGAATTGCGCACCGCCTGGTTCATGCTGGGCTTCCGCTTCGATCCCAGCCTGCTGCGCGTCTCACCCTCCAACTCCACCAAGGTCGGCGAATATCTGCTGGGGCAATTGTGGAAGGAGGATATGTTCATCCACCGCAGCTTCCTGCAATTCACGCGCATGGTCGCGGCGAGCTATAACCCGCAGGCGATGGTGAAGGCCTCCCCGCCGTTCAAGCTGCAATTCAACTATTTCACCGGCTATAACCGCGCCGTCCCCAATCGCTGGAATACAGACGCGAGCGCCAAGCCGAGTGCCGCCGCCAAGGCGCGCCAATTGGAGCTTTACAAGCGGGTCACCGCCAACATGTTCCGCATGAGCCTGTTGCTGCATGAGGAAGCGCTGAGCACCGGCCAGATCGCCCCCTATGGCAATGCGACCAACGACGGCGAGTATGACCGGATCAACGAGTTCTTCAACTACGCCGGCCAGCCGGGCCGCGCCGCCGACGATGCGCTGATCCGGCGCGTCGCCGCGCGGGCGGGGAAGGCGTTGACCTTCTAGCCACCCGCCCGCGCGAGGTCAGCCGAACCGCGCTTTCAGCACTTCCCAGGCGGCGCGCAGGCCAAGCGCCTCGCCGCCCTTGGGACGTGCGGGCTTGGGCGTCGGGCGCCAGGCGAAGGTGTCGAGATGCGCCCAGGGCGTGCCCGCGGGCACGAAGCGCTGCAGGAACAGCGCGGCGGTGATCGAGCCCGCGAACCCGCCATCGGGCGCGTTCACCATGTCGGCGATGTCGGACTTCAGCATCTCGTCATAGCCGCGCCACAGTGGCAGCCGCCACAGCGGATCATGCACCGCCTCGCCGGCGGCGAGCAGAGCGGCGGCGAGCGTTTCGTCATTGGCGAAGGTGGCGGGGAGATCGGGGCCGAGCGCCACCCGCGCCGCCCCGGTGAGCGTCGCGAAATCGAGGATCAGCGCCGGCTTGGCCTCGCCCGCCTTGGTGAGCGCGTCGCCCAGGATCAGCCGGCCTTCGGCGTCGGTATTGGTGTTCTCCACTGTCAGCCCGGCGCGGGTGCGCAGCACGTCGCCGGGGCGGAAGGCGGCGCTCGAGACCGCGTTCTCCACCGCCGGCACCAGCAAATGCAGCCGCAGCTTCAGCCCCGCCGCCATCACCAGCTCGGCGAGGGCGAGCGCGTGGGCGGCGCCGCCCATGTCCTTCTTCATCAGCCGCATGGCGCTGGAGGGCTTCAGATCGAGCCCGCCGCTGTCGAAGCACACCCCCTTGCCGATGATCGCGACGCGCGGCGCATCGGCCGCCCCCCATTCCAGCTCGATCAGCCGGGGCGCGCGTTCACGCGTGGCGGCGGCGCCGACCGCGTGGATCATCGGATAGCCTTGGGCGAGCGCGTCGCCGCGCGTGACGGTGAGCGTCGCGCCATGCCGCGCCGCCAGCGCTTCGGCTTCGTCCTCCAGCTCGGCCGGGCCGAGATCGCTCGCGCCCAGATTGACGAGATCGCGCACCTTGGCGACGGCGGCGGCGAGGCGCACCGTCTCCTCGATCCGCGCCGGCTCGCCCGTCAGCAGCACGCGCGGCCCCTGCGCATCGGCCTTCTTGTAGCGCTCGAACCGATGCTGGCCGAGCAGCCAGCCGAGCCCGGCGGCGCCCAGCGGCCCGCTCTTCAGGCGATAAGCGCCTTCGGGCAGGATCTCGCTTTGGCTGGCGATCCGCCACGGCGAGCTTTCGGGCTCGTCGCACACCAGCAGCGCCGACCATTGCTCGGGGTCATCCCCCGGCAGGATCGCGCGGTTGCCTGCCTTGCCCGTCACCTGCGCGGCGGCGAGCAGCGCACGGGTGCGCGGCGGCTGGCCGGCGAGCCAGGCGCCATAATCCTCGGGACGGACGACCTCGATCGTCCGCGCCGGCTGGCCACGATCGGGTTGGAGCAGGGCGGCGAAATCGGTCATTGCGCGGGGAAGATCAGGAATTGCTCATAGCGCCCGGCGTCGCCCGGTTCGGCATAGGTCACCGCCACCAGCTTTTGCCCATTGGGGTAGGTGATGCGGTAATTGCGGTTGACGAAGCCGCCACGCAGCCGGGCGGGGCCGATGCTTTCAAAGCTGCTCGGCTCGCCAAGGCTGCTCAATGACTGGCGATAATCGCCGGCGACCTGCGGCGTGAAGAAATAATTCCAATTCTCGGTCATCAGCTTGGCGTCGAGCGTTCCGGCGCGCATCGCGGTGAACAGCGCCCGTGCCTGCGCCGTTTTCGCGGCCTCGGGCTCGGGGCGGGGCGGCAGGATGGTGTCGGCGATCTTGCGCGCGATCGTGCCTTGCGCATCGCCGAAATCGGCATTCACCGCGACGGTGATCGCCACCTTTTCATCGGGCAGCACGATATTCTGCGTGAGGAAGCCGACCGCTTCGCCGCTATGCTCGATCGAGCGGCGGCGCCCGCTCGCCGGATCGGCGTCGAGCACGAACACGCCAAGGCCATAGCGCGTGTCGCCGCCGTTGGTGAGCTTCACCACATTTTCCTGCTCGGCCCATTCGGCGGGGGTGAGCAGGGTGCGGTCGATCCGGGCCATGTTCCATTTGGCGAGGTCGCTGGGCGACATGGCGAGCTCGCCCGCCGCGAACAGCCAGCCATAGGCCGCGGGCGTCGCGATCCGCACCGGCCCCAGCGCGAAGCGGTGATAGCCGGCGGGGAACTTGCCGCCCACCGCCTTGTCCTGATCATAAGCGGTGATGCCGAGCGGCTTGAACACGCGGCGCTGGAGCTGATCGAACAGCGGCGCGCCGCCCACTTTTTCCGCGATCATCCCCGCGACCACATATCCGGTGTTCGAATATTGCCACTGCGTGCCGGGATCGAAATCGAGCGGCTTCTTCCCCCAGCGATCGACGATCGCCTGCGGGGTGGTGGGCTTTTCCATCGCGGCGAAGCTGTAATCCTGCGGCCAATAATCCTGCAGCCCGGAGGTATGGCTGAGCAGCTGGCGGACGGTGATGCGGTCCGCGCCCGAGATATCGGGGAAATATTTGCTCACCTTGTCGTCCATGCTCAGCTTGCCGTCGCGCTGGAGCAGCAGCAGCGCGGCGGCGGTGAACTGCTTGGAGACCGAGGCGATCTGATAGGGGGCGTCCGCGCGGGCGCTGGTCCAGCCGGGCGCTTGCTGGCCATAGGCCTTGGCGAACACCAGTCTGCCCCCGCGCACCACCGCCACCGACGCGGAAGGCACGCCGGTCGCCTGCAAACTCTCGGCGACGGCGGCGTCGATCTTGGAGGTTTCGGCGGGGCTCAGCTCCTGCGCGGCGGCGGGGGCGGCGATCAGGACGAGGGGGAGGAGATAGCGGATCATGGCATGTCCCGGCGGTTAGAAGCGCAGGGAAGCCGAGGATGGCGCCGGTGTCAAACCTTGAGGCGCGGCAACCTTCCATCCTTCCCCGGCGCAGGCCGGGGCCAGCTGCGCCGGCCGTGCCAGCGTCGCGCTTCCTCTGGCGAGCGCCCGATGCTGGGCCCCGGCCGTCGCCGGGGAAGAGGGGTGGCGTGGCGCGGTGGTTCGAAGCCTAAACCGGCACCCCGAACAGGTCGTGCGCATCGGCCTCTTCCACGCGCACGCGCACGATCTCGCCCGGCGCCAGATGGCCCGCGTCGCGCAGATGGACTTCGCCGTCGATCTCGGGCGCGTCCGCCTCGCCGCGCCCGGTCGCGCCGCCGCTTTCGGGATCGACCGCGTCGATGATTACCTTGATCTCGCGCCCCACCTTGGCCGCGAGCTTTTCCGCCGAGAGCCGCGCGGTGAGGTCCATCAGCCGGGCGTAGCGTTCTTCCTTCACCGCCTCCGGCACCGGATCGGGCAACGCGTTCGCCGCCGCTCCGGCGACCGGCTCGAAGCGGAACGCGCCGACGCGGTCGAGCTTCGCTTCCTCCAGCCATTCGAGCAGATAGGCGAAATCCTCCTCGGTCTCGCCCGGAAAGCCGACGACGAAGGTCGATCGGATCGCGAGATCGGGGCAGATTGACCGCCAGGCGCGCAACCGCTCGAGCACTTTCGCCTCGTTCGCCGGGCGGCGCATCGCGCGCAGCACCTTGGGGCTGGCGTGCTGGAAAGGGATGTCGAGATACGGCGTGATCAGCCCGTCGGCCATCAGCGGGATCAGCTGATCGACATGCGGATAGGGATAGACATAGTGCAGCCGCACCCAGGCGCCGATCGACCCCAGCGCGCGCGCCAGATCGGTGATGTGCGCGCGCACTTCCTCACCCCGCCAAAGGCGCGGCTGATAGCCGATATCGACGCCGTAAGCCGAGGTATCCTGGCTGATCACCAGCAATTCGCGCGTGCCGGCCTCGACCAGTCTCTCGGCCTCGCGCAGGATCGCATCGGGCCGCCGGCTGACGAGGTCGCCGCGCAGCTGCGGGATGATGCAGAAGGCACAGCGGTGATTGCAGCCCTCGCTGATCTTCAGATAGCTGTAGTGGCGCGGCGTGAGCTTCAGCCCCGCCTCGGGCACCAGATCGAGATAGGGGGAGGGGGTATGCGGTGCGGCTTCGTGCACCGCCGCCACCACCTGCTCATATTGATGCGCGCCGGTCACCGCGAGCACCTGCGGAAAGCGCGCGCGGATGCGTTCGGCTTCCTCGCCCATGCAGCCCGTCACGATCACCCGGCCATTCTCCGCGATCGCCTCGCCGATCGCCTCCAGGCTTTCTTCCTTCGCGCTGTCGAGGAAGCCGCAGGTGTTGACTAGGACGACATCGGCGCCGGCATAATCGGCGGACAGGCCATATCCCTCCGAGCGCAGCTTGGTGAGGATGCGCTCGCTATCGACCAGGTTCTTCGGGCAGCCGAGCGAAACCATGCCGATCTTGGGCGAGGAGGGGAGCGTGGTGGCCATGAACGCCGCGCGATGTAGCGAGGCCGGGGCCTGATTACCAGCGGGGCTTGCCGAAGCGCGCCGGGCGCGTCAGTCTGATGATCCTGCCATGACGATGCTGACCTTGCACCCGCATCCGAGCAACCCGAGCGCCGCGATCCACGATGTCGCGGTCTCGGTGCGCCGCCGCGACGATCGGCTCGCTCTGTCGTACCGCCCCATCGGCGACCCGAGCGCGATCGTCTGGCCTGCCGAGCAGACCCCCGGCTTCAGCGACGGCCTGTGGCGCCACACCTGTTTCGAGGCGTTCGTCACCGCGCCGGGTCTCCCCGGCTATGTCGAGCTCAACCTCGCCCCCTCCGGCCGTTGGGCGGCGTATCGCTTCACCGGCTATCGCGCGGGGATGGCGCGCGGGGCGTCGGTGCCCGGGCCGATCTGCGCCGCCGCCTGGCCGCCGACGCTGATCGCCGGCGTGCGCCTCGCCGATCTGCCGCCGCGTGCCGACTGGCGGCTGAACCTGTCCGCCGTGATCGAACTCGCGGATGGCGCGCGCGCCTATTTCGCGCTCGCGCATCCGGACGGGAACCCGGACTTTCATCACCCCGATTGCTTTCGCCTGAGCCTTCCGGCAGGCGGTTGAGCCATGAAATTCGGTATCGACCGCCTGCTCGCCGAGCCTGAGCTGCGCGCGCCGCTCGCGGGCAAGCGCGTGGCGTTGCTCGCCCATCCCGCCTCGCTCACCGCCGACCTGACCCACAGCCTCGACGCGCTGATCGAAGCGGGCGTGAAGGTGAGCGCGATGTTCGGCCCCCAGCACGGCGTGCGCGGCGATCTGCAAGACAATATGATGGAATCGCCCGATTTCACCGATCCGGTGTACGGTATTCCGGTGTTCAGCCTGTACGGCGAGGTCCGCCGCCCGACCGGGCAATCGATGGGCACCTTCGACGTGATGCTGGTCGATCTGCAGGATCTGGGCTGCCGCATCTACACCTATGTCACCACCTTGCTCTATGTGCTGGAGGCCGCCGCCGCGCACGGCAAGAGCGTGTGGGTGCTCGATCGCCCCAACCCCGCGGGGCGCCCAATCGAGGGGCTGACGCTTCAACCCGGCTGGGAGAGCTTCGTCGGCGCGGGGCCGATGCCGATGCGCCACGGGCTGACGCTGGGCGAGCTGGGCCACTGGTTCGTCGATCACTTCAAGCTCGACGTCGATTACCGGGTGATCGCGATGGAGGGCTGGGCGCCCAGCGATGCGCCCGGCTTCGGCTGGCCCGTCGAGCGGGTGTGGATCAACCCCAGCCCCAACGCACCCAATCTCAACATGGCGCGCGCCTATCCGGGTTCGGTGATGCTCGAAGGGACGACGCTCAGCGAAGGGCGGGGGACGACCCGCCCGCTCGAACTGTTCGGCGCGCCCGATATCGTCGCGCGCGACGTGATCGCCGAGATGCGCCGCCTCGCGCCCGATTGGCTCGCCGGCTGTGCCTTGCGCGAAATCTGGTTCGAGCCGACCTTCCACAAGCATGCCAAGACGCTGTGCAACGGCGTGCATATCCACGCCGAAAGCCATTTCTACGACCATGGCCGTTTCCGTCCGTGGCGCTTGCAGGCGCTGGCCTTCAAGGCGATCCGCCAGCTTTACCCCGACTATCCGCTGTGGCGCGATTTTCCTTATGAATATGAGTTCGGCAAGCTGGCGATCGACGTGATCAATGGCGGGCCGGAATTGCGTAACTGGGTGGACGATGCCGGTGCCGCGCCGGGCGATCTGGACATGATCGCCGCGCGCGACGAAACCGCCTGGGCCGAGGCGCGGGCGGCTCATTTGTTGTATTGACGCACGGGCTTGCCCGCGCCACTCCTTGCATCCGGGGCGCCGCTGTAGAAACAGAAGGTATGTGCCGATGATGGCAGCCCTCGCCGCCCTGCTGATGGTGCAACAAGCGGCACCCGTTGAGCAGCAGCAGCCGCCGCCCGATCAGGCCGACGTCGTTGTCGAGACGCAGCGCGACCTGTCGCGCGAGGCGGTGAAGACCTATGTCGGCCAGATCACCCAATATGCCGAATTGCAGATCGCGCGCTTCCACGATCCGATCTGCCCGGTGGTGGCGGGGATGCCCGAACAATATGGCGGCTATATCGCCCGCCGCATCAAGGACATCGCACGGCAGCTGAAGCTGCGGGTCGCGGACAAGCCCAATTGTCCCGCCAACATCCTGGTCGTCATCGCGATCGACGGTGCCGCGTTCGTGCGTGGCGTGCGCAGCGACCATGCCGACTGGCTGGCGGGGATGCACACCCCCGATGTCGATCGGCTCGCCCGCCCGGGGCCGCCGGTGCGCGCCTGGAGCGCGACCTCGGTGCGCAACGAGGATGGCGCGTTCGTGTCGGGCGGCACCCTCATCGTCAAATCGGCGTCGATCCTGCGCGAGCCGACGCGGCAATATATCGACAGCTCGTTCGTGGTGCTCGATCGCACCGCGACTTATGGGCTCACGCTGCGCCAGATCGCGGATTATGCGGCGATGCGTAGCCTGGCGCGTACGCGCGAACCGCTGCCGGGCGGCGGGATCAACACGATCCTTAGCCTGTTTGACAAGAGCGCGCCGATGCACCCGGCGGGGATTACGAGCGCGGATATGGCGTATTTGCAAGCTCTGTACGCGCGCGAGGGCGCCGAAAGCGGCGTCCAGGAACGCGCCCGGATCGCGCGGCGCATCAGCAAGGGCCACGAATAGCGCGGGCTGGGTCGCGCGATCGGGTACGGTCGCCGGCGCTATTGTCGCGCCGGCGGGTCGGTCAGATCGGGATCGCACGCGGCATCAAACCCGCCCGCCGCGTTCCGGATGAAGGTGCTGCCGATCGGCGCGTCGATCAGGTGAAGCCAGCTATCGTCGCGATTGAGCACCGCGCCGAGCGCGACATAGTGCGGCGGCAGGTCGTGCTGCTTGTCGTCGGCGATGGCGTCGTCCGTGCCGCGCAAGCGCCAGCCGCTGTCCGGATCGCGGTCATCCGGTTCATCCATGTCGGGCACTTCACGGTACAGATAATCGACGGGACTGCGGCCCGCGAGCACGCAATCATCGACGAAGCAGCGATCCCAATATTCGCGCCGCGCGGGCGCGGAGGGCGGCGCCACGGCCCGGCCTTCCTGCCAGATGATGTCGATCACCGCGCCGCGGGGAAGGTCCATGATCTGTCCGAGAGCTAGCTGCGGTATGTCGTAGGGCTGGTTGTCGAGCATCGCCCGAAGCCGCTCGCCCTCGGCGGTCAGCACGGTGAACCACAGCCGTTCGGCGCCCCATTCGGGGCTCGGCGGCACGCTTTGAATCGTCACTTTAACCAAGTCCCCGGGGCCGATGGCGAGCAGCTCGTTTTCGCTGGGAAGGTAAAAGGTATAGGGAGCCTCGCTCGCGATGGGGCGGGGATCGACCACCAAGGTGCGCCCGAACCAACGCCGCCGCGCGCGCCCGAGCATGGTCGCCAGGCGGGCGAACGGCTTCACCGCTTCCGCGTCAACTCGCGCATCGCCTCGTCGAGCCCGGCGAGGGTGAGCGGGTACATGCGGTCGTTCATCAGCTCGCGCACGATGCGGATCGACTGCGAATAGCCCCATTGCTCCTGGGGGATGGGGTTCAGCCAAACCGCCGCCGGATAGGTGTTGGTCAGCCGCTGCAGCCACACCGCGCCGGCTTCCTCGTTGAAATGCTCGACCGAGCCGCCGGGATGAGTGATCTCATAGGGGCTCATCGACGCGTCGCCGACGAACACCAATTTATAATCATGGCCGAATTTGTGGAGCACGTCCCAGGTGGGGGTGCGCTCGGCGAAGCGGCGGCGATTGTCCTTCCACACCCCTTCATAGGGGCAATTGTGGAAGTAATAGAATTCCATGTTCTTGAATTCGGCGGTGGCGGCGGAGAACAGCTCCTCGCACAGCTTCACCCACGGGTCCATCGAGCCGCCGACGTCGAGGAACAGCAGCAATTTCACCGCATTGTGGCGTTCCGGGCGCATCTGGATATCGAGCCAGCCCTGGCGCGCGGTGCCCTCGATCGTCGCGTCGAGATCGAGCTCGTCGGCGGCGCCTTCGCGGGCGAAGCGGCGCAGGCGGCGCAGCGCGATCTTGATGTTGCGCGTGCCCAGCTCGCGCGTGTTGTCCAGATTGCGGAACTCGCGCTGGTCCCACACCTTGATCGCGCGCTTTTCCTTGCTCTCGCCGCCGATCCGCACGCCTTCGGGATTATAGCCCGAATTGCCATAGGGGCTGGTGCCGCGCGTGCCGACCCATTTGTTGCCGCCCTCGTGCCGGCCCTGCTGTTCGGCGAGGCGCTGCTTCAGCGTCTCCATGATCTCGTCCCACGAGCCGAGCGACTTGATCTGCTCCATCTCCTCGGGAGAGAGATAGCGTTCGGCCACCGCCTTCAGCCATTCGGCGGGGATTTCGGCCTGGGCACTCGCGAAACTGGTTTCGATGCCCTTGAATACCTTGGCGAACACCTGGTCGAAGCGATCGAGCAGGCCCTCGTCCTTCACATAGACCGAGCGCGAGAGGTAATAGAAATCCTCCGGCCGGCGCTCGATAACCTCGTGCTGCAGCGCTTCGAGCAGCGTCAGATGCTCCTTCATGCTCGCCGGGATGCCGGCACTGCGGAGCGCGTCGAGAAAGTTCAGGAACATGCCGCGATCATGCCCGCGCGCCTTGGCGGACGCAATGCCGGGCGTGCTCTTCAGCGGCCCGGGGCGGGGGCCGTTATGACCGCCGCGCGCCGCGTAGGTGACCGGGGCGAGCGTCGCCGCCACCTCGCGCAGCACGCCGGGGGCGATCGCGGCGGCTTCGGCGGCGATGGTTCCCGTGGCGCTCGCGGCGAGCGTCTGCGCGGCGGGCGGGGGCGTGGGAGTCTCGCCGTTCACGCCGGGGCGCGTCTGCGCGGCGAGGGTCGCCCCCAGCGGCAGCAGCGGCGACATCAGCGATAGGCGTCGAGCAGCGCGCCGACATAATCGGGCGCGGCACCGCTCAGCTCGGGCGAGGGCCGCGCCGGCGGCACGCGGGGGTCGGCCGGCTTGCCATAGATGAAGCCCTGGATCGGATAGACGCTCGATCCCAGCCCGTCATTGTCGCGGTACCACACCTTCACCGCCGACCAGTCATTATCGGCGCTGACATCGGTTAGCGTCACGTCGCGTTCGGCGTGGCCGCGCTCGCCGCCGAGCCGCGACCAGTTGGCGTGGGTGACCATCACCACCCGCGGCTCGACGACGCGGCTGACGACCGCGACATGGCCGCGCGGCAGGCGGGCGGTACGGGAAAAGACGATCACCGCGCCCGCTTTGGGCTGGAAGCCCCGCGCATAGCGTCCCTCGGCCTGGTCCCACCAGGTCCAGGCGTCGCCGAAAATCTGGATTCCCGAGGCGGCGCGGGCGAAGGGCACGCATTCGCCGACATAATCGAGCAGGCCCGCGCGCGCGACGCCCGCCTGCACCATCAATGCCGCCAGCACGGCTGCGATCACGCCCTTGCGCATGGCACCACCCTAGCTGCGCAAGCGTCAGCATCGGGTGCCGAGGCTTGGTTAAACAGCGATTAGCAGATGCGCCGGGTGGTCGTCGTCATTGGCGCCCGGATTGGCGGCCGGCCGTGCCCGCCGTGGCCGGCGGGCGCGGGGGCGCGGTCGCAGTCGCCCGGCGAAGCGCAGCAAGGGCATCACCCGCGTGACACTCGCCACCAGCGCCGCGCCGAGCACCGCATCGACATAGAGCGACACGTCCCACGCCATCAGCAGCGCCAGGTCGAGCGGCCCGGCCATCACCAGCCATTCACCCGCCAGCAGCACGAACGCCAGGGCAAGCACGTAGAAGATGAGCTGCCGACGATCGAGCCGGTTGAGCAGCGCCGCGATCGGCCGAACCGTAAAGCGATGCAGCGCCGCGATCGCCGGCACGTGCGGATAGTGCCACAGCAGGAACAACAGCATGGCACCAAGTGCGGCGATCATGCCGGAACGATAGCAGTTTCGCGCGACCGCCGCGTGACCCGATCCACGCTTTTACATTATAAAAACCCAATCAACTTAAATGTTATCAAAGCGATCGCCAAATTTAGAGAACCTGAGCAGGAAGAGGAAAAAAATTCTATGCCCAGTGCGATGGCGGAAGCCGCGGTGCGCGAAGTCGCGCGGAGCTGCGGCGCGCTCGTGATTGAATGCGCGGAGGTGGGCGGCCATGTCGCCGCCGCCGCCGATCGCACCGCCACGACGCTTTCCGGGCTCGCCGATTTCGATCAGGCCGCCGCCGCGCTTACCCAACACCGCGCTAGCGTGGGCGCCGCGATCGCCCGTGCCCGCCAATCCTCGCAACTGATGAAGCAGCGGCTCGATCATTGCCGCACCACCGTGGTCGACTCGGGGGCCAGCTTCACGCAGCTCACCGATCTGGTGGTCGATCTGAACGCGCGGATGGAGCGGATCATGGTCGCGCTTTCCCAGGTGCAGCAGACGACGGAAGTGATCGGCGCGATCGCGCGGCAGACCAACATGCTCGCGCTCAACGCCGCGATCGAGGCGTCGCGCGCCGGAGCGGCGGGCGAGGCGTTCGGGGTCGTCGCGAACGAGGTGAAGAAGCTGGCGCAGGATACCCGCCAGGCCACCGCGCGGATCGAGATGACCATCTCCGCGCTGGCGACCGAAGGCGCGGCGCTGGGGGCGGCGATCGCGGCCGGCACCCAAAGCGGGGCGCGCGCGCGCCAGGGGCTGGACGGGATCAACCAGGCGATCGACGAGCTCGGCCGTTTCGTCACCCTGATCGATACGCAGAGCGAAAGCGTCGCGATGAGCAGCGACCTGATCTATTCGAGCATCGCCACGGTTCAGGGCGAACTCGCGGCAACGGCGGATGCGACCCGGATCAACCGCGAAACGCTCGCCTCCGCCGCCGAGCGGCTCGCCCGGCTCGAGGCCGTTGGCAATCAGATGCTCGATCGCATCAGCCAGAGCGCCGCTGAAACCGACGACACGCCGTATATCGCGCTCGCTCGCGATCATGCCGGCCGGATCACCGCGCGGGTCGAGCAAGGCCTCGCCGCGGGCGAGATCGATCTGGCCGGACTGTTCGACAGCGATTATGCGCCGGTCGCCGGCACCAACCCGCCGCAATTCACCACCCGGCTGAACAGCTTCGCCGACCGCGCCATCCGTCCCCTGCTCGACGCGGCGACCGCCGACACCCCGCGCGGCATCGGCTGCGTGGTGCTCGATCGCAACGGCTATCTGCCCACGCACCTGACGCTGCGCTCGCAGCCGCAGGGGGCGGACCCTGAATGGAACAACACCTGGTCGCGCCACCGCCGGATCATCATCGGCCCGTGCGAGCGCCGCGCGATCGACAGCGAGGCGCCGTTCTTGCTCAACTGCTACCGGATGGCGCTCGGCAACAACGAGTTCCTGCCGATCAAGAGCGTGTTCGTGCCGCTGGTGTTTGGCGGCCGGCGCTGGGGCGTGTTCGAGCTGGCCTATGTCGACCAGATCACCGCCCAGGCGGAGGCGCTCACCGCCCAGGCGCTGGCGCGCAACGCCACGCAGCAGGCGGCATAGCCCAGGCTTCTTACCCCTTGGGCGCCTGCCGCCGCGCCATGAAAGCCAGGCGTTCGAACAGCATCACGTCCTGCTCGTTCTTCAGCAGCGCGCCGTGGAGCGGCGGGATCGCCTTGGTCGGATCGCGGTTCTGCAGCACCTCGAGCGGCATATCCTCGTGCAGCAGCAGTTTCAGCCAGTCGAGCAGTTCGCTGGTCGAGGGCTTTTTCTTCAGCCCCGGCACCTCGCGCACGTCGTAGAAAATGTCGAGCGCCTTGCCGACCAGGATCTTCTGGATGCCGGGGAAGTGGACGTCGATGATCGCCTGCATCGTCTCGCGATCGGGGAATTTGATATAGTGGAAGAAGCAGCGGCGCAGGAAGGCGTCGGGCAGTTCCTTCTCGTTGTTGCTGGTGATGACGACGATCGGCCGTTCCTTGGCGCGGATCGTCTCCTTCGTCTCATAGACGTGGAACTCCATCCGATCGAGTTCATGGAGCAGATCGTTGGGGAATTCGATATCGGCCTTGTCGATCTCGTCGATCAGCAGCACGGGCAGCTGCTCGGCCTCGAACGCCTCCCACAATTTGCCGCGGCGGATATAGTTGGCGATCTCGTGGACGCGCGGATCGCCGAGCTGGCCGTCGCGCAGCCGCGCCACTGCGTCATATTCATACAAGCCCTGCTGCGCCTTGGTGGTGGACTTGATGTTCCATTCGATGAGCGGCGCGCCCACCGCCTTGGCGATTTCATAGGCGAGCACCGTCTTGCCGGTGCCGGGCTCGCCCTTCACCAGCAGCGGACGGCGCAGCGCGACGGCGGCATTGACCGCGACCTTCAGATCATCGGTCGCGACATAGCTTGCGGTACCTTCGAAACGCTTCATGGCCATCCCCGAATTCGAATATCGGGTTTGGCATAGCGGGGCACGGGCGCGCCGCCAAGCCGGGGCGATGTCAGGCGCGGTTGCGGGCCGAGGCGCGCGCTTCGAGCAGGCTCCACAGCCCGCGATGCTGCGCCAGCACCTGCTGCGCGCCGAACGCCATCGCGCGTTCGACCGAGGGGCTCGCGGCGGCGGCGGCGACCACCATCGCGCTCTCGGCGGCGCTCGGCAGCTGGCTGGTGGGGCAGGGAATGCCGAAGCGTTCCGCGGCGACTTCGACCAGCACCCGCATCGCCTGCCAATCGAGCACCAGCGCGACCGAGGCCCCCATGGCGACGCCCTGGCGATCCGACGCGGCGAGGGTTTCGAGCGCGTGGCGCTGGGCGAGGATCGTCGCCTCGCTCTCCGCCTGGCCGGGGGTGGAGGGCAGCGGGCCGACCGCCGAGGTGAGCCGCGCGACCAGCGCGCGTTCGGCCGCGAAGCCCGCGACCGCGTCCTCGAACCAGCCGCTGCACGGCCCCTTGGGTTGGCGGCGCAAGGCATGGTCGAGCAGGCCGGGATGGCGGCCATGCAGCAGGCACAGCGCATGGACCGCGTCGGCGACGTCACGCGCCAGCGCGGTGCTGCGGGCAAGCGGCGCGAACGCCGGGTGCGCCGCGCTGCCATCGGCGTCGATTAGCGTCTGGAGCGTCGCCCAGCCGCCCGCCATCTGCCCTGTGCGTGCCGAAAAACCCGTCATGCCCTGTATGCCTCGTTGTCGTTCTCGCATCCCTGCGCTCGTTGTTGTCGCCCAATCTCTATACCGAACCCCGTAAAGACTGGGTTTATGGCCACTTAACCTTTCACGCTTCACCCTTGTCCTCGCCCGGTCCGTCGCGCAGTGGTGACGGCGGTGGAATTAGTTACGAGGTTAAACGGTGGCGATGCGATTGGTTGCCTTAACCTTTGCCCTGTTGCTCGGCGCGGCGACGGACGAGCAAAAGCCGGTGGACGTGCTGGTCGTGCGGCCAGGGGAGCCGGTGCCCGCGACGATCGAGGGGCAGCCCGTGCGGCTCCGGGTGGAATCGGGCGGCCTCAACCGGCTCACGCTTACCAGCGCGACCGTCGCGCGGCTGGCGCTGAAGCCGGCGCCCATTTTGGGTAAGGCGTCGCTGCGATTGGCGGGGCGCAAGGAGTTCGTCGGCCACAACCGGCCGCTGGACTTCGCCATCGATGGCCTCGCCGCCAAGGGACGCGCCTTCTGGTTCGACGCCGCCGAGCTGGGGAATACCGATGCGGTGATCGGCCCCTGGGGGCTGCCGCAAGCCCGGGTGACCTTCCAGCTGCCGGGGCCAGGCGAGGGCGCCGAGCTGTATCGCTATCCGCTGCGCGGCGATGTCAATTCGCTCGCCGTCACCGTGCTCACGACATCGGGCAAGGCGGTCGGGATCGCGTTCGAGACGGAGGGGAGGCGGACGCTGCCTTTGGTTTCAGCGGCGTTTGGCGCGCTGCTCGCGGAGCAGCTGGATGGCCATGTTTCGGGGCCAAGCTGGGACGAGCCGGTGCTGCTGGGCATCACCCGCCCGGTGCGGCTGTTGACGCTCGCCAAGCCGCTCGAACTGGGGCCGTTCCGCTTCACCAGGCTCGCCGTGCGCGTGCCGGACCGTGTGGATGAGGCGGGCCGCGGCCCCGCGATCCGCGAGGCGGGCGAGGACGATCCGGCCGAAGTGGTGGTCGCCGCCAACGCCAAGGGGCGGCAGCCGGTCTATTCGCTGTTCATCCCCGCCGCAGCGGTGAAACGTTGTGCTACATTGGCATTTGACAAGGTTGCCAGGATGATCGAGCTTCGCTGCCGGCCGCAGCATGACGGTTGATCCCTGCGGCGTGAGGGAGTGAACCATGCTCATTCGCCCCGGGACAGCTTTGCGTTGCGTGGCCGCGCTGATCGCGTTGCCGCTGCTGGGGGCGGCGCCCGCCGTTAAGGAAGTGACGCTGCCCCGGGACGCGCGCGTGACGGTGTTCGCCGATGGCGAGCTGATCCGCGCCCAGGTTGTCGCGGGTCTCCCCAATCTCATGGTGATCGCCCCGCAATCCAGGATGCGGCTGCGGCTGCGCCAGCAATTCGATGACGATCAGGCCATATTGCGCGTGTTCGGCCGCCGCGTCCTGTCCGGGCGCGTGCGCGACGTTACCCTGATCGTCGACAACGAGCTTCGCCAGACCGAGGTTTATTGGTTCCCAAAGCCGCTGATCGAGGGGCCTGAGGCGACGCTTGGCCCGCTGATGTTCGTCCAGCCCCGAGTGACCTTCCCGCTCGATGGCATCGGCAACGCCGCGGCGGCGCGCTATCGCTTCAAGATGATTGGCGGCCCGACGACATTGGTGGGTACGCGGCTGCGCGATCACGACCAGACGTTCCTGACGGTTTTCAACCTGGAACATCCGCGCGATTATCCGGTCGCTTCCGCCGCGCTCGGCGCGCATCTCGCACGGATTTATGGCGGCACCCTGAGCGGACCGAGCTGGGACAGCGAGATCGTGTTCGGCATCAAGCGTCCGGTGCGCTGGCTCACGCTAGTCCGGCCCGTGCGCTTCGGGCCATTTACCCTGTCACGGCTGGCGGTGCGCGTGCGCGACCGGATTGATGGATCGGGGACCGCGCCAAGCCGAATTCGCGACGCCGACGAGCAGGTCGATCTGGAGGAAGTGACCGTCGAGGCCGGTCGCGCCGGACCGCGCCCGATCTATTCGCTCACCCTGCCACGCGCGCTGATCGCGCCCTGCGCGCGGCTGACGTTCGATCGCCGCGCGGGGCAGATCGAACTCGTCTGCCCCGCCGGGAAACAGATCACGGCCGCGTAGAAAGGGGCGCCGCGCCGCGAACGGCGGGCGCGCTGCCGCCGCTACTGATCGAGGAACGGCCGCATCTTGCGGCTGCGGCTGGGGTGCTTCAGCTTCCTGAGCGCCTTGGCCTCGATCTGGCGAATACGCTCGCGCGTCACGCTGAACTGCTGGCCGACTTCCTCCAGCGTGTGATCGGTGTTCATGCCGATGCCGAAGCGCATCCGCAGCACGCGCTCCTCGCGCGGGGTGAGGCTGGCGAGAACGCGCGTCACGGTTTCCTTCAGGTTCGCCTGGATCGCCGCGTCGACCGGGATCACCGCGTTCTTGTCCTCGATGAAATCGCCCAGGTGGCTGTCTTCCTCGTCGCCGATCGGCGTTTCGAGGGAGATCGGCTCCTTGGCGATCTTCATCACCTTGCGCACCTTCTCCAAGGGCATAGAGAGGCGCTCGGCGAGCTGTTCGGGGGTCGGCTCGAACCCATGCTCATGCAGGAACTGGCGGCTGGTGCGCACCAGCTTGTTGATCGTCTCGATCATGTGGACCGGGATGCGGATCGTCCGCGCCTGATCGGCGATCGAGCGGGTGATCGCCTGGCGAATCCACCAGGTCGCATAAGTGCTGAACTTATAGCCGCGGCGATATTCGAACTTATCGACCGCCTTCATCAGGCCGATATTCCCCTCCTGGATCAGGTCCAGGAACTGCAGCCCGCGATTGGTGTATTTCTTGGCGATCGAGATCACGAGGCGCAGATTGGCCTCGACCATTTCCTTCTTCGCGATCCGCGCCTCGCGCTCGCCCTTTTGCACCATGTTCACGATGCGCCGGAACTCGGCGAGGCTCATGCCGGTCGCTTGCGCGATTTCGGCGACTTCGGTGCGGATGCGATCGACGGCGGCCGCTTCATTCTCGGCAAACGCCTTCCACTTCTTGTCGAGCGGGCCGACGACGCTCAGCCAGTTCTCGTCCAGCTCCTGGCCGACATAGCGATCGAGGAAATCCTTGCGGCTCACCTTGTGGCGTTCGGCGAGACGCAGCATCTGCCCACCCAGCGCGGTAAGGCGGCGGTTATAGGCGTAAAGCTGATCGACCAGATATTCGATCTTCGCCTGGTGGAACTGCACGCTTTCCACCTCGGCGGTCAGATCCTCGCGCAGCTTCTGGTACTTGCGCTCGTCGGCCGCCGTCAGGTCGCCGCCGGCCGCCATCGCCTCCAGCCGCTTGACCTGCATCTTGGCGAAATTCTTGTAGATGGAGGTGATGTTGGCGAACTTCTCCAGCGCCTGCGGCTTGAGCTGTTCCTCCATCTGAGCAAGGCTCAGCGTGTTGTCTTCCTCCTCGTCGTCGCTCGGGCGCGGCGCGCGGCGCTCGGTCATCGATTCCTCGTCATCCTCATCGGCGACGACTTCCTCGACGTCTTCTTCCTCCTTGAAGCTGGGGCCGGCGCTGCGCTCGGAAATCTCGCCGTCGGCGGCGGCTTCTTCCATGCTTTCGGGCGCGGGGTCCTTGGAGAGCATCGCCTCCAGATCCAGGATTTCGCGCAGCTGCATCGTGCCGGCGTTGAGCTGGCTCGACCAGTCGATGATCGCGTTGAAGGTGATCGGGCTTTCGCAAAGCCCCAGGATCATCGTGTCGCGGCCCGCCTCGATCCGCTTGGCGATGGCGATCTCGCCCTCGCGGCTCAAGAGTTCCACCGCGCCCATCTC
The DNA here is from genome assembly GCF_019746665.1 of Sphingomonas sp. Lineage (GTDB taxonomy): Bacteria > Pseudomonadota > Alphaproteobacteria > Sphingomonadales > Sphingomonadaceae > Sphingomonas. Next base: position 15,314 of record NZ_JAIERS010000007.1, on the reverse strand, counting down.
GCGCAGATACATGCGCACCGGATCATCGGTGCGATCGACGGTTTCCTTCTTCTTGGTCTCGAACGCGGGGGCGCTGCCGTCGCCCGGATCGGTGACATCCACCTCTTCCTCGGGCTGTTCCTCGGCCTCGGCGTCCTCGCCCGCGTCCTCGTTCTCGACGATGTTGACGCCCATTTCGTTGAGCGCCGACATGATGTCTTCCAGCTGATCGGACGACATCTGCTCCTGCGGCAGGGCTTCGTTCAGCTCGTCATAGGTGATGTAGCCGCGCTTGTTGGCGCGGGCGATCAGCTTCTTGATCGACGCATCGTTCAGGTCGATCAGCGGCGCATCCCCAGTTTCGATCGTATCGTCGCCGCCACCATTTGCCTTCGCCATACTCAACCCAACTCCGATTCGCCCCCGGCGTTGCCGGCTAGATAAGCCGATTCGTGCAACGCCCTATACCTAGAACGCAAGGCCGCGCGCCTCTGCTCCAACTCGTCATAGGCCGCCAGACTGGGATCATCGTTGATCCGCTTCGTCACCGCGTCCAATTCGGCCAGCAGCTCCTGTTCCTCGTGCAGGAACTCGACAAGCGATCCGATCATCCGCACCGCCTCGTCAGGCTGGACGTGCCAACGGAAGCGCAGGTCGGATTGCATGTCGATCCGGGATTGGGGCTTGAGCCGGTTGGCCCTCAATATGGATTGGACCGCGTCTTCATCAAGACCCGGGCGCTGAATCACCGCTTCGACGAGCGTTTCTCGCCAGGGCAGCAATTCCTCGTGGCGGATGGGCAGCAGGCTGATCGGCTCGAGCACCGCGCCGAGCGCCTGCGGAAAGCGCGACAGGCCATAGAGCGCCGAACGGGTGAACTGTTGATACAGATCGCGCCGCCCGCCGGGGCCGGTCGCGACGATCGCCTCGCCGATCGCGCGGCGCTCCTGCCGCTTCCAACCGAACTCCTCGAAGAACAGATCGTTGAGCGCGCGGCGATATTCATATTGCACGAGACTGTCCGGGACTGCCCCGGCGAGCATTTGAATGCGCTGGCGCAGCGCGGCACGGCCCTCGGGCGTCTCGGGACGGGTCTGGGAGCGCTCCGCATCGTACAAAACGCGGATCAGGGGGCGGGTCGTTTGGGTCGCGGCGGCGAAGGCCGGGGCGCCACCCTCGCGCACCAGATCGTCAGGATCCTTGCCGTCGGGCAGCGTCACGAACGCGAGCGACTTGCCCGGCGCGAGCTTCGCCACCGCCCGCTGCGCCGCCCGGATCGCGGCTTTCTGCCCCGCGCTGTCGCCGTCGAGGCAGACGAGCGGCACATCCACGTGGCGCCAGAGCAGCTCCAGCTGCATCTCGGTAAGCGCGGTGCCGAGCGGGGCGACCGCCTCCTCGATCCCCGCCTGGGCGAGCGCGATCACATCGAGATAACCCTCAACCACGATCAGCCGCCCCGCCTTGCGCGCGGCGGGTGCGGCACGGTCGAGATTGTAGAGCGTGCGGCCCTTGTCGAACAGCGGCGTATCGGGCGAATTCAGATATTTAGGCTCACCCGCGCCGATCACGCGGCCCCCGAACGCAATCACCCGCCCGCGCGTGTCGCGGATGGGGATCATCAGCCGGCCGCGGAAGCGATCATAGGGCTCCTTGTCCTCAACCTGGATCAGCAGCCCGGCCTCGACCAGTAGCGCGTCGCCATAGTCCTTGAGCGCCGCCCGCAATTTGCCGCGCGCGTCGGGCGCGAAACCCAGGCTGAAGGCGCGCGCCGTCTCCGGGCTGATCCGGCGCTTGTCGAGCAGCGCGCGCGCCTCGGCACCCTCGATGCCGTTCAGCTGCTCCGCGAACCAGCGCGCGGCGTCGGCCATCGCCTCGTGCAGCCCCTTGGCGCGCTCGGCCCGGGCGGCGGCGCGTGGATCTGGGGCGGGCAGGTCGAGCCCCGCCGCCTGCGCGAGTTCTTTCACCGCGTCCATGAAGGCCAGGCCGCGCTGGTCGGTCAGCCAGCGGATCGCATCGCCATGTGCCGAGCAACCGAAGCAGTGATAAAAGCCTTTGTCGTCATTAACATAGAAGCTGGGCGTCTTCTCCTGGTGGAACGGGCAGCAGCCCTTGAACTCCCGGCCCGCGCGCGTGAGTTTCACGCTCTTGGCGATCAGCGTCGAGAGCGTGGTGCGGGCGCGGAGTTCGTCAAGAAATTGGGGGGAGAGGCTCACCCCGCCAGCGCCGCCTTCACCAGCCCGCTCGCCTTGCTCATGTCGAGCTGCGTGCCATGGCGCGCCTTCAGTTCGGCCATCAACCGGCCCATGTCCTTCATGCCGGCAGCGCCGATCTCGGCCTTGATCGCGTCGATCGCGGCGCGGGTTTCGTCGTCGCTCAGCGCCTTGGGCAGGAACCGCTCGATCACCGCGACTTCGCCCGCTTCGGCGTCGGCGAGTTCCTGGCGGCCGCCCTTCTCGTACATCTCGATCGATTCGCGGCGCTTCTTGACCATTTTCTGCAACACCTCGACCACCAGTGCGTCGTCGTCGGCGGGCGCGCCGCCGGTGCGCGCCTCGATGTCGCGGTTCTTGATCTCGCTCTGGATCAGCCGGATCGCCGCGGTCGTCGACTTGTCGCCGCCCTTCATCGCCGCCACCAGCGCCGCCTTGATGTCGTCGCGAATCATGCCTCGTTCCTTTTGCGTGTGAATCGCAAGCCTAGCGCCAACACCGGGGGTTTAACAGATTGACGCCCGCCGCCCGGGGAACTAGCGACGGCGCCTTAGCGACATCGCCACAACCCCGATTGGAGTGCCCGCCCGCATGGCCGACGCCAAACCCTCGCTCGTGCCCGCGACCCCGCCCGAGGGGGCGACCGGCGTGCTCGTGCTGGCGGACGGTAGAGTGATCTGGGGCCATGGCTTCGGCGCGCAAGGCGAGGCGGTGGGCGAGGTGTGCTTCCACACCGCGATGACGGGCTATCAGGAAATCATGACAGACCCGAGCTTCGCCGGGCAGATCATCACCTTCACCTTCCCCCACATCGGCAATGTTGGCGCCAACCCCGAGGATATCGAGGCGGACGCCCCCCACGCGCTCGGCATGATCGTGCGCGAGGCCGTGACCGAGCCGAGCAACTTCCGCTCGGTGGAACGGCTTGACGCATGGATGGAGAAGCATGGCCGGATCGGGCTTTCGGGCATCGACACGCGCGCGCTGACGAAGCGCATCCGCGGCGCCGGCGCCCCCAATGGGGTGATCGCGCATAGCCGCACCGGCAGCTTCGATCTCCCCGCGCTGCTCGCGATGGCGCGCGCGTGGCCGGGGCTGGAGGGGATGGACCTCGCCAAGGACGTGTCGTGCGCCACCCATTTTGGCTGGGCCGGCGGCATCTGGCGGCTGGGCGCGGGCTATGACGAGAGCGCGGCGCTGCCGGGGGCAACTGCTGAGGCGGGTGAAGCCGACACCAACCGTCCGCACGTCGTCGCGATCGATTATGGCTCGAAACGTAACATTTTCCGAAACTTGGTCCAGGCCGGCGCGCGCGTGACTGTGCTGCCCGCGACCGCGAGCTTCGCCGATGTGATGGCGCTCGAGCCCGACGGCTTCTTCCTCTCGAACGGCCCCGGTGACCCGTCAGCGACCGGCGAGTACGCCGTGCCGGTGATCCGGCAGATGCTTGAGACAGGCAAGCCGCTGTTCGGCATCTGTCTGGGCCACCAGCTGCTCGCGCTCGCGGTGGGCGCGCGGACGGTGAAGATGCACCAGGGCCATCGCGGCGCCAACCATCCGGTCAAGCGGCTGGAGGACGGGGTTGTCGAGATCACGAGCATGAACCACGGCTTCGCGGTCGAGCGCGAGAGCCTGCCCGAGGGCGTGCGCGAAACGCATGTCTCGCTGTTCGACGGCTCGAACGCCGGGTTGGAACTTGCCGATAAGCCAGCGTTCAGCGTGCAGTACCACCCCGAGGCGAGCCCGGGGCCGCAGGATAGCTTGTATTTGTTCGAGCGGTTCGTGGGGATGATGGGGCTGCGTTGATGGCAACCGTAAGGACATTTGAAGTCGAATATCTCGACAACGCTCGCCCACATGACCAGGTAGAACTTGCCGTGGTTCGTCTGGTAAACTACGGGATCGAAAAATTCATCCAAATAGACAAATATGGACGTGAGACGCGCGAAGTGCCGCGTAAGCTTTCTCAGACTATCCGTCTCGATAAAGCTGCATTTGAGAAATTCGTCGAATTAGGACGTGAGCACTTCTAATGCCCAAACGCACTGACATCTCCTCCATCCTCGTCATCGGCGCCGGGCCGATTGTCATCGGCCAGGCGTGCGAGTTCGATTACTCGGGCACGCAGGCGATCAAGGCGCTGAAAGAGGAAGGCTATCGCATCGTCCTGGTCAATTCGAACCCGGCGACGATCATGACCGATCCCGACCTCGCCGACGCGACCTATGTCGAGCCGATCACGCCAGCGGTCGTCGCCAAGATCATCGAGGCGGAGCGGCCCGATGCGGTGCTGCCGACGATGGGCGGGCAGACCGCGCTCAACACCGCGCTCGCGCTGTTCCGCGATGGCACGCTCGAGAAGTTCGGCGTCAAGATGGTCGGCGCCGATGCCGAGGCGATCGACAAGGCCGAGGATCGCCAGAAATTCCGCCTGGCGATGGACAAGATCGGCCTCGAATCCGCCCGCTCGGCGATCGCGCACAGCCTGGAGGAGGCGTTCGCTGGGCTCGACAAGGTCGGGCTGCCCGCGATCATCCGCCCCAGCTTCACGCTCGGCGGCACCGGCGGCGGCGTGGCTTATAATCGCGAGGAGTTCGAAGAAATTGTCCGCAAGGGGCTCGATGCCAGCCCGACGAACGAAGTGCTGATCGAGGAGTCGCTGCTCGGCTGGAAAGAATATGAGATGGAGGTCGTGCGCGATCGCAACGACAACGCCATCATCATCTGCTCAATCGAGAATGTCGATCCGATGGGGGTGCATACTGGGGACAGCATCACTGTCGCCCCGGCGCTGACGCTGACCGACAAGGAATATCAGATCATGCGCAACGCCAGCATCGCGGTGCTGCGCGAAATTGGCGTGGAAACAGGGGGTTCGAACGTTCAGTTCGCGGTCAATCCCAAGGATGGCCGGTTGATCGTTATCGAAATGAACCCGCGCGTCAGCCGCTCCTCGGCGCTCGCCTCTAAGGCGACCGGCTTCCCGATCGCCAAGGTCGCTGCGAAGCTGGCGGTCGGCTACACGCTCGACGAGATCATGAACGACATTACCGGGGCGACCCCAGCCTCGTTCGAGCCGACGATCGACTATGTCGTCACCAAGATCCCGCGCTTCGCGTTCGAAAAGTTCAAGGGCGCCGAGCCTTTGCTGTCCACCGCCATGAAATCGGTCGGCGAGGTGATGGCGATCGGGCGCAACATCCACGAGTCCATGCAGAAGGCACTGCGCGGGCTGGAAACGGGACTGTCGGGTTTCAACCAGGTCGATGCGTTGGTCGGCGCGAGCCGGGCGGAGATCGAGGCGGCGCTCGCCCGGGCCACGCCCGATCGCTTGCTTGTCGCCGCGCAAGCGCTGCGCGAGGGGTTCAGCGTTGCCGAGGTCCATGCGATCGCCAAGTACGATCCCTGGTTCCTGGAACGGATCGCCGAGATCGTCGCCGCTGAACAGACGGTGATCGACCAGGGCCTGCCGCGCGACGCGGCGGGAATGCGGCGGCTGAAGGCGATGGGCTTTTCCGACAAGCGTCTCGCCTGGCTCGCGCTCAAATCGGTGAATATCCGCGGCGGCATGGCGCGCGGCATCGCCCGTGCGGGCGGGCTGGTGCATGAAGCGGTGAAGGCGCTTGCCGGCGGGGTGACCGAAGAGGAAGTCCGCGCGCTGCGCCACAAGCTGGGCGTGCGGCCTGTGTTCAAGCGCATCGACACCTGCGCTGCCGAGTTCGACGCCAAGACGCCGTATATGTATTCGACATATGAAGCCCCCAGCTTCGGCGCGCCCGAGAATGAAAGCGATCCCAGTGACGCGCGCAAGATCGTGATCCTGGGGGGCGGGCCGAACCGGATCGGGCAGGGGATCGAGTTCGACTATTGCTGCTGCCATGCCTGTTTCGCGCTGGCGGATGCCGGGTTCGAGACGATCATGGTCAACTGCAACCCGGAGACCGTCTCCACTGATTACGACACTTCGGATCGGCTCTATTTCGAGCCGTTGACCGCCGAGGACGTGCTGGAGATTCTGGAGATCGAGAAGTCGCGCGGCGAGCTGGTGGGCGTGATCGTCCAGTTCGGCGGCCAGACGCCGCTCAATCTGGCGCAGGCGCTCGAGGATGCGGGTATCCCGATCCTCGGCACCAGCCCCGACGCGATCGATCTGGCCGAGGACCGTGAGCGCTTCGCGGCGATGATCACCAAGCTCGGGCTGCGCCAGCCCGCGAACGGCATCGCCCGCAGCCGGGACGAGGCGGCGGCGGTGGCGGGCCGGATCGGCTATCCGGTGCTTATGCGCCCCAGCTATGTGCTGGGCGGTCGCGCGATGGAGATCGTCGATTCACTCGCCCAGCTCGACGATTATATCCAGACGGCGGTGCAGGTATCGGGCGAGTCACCCGTGCTTATCGACCAGTATCTGCGCGACGCCATCGAGGTCGATGTCGATGCGATTTCGGACGGCAAGCAGGTCGTCGTCGCGGGCATCCTGCAGCATATCGAGGAAGCCGGGGTCCATTCGGGCGACAGCGCCTGCTCGATCCCGCCCTATTCGCTGCCAGTCGCTGTCGTCGCCGAGATCGAGCGCCAGACGAAGGCGCTCGCGAAGGCCCTGTCGGTGAAGGGGCTGATGAACATCCAGTTCGCGGTCAAGGACGGGCTCGTCTATCTGATCGAGGTGAACCCGCGCGCCAGCCGTACCGTGCCTTTCGTCGCGAAGGCGATCGGCACGCCGATCGCGAAAATCGCCGCGCGCGTGATGGCAGGGGAAAAGCTTGCCGATCTGCCGTCGGTCGACCGCGCGATCGATTATTTCGCGGTAAAAGAGGCGGTGTTCCCCTTCAATCGTTTCCCGGGAGTTGATCCGGTCCTCTCACCGGAAATGAAATCGACTGGCGAAGTGATGGGGATCGCGCCCGATTTCGCGACCGCGTTCGGAAAGGCGCAACTGGGAGCAGGCACTGTGTTGCCTGGGAGCGGCACCGTGTTCGTCTCGGTGAAGGACAGCGACAAGCCGGTGATCGTGCCGGCGATCCGCACGCTGATTGAGCTGGGCTTCACGATTGTCGCGACCGGCGGCACCGCCGCGTTCCTGGAAGGCCAGGGCCTCGCGGTCGAGCGGGTGAACAAGGTCGGTCAAGGGCGTCCGCACATTGTCGACCGGATCAAGGACGGCGAAATCGCGCTGATCTTCAACACGACCGAGGGCTATCAATCGCTGAAGGAATCCAAGTCCATCCGCGCGTCGGCGCTCGCGCAGAAGCTCCCTTACTTCACCACAGCCCCGGCGAGCGTGGAAGCAGCACAGGCCATCGCGGCGCTCGCCCGACGCCCGCTTGAAGTGAAGCCGCTCCAAGCCTATTATGATCGTTCGCACATTTGATTCCGACAATTTGGCGATGGTGCGGGCGAGCCGAGCGCGGCGCGCTTGAGGTTCAGGGTTTAGAGGACGCGTAAGGATGGCCACGGTCGAAAAAATGCCGATGCTGGCGGAAGGCTATGACAAGCTGACCGTGGAACTCAGGCGGCTGAAGGAAGAGCGACCGCTGATCGTCGATGCGATCGAGGAAGCGCGCGCGCATGGCGATCTCTCTGAAAACGCCGAATATCACGCCGCCAAGGAGCGCCAGGGCCAGATCGAGGCGCAGATCGCCGACATCGAGGACAAGCTGAGCCGCGCCCAGATCATCGACCCAACCACGCTTTCGGGCGAAAAGGTGGTGTTCGGTGCGACGGTGACGTTGCTCGACGAGGACGACAAACCGGTGCGCTATCAGATCGTCGGCCAGACCGAGGCGGATGCGAGCGCGGGCCGCATCAGCTACAACTCGCCGCTGGGGCGCGCGCTTATCGGGCGTCGGGTGGAAGACGAAGTCGAGGTCACGGTGCCGTCGGGCGATCGTTATTATCTGGTATCGAAAATCGAGTTCATTTGAGCAGACGCGCTCGGGCGTTCGCGTGCGCGCGTTGAATAACAGCGCGCGACTTTGGCTCGAATGAAACTCGGTCGGGATCGGCCACTGAGCTGCCAATCCTGATGGTGGTGCGACAGGAAGGCGTTGAAACGTAGCGCTTTATTCGCGTCGCAACAGCGTTAGCCGCGCCTTGCCGTGGACGCGCTCGGCATCGATCACAAAGCCAGTGACGCGGACTGCCTCGTTGAACGCGGTTTCCACGCTCACCCAGCTTTGCGGACCGATCCAGCCGAGCCGGGCGAGCTTGTCGAGCGCCACGGCGCCCGCGCCCGAGCCGTAGGGTGGATCGAGCAGCAATAGGTCCAGCGGCGCCGGAGCAGGGCCGAGCGCGAGCACCGAGGCCGTGCGGACATCGGCCGTGGCGCCCAGTTTAGCCAGATTCGCGCGCAAAGCATCCATCGCGGCGCGGTCCTGCTCGACGAACAGGCAGCTGGCGGCACCCCTGGAGAGCGCCTCTATCCCAAGCGCGCCCGATCCCGCGAATAGGTCGGCCACGGCAAGCCCCTCGAACCCGCCGAGCCGGCTGGTGAGCATCGAAAACAGCGCCTCGCGCACGCGGTCCGCAGTCGGGCGGGTTGCGGCACCGCTGGGGGCGATCAGCGGCCGCCCCCGCCAAGTGCCGGCGATGACACGCATCAACGCGCGCCCCTTGGCGGTCGCGCGTTGGGGCGACCGCGCGGTTTGGCAGGGGCAGGACGAACGGGACCGGGGCGAGCGGGGCGGTCACGCCGCGCGATTTCGCGCGCCTCGCCAGCGGTGACGAGGCTGAGCTTGCCGCTCTTGCGCGGGCGAGGGCGGGGTGCGCTGCGCGCTTCGGTCGCGGCGGAGGGGGTTGCTCGCTGGGGCTTTGCTCCGCGTGGCTTCGCCCCGGGCGGCGCCGTGCCTGGCCCCTTTCGCGGCGGCCGGGCGCGCGGCGCCTCGGGCTCGGCGTCGCGCGACACGGGAGGCTTGGGCACGGAGCGGGCGGCGCGGCTCGCGGCGGGCTTCAGTGCCATCGGTTCGGCGCCGGGGCCCTGGCGCGGATCGCGGCGGAAGCTCACCAGATCATGCTGGCGCACTTCGCCAATCTCTCCCGGCGCCAGATCGCCGAGCACGAAAGGACCATATCGCGTGCGGATCAGGCGCGAGACCTGCAGGCCCAGATGTTCGAGCACGCGCCTCACCTCACGATTCTTACCCTCGGTCAGGATCATCTCGATCCACAGATTGGCGCCGGTGCGGCGTTCCATGTTGGCGTCGATCGGCCCGTAGCGGACGCCGTCGATCTCCACGCCCTCGATCAATTCCTCGAGCTGCGCCTGGCTTACCTGGCCATAGGCCCGGGCGCGATAGGCCCGCTCCACGCCGGTCGCCGGCAGCTCGAGCTGGCGCTTCAGCCCGCCATCGGTGGTGAGCAGCAGCAAGCCTTCGGTGTTGAGGTCGAGCCGCCCGACCGGCATCAGTCGCGGCAAGTCCCTGGGCAGCCGATCATAGATGGTGGGCCGCCCAGCCGGATCGCGCTCGGTTACCAGCAGACCGGCCGGCTTGTGGTAGAGGAACAGCCGCGCCGGCGCGGGTTCGGACACCGGCTGGCCGTCCACCGTAATCCCGGCGAGCGAGGGCAGGATCGTCGCCGGCGTGGTGAGCAGCGTACCGTTCAGCGCAATCCGCCCGTCGGCGATCATCCGTTCGATTTCACGGCGCGAAGCGACCCCGGCGCGGGCGAGCAATTTGGCGATGCGGTGGCCCGGCGCGGGCGAGGAGGGCTTGCTGGTCACGCCCCGTCCCATAATCGCTTTTCGAGCCGGCACAAAAGCTATTGCCCCCTTGGGCGCTCCGAAGCCCATCCCCATTTACGGGCGGCGATGGCGCATGGGAAGGGTGGACGCGAGGGAGGCGTTGGACAGCTGCATGATGTTTGCCCGTAAAGCCCCGGTGCTGCGGCGGATCCTGATCGTCGAGGACGAGCCGTTGATCGCCTTCGATACCGAGCATTTCCTGGAGGACGAAGGATTCCAGATCGTTGCAACGATTGATCGCGCCGATGCGGCGGAGGCGTTGATCGAGGACGGCGTGCCGCTCGATCTGGTGATCGTCGATGTGGCGCTCGCTGGGGGCGGCAGTGGTGTCGACGTGGCCCGTGCCGCGTTCGATGCCGGAATCCGCGTGCTGTTCGTGACCGGCGCCTGCCCGCCCGAGGCGCGGCTGCTCGCGGATGGTTGCCTCGCCAAACCCTATTCCCAGCGCCATCTGCTCGCGGCGATCAAGGCCATCGGCCAAGTCGCGGAGGGCGAGCGCCCGCGCAAATTGCCGAGCGGGTTCAGCCTTTACCGGGCGGCGTAAGCGCCGCCTCGACCGCCGCGTGGAAGCGCGCGATCCCGCCCTCGAGCGTGCCGAGCGTCGCCCGGTCGATCGCGCCGGCCGCCAGGCCCTGCTGGCCGAGTTCGGCGGCGCGAAAATCCTCGCCGGCGAATACCTGGCCATCGAGCAACGTCCAGCTCCGCTCCCAATGATCACGCGCGGCATCGGTCGGGGGCGGCTCGGGGATCAGCATGAAATCCTCGACGAGCACCTCACCCGCCGCCTGCGGCATCAGCACCATCAGGTTCATATAATCGGGGCTGACGATCAACACCGCGCCCGGGAACAATTGATAGGTATAGGTGATCGCTGCCCGCAATGCGCTCCAGTCATCCCCCGCCGCCGCGACCACGTCGGCGGCGCGCCCTACCGCCGAGCGTTGATGCGGGCCGACCGCGTCGGCGGTCGCGACGCCATCCTGGAAGAAGCGCGCGATCGTCGCCGAATGCAGCCGCTGGACGTGATAGCTTTCCAGGAACGCGTCCATGATCAGCTTCCAATTCGCCGCGACCCGGTGGGTTCGCCGACGGAACAGGTGCTGCGTGCCGAGCGCGAAGGCATCGAAATCGGCGGCGAGCTGGTTCGGCAGGGTGAAGTCGGCGCGCTCATCGAACGCGAACCAGATCAGCCCGCCCGCCTCGCGCGTTGGCAGCCGTTTCAGCGCATAATCGCCCTTGTCGAGTCCAGGAAAGGTCTCGCTACGGGGCAGGGCGAGCAGTTTGCCGTCCAGGCCATAGCTCCAGGCGTGATAGGGGCAGATCAGGCGGCTGGCGCACCGCGGCTCCGCGCCTTCGACCAGTCTCGTGCCCCGGTGGCGGCAGACGTTGAGGAACACATGCGCGCAGCCGTCGCGGTCGCGCGTTATCAGGAGTGGCTTGCCGAAGCCGTCATGCGGCACCGCCATGCCGGGCTCAGGCAGCAGCGCGGAAGGGGCGATGACAAGGGGATGGCGCGCAAAGATCGCCGCCTGCTCGGCGGCGTAGCGTTGGGGCGCGGTATAGACCGATGCCGGAACGAAACTCATCGCCGCTTCGTCCCCGTCGCCACCGCGCGCAAGCCGCTCGGCGAGCGCCAGTTGCGCCGGCGTGGGGCGCAGCGTGGCGAGGTCGTTCATGGCTTTTCCTCTCCGCTTTTGGCGCTAGTGTGAGGGGATAGCGCGCGGGGAGCAAGCGATTGAGTGAGTGGTGGGTCGGCGCGTTCGTTGCCGTGATTCTGGGGCTGGCGGGGCTGTCACGCCTGCCCGCCTTCGCCGGGGTGCTTGGGCCGATGCGCCCCTATGCCGAGCGCGAGCCGCTGGCGGCGTTCTTCCTCGGGGTGTCGTCGGCGTTCCCGTTCACGATGATCGGCGCGACGCTGACGTCGCGACTGGCACAGGCGGGGATCGACAAGAAGTCGGTCACGGCCTTCGCGCTCGCTATCCTGATCTACAACCTCAAGCCACTCTGGGCTTGGGTGGTCGAGGGGGTGCGCCTGCCGGTGCTTGGGCGCCTGGGGCAACGGTTGAGCTGGCTGGTGCTCGCTGGCTCGCTGGCCGCCCTTGCCGTGCTGAATCTGGCGCGGGTCGATCCAGCCGCCGGCCTTGGGGAAACCGTGGTCGCCGCTTTGCTTGTCGCCTTTACCGGCGCCACATACGACATCGTGATCGACGCCTATCGCATCGAGATCCTGCGGCCTGAACAACTCGGGGTGGGCGCGGGCATGTCGCAATATGGCTGGCGGATCGGCTCCGTCGCCGCTGGCGCCACCGCGCTGGTTGTCGCGCAGACTTATGGCTGGAACTGGGGCTATGCCCTTTGCGCGGTTTATGCATTGCCAGCGATGCTGGTGGGGCTGGTGCTCGGTGAGCCGACCCGCCACCGCCCGCCCGCCGAACGCCGAGGCTGGGCGGAGATCGAGGCGGCGGCGGTCGCGCCGTTCGTCGAATTCTTTCGCCGGCGCGGGGCGTGGCTGATCCTGCTGTTCATTCTGGTCCACAAGATCGGCGATACACTCGGCCAGCTGACCGTGCGGCTGCTCTATAACGACCTCGGCTATTCGAACACCGAGATCGCGGTCTATGACGTTGGCGTCGGCTTCTGGGCCTATTTGCTCGGCATTTTCGCGGGTGGCGCGCTCTACACGCGGGCTGGGCTCAAACCGTCGGTCCTGCTGAGCCTGATCTTGATGGCGGTGTCGAATGCCAGCTTCGCCGGGCTCGCGCTGGTCGGGCACAACAATGTCGCGATGGCGGGCGCGCAGGGGTTTGAGAATTTCGCGAGCGGCGTTGGCGGGGTGTGCGTGGTCGCCTATTTCTCGGCGCTCACCGATCTGCGCTACACAGCCGCACAATATGCACTGATCTCGGCGGCGGCGAGCGTTGTGGGGCGGATCATCACCGGCACTACCGCCGGGACGCTCGTTGAACAGTTTGGCTATCTGAACTTTTATCTGTTCACCACGGTCGTGGCGCTGCCCGGTGTGTTCCTGTTCTGGTGGATGAGCCGCAGCGGGCTGGTCGACGCCTCGATCGGCAGCGCGGGCGCCGAGGAGCCAGGGGGCGTGCGCTAAGCTTAGCTTATCCGCCGATCGGCTTGTCTAGCGCCGCGAACGCCTCGCTGACCGCGTAGAGCGAGGCGAGCATCCCGTCGATCTGGCGCGTGCCGAGCAGATCGGCCAGCAGCAGTCGGGCGGCGGGGACGTTGTTCGGCAGCCGGGTGGCGATCGCGATTAGCGTCGCTTCGCTCTCGGTCATCCGGGTGCGGCGGCAGGTGCCGAACTTGACCCCGGGCTGCTCGGCGAGCTTCTCCGCGAGCATCCGGGTGACGAACAGCACACGACGAAAATCGCGCCCGAACAACATGATAAAGCGCTGAGCGAGCCCCGCGTCCTCGATACCGTACCAGCGCAAAGTCCTGAGCGAGGCGAGCAGCAGGCGGCCTCCGGCGTCGCGGGGGAGGGGGCGGCTGGGGACGGCGAGATCGGCGAGCAGCGTCATGAGCGCTCCTTTCGCCTGCTTTGTGCAGGAGCGCGCGCCGCCGCGTAATTGGCGGGAATACTTAGACAGTTTGGCGCGCACCCGCGCTCAATCGGGCAGTTCGCCATTGGCCGCGAGCACGCTTCCGGCGAGATAAAGCGAGCCGAGAATGAGCACATTCGCCCCGCCCGGGCAGTGCGCGGCAATCCGGTGCAGCGCCGCGCCAACCCCGGGCGCCGTCGACGCGCTCAAATCCCGCGCCAGTCCGGCCTCGGCCAACGCCGCGGGGGGATGATGCGCGTGACCCTCGACCGGCACCGCGACCAGCCCGGCCGCGACCGGCGCCAACGCCGCCAACATGGCGTCCGCGTCCTTGTTGGCGAGCATCCCGAGCACCAGCCACAGCGGCGCATCGCCGCCGGCCTCGACGATCGCCGCGCGCACCGCATCGGCGGCGGCGGCGTTGTGCCCGCCATCGAGCCAGACCGCGCTCCCCGCCGGCAGCAGCGCGGTGAGCGGGCCATCGGCGAGCCGCTGCATCCGCGCCGGCCAGCGCGCTTGCGCCCCCGCCGCGATCAGCGCCGAGTCGGGCAGCGGCAGAGTGCCTTGCGCGCGCAGCATCGCGGTCGCGAGCCCCAGGTTGCGGCGCTGATGCGCCCCCGGCAGGCGCGGCGGCGCCAGCGTGAGCGCGCCCGCCGTGTCGCGGTAGCGCGGGGGCGTGCCCTCCACCCACCAGTCGCGCCCCTCCATCAGCACCGGTGCGCCTCGCGTCCGCGCGACCGCCTCGACCACCGCGCGCACATGGGGCGGATAGGCCATCGTCACCAGCGGCACGCCGGCCCGGGCGATGCCGGCCTTCTCCCCGGCGATCGCCTCGATCGTGTCGCCCAGAAACTGTTGGTGATCGATGCCGAGCTGCGCGATCCCGGTCACCACCGGCCGCAGCACATTGGTCGCGTCGAGCCGCCCGCCCAGGCCAACCTCGATCACGCACGCGTCCGCGGGCGTCTCGGCAAAGGCGAGGAAGGCGGCCGCGGTCGTCACCTCGAAGAAGCTCGCGCCGATATCGCCCCCGGCGTCGAGCACCCGCGCGAGCAGCGGGGCGAGCGCCTCGTCGGCGATCAATCGCCCCGCGACGCGGATACGCTCGTTGAAGCGCACCAGATGAGGGCTGGTATAGACATGCACGCGGTAGCCCGCCGCCTCCAGCCCGGCGCGCAGATAGGCGCAGGTCGAACCCTTGCCGTTGGTGCCCGCGACATGGAACACGGGCGGCAGCCGGTGCTGCGGATCGCCCAATCGAGCGAGCAACGCGGAAATCCGCTCCAGCCCCAAAATGTCCGCGCCCGGCGACAGTGCCCAGAGCCGATCGAGCTGCGCCTGAACGGCGGGGGAAGTGGAGCGGGCATTGTCGGGCATGCGAAGCGATATAGCGACAAATGGCTATCGGTCATTTGAAAGGTGGCTGACCGGAAAACCTTTTATGCCGATCCTTTACTGGGAGCCAGGTGCCGCGACGCACCGGCTTTTTTTGGTTCACGCGGAGGCGCGGAGGACGCGGAGCAGGTTGGAGATGACGGTTTTTCTTCTGCGCCGCAGATACCTTTACGCAGATTGAGAGAAGGGCGCTGCGCGCGATTTTCGATCCTTCTCCTCCGCGCGCTCCGCGCCTCCGCGCGAACCGAGTCCGCCGCCGCTTGATCAAACAGCCCTCAAGCCGCCTCGCGCGTACCCAGTCGGTCATTTGAAAGGTGGCTGACCGGAAAACCTTTTATGCCGATCCTTTACTGGGAGTCAGGTGCCGCGACGCACCGGCTTTTTTTGGTTCACGCGGAGGCGCGGAGGACGCGGAGCAGGTTGGAGATGACGGTT
>NZ_JAIERS010000020.1 GCF_019746665.1 Sphingomonas sp. | reverse complement strand
GCCGTCAACGCCATGATTTATATGCGAAATATCACGATTACGACAGCGAAATCAGCGACTTACTTGGAGAATGTGGGTTGAGATAGCCGCTCTGCACGGCATCTTCGGCCTCGGCGCTGTCTTTCAGAACCGCCCAGGCGGCGCGAAACAGGCGTTGGTTGTTCGCCGTCGCGATATAGCGGATCGCGCCCGCGTCGCCGCTGCGAAACAGCGCGACGAGATCGCTTTCACCCAGCCCGGCATAGTCGCGCTTGTCCACCGGCTTCAACGCCCGGTTCGCTGCACGGCAGGGGTGTCATCGCGACGGGCATGGCCATGCCAGAGTTTGGTTCGCACGTCGCCTCCATGCCGTTTCTCAGCGAGCGCCCTCATGCAACCGCGCTTTGCGCCGATCAACCCCGGCGGAAGGTGCAGCCGCCTGCTCGAGCCGATCGGAAACATCCCACCTGCAGAGGCCGAAGAGCATTACCATGCGATGATCGAACAGCGACCCAAAGCCGCACAACTTAATCCAACCGGCCTCCGGCAAACTCGGAGAGGTTCAGGTTGCCTGGAGGCGCATCTTGAGTTCGTCTCCAGCACGTAGCAGGGATGCCGTCTTCACCGCAAACTGCGGCGCCAAACCAAGCCGTTGGGTCCGATGCGTCGGCTGGCGTTTCGGATTGCTAGCGCCAGCGCGGCGCCTTGCCGAAGTCGGCATCGGTGAAGGCGATATCGTTGAAGATGTAGGGATAATAGAAGCGCCGCAGCTGCGTGTGATAGCGGCGGATACGGTCCTGATAGGCGAGCTGCGCTGTCAGGTCGGTCCGCGCGATCCGGTGGAGCGCGGTCTGCACGCCCACCGCCGGGAGTGCCCAGCCGATCCGCCGCGCCCAGCTGTCCCGGCGCATCAACGCCGCCCGATAAGCGCGGCTCTGGTCGGCGACGCTTTGGTCGCCCAGCTGCTGGAACGCGTAATACCATTTCCAGTGAAAGCCGAGGCCGACCGGCTTGGTATCGCGCCATTCGGGGTGCGAGCGGAAGAACGCGGCCATCGTCGCCTGCTTGGGCTTGTCCCAGCCGGCATGGATCACCTCGCGCTGCGCCAGGGTCAGCTCGATGCCCTGCCGTGCCGGGATGGCGGCATTGATCGCGAGATTGGCGAGCGCGGGCAGGATCAAGGTGAGCGCCAGCCAGCCAGCCGCGAGGCTGGCGGCGTTCGCGACCGATGACAGTCCGATCGCGCCGATGCCTGTGGCGAGCGCGGTCCAGATCAGGCAATAGCCCAGCGTTTGGCCGGCGATCTGTGCCGTGGGCCACAGCGGCGCGGCGGCGTAGAGCGCCCCTGCGGCAAGCGGCACGATCAGCGCCGCGTAAACCAGCCCCAGCCGCAGGCCGATCCGGCGTGCCCAGAACCGCCATCGGCCTCCGTTCATCGCCATCAACAGCGCCAGCCGCCCGCTCTCGCGCTCGCTCGAGACGAGATCGTGCAGCAGCACGATCAGGATCAGCGGCGCGAGATAGGTAAGCACGAACGCCCAGTCGAACCGCCCCGGCAGCGCGAGTTCGGCATTGTACAGCTCGCTATCGTAAAGCTGCCCCTCCAGGCCGAGCGCGCGGATGCGCAGGATATAGGGAGCAACGTCACGCTGGCCGATCGCCGCGAAAGCAAGCGGCGACGGCGCATCCCAGGTCGCGTGCGGTGTGTAATAGGCGGCATAGCCCGCGTCGGGCTCGCGCGCGACGAACTTGGCGATCGCGCCCACATCTTCGGCCTGCAACGCGGGGATGCGGGCGATCGCGGCGCGCTGCCGCTCGACCTCGGCAAGCCCCGCGACGACGCTCGCGATCGCCAGGAACAGCGTCAGCAGCAGCGCCGGCCACGCCACGCGCTGGCGCAGGAACAGCCGCAATTCGTGGCGCCACAGCATCACCGGACTGCCCCCGCCACGCGCCGCGTCGCCAACCGCAGCAGCAACATGGCGAGCAGCGCCCAGCCCGCCAGCACGCTGGCGGCCGGGAGCGCCGCCGCCGCCTTTTCCGCGCTGCTCGTGCCGCGATAGCGGAAATCGGGCACCGCCTGCCAGTTGCGCGGATCGATCCGCACCCGCCGCGCCGCTTCGGGATCGCTGTTGCGCGCGCCGTCATCGGCATAGCTGACCGACAAGGCCTGGAGCCGGTTGAGCTGCTGAACGATGGTGTAGCGATAGCGCTCGGCCTGGATCAGGAAACGGCGATGGCTTTCCAGATCGGTGCCCGCCAGCGCCATCGACAGCGCACGCGCCGCGATGGTCGGGCTGGCGATTCCCATCAGCGCCACCACCCCGGATTGCGCGCGCTGGGCCGCGAATTGGCGGTGGGCATAGGCATCGAACAACCCCGCCGTCAGCCTTTCCCCCTCCAGCGCGAGCAGGCCGCGATAGTTGAAGGGCAGATCCTCGACCCGCGACACGCCATAGCGGGCGAGCGTTGCCGCCTTGAACGCGGCGAAATGCGGGTCGGCGGGGTCGTGGCTGTCCCCGATGCGGCGCAGGTCGCGCTGGATTGCGACATCGGTTTCGATGCGGTTGGCGCTCGGTCGCATCGCCAGCGCCACATCGCTGGCGATGCGCGGCAGCAGCACGACGGTGATCGCCCACAGCCCGATCAGGGCGAGCAGCGCGCCCCGCGCCTGGCTCGCCAGCGCCGAGACGGCGGTGATCAGCGCGACCCAAATCGCCAGATAGGCGCCGTGGCCAAGCGCGATCGCGGTGGCATCGCTCAGCGGCGCGCCGCCCGCCGCCACCATCCAGCCGAGCGCCGCCAGCACCGGCAGGTCCAGCAGCAGGGCGACACCGGCGAGCGCCAGCGTCTTGCCGCCAACGACCGCCGACGGCGCGATGCCGTGCGCCTGAAGTTGCTTCAGCGTCCCGCGTTCGCGTTCCCGCGCGATCATGCCGAAGCCCACGAAGATCAGCACGAGCGGGGCGAGCACATGCAGCACGAACGCCGGGGTCAGCTGGCCAAAGCGAACCAGCAGCGAACTCTGCCGAACATCGCCGAAATTGGCGCTGTTCTGCCGGTGCCCCTCCAGAAAGATCGTCGATCCGGTGAAGGCGTCCACCCCCGAATCGAACCCCGCCAGCGCCGGCAGCGGTCGAAACACGAAATGGCCGTAATGCACCATCCGGTGCGGATGGCGCGCGGGCTGGCCATCGAACGCGCGATCGGCCTGGGCCTGGTAACGCGCGCGCAGTGCGTCGCTCGCCTGGCGCTGGGTAAGCGCGGTGAGCGTCGCGACGATCGACAGCGCGAGCAACATCGCGATCGCCAGCGCGGCAACCGCGTTGCGCCGCATCAGTCGCCATTCGTCGCAGGCGATGATCCAGGCGCTGCTCATGCCGCCGGCGCCTCGCCATAGCGGCGGTGGAGCGCCATCACGTCGAAGCCTTGCGCGCGGTGGACTTCCTCCACGATGTGCCCGCCGGCCAGGAAACCGATGCGATCGGCGCAATCGGCGGCGCCGAGCAGATCGTGGGTTACCATCAGCACCGCCGTGCCGCGCGCGCGCAACTGGTGAAGCAGCGCGTTGAAATCGGCGGTCGCGCGCGGATCGAGCCCTGAGGTCGGCTCGTCGAGCAGCAGCAGGGGCGCGTTGCGCACCACGGCCAGCGCGATCGCAACCTTCTGGCGCATCCCCTTGGAAAAGCCGGCGACGCGGCGGTCGCGGGCGTCGTGCTGCAGGCCGGAGGCATCGAATGCCGCCTCCTTCGCCGCCATGCTGTACGCCTCGCCGGCAAGCGCCAGGAAATAATCGACATTCTCCCGGGCGCTCAGATGATCATAGAGCGCCACATTCTCTGGCAGATAGGCGATGCGTTGGCGGGCCTGCTGCGGCGCGCGCGCGGGATCGATTCCATCGATTCGCACCGCGCCTGCCGTGGGAGTGAGGAACCCCAGTAGCGTCGCCAGCGTCGTCGATTTACCCGCGCCGTTGCCGCCCAGCAGCGCATAGATCTCGCCCGCCGCCACTGAAAGCGAGAGGCGGTCGAGGATCGTGCGGTCGCCCCGGGCGACGACCACATCGGTCGCGACAACGGGCGGGGAGGTGCTGGCGTGAAGCATGGCGCCTCTGACCATCGAGATTGTCGTTTGTCAACGACATGTTGTATTGTCTCATTGACAGAGATCAACCGTATCGCCAGTGACGCCGCCGTCCGGTGGGATGACCCCCGGCGTCACGATTTGGGGGAAGTGATTATGACATTGGCTTTGTCCGCGCGCGCCCTGCTGCTGGCCTGCGCCGCGGCCACCGTCGCCATGCCGGCCGTCGCGCGCATCCCGCCTTCGGCAGAGCCCGAACCCGCGGCGCTGGAAAATGATGTCGTGATCACCGGCGTCCGCCAATCCTATCGCGGCGAGTTCGCGCTGAGTGAAATCCCGCAATCGATCGATCTGATCGACGGCAAGCTGCTGGAGCAGAACAACATCCTGCGCCTTACCGACGCGCTGGACCTGAACGCTTCGGTCGCGCGGCAGAACACGCTCGGCGGCCTGTGGGACGCGTTCGCGGTGCGCGGCTTTGCCGGCGACGAGAACCTGCCGAGCGGATATCTGGTCAACGGTTTCAACGGCGGGCGTGGCTTTGGCGGCCAGCGCGACAGTGCGGGGCTTGAGCGCGTGGAAGTGCTGAAGGGGCCCGCCGCCGCGCTGTTCGGCCGGGGCGAGCCGGGGGGAACGATCAACCTCGTCACCAAGCAGGCGAAGATCGGCGAAAGCTTCGGCGCGTCGTCCTTCCAATATGGCGCCTTCGATCGTTTTCGCACCGAAACCGACTGGAACCTCAGCACCGGGCCGGTCGCGCTGCGCCTGATCGGCTATGCCGAGGACGCGGGCAGCTTCCGCGATTTCATCGGCAGCAATCGCTGGGGCTTCCTCCCCTCGGTCGGCGTCAAGCTTAGCGACCGGACGCGGCTGACCTATGATCTGGAATTGACGCGCATGGCGGTGCCGTTCGATCGCGGCATCGTGGTGCTGAACGGTAATTTCAATACCGTGCCGCGCAGTCGATTCCTGGGCGAACCGAGCGATGGCGACACCGTCGCGCGCGCGACCGGCCATCAATTGCGCGTCGAACATGATTTTTCGCAGGACTGGAGCGTCACACTGGGCGCCAGCTACCGCGAAACGCTGCTCAGCGGCGCGTCGTCGGATGCCGAGCTCGTCGGGTCGCGCCAGCAGATTTTCCGCGACGGGCGCTCGCTCTCGCGCCAGCGGCGCACCCGCCGCTATGATTCGAACCATTTCACCGTGCGGGGCGAGTTGGCCGGTCGTTTCGAGACGCTCGGCCTCGCGCACCGTTTCCTGCTCGGCGCGGATCATGACGAGTTCAACAACGATCAGGATTTCCGCCGCTTCCGCCCGCCAACTGTCGCCAGCAACCCGTCGCCCCAGGCGGGCTATGTGATCGACGTGCTCAACCCGGTTTACGGCCGCTTTCCGGTGCCGACGCCTGCGCCGCTTACCAACCGGCTCGATACCCAGCGCGCGACCGGCGTTTACGTGCAGGACCAGATCACCCTTACCGACCGGCTGCAGCTGCGCCTTGGCGGGCGCTATGACAGTTTTCTGCTGCGCACCAACAACCGCATCACCCGCGTGATTTCGGAACGCACCGCCGACCGTTTCAGCCCGCAGATCGGCGCGGTCTATCGCTTCAGCGACACGATCAGCAGCTATGCGGCCTATGGCGAAGGCTTCCGCGCCAATATCGGCACCGATGTGAACGGGGTGATCTTCAATCCCGAAACAAGCACATCGGTGGAAGTCGGCGCGAAGCTCGCGCTGTTCAACGGCGCGCTGACCGGCACCTTCGCGCTGTTCCAGATGGAAAAGGCCAATGTGCTGGCGAGCGATACCGCCAATCCCGGTTTTTCGGTGGCGATCGGCCGGGCGCGCAGCCGTGGCATCGAGCTCGACCTCGCCGGGACGCTGCCGGGCAAGATCGATGTGCGGCTGAGCTATGCCTATATCGAGGCTCAGGCCCGCTCCACGGTCCTCGATCCCAATTTCTCGTTCCAGATCCGCCCGGGCGACCGGCTGATCAACATCCCTGATCATAGCCTGAACGTGCAGGCGAGCCGTCGCTTCGAGTTCGGCCGAACCGGGGTGCTGATGGGGGGCAATGTGCAACATGTCGGCGGACGATCGGGCGAGACGGGCACGCGCTTCACGCTGCCCGCCCACACGCTGGTCCGCCTGTTCGCGACGGTGACGCTCAGCAAGCAGCTCGAGCTGTTCGGCGAAGTGAGCAACCTGTTCGATGAGCAATGGTATGCGAACAGCTATGCCGCCTTGTGGGTACAGCCCGGCACCCCGCGCACAGGCTCGATCGGCATCCGGGCGCGGTTCTAGAGCGATTTCGAGGCAGGTGGAATCACCTGCCGGCTCGGAAATCGCGTATAAACAAACGCCTAGAGCGGCGATCCGATTTTATCGGATCGAAAACCGCTCTAGCGGGTTCGTCCGATCGGCAGATATGGCGCCTGCGGAAGTCGGTACGGCCTAGCCTGCTCGCGTTCGCGGGATCCGTCATGCAGGCGGGCACGCACACTGCTGCCGCATGGGTGCGTCGATAATGGCCTGTCCGCGGCGTTTGTTTTTGCCCCAACCGACTCCCGTGGCACCCACGCGCCTATCGCTCGCGCGGACGCTCCAGCGCGGAGAGGACGCCGCGCAGCGTGGGCACTTCCTGGCTCGACCAGCCGGGCTTGGTGAGCAAGGTGCGCAGCGTGCGCTTGGTCGTCGCGACCCGGTCGGGCGGGTAATGGAAGTCGGCGCGCTCCAGCATCGTGTCGAGCTGACCCGTCATTCCCTCCAGCTCTCCATGCGGGGCGGGAGGCGCGAGATCGGTCTCGGTCGGGATGGCGAGGCTTCCAGGCGCGCGTCGCGCAACGAACGCGCGACGCGGCAGTGCTCGCAACTTGGCTAGACGAAGCAGCTTGATCGAGCCCGCCCCTACCCTGGTAGCATCGTCATCGCGGGGGTGGCTCCAGCGCTAAAGCATAAATGGTGGCCGATCATCTCTTCGGTGTTCAAAGCCTTGTAATCGGCCGCGCGCTCAAGCCAGCTGCGCAGCATCCGCCAATAAGAGGCCCTTGAACTGCGCACCAAGCTGTAGCACACGGGCTGCAGGACGAACCAGAACCGGCGCTTTTCTGCGGGTTTCAGCGTAGCCCAAATGCGGAGCGGATTCCCTTCACCCGCTCCATGTGCGAATGCTTCTATGTCAGCTTCTTCCGGCCGGCTGCTCGCGCTGGTCCGATCGAGCGCCGTGATTGACGGGACACACTCTCAAGCGTTTGAACGCTAGCGGCCAGCCCCAGGACGAACGACGACGACGTCCAAGGGCGGATGCCCTTGGACGCTGCCGCCACACCATTCTTGCGCACCCGATCGGAGCGCCGGCCCGGCCAGCGCCAGCTCATCGCCCCGCGCGTCGCCAGCTTCACGCGATCAGCGCTTGCGCGACCACGGCCGTGACAAAGCCAAACAAGGCGTGCAGGAAGAACGCCATCCAGACCGGGTTGAGCTGCGACAATTTGCGCGAGCCTTCGTGGACCGCGCCCACCACATAATAGTTGACCAGCCACACCGCGATCCCGACCGCCAGGCCCATCGGCACGAGACCGATACCGATCTGCCTTTCGTTCATGCCCGGGTAGCGCGACAGTCGAGAGCCTCGGACGAGCGCCGCGCCGGACGTGAAAATTGTTGTCAGTAATTGCTCATCGCGGGCATCCAATCGTCAATGCGTGGCACGCGCCCCACTCAAAGGTGCAAAGTTAACGCCCCGAATATCCTCAGTTGAGCTTGATATCGTCGAGCCGGAGATAGAATTGTGTCCACACCATATCCTTCTTCGCGTCGGCGATATGGCAATCGGCGCAATTCGCCTTGGCCTGCAACTTGGCGATTTCGGCCTTCGGCTCGCTATGGTTGAAGTCGAAATGGCCCCAGCCGTTGGTATCCGCGAAGCGCTTGGTATCTTTCACCGCCACGTCGGCGCCATTCAGCGCACCCGGAAAGAAGCCGCGACCGGACGGTTCGCTGCGCGATCCATCGGCGTTTTGCTTTGGCAGGGTACGCTGCAATTCCTTGAACATGATGGTGCCATCAGGGAAGACTCCGGTCTTTCGATAGATTCTGTAAGCGCTCGGCTCGATGTAGACGTTGTGAAATTCCGGGAAGGCAGCCTTGCCGTTGTTCAGCGCATCAGAAGTGAGCGGCAACCCCACACAGACCCAAGAAGTAAAGTCTTTGCCGACGATCGCTAGTCTATCGCGTAACGCAATCACGAGGTCTTGAATCGGTGTCCGATCGTCCAAGCGCCACCCCGTTCGACATCGATCAATGGCTCTCCATGCTGGACGTCGAGTTCGTTCGGCTTACCGAATGCCGGATTGGCCAAGGCTGGGCGCTGGCGTTCGAGGGCTTTGACGAGCCGGGCCTTCACTATGTTCTAAGCGGGCATGGCCAACTACGCGTGGGCGGCGCGGCCCCGATCGAGCTGGCGCCGCATCGCGCGATCATCGTGCCGCCGTCTCGCTCCTATCATTTCGAATCCGTGCGCGGAAACGAAGCCCCCCTTTCCTTCCGCACGATCAGCTCGCCCACTTGTTCGACCGAGGCCGGCCCAACGTATCAGCAGTGTCGCGCGGGGGAGGACGCACCCGAACTCGCCTTGATCTGCGGCCATTTCCGGCTGCGCGACGAAGCTGCTGAATCGGTGTTCGCCGGCATGGAGAAGGCGTTGGTCGTGTCGCTATCGGCGGCCGACGCGATCGGTGATCAGCTCGCTGCCACCTTGGCGGAGCTGCATGGCGGGCAGCCTGGAGCGAGCGCCATGGCGACCGCGTTGATGGAGCAGATCCTCATCAAGCTTTTCCGCAAGATGCTCGGCACGTCGGATGAATGGCTGATGCGCTTGGGCCTGATCCGCGATCCCAGGATCGCGCGCGCCTTCGCGTGGTTGATGACTCATCCCGAGCTTTCGCACAGGGTCGCGTCGCTCGCGGAAATCGCCGCGATGAGCCGCTCTGCGTTCGCCGCCGGGTTTCACGCCGATTTCGGCGATGGCCCGATGACGGTGCTGCGCAACGTTCGGCTGGCACGCGCCGCGGCGATGCTGGCCTCGCGCGACGTCAGTGTCGAGCAGGTCGGCCGGTCCGTCGGCTATGCCAGCCGGAGCAGCTTCACCCGCGCCTTTCGCGCCGCTTATGGCCCAGACCCGACCACTTTCGCGCTCGCTCGAAAGCGGCGCTAGACCGGGCGGGTGCACGCGGGCGGCAGAACCCCGACCCTAACCCCAACGCCGCGCGACGCCGTGAGTTCTTGCTATGTTCCTGTCGATCGCCTAGTTTGATTGGATGCCTGATCGACTCCGCCCGGTACGCGGCGCCACGGTGAACGACGTCAGCCAACGCTTCGGCCTTCCCCAGGCCCAGGCCGATGGCGACTGGCTCGATGCGCGAGCGGCGATCGACGGGGCACCGCCTAGGGTCGCAACGCAGGTAACGGTCGAGCAGCCGCGCACGATCATCGCGCGCAACCAGTCGCCCGACGTACCGTTCGATCGCTCGATCAACCCCTATCGCGGCTGTGACCAAGCCTACACTGTTGCGTAACCCTCGTTGCGGCAACATAGCCATGCCGCAGCAAGAGTTTTTATGGACGCAATCCTATACATCCGGTTTTCCTCCGCCGATCAGGTCAAAGGCGACAGCATCAAGCGTCAAAAGGAACTGGGCGCGAAGATGGCGCAGGTTCATGGCCTGACGATTACAGAGACGCTGATCGACCGGGGCAAATCTGCATATCACGGGAAAAACCGGGCGGAAGGCGGTAAACTCTACGAGATCGAGGAACGCGCCCTCCGGGGTGAACTTGCGGGTAAAGTGCTGATCTTCGAGGCGATGGATCGCATGTCCCGCCAAGAGCCGCTGGAAAGCCTCGACCTCATCCGAAGTCTCGCAAAAGCCGGTATCACCCTATGTGAAAGCAGCACCGGCACGATTTATGATGGCAAACGCATAGCTGCCGACTGGACGCGGCTCATCGCGATCCTCGCATCCGCCGCCGCCGCTTATCAGAGCAGCCATGATAAGAGCCGGCTCGTTCGCAGCGCATGGCGAGCGACGCAGACGGGCAACGGAATGAAGGACGGCAAAGGCGCAGATCCCCGCCTATGCCCCGATTGGATGCAGGTCGTTGGCGGCGTTTATGTCGAACGCAAAGATCGCGCCGACATGATCCGGCAGATGTTTGAGATGTCCGCCACAGGCTATGGCCTTCGCGCCATCGCTCTGTCGCTGAAGGACGAGCAACGGCGTATTGGTTGGCCGAAAGGCGAACTCGATATACGTAGGGTTGGCAATCTTCTCCGAACCCGGCGGATGATCGGAGAGTATCAGCCACGCGGACGCACAGTAGGTGGTGGGCGCGAAGATACCGGCAGCCCGATTAAACTTTATCCGCCGATCGTTCCCCTCGAACTTTTCTACAAAGTGCAGAAGGGATTAGACACCCGAAGAGGCACAGGCGGGCGTGAGCGTCGGCGCGCCGTCAACGTGCTCTCGCACCTATGCCGCTGTCAGCACCGCAACGAGGGCGACAATCTCCCATGCGGATCGCGCCTGACCTATAAGAAGCCGCCCGGACAACAGCCCCAACTTACCTGCACCCGGTATGCTCGTGCTGCCGGTTGCGCGAGCAAAACGACGTTCCGATACCAAAGTCTGCTTGATGGCATCCTCGACCATCTGGGCACCCTCGCGTTGCCCAACGCGACGACCGATCAGCAACCGGCCAATGTTGCCTACGAATGGTTGGAGTTGCGCAAGAAAAAGGAACGGCTTGATGTGTTGGCAGACCGGCTGATGCTGGAGGACGATCCGGTAAAGGAAGCCGCCTATCAGCGGTTCAAGGCGCAAATCGCGCTCGAAGAAAACGCGCTACGCGAGCGTTCTTCAAACAACGAGCGCGTCTTGGTCGCAATACCGCCAGCCGAGTTGAGGGACCGCGCCCAACGTCTGCGGGCAGCATTGGCTGACAGCGTTGAAGCCCGGCTCCAGATGCAAACCTATCTGGACAACCTCATCGACGTCATCCTCATGAACCCCGACGATCGAAGTGCCACAGTTATATTGGCTGATGGCCTGCTAGTGTTCAAACTCGATGTGGGCGGCAAGCTCGCCAGTTCAGCCGACAGCCTGCTTATGCGGCAGGAACGCACTTATATGATGGCCGACGGTGCCACACAGACCTTCGATCCCCGTAAGGCCGATCGCGATCCCACGGAGGACGCGATAACGGAGAGAATTGGCGCCAGCATAGTACAAGGCTTGTTCCGTCCAACCACCGACGCCGATGAACAACAATGGCGGCGGGGCGCATAACTCCGGCAGCATTTTCTCACCATGCCTCCGCGGCGGTACCATGACGTGTCCCCTCGCGCGTGTGCTGGCCCTCGTAGGAGCATGTTGAACTGCTGCCGGCCACCAACCCGGACTTGACCTCCCGCTGGCATGGCGCTTGATCGGAAGACATTAGCAGCGGAGATGAGGCGGCGACTGGTGGGGTTTGTTTTCTACGACACGGAGACGACCGGCACGAGCACCAGCTTCGACCAAATCCTCCAGTTCGCCGCGATCCGCACTGACGACAATCTCAACGAAATCGACCGCTTCGAAATCCGCTGCCGGCTCATGCCGCATATCGTCCCGTCCCCCGGCGCGCTGTGCGTGACACGCATCGGCATTGATCGGATCATCGACCCGGCGCTCCCCAGCCACTACGAGATGGTGTGCGAAATCCGGGCGAAGCTGGCCGCGTGGTCGCCCTGCATTTTCACCGGCTGGAATACGCTCGGGTTCGATGAGCATATCTTGCGGCAGGCGCTCTATCAGTCGCTCCATTCGCCATACCTGACCAACACAGCCGGCAACAGCCGGATCGACATTTTGAAGATCGCGCAGGCGGCGAGCGTTTTGGCGCCGGACGCGATCACGATCCCGATCAACAAAAAGGGCAAACCGACATTCCGGCTGGATCGGCTGGCGCCGGCCAACGGCTTCGATCATGCCAACGCCCATGATGCGCTCGCAGATGTCAAGGCCACGATCCATGTGTGCCGGATCCTCCGCGACAACGCGCCGGACATCTGGGCCAATGCTCTCCGGCTCTCGCAGAAATCGACGGTGGCCGCGTTCCTCGAAAACGAGCCATGCTTCATCCTCACCGAGAGCTTCTATAATCGACCCTGCCAGTTCGCGCTGACCAAGATCGGGGTAGATGCGGGAAACGCCGGCAACGTCCTGGCCTTGAACCTTGCCATCGACATCGATCAATTGCGGGCGATGACGGACGAGGAACTGGCCTCGCGGCTGTCCCGCTCGCCCAAGCCGGTGCGCCGCATCCGAACCAACGCCGCGCCGATGCTCCGGCCGCTATCCGAGTATGGCTATTTCGACGGCATCGCCGCCGCCGATCTGTTGGATCGGGCTTACCGGATTGAGGCCGATGACGAATTCTGCGCCCGGTTGATCCGGCTATCCGCGAAGGAGGAATGGCCCGCGTCGGAGTTCGTGGAGGAGCAAATCTACTCTGGCTTCGTGGGCCGTGCCGACGTAAACCGGATGGAGGCCTTCCATCGCGCCACGTGGGAAGAGAGGCCCGCGATAGTCGATGGGTTCGGCGATATCCGGCTCGTCGCGTTGGGGCGTCGTCTGATCCATGAGCATCGCCCCGACCTGCTACCCGCCAATATTCGCGCCGGCATCGCCGCCAAAATGACACGCCGTATAACGGGCGATGGATATGAGGCGACGGCATGGACGACCATCGCCGCCGCTCACGAGGAAGCCGCCGCTCGCCTCGGCATCGGCAACCCGGACGAAGCCAACATCCTCGCCGGTATCCTGAATTATCTCAATGAACGGATGCCGAACGCTGGGCCGGTGGCAACAGTCGGCTGACCATGCCCTGTCCCGCCCGCTGACGCTTTCTGCGGGTCTGGGCGCCCCTCGCGCAGCCCATGTTGCCCCGCCCCGCGTGCCGGCCCTTACAGGGGCGTGTTGAACCCGCTGCCGGCTACCAGCTCTCGGACTTGACCTCCTGCCGACATGGCGTTTGATCGGACAGCCTCAACAACAGGAGGCAAACGATGAGACAGGAACTGCGGGACCGGTCGGGGTGGCTGGTCGGCTGGCGCGAGCAGAACGGCGATCGGATCAACGGTCGCAACCACGCCGGACGGCTCGTCGGCTGGTATGATCCACGCCATGACGAGACGCGGGATTACTCTGGCCGCCTTGTCGGGTATGGTGATGTGCTATCCGCGTTGATCACATCAGGACTGTAGGGCCGCTCTCGCCTCACGAGCATACACCAGTTCACCCGACAGCCGCCAAAGGCTGAAGGTGCGGCTTCAAAGCGCAGCACATATCGACGCTCTGGCGTTCTTCCAACAGCTACCCTGCGCGTGAAAATCGTCACCTAAGTCTTCCTCTGCCTTATCCCATTTATCCTTGCTATTCCACGATATCTCCGCCCCGCCCTTTCCATCCGGCGAAATATACGCAAAGTACGATATGGGACCGGGTGTGTCTGTATTGATCGTCGTCTGGCCATCAGATGTGTCGATATGACACGTTTTCTTAATATCCAGATATGTCGTTCCATCAACTGTGATGGAACAAT
Organism: Sphingomonas sp.; assembly: GCF_019746665.1. GTDB lineage: Bacteria > Pseudomonadota > Alphaproteobacteria > Sphingomonadales > Sphingomonadaceae > Sphingomonas. The sequence goes on along the minus strand of NZ_JAIERS010000020.1, from coordinate 144,861 downwards.
CACCGGAACCGCTGCCGCTCGCGGGTTGAGCATTGGTCAAGACAGGAGGCGCGATCGGGGATTGATTTGAAGTTTGACCAGCTGCCGGCTTTTCCTCACTCTGTTTTGCTTGGAGCAGGAGGCCGGCAACCTGCTCGACCGCTGGAAGGCCATCACCTTGCGACACCGACACGATGATCTTGGTGTTGTCCGAGAGGTCTGGCTTAACCTCATAGTCGACGTTTTGATCCACATTTGCGGAAGCGATTTTACCTACCGCGTGAACAGTGGCATTACAGTCGACCGTTTGCGCATCCTTGTCGACCTTCTTGCTGGTTATCTCGCTGGCCGTCAGGGTGATTTCGTCGAGCAATTCTTTCCCTGTAACGCCGGTGTTATTTATCGGACCCAAGCCGATGCCTGAGTGCTCTTTCAATATCTCGAACAGTGTCTGTGTCGTGTCAGACGCCGCACAAACCTTTGGATCTGCATTTCTCGCCAACTGCGCGGCGTTCTGGCCGCAAGCCGCCAGCCCTGCCAACAAAGCAAGCGCGGCAATCCGATAACGCATCTGAACCTCTCCGCTGTTCACACCGCCATCCGGCCGATCAGCTAAAATCGACAGGCCATCGTTGAACAAAATATCCGATGAGAGAAATAAAGTTGACGATTAGACTTAATAATTTTGAAGAAATCTACAGTCCTTCAATCCAACGCTTCCAGCCTCATTATAACGGTATCCGCCTTGGCAAAGTACAACCGTGAGCGACCCTACCGTGGCATAGCCATCACTCATGGCCCTCGCTTCTGGCGCAATAATGGCCGTAGCACTGCTAATGTCTGGTGGAACCGCAATGATGTCGAGGTAGTCTCGACCATCTATAAGTTTATCCTTTAGCCGCAGCTTTCCAGATATTACTACTTCCTTGTCTTTATATTCAGCATCAGCCTTGAATGCGTTATTCTCGTAGGACTGAACGTATTCCTGCGCTGACACGCTTGGAACGCTTTGGAGATTTTTACAATGATCTAATTGAAGCTCTGTGTTTCCATCATGGCTTTGATATGGACAGTCCAAAGCAACATAGGCATCCGCATCTACGCTCTTAGCAGCATCGGCGGAGGCTGGGTCAAGCGTAGCACCAAACCCTGTAAACTGCACTTGCGGTTGCCCAGACTGCGTCACACTGATGTTTCGCACGCGACCCACAACGCGGTAAACTTTACCGGGAAGCAATTTGAAGCTGCTCTGGCCGCTGTCAGCAAGCCTCATTTCTTCGCTGGTAATTAATTCGGGTGGGACCGGCTTGCTTTCAACATGCCGTTCAGTGCCGTGTGCTGAACCATCGACGGCCTTGTGGCACCCCGACGATGCCAAAAGACCGATCACCAATAACGCACGTCTGCCCCGCATTACATATCCCCCTCGAGCGGCTCGACGTTGGCATAATGGCTGATCCCGTCCAACGAAAGGGTTTTTAACCATCATCGGCAGACCAAAGCAGCGCCGCGATACGGGAAATAGCAGGGGCTCGGGCGTTCCGCGCAGGAGCAAGACTTTGTTGCTTGAGCGCACAATGACGAGTGGATGCCATCATCAGCGAAAACCGACTTGGCAGGTTGTAGTATGGAGCGTAGTGCCCGCTCAATTGAGCGGGCAATTTGTTCCATGCTAGCAAAGCTCGATCAGTGGATTGCGGCGCCCTCTGCCGGCTCCTGCCATTGCCGAGGGCTGGTTCTGACCGGGACCGGCCAAGGCAGATCGGACCTCACAACGATATGGCCCACTGCCTTCTTCGCCCTAACGAGCATCCGCAGACGGAACAGGTCGTCGTCGGTGAGGCTGTCGAGATCGAACCTCCACATGGTCAGGGCTCCCCTTCGAGCATAATGACGAGGACGCGGCCAGTGGCGTCGGGGTCAGCGGGATCGGCATCCTCCTCATCGTCATGATCGTGACGATGGTAGAGGATGAACCACATGACCGCATGGCTCGCCACGGTCAGCGTGCCGACGCGATGTTCGCCATCGGCATCGTCGTGGAAATCCTTGACTGCCGCGAGGATCGCCTCCTGCATCTGATCGGATAGGGCGGCGATGCCGGCGGTCAGGACGATGGGCCCACCGCCGGCATGTCGGAATGCGTCATTGAGGCGGGCAATCTCGGCCCGCCTCTCCGTGTCGCACATCAGACCGCCGCCTTCTTCGCCTTCGGCTTGAAGTTGGCCTTGCGCTGCGCGATCGCCGTGGTGAGCTGGGGATCGAGTTCGCCCGCGTTCACCGCCTCGATGATCGAGCCGATGATCGCCGGCATCTCGGCCATGCCCTCCACCTCGACGGCGTTCATGCCCTTCGTGAATTCGAGGGGCTTGGAACCATAGCGAAGCTGGAAGAACAGCCGGTCGCTGGCATCGGTGAACCAGCCCTTGCGGACGCGACGCGGCGCATCGACACGAACCTTCTGATCGCCCTCCACGCGCGTCACGCGCCGGGTGGCGGTGAAGGGCGTGCCGGCGATCTCCGCCTCCGCCATGGCCTTCTGCTCCGCGAGATAGGTCAGCAGCTTCGCGCGGAAGCCATGCTGGGAAGACGTGGGGTTGACCGGGGTGGCTGCGGCCAGCTTCAGGGACTTCAGGATCGACATATAGGACACCTCCTTGTCTGCTTCGGACAAGGCTCGCGATAACATCGCTCGCCATAAGAGCGACCGAAGATTGGCGTTGATGTCGAGAAATTCAGCCAAAAATAACTCCGTCACCATCATCACGGTTTTGAGCCGTTTTCGATGGGACGGAATATCTATCGTTCTATATGTCGCTGGTTCTTTGTATCGCTGTTCGTCTTGGTTCTATTCGTCGTATCGTTCTGTCTTGGTATCTCGGTGATCTTCTTTATCTTCAATATCATCTGGTGATAGTGATCACTGCGGGTCCGTCACCGGAACCCGCTCGGACAGGGTGGCCTCATCAAGCCTCGGACCTCGCGTTGCGGCAGTCCCCCTATCAGGCAGCAATCTTGGTATTCTTCTCCTTGTGGATGGGCATGAGCAGACGATCGCTCGTCTCGGGCCTCAATTCCTTGGTGACGTATCGGGCAGCGCCCTCGGGGCAATGGACCGGCTTGATGTCGAGGTTTCCGGCCTTCACCAGCTTCTTCCAGATCGGCACGGCGATCTCGCCGAACCGCTCCTTCTGCTCGGCTGTCATCTTGAACAGCGCGTGAATATGGATGTTGGTGTCGGGCTTCTCGATGGTCGCGATATAGGTCGTGCGCTCGTCGGGGCGGTCCATGTAGGATCGACCGAGCAACTTCTTGTCGAAGCGTCCATGAAATTCCTCGAAGGTTCGCTGCGCCTCGTCCATGCTGATCCAGCGATTGAAGACGAAGGTGACGAACAGGTCGGGGCCGTAATCGGCCATCCAGCGGATACAGTCCGCCCGGTATTTTTCCGCCCGCGTCAGGGGCGCCGTGGCTTGTGCCATCTTGTTCTCCATGTGGCCGACAATGTTAGCCGGCTCGTATTATTCTATTTATCAAGCACATGGCTTCCGGCTGACCGCCGATAAATACGAGAGTTCCCGCAACGGAGACCCCCGCATGATCCTTGATGACGTGTTCCAGTTCCTTAAAGCCGAAGGGCTGACACGGACCCACGCCACCTTCTCGACCGACTATCTCGGCCATTCTTCCCGCTACTACGATTATCTGCGTTGCTCTGGCGCATCCCCCAGTCTGCGCTCGTTGTTCAAGCTGGCCCTTTGCCTTTCAAAGATCGTTGGTGCGGCGGCCTCATGTAGCGGACACGATCCTGTCGCTACCGATCTCGCCAAGAGGATCATGGCGGAGACTTTGGTGCGCTGCGAATAGTGGAAGCGCCATCATTCGCAGGCTCCGTCGCGCTATAAGCTTATTGTGGCTTAATTTTCCGCTTCAACGCGTTCAATGCGCTGGTGAGTTGTAGCTCCTCGCCCCGCTCACTTATCTCGGAGAGTGTGCTGGCATATAGATTTCCGAGTGCTGACGTTAAGGTTGCGGCGGTCGTCGCAGAGATGGCACCACCAACGAAAGAACCAGCACCGGGGATCATCTTTAGGAGGCCGGACACAATCGTACGACCGAGCATCGATGTGCCCGAAATGCCAGTCAGCGACGCCAATACAGGCAGAGCAGCCTCTCGACTTACATTCATACCATACACTTGACTGATTTTTATAATCATACCGATCTGCATAGGAACTAGAGCTATCGCGTCGGAAAAAGGAATGGGGGTAGCGCCTACCGTCGCTGCGGCACCGCTAAAAAAAGTGATAACGGACTTAGCCTCTCCCCTTTTTAGTTCTAGAGCTTTCTTGTGCTTAAGAGAAGTCGCGTTAGCGAAAGCATGTCTTTGCGATTCCGGCAAATAAGTATTTGTCAGATCAAGGAGTTGATCTATTCCTCTAACTTCGAGATGCCCCGTAATGCGATCATCGTCATCATAGACATCCTCAGAGAGCGCGCGCGTGAGCACTACGTCCGCTGTAATTCCACTGAACTGCTCGCGGACGACCTTCTCGAAGGAATTGTCCTTAAATCGGGATACCTTTGTGACGATGATCATCACTTTGATACCAATCGCCTTTAGAGCTATTGCGAGTTCGATTTCAGCATCCTCGATCCGCGCACTTCCCTCACTTATGCAGAGCCACGCCACATGAACATAGGTTTCGGCGTTCTCCCCCCGACGGGCCTCGATCTCGCTTATTATGTCATTCCTGATTACCTCGAAGTCAGCAAGTTCAAGACCTTTCGTATCAAGTATAGTGATTGGCACCCCGGCCTTGCTAATCTCTTCTATCTTTTGTGTTACCGGCCGACCGTTTCCGGTCTTCGCTAAATTTTCTCTGAAGACGGTATTGATCAAGGTGCTCTTTCCAACGCCGGTTTTACCGGCAATTAGGATATTAGCTCTCCTATTTTTCTCAGACCATTCTTTCCATAACCTAGTGACCTCCTTAGCGACAAAGGCAGCAGCCGCTGCGCCGCTTTCCACTTCCTGGCCTGCTGAACTATCCTGATCGCTCACCGACAATCCCTTTCCGGTCCCAACACCCGCGAGAACTCGCGACCGAGCATAAAAAACTTGTTCCTTCAACTGCGATCATCGGAATGTGTCCAAAGCGGCCCTATCCACGCTCAGGCCACACGCAGGCATGTTGGAGGGCAGCATCGCATACCCTCTTGTTTGGGTTTACTCGTCCGAGACACCTCGCCGAGACGCGGGCGGGCGTCTTGTTTCGGTTGACGCAGGGCTTTCGAGACACTTGGCGATGAGGGTCTGAACCTATCCGAGACAGGAGGTGCCATGATCGTCGGTTACGCGCGCGTCAGTTCCAGCAGCCAGAGCCTTGAAGTCCAGCACGAGCAGCTTGAGGCGGCCGGCTGCGAGAAGATCTTCGCCGAGAAGCGCAGCGGGCGAACCGTCGAGGGACGCGATGCGCTGGCCGATGCCATGGATTTCGTGCGCGAGGGCGACGTGCTGGCCGTGACCCGGCTGGATCGTCTCGCCCGATCGGTGGTGGACCTTCACCGGCTGATCGAGCGGCTAACGGCGAAGGGCTGCGGCTTCCGCGTCCTCCAGCAATCCGGCATCGACACCACCACCAGCACCGGCAAACTCACCTTATCGATCCTCGGTGCGGTGGCCGAGTTCGAGGCTGACATTCGCCGCGACCGCCAGCGCGACGGGATCGAGCGCGCCAAGGCCAAGGGCGTGTATCGCGGTCGCAAGCCCAACATCGACACCGCCCGGATCGAAACGCTTATGGCGGCGGGGATGGCCCCCGCCGCCATTGCCCGCGAGATGGGCGTGGGCCGCGCCAGCGTCTATCGCCACATGACCAAGGCCGCTGCGGCATAGGGCCGATTATTCGTCCTCACCCTCCCTGGCCTTCCCGCCTCCGATTTTCGCGAAAGCGGCCTTCTGGCGGCGGAGATGCGCGAGCGGATCGGAATAGCGGAACATCGTCCGCAAGGCCCGATACGCCTTGATGATAGTGTCGGGCGCAAGCTCGCTCGACCACGCGCTCGGCATCTCCATGTGGGCGTTCGCGTCGTCGATCCCGCGCAGCAGGCTCTCGTGGTTGTGGTTGACCACGATCTCATGCCCCAGCGCGTCCCAGCCCGATTGCCGGGTGAAAGCAGGGACGCACAGATCGCTGACCAGCAACCGCTCCGCGATCCGGCTGCTCGTCACCGGGAAGGGCGTGCGCCAATCCTTATGAACCGGATCGGCCGGCGGCCTGAGGATCGACATGGCGAAGGAGGTGGGCGAGATGTTCGGATAGCCGTAGATCTTGCCGTTGGTCGCCAGATGCGACGGCGAGCTGGTGTCGAAGGTGATGAGCAGATCGTCATCGTCCAGATGCTCGCGCAAAGCCTGCTGGAGCGCGCTCAGCATGACCGCATGGGTCAGCGTGCCGACGCCGAGGAAGTGGAAGCGGTTGCGCTCCGGCGTCAGCAATCCGTCCGCGATCAGGCGCAGCATCATGGCCGTAACGTGGATATAGTCGGTTCGCATCGTGCCGCCGAACGCCCAGCCCTCGAACGGCTGGACCTTCACCGCATCATACCATGCCACGGCATCGGCACTCGTCTCGCCTTGCAGGACGGACAGAAAGCGCACATTCGCCGAGCGATGGCGGGCGAAATAGCGGTTGTTATCCACAGTCGTCGCCAGTGCCGTCGTGAAGCTGTCGAAGGGCAACATCCCCGGCGTGATGACGCGGGTGGGCACGTCCAGCGTGATCGCTTCGTCGGCATTGGCTTCGAGGAATGGCAGCACCCATGCGCGCGATGCGTCGCCTCGCCAATGTTTCGGATCGCGCCCGAACTGAAGGCCGCCGCTGTCGAACAGGATGGTATTGCCGGGACGCTTGGTGAAGGTGCCGACCGGCAGCGGCGTGGTCCGCCCGATATACTGTCCCGCCGAGTGGAGTGCCCGGTCGGAGAAGAAGAACGGGTTGCGGCGGTCCATGAAGTCGAGATCGGACGGTGAGGCCACGCCGTCCGGCATTCCGCCGGGGCGAAGCTGGCTTGCGTCCCGATGGGGTGTCGCGTGGGTCGATGTCTGGCCGGCGAAGAGGTAGCGTGCGCGGTTCTTCGCGCGCGAGGAAAAGTCGCGGTTCATGCGGGTGATCCTTGTGTGAGGATCACGCCCATGTAATTTCTCACATGGGCGTGATTATCATATCAGGCGGCGGCAGCGGTCTCGGCCGGCGCGTCCATCTTCGGCAGGCTCTCGACCCGCTCGCGCAGCGCGCGCGATCGTGTCGGCTGCTCGCGGTTCGGTTCGAGCGTCTGGACGAACACCCGATAGGTCGCCACGTCGGTCGCCGCCTCGATGAGCAGCAGGCCGTTCGGATCGAGCCGCCATGTCAGGTCGCCCTTCATCGGCAGGGCCAGCAGCCCGACCATCGCACGGCGCAGGTCATCGAGCATGACCTGAACCTTGGCCGTTCCCTGCACTTCCGCTTCGAACGGCGCAGCGGCGGCTTTGCCGTTGGCGAAGCCGATGCCCTTCCGCCCGACCGTGATCGTGATGGCACGATCCTTCTGCTTCCTGAGCAGCACCTTCATGAAGGTGCCGTCGAACGCCGCCACCCCGTCGGGCGACATGATCGCAGATGCCACGGGCGCGAATGCAGGGCTGACCCGATAGGTCCAGATCGAGCGGATATGGCGCGGCTTGATGATCAGGTTGATCGAGCGTCCAGCCTTGTTCGTGAAGGTCACGGTCTTGGTCTGGCCGGCAATCGCAACCGGCGCGGCGCGACCGTCCACCGGGTTCAGGCCGAACTGCGCCGCATCCGCTTCACCCAGCAAGGCGTCACCAAGTCGGTGCCGGGTGAAATTGTCGATGAAGCATTCGCCCTTCATCGAGTAGCCGAGGTCGATGGACGGGATGATCTCGACGATCAGGCCGTCATCGCGGCGGGCGTGGGCGATGCTGAAACGGTCGCGCTCGACCAGATACATGCCGTTCGCCGGCTTCATGTCGTAGCTGGGGTTCGCGACATCGCCCTCCGGCACGTCCTCGAGGGGGATGTCGCTCATCTCGTCGGGCACGAAGGCGTCGGCCGCCACCAACGTCTCACGATAGAAGCAGAGATCGGCGGGGATAGCCGCTAGCGGACATGGCGCATAGCCGGCCAAGCCGATGATGGTCGCCTTGTTCGTCGTCAGCGGGATCAGGCGCATCTTGTCGCCCTCCTGCCGGTAGATCAGCACGCCCTCCCTGCCCGATGCGATGCCGCCAACCGCGTCGATTTCGAAGGCAGCCGGGTTGTCGAACATCTCGGAGACCTGCTCCTCCGGAGTTTTCACGGCGGGCGTTTCGACCTTGGTAACGCCGGGCTTTGGCGCCTTCGCAGCGCGCCGAATTTCGAGATACTTTTGAGCAAGGCCGCTGATGTGGCCCATGCTCTCGTACCAGGCGACGAACTGGTCTTCCGTCAGGCCATCATGGTCCTTGTGGCGCTGCTCCATCGCCGCGATGGCACGAGCAAGCTGCGCCGCCTCGTTCCGCAGCGCCTCCTTTTCGCTATCCGATGCGGCGCTGACATTCTTGTTGAGCAGAAGCTGCGCCGGCACATGATAGATGAGGCTGGCGGCCTCATATTCATAGCCGATGCCCTTGGCGTAATGCGTCAGCGAAATTGCACCGTGCTTGCGAATAAAACGATATTGGCCACGCACCAGCAGCGCGCGCCCTTTGACCGCGCGGCCTTCGCGTGCCTCGACGCCGCGAAGCTGCCCCTGAAGTCGGAGAAGCTCCGCCTCGTCGGTCGCCGTGAGCGGCACCGGCTTCTCCGGTCCGGTCGCGGCAATGATCGCAAGCGCGCTGGCGCTCGCCAGCGAAGAACCATGAACGGTGGAATTATTCTGAGAGTTAACCAACTTAGCACCTATCGTCGAACAGCCCGACCCAAGCCATTGGGTGTCGCGATACGACTTCAGACGCAGCTATCCTGCCATCCGAGGTGCGTATTCGCGAGGTCGATCTGCCGACGAGCAAGGTGACACGGCATCAGCCGCTTCGGCTCGTTGTGGGCGCCCTATTTCAGACGCTTGCCGAAAACGCAAGCATAAAATTGGTGCGCCATCATGTTCCCCCTACGTTCTCCTCGTGCTATATTCGTAAAATGGTTCAACCCAGCAAAACCATCCCCGGTCGCGGTGCGACGATCAACCGCACGAGCAATCGCTTCAACACCTTGGAGCGTGAACCCGATGGCGACTTCTTGGACTATAAGGACCTGTGGGAGGGCAAAGCCGAACGCCCGAAAACGACAGTCACAATCGAACGCGCAAGGAAGATTATCTCTTATAATTCAAGCCCTGACATCGGTTTCGACCGGAGTATCAACACAGTGCGGGGCTGCGAACATGGCTGCATCTATTGTTTCGCGCGGCCCACCCATGCGTTCCACGATCTTTCCCCCGGGCTCGATTTCGAGACACGGTTGTTCGCCAAGCCCCGGGCCGCCGAACTGCTCCGCGCCGAGCTTGCCAAGCCGGGCTATGTCTGCGCGCCGATCGGCCTTGGCACCAACACCGATCCTTATCAGCCGATCGAGCGCGACTGGCGCATCACCCGGAGCGTGTTGGAGGTGCTCGCCGAATGCCGGCATCCGCTGACCATCACCACCAAGTCCGACCGCGTCGTGCGCGACCTTGACCTGCTGGCACCGATGGCCGCGCAAGGGCTGGCGGCGGTGGCGCTCTCGATCACCACGCTCGATCCAAAGCTCGCGATGGCGCTGGAGCCGCGCGCGCCAACGCCCGCGCGGCGACTGAAGGCGGTGGAGGCGCTCGCGGCGGCGGGGGTGCCGGTCTATGTGTCGCTTGCGCCCGTCATCCCTGCGATCAACGACCATGAGATGGAGGCGCTGCTCGAAGCGGCGGCGAGGGCCGGCGCTCGTGCCGCCTTCTTCCTGCCGGTGCGGCTGCCGCACGAGGTCGCGCCGCTGTTCAAGGCGTGGCTGGAGGAACATTTCCCCGACCGCGCGGGCAAGGTGATGAGCGTGATCCGCTCGATCCGCGAGGGGCGCGAGAACGACCCCAATTTCTTCACCCGGATGCGCGGCAGCGGCCCCTGGGCCGAGCTACTCCGCACCCGTTTCCAGATCGCTTGCCGCAAGCACGGTCTGAACCGCGAGCGGATGCGCGTGCGCAGCGATTTGTTCAGGCCACCACGCGGCGCCCAGGGGGAGCTTTTCTAAAGCCTTCAGCCGGTGACCTTGAGCGCATCGGCGAAAGCGCCGATCCACACAGCAACCGCCTCGGGCGCTTCCTCATGCGCCAGGTGGCCGAGCCCGCTCAGCGTATCGAACCGCGCGCCCGGCACCATCGCTGCCACCCGCTCCGAAACACTTGCCGGCACCATCGGATCGGCGCCGCCATGGAGCAGCAGCAGCGGCGCCGCGAGGCGAGGCAGATCACGCGCCAGGCTTTCCAGATCCCAATCGGCCATCATCGTGATCGCCCCGGCGCAATGCCCGGCGGTGCCGAAGAGAGTAGCATAAGCATCGAGCCCGTCGCGGTCGATCGTCGAGCCGGTCGAGCGCTTCAGGAAGCGTGCCACCTCCCCTGGCTGGCGCGCCCAGCCGGCGAAGAGGTGCGGCGCGAACGGGTTGACGAACAACAGCCGCGCGAGCCCCGGAAACAGCTTCGCCGCGAGCCCGGGAAAGGGCAGCAGCGCGCCGTTCAACGCCACCACGCCCGCCGGTGCCGCGAAGCCATCAAGCACCATCCGGCACGCCGTCGCCGCACCCGCCGAATGGCCGACGATCAACGTGGGGGCGAGATCGAGCTTGGCGCACAGGGCGCCCACCGCGCGCGCCATCGCCGGCATGGCGAGCCCGCCCGTCGGTCGCCCCTGGGTGAAGCCGTGCCCGGGCAGATCGGGGGCGACCACGGTGAAACGCTCCGCGAGCAGCGGCGCAAGGCCCCGCCAGCTATGCGTCGCCGCACCCGTGCCGTGGAGCAGCAGCACCACCGGCCCCCGCCCCAGTTGCTGGACATGCCAGCGCAGCCGGTCGGTCTCGACGAAGCGGCTCGCCTCGCGCAGGGGCCAGGCGCGGCCTTCAACCTCCCAGCGCGGCTTGTCGGCGAGCATCAGCGGACGAGCGCGGCGTGGACCGCGTGCGCATCGGCGCGGGGCAGCGGCAGGTAGCGGGCGTGCATCGCCGCCGCCAGCCGCGCGCCTTCGGGCCGGGGCCGGGGCGAGATGTCGATGAAGGCGCTCGCCACCCCGGCTTCGGCGAGCGCGCGCGCGGCGGCGAGCGCCTCCTCCTCGGCACGGGCACGATCGGGGGAGCCGTCCACGGCGACATTGGCGCGCCCATCGGAGAGCACCACCAGATAGGGCGTGCGCCCGCGCCGGGCCGCGCCTTCCGCCAACTCGCGCGCGGCGGTGAGCCCGGCGGCGACCGGGGTGCCGCCACCGCCGGGCAGTTCGGCCAGTTCGCGCCGGGCGCGGGCGAGCGAGCGGGTCGGCGGCAGCAGCAGCGCCGCCTCGCGCCCTCGGAAGGCGATGAGCGCTACCTGGGCGCGCTTCACATAGGCCTGGGCAAGCAGCAGCTCGACCGCGCCCTTGGCCTCCGCCAGCCGCGCGAGCGCCGCCGAGCCCGAGGCATCGACCGCGACGATCGTCAGCGCTTCCTGCCGGCTCTTCAACCGCCGCACCCGCAGATCGTCGCGACGGATCGCCAAACGCCCCGCCGGGGCAACGCGAAGCCGCTGCCAGGGCGCCGCCGCGCGCAGTGTTTCAATCAAAGCGAGCCGCCGCGCGCTCCCGGGCAGTCCCGCGCGCGCTCCGACCGGGCGACCGTGGCGCGGCGCCCGTTGCCGCGCCCCCTTTCCAACCCGCGCGCTCCGTACCCGCGCCAAACCGGCGGCGAGCCGCGCCAGAATATCAGGCGGCAGCGCCGCGCGGGCGGCGTCGACGATCATCTCCTGCGGTGGTTGGGCGCGGAGTTCGCGGGCATCGCTTGGAGCCTCGCTCGGCGGCGGCGCGGGCGGGCTCGCCTCTTGGGGGAGGCGGGTCGCGCGCGGTGCCAGCACCAGTCGCGCGGCGAGCGCCAGATCGCCAGTATCGAGCCCCGCGCGCCCGACAAGCGCCGCCGCCCCGCGCGCTGCCCGCAAGGCGAACTGGGCCGCGCGGGCGCTGTCGATCCCGAGCGCGAGCGTCGCCTCGGCCAGCGCCTCGATCGTGCTCGCCGCGTCGATCGCCGCGCCCTTCGCCGGCACCGCGCCGATCAGCAGCCGCGCGGGCGCCTCGATCAGCCCGGCGTCACCCGCGCCCAGCACCAGCCCGCGCAGATCGAGCCATAGCCCCAATCGCTCGGTGAGCGCGGGCACCGCGTCCGCCTCGCCCTCGTCGAACAGCAGCAGCCGCACCTTGCCCTCATCGAGCGCCGCCGCCAGCAGCGCTGCCGCACCGGGATCGAGCCGTTCGGCGCCCGGCACCACCAGCACCCCGCCCGCCGTCGCCGCGATCAGCCCGGGCGTCGTCACCGGACGCCCGGCGGCGAGCGTCGCGGCGAGATCGAGCCCACCCGCGAGCGCCGCCCCATCGGCATGGCTCGGCACCCGGCGCAGCGGCGCGCCGTCGAGCGCGGTCGCGAGCGCCGCTTCGATCGCCTGGGCCAGCGGCCCCGCGCCGCTCACCCGCATCCCGCCCAGCCCCGGCACCGCCGCGACCAGCCGCAGCGCGAGGCCAAGATCGGCCAGACTCATGCCGCGAGATCGGCCAGCGCGCGTTCGATGCGGGCGGTCGAGCCGCTTTCGTCCAGCACGCCCCGGCGCAGGCGGTGGCGCAGCGCCATCGGCGCGACCCGGCGCACTTCCTCGGCGCGCACCCGCTCCTGCCCTTCGAGCGCGGCGAGCGCGCGGGCGGCGCGCATCAACGTCAGCTCCCCGCGCAGGCCGTCGGCGCCGACCGCGAGGCACAGCTGGCTCGCAAAGCTCAGCACCGGCTCGGGCGTGGTGATGCGCGCGACCAGCTCGCGCCCGCGCGCGATCTGGCGCAGCGTCTTGCGCTCGGCCTTGCCCCATTGTTCACAGAAATTGTGAGGATCGCGCTCGAACGCATCGCAGCGCTTCATGATTTCCACCCGCTCGGTGAGCGCCTGGGGAGTCCGCACCTCGACCGACAGGCCGAAGCGATCGAGCAGTTGCGGGCGCAGCTCGCCCTCTTCGGGGTTGCCGCTGCCGATCAGCACGAAGCGCGCCGCGTGGCGGACGCTCAACCCCTCGCGCTCGACGACATTCTCGCCCGAGGCGGCGACATCGAGCAACAGGTCGACCAGATGATCCTCGAGCAGGTTGATCTCGTCGATATACAGGAAACCACGATGCGCGCGGGCGAGCAGCCCGGGCTCGAACGCCTTTTCGCCCCGCGCCAGCGCCCGCTCCAGATCGAGCGCGCCGACCAGCCGATCCTCGGTCGCGCCCAGCGGCAGATCGACAAAGGGAACCGGGGCGAGGCTTTTGCCCTTTTGATGCAAATGCGGCTCCGGGCAGGTGTCGCCGGGGGCGCAGTGATAGCGGCACCCCGGCACCACCGGCATCGGCGGCAGCAACGCGGCGAGCGCGCGCGCGGCGGTCGATTTGCCGGTGCCGCGATCGCCGAACACCATCACCCCGCCAACGCGCGCATCGACGGCGGCGATCAGCAGGGCGAGTTTCATCTCGTCCTGGCCGACGATTGCGGTAAAGGGGAACGCCACACGCATCGCCGATGAGTGTAACACAGCTTGGACGCTCAGCAAGATGGACAATTGGCCGATTTACGCCGCCGCGGGCTGGGCGCTGTTCCTCGGGGTGGTCGGCGGCCTGCTGACCCCGCTGACGGCCTGGTATTTCAACCTGAAGAAGCCGGCGTGGCAGCCACCCAACTGGTTGTTCGGCCCGGCCTGGACGGTGATCCTCGGCCTCGCGGGCTGGTCCGCCGCCAACGCCTGGTACGCGGCCGATAATGACGGCGAGCGGCGGGCGGTGGTGATCCTGTTCGCGGTGAATGGCGTCTGCCACCTGCTGTGGAGCCCGCTGTTCTTCAAGCTCCGCCGGCCCGACTGGGCGCTGGTGGAAGTGGTTTTCCTGTGGGCGTCGCTGGTGGCGTTGATCGTGGGGCTATGGCCGATCTCGGTGCTGTCGAGCCTGTTGATCCTGCCCTATTTCGCCTGGGTAAGCTTCGCGGCGGTGCTCAACCGCGCGATCGTGCGGCTGAACGGGCCGTTCGGGCGGTAGGTGGTCGGGATGCGATCCGACCATTGACCGGCGTCGGCGTTAATTGCGCGAGTCTGAAATGGGGTGGTTTGCTGAATGTCCGGAAAGTGACTATCCTGATATAGAGCAGTTTTTTTGGGGCTTGAACGAAGTGAGCGATGCTGGATGAACGTCGTCATTCGCGACGAGACTGTTGCTGACGAGCGTGCGATTTTCCAACTCACCAGGCGAGCCTTCGCCCCGATGCCGTTCTCCGCTGGTGACGAGCAGCACTTGATCAATGCCCTTCGGAAGAGAGGCGCGCTCGCCATTTCAATGGTCGCGGTTCAGGGCGACCGAGTGGTGGGGCATATTGCGTTCTCGCCTGCAAAGTGCCGCGACCAAGATGACAAGTGGTTCGCGTTGGGACCTGTTGCGGTCGAGCCAGAGCTTCAAGGACAGAAAATCGGGAGCGCATTGATTGAGGCTGGGATACAGCGCCTCAAAGGCGTCCATGCCTCGGGCTGCATTCTCACCGGAGATCCAAATTTCTATTCGAGATTTGGCTTCAAGCCATTTCCAGCTCTATGCCCGCCGGGTGAGCCGCCCGAGTACTTCATGATACTACCGCTTCTATGTGCTTCGCCCAGCGAAGTTGTGCGCTTTCACTCACTATTCCATTCAACCTCCGGTGGAGGCACCAATTGAGCCGCCGGAGCTTTACGATGGAACGTGAGCCGGGTGCGCATTTGGTGTCCGCTTCTGAAGGCGAAAACACTCATCCATCCCTCTCCCTTCAAGGGAGAGGATAGCGCAGCTTACGAGCTTGCTCGTTAGCGCAGCTTGGAGAGGGTGAGCGGTGCCCCGGGCACGGCGCGACCGGGACGCGGTCACTTGCCCCTCACCCAACGCCGACGAGGCCGCAAGGGTCGAGCGAAACTCTCGGCGGCTTGCGGCCCAGAAACCAGGCCCTTCCCGCCGCTATTGCCCGCCAGGCGGCGCTTGCCCCGCCTGCATCTGCGCCAGGGCATCGAGCACCGCGATCCGTTCGGCGATGTCGCGGCGATAACTTGCGCTCGGCGGCGTCAGCGCGAGCGACTCGGCCCAGGTCGCGCGCGCCTTGCTCAGCTCGCCCATCTGGACATAACCGAGCCCCAGGAAGAAGCGCGGCGCCGGGTGGCGCGGGGCGAGCGCCATCGCGCGGTTGAAGGCGTTGAGCGCGGGCGGTGAGACGATGCCGCCATCATGCGCGACCAGGGCCGAGCCGAGCGCGGTCCACAGCTCGGGGTCGGTCGGATAGCGCCTCACCCCCGCGAGCAGCACCTGCACCGCGCCACGCGCATTGCCCTGGCGCAGCAGCGCGTCGGCGGTCGTCTCCAGCTGCCATTCGGCGGTGAAGCGGCCCCACATCGCCTCGCGCAGCGCGACGAATTCGGGCGCGACCTCGATCGTGTCGACCTGCGGCTTGGGCTTGGCGCCGGGCAGGCCCGGGCGTCCCTGCAACGCATAGCCGGTCGCGCCGAGCAGCAGCACCGCCCCCGCCGCCGACCAGAACGCTCGCGGCAGGCGCAGCACCGCGAGCAGCCCGGCCGCGAGCGCCAGCACGGCGAACAGCGACACCCAGCCCATCAGCCGCGCCGCCCCCGCTTGAACGCGCCGCGCGCGAGCCACCCGCCGATCAGCAGCAGCACCAGCGGCGTCAGCCACAGCGGCCCGGTCGCCCAGCCGAGCGGCGGATCATAGGTGACGTAATCGCCATAGCGCGCGATCAGCCAGTCACGGATCGCCGCGGGCTTCTCCCCCGCGGCGATACGGCGGCGGACGAGCGCGCGCATGTCGCCCGCCATCTCGGCGTCCGAATCGGCGATCGACTGGCCCTGGCAGACGAGGCAACGCAGTGTCTGCATCAGCGCTTGCGCCTGCGCCTCCTGCTTGGGATCGGGGAGCTGCTGATAAGCGAGCTTGGCCGGCGGCAGATTGGAATCGGCGAGCAGCGGCGCGGGCGCGGCGAGCGCGAGCAGGAGGGCCGCACGCCTCATTTCGCGTTCCTGAGCGCGGCGAGGATTTCGGGCACATCCTCGGCGCGGACGTCGCCGACATGCTGGAGCACGATCCGCCCGTGCCCGTCGATCACGAAGGTTTCGGGTACGCCCGACGAACCCATCGCCAGCTGCACCGCGCTGTCGGGATCGCTCCCCAGCCGCGCATAGGGATCGCCATAGCGCGCGAGGAAGCCCTGCACCGCCTCGGGCGTGTCGCGGATCGCGATCGCGCTGATCTCCGCGCCTTGCGCCTTGAGCGCGGCGAGCTGCGGCGCCTCCGCCGCGCAGGGGATGCACCAGCTGGCGAACACGTTGAGCAGATGCGGGCGGCCGGTCGCGAAATCGGCGGTCGCGAGCCCGGGTTTGCCGGGAAGCAGCGGGGCGAGCCTGAACGCGGGCAAGGGCTTGCCAACCATCGCCGAGCGCACCGTGCGCTGCGTCGGGCGGTTGAGCCCGAAGCCCGCCACCAGGAACAGCCCGCCGAAGCCGATCAGCGGCAGCCAGTAGAGCCAGCGCTTCATGCCAGCGCCTCGCGCCGCCGCGCATAATCGCGCCGCACCCGCCCGAGCAGCGACAGCGCGCCGCCGATCGCGACCAGCGCCCCGCCCGCCCAGATCAGCGTGACGAACGGCTTCCACCACA
The DNA here is from genome assembly GCF_019746665.1 of Sphingomonas sp. Lineage (GTDB taxonomy): Bacteria > Pseudomonadota > Alphaproteobacteria > Sphingomonadales > Sphingomonadaceae > Sphingomonas. Next base: position 127,948 of record NZ_JAIERS010000020.1, on the reverse strand, counting down.
GCCGCAGCTGCCAGCGATCCCCGTCCGCCGCGCCGAGCACCGTGTAGAGCTGGCCGTCGAGCACGGTGGCGATCGCCGATTCGCTCGTCGTCGTCACCGGATTCGCAAAGAAGCGCGATTGCGGCGCCAGCGTGAAGCTCTGCCCGCCGCGCTCGACCTCCAACCGCGCCTCGAGCGCCGACCAGTTCGGCCCGATCGCGGGCGCGACGCGTTCGAGCGTTACCCGATATGGCCCGACCCGCTGCGGCTCGCCCACGCGCGCGGCGACGAGCGTTTGCTGGGTGAAGGCGGTCTCGCTCGCCATGCCGGCCAGGCTGACGGCGATGCCGAGATGTGCGATCACCATTCCCCAGGTGAACAGCGGGGTGCGGCGCAGGTTGCGACCAACAAGCGGCGCGACGCTCGCCACCGCGAGGCCCGCCGCGATCACCAGCCCGAGCAGCGGCAGCAGCGCGATTCCGGGCGCGAGGATCAGCAGCGCGAGCAGCGCCAGCGTGGTGACGCCGATCGCAGGCGCCATCCGCCGCAGCACCGCCATGCCCTGGTCACGCCGCCAGCGGATCAGCGGCCCCGCCGCCATGATCGCGGCGAGCACCAGCGCGACCGGCCCCGCCGCCTTGTTGAAGAAGGGCGGCCCGATCGAAATCTGCACCCCGAACGCCCCCGCCGCGACGATCGGGTAGAGCGTGCCGATCAGCACGATCCCCAGGATCACCGACAGCAGCAGGTTGTTGGCGACCAGTCCGCCCTCGCGGCTGAGGAAATCAAAGCCCGAACCTTCGCGGATCGTCGCCACCCGCACGCCGAACAGCGCGAGCGCGCCGCCGATATAGATAGCGAGCAGCGCCAGGATGAAGCTGCCGCGCTCGGGGTCGACCGCGAAGGCGTGAACGCTCGTCAATATGCCCGATCGCACCAGGAAAGTGCCGATCATCGACATCGAGAAGGCGACCACCGCGAGCATGATCGTCCAGGCGCGCAGGCCGTCGCGCGTCGCGAGCACCGTCACCGAATGGAGCAGCGCGGTCGCCGCGAGCCACGGCATCAGCGAGGCATTCTCGACCGGGTCCCAGAACCACCAGCCGCCCCAGCCCAGCTCATAATAGGCCCAATAGCTGCCCGCGGTGATGCCGAGCGTCAGGAAGATCCACGCGCCCAGCACCCAGGGGCGCATCGCCCGCGCGAAGGCCGGCCCCACGTCGCGCATGATCATCGCGCCGACCGCGAAGCTGAACGCGACCGAGATGCCGACATAGCCGATATAGAGCGTCGGCGGGTGGAAGGCGAGCCCGGGGTCTTGCAGCAGCGGGTTCAGCCCCTGCCCGTCCTGCGGCGCCGGAGACAGGCGCGCGAACGGGTTCGAGGAGAAAAGCAGGAAGGCGTAGAAGCCCAGCGCGATCGCCGCCTGGCTCCCCAGGGTCGCGACCAGCGTGGGCTCGGCCAACCGCCGCTCGAGCAGCGCCACCGCGCCGCCGGCCAGCCCCAGGATCGTCACCCAGAGGAGCATCGACCCCTCATGATTCCCCCAGGCGCCGGCGATCTTGTAGATCAGCGGCTTGGCCGAGTGGCTGTTCTCCGCGACCAGCAGCACCGACAGATCGGTCCGCACGAACACCAGGATCAGCAGCCCGAGGCCCAGCGCGACCACCGCGCCCTGCACGACCGCGACCGAGCGGACGGCGCCCATCATCTCGGGATCGCCGCGCGCAACGCTCAACGCGGCAAGCGCGAGTTGCAGCGCCGCGAGCGCGGCCGCGATCCAAAGGGCGGCGAGCCCGGCCTCGGCGATCATTGCTTCAGGCTGGCTCCGCTCGGCTTCACGCCGGCCATTTGCGGCGGCATGTAGCGTTCGTCATGCTTCGCCAGCAGGTTAGTGGCGGTGAAGCTGCCATCGGGGTTGAAGCGGCCTTCCGCCACCACTCCCGACTTCTCCTTGAACAGATCGGGGGTGATGCCCTTGAAGTTCACCGGCACGGTCGCCTTGCCATCGGTGACGCGGAAATCGATCGTCACCCCATCGGCGCGCTTGTGAATTGAACCCGCCGTCACCATCCCGCCGAGCCGCACGTCGCGGCCCAAGGGCAGGCCCTGTTTCGCGACATCGCCCGGCGCATAGAAGAACGCGGCCTGATCCTTCAGCGCCGACAGCGCGAGCCCGCTCGCCCCGCCGATCGCGGCCAGCGCGAGCACCGCCAGTACCAGCCGCTGATGCTTGGCCTTCATTTGCCGCGTCGCTCCGCCTTGGCCATCGCCCGCCAGCTGACGAGCGCGATCACCGCCGCGGTGCCAAGCGTGATCGCATAAGCCGCCGTCACGAAGGGCCAGGGGTTCATAAGCTCAAGCCTCCACCGCCATGCGCCTCAGCCGCGCCTCGGCCTTGGCGGTCGCCAGCATCGCCCGCATCCGCATCAGCACAATGGCGGCGAAGAACAAGGTGAAGCCGCCCAGCGTGAAGGGCAGCGGCCACAGGATGCTGTTGTCGATCGTGTTCTTGGTGAGCCCGATGCTCTGCCCCTGATGGAGCGTGTTCCACCAGACGACCGAATAGCGAATGATCGGCAGCAGCACCGACCCGGCGACGCCGTACAGCGCCGCGATCCGCCCGTCGCCGCCACGATCGGCGTCGGCGCGCGCCAGCCCGATGAAGCCGAGATAGACGAAGAACAGCAGCAGCATCGAGGTGAGCCGGCCGTCCCACTGCCACCAGGTGCCCCAGGTCGGCCGGCCCCAGATCGAGCCGGTGATCAGGCACAAGGCCGCAAACATTGCCCCCGGCACCGCGCACGCCCGTGCCGCCGTCATCGCCAGCGGGTGGCGCCAGATGAGATAGCTGAGGCTGGAGATCGCGATCCCGCTCCACCCCGCCATGCCGAGCCAGGCGGTGGGTACGTGGATGTAGAGGATGCGCACCGTCTCGCCCTGCAGATAGTCGGGCGGGGTTTGGGTCAACCCCGCCCAGGCGCCGAACAGGATCAGCGCGACCCCCGGCCAGAACAGCGCCGGGGTGAGCGGTCGCGCGATTTTCAGGAAACGCGCCGGGTTGGCGAGGGCGTGAAGCGAGGGCACGAGCCAAGTCATAGCCCAGCCCTTCCAGCGAATCTAGGCGCGGAAAACGCACCATTGGGCGTTCGGGCGGGGCCGGGTTCAGGCCCCGTGTCACCTGCGACGCAGGATTGTGCGACCGATGCCGGCGTTTGCTCCGATCGCCTGCCCGGATCACCCGCCTCTACTCAGCCTGATCGGCGAGCATCTCGGCAACCACCCGCGCCAGGTCGCCCGATTGGAAGGGCTTGCGCAGCACGCGGGTATGAGGGCCGGCGAACTGGTCGATCGCGGCGCTGTCCGCGAAACCGCTGACGAACACGATCCGCGCGCCGGGTTCCTCGGCGCGGATCTGGCGGGCGATGTCGGCGCCGTTCAGGCCCGGCATCGCGAAATCGACGACGGTGAGCGCCGGCCGCCGATCCGCCCGCGCCCGCAGCGCCGCCGCGCCGCTCGCGAAGGGCAGCACGGTATAACCGATCGCGCGCAGGCCATCGGTGATCGCATCGCGCACCTGATCGTCATCGTCGATCACCATCACCGGCACATCGGCGCCGGGCGATGGCGGCGGCGCGGCGACCTCGACCGCCTTGGCCGCCTCGGGCTGGGTGGACTCGCCCTCTACGCAGCGCAGCAGCACCGTCACCGTCGTCCCCGCCCCCGGCGCCGAACTCAGCAGGAGCGTTCCGCCCGATTGCCGCGCGACACCGAACGCCATCGACAGCCCAAGCCCGGTGCCCCGCCCGACGCCCTTGGTGGTGAAGAACGGATCGAGCGCGCGCTCCCGCACTTCCTCGGTCATGCCATGCCCGGTATCGGCGACGGCGACTTCGACATAGCGGCCGGGCTCCAGTTCCTGATGATCGACGATCGAGACTTCGCGCGTGGCGATGATCAGCCGCCCGCCCTCGGGCATGGCGTCGCGCGCGTTGATCGCGAGGTTGAGCAGCGCGAGCTCGAGCTGGGTTTGATCGGCCTGCACCCGGCACCCGCCCGCCTCGAGCCGGGTATGCAGCTCGATCGCCGGACCGATGCTGCGCCGGACGAGATCGAGCATCCCGACAATCATCGGATCGACCGACAAGGGCTTCAGCTCCAGCCGCTGGGTGCGTGAGAAGGCGAGCAATTGCCCGGTCAGCCGGGTGCCGCGATCGACCGCCTTCAGCGCATTCTCCGCCCAGCGCGCGACCCGCGCCTGATCGCCCGGGCGTTGCTGGATGAGATCGAGATTGCCGGTGATCGCCTGGAGCAGGTTGTTGAAATCATGCGCGATGCCGCCGGTCAGCCGCCCGATCGCGTCGATCTTGCGCGCCTGGACGAGCGCTTCCTCGGCACGCTCGCGCTGGGCGATCTCGGTCGTCAGCCGGGCGAGCGCCGCGTCGCGCTCGTCGACCAGCCCCTCAAGCTCGGCATTGGCGAGCGCGAGCTGGCGCGGCGAGGGCAGCGCCAGTGCCTGCGGGATCAGCCGCCACAACAGGATCGCGGTCGGCACCGAGGCGAAGGCGGTGATCGCCTTCACCAGGCCTTCGAGCGCGTAATCACCGTGCCACAGGTTCCAAACCTGCATCAGATGCGAGGTGCCGCACGCCAGAATGAACAGCGCGAACAGCCACACCATCCACCCAAAGTGCACGTCGCGCCGGCGACGGATGAAGCTGATCAGCGCGATCGGAATCGAGAAATAGGCGGCGGCGATCAGCAGATCGGAGACGACATGCGTCCACACCAGCCCGGGCTGCCAGAGCAGGCAATAGCCGTGTGGGGCGTATCGCCCGTCCGAAAGCGCCCGGATCAAATCCCACATGGCAGCGTTTCCCCCACTGAGCCGAGCCGCGGCAGCGAACAGCTAGCACCGTAACGATCGCGGAAACGCGTCCGTCGACAATGCGTTCCCGTCCAGGCAAGCGGACAGTTGGTGGGGTCTATATGATTTGAAACGCGGGCAAAATAAACAAGGTAAAGGGTGAGCGAAACGACGGATCAGTCCCCTGTCGCCGGCACTGGCCCCAAATCGCCCTGCTTCTTCCTCACCGGAGCAATCGCGGGCATCGCCCTGAGTGGCCTCGTCACCTTCAGCGGCGGTTAGCAGGCGATGCGCATTTTCCTGCCCACCTCGCCGTCAATCTTCAAAATTACAACCTAATAATTAACATGTCGCAACGAAATGTATCTTGTATCGCTTATCAAATATCGACCTAACCAAGCAAATATTCTTTGCACCACCTGCGCGTATCGGATCGAAAATTATCAAATGAATTGAGCCTCATCTTCTTAATTGGTTCACGCTGCCGAGCAGCAATGAGCGCAGACATGCACAACGTAAACGCTTTTGAAAACCTTTCCCGTTTATCCCCTTGACGCATGTATGAGGTTGTGCCATTAGGATGGCATGAACAAGAAAAGTCCTTCCGCCTCTCCCGAGTTCAGCGTTCGCGAGTTCTTCGCTCGCTTTCCGAACGACGACGCCTGCCTTGAACATATCATGGCGGTGCGGTTCGGCGGCACGCGGTTTGAGTGTAAGGCGTGTGGCAAGGAAAGCACGCACCACAAGCTCAAGGAACGCCGCACCTACGTTTGCGCGAATTGCGGCCATCACGTGAACCCGACCGCTGGCACGATCCTTCACGATACCCGCACGCCGCTGGTGAGCTGGTTCTATGCCATGTATCTTTTCTGCACCACGCGCCACGGCGTGAGCGGCAAGGAACTGCAACGCCAGCTTGGCGTGACGTATAAGACCGCCTACCGGATCGGTCAGCAAATCCGCGATCTTACGATGAAGGCCCAAGGCTTTGACGCTCTGCTCGCTGGGCACGTTGAGCTTGATGAAGCCTATGTTGGCGGGCGCCGTTCGGGCGGCAAGCGCGGTCGCGGCGCGCCGGGTAAGACCATTGTTATGGGCCTAGCAGAGCGCGACGGGCGCATGAAGGCGGTTGTGATTCCCAACGTCAAAAAGGACACGCTGCGCAACGTGGTGCTTGAGAATGTCGAGCCCGGCGCCACCGTCTCCACCGATGAGCTGATGAGCTATGGCTTACTCAGCGGCGACGGCTATCAGCACGGCGTGGTGAAGCACGGGCGGAAGGAATACGCCCATTACGATTACCGCTCGGGCGAGACGTTCCACGTCAATACGGTGGAAGGTTTCTGGCGGCTGTTCAAGGCGTCGATTCGATCAACGCATGTGCAGGTCAGCGCCAAGCACATGGAACGCTATCTTTCGGAGTTCACTTTCCGCGCAAACCACCGCGCGCGGGTGAACGGGATGTTTGACCTTCTGGTTGGGGCGCTGTGACGCGCCCCACCATTGCCTCGAACTGAGCGCGATCGGCTGGGCCGACGCCTTCGGATTCGGCTTGAGCGATAAACGCTTCTAACCTTCCGGACGCAAGCGCTTCTGCTAGGGAAATCGGCTTCATGCGCCTTCCCTATAGACGGATTCGTAGCTTTTTGCTATGTAGAAGGGGTGGGGGCCATTCGACCCCCACGGTTGCTGATGTTACAACAACAGGATCGTAATTAGGGCTGCGGCCCCCAGAACGATCAGGATGGTAATGTACATCGGCTCCTCCTAACCCCGTGGGGACCGAACCACCCCCGGATTGGTTGCCTGCCAAGGCGTTGGTTCATAGTTTGGAGAGGGGCCAACCTCTCCGGCGTCTGGGGCTCCTTCGGGAGCCCCATTCTCGTTGGGCGAACGCAAATCACGTTTACGATTCAAACCCAAAATCGTGTTCCGCCCCTTCTATCATGGGCTCTTTGTCCTCGGGGCCGTGATACCAAAGCCGATCAGATCGCTTGTGGATCAAACCTGCGGCCTTCAGACGTGAAAGCGTTGACAGCAGCGAGTTAACGTCTGTTGGGCGGCCTCGATCGGCAAGGCCTTTCTGAATAACCGCCGTTGTGCCACCACCGGTTAGCGAGCCAATCACTTCAAGCACCGTATCCTTAAGCCGGGTCCCGTTATGCGGCTGGGTATCCTGCGCTGCTGCGGCTGCTCCGCCCGAAAGCGTCGAGATGGCTTCCTCGATCGAGCGCAGCGTGGCGCGATCGGTGCGCAGTTTGACTTCGGCTTCGGCAATCGCGGCGCGGATGGCTTCGCGCTCGCGCTCCAAGAGGGCCACGGCTGGGTTCGTCGTCATGATTGCGGCATATCATGGCGCGACGTGAAATACAACAAGCGTGGCGAGCGTTTGACTTCCTTGCGGTGACGTTCGGCTGCCGTGTCGGATTTTCCTAAGCCACCCTACGCTCGAACCGAAACGGATGCACATGCGTCAATGGGATAAACGGGAAACCTTTTGTGCAAGACTGTAGGCAGTCCATGCGCACAAAATAGACGGGTCAGTTCAAGGGCGGTTATTGAGATTCTCTTTTCCCATATCACTCTTACGACTTCAACAAATGAATCATCATTCCATACAAAATTCGCTCCGATGATTGAATTATTACAGAACCAGGCCGCCAGTTCGTCGAGAATAAAACAGGTCCTAAAATTAAACGGCGGCATCCATTCGGGCACCGAACAAAACGGTAACTGTCCGACCAGATATATGCCATTTTTTGGTATAACGAGTTCCGACTGATTAGAATTGTCTCTGAGAAATAACGAATTGCCATTCTGGGAAATCAATTCAAATGTCTGGCCGGCTTTATAGCCATTCAATACTACTACACGGGATCCATCAGATAACGCTCGATTGATTCGCGCAACGCAGAATAAACATCCGTTAGAAGCACCAAGATCAGCCGAAGGACCTTGACGTTGGTCCACCTGCTCCAAAATAGCGAAACAGTCGCGCATTGCCAGGCGCCTCGCTTCAGTCCCCTGTTGCCGGCACCGGCCCCAAATCACCCTGCCCCACCGTCGCCGATGCCATCGCTAGCATCGCGTCCAGTGATTTCTTGGCGCGCAGGCGTAATTCCTCGGGCAGTTCGACGCGCGGCTGCAGATCGCGGAGCGCGAGGTACAGCTTTTCGAGCGTGTTCATCGCCATATACGGGCAGATATTGCAGTTGCAGTTGCCGTCCGCGCCCGGCGCGCCGATGAAGGTCTTGCCCGGTTCGGCCTTCTGCATCTGGTGGATGATGTGCGGCTCGGTCGCGACGATCAGCACCTCGCCGGGCATCGTCTTGGCGAAATCGAGGATGCCGCTGGTCGAGCCGACATAATCGGCATGGTCCAGGATATAGGCCGGGCATTCGGGGTGCGCGGCGACCGGGGCGCCCGGATATTCGCCCTTCAGCTTCAGCAGCTCGGTCTCGCTGAACGCCTCGTGGACGATACACACGCCCGGCCACAACAGCATCTCGCGCCCGGTCTTGCGCGCGAGATAGCCGCCCAGATGCTTGTCCGGCCCGAAGATGATCTTCTGCTCGCGCGGAATCTGCGCCAGGATCTTCTCCGCCGACGAGCTGGTGACGATCACGTCGGACAGCGCCTTCACCTCCGCCGAACAGTTGATGTAGGTGAGCGCGATGTGATCGGGATGTTCGGCGCGAAAACGCGCGAATTGCTCGGGCGGGCAGCTATCCTCCAGGCTGCACCCCGCGTTCATGTCGGGCAGCACCACGATCTTTTCGGGCGACAGGATCTTCGCGGTCTCCGCCATGAAGCGCACCCCGCAAAAGGCGATCACATCGGCGTCGGTCGCCTGCGCCTTGCGGCTCAGGTCGAGACTGTCGCCAACAAAGTCCGCCAGGTCCTGGATTTCCGGCTTCTGGTAGTAATGCGCGAGGATAACCGCGTTGCGCTCGCGCCGCAGCCGATCGATCTCGGCGCGCAGATCAAGGCCGGTCAGGCTGTCGCGAAGCGGTACGTTCATGGCTCTCTCCCGGTAGCGGCGCTCACATGGCCTGCCCGGGCGACACGATCAAGGTGCCGGTGGCGACGGAAAGGCCAAGGGCGGCACGCTCGCTCCCAGATGACCGGCGGTCACCCAGCCGTACAGCGCGAGGCCAAGGCTGCTGAACGTCACCAGCTCGATCGCGATGAAGGTCAGCGCGATCACGCCCGTGCCCCAATACCAGGCGGGATGGATGCCGCCGGTGCGGCGGCCATCGGCGATCATCCCGGCGATCGGGAACAGCAGCTGCACCGCGTAGGTCACCTCGAACGCATAGGGCTGGAGCAGCGGCATCGGCAGCAGCCGCCCCAGGCCTGGCCCCACCAGCAGCGTCATCGCACAGAAGTGCAGCCGACGGTGCCAGTCGCTCTCCCGGCGCAGCGCGATCGCGGCATAAGTCAGCCCGGCGAAAGCGAGCAATGTGCCCGGATCGAACACCAGGAATTGCAGCGGGGTGAAGAAGAAGATCACCGTCCCCGCCTGCACGCGGGCGATAGTGACCAGGCATCCCAAAATCAGCATCGGCACCACCCAGAAGGCGCCGATCCAGCCCAGCGTGCGGTGCAGGGCGACGCGGTGGCTGGCGATGAGGAAATTTTGCGCGAGGTACAGGAACACCCAGGCGAAGAAGACGAAGGCATGGGCGTGGACGACAGGCGGTCGATCGAAGGTCGATCGGCCCATCACGATGTTGAGCCCGAAGCCCGCGACCATCACCGCGGTCATCGCCAGTGCGCTCGCCAGGAAAAATCGCTTGTCGTCGGGCGTGCCCGTGCGCGGTTCCGCCAATGTCGCCATCGCTTGCCCCCTCCATCGCGTCAGCGTCGGGAGGATAGCCTAGGGCTGCCGCCTTGGCGAGAGGACCGGCGCGCTTGTTACGCCGCGCGCCACCACCAGACGCCGTCCGTCACCTCGCGGCGCGCGCGGCCCTCCACCTCCAGCCGGCGGAGATGCGCGAGCGCCTCGCCGGTCGCCATGCCGATCAGTTCCGGACCAATCGCGCGCCGGAAGAGCCGACCGAAGCAATCGACCGCGCGGCGCGGCGCCTCGGCGATGAACACCGCCAGCTCGTCAAGCCGGGCGCGGTGCTCGGCATCAAGCGCGTCGAGCCGCGCGTGCAGCCCGTGGAACGCGTCGCCATGACCCGGCAGAACGAGCAGATCGGCGGGGAGCCCTTTCAACTTTTCGATCGAGGCGAGCCAATCGCCGAGCGGATCGCCCTCGGGTTCGGTGACGCCGAGCGACACGTTCGAACTGATCCGTGGCAGCACCTGATCGCCCGCGATCAAGAGGCCCCGCTTGGCGTCGAGCAGACAGGCATGTTCGGGGCTGTGGCCGCTGCCCACCACCACCTGCCATTGGTGACCGCCGATCGTCAGCATCTGCCCTTCGACCAAGCGGCGATAGCCGAGCGGCAGCGGCGCGATGATCCGTCGGAAACCCGCCCAGCCGCGCGCCTTGGCGCGCTCGATCGCCTCCGCGTCCCAGCCGGCGCCGCGCCAGAAGGCGAGCATCTCCTCGGGCACCGCATCGCGCGCGTCGGCGGCAAGCATCCGCGCGGTGAGCCACTCGCCGCGCGTCATCTCTAGCATACAGCCATGCTCGGCGCAGAACCAGCCGGCGAGGCCGATATGATCGGGGTGGAAATGCGTGCCGATCACCCGGCTGAGCTTCAACCCGGCGAGCGGCCCGGCGAGCAGCGCCCGCCATTCGGCGCGGGCATCGTCGGTGTTCATGCCGGTATCGACCAGCGCGTCACCATCCGCCTCGGCGATCAGCCAGCAATTGATGTGCTTGAGCGGCCCCGGCACCGCCAGCCGCACCCAGCGCAGGCCCTGCGCGACCTCGCGCACCTCCCCCGGCGCGGGGGCGGCGGCGCCGAAGGGGTAGGTCAGTCCCTTGTGGCTGGTCGGCACGAACTCGGCGCTCGGCACCAGTTCGGCATCGGCGTTGGTGGCCAAACCCCCTCCCCCCTTTCGTCCCACCCGTCGGGCGCGGCGGCTGAACGTACCTCGGCAAGACTTAGCGCCGGAACGGATCCTCGAAGCTCGGCACTTCCTCGGGCGCGGCGTCGCGCGCGGCGCGTTCGGCGCGCAGCGATTCGATCAGCGCGCTGCGATCGCCCTCCAGCCGGCTGTCGACCGGTGCCTCGATCCCCGCCGCCTTCGCCGCCTTCGCCACCACCGCGTCGAGTTCGCGCTGCGAGCAAAGCCCCAGCGTCACCGGATCCTTGGGCACGATGTTGGCGATGTTCCAATGCGAACGGTCGCGGATCGCGGCGATCGTCGTGCGGGTGGTGCCGATCAGGTTCGAGATCGCGCCGTCCGAAATCTCGGGATGGTTGCGGATGATCCAGGCGATGCCATCGGGCTTGTCCTGCCGCTTGGAAACGGGGGTATAGCGCGGCCCCTTGGTGCGGCGCACCTGATCGGGGCCTTTCAGCATCTTCAGCCGGTAGTTGGGGTCCTTCTGGCCGCGCTCGATCTCATCCATCGTCAGTTCGTGGGCGCGCACGGGATCGCGACCCGTCAGCTTGGTAGCGGCGGTATCGTCGGCGATCGCCTGCACTTCCAGAATGTGCAGCCCGCAAAAATCGGCGATCTGGGCAAAGCTGAGCGCGGTATTGTCGACCAGCCAGGCGGCGGTCGCATGTGGCATGAGCGGCTGGGCCATGCGGGGATCTCCGTTAGAAACAATAAGGGCCGCCCCATCACGGAGCGGCCTCGTCACACGCCCGACTTAATCGGCTTGCGCGCGGAGAGCAAGACTTATGCCGGGCGGGGGGTCAGGTCGATCACCCAGAAATCGCTCGGCGCCCCCAGCCGCAGCGGCAACAGGCTGGTGCCCACGCCGGCCGAGACGAGCAGGGTCTTACCCCGCTCGCGGACCAGGCCACAGCGAAAGCGCCCACCGTATCGCGACGCCGTGGCAAGCGCGCCGATCACAGGCAGAACGATCTGCCCGCAATGCGTATGGCCGGCAAGCGTTAGCGGAACCCCAACGGGAGCGTCGGGAAATACATCCGGGCTATGGGTCAGCAGAATTGGCAACCCGCCCAAAGGAAGGAGCGCCGCAAGCGTTCGGCCGAGGTCACCCCGCCGCGTGTAGACGTCGTCGATGCCGCCCACGGCCACCGGTCCGACCCGCACCGCTCGATTGTCGAGGACGCGAATACCCGCGGCAGCAAGGGCGGCATGAACCTGGGTGGTGCTCAGCCAATGGTCGTGATTGCCCATCACCGCGAAGGTTCCCAGGCGAGTGCGCAGCTTGCCGAGCGGTTCGATCGCTTGCGCCGCACTGTAAAGCCGCGTCGCCGTCCGCTTTTCCGTAACGAAATCGCCCGCGATCAAGACGATGTCGGGATGCAACGCGTTGACCCGCGCGACCAGCCGCGCCAATCGCGCGGGCGGGTTTTCCGGCCCCGCGACATGAAGATCGCTGAGCAGCACCAAGCGAAGCGTCGGCGCGCTCGATGGCCAGCGCCGCACCGTCACCACGAGGCGCCGCATCACGGGATCGGTGGCGGCCGACCAATACATCGCGCCGGCAAACAGCAGCACGACCGCGAGCAACAGCGCGAAAATGCGCTTCAAGCCGCCTCCCGCTCCGCCCCCACCGGCACCAGCGCCTCCAAGAACTGGCGGGTGCTCGTTTCCCAGGTGAATCCCTTGCCATAAGCGGCGCAGGCGGCGCGATCGAGCGTCAGCGCGCCGGCGATCGCTTTGTCCAGGTCATCGTCCATCACGCCAACGCCGGGCTTGAGCACGTCGATCGGCCCGGTCACCGGATAGGCGGCGACCGGCAGGCCCGAGGCAAGCGCCTCGATCATCACCAGGCCGAAGGTGTCGGTCTTGCTGGGGAACACGAATACATCGGCCGCCGCATAAGCCGCCGCCAGATCGGCGCCGAACTTGGCGCCCAGGAATTTGGCCTCGGGATAGCGCGCCTCCAGCGTGGCGCGCGCGGGACCGTCGCCCACGATCACCTTGGTGCCGGGCTGATTGGTCTCGAGAAACGCCTCGATATTCTTCTCGACCGCGACGCGGCCGACATAGAGCTGTACCGGGCCGGGCAGCGCGCGGATCGCGGGATCGGGGGCGACGCCGGGGCCGAACAGCGTCAGGTCGACACCGCGCCCCCAGGACCGGATTCGCGTCAAGCCATGGTCGCGCAGCGCTTCCGCGATCGAGGCCGTGGAGGCCAGCACCGCCTGCGAGGGCCAGTGGAACCAGGTGATGTAGCGCCAGATCCATTCGGGATCGATGCCGATGCGGGCGGAGACATAGTCCGGGAACTGGGTGTGATAGGCGGTGGTGAAGGGAAAGCCACGCGCCAGGCACCAACGCCGCGCCGCCAGGCACACCGGCCCCTCGGTCGCCAGATGAATGGCGTTGGGCGCGAACTCGGCCAGCATCTTCCCCACCGCCGCGGTGCGGGCGAACGCCAAGCGTATTTCGGGATAGGTCGGGCAAGGGATCGAATAGAAGAGCTCGGGGCTGATCACCAGCACCTCATGCCCCTGGCGCTGCAGCTCGAGGCGCACGGATTGCAGCGTGCGCACCACCCCGTTGACCTGGGGGCTCCAAGCATCGGTCACAATCGCGATCCGCACGGGGGTCAAGCCGCTAGCGCCGCCAGGGGCTCGGGCGAAGCAGCCGACGCCGCATCGCGCGCGCCCATTTCCTCCACCCAGTGGAGCAGCTCCATCCGCCCGTCGAAATGTTCGACCAGCGCGGTGCACCCCTCCACCCAATCGCCATCGTTATAATAAGCGACGCCATCGATCAAGCGCATCTCGGCGGTATGGATATGGCCGCAGACGACGCCGTCCACCCCGCGCGACCCCGCCGCCTCGGCGACGACCTTTTCATAATTCGAGATGAATTCCACCGCGTTCTTCACCTTCGCCTTGGCGTGCTTCGAGAGCGACCAGTACGGCAGGTTGAACGTGCGACGAACCATATTGACCCAAACATTGGCGGCCATCAGCGCGTTGTAGAGCACATCGCCGACATGCGCGAGCCACTTGTGCGCAAGGGTGATGGCGTCGAACTCGTCACCGTGCAGCACCAGCAGTCGGCGGCCGTCGGCGGTATCGTGGATCGCCTTGCGGCGGATTTCGATGCCGCCGAAGTCAAGCCCGCTGAACTGGCGGAACACCTCGTCGTGATTGCCGGGAATATAGATCACCCGCGTGCCGCGCTTCGCGCGCTTCAGCAGCCGCCAGATCACGTCGTTATGCGCCGCCGGCCAATAGAAGCGCTTCCGCAGTCGCCAGCCGTCGATGATATCGCCGACCAGGTACAGCGTCTCGCTGTCGACATGGTCGAGGAAGTCGATCAGCAGCTCGGCATTGCAGCCGCGCGTGCCGAGATGGACGTCGCTGATCCAGATGGTCCGATAGCGGCGGCGCTCGATCGGCTGGCGCTCGGGAATCGTAGGCGCGGACTGGGCGAAATCGGCCGCGTCGCCCAAAGCGGCGTCGATCAGAAAGCTTGGCGGTGCCATTACCGTCCCCTCACACTGTCGCCCGGCCGCCCTGCCTGTTCTATGTTACATTTATAATCGGACGAGCGCCATCGCCGTGTCGTGGCGGCGTCATGCCATCGCAACATGCCCCGGCTGCGCCGCCACCCGATCGAGCCAGCCGCGCACCGCCGGATAGGCATTCAGATCGAACCCGCCCTCGCCCGCGACATGAGTGTAGGCATAGAGCACGATATCGGCGAGGCTGAACGCCGCGCCGAGCAGGAAGGGCGCGCTGCCGAGGCGCTGGTCCATCAGCGCCAGCGCCGCCGCGCCGCCCGCTTCCTTCCCCTCGATCTGCGCGCGCTGCAGCGGGGTCAGCTTGTCCTCGCCGACATAGCGACGCCAAAACCGCAGGGTCGCGACGTTCGGCTCATGATTATATTGCTCCCAGAACAGCCAGTGGAGCAGATCGGCGCGCGCGAACCTTTCCTCGGGGATCAGCGCGCTCCCTTCCGCCAGATACCAGGCGGCGGCGTTGCTTTCGGGCAGGAACCGATCGCCCAGTTGCAGCACCGGGATGCGGCCATTGGCGTTCACCTTCGCCAGAAATTCGGGCGTACGGGTTTCACCGCGCAAAATGTCATACTCACGCCGTTCCAGCGCGACGCCGACATGCGCGGCGGTGAGGCGGATTTTGTAGCAGTTACCCGACGCGGAATATTCGTGGAGAATGGGGGTCATTCGGCGGCCTCGATCTGCTGGCTAGGAGCGGTCGGCGTTGGTGGTACAACGCTGACGCTGGCCATCAGACTGTCGAGGGAACCGCCTTCGAAGCCCAGTTCGCGCATCAGCCCGTCGATCACCGGCGCTTGGGCACGGTAGCGCAGCGCCGCGGAAACCGCCGCGTTCGCCAGGTTGCGATCGCCCTCGTCATTCGCCGCGCCGCCCGCGCCGCCGCCGCGGGTGATGCCATCGACCTGGACAATCTTAATCGAGTCGATCGCCTCCAAGGGCTTGGCAGCCTCGCGGATGATCTCGGGCAGCACCTTCAGCAGCGCGAGTTTCGCCTGCAGCGACATGGTTTCGGACGACAGGATGTTGGCCGCCTCGTTGATCGCGCGCTGGCCCGCCGCTTCCACCTGCAAGCGGATGCGGTCGGCCTCCGCGCGCAGCTTCGCGGCTTCGGCTTCGCCCTCGGCGAGTCGGCGCGCGGCCTCGGCCCGGTCGGCGGCCGCCTGCTTCTCGGCCTCGGCCTCTACCTTCACCGCGATCGCAGCGCGTTCGGCCTCACGCGCGGCGTTGATCAGCTCGATCCGCTTGTCGCGCTCGGCGATCTCGGCTTCGCGCGCGGTGACAACCTGCTGCTCGGCGACCACCGCCCCGGCGCGCGCGCGATCGGCCTCGGCCTTGGCCTGGCTTTCCTCGCGGCTTTTGTTCTGGACCGCGATCTGCTGTTCCTGCCGCGCGAGTTCCAGCGCCTGCGCCTGGGCGATCTTGGCCTGCTGCACGGCGCGATCCGCTTCGATCTGCTGCGCGTCGATCAGCCGCTTGGCCTCGATCCGCGCCTGTTCCGCCTCCTGCTGGCGCAGCGCTTGCTCGCGCGCGACCTCGGCGGCTTGCGCGGCGCGGCGCATTTCCACCTCACGCTCCTGCTCCAACCGCGCGAATTCGGTATCGCGCGAAATGAGCAGCGACTGGCGCTGCGCCTCTAGATTCTTGGTCTCGATCTGGACGCGCGTATCCTGCTCGATATCGTTGCGCGCCTTCTTGCGAAGCTCGATCTGCTCGGTGAGCTTGGTCAGGCCCTCGGCGTCAAAGGCATTGTTCGCGTTGAAATGCTCGATCGAAGTCTGGTCGAGCCCGGTGAGCGACACGCTCTCCAACTCCAGCCCGTTCATCGCCAGATCGGCGGAGGACACCTGCTGCACCTTCTGCACGAATTCGCTGCGTTGCTCGTGGAGCTGCGCCATCGTCATGCCGGCGGCGACCGAACGCAAAGCGTCGACGAACTTGCCCTCGACCAGTTCCTTCAGCGCATCGGGGTTCATCGTGCGCAAGCCAAGCGTCTGCGCGGCGGTCGCGATCGACTGGGCATCGGGGCGGACGCGGACGTAGAATTCGGCCTTCACGTCGATGCGCAGGCGATCGAGCGTGATCAGCGCGTCGTTGTTCTTGCGCTCCACCGCCAGTCGCACCGTGTTCATATTCACCGGCATCGTTTCATGAAACACCGGCAGCACCAGTGCGCCGCCGTTGATCACGACCTTCTCGCCTCCAAAGCCGGTGCGGACAAATCCGATCTCCTTGGAGGCGCGCTTGTATAGCCGCGCCAGCACGGCACCCAGCACCAGCAGCGCGACCAGCGCGGTGAGCGGCAGCACCACATAGGGCACGATGCTCCCCGGCCCCAGTGTCACCAAGTCACCCATGATTACACCTCCACACTCGAGAGCCGCAGCGCGCCGCTGCCAATCGCGCGAAAGCCTTGCGCCTCGCGCCGCACCAGCAGCACCTCCTCGCCCTCTTCGAAAATCTCGGTCGGCGCGTTGGGCTCGACCATCACATAATGCGCCTGGCCATGACGGTCCTCGACCCGCGCCCGCGCCGGCGAACCCAGGCGCGCGCGCCCAGTGATAATTGCCGCGCGTCGACCGACGAGTTCGTCGAGCTCGATCGCCGTCGTCTCGTCGCCTGGCAGCAGGGGGCTGAGCAGCCTGGCCGCGCCGGCGGTGAGCGGCAGGCTTGCGACGAGCGCCGCGGGCACCGCGAGCCAGAGCGGCTGGCGCGCGCCGAACAGGTCGTGCGCCAACTGCTGGCCGAGCAAGCCGATCAGCGCGAACAAGGTGAGTAACACGACCAGCAGCGCGATAAGCGGGAGGCGTCCGAGCCCAAGCCAGCCAAGCAGCCCGGCGAGATCGCCGAAATCATCGGGTGTATCGAGATCGACATCGCCGAATAGGCCGGTCAGTTGCACCGCCCCGATCAAGACCATCAAAAGGAACGCCGCGACGAAGATACTGTTCTCCGGCGCCGTGAGCAACGCGAACACTTGAGCTACCCCGTCAACTCGATTCGCGCCCAATCTTATGAGCGCTCCTGACGCGCGAGAAGCGAAATCGGAAAAGGGCAGCGCGTCAATTAGCCGGTGGTGAGCACGATCTTGCCGACATGCGCGCCCGCTTCCATCCGGGTGTGCGCGGCGCCCGCCTCGGCCAGCGGGAAGACCTTGTCGATCACCGGCTTCAACCGGCCCGCCTCGACATGCGGCCAGACGTGGTGCGCGAGTTCATCGGCGACCAGCGCCTTGAACGCCGCGTCGCGCGGGCGCAGCGTCGAGCCGGTCAGCGTCAGCCGGCGGCGCATCACCTCGAACAGCGGGATCGTCGCCATCACTCCGCCCTGTACCGCGATCGACACGTGCCGACCGTCGTCCGCCAGGCATTGCAGGTTACGCGCGACATAATCGCCGCCCACCATGTCGAGCACCGCCGCCACGCCGCGCCCGCCGGTGATCTCCCGCACCCGCGCGACGAAGTCCTCGTCTCGGTAATTGATCGCGTGTGCCGCGCCCAGATCGCGCGCGGCCTGGCATTTGGCGTCGCTGCCGGCGGTGACGATCACCGTCAGCCCGAACAGGGCGCCCAGCCCGATCGCCATCGTGCCGATGCCCGAGGTGCCACCATGGACGAGCACCGTATCCCCCTCCACGGCATAGGCGCGCTCGAACAAGTTGGTCCACACGGTGAACAGGGTTTCGGGGATCGCGGCGGCCTCGACCATCGAGAGCGCGGGCGGCACCGTGAGGCATTGGCCAGCGGGAGCAACGGCATATTCGGCATAGCCGCCGCCGCTCAGCAGCGCGCAGACGGGCTGGCCGAGCAGCGCGCCCTCCACGCCCTCCCCCAGCGCCACGATCTCGCCAGCGGCCTCCAGCCCCAGGATCGAAGGGGCGCCCGGCGGCATGGGATAGAGCCCCTGGCGTTGCAGCACATCCGGCCGGTTGACCCCGGCGGCGGCGACGCGGATCAGCACCTCGCCCGGGCCTGGGTGCGGTAGCGGACGCTCTACCGGCACCAGCGCGTCGGCGACGCACGGAGTCACCGGATCGATCGCCAGCATCGTCGCCGGAAGTGCCGCCATCCCCGCCCCCCTGTTTCTTCGCCCTGCCTTATCGGCGCCACGTCTCGCCGGTCAACCGGGGAGGTTAGGCGATCCTTCATGATCGCCGTTTTCGGTCTGCATTCGCACGGGCCAGGCGCTACGCAATTGTCGCAGCCGCATCGTTTCGCGTTGACAGGCCCGGCCATCGGCGCGACCCTTGACCCATGGACACCGACGACATCGCGCCGCCGCCCCGGCCGGGTGATCCGATCGCCCTGCTCGCCCGGCAAGACCTGGACCCGTTCTCGCTCGCCGAGCTGGACGGGCGCATCGCGCTGCTCAAGGCCGAGATCGCCCGGGTCGAGGCGCACAAGCAACGCGCGGTTCACCATCGGGCAAGCGCCGAGGCGCTATTCAGGCGGTGATGACCTCGCCGCCTTCCCCCGGCGTCCCAGCCGCTTCTGTCAAGAGCTTGATGGCGCGTGCGGCCATCCCAACATGCCAAGCCTCGGTCCGGCCCGTGGGCCGATAGGAGTTATCCATGCCGTCCTTCGCCTCCGCTCTCGAATCCACCCTCCACAAGGCGCTCGAGGCCGCCTCCTCGCGCCGCCACGAATATGCGACGCTCGAACATCTGCTGCTCGCGCTGATCGACGACGAACATGCGAGCAAGGTGATGGCCGCCTGCGGTGTCGACTTGAGCGACCTGAAGCGTACTGTCGCCCATTATCTCGATACCGAACTTGAAGCGCTGAAGGTGCAGCAGGCGACCGATCCCTCGCCCACCAGCGGGTTCCAGCGCGTCGTCCAGCGCGCGATCCTCCACGTCCAAAGCTCGGGCCGCGACGAGGTGACCGGCGCCAATGTGCTCGTCGCCTTGTTCAGCGAGCGCGAAAGCTATGCCGTCTATTTCCTGCAGCAGCAGGATATGAGCCGACTCGATGCCGTCAGCTACATCAGCCACGGTGTGGGCAAGGGCGGCACCCCCGCCGAGCCCGCCCAGGCCAAGGGTGCCGAGGAGGAGAAGCCCAAGGCGGAGGCCAAGAGCGGCAAGGGCGAAAGCGCGCTCAAGCAGTTCACCGTTGACCTCAACGAGAAGGCCAAGCGCGGCAAGGTCGATCCGCTGATCGGGCGCGCGGCCGAGGTCGATCGCACGGTGCAGATCCTCTGCCGCCGTTCAAAGAACAACCCACTTTATGTGGGCGACCCTGGCGTGGGCAAAACCGCGATCGCCGAGGGGCTGGCGCGCAAGATCATCGAGGGCGATGTGCCCGAAGTGTTGAAGCCCGCCGTCATCTATTCGCTCGACATGGGCGCGCTGCTCGCCGGCACGCGCTATCGCGGCGATTTCGAGGAGCGGCTGAAGGCGGTCGTCAACGAGCTGGAGAAGCTGCCCCACGCGATCCTGTTCATCGACGAGATCCACACCGTAATCGGCGCGGGCGCGACCAGCGGCGGGGCGATGGATGCCTCGAATCTGCTCAAGCCCGCGCTGTCGGGCGGGACGATCCGCTGCATTGGTTCAACGACTTACAAGGAATTCCGTAACCATTTCGAGAAGGACCGCGCGCTGCTGCGCCGCTTCCAGAAGATCGACGTCAACGAGCCCTCGATCGAGGATACGGTGAAAATCCTCGCCGGCCTGCGCACCGCGTTCGAGGATCACCATTCGGTGAAGTACACGCCCGACGCGATCAAATCGGCGGTGGAGCTGTCGGCGCGCTACATCAACGATCGCAAGCTGCCCGACAAGGCGATCGACGTGATCGACGAAGTCGGCGCGATGCAGATGCTGGTGCCGCCCGCCAAGCGCAAGAAGACGATCACCGCCAAGGAGATCGAGGCGGTGATCGCGACGATGGCGCGCATCCCGCCCAAGAGCGTGTCGAAGGACGATACCAAGGCGCTCGCCTCGCTCGAGACCGATCTGAAGCGGGTGGTGTTCGGCCAAAACGCCGCGATCGAAAAGCTCGCCTCGGCGATCAAGCTGTCGCGCGCGGGGTTGCGCGATCCGGACAAGCCGATCGGCAATTATTTGTTCACCGGGCCGACGGGCGTCGGCAAGACCGAGGTCGCGCGCCAGCTCGCCTCGATCCTTGGCATCCCGCTCCAACGCTTCGACATGAGCGAATATATGGAGCGCCACTCGGTCAGCCGGCTAATCGGCGCGCCTCCGGGCTATGTCGGCTATGATCAGGGCGGTCTGCTGACCGACGCGGTCGATCAGAACCCGCATTCGGTGCTGCTGCTCGACGAGATCGAGAAGGCGCATCCGGACCTGTTCAACATCCTGCTGCAGGTGATGGACAATGGAAAACTGACCGACCACCACGGCAAGACGGTCGATTTCCGCAACGCGATCATCATCATGACGACCAATGCCGGCGCCGCCGACATGGCGCGGGAGACGCTCGGCTTCGGCAATCTCACCCGCGAGGGCGAGGACGAGCAGGCGGTGCAGCGGATGTTCACGCCCGAATTCCGCAACCGGCTCGATGCGATCGTGCCGTTCGGTTATCTGCCGCCCGAAGTGGTCGCGCGGGTGGTCGACAAGTTCGTGCTCCAGCTCGAACTTCAGCTCGCCGACCGTGGGGTGCACATCAAGCTCGATGATGGCGCGCGCAAATGGCTCACCGACAAGGGCTATGACAAGCTTTATGGTGCGCGGCCGATGGGACGGTTGATCCAGGAAAAGGTCAAGCAGCCGCTCGCCGAGGAATTGCTGTTCGGCAAGCTCGTCCACGGCGGCGAGGTGACGGTGAAGCTGAAGGACGATGCGCTGAGCTTCGAGATCGAGCCCGCGGCGCCCAAGAAGCCCAAGAAGAAGAAGCCCGAGGCCGCCGAAGCCAAGTAGGCGCGGGCACGAGGAAAATCGGCTGGGGCGGAGCGATTACCATCGTTCCGCCCTTGCCTTTTTAACCCTGATTTGCGATGAGGCCCATCGGAGGTGGACCATGCGCTCGCGTCGTGGTTTGGTGGCTATTGCCGGTCTTGCGTTGCTTATGCTCGCCGTGCGTCACCCGTCCGCCGACATCCGCATCCTCACCCATGAGTCGAGCGATCAGTCGCCCGCGCGCGTGCAAGCCGCGGTCGATCTCGGCGTGATGTGTGTCTCGCTGCTCGTCACTTGGAGCAAGCGGCTTAACTAGCGCCCTTGCGCCGGGCGGCGCCGGCACCTTACGATAGCGTCATGGATAGTATCTGGCGCACCGCTTATCGGCACCCCTCGCCCTGGACCTCCGACTACCCGCCGCTCTCGATGCCGGCCCTGTTCGACGACGCCGCCGCGAGAGGCGGGCAGAAGCCGCTGATCGACTTTCTGGGGCGGCATTACAGCTATGCCGAAACGCTCGACGGCGCGAACCGGGTCGCGGCGGGGCTCGCGGCGCTCGGCTATGGCAAGGGCGATCGGATCGGGCTGTTCCTGCCCAATGTGCCGCATTACCTGGCGGCCTATTACGGCATCCTGAAACTGGGCGCGACGGTGGTGAATTTCTCGCCGCTCTACACCGTCGCCGAGCTCGCGCATCAGGTCGCGGATTCGGGCACTAGGCTGCTCTTCACGCTCTCCGCCAAGGCGCTGTTGCCGACCGCGCTCAAAGTGCTCGACCAGTCAGAACTCGAACGGCTGGTGGTCGGCTCGGTCGCGGGGGCGCTGCCGACGGGCAAATCGATCCTCTACCGCTGGTTCAAGCAAAGCGAGGTCGCGGCCAAGCCAAACGATCCCCGGATCATGGCCTTTTCGCAACTGATCCATAATCGCGGCCGCTTCACCAAGCCCGATATCGTGCCCGAAACCGATGTCGCGCTGATCCAATATACCGGCGGCACCACCGGCACGCCCAAGGGGGCGATGCTGACGCACCAGAACCTCTCGGCCAATGCCCGCCAAGTGAACACAATCGATCCGCACCCAGGGCAGGAGGACCGCATCCTGGGCGTGCTGCCCCTGTTCCATGTGTTCGCCAATACCTGCGTGCTCAATCGCACCGTAGTGAATGGCGGCTGCATCGTGATGCTCCCCCGCTTCAACGCGCAGCAGGCGCTCGAGGCGGTGTCGCGCGCGAAGATCACGGCGATCCCTGGCGTGCCGACCATGTATCAGGCGCTGCTCGATCATCCAACGCTGGGCAAGACCGACTTCTCGAAGCTGCGCGTCTGTATTTCGGGCGGGGCGCCGCTGCCGGCCGAGCTGAAAGCCAAGTTCGAGGCAGCGACGGGGGCGACGCTGATCGAAGGCTATGGCCTGTCCGAAAGTTCCGGCGTGGTCTCGGCCAACCCTTATGAAGCGGCGGGCAAGCCGGGCACCATCGGCCAGCCCTTGCCCGCGACCGAGGTTCGGCTGGTGGACAAGGAAAATCCGCTCCACCCCGCCCCCGCCGGCGAGCCGGGCGAGATCGTGATCGCCGGGCCGCAGATCATGAAGGGCTATTGGAACCGCCCCGATGCCGATGAGGGCGTGTTCGTCACCGATGCCGAAGGGCGGCGCTGGCTGCGCACGGGCGATGTCGGCCAGATCGACGCCGACGGCTTCGTCGCGATCGTCGACCGGCTGAAGGACATGATCGCGGTCGGCGGGTTCAAGGTGTTCCCCAGCCAGATCGAGGACGTGCTCTACAAGCACCCGGCGGTGAAGGAAGCGCTGGTGATCGGCGTACCCGATCCCTATCGCGGAGAGCAGCCGCGCGCTTATGTGACACTGAACGACGGCGCCAAAGCCGATGGCGCCGAGTTGCGCGACTGGCTCAACCCGCAGCTCGGCAAGCATGAGCGGGTGGATGACGTGGTCGTGCGGCTGACGATGCCCAAGACGATGATCGGCAAGCTCAGCCGCAAGGATTTGATCGCGGAAGTGCTGGGGACGGCCTGATTCGCAGCTGAGCGTGCCGCCTTTCACATTCCTGCCCCCTTGGCGACACCCCTACCCCCCTCCCCCCTTGCAATCGCGCGCCAGCTTGGCCAATCGCTGGCACACTCCTCGGCGCCGCGTGCGCCTGCGCCTCAGTTGGAAAGGACGCCCCATGACCGCGATCGGACAGGACAGCCTCGGCACCCGCGACAGCCTGAACGTTGGGGGCAAGACCTATCATTATTTCAGCCTGCCCAAGGCGGCGGCGAAGCTGGGCGATGTGTCGCGCCTGCCCTTCTCGATGAAGGTGCTGCTGGAGAATCTGCTCCGCTTCGAGGACGGCAAGACCGTCTCGACCGACGACATCCAGGCGCTGATCGATTGGCAGAACAACCCCCGTTCGGAGCGCGAGATCCAGTATCGCCCGGCGCGCGTGCTGATGCAGGATTTCACTGGCGTGCCCTGCGTCGTCGATCTCGCCGCGATGCGCGACGCGATCACCAAGCTCGGCGGCGACGCGGCCAAGATCAATCCGCTGGTGCCGGTGCATCTGGTGATCGACCACAGCGTGATGGTCGACGAATTCGGCACCCCGCAAGCGTTCGACGATAACGTCGCGATCGAATATCAGCGTAACGGCGAGCGGTACGAGTTCCTGAAATGGGGCGCGCAGGCGCTCGACAATTTCAAGGTGGTGCCGCCGGGCACCGGCATCTGCCACCAGGTCAATCTGGAATATATCGGCCAGGCGGTATGGACCTCCGCCAATGGCGGCGACACCATCGCTTATCCCGATACGCTGGTCGGCACCGACAGCCACACGACGATGATCAACGGCCTGGGCGTGCTCGGCTGGGGCGTCGGCGGGATCGAGGCGGAGGCGGCGATGCTCGGCCAGCCGGTATCGATGCTGATCCCCGAAGTCGTCGGCTTCAAGCTGACGGGCGCGCTCAAGGAAGGCATCACCGCGACCGATCTGGTGCTGACCGTCACGCAGATGCTCCGCGCCAAGGGCGTGGTCGGGCGGTTCGTGGAATTCTACGGCCCCGGCCTCGACTCGATGCCGCTCGCCGATCGCGCGACGATCGCCAACATGGCGCCCGAATATGGCGCGACTTGTGGCTTCTTCCCCGTGGACGACAAGACGATCGACTATATGCGCCTCACCGGCCGCAGCGACGAGCAGCTCGCTTTGGTCGAGGCCTATGCCAAGGCGCAGGGGCTGTGGCGCGACGCGTCGAGCCCCGATCCGGTGTTCACCGATACGCTCGAGCTCGACATGGGCACGGTGCAAGCCTCGCTCGCCGGGCCGAAGCGCCCGCAGGACCGGGTCGCGCTGGAATCGGTCGATGACGTGTTCAACGCCGATCTCGCCAAGGCCTATGGCAAATCAGCCGCCGAGCGCGCGGCGGTCGACGGCGCCGGGCACGACATCGGCGATGGCGACGTGGTGATCGCGGCGATCACCAGCTGCACCAACACCTCCAACCCCTCGGTGCTCGTCGCCGCCGGCCTCGTCGCGCGCAAGGCGCGGGCCAAGGGGCTGAGCGTGAAGCCCTGGGTCAAGACCAGCCTCGCGCCGGGCTCGCAAGTCGTGACCGATTATCTCGACAAGGCTGGGCTGACCGAGGATCTTGACGCGCTTGGCTTCAATCTGGTCGGTTATGGCTGCACCACCTGCATCGGCAATTCGGGGCCGCTCGCCCAGCCGATTAGCCAGGCGATCAACGACAACAACATCGTCGCCGCCTCGGTGCTTTCGGGCAACCGCAATTTCGAGGGCCGCGTCTCGCCGGACGTGCGCGCGAACTTCCTCGCCTCGCCGCCGCTCGTCGTCGCCTATGCTCTGCGCGGCAGCGTGACCAGCGACATGGTGAGCACGCCGATCGGCCAGGATGCCGATGGCAACGATGTGTTCCTGAAGGACATCTGGCCGAGCAACGACGAAATCCGCTCGCTGATCGACGCGAGCATCGACAACACGATGTTCCGCGCGCGCTACGGCAACGTCTATGCCGGCGACGCGCGCTGGCAGGCGATCGAGGTCGCCCCGTCGGACACCTATCAGTGGCGCGCGGGCAGCACCTATATCGCCAACCCGCCTTATTTCGACGGGATGGAGATGACCCCCGCGCCGGTGGGCGACATCATCGACGCCAAGCCGCTGGCGGTGTTGGGCGATTCGATCACCACTGATCACATCAGCCCCGCCGGCAGCATCAAGGCGACCAGCCCGGCGGGCATCTATCTCCAGGAGCACCAGGTCTCCAAGGCCGACTTCAACAGCTATGGCGCTCGGCGCGGGCATCATGAGGTGATGATGCGCGGCACCTTCGCCAATATCCGTATCAAGAACGAAATGGTGCCCGGCGTTGAAGGCGGCATGACGCAGTATAAGGGCGAGGTGATGCCGATCTACGACGCGGCGATGCGCCACAAGGCCGATGGCACGCCGCTCGTGGTGATCGCCGGCAAGGAATATGGCACCGGCTCGTCGCGCGACTGGGCGGCGAAGGGCACCAATCTGCTCGGCGTGCGCGCGGTGATCACCGAAAGCTTCGAGCGCATCCACCGCTCCAACCTGGTTGGCATGGGCGTGCTGCCGCTGCAGTTCGCCGAAGGCGTCAACCGCCAGACGCTCAAGCTCGATGGCAGCGAGACGTTCACCATCGAGGGCGTCGCGGACCTGAAGCCGCGCCAGAACGTGACGGTGAAGCTCACCCGCGCCGATGGCTCGACCGAAAGCTTCGAAACGCGCTGCCGGATCGATACGATCAACGAGCTGGAGTATTTCCTGAACGGTGGCATCCTGCCCTACGTCCTGCGGAATCTCGCGGCGGCGTGATCTGGGCGATCGAAACGATCGGCTGGGCCGGGGCGGCGACGATCCTCGCCGCCTATCTGCTGGTGTCGATGGGGCGGCTGTCGGGCCAATCGCCCGCCTTTCAATGGATGAACGTGGTCGGCGCCGCCGGCTTTATCGTCAATAGCGGCTGGCACGGCGCGATCCCCTCGACCGCGCTCAACGTCGTGTGGATGCTGATCGGCCTCGCGACGCTCGCGCGGGGGCGATTGCGGACCTCGTAAGTTCCCCTTCCCCGGCGAAGGCCGACGTTGGGGAGGGCTCTACCGCCCCGCGACCGCCCGCCCACGCGCGTAGAGGAAGTAAACCGCCAGCCCGCCCAGGTTCCACAGCAGGAACCAAGCCTGAGTCTTGCTCGGCAGGCTGAAGAACAGATAGACGCACCCTAGCACGCCCGCGGCCGCCACCGGCACGCCCAGCGGCGCGCGGAAGCGGCGCTCGGCCTCGGGCGCGCGCCGCCGCTGCACGATCAGGCAGACGCACACCGCGATGAACGCGGCGAGCGTCCCCGCATTAGCAAGTGCGGCGATCTCGCCCAGCGGCAGCAGCCCGGCGATCACGCTCACAATCAGCGCCGTCACCGCCGTGATCCGTGCCGGCGTCCCCCGCGCCGAAACCTTGGCGAGCCCCTGCGGCAGCAGCCCGTCGCGCGCCATGGTGAAGAAGATGCGGCTCTGGCCATAAAGGAACGCCAGCAGCACCGTCGGCAACGCGATCACCGCGCTTGCTTCCAGGAATGTCGCCGCGCCGGGCTGGCCGACGCCACGCAGGATCAGCGCGAGCGGCTCGGCGCTCGGCGCGAACTTGGCGTAGCTCAACGCCCCCACCGCCGCGACCGCGACCAGCATGTAGATCGCGACACAGGCGAACATCGATCCGACGATGCCGATCGCCAGGTCGCGCCCGGGATTCTTGGTTTCCTCCGCGGCGGTCGAGATCGCGTCGAAGCCGTAAAAGGCGAAGAAGATGATCGCCGCCGCCGCCATCACCCCGCGCTCGGCGCCGCCCTGCACCGCCTTGGCGAAGCCGAACGGCATGAACGGCTCCAGATTGGTGCTATCGAAATACGGCAGCGCCACCGCGACGAATACCGCGAGCGCGACCAGCTTCACGATCACGAGCACCGCGTTGAGCGTCGCGCTCTCGCGCGTGCCGAGCATCAGCAGCCCCGCGACCACCGCGATGATGAAGATCGCCGGCAGGTTGACGATGCCCCCTGCCTCCGGCCCGTTCGCCAGCACCGCCGGAAAGCCGATCAGCCGTTCGAGCAAAGGCGCGGCATGGCCCGACCAGCCGACCGCCACCGTCGACACGACCAGCGAATACTCCAGAATAAGGCTCCAGCCGATCACCCAGGCGATGATCTCGCCCAGCACGACATAGCTGTATGTATAGGCGCTGCCCGAGGCGGGGATCATCGTTGCAAGCTCCGCATAGGCAAGCGCGGCGCAGGCACAGATCGCGCCGGCGATCACGAAGCTCAGGATCACCGCCGGCCCCGCGAGCCCGGCGCCGACCCCGATCAGCGTGAGAATGCCGGTACCGACGATCGCGCCGACGCCCAGCGCCACGAGATGCGGCCAGCCGAGCGTGCGCGCGAGCGCCTGGTGCTCCGCCCCTGCTTCGATCGATTTCTTGCGCAGCAACCCGGCCATTGGCACCCCCCTTTTCGCCGTCTATGGCGGCGCTCGATATGCCTGCTAAGCGCCACGCGCGGCGGGAACAAGCGTGTTGGGAGAGCAAGATGGACATCGCCCTTGATTTCGCGCTCGGCGAAACCGCCGACATGATCCGCGACACCACCCGCCGCTTCGCGCAGGAGCAGATCGCCCCGCTCGCCGCGCGGATCGATGCCGAGGACTGGTTCCCGCGCGATGAACTCTGGCCGGCAATGGGCGCGCTGGGGCTGCACGGCATCACCGTGGCCGAGGCCGATGGTGGGCTGGGCCTTGGCTATCTGGAGCATGTGATCGCGTGCGAGGAAGTGGCGCGCGCCTCGGCCTCGATCGGGCTGTCCTATGGCGCGCATTCCAATCTCTGCGTCAACCAGATCGCGCGCTGGGGCAATCCCGAGCAGAAAGCGAAGTATCTCCCCAAGCTGATCTCGGGCGAGCATGTCGGCAGCCTGGCGATGTCCGAAGCTGGGGCCGGCTCCGACGTGGTGAGCATGAAGCTGCGCGCCGAAAAGGTGCAGGGCGGCTATGTGCTCAACGGCACCAAATTCTGGATCACCAACGCGGCTTATGCCGATACCCTGGTGGTCTATGCCAAGACCGCGCCCGAGGGCGGCTCGCGGGGGATCACGACGTTCCTGATCGAGCGCGACATGCCCGGCTTCGCGATCGGCCAGAAGATCGACAAAATGGGGATGCGCGGCTCGCCCACCGCCGAGCTGGTGTTCACCGATTGCGAGGTGCCCGAGGAAAATGTGATGGGCCCCGAGAATGGCGGGGTCGGGGTGCTGATGTCGGGCCTGGATTACGAGCGCGCGGTGCTCGCCGGCATCCAGCTCGGCGTAATGCAGGCGTGCCTGGACGTGGTGCTGCCCTATGTGCGCGAGCGCCGCCAGTTCGGCCAGGCGATCGGCGCGTTCCAGCTGATGCAGGCCAAGGTGGCCGACATGTATGTCGCGCTCAGCTCGGCGCGCGCCTATGTCTATGCGGTCGCCAGGGCGTGCGACGCCGGCAAGACCACCCGCTTCGACGCGGCGGGCGCGATCCTGCTCGCGAGCGAAAATGCGGTGAAGGTCGCGCTGGAGGCCGTGCAGGCGCTGGGCGGCGCGGGCTATACCAAGGATTGGCCGGTCGAACGCTTCCTGCGCGATGCCAAGCTGCTCGACATCGGCGCCGGGACCAATGAGATTCGCCGGATGCTGATCGGGCGCGAGCTGATCGGGGCGTGAGCGCCCAATGGTCGCCCCGGCGAGCACCGGGACGACCCAACGGCCTTATCAAGGCTTAAGGCCAAAGCCCGCATATTGCTGGTCGATCATCGGCGAAAACTTCCGCGCGCGTTCCAGATCGGCCATGCCACCCGCCGCATCGCCCTGCCGCAAACGGGTCAAGCCGCGCCCGTAGAGCACCATCGGCTGATTGGGGTGCGATGCCAGCGCCGCATCATAATCGCGCCGCGCGCTGGCAAGGTCGCCTCGCTGCAGCGCCACCAGTGCCCGGCTATCGAGATAGGCCGCGCGCGGCGCCCGTGCGACGGCCTTGGCGCAATAGTCGCTCGCCTGATCGAGATCGAGATTGAGCGTCGCCAAATCCCAGCACGCATTGTTGAGCGTGCCGCTATCCTCCGGGTTCGCCGCCACCTTTTCCTTGATAAGCTGTCGAAGCAGTTCAGGCTCCCCACCCAGCGCCATGAAGCGCCCCTGTTGCCGCTTGATCTGATCGGCAAGCTTGGGATCGACTGCCGCCTGCGCTTTCAAATAGCCGTCGATAATCTGAGGCCGCCAACGAGCGTCACGGGCAAGCGGTGCCATCAACGCCAGCTCGAGCGGGAAGGCCGGCTCCTGCCGTAGCAGCGCGAGCATCGCCTCGCCCCTTGCATCTAGGGTCGGCGCGAGGCCCTGCAGCTGCAGGGCGTAATAGGCTCCCTCGGGCAGCCGGTTGCTCGCTTCATAGGCGGCTTTGGATTTTTCCGCCGCCGCCCGAGCTTCATCGGTGCGCCCCAACAAGGCGAGAATATAGGCCTTGCGGTGGAAGCGCAGCGCTTCATCGGGTTCCGCCTCCGGCTTGTCCAGCTCCGCGAGAACGACATTGAGATTGCCCTGCGCCTGCAGCACTGCCAACCGGCCCGCCGTCGCAGCCTGATTTTTGGGATCGCGCTGGAGCACGATCGTGAAGTCGTTCAGCGCACCGTCAAGACGGCCGACAATGATCCGAGCCTGGCCGCGGGCGATGTAGTATTCGTTTTTCTCTGGCTCGCGCAGCACCAGCCGATCGAACAGGATCAGCGCATCCTGCGCATTGCCCTGTTCAACGAGCAATTCCGCCTTGCTGTACTGTGCATGGAGATAATCTGGGCTGACAGCGATGGCGGCGTCATACGCGTCGCTGGCCTCCTCGATCCGGTCGGCGAATTGAAGCACCGCGCCGCGCATCGTCAGCCGTCGAGCGGTACGCTGTTCTGCCAGCTTGCCATCGATCAGCGCGAGCGCCTGATCGATCTTTAAGTCGGCCAGAAGGGCGTTGATCCGTACGGCGAGAGCATCTTCGGAGGCCTTGTCGATTACCCCGCCAGCCGCGACATCGCCGCGATCGGCACCCCCCTTGCCCGACGCGGTGGGGAGCTTAACGAACAACCGCTCGCGATACAGCTCGTCGGTCAGTAGATCCGCCGCCTTTGCCTCGTCGAACGAAACTTCGCTTCGCGCGGCGCGCGTGCTGGCGTTCATCTCAAACCGGCCGCCCTTGATTTCGGCGGTGCGGACATAGTGCACCCCGCCAATCGTGCGATCGAGCGACTTGCCTTCCACCGCATAACCATTGCCGCCATCGGGCA
Source organism: Sphingomonas sp. (assembly GCF_019746665.1). Lineage (GTDB taxonomy): Bacteria > Pseudomonadota > Alphaproteobacteria > Sphingomonadales > Sphingomonadaceae > Sphingomonas. The sequence continues at coordinate 97,272 of NZ_JAIERS010000020.1, read as the reverse complement.
GCATGATGGTCTGGCGATAAGCCTCGAATCGCTGATTGACGAGCACGGGCGCGCGCCGCGCGCGTTCGGCGGGGCGTTCGGGCGCCAAGTTTACGCCGAGGCGGGCATTATCGGCCTCATAGCGGCGGTCGTCGTTCGGCGACCAATCGAGCTTGGCGGTACCGACGAAGCTTAGCGTGACCTCGCCACTCGCCTCGTCGGCTGCGGTTTCAACCCGATCGACCGTCAGGAAGTCATAGCGCTCGGTCCACAGCTTACGCAGATATTTGTCGCGCTCGGCGGCGTCGGCCAGGGCAAGCAGCGCGCGGGTTTGGCGGGCGGAATCGCCGCGCAGGGTCAGCCGGCCGGTCGCCTTGGCGGGTCGGGTCAACCCGGCGCGAGCGTCGAAATCAAGCGAGGTCTCGGCGAAGGGCTTGGCCGGCAGCGTCGCGGCGAGCGGCACAAGAGCGCCGCCCTGCGGCCCCAGTGGCAGCGCCCAGCCGAAATCGGGCACTTCCAGGCTTTCGAGCCCACCGTCGCCCTGTCGCGTGCCATCCAGCCAATAGCTTTTGCCGGCAATTTGCACGCGCACGATCACATGATTGAACCGCCCGGGCATCGGCAACGCATCTGGCAGGCCATCGCCTTGCTCGGTCGAAACGAGCGCCGGTTCCGCGGTGATCCCCAGCCCGCGCAGCAGGGCGAGCAGCAGCACCGTCTTGCCCTTGCAATCGCCCCATTTGGCCGTCCACACGGTATCGGCCGGCTCGGGCTTGTAAGCGCCGAGCCCATCGACCTGCGCAAGGTATCGAACCTGGCGTTGGACCAATTGCAGCGCGGCGGCTGCGCGCACGGCGGGATCAGTACTAGCGGCGGCGATCCGAGCGATTTCGGCCTGCAGCGGAGAGTCGGGCCCGATCCGGGCTGCTTCCTCATAGTGCGGCGCCATCAATGCACGGACCGCTGCCCAGTCAGCGAAATCGCTCAGATCGAGCCAGTAGATGTCGTTGAACCGGTCGGGAACGCCCGCAAGCGGCTCTTCCACCACCGGGTTGAGCGCATCGATCACATAGGCGGTACCCTCCGGCCCAGTTGTGCGCGTCACTTTCGGCCAAGCTTTACCCGCACGCAACCGTATCACTGTCCCCGGTGCGGCGCTGAAGCGATGATACAAGCGCTCAGGCCGCAGCCGGGGTTCGAGCCTGTTACGATCCTCAAAGTGACCGGCGAGCAACGGGTTGAGGCGATCGATCGAGTAGGCGAATTCCAGCTCATCACCCACACGCAAATCGGCAATGGGCATCACCGCCTGGCGCAACCCGCTCAACAAACGCTCCCGCTCCAACCGATCCTCGCGCCGCAGCACCTGGAAACGGCTGCCTCCAGCAAGCAGATCAATCATCTTGCCATCGCGGTGCAGGCGGGCGAAGTGCACCGTCGCTCCCCCCAGCGACGGCTGCCACTGAAGCCCAAGTGTGCTCAAGAACTGCAAACCCTCCGCCGCATTCACAGCGATCCGGCGGCGAAGATAGAAATGGGTGCCCTGGGCGTCATGCCGCACCTGCAAATCTTCCAAGCGAGAGCGTAGCGCGCCGTCATCGGACTTAGTCGCAGGTGGATCGATTGAGACCACCCAGCCGGGCACCGGCCCGAAGCGCAACTGCTCGCTACCAGCGAGGGTCTCAGGCGGCGAAGCAGTGGGCGTTTGCGCGGGAAGAGGCAGCGGCACCACCAAAAGCGCCGCCGACATCAAACCCGCCCCAATAGTATGACGCAAGGATAGTCCCCCGATAAGACTTGGAAAGCTTATCGGCGTTCGATTTACTTTGGAAGTTGCTTTGTTCGTTCCAGAATTCCGCTTCGGCGACAGTTCCCCTCCGCCGGGGGCTGGTGGAAGCCAGCTTACGACAGCGGCTTCCACCCGATTTGTTCACTTCTGGTCGCTGAAGCCGAAGTCATGCTTGTCGCGCACGATCGCGCCGCCCCATTCGGCGAGCAATTTTTGCGCGCTGCCCGGGCCGCCCGCCAGCTTGTCGACCTCGGCGAGCCAAGCCTTGTTCTCGGGCGTGGTAATGTAGTCGAGATCGCCCATCGACTTCATCGGGAAGATATATTCCCCGTCCCAATCGCCGGAGGCCATGCGGATGATGATCGGGCGAATACCGATCTTTTCGGCGGCGGGATCGAAATACTTGCTTTCGATCTCGCTGATCCGATCAAGCGAGCCCGGCTTGAACTTGACGAAATGCACCGCGACCGGCTTGCCCGGCTCGCGCTCCTGCGCGGCCGCCGGCAGCGCCAGCCCCATCAGCAACGTCGCGGAGATAACCTGCTTCAACATCGCCACCTCCCTTGGTTGACCGAGGCGAAAGCTGGCTCGCTTTCGTTACGGAGTCCACATGGTTCCCGATCAAGAATTCCCAACCCGCTTCCCACCGCGCGCCACGGCCGCTAGGCACGCCCGACAAGCCATGAGGAATAGGCCATGAGGAGTAGGCCATGAGGAGTAGGCCATGAGCGCGCCCGTGCTCGACACGCGCATTTCCCCCGAGAGCGAGACGTTCCAGGCCAATGCCAGGCACAACCGCGCGTTGGTCGAGCGGCTGCGCGCCGACGTGGCCCAAGCCGCGCTTGGTGGGCCGGAGCGTGCGCGGGCCAAACATACTGAACGCGGCAAGCTGCTCCCGCGCGAGCGGGTCGAACGACTGCTCGATCCCGGCTCCCCTCTTCTCGAAATCGGCCAGCTCGCCGCTTATGGTGTCTATGGCGAAGATATTCCCGGCGCCGGCATGATCGCCGGCATCGGCCGCGTCTCTGGCCGGCAAGTGATGATCCTGGCGAACGACGCGACGGTGAAGGGCGGCACTTATTACCCACTCACCGTTAAGAAGCATCTGCGCGCGCAAGAGATTGCCGAGGCGAACCGGCTCCCTTGCGTCTATCTGGTCGATTCAGGCGGCGCCAACCTGCCGCACCAGGCCGAGGTGTTTCCCGATCGCGACCATTTCGGCCGCATCTTCTTCAACCAGGCCAATATGAGCGCCAAGCGCATCCCGCAAATCGCCTGCGTGATGGGCAGCTGCACCGCCGGCGGCGCCTATGTGCCGGCGATGTCGGACGAGACGGTTATCGTGCGCGGCCAGGGGACGATCTTCCTTGCTGGCCCCCCGCTCGTGCAGGCAGCCACCGGCGAGGTGATTTCGGCCGAAGACCTGGGCGGCGGCGAGCTGCACGCGCGCCGCTCGGGCGTGGTCGATCATCTGGCGGAGAATGACGCCCACGCGCTGACGATCGTGCGCGATATCGTCAGCCATTTGGGCAAGGGCGCCGACCCCTTCGCAAACACCCGTCAGCCGCGACCCCCGCGCTTCGATCCGGAGGAGCTTTACGGCATCATCCCGCCCGATGTCCGCGCGCCCTATGATGTGCATGAGGTGATCGCGCGGCTGGTCGATGCATCCGAGTTTCACGAGTTCAAGGCGCTCTATGGATCGTCGTTGGTCTGCGGCTTCGCGCATATCTGGGGGATGCCGGTCGCGATTCTAGCCAACAATGGCGTGTTGTTCAGCGAGAGCGCGGTGAAGGGCGCGCATTTCATCGAACTCGCGCAGCAACGGCGCATCCCCCTGCTGTTCCTCCAGAATATCTCAGGCTTCATGGTCGGCGGCAGATACGAGGCCGAAGGCATCGCCAAGCACGGCGCCAAGCTGGTGACGGCGGTGGCGACCGCGACCGTGCCCAAGATCACCGTGCTGATCGGCGGCAGCTTTGGCGCGGGCAATTATGGGATGTGCGGGCGGGCCTATAGCCCCCGCTTCCTGTTCAGCTGGCCCAATGCGCGGATCAGCGTGATGGGCGGCGAGCAGGCGGCCTCGGTGTTGGCGACCGTCCACCGCGAGGCGGCGACGTGGTCAGCCGAGGACGCCGAAGCGTTCAAGGCGCCAATCCGCCAGAAGTACGAGGATGAGGGCAACCCCTGGTACGCGACCGCGCGGCTGTGGGACGATGGCATCATCGATCCGGCCCAGACGCGCGACGTGTTGGGCCTGGCGCTTGCCGCGACGCTGCAAGCGCCCTTGGAGGAGCGTGGCTTCGGGGTGTTTCGTATGTAGCTCAAACCCTCTCCGGGCTAGGCCCGGGAGGGATTTGGCCGGGGGCCATTGCGGGTTCTCGCCCTCCCCCCTATCGCGTCGCCCGCTGCGCTCAACGCGCGGGATTAGCGACGAGATATGCGATGATCGCTCGCCGCGTTGCGGGGTCTGGCACCGTCAGAAACATCTTGCTGCCCGGCGCCAGCTTTTGCGGCCCCTGCAACCACTGATCGAGCCGGGCCGGAGTCCATTGGCCGCCGAGCTTGCGTAACGCGGCCGAATAGTCATAGCCCGGCGCGGACGCCACCCGGCGCCCGACGATACCGCGATGCATCGGCCCGATGCGGTTGGCGTCCAGCGAATGGCAGCCACCGCATTTGGCCTGATACTCGGCCATGCCAGGCGGCGGTGCGTCGGTTTGAGCGTCGACGCGCGTGGGTGTCGCCACGGCAACCAACATTGCCGTGGCGGCCCAAGCGAGGCGGTTCACAACCATGAGGTCGACCGCGCCGCTCAAGCGAACAGAAACGCGGTCTTGGGCACGCTGCCGCCGGCGGCGTTGTTAAGCAACGCCCAGTGGACTGCCTCGTCGGTGCCCAATTGCGCGAAGAGATGCGCGATCTTTGGGTCGCGCAGCGCCGCGATCTGGCCGACATAGGCGTTGGTCGCGCCCTGCTCGAGACCCGCGGCGAACTTCACGACATCCGCTTCCGATTTGAGCGAAGCGATGTTCAGATCGCGGATGTAATCGGCGTTACTCTTGGGTTCGACCGGCTTGCCGCCAACCTGCGCGATCAGCTTGGCGAGCTCGTCGCGGTGGCCCTCATGATGGCCGAGGAACACGCTCGCGACCGCGATCGTGCCGGGGCTCAACAATCCGCTGCCCGCCGCGATCTTATAGGCCGCGATCCCTTCGTGCTCCAGCGCCAGCGCGCCTTGCATCACCGACACGTCGTTGGCGAGCGTTCCCGAGCGCCCGGCGATCCGGCGCCGCGAACAAGGCGGTGGGAAGCAACGCACTGCCGCCGGCGGCCGCGCCAGCCAGAGCCACCGCTTTCAGCATCGCTCGCCGATCGGTGCCATTCTCATCGTCGATCATCACTGTCTCCTGCGTCGTCCTGCCCTGGAGCTGGCGCGGCGTGCGCTCTCCCCGGCGCATGGCATGTAGCGGTGGCGGAACAGGGCCGAAATCGCCCGGACGCAGAGTGGGACGCTCGGCATCGCAATTGGAACGCTGCGATTAACCGGCCTCGGCTGGGTCGCTCGACTGACGGAAGCGGTTCGGCGTTTCGCCGAAACGTTCGGCGAAAGCGCGGGCGAACGAGGCCGCATTGGTGTAGCCGCAGGCATGGGCGATCTCTCCCACCGGACGGCTCGAACTGGCGAGCAGCGCCGCCGCGCGTTGCAGACGCCACTCGCTGAGATAGGCGATTGGCGTCGTGCCGATCAACGCCCGAAAGCGCGCGGCGAAACGGGTGCGCGACATCGCCGCTTCACGAGCGAGCGAGTCGATCGTCCAGGCCCGCTCGGGCTCGCGGTGGATCAGCGCGATCGCGCGCCCAACCCGTGGATCGGCGAAGCCCGCGATCATCCGCCGCACTTCGGGCGCCTCGTCCTCGGCCGAGCGCAACGCCTCTAGCAGCACGACCTCGGAAAGACGGCGCACCACGCCCACCGGCGCGTGCGGATCGTGGAAGATGGTGGTGGCGCACAGGTCCAGCACCGCGCTCAGCCAGCGGCGCCGTTCGCGATCGGCGGCGGTAATGATGATGCGATCGGGCATCGCGCGCAGCAGGGGATGATCTGCTCCGCGCGCGAAGGAGAAATGCCCACAAACGAGCTGGGTGCCCGCCTGCGGGTCACCGCCAGGCAGAACCAAATACCCGTCACCCTGATAATTGGCCTCGTACAGAAGCGCCTCGAGCGGCGGCGCGCTCTGATCGGGCGCGCTGGTGAGAATGTGCGAGAGCCCTCCTGGAACCAGCACGAAATCGCCGCGATTAAGCTGTACCGGCGCGGCCTCGCCCAGTTGCAGCCAGCAACTCCCCGCGAGAACGTAATGAAAGCGCGTCGCTCGCCCAAGCGGCGGCACGGTAACCCCCCAAGGGTGGCTGAAATCGGTTCGAAAATAGAGCGTGCCGCGAAGTTGCACCGTCTCGAAAATATCGCTGAGTATGTCCATTGCGCCTTTCCCGTTGGGCCGATACCGGGCGCTCTTTTGGCGGCCTGGGCCAAACCGATGCTCCCAAAGATTATGCCGATCGTCCTGAACAGCCAGTTGGGCGGGCCCAATGTGGGGCCTTAGTGCCGAGGGCGGCGCGCCCGCCCGAAAGTCTGGCACCGCCCACCGCGCCCCGGCCCGGGGTTGATCGGGTCGCGCGATGCGGCGCCCCATTGCCAGCGAGGACGGGCTATGCTTTGCCAACGCCAGCTGTTGCGCCGGAGCCTTGAATGATCCTCGCCCTTCTCCTCCAAACCACTCCCGTTGCGCCCCTCCCCAAAGGCACCGGCCTTCCGCCGCAGCCGCAAGGCGAGGAGACGCGGGTGATGCAGACCGTCAACGCGCTGTTCGCCGGCATCGCCGCGCGCGACGCCGCGAAGATCGCCGACACGCTCCGCCCTGAGGCAACCGCGACCGTCGCCAGCGAGAACCCCGATGGCAGCCGGCGCATCGTCCATTTCACCCGCGAGGCGCTGCTCGCGCGCTTCACGCCCGGGCCGGAGCGCTTCGAGGAACGGCTCTACGATCCCGCGATCGAGATCGACGGCGACCTGGCGTATGTATGGGGCCGCTACAACTTCTACATCGACGGCAAGCTTCATCATTGCGGCTATGATCTCTTCGATCTGGTGCGCGAGGGCGGCAGTTGGAAGGTGCAGAATCTCAGCTGGTCGAACCGTACCCAGTGCGAGGCTGGAAGCTAGGCGGCTGAAATCAGATGCACAGCGGCGCTTGAGCGGTTATCGCCCCTCGAATGATCGCCTCGCTCCTGATCGCCAATCGCGGCGAAATCGCCTGCCGCATCATCCGGACCGCCCGGGCGATGGGCATTCGCACCATCGCCGTCTATTCGGACGCCGACGCCAAGGCATTGCATGTGCGCCAAGCTGACGAGGCGTTGCATATCGGCCCTTCGCCAGCACGCGAGAGCTATTTGCGCGGCGACAAGATCATCGCGGCGGCACTGGCAACGGGGGCCGAGGCGATCCACCCCGGCTATGGCTTCCTGTCGGAGAACGCCGAGTTCGCCGAGGCCGTTGCGACCGCAGGGCTGATCTGGGTCGGTGCGACGCCGCACTCGATCCGCGCGATGGGGCTGAAGGACGCCGCCAAGAAGCTGATGGCGGACGCCGGCGTGCAGGTGACGCCCGGCTATCTCGGCGAAGACCAAAGCCTGGACCGGCTCCGCGCGGAAGCCGACGGGGTCGGCTACCCGGTGCTGATCAAGGCGGTCGCGGGCGGCGGCGGCAAGGGGATGCGCCGGGTGGACGCGGCCGCCGATTTCGCCGACGCCCTCGCCAGCTGCAAGCGCGAGGCGGCCTCCAGCTTCGGCGACGACCGGGTGCTGATCGAGAAATATATCCTCTCGCCGCGCCATATCGAAGTGCAGGTGTTCGGCGACATCCACGGCAACATCGTTCACCTGTTCGAACGCGACTGCTCGCTCCAGCGACGCCACCAGAAGGTGATCGAGGAAGCCCCCGCCCCTGGCATGTCCGAGGATACCCGCGCCGCCCTGTGCGCAACCGCGGTGCGCGCGGCGCGGGCGGTCGATTATGTCGGGGCTGGCACGATCGAGTTCATCGCCGACGCGAGCGAGGGCCTGCGCGCCGACCGCATCTGGTTCATGGAAATGAACACGCGGCTCCAGGTCGAGCATCCGGTGACCGAGGAGATTACCGGGGTTGATCTCGTCGAATGGCAGCTGCGCGTCGCGAGCGGCGAAACGCTGCCCAAGCGGCAGGAGGAGCTGAGTATCAATGGCTGGGCGATCGAAGCGCGGCTCTATGCGGAGGATCCGGCCAAGGGGTTCCTGCCGAGCGTGGGGCGACTCGAGTCCTGCAACCTACTCGCATCGCGCGTCGAGGCAGGCGTTACGGCAGGCGGCGCGGTGAGCCCCTTCTATGATCCCATGATAGCCAAGTTGGTGGAGCATGGCCGAACGCGCGCGGATGCTATAGGCCAGCTAGCCGCTGCCTGTGCAAGAGTTCAGATAGCGCCAGTTCGGACAAACGCTGAGTTTCTCGTACGGGCGCTTACCGCCCGGGAATTCCGTGATGGTAACGTCGATACTGGCTTGATCCAGCGTCGGATTGAGACGCTCACCGATCGCGAAGTTCCCGATGACCGATTAACGAGCGCCGGCGCAATCCTGCTGCTTGAGAACCCGTCCTCATCTACGTTTGTGCAGCCATATCTCGGCGGCAACGGGAACCGCAGTTGGATTGCTCTACCCGACGCTGTTTGGAACCCGATGTTCGGCTTTCGCGTGAATGCGCAGCAGAACCGGCGGGTGCGGCTGTCAGTGGACGGGGAGCCCCAAGTCATCGACTTGGACCACACCGGCATCGTTGCCCCTGAATATTATGATTTCGACGACGAAGCCGTGTGGGTCCGAGACGACCGCCACGTTGCTCAGCACCGATTTGCATTCGTCGGCTCCGAGCGCTTTACTACCGGCTCTGGGCAAAGTTCCGGTGCCCTCCTTGCTCCGATGCCCGGGCGCATCACGGCGGTCGAAGTCGCGCCTGGCGACAAGGTTACCAAGGGCCAGCGCCTCGTCACACTCGAAGCGATGAAGATGGAGCACGCGATCACCGCGCCGTTCGACGGGGTGGTGGCCGAACTCAACGCCGTGCCCGGCGCGCAGGTGCCGGTCGAGGCGCTGCTCGTACGGGTGGCGGCGAAGGAATAGCCTTCTCCCGCCTGCGGGAGAAGGATAGCAGAGCTTGGCGGCGCGAGCCGCCTAGCGGCGCTTGGATGAGGGGAAGCCGTCGCCCGCGCGGTCGCGCGACCACTTCCGCGGTCGCTTATACCCCTCACCCAGCGCCGACTAAGCCTTTGCTGCACAAAGATTAAGTCTACGCAACCCTCTCTCCTGCAAGCAGGGGCGAGGGAAATAGGGAAGCAAGAATGCCCGGCAAATATTTCGACGAATGGCAGCTCGGCGAGACCATCGAGCACCCCTTGCGCCGCACGGTAACGGAGACCGACAACCTCCTGTGGTCGACGATGACGCACAACCCCCAGCCGCTCCACCTCGACGCCGAAGCGGCAAAGGCGAGCGAGTTTGGCCGCATCCTCGTCAACGGCACCTTTACCTTCAGCCTGATGGTGGGGATCACCGTCGCCGAGACGACGATGGGCACGCTCGTCGCCAATCTCGGCTATGACAAGCTCGTGATGCCCGCCCCCGTCTTCATCGGCGACACGCTGCGCGCGACAAGCGAAGTCACCGATCTGCGCGAGAGCAAGTCCCGCCCCAATGCCGGGCTGGTCACATGGCGCCACCAAATGCTCAACCAGCGCGACGAGCGAGTGTGCGAATGTTTGCGCACCGCGTTGTTGTTGAAACGCATGAACTGAACTTTGGATCGGTGTGGTGGCCCGAGGGAACGCCAGCCTGGACACCACTTGGAAAGGAATGACCGTGCTGGCCCCGCGCAGCTTCTTCGCAGCGAACAGGACACAACCCGGCTGAGCCAACCCGAACGATCGACACTCGTGGGATCTCAGCGCGCCACTGCGTTAAGAACGGCCAAGGTTGGTTACGCCCTCGTCAGCTGGCCATCTCCGACGGCAGGTCCACGCTCTACTCGGATCGATCCGTTTCACGCATAGGCATAGGTACCGCCCTTGTTGAGCGCTGCCTGATAGGCCGGGCGAGCGTGGATCTTGTCGAGCCAGGCGATCGTCGCCGGACGGCTCGCGTCGAGCCCGGCGCGGCCACGCGCGGCCTCCAGCGGGAAGCTCATCATCACATCGGCGGCGGTGAAAGCGCCGCCCGCGAACCAAGGCCGGCTGGCGAGTTCGCCCTCGATATAATCAAGATGGCGGTCGATCATCGGCTGCACCCGCTTCTGCGCCGATTTGCCGAACAGCGGCACGCGACCGAGCACCAGTTTCAGCAACAGCGGCGGCATCACCGAGCCCTCGGCATAATGCAGGAAATAACGATAGCGCAGCGCGTCGCCACGATGCGCTGGCGCGCCCAGCCGGCCATCGGCCTTTTCGGTGAGATATTCGATGATCGCCCCCGTCTCGGCGACGACGCAGCCCTCGTCCTCAATCACCGGCGACTTGCCCAGAGGATGCACCGCCGCCAGCGTTGGCGGTGCAAGCATCGTCTTGCTATCGCGCTGATAGAAGCGGATCTCGTAAGGCAATTCGAGTTCCTCGAGCAGCCAAAGCACCCGCTGCGAGCGCGAATTATTGAGGTGATGGACGGTGATCATGATACCCCCTGGCGCAAATCTCCCCTCACCTTAACCGGGGCGCCTGGGGTGTCGAGAGCCGCCATCACCGCGCGGACGATGGCGGCGCCACAACTCAAAGATCGTCGGCCTCGTCCTCCTCGGGGCCGGCCATCATCTCTTCGGCCACCTTGTCCATCCGCCCGCGGATGGCGCGCTCAAGCCGATCGGCGACTTCGGCATTCTCGAGCAGATAATTCTTCGCATTCTCCCGGCCCTGGCCGATGCGAATGCTGTCATAGCTGAACCAGGCGCCCGATTTCTCGACCAGCCCGGCCTTAACGCCGAGATCAAGAATCTCGCCGATCTTCGAAATGCCCTGGCCGTACATGATGTCGAACTCGACCTGCTTGAACGGCGGCGCGACCTTGTTCTTCACCACCTTCACCCGGGTGGTGTTGCCGATCACATCCTCGCGGTCCTTGATCTGGCCGGTGCGGCGGATGTCGAGCCGGACGCTCGCATAAAATTTGAGCGCGTTGCCGCCGGTCGTCGTCTCGGGATTGCCGTACATCACGCCGATCTTCTGGCGCAGCTGGTTGATGAAGATCACCATGCAGCGCGAGCGGCTGATCGAGCCGGTGAGCTTGCGCAGCGATTGCGACATCAGCCGCGCCTGCAGGCCGACATGGCTGTCACCCATCTCGCCCTCGATTTCGGCGCGCGGCACGAGCGCGGCGACCGAATCGACCACCAGCACGTCAATCGCGTTAGAGCGCACCAACGTATCGGTGATCTCCAGCGCCTGTTCACCGGTATCGGGCTGTGAGACGATCAGCTGGTCGATATCGACCCCCAGTTTCTTCGCATAAACGGGGTCCAGCGCGTGTTCGGCATCAACGAATGCCGCCATGCCGCCCTGCTTCTGGGCTTCCGCGATCACGTGGAGCGCGAGCGTCGTTTTCCCCGAGCTTTCCGGCCCATAAATCTCAATCACCCGCCCGCGCGGCAAGCCGCCGACACCGAGCGCGATGTCGAGCCCGAGCGACCCGGTCGAGATCGCCTCGACCTGCATCGTCGCCTTGTCGCCCAGCCGCATCGCTGAGCCCTTGCCGAACGCCCGGTCGATCTGCGCCAGCGCCGCTTCGAGCGCCTTTTGGCGATCCGCCGCCATTTTGTCCCCCGCCACCGCCATCGTCTCGACCACCTTCAGCTTCGTCGTCATCGCCAAGCTCCTCGCTAGCCCGGCGGGGCCGGGCGTTCAAGTAGGCGATGTACAACAAATGTTCCGATCGAACAAGAGGGGAACATGAAGGCAATCAGGGCTGGCCGCCCCCGCCCATCGCGCCATAGACCTGGCCGGTCGCATAGCTGTTCCCCGGCTCGGCGAGCGCGACGTAGATGCCGGCCAGCTCGCCCGGCTGGCCGGGGCGGCCGAGCGGCGTCTGCCCGCCGAATTTCTCCAGCTTGTCCATCGACGCGCCACCCGACACCTGGAGCGGCGTCCAGATCGGCCCCGGCGCTACCCCGTTCACCCGGATGCCGCGCCCGGCGAGTTGCTTGGCGAGGCTACGGATATAGCTCGTCGTCGCCGCCTTGGTCATCGCATAGTCGTACAGATCCGCGGAGGGGTCCTGCGCCTGTTCGGAGGTGGTGCCGATGATCACCGCGCCCGGCTTCAGATGCGGGAGCGCCGCCTTGATCAGCCAGAAAGGCGCATAGATGTTGGTCTTCATCGTCCAGTCGAAATTCTCGCTGCTGATGTCCATGATCGAGGGGTGCGCCTGTTGGCGCGCGGCGTTCGACACCAGAATGTCGATCCCACCCAGTTGTTTGACGGCGTCTTCGATGAGATTCTGGCAAAAGCCCTCGTCGCGCAAATCGCCCGGCAGCGGTACACCCTTGCGGCCCGCCGCGCGGATTTCGCGCAGCACCAGATCGGCGTCGGGCTGTTCGTCGAGCAGGAAGTTGATTGCGACATCGGCACCCTCCCGCGCATAAGCGATTGCGGCGGCCGCCCCCATCCCCGAATCGCCGCCGGTGATCAGCGCGCGCCGCCCGCTCAGCCGGCCGCTGCCGCGATAGTTCTGTTCGCCATGGTCGGGTCGCGGCTCCATCTTGCTGGCGAGCCCCGGCCAGGGCTGCTCCTGGCGCTTGAACGGCGGCTTGGGATAGAGCCCGCGCGGATCGCGCGGTGGGGCGGCGTCGGCGCGGGTCGCGCGCGCCTCACCCAGCGACGGGGCGGCGAGCGCGGAGGCCGCGCCGATCGCCGAGCCGATCATCACATTGCGGCGGGAGGGGGTATCGGTCATCGTCGCGCTCCTCGTGGCTAAGAGCGGCATCAACGGACCGGCGCGGCGCCGGTTGCGGGCGCCCGACCCGCGCGCGGCTCAGCCCAGGGCGTCGAGTGCCTTGGCGACCGCGTCGATGGTGAAGGGCTTTGGCAGCACGGGACGGTCGTTGAACGGCGGATCGACGCTTTCGCCGAGCCCACCGCTCGCGAAAATGAACGGCACACCTGCCTGAGCGAGGCGCTCGGCAACCGGCCAACTCGTCTCGCCGCCACGCAGGTTCAAATCGAGGATCGCCGCGTCAATGCCGCCCGCGTCGACCATCGCCAGCGCCTCGGACACATTATCCGCCGTGCCCGCGTGCGATTTGCCGAGCATGTCGAGAAAATCCTCGATCATCATCGCGATCAACGGCTCGTCTTCGACAACGAGGATCTTCTGGACGGTCATATGCCTCCCTAACGCCTGCTCAGCGCGGCGCCAAGGCACCGCGCACCGCCTCCGCCAATTGCTGAACCGAGAAAGGTTTCGGCAGGAAGGCGACATTCGCCAGATCGATCGACTTGCGTAATTGTTCCTCGGCATAGCCGGACATGAACAGGATCGGCAGATCGGGATAACGCTCCCGCGCGGCGCGGACGAGCGTGGGGCCGTCCATCGTTGGCATCACCACGTCGGAGACGAGCAAATCGGGCTTGTCGATCCGCCCGAGCAGATCGAGCGCGGCCTCCCCATGTTCGGCGGTGAGCACCTTATAGCCCTGGCGGGTGAGCGCGCGCTCGGCGACAGCGCGTACCATGTCCTCGTCTTCCACCAAGACGATCATGCCGCTGCCCCATAGCTCGGTGGGTTTGGCGGCGGGCGGGCGTTTCGCCGCCTTGGCGGCCGCCTCAGCGCGGTGAACGGGAAGATAGATCGTGAAGCGCGCGCCCTCCCCTTGCGTCGAGTCAGCGAAGATATAGCCGCCCGATTGCTTGACGATGCCATAGACGGTCGACAGGCCGAGCCCCGTTCCCTTACCGACTTCTTTCGTGGTGAAGAAGGGTTCGAAGATTTTCGGCAGTACCTCGGCCGGGATGCCGGCGCCATTATCGCTGATGGCGAGCGCAGTGTAGTCGCCCGGTGCCATGAACTCGGCGCCCATCTTGCGCACCTCCTGAGCGGAGACAGCGAAGGTCTCGATCCGCAGCACGCCGCCCCCGCGCGGCGGCTTCGTGAGGATCGCGTCGCGGGCGTTGACCGCCAGGTTCATCACCACCTGCTCGAGCTGCCCCGGATCGGCGCGCACCGCGCCCAGCGCGCGGCCATGCGTCACCTCTAGCCGCACGGTCTCCCCCAGCAGCCGCTTGAGCAACGCGGAGACTTCGGAAATCACGTCCGGAAGCTGCAGCACCTGGGGGCGCAGCGTCTGCTGGCGCGAAAAGGCGAGCAATTGCCGCGTCAGGCTCGCCGCGCGGTTAGAGTTGGCGCGGATTTGCTGGATGTCGTCGTAATCGCTGTCGCCTGGCGCGTGGCGCATCAGCATTAGGTCGCAGTGGCCGATGATCGCGGTGAGGATGTTGTTGAAATCATGGGCGACACCGCCGGCAAGCTGGCCGACCGCCTGCATCTTGGTCGCCTGCGCTACTTCCTGCTTCAGCCGGCCTTCCTCGCCATTATCCTTGAGCGCGATCAGCACCGCCGCCTCGCCCAGCCCGCGCGCCCCGGCGATGGTGAGCGATACCGCATCGTCGGGCCGGGCGCGGAGCCGAACGGCGATGTCCGTCGCATGGCTCGCGCCATTGGCGAAGCGGCGCACGCTGTCCGCCAGCGCCGCCTTGTCCTCGCGGACCACCAGATCGCCCGGATAGAGAGGCGGCGCGGCGGCATCGACCATCGCCGCGCGGCGGAACGCGGCGTTCATCTCCACGAAGCGCCCCTCGCGGTCGACCAGCGCGATACCGAAGGGAAGCAAGGTAATCAGCGCCTGGATCGCGGCGGTGCCTCCCGTAGCGGCGATCGGTGCTTCCTCGTCGAGGAGCGCGATCAGCAACGGCGCGCGATCACCCTCCAAGAACGGCAGCTGGATCAGCCGTAACGGCGTGCCGCCCGCCCCTTCGCGCGCGAAGCGGAGCAGGCCCTCGTTATCGGTCGCCAAGCACTGCGCGAAGTCTCGACCAATGAGCGAGGAACCGTCGCCCAAAGCGCGCAGCCCCAGCACCTGGTTCGCCGCGCGCACCCGCCCCTCGGGTGACAGCAACGCGACCATCAACCCCGCGCTCCCCAGCCGTGCCCCAGCGGGGCCGGTGATGAGCGCTTCCGCCTGTTGCGCCAAATCCTGCCGCTCGCGAAGCGCGAGGCGCCAGATCAGTAGTTCGTCGCCGCCGCCGATCCGGGCGACCCGCAGCTGCGCCTCGCCCTCGGGCAGCGCGAGCTTGGCTGTCCCAAGCCCGTCACGCCAGGCGGCTCGCCCGGCATCGGCGAGTGTAGCGACCAGACTTTCGCCCAGCGGAAGATTGGGCGGCGTCGGCAGTTCCGGGAACAGCGCCTGGTACGCCTCGTTCGCGCAGACCAGCCGGCCGCCATGATCGGTCACCGCGACCGCCTCGGTCGCGACGTCGGCGAGCGCCCGAGCGAGCGACCAATCGGTGGTGGGCTCAGCGGCCACCGGCTTGGGCGCGAACGAGCGCGCCGCCATGATCAGGCCGAGCCCGATCAATGCGCTCGCCGCGAAGCCGGCGGCGATCCGCCAGTCGCCCGCCGCCCACAGGACCAGCCCACCGGCGCCAAGCCCGGCGAGCAGCGCGATCAGCGCGGGGGTACGGGAGGAGGAAGCGGCGGCGAGGCTGGGCATCAACGCGTCATGGCCCAGCCGTCGCCGCCGTCAAGGCTTACCAGATGCGCACCCGTGCCTCGGGCGCCAGATAGAGCTTTTCGCCCGACTGAGCCCCGAACGCCTGATACCAGGCGTCCATGTTGCGCACCGTCCACACCCGCTGTTCGGCGGGTGCGTGCGGATCGGTGAGCAGCCGGTTGCGCAGATCGCCCTCGCGGTGCTTGCGCCGCCACACCTGGGCATAAGCCAGGAAGAAGCGCTGATCGCCGGTGAAGCCGTTGATCACCGGCGCTTTTTTACCGCCGAGCGAGGCATGATACGCATCGAGCGCAGCGTTCAGCCCGGCGATGTCGGCGGTGTTCTCGCCCAGCGTCAGCCCGCCCTTCACATGGAAGCCGGGCAGCGGCTCATAGGCGTCATATTGCGCGACGAGCTTGGCGGTGCGCGCCTTGAACGCGCTGACATCGGCCGGGCTCCACCAAGTGGTGAGCTTGCCCGTGCCGTCATATTTCGATCCCTGATCGTCGAAATGATGGCTCATTTCATGCCCGATCACCGCCCCGATCGCGCCGTAGTTCACCGCCGGATCGGCCTTGGGATCGAAGAACGGCGGCTGGAGGATCGCGGCGGGGAAAGTGATCGCGACCAGCGTCGGGTTGGCCTGGGCGTTCACCGTCATCGGCGCGAGGCCCCATTCCCAGCGATAGACGGGCTTGCCGAGCTTGCCGCGATTATAGTCGAACGCCCATTGATTGGCGCGCAGCTTGTTGCCGAAGGCGTCGCCCGGGGTGATCGTCAGCGCCGAATAGTCGCGCCACTTGCTGGGATAGCCGATGCGCGGGGTGAAGGCGGCGAGCTTGGCATGGGCCTTGGCCTTGGTGCCGGCTTCCATCCATTCCAGCTTGTCGATGCGCTTGTCCATCGCCGCGATGATGTTCTTCACCAGCACATCCATCGCCGCCTTGGTCGCGGGCGGGAAATATTTGGCGACGTAGATTTTGGAGACTTCGTCGGTCACCGCCGCCGAAGTCCAGTTCACCGCGCGTTTCCAACGATCCGATTGCTGCGGCGTGCCGCGCAAGGCGGTGCCGAAAAAGGCGAAATTCTCGGCATCGAAAGCCTGAGGCAGCACGTCGGCGAACTCTTCGAGCGAGCGGACGAGCAGCTGGTCCTTCAGCACGTCGATCGGGGCGGCGGCGATCAGCTTCGCCTCGCCGGCGACCGCGCTCGGCTGGCGCACGACGAGCGTGTCGGTCGCGAAGCCATTGGCCTTGAACAGCTGGACGAAATCGAACCCCGGCGCCATCGCCTGGAGATCGGCGACGCGCATCTTGTTATAGGTCTGGTCGGCGTCGCGGCTGCGGATATTGTCCCAATGCACCTGGGCGATCGCGGTTTCGAAATCGACGATCGCCTTGGCGCGGGCGGCGGCATCGGGCTCGCCGGCGAGCGTCAGCATCCGCTCGATATGGCCAAGATATTTGGCCTTGGTTTCAACCAGCTTGGGATCGCTGCTCAGATAATAGTCGCGGTTGGGCATCCCCAGCCCCGACTGGCCGAGCTGGAGCGTATAGGCGTTGGGGTCCTTCTGATCGGGGCCGATGCCGCCGCCGAACGGGCCGTTCACGCCGTTGCGTCCGGCTTCGGCGAGCAGCGCCACATAGCCGCTCTTGTCGTTCACGCCCTTAATCCGCGCGAGCCAAGGCTGGATCGGCGCCAGCCCCTTGGCGTCGATCGCCTTGGTGTCGAGATAGGCGGCATAGGCGGCGCCGATCTTGCTCCCCGGACCCGCCGCTTCGAGCAGGCCGCGGGTGCGCTGCTGCGACAGATCCTGCAGCGTGTCGAACGCGCCGAAGCTCGGCTTGTCGGCGGGGATTTCGGTACGCTGTTCCCAAGCCCCGTTCGCGAACGTGTCGAAATCGTCGCCCGGCTTGGCCTGGCGGTCCATGCCACTTTCATCAAAGCCGAAACTGCCGATCACTGGCTTGACCATCGGCGCCGCGAGTGCCGCGCCCGCCACCAGCGCCGCCGCCGACGCGAGCATCATCCCCTGCCGAAACCGCATCAACATCCCCTTCCCATATCGCTCAAAAGCAAGGGGCGGCCCGCCGTTCGCCGTGCCGCCCCGATCGATCACCAGATGCGAACGCGGTCGCCGTTCGCCAGATAGAGCTTCTCGCCCGGCTGCGGCTTGAACGCCGCATACCAGGGATCGAGGTTGCGCACGACCGAGGCGCGCTGATCGCCGGGTGAATGCGGATCGACCACCAGCTGCTGGGTCAGCGCCGCGTCGCGATACTTCGTCCGCCACACCTGCGCCCAGCCCAGATAGAAGCGTTGATCGCCGGTAAAGCCGTCGATCACCGGCGCAGGCTTGCCGCCAAGCGACTTGTGATAGGCGTCAAGCGCCACCGAAAGCCCCGCCAGATCGGCGATATTCTCGCCCAGCGTCAGCGCGCCCTGCACATGGCGGCCAGGGAGTGGCTCATAGGCATCGTACTGCTTCACCAGCTGCCCGGTGAGCTTATCGAACGCCGCGACATCGGCCGGGGTCCACCAGTCGGTGAGCTTGCCGCTCGGATCATATTTGCGGCCCTGATCATCGAAATGGTGGCTGATCTCATGCCCGATCACCGCGCCGATGCCGCCATAATTCACCGCCGGATCGGCCTTGGCGTCGAAGAAGGGCGGTTGCAGGATCGCTGCCGGGAAAACGATCTCGTTCATCACCGGATTGGCATAGGCGTTGATCGTCATCGGCGTCATGAACCATTCGCCGCGATCGATCGGCTTGCCGAGCTTCGCCAGGTTGCGATCATAGTCGAACGCCTCGGCGCGCGCGACATTGCCCACCAGGTCGCCACGAACGATGTTCAGCGCAGAATAATCGCGCCACTTGCTGGGATAGCCGATCTTGGGCGTGAACGAGGCGAGCTTGGCGAGCGCCTTCTGCTTCGTTTCCGGCGTCATCCAGCTCAAGTTGCGGATGCGGTCACCCATCGCGGCGATCACGTTCTTCACCAGCTGGTCGGCCGCGGCCTTGGTCGCGGGCGGGAAATAGCGCGCCACATAAGCCTTGCCGATTTCCTCGCCAAGCGCGCCCGAGGTGAGCGACACGCCGCGTTTCCAGCGGTCACGCTGCTGCGGCTGGCCCGAGAGCGTCTTGCCGTAAAACTCGAAATTGGCGTCGTCGATCGGCTTGGCGAGATAGCTGGCATAACCGCGCACGGTGCGCAGCGTGGCGTAATCGCGCAGCACCGCGACAGGCGTAGCCGCGATGACCTTGGCCTCGCCGGTGATCGCGCTCGGTTGCGAGACGATCAGCGATTCCTCGCCAGCGATCCCGTAAGCTGTGCGCAACGCGCCCCAAGGTAGCCCGGGCGCCTTGGTGTCAAGGTCGCCGGCACTCCACTTGTTATAGGTCTTGTCGTCGTCGCGCGATTCGATCCGGGTCCAATGAACCTGGGCCAGTTGCTTCTCGAAATCGAACACCGCCTGCGCGCGCGCTGTGGCATTGGCGCCGTCGCCGATCAGTTCCAGCATCTTCGCGCTGTTGGCGACATAGGCCTGACGCACGGGCGCGAAATTGTCCTGCAGATAATAGTCGCGGTCTGGCAGACCGATCCCGCCCTGGCCCAGATGGACGATATAGCGATCCGGCTGCTTCTCATCCTGGTTCACGTAGAGCGAGAACAGGCCGTCCACGCCCTGGCGCTGCAGCTTGGCGAGCGTAACCAGCAGCGCGTCGCGATCACCCGCCGCCTTGATTTCGCTCAGCCAGGGCTGGATCGGCGCCGCGCCTTTGGCGTCGATCGTCGCCTGATCCATGTAACTCGCGTAGAAATCGCCGATCTTGGTGCCGGGCTTGGCTGCCGACTCTTCCAGGATCGCCCGCGTTTGCGCCAGCGAGCGGTCCTGCAAGCGGTGAAACATGCCATAGGATGAGCGATCGACCGGAATTTCGGTGGTCTTCTTCCACCCGCCGCTCGCATAATCGGCGAAGCTGTCACCCGGCTTCACCTGGCGATCCATGCCCGGCTCGTCGAAGCCGAACGATCCGATTTCAGGCTTGGCGGCTGTTTGCGTGGTCGGAGCGGCATCCTTGGCGATGGCGATGCCGGCGAGCGCGGCCGAAGCAAGCAAGCTTGTAACGATCAGAGAACGGCGCATGGAATTTCCCTTAGGTGGAAATGGACGCGCGTGTTCTATCCAAACGATACGCCGCGTCAAATCGGTTTCGACAGTTACCAAGCCGCTTTGTCGGCGAACGTTCAACCGCGGTCGCGCAGCACCCGGGCGGCTTCGCGTTTCCAGTCGCGTTCCTTGATATGCTCGCGCTTGTCATGGGTCTTGCGCCCCTTGGCGAGCGCTAGCTCGACCTTCGCCCGCCCTTTGCCGTTAAAGTAGATGGCGAGCGGCACCAGCGTCATCCCCTCGCGCGCGACCGCGCCGTGGAGCTTGTTGATCTCCCGCTCATGGAGCAGCAATTTGCGCGGGCGGCGCGGTTCGTGGTTGAAACGGTTGCCGTGGCTGAATTCGGGAATGTTCGAATTCACCAGCCACACCTGGCTGTCCTTCACCTCGGCATAGCTTTCGGCGATCGAGCCCTCGCCGAAGCGCAGCGATTTAACCTCCGTGCCGGTGAGCGCGATGCCGGCCTCATAAACCGTCTCGATCGCATAATCGAACCGCGCGCGGCGGTTTTCGGCGACGATCTTCTTCTTGTCGAAGGTGGCGGGCTTGGGACGCGGCATAGGGGAGCGGGATTTAGGCGTGGTGCGCGGGAAAAGCCATGCCCCGCAACGCCGCCTATACGACCAGCGGCGCCAGCGCCTTATCCACCGCCGCCTGACTCGCCGCGCTCGGCCAGGTCATCGGCAAGCGCAGGCCGGTCGGGAAATCGGGGCGAACCTTGCTCATCGCATACTTGACCGGCCCCGGCGAGGCATCGCTGAACAGCGCCAGGTGCAGCGGGAACAGCCGGTCGTGCAACGCCCGCGCGGCGGCATAATCGCCCGCCGCGCATGCCACCTGGAAATCGGCGCACAGCCTGGGCGCCACATTGGCGCTCACCGAAATGCACCCCACCCCACCGCTCGCGTTGAAGGCGAGCGCGGTCTCGTCATTGCCCGAAATCTGGGCGAAGCCGGTGCCGCAGGCGAGGCGCTGCGCCGTCACCCGCTGGAGCGCGCCGGTCGCGTCCTTCACCGCGATGAAGCTCTTCGGATAGGCTGCCACCAGCCGCCCCATCGTTTCCACCGCGATGTCGGTCACGGTGCGGCCAGGCACGTTATAGAGCACTATCGGCAGGTCGCAGCTTTCGGCCACCGCCTTGAAGTGCTGGAAAATGCCTTCCTGATTGGGGCGGTTGTAATAAGGAGGCACCATCAGCGCCGCGTCCGCCCCCGCCGCCTTGGCCGCCGCGATATTGGCGATCGCGACCCTGGTGTCGTTGGAGCCGGCGCCCGCGATCACCGGGACACGCCCGGCCGCCTGGTCGACACAGACGCGGACGATGCCGAAATGCTCCTCGGCGGTCAGCGTCGCCGCCTCGCCGGTGGTGCCGCAGGGAACGAGGGCGCTCGATCCTTCGGCGATCTGCCAATCGATCAGCGCGCGATAAGCGGTTTCGTCGAACCGGCCATCGCCGTCGAACGGGGTTACAAGCGCCGGGATGGAACCGGAAAACATGATAAAACTCCCGATGTCCCCGTGTTTTTGCGACTTCGCACATGAAATGGCGAATGAGGCGCGACAGATAGCGGCGAATCGCTTATCCTGTCCACATGCTCGCGTCGTTGCGTCCCTTGATGTTGCTCGCCGGGGCCTCGAGCCTGGCGATCGCCGCCGCGCCCCAGGATCAGCTGGCGCCGTTCGGCGACCAGCTGCGGCGGATGCCCGCCGATCCGCAAGCGCCCGCGCTCGCCGCCGCGATCACCGAGTGGAAGGCGCTGCAACAGTCGGCCACTTATGGTTTCGACGTTTACGCCCGCTTCCTGCTCGCGCATCCCGGCTGGCCGGGCGAGGCGAGCCGCCGCCGCGCCGCTGAGCGCGCGCTTGATACCGCGAGCTGGTCGCCGGGCGTCGCGGTAAGTTTCTTCCGCCGCTTTCCGCCGCTCACCCCCACCGGCATGGTGCGCTTCGCCGAAGCGCTAAAAGCGACGGGGATGACGAGCGAGGCGAACGATGCCGCGCGCGCCGCCTGGGTGCGCGGCGCGCTGCCACCCGCGGACGAGGCTGCGCTGCTCTCGGGTTTCGCGGGCGTGCTGACGACCGCCGATCACGATGCGCGGATGGACGCCTTGCTCTGGGCGGGCTCGACCGGCTCGGCGCAGCGCCAGATCGCCTTGGTCAGTCCGGCGCGACGCGAGCTGTTCGATCTGCGCCTGGCTTTGCGCACCCGGGCGCCCGATGCCGGCGACCGCGCCGCGCTGGTCGCCGATCGCTTCGCCAACGAGCCTGGCTTCCTCGCCGATTATGCACTGTGGCTGAAAAACGCCAATCGCTGGACCGAGGCGCGCGCGCTGCTCGCCCGCCCGCGCGCGCTCGCCAGCCGGCCGGGCAATGTCGAGGCTTGGTACGAGCTGCTGCTCGATCAGGCCAAGGGAGCGGCCGCCGACGCGCAGTACCAGCAAGCCTACGATATCGCCCGTCAGGTCGATGACGCTTACGCCCAGGGCACCGATGTCTCGCAGCGGCCCTATGGCGAGCGCGACGCCTATACCGATTTGGTGTGGTTCGCCGCGCAAACGGCGATGAAGACGCTCGCCCGTCCCGCCGAGGCGGTCGCGCTCTATGATCGCTACGCCCGCGCCGCGCAATCGCCGCAGACCCGCGCCAAGGGGCTCTATTGGGCCGGCCGCGCAGCCGAGCGCGCCGGCAATGCCGCGGGCGCGACGGGTTATCTGGAGCAGGCCACGGCTTATGCCGGCCAATTCTATGGCCAGCTCGCGAGCGAGCGTCTCGGCCGCGCGCTCGCCGCGCCCGTTGGGCAAGTGCAGCGCCCGGTCGATGCAGCGACGCGCGACGCCTTTTACGCGCGCGAGGTCGTGCAAGCGGCGCGCTATCTGGGAACCAGCGGTGCCTATCAGGACCAGACCGCCTTCATCCGCCAGATCGCTCAGGACGCCAAGAGCGAGAACGACCACGTCCTCGCCGCCGAACTCTCGCGCACGCTCGGTCGCCCCGATCTGGGGGTGATGGTGGGACGGAGCGCGGTGACCAACGGCCTCGCCGATTATGCAATCGCCGGCTATCCAAGCGTTAAGGTGCCGGCGGCGGCGAATGACAGCTGGACTCTGGTCCACGCCATCGCCCGGCAGGAAAGCCAGTTCGATCGCGCCGCCGTCAGCCGCGTCGGCGCGCGCGGGCTAATGCAGCTGATGCCCGCCACCGCGCGCGAGCAGGCGGCGAAGCTTGGCTTACCGTACGATACGACCGCGCTGACGACTGATACGGATTACAACATCCAGCTCGGCTCGGCCTATTTCCAGCGACTGTACAACAGCTATGGCAGCTATCCGTTGGCGATCGCCGCGTACAACGCGGGTGCCGGCAATGTGAACAGATGGCTTGCCGCCTATGGCGACCCGCGCATGGGCTCGATCGATCCGATTGATTGGGTAGAGTCGATCCCATTCTCCGAAACGCGCAGCTATGTGCAGCGCGTGCTGGAAAATGCGGTGGTGTACGATTTGCTCAACCCCGAACGCGCACGCTCGCAGGGGCAAGCGCGGCTCAGCTGGTATCTTGGCCGCCGCCCCTCCTGATCCGCATGGACCGCCCCAATTACATCACGCCCGACGGCTTCGCAGCGTTGCGCCGCGAATATGACCAATTGCTCGGCGAGGAACGCCCCAAGTTGGTCGAAGTGATCAGTTGGGCGGCGGGCAATGGCGACCGCTCCGAAAATGGCGATTACATCTATGGCCGCAAGCGATTGCGCGAAATCGACCGGCGCCTGGGCTGGCTCGCGAAGCGGATGAAGGCGGCTAGGGTGGTCGACCCCGCGCGACAGGCCGACAAGAACCGCGTGTGGTTCGGCGCGACGGTCGAGATAGCCGATGAGGACGACCAGCGTCGTGTGCTCACGCTTGTTGGCGATGACGAGGCCGAAGCGAGCGCCGGGCGGATCAGTTGGAACGCCCCACTCGCCCGCGCATTACGAAGTGCGGCAGTTGGCGACGTGCGTCGCGTGCTGCTCCCCGCGGGCGAGCGTGAGTATGAAGTGATGGGGATCACCTACCCGGCGTGAGCCGCTTTTCGACCAAGGCTGTCGAGATTGCGCCGGGCCGTTTGCTCGAATGCAGGGCGGCGCCGGTTTTCGGTGCTAAAAGAAGTTTGGGATCAAGGGGTTGTCATGCGTAACCACGAAGCGGCGGCGGCGGCGATGCACCGTGTCTTCATCAGCGGCAAGGTTCAAAATTGCGGCTTCCGCGATTTCCTGGTCCGCCGTGCGAGCGAGCTGCACGTCGCCGGCTGGGTGCGCAATCTGCGCGATGGCCGCGTCGAAATGCTGGTGGCGGGGGAGCCAAGCGCGATCGAAGCGCTGCTCGAAGCTGCCCGGCAAGGCCCGCCCCGCGCCCGCGTCGATCAGGTAGAGACCCAGCCCGCCGAGGAGCGGCTCCCCAAGGCATTTACCAAGCGGTTCACGGCGTAAGCCGTTCGTGTGCCCCCTAAACTGTGCCACATTCCAAAAATGTACAATGTGACCCCGCTCGCCACCGCGCCGCAATATGTGATGCTGCGCATCGAAGGTTTCGTGCTGCTCGATCAATCGGGCGCCCGCTTGGACAATGCTGAAAGCCGGCAGCGGCCCTTCGGCGAACGCGTGATCTCGGAGACGATCGACGGGCTTGTAATCGATACGTCAACACTGTGATCAATCACCTGACGATGGCGTTGGCGACACTGCCCGATCTTGCGCTTTCTAAGATCGGGCGCTGGCTCTGCTGGGCATCCGGCAATTGCTCCGCATCCTCGACCGCGTCGAGGTCGCGGCATATGGTCACCATCGCCCCTAGTTATGGCTCGTCGTCGAAGACGCGCCGCGCGGCAAACTGCACCTAGCGTTCTCCGCGCCAGATTACGCCACCGTCGATGCTTTCCACGCGCACGCATTGGCGGCCGGAGGAATCGACAATGAACCGCCGGGACCGCGCCCGCATTACGACGTGGCCTACTATGCGGCCTTTATCCTCGATCCCGATGACCATGACATCGAAGCGGTTTGCCGCCGCCCCGATTAGCACCTCACCGCGTCAGCTTCTTATACGCCAACCGCGTCGGCCGATCCGCCGCGTCGCCCAGGCGCCGCCGCTTATCTTCTTCATACGCCGCGAAATTGCCTTCGAACCATTCGACATGGCTGTTGCCCTCGAACGCCAGGATATGCGTCGCGAGACGGTCAAGGAAGAAACGGTCGTGGCTGATCACCACCGCGCAGCCCGCGAAATTCTCGATCGCTTCTTCGAGCGCGCCCAAGGTTTCGACGTCGAGATCGTTGGTCGGCTCGTCGAGCAGCAGCACGTTGCCGCCGCGCTTCAGCATCTTGGCCATATGCACCCGGTTGCGCTCACCGCCCGAGAGCTTGCCAACATTCTTCTGCTGGTCCTGCCCCTTGAAGTTGAACGCGCCGACATAGGCACGCGTCGACATGTCGTGGCCGTTGACCTTCACATAATCGAGCCCGTCCGAAATCTCTTCCCACACATTGTGCTTGGGGTTCAGATCGTCGCGGCTCTGGTCGACATAGCCGAGCCGCACCGTCGGCCCAACTTCGATCGAGCCGCTATCGGGTGTTTCCTGGCCGGTGATGATCTTGAACAGCGTCGATTTGCCCGCGCCGTTCGGCCCGATCACGCCGACGATGCCGCCCGGCGGCAAAGTGAAACTCAGCCCCTCGAAAAGCAGCTTGTCGCCATAGCTTTTCGAGATGTCGTTCACCTCGATCACCTTGCCGCCCAGCCGCTCGGGCACCTGGATGACGATCTGCGCCTTGCCCGGCGTGCGGTTCTGCTGCGCCTCGACCAGCTGCTCGAACTTGGCGATACGCGCTTTGGACTTGGTCTGGCGGCCCTTGGCGCCCTGCCGGATCCACTCCAGCTCGTCCTTGATCGCCTTTTGTCGACCCGATTCCTCGCGATCCTCCTGCTCCAGCCGCTTGGCCTTTTTCTCAAGATAGGTCGAGTAATTGCCCTCGTACGGGAAATATTTGCCGCGATCGAGCTCGAGAATCCAGTCGACAACATTGTCTAGGAAATAGCGGTCGTGGGTGATCATCAGCACCGCACCCGCATATTCCTTCAGATGATTTTCGAGCCATTCGACGCTTTCGGCATCCAAATGGTTGGTCGGTTCGTCGAGCAGCAGGATCGAGGGCTTCTGGATCAGCAGCCGGGTGAGCGCGACGCGGCGGCGCTCACCGCCCGAGAGATTTTCGACCGACCAGTCGCCGGGCGGGCAGCGCAGCGCCTCCATCGCGATTTCGAGCTGATTGTCGAGCGTCCAGCCATCGACCGCGTCGATCTTGGCCTGGAGATCGCCCATCTCCTCCATCAGTGCATCGAAATCGGTGTCGTCCTTGGGATCGCCCATTTCGGCCGAGATAGCGTTGAAGCGATCGACCATGTCGGCCACTTCGCGCGCGCCGTCCTTGACGTTTTCAAGCACGTTCTTGCTCGGATCGAGCTGGGGCTCCTGTGCCAGATAGCCGACGGTGATGTTCTCGCCTGGCCAGGCCTCGCCCGAAAAATCGGTGTCGATGCCGGCCATGATCTTCATCAGCGTCGATTTGCCGGCGCCGTTGGGGCCGACGATGCCGATCTTCGCGCCCTGATAAAATTGCAGGTTGATGTTGGCGAGCACCGGCTTCTGCGCGCCGGGGAAGGTTTTGGTCATGTCCTTCATCACGAAGGCATATTGCGCGGCCACGTGGGTGTCTCCGGGAGGGGGTTTGGGAAGTTGGCGGCGGTGTAGCGTCGGCGCTGGCTATTGGCAACGCGGCAGGCGCGGCTTACACCTTGCGCATGGAACGGCATGAAATTCCGGTCGACGACCGCACTCAAGCCTGGCTCGATGCGATCGAGCGCGGCGATGAGGTGGTGCTCACCCGCGATGGACGCGTGGTGGCGGAAATTAAAGCAACCGTCCGTGAATCAATCGCCGCAGCCATTCTTGCGGCGCGGGCGA
Organism: Sphingomonas sp.; assembly: GCF_019746665.1. Classification (GTDB taxonomy): domain Bacteria; phylum Pseudomonadota; class Alphaproteobacteria; order Sphingomonadales; family Sphingomonadaceae; genus Sphingomonas. Next base: position 70,492 of record NZ_JAIERS010000020.1, on the reverse strand, counting down.
AAATTCCCGACGCGCTCAAAGTCGAAGATGCAGCCGCGCTCGTCCGCGCGATGCGAGATGAAGGCTTTTGAGCAGCTATTGGGAGAGCAGCACGATTGCGACCGTGCTGCTCCAGCAACACGGGTGGGAGCAATTGCGGGAGCTGGCCGCGACGGGGCCAGCCCCCTGCTTCAGCGATTTCGGCGCGGGCGAGGTCACCTCGGCGATCGGCATAAACGTGCGCCAAGGTATCGTCGATGCCACGACAGGTTTGGCGGCCGCTGATGCGTTAGGCGTAATGCTTGCCCCCTGGCGGCGCGAGTTGCTCACTCAAGTTGATATCGCCCGCGCGACAAGCCATCTCCGAAACTTCACCCTTGGCCTCCGCCTGCCCGACGCGCTGCACATTGCGATCGCCGAGCGGCTGAACCTGACGCTGATCACCGCCGACCGCCGCCAATACGCCGCGGCCCAAGTCCTCGGCATCGCAGCGCGTAACCCGTTCGATGAAGGAGCCTGATCCCTTGCGCCTAGCCCTGCTGCTCGCCCTCACTCTCCCCGCCCCCGCCCTAGCGCAGGACGTCGCCGCGCTTCGTGATGCCGCACTGAAGGATGACGTCGCTTATAGCCTGGTCGAGGGGCTCACGACCGAGGTCGGCCCCCGCCCCGCGGGCTCCGAGGCAGAGGCGCGCGCGCGCGACTGGGCGTTGAAACGGCTGACGGCGCTGGGTTTCAAGAACGTCCATATCGAAACCTATCAGATGCCCGTGTGGGAACGCGGCGTGGAGACGGCGGAGATCGTCAGCCCATTCCCGCAAAAGCTGCGGCTGACGGCCCTCGGCCAATCGGGGGCGACGCCCGCCGCCGGGATTACCGCGCCGATCATCTTCTTCAAAAGCTTCGCCGATCTCGCCGCTGCGCCAGAGGGGAGCCTGAAGGGCAAGATCGCCTTTGTTTCCAATGCGATGCGTCGAACGCAGGACGGCTCCGGTTATCGCACCTTCGGCGCCGCGCGCTTCGTCGGCCCCAACATCGCCGCGAAGAAGGGCGCGCTCGCGATCGTCATCAAGTCGATCGGGACCGATGCGGGCCGCGGGCCGCACACCGGCACGACCAATTTCGAGAAAGGCGTCACCCCCATCCCCGCCGCCGCGCTGTCGGTGTCGGACGCGAACAATCTCGAGCGGATGGCGGCGCTGGGGCCGGTCACGCTCCATCTCACCCTCACGCCCCGTCAAGTCGGGATGCGCCAGTCGGGCAATGTGATCGCCGAGGTGCCCGGCACCGACCCCGGTGCGGGAATCGTGCTGATCGGCGGCCACCTCGACAGCTGGGATCTCGGCACCGGGGCGATCGACGATGGCGCAGGCGTCGCGATCACCGCGGCGGCGGCCAAGCGGCTGCTCGAGGGGCCGGCGCCAAGGCGCACGATCCGCGTCGTCTGGTGGGGAGCGGAGGAAGTCGGCGGCCAGGGCGGCGACGCCTATTTCGCGGCGCACGGCAAGGAACGCCACGCGCTCACGGCCGAGAGCGATTTCGGCGCTGACCGGGTGTGGCGCGTGCAGATGAACCTGCCCGCGAGCGCCAAGCCGCTCGGTGACCGGCTCGCCGCCGCGCTTGCCCCGCTCGGCATCGTCCGTGGCACCGATCTCGCCGGCGGCGGCAGCGACATCGAGCCCGAGGTGAAGGCGGGCGTCGCGGTGATCGATTTGAACCAAGACGGCACCCGCTATTTCGACTATCACCACACGCCCGAGGACACGCTCGAGCGGATCGATCCCGAGCAGTTGCGTCAGAACGTCGCCGCCTGGACGGCGCTACTCGCCCTCGCCGCCAACGCACCCGAAGAACTGGGGCCAGTCACGCCCAAGGGCCGGTGACGGAACCGCGCGGCGCCCCGCCCGTTCGTTCGCTTCGATCCGGCAGGAGGGCCGGGACCACCGGAAGGAGTGAGGCATGAAGAAGTTGATCCTGATCGCGGCAGCGCTGCCGCTTGGCGCGCTGGCCGCGTGCCAGCAGAGCCCACAGGCACAGGCGATCGAGAATAACGGCGCGGCGGCGGCCGACGCGCTTGAAAATCAGGGTGACCAGCTCGAGGCGATGGCCGACAATACGACCAACACCCAAGCCAGCGAGATGATGGAAAACCAGGCGGATGCCTCGGAAGAAGCGGCGGACAATGTCCGCGCCGAAGCCGATGCGAAGGCGGACAATGTCAACGATCGGGCGCGGCGTTGAAGATTCCGGGGCGGCCGGGAGCGCCGCCCCGTTTACCCGCCCACCGGCTTGTTGCCTGGTGCCGGCAAGGCAAGATAGGCCAACCGCCGTACTTCTTGGCGCCCGCGTACCACTGTGTCGAGGATCAGCCCGGCGAAGAAGCTGAGCGCGGCGAGGATCATCAGGCCCGTCACCAGCACCGCCGTCGGCAGGCGGGGAACCAGCCCGGTCTGCATGAACGTGATCCACAAATCGATCGACAGCAGCAGTCCCGTCCCCGCCATCGCGCTGGCGACGGTACCAAAGTAGAGGCGCGGGCGTTCGATCCGATATAGCCGCAGGATGGTCCGCAAGATGCGCCATCCGTCGCGGTAGGTGGCAAGTTTCGACGCCGACCCTTCCGGCCGCGCGAAATAGGGGGTTTCGACCTCGGCGACAGGCATCTTCAATTCGAGCGCGTGAACGCTGATTTCGGTCTCTATCTCAAAGCCTGCGGACAAGACCGGAAAACTCTTCACGAACCGTCGCGAGAACACGCGGTAACCTGATAAAATATCGGTAAAACTACGCCCAAATAGCCGCGCGAGCATCCCCGTCAGTAGCCGGTTGCCAAAGCGGTGGCCCCGGCGAAAGGCCACGGCGTCCTGCATCACCCGCGCCCCGACCACCATGTCAAGCTGTTCATCGACAAGCCGAGCGACCATAGCCGGGGCCGAGGCGGCATCATAAGTCGCGTCACCATCGGCCATCACATAGATATCCGCATCGATATCGGCGAACATCCGGCGGACCACGTGGCCCTTGCCCTGCAACCGCTCGGCGCGGACGATCGCCCCCGCCTCGCGTGCCACCTTGGCGGTGCGGTCGCGCGAGTTATTGTCGTAAACGTAAATAGCCGCGTCAGGCAGCGCCGCGCGAAAGGCCGCGACCGTTTGCGCGATCGCGGCCTCTTCGTTGAAACAGGGGAGCAGAACAGCGATGCGCGGCGTCATCGCATTGCCCGGCGCCGTGCCATCATGCTCGTTCAGCCCTGCCCAGCCTCACCGGCGTCGGCCTTCTTCTTGCGCGGCTTCTTCGGCTGCTCCGCGCCCTCGCCTGCCGGCTCAGCGGGCTCGGCCCGCTTCTTGGTGGTGCGCTTGGGCTTGGCGGGCGCTTCGGCCGCCGCTGCCGGCTCGGCCGTTTCAACGGCCGCCGCGTCGTGCTGGTGATCATGGCCATGATCATGCCCGGCATGGTCATGATGATCGTGATCGTGATTGTGGATGTGGGTGCCGGTCGCGAAGCCGTCCTCGCTTTCGATCGCGGCTTCCAGCTCCGCGCGGGTCACTTCGCGCTCGCTGATCTCGGCGCGCTCGAACAGCCAGTCGACGACCTTATCCTCATAGAGCGGCGCCCGGAGCTGGGCGGCCGCCATCGGCTCCTGCTGGATATACTGGATGAAGCGCTGGCGATCTTCGGGGCCATATTGCTGTGCCGCCTGGGCGATCAGGCGATTCATCTCGGCCTGGGTCACCTCGACGCCATTGGCCTGGCCGATTTCGGAGAGCAGCAGCCCCAGGCGCACGCGGCGCTCGGCGATACGGCGATAATCGTCGCGCTCCTTCTCCATTTCCGCCTTGGCGGCGGCGGGGTCCGCTTCGTGGGTCGCCTCATGCTCCAACTGCGCCCAGATCTGCTCGAACTCGGCATCGACCATTGACGGCGGCACCGGGAAATCATGCCCCTCGGCCAGCTGGTCGAGCAGCTTGCGCTTCATATACGTACGGGTAAGCCCGTTCAGCTCCTGCTCGATCTGTCCCTTCAGCAAACCGCGCAGCTGCTCCAGGCTTTCGAGCCCCAGCGACGTCGCCAGTTCTTCGTCGATCACCGTCTCACGGGCGACGCGGACGTCCTTGATGGTGAGGTCAAAGGTCGCGTCCTTGCCGCTCAGCGTGTCGACGCCGTAGTCGGCCGGGAACGTTACGTTGATCTGGCGCTCCTCGCCCTTCGCCGCGCCGATCAGCTGATCCTCGAATCCCGGGATCAACCGGCCCGATCCGATTTCGATGCTCATATCGGTGCCCGTGCCGCCATCGAACGCGACGCCACCCACTTTACCGACGAAGTCCATGACAATCAGGTCACCGGTCGCGGCCGCATGGCCCTCGGGCGCGTCATCGAACCGCTTCTGCTGTTCGGCGAAGCGCTGCAGCTGTTCGTTCACCGCCTCATCGGCGACGGGCACCGTCAACCGCTCGAGCTTCAGCCCTTCGATCCGCGGCGCGGGAACGTCCGGCAGCACTTCCAGCTCGACTGTTACATCCGCATCGCCGCCGGGCGCGTAAGCGGGGTCAAGCGCGACCTGGGGCTGCATCGCCGGGCGCAGCGCGTGTTCGGCGATCAGCTGCTGCACACCTTCCTGCACGCTCGACGAGAGCGCGTCCTGCGCCAGCGCCGGCCCGTGCATCTTGCGGACGAGATTGGCGGGCACCTTGCCGGGGCGGAAGCCCGGCATCCGGATTTGCGGCGCGACGCGCTTGATCTCGGCGGCAACACGTGCCTCGATGTCCTGGGCGGTGATCTTCAGCGTGTAGGCGCGCTTCAGCCCTTCGTTCAACGTCTCGACAATCTGCATTGGGTCGCTTTCGTGCTTTCGCTGTTCGGAAAAAATGGTCGGCCCAGCGCTCGCCCTGGGGCGGCGGCTGGTGCGGGCGAAGGGACTCGAACCCCCACATCTTGCGATACCGGAACCTAAATCCGGCGCGTCTACCAGTTCCGCCACGCCCGCGAGCACCGCCGGTCGGCAGGCTCGTATAACAGCCAAAGCGTAGCTAGCAAGCGCAACCGCGCGTCGCGGCGGGGCGTTGCACACGGGCTCACGACAAGGACCCCATCATGGCCAGCACACCACCCCCCGAGTTCGCCGATCCCGAGCCCATCGCCCCGCGCGAGCAACCCGGCGCCCCCGGGCATGAGGTGGATGCCCCCGACGGCGACCGCGACCAGCCCGCGCCGCCGATTCCAGGCGCCTCGCCCCCGCTCCCCGCCGACCGCGCCGATCCGCGGCCGGACATTCAGCAAGTCGTCGAGTCCCGCAGCGACGCGGTGGCGCGCGGCGAGGGCGGGCCGGAACCCGAAACCTTCACCGCGCCGGGGCTGGCGGACGGCGTCGGCGGAACCGGCGGACGGGTGACGAACCAGTAAAACCACTTCAATTTGCATTGCGAATCCGCAACGACGCCCTAAAAACCAAGAAGAATGGGGGTGAGCGTGGTAAAGATGATCAAGCAACTGCTCGCGCTGTGCTGCGCGGCGATGGCGACTGGCGCGCACGCGGCGGGTGCTGGTCCATCGGCGCCCGGCGACTGCGAATTGCACGTCTGGCCGGGCGACAAGCTCAAGGCTGTCTATAACGGCGTCTTTCATGGCGGTACGGTGGATGGCGCATTGAAGGGCCGCAGCGGTTATCCGCCGCTGCCCCAGGATCCGCTGAATTCAGCACGACAAGCGGCCTTGCTCGAATCGGCGCGGCCCCAGGCGCTGCTGGGGCGGCCCGACGACCGGCTGATCGTCCACGCCGAGCCCCTCGAAAGTCGGATCATCCGCACCACGCCGGGTCGGCTGAGCGATAGCAGCGCCGCCTGTTATGGCGAGTTGGTGGTCGATGACATCGTCTTCCGGCAAGACGCGGTTTCAGGCACCGTGCTGCTGACCTTGTTCCGCTATCGCCGCTTCGGCCCGGCGCCGGCGCCGGAATATCGCTTCGCCAATTGGGGCAAGGCCACGATCAAGCTCTTGCCGCTAAAACCCGGGGGCGATCTGGCAGCGGCGATCGCCGAGCTGGAAGCCGCTTATTTGGAAGATCTGAAGAGGTTCGCCGAGGTGATCGGCAAACAGGCACGCCCGAAATAGCCGTGCATCACATGGTTTGGAGCGCATCAATCAAGGGGGGAAATCGATGAAACGTTATCTCGCGCTGGCCGCGATCGCGGCCGCCACCGCCGCGACGCCGGCCTTCGCGCAGCAAGCGCCTTGCGAGCTGCATATCTGGCCGGCGGAGCGCATGACCTCGATCACGACCGGCTGGCTCGGCGGCGGCTTGATCGAGGGCGCGCTGAATTCGAAGAAAGACGCCAACAACAAGGCGCAAATGGCGAGCGCGCTCGACAGCCCGACGCAGCTCGATGCGTTGCAAGCGCTCGATCTCAACGCGCTGCTGAAGCTGCCAGCGGGCACGGTCGTCGTGCGTCACGAGACGCCGATCGAGCGCAAGACCATGAACAAGGTCAAGACGCGCCGCGCCGATTCCACCGCGGCTTGCTATAACGAGCTGATTGTTGCCGACGTCTTCTATCAAAAGGCGGCGATTTATGGCCGTTCGCTGCGGACGCTGTTCCTGTTCCGCGAATTCGGCAACGATCAGAAGATCGATTACGAGTTTAAGGCCTGGGGCGGCAACGGCCTGAAGCTCTTCCCGCCGAAAAAGGACGAAGACGCGACCGCCGCGCTCGATGAGTTGTCGATCGTCTTCAAGAAAAACTTTGAAGAATATGCGGCGAAGGTGAAAAACACCACCGCCAGCTGAGCAAGTCGGCCGGCGGCACACGATCAGCCGCCGGCCTAGCTCGCACGGAACACGGGCTTAAGCCAGCGCCCCGTGGCAATGCTTATACTTCTTGCCCGATCCGCACGGGCAGGCGGCGTTGCGGCTCACCCGGCCTTCCCATTCGGCCGGTTCGTCGCTGAGCGGTTCGGCGAGCGCCGCTTCGCCGCCCGCCGCGAAGAACGGCGCCGGCGCCAGCCGCGTCGTCACCAGTCCGAGCGATTGCGGATCGAGATCGAGCGGCGCTTCCAGTTCACCCAGATTGGTGAGGAAATCGGGCAGCGGTGGCAGTTCAGGCGGCGCCTGGAACTGGAATTGCGCGTGCGCCAGCGTCTTGGTCACATCCTCGCGGATCGCGCTCAACATCCGCTCGAACAGGGCGAACGCCTCCTGCTTATACTCGTTGATCGGCGTCTTCTGCGCATAGGCGCGCAGGTGGACGACCTGGCGCAGCGCATCGAGCGTCGAGAGATGCTCCTTCCAGTGATGATCCAGATTCTGGAGCAAGATCGACTTTTCGATCGAGGTCCAGGTCGCCGCTTCCAGCTCCTTCGCCTTGTCGGCGACATGCGCGTCGGCAAGGTCGCGCAGCCGTTCCTCGATCAGCTCGGGATCGACCGCTTCCTCCTTCAGCCACGCATCGAGCGGCGCCTCGACTCCGAGCAGATCGCGCGCGCGCTCGGCGAGCCGGGCGACGTCCCATTGCTCGGGATAGCTGCCGACCGGGCATGCCTCGCCGACGATCGCGTTGACCGTTTCGGCGCGCATGTCGGCGACGACATCGCCCACCGTCTCGGCGTCCATGATGTCGGCGCGCTGTTCATACACGACCTTGCGCTGATCGTTCATCACGTCGTCATATTCGACGACCTGCTTGCGGATATCGTAATTGCGCGCCTCGACCTTCTTCTGCGCGGTCTCGATCGCCTTCGACAGCCATTTGGAGCTGATCGCCTCGCCATCGCCAAGGTTCGATCGCATCATCCTGGAGAACATCGTGTCCGGCCCAAAGATGCGCAGCAGATCGTCCTCAAGGCACAGGTAGAAGCGGCTGAGGCCCGGGTCGCCCTGGCGCCCCGAACGGCCGCGTAGCTGATTGTCGATGCGGCGGCTTTCATGCCGCTCGGTACCAAGCACGAACAACCCGCCGGCGGCGAGCACTTCCTGCTTCTCAGCGGCGACCTCCGCCTTGATCCGGGCGATCGCCGCCTCACGCTCCTCACCCTCCGGCATTTCGGCGAGCTCGTCGGCGACGCGGAACTCGACGTTGCCGCCCAGCTGAATGTCGGTGCCGCGGCCGGCCATGTTGGTCGCGATCGTCACCGCGCCCTTACGGCCCGCCTGCGCCACGATATGCGCCTCCATCTCGTGGAAGCGGGCGTTCAGCACCTTGTGCGGCACGTCCTCTTGCTCGAGGAATTCGGACAGCAACTCGGACTTTTCGATCGAGACCGTGCCGACTAGCACCGGCTGGCCGCGCTCGGCATGTTCGCGGATTTTCTTGGCGATCGCTTTGAACTTGTCCTGGGTGTCCTTGTAGAATTCGTCCTCCTCGTCGACACGTTGCACCGGCACGTTGGTCGGGATGGTGACGACGTTCATCTTGTAGATGTCGTAGAATTCGGAAGCCTCGGTCGCCGCCGTGCCGGTCATGCCGCCCAGCTTGGGATACATGCGGAAATAATTCTGGAAAGTGATCGAGGCGAGCGTCTGGTTCTCCGGCTCGATGTTCACGCCTTCCTTCGCTTCGACCGCCTGGTGAAGACCATCGGACCAGCGGCGGCCATCCATCATGCGCCCGGTGAATTCGTCGATGATGACGACCTTGCCATCCTTCACGATATAATCGGTGTCGCGCTTAAACATCACATTCGCGCGCAGCGCCTGGTTCAGGTGATGGACGACCTGCGTGTTCTCGAAATCATAGAGGTTGCTACCTTCAAGCAACCCCGCGCCCTCCAGCAGCCGCTCGGCCTTTTCGGTGCCGTCCTCGGTCAGGATGATCGAGCGCTGCTTCTCGTCGAAATCATAATCAGCGGGCACCAGTTGCTTCACGATCGCATCGACCGCGAGATACAGGTCGGTCTTGTCGTCGGTGGGGCCGGAGATGATCAGCGGCGTGCGCGCTTCGTCGATCAGGATCGAGTCGACTTCGTCGACGATCGCGAAGTTGAACCGGCGCTGCACCATCGATTCGCGATCATATTTCATGTTGTCGCGCAGATAATCGAAGCCGAACTCGTTGTTCGTGCCGTAGGTGATGTCGCTGTGATAGGCTTCACGGCGCTGTTCGTCGGTGAGATTGGGGACGATGACGCCGACCGTCAGCCCCAGGAAGCGATAGACCTGCCCCATCCAGTCGGCATCGCGCTGGGCGAGATAGTCGTTCACCGTCACGACATGGACGCCGGTGCCGGGCAGCGCGTTCAAGTAGGTCGCTAGGGTCGCCACCAGCGTCTTGCCCTCGCCCGTGCGCATCTCGGCGATTTCGCCGCGATGGAGGACGATGCCGCCGATGAGCTGCACATCATAATGGCGCTGGCCGAGCGTACGCCGCGCCGCCTCGCGCACCGTGGCGAAGGCTTCGGGGAGCAGCGCGTCGAGCGCTTCGCCATTGGCGAGCCGCTCGCGGAAACGCAGCGTCTGCGCGGCGAGTGTCGCGTCGTCCATCGCCTGAATCTGGGGCTCCAGCGCGTTGATCTTGGCAACCAGCGGTTGAAGAGATTTGACGTAGCGATCGTTGGACGAGCCGAACAAGGTCTTGGCAAGGCTGCCGAACATCATGATTTCCTATGGCAAAACGGGCGCGGCCAGCGGCACTGCGCTAAAATCGGGCGGGAAGCGAGGAAGGCGCGCGCTATTCGCGCCGACGCCAGGCCCAATGCGGCTCGATCGGCAGCGGGGCGATCGGCGTGATGCGCGCCAGCAGCGCGACCGGCGGGCGCGATGCGCGCGGTTGGATCGGACGGGTCGAGACCACCGCGATCGGCAAAGCAGCCTCGGCGACCACCGCCACTTGTGCGACCTGAGCGGGCGCCACCGACCGCGCCGGCGCGACACCGCCGCCAAAGGCCGAAAGCAACGCCGACAAGAGCAGCAACAGGGTCACGCGGGGCACTTCGTTCCGTCGAGAATGGTAATTCCGGGGGACATAGGCATTTGCGGGCGAAACGTCCACTATTCCTCGCTCGACGGTCCCTCGACCAGCTTCCAGCGCATCGACCCCTGATAGCGACCGACGACGGGCTTGCCGGCGGCATCGCGCGCGGGACGGAAGCGGCCGTTCGAGATCACCAGGGTGCAGGTGGTCGAATCGAGAAGGTCAGAACCCGAGCTTTGGACGACATTGCATCGGACGATGCGCCCCGCCGGATCGAGCTCGACGGCATAAACCGTCTGGCCTTCCTGCGATTTGGCGCGGGCCTGCGGCGGATAGGCATCGGCGGGGAACCAGTCGGCGACCCGGCCTACGGGTTCTGGCGGCGTGCCGACCGCCGCGGGAGCCGGAGCCGCGGCTGGAGCGGCGCCAGGCGCCTTCGCGGGCAAACCTTCCCCACTTCCCCGGCGAAGGCCAGGATCAAGCAGTGCGCCAGCGGCTTTGGTCACGCCGACATGGCGCTTGGCGCGCGACTGGGCCCCGGCCTTCGCCGGGGAAGAGGCTGGCCCGGCCTGGGCGACGCCGGCCGACTTGGCCTGCCCCTCGGCCAATGCCGGTTGGGCGAGCATTGTCGCCAGCGCCATCAACCCGATCTTGCCTTCAACCGCCGCCACGCTAACGCCCCTTTTCGCTATCGCGCGCCAGCTTAGCCCAAAGGATGCCCATGTCACACCCCTCCCCGCTCGCCCTGCCCTTCCCCGCGCTGCCGCCGGTCGGTGGCGTCGCGCTTCGCGTGTCGCGCGCGGGCTACAAGCCTTGGGAGCGCGCCGATCTGACGCTTGCGACATTGCCAGAAGGGACGAGCGTCGCCGGGGTGCTCACCCGCAGCCGCTGCCCCTCACCCGAGGTGGAGTGGTGCCGGTCGGCGCTGCCGCTGGGCCGCGCGCGGGCACTGGTGGTGAATGCCGGGAACGCCAACGCCTTCACCGGTAATCGCGGCCGCGCGGCGGTGGAGGCGATCGCGGCGCGCGCCGCGCAAGAGCTTGGCTGCCAGCCATCGGACGTGTTCGTCGCCTCGACCGGGGTGATCGGCGTGCCGCTGCCGATCGACAAGGCCGAGGCCGGCCTCGCCGCCGCCTTCGCCGCGCCCGAGGCGAGCTGGCAGGCGGCGGCCGAGGCGATCGGTACCACCGACACCTTCGCCAAGGGAGCGATGACGCAAGCGGTGGTCGACGGCCGGATCGTCACTCTTGCCGGCATCATCAAGGGTTCGGGGATGATCGCCCCCGACATGGCGACGATGCTGGGCTTCATCTTTACCGATGCCGCCGTGGAGCCCGCATTCCTGCAATCGGCGCTTGCCGATGCGAGCGACGCGACGTTCAATTGCATCACCGTCGATGGCGATACCTCGACCAGCGATACCGTGCTCGCCTTCGCGACCAGCGCGGCGGGCAACGCCGTGCTGCGCGATCACGACAGCAGCGGGGCCGATGCCTTCCGAGCGGCGCTTGGCGATCTCTGCCGGATGCTCGCGCAACTGGTCGTCCGCGACGGCGAGGGCGCGCGCAAGTTCATCACCATCGACGTGAGCGGCGCCGAGAGCGACGCCAGCGCGCGCCGCATCGGCTTCGCCATCGCCAATTCCCCGCTCGTGAAGACGGCAATCGCCGGCGAGGACGCCAATTGGGGCCGCGTCGTGATGGCGGTCGGCAAGGCGGGCGAGCCGGCCGAGCGCGATCTGCTCAGTATCCGCTTCGGCGACACCGAGGTCGCGCGCGGCGGGATGGTGGTCGAGGGCTATGACGAGGCTCCCGTTGCCGCGCATCTCAAGGGCAGCGAGATCGAGATTGGCGTCGACCTGGGGCTAGGCGATGGCCGCGCCACGGTTTGGACGTGCGACCTGACCCACGGCTATATCAGCATCAACGCCGATTATCGAAGCTAGACCCGCGGCGTCTCCTCACTCGCCTGCCGCCAGTGCGCAGGGAGCCGCGCCGCATAGTCGAACACCGCGAGTTGTTTGCGCAGGGGCGCGGCGCGAACACCGTCTGCCGCGAGCAACTCGGCCTGTCGTTCGACCCCGCCCGGATATTTGGGATTGAGAAAACCGCCCTTTTTAAGCACCCGCCACCATGGCGTCAGCTCGGCGCCGGGCACGCCCATGTCGCGGCGTTCCTCGGCGGCGCGCGCGCACATGTTCAGGAAGATCGCGGTCGATACCGGGCAAGCCACCGCCACTTGATGCCGCCGCGCGATCGCCGCCCGCAGTTCGTCAAGCGTCGTAACTTCGCCAGGCGCGACTTGCCGGACGAATGCATCCACTTCTTGCGGCGAGGAGATGACCATCGCCCCGCCCTGCGCTTCCCGAAAGCCGGGGGCGCCAGGCGGGATCATGTGAACGATGTGCGGCTCACGCCCGCTATTCAGGTGATCGAGCGCGGTCTTGCGCTGTGCCATAAAGCCTCCCTGTTGGTCCGGCAGGCTTTATGATCCAGCCCCGCGTCGGGCGGAATAAGGCGGGTTTGTTCCCGCCTTGATCCCGTTGGCTCAGGCCAGTGCGCCTTCCAGCCACGCCTTCAGCTGCCCCTTCGGCGCCGCGCGGCTGAAGCGGGCGACTTCCTCGCCATTCCTAAAAAGCACCAGGTTCGGGATCGTGCGGATGCCATATTTCGCCGCCGAATCGGGCGCGTCGTCAAGATTCGCCTTCGTGATCGTCACCTGATCGGCGAGCTCGTCCGAAAGCTCTTCCAGCGCGGGCGCGATCATCTTGCACGGTCCACACCAGTCCGCCCAGAAATCGACGAGCACGGGCTTGTCCGCGCTGAGCACGTCGTCGGTAAAGCTGGTATCGCTGATTGCCTTGGTCGCCATGGTTCGAGACTCCTTCAACTGATCGTCATTACGCGGGAAGTTAGGCAGGCGGTTACGCGGGCTCAAGGCACAGGGGCCAAGCTTTGCTCGGGCGGCACCAAGCGGGGCTTGTGCCCCGCAAGCGTCGCCGCATCGAGCGTGAACAGGCGCGGCGCGGCGGTATAGAGCAGCCCTGCCTCGATGGTACGGCCCGGAAAAATAACCGCGAGTGCCGCAGCATAGGCGGCCATCTGCCGCAGATGATAGCGCGGAATTTCGTCGAGGCTGGCGGGCGCGCGGCGGCTGGTCTTGAAATCCACCAGCCGGACGCGATCGGGCAGCACCAGCAGGCGATCGACCGTGCCCGAGACGACCAGCCCTTCGCCGATTACCGCCGCGATCGGCGCCTCGGCGAGCGCTTCGGGGGCGAAGAGCGGCGCCCAATCGGGGGTATCGAGCACAGCGCAAACATCCGCCACGATCGCCGCGCGCTCGGCCTCGGCGCGTTCGGCCGCGGCGGTGGCGAGCCAGGCGAGCGCGGCGGGTTCGCGCGCCTCGCGCGGCAGCGCCGGCAGCCGCTCGAACAGCGCATGGACCAATCGGCCCCGCTCGGCAGCGGCGCGCAGCACCGGGGTCGGCGGCGGATCGCTCGCGGCATCGGCGCCGAGCGAGGAAGGGGCGAGCGGCCGCGGCGGGCGCGCCTCGACCGGCGCGGGAGCTCGCACCCAGTCCGGCAGCGGCGGCGGCGGCGTGAGAGCATCCGGACGCCTTTTGAGCGCGCGTGGCAGCTGCGGCACATGGCCGTAAAATCGGCGCTCGCCCTGCCCAGCGACGCCCAGCGCGCTGAACGCCTTGTCGGCGGCAGCATACCAGCTCGCCGCGGGCGGCACGCCCTGCGCGCGCGGCCCCAGGCTGCCGGTGATGACGAGATGCTCCTCGGCGCGGGTGGCGGCGACGTAGAACAACCGCCAGTGCTCCTCCAGCTCGCGCCGCGCCGCTTCGTCGACCAGGGCGACCAGCGGCCCGCTCTTCTCCGCCGCGCGCGGGCGCAGCATCGGGAAGCGGATGCCCTGTTCCGGCTCCCATTGCAGCAGCGATCGCGGCGCGGTGGCGGGATCGGCGCAGGCGTCGGCCAGGATCACCAGCGGCGCCTGCAGACCCTTGGCGCCGTGTGCGGTCATCACCCGCACCGCGCCGCCGCCACCCTCGGCCTCGCGCTTGATTTCAACCTCGCCGCGATCGAACCAATCGAGGAAGGCCTGAAGTGTCGGCGTCGCCAGCGCCTCGAAATCGAGCGCGGCAGCGAGCAGCTCGTCGATCGGATCGCGTGCCTCGGCCCCCAGCCGGCGCAGCAACTTGCGTCGCCCGTCGAGCGGGCCGGAAAGGAGATGCTCGAGCAGCTGATAGGGCGTCGCCAGATCGGCGCGGCTGAGCAGATCATAGAGTGGCGCGAGCCGCTCGTCGCTCTGGGTCGCGCGCAGATGCCGCCACAGCCCGGTCCGCCGCGGCGCCGCGGCGGCGAGCAACTCCTCCTGACTCCAGCCGATCAGCGGCGACACCAGCAGCGACGCGAGCGCGAGATCGTCCCCCGGCTGGAGCGCGAAGCGCAAAGCCGCGAGCAGATCCTGCACCGCCAGCGGCGCGTTCAGCCGCAACCGATCGACGCCCGCGACCGGCACGCCCTCGGCATAAAGTCGCGCGACGATCAGCGCGGCCAGCTCGCCCCGGCGCTTCACCAGCACCATGACGTCGCCTGCCGCGAGCGGCCGTCCCTTGGCGCCCAGCAGCAACGGATTAGCGGGATCGAGCCACGCCTTGATTCGCCTGGCGATCCGCGTCGCGAGCGCGCGGACATGGTCGCCCAGCCATTCTTCCTCGCCGGCCACTTCCTCCACACCGGTGACAGGGGGCCAGAGTTCAACGACGCCGGCGCCCGGCACTTCGCTCGCATGTGGTTCACGCGACGCCATCAGGCCCATGCCGGGCGGCGGCAGCGCGTCGATCGCGGCGTCGACGAATTCCAGGATCGGGCGGGTCGAGCGGAAACTATGCGTGAGCGACAGCCGCCGCCAGGGCGTCCCTAACCCTAAATCCTTATCGTATGCCGCCAACGCCTGCGCGCCGAAACTCTGCTCGGCGGCGGCGAAATTTACCGGATCGGTGCCCTGAAAGCCGAATATCGCTTGCTTGTAATCACCCACCACGAACAGCGTGCGATGCGACCGCGTGCCCTCGCCGGCGAAGAATTCGGCGGCCATCGCGGCGATGATGCGCCACTGCGCGATGTTGGTGTCCTGCGCCTCGTCCACCAGGATATGCTCGGTCGAAAGATCGAGCTTGTAGCGTACCCACTCGCTGATGCCGGGCTGATCGAGCAACGCGACGGTCGCCTGGATCAAATCCTCGAAATCGACCAGACCGCGCGTTCGCTTGGCGGCTGCATAGGCATCGGCATAAGCACGTCCCGCCTCCAGCCCGGCGGCCAGCAAATCGGCATAGCGCGCGCGTTCGGCAGTCGCGAGCAAGTCGGCGCAGCGCGTCCCCAGCGCGATCGCAAGCTCGGCATAATCGGGTTCGAAGGCGAGCAGCTTGGCGGAATATTTGCGGGGTTCGCCTTTGCCGGTGAAGGCGATGCCCTTCAGGTCGTCGAGCAGTTCCACCCGCGCCGCCGGCGCGGCGGCGAGCCAATGGTCGGCGCGGTCCGCATGATCCAGGCCCTGCGCCGTACCCCAGGCGCGGTTGGCGGCGGCAATGCGCTTCAGCCCGCCGACGTCAAAGAGATCATCGGCGCACGCCTCGGCCAGCGCCTCGTCCAGATCGCCAAGCGGCAGATCGAGCATCCGCCGCACATAGGGTTTCAGCCCAGGCAGCCCGGCGAGCGCGCCATGCGCCCTGGCACAGGCGCGCAGGAAATCCTCGGCGCCGCCCTCCCCCAGCCGCAGGCTAAGGGCGCCGACCGCGTCGACCAGCCCCAGCCGCCCCTCGCGCTCGGCGGTTACCAGCAGCTCGGCCAGCGTTTCGCGCGCGAGCACCGCTTCCTCGCGCCCCTCGATCGGGCGGAAGCCCGGCACCAGCCCCGCCTCGAGCGGGAAGGCGGATAGCAAGGCCTGGCAGAAGCCGTGGATGGTCTGGATGCGTAAGCCGCCCCCCGGCGCGTCGAGCAGCTTGGCGAACAGCACCCGCGCCCGGGCGACGAGCGCCGGGTCGTTATGGTCCTCCCCCAGCGCGAACAGATCCTTCTTCAGGTCGGGCTCGGGCATCCGCACCCAGGCGGCGAGCCGGGCGCTGATCCGCGCCGCCATCTCCGCCGCACCGGCCTTGGTGAAAGTGAGGCACAGGATCGCCCCCGGTTCGGTGCCGCGCAGCAGCAGCCGATAGACGCGCGCGGCCAGCACCTGGGTCTTGCCGGTGCCAGCGGAAGCCGCGAGCCACACATGTCCATCGGGCGCGCTTGCCCGCGCCTGATTGTCTCTCAGCTGAGGGAGCAGGTCAGCGGCCATACCATTCTTCCAGGCGCATCAGCTGGTCGTAATCGCCATAGGGTGCGTAGTCGGGATGAAGCTTCGCGGTGAACGGCGCGTCCCCGGTCAGCCAGTCGGCGGCGGCGACGGTGAATTGCGCGGCAACGATGGTAGTGAACTCGTCCGTCCGGATCAGGTCACGCGCACCCTCGGCGTGGACCGGCCGGGTGATGTGGCCGAACTGGTCGCCCTGCTTGGCGAGCGACCAATATTCGAAATCGCTCGCCGTGCCGTTCACCCCCTCGAACCCGCCGCGCTCGGCGATCAAGCCGAGCAGCCCGAGCTGCAAGCTGAACCCCGCGCGCACCGCCTTGGCGGAGGGCGCCTTGCCGGTCTTATAGTCAATCACCACCAGCCCGCCGTCGGCGGTGCGGTCGATGCGATCGGCCTTGCCCCTCAGCTGCACGCCGGCCAAATCGATCATGCCCGATTGCTCGACCGCGATCACCCGCCGGCCCTGCTCGACGAGCTGCTGGGTTTCGCGCGCGATCCAGTCGATCGCCTCGATCAGCCGGGGCTGCCACAGCGCGCGGAGCAGCGGATGGGTGCCAGGCGCCCGCATCAGCGTTTCGGCGCGAGCGCGCAGCTTGCCGGGCGCGCAGGCATCGTCGCGCGCCCACGCTTCGAGGATGGCGTGGACCGCCGTGCCGCGCCACGCGGCACTTGGATCGGCATCCACCGCGTCGAGCGGGGCGAGGCCGAGCACGCGCTTGGCGTAGAAAGCGAACGGATCAGCCTTCAGGCGATCGACCTCGGTCACCGAGATGCGCTTCGGCCGCAGCGCCGCTGGCGGGCAAGGCTCGGGGCGTTTGGCGGGATCAAAGCCGGCTGGAGTATCAATGGCTTGTGCGAAATGCTCAAGATCGCGCCGGCGCGGCAGCCCCCCCGTCAACGCCTGTAGTCGCAGCCAGAAGCGCGACGCAATCGCCGGCCCCTTGGCGTCGCGCTTGGCGCGGGTGAGCAGCACTTCCGGCGCGCCCAGCGCGCTCGCGAGATCATGCGCGGCGAGCCCTACCCGCCGGTCGAGCCCCGGAAGGCCAAGTTCAGCGCGGATGCGCGGCGCGAGCCACGGATCGGGCGCGCTCTGTCCCGGCCATACGCTCTCGTTGAGCCCGCCGAGCACCATCAGATCGGCGGTCTGCAGTCGCGCCTCGATCAGGCCATAGATCGCGAGCCGGGGATGGCCGCCCTGGGGTGGCCGCACTGCGCATTCGGCGGCGAGCAGACGGAGCAGCTCAGGCAGCGCGCGCGGATCGGTGCGCGGCGGCCCCAGCCGCGCCTGCGCTTCCAGGTCGGCCAGCAGATCGGCGGCGGCGCGCCCAGCAGGGCCTGCCCAGAGCGCGTCGCCGCACAGCGCCTGCGCCCCCTCGCGCACTGCCGCGACGAGCAGGTCGAGCGGCTGTGGCCCCGCCGCGAAGCTCGCCTCCAGCGGGGTGAGCAAAGCTACCGCCTCGCGCCACCAGTCCGCGGCCTCGGTATCGCCAGCCGCGGCGAGCGCCGTGGTGATCCCGTCCAGCCCCGGTGCGGGTCGCGGCCCGCGCAGCACCAGGTCGAGCCCGCGCACCCCCTCCAACCAATCGAGCCGTGTCGCGCCCGCGCGTACCAATGGGTGCTTGAGCAAGGCGAGTAGCGCGAGCGGGGCGAAGCGCTGCACCGCCGCCTCGGCGAGGGCGATCAGCAGCGTTCCAGGCGGCAGGATGGAGAGCGGCCGCCCTGCGGAATCGTCGATCGCCACCCCCCAGCGACCGAGCAGCGCCGCCACCCGCCGCGCGAGCGCGCGATCAGGGGTGACGAGCGCGGCGGTCTTGCCTGGCACCTCCAGCGCCTCCCTCAGGGCGAGCGCGATCGCCTGGGCTTCCTCGGCGGGGTTGGCGAGTTCGGCGACGCGCACCCCCGACAGTCGCCGCGCCTCGGCGGGGAGCGTCGTCCAGCGATGGGTAAATTCCGCCGGCGCCAGCGCCTCGGCGACGGCGCGGCCGCGCGCGGCGGGGGCGTCATGCCCGCCGCCCTCGCGCCACACCGAAAACTCCTCTCGTGCGACACCCATGCGGTCGAGCAGGAGCTTGAGCTGGAATTGTGGGTGCGTCTCGATCGGGCGGCGCGGAGGTTCGGGGGTCAGCGCCCGCCACTCGGTCTCGTCCATGGTGATCGCCAGATCAGGCAGCACCACAAGGCCCCGGGGCAGCCCGGCGACGACCCGGAGCAGCCGCGCGATGCCTGGCGCAGCGCTGGTGATGCCCGCCGCGCACACGAAACCGTCCGGCGGCGCCGCACGCCAGCGCCGGCCGAGCGCATCGAGCAGCCGCGCGCGCCGCTCGGCCAGCTCGATCCGCCCGCGCTCCGCCAGCGCCTTGGGCCAGGCATCGAGCACGATGTCGAACAAGGCGAGCGCCTGCTCCCAATGCGCCTGCAATGCTCCGCCCGGCTCGATCGCACGAAGTTTAGTGGGCGCAACCTCCTCGACGAGCAGCTGGTCGAGCGTTTCCGCAAGCTCCCCCGCGAGCCGCACCGCCTCGGCGCCATCGACGGCCTCGCCGGCACGCGCGCGCGCCTCGCTCACCAGCCGCGCCAGGATCATCCGCCGTTCCAGCGGCGCGATGGCGGGCGCCACCGGCGCTTCACCCACCGGATCGAGCGCAGCGGCGAGCCCTTCGCCCAGCTCGACCGCGCCGATCGGCACCAGCCGGGGCAGCAGCAGCCCGCCGCCGCTCGCTCGTACGAAAGCGTCGGTCACGGTGCGCACCGCGCGATTATTGGGCAGCAGCACCAACCCACGCGCGAGCGATAACGGATCGCCGCCAAAGCGCCGGATCAGCCCGGCGGCGAGCGCGTCGGCGAAGGCGCGATGCGCGGGGATAGTGTAGAGCGCCAGGCCGCGCGCGGCCTTTTCATCGGGCACGATCTCCAAGTCGACGGGTGCATCCGTCTGCTTGGAGCGCGCGTCAGCCATCGGCGAGCATCGCCTCGGCGACCGGGATCGCACGCGGGGTACCGACATCGAACCACAGCCCGCCATGAACAATGCCAAAGGCCCGCCCCGCTTCGATCGCACGGTTCCAGAACAAATTGGTCGAGAACGGCCCTTCGGGCGCATCCGTGATGAGGCGGGGATGGAGAATCTGCACGCCGGTCCACACGAATGGCGCCAACCGTCCCGGCTTGCGCCGGCCGACGATCATGCCAGCCGCGTCGAGATGAAAATCCCCCTGCCCGCCATGGCAATGCGCGCGGGCGAACGGCACCATCAGCAGCAGCGCATCCATCCGCGCCCCATCCCACGCCGCTGCCAACGCGCGGATCGAATCGACGGGGCCATCAATCCACAGATTGTCGCTATTCACCGACAGAAAGGGCCGTTCGCCCAGCAGCGGCAGCGCCTTCACCAGCCCGCCGCCGGTCTCCATGAGCTGCTCGCGCTCGTCAGAGATAATAATTTCAAGGCCGTAGTCGCGGTTCTTGAGATGCGCTTCGAGCGCGTCCGCGAGGTAATGGACGTTCACCACCGCACGCTTCACCCCGGCCGCGCGCAAACGTTCGAGCGCATGGTCGAGCAGTGCCTTGCCCGCCACCTCGACCAGCGGCTTGGGCCGCGTCGCGGTGAGCGGGCGCATCCTTTTGCCGAGCCCGGCGGCCATTACCATCGCGGTCTCGGGCACGGGCACCCCCGGATCGGGCCGCAGCGCGAACACCGTCATGCGGCTTGGGCCGAAAGCAGCATCGGATCGCCGCGCAGGCCGGCGGGAAGATGCGCGTCGAACCACGCCTTTACCGGCGCCAGCGCGGGGTGCGCCAGATCGCGTTCTAGATAGCGCCACACCCGCGGGCAGAGCGCGGGGTAACGCGGCTTGCCGTCACGCTTCCATAGCCTGGTAAAGACTCCGATAATTCGCGTATTACGCTGTGCTCCTAAGATATGATATGCGGTACGGAACGTCTCCCCGCCGCCGGTGTCACGGCAGTATAGATCAAGCATCGCCGCCTCGATCTCGGGCTCCACGTCGCGCCGGGCATCCTGCAGCAGCGACACCAGATCATAGCCCGGATGTCCGGCGGTCGCGTCCTGAAAATCGAGCAGCCCGAGCCTCCCGCCAGGAAGCAGCATCAGGTTCTCGGCATGATAATCGCGCAGCGTCGTTACCGGCGTCTCGGGCAGCGCGCCCGGTAGAACCTGCGCCCAAGCATCGGCATAGCCCGCGATGTCGATGCCGAGCGTGCCGCAATACCATTGGGCAAAGGTCTCGGTGCCCTGGGTAAGCAGCGCCAGATCGTGCGGCGCGAACGGACCGGCGGGCTCGCGGTGGAGCCGTATCAGCGTTTCGACCGCCCTGGCATAAAGTGGTTCGGCGGGCGCCCCGGCGTCGATCGCCTCGCGCATCCGGTCGTTGCCGAAATCCTCGAGCAGCACCAGGCCTTGCTCCAGCGCCTCCCCATATATCTCGGGCGCACCGAAGCCGCGATCATACAGCCAGTGCGCGACCTTCAGGAACGGCCGGGGATCCTCATGCGGTGGCGGGGCGTCCATCAGGATCGCTCGCCGCGTGCTCGCGGTCACCCGAAAATACCGGCGAAACGAGGCGTCACCGGCAAGGGGGGTGATCGTCGCGTCGCGCCAGCCCAACGCATCCAGAAAAGCCCGCGCGCCGGCGGGAGGAGTCAGGTCTGCCATCGCCCTTCCCAAGCCGAGGGGACATGCGCCGTCAAGCGTCGAGCGCCGTCCGGCAGCACGGCCAGCCTGAGGGCGAGCGCCTGGGGCCAGCGCCCCGGCGCGCGTTCGGGCCATTCGATGAGCAGCGCCGAGTCGTCCAGCGCCTCGTCGAGCCCCAGTTCCTCGAGTTCGGCCACATCCTCGATTCGGTAGAGATCGACATGAAGCACCGGCAACCGCAGCTCGGGCGGGCCATAGGGCTGGACGATCGCATAGCTCGGGCTTGGTGCCTCGCCGGCGAGGCCAAGCGCATTCAGCAGCCCGCGGGCGATGCTCGTCTTGCCCGCGCCCAGCGGCCCGGAAAGCGTTATGACGTCACCCGGTCCCACCAGGTCGGCCAGCCGTGCGCCGAGCGCCAGGCTGTCCGCGAGCGAGCGCAGGATCATGGCCGTACCGGCAGGGTTACGGTGATCAGCGTCCCCTGCCCGCGCTCGGAAAGCAGCTCGATCGCGCCGCCATGCGCTTCGGCGATCTGACGGGCGAGCGGCAGGCCAAGCCCCAGCGCGCGTTCCCCGCCACGCGTGATCGCGGGCTCGGCGAAGCGATCAAAAGCCCGCGCGATCGCCGCCTTGGTCATCCCCCGGCCATTGTCGGAAACGATGATGCGTGCCCGCTCGCCCTCGCGGTCCGTGCGGAGCAATACCCGCCCGCCCTCGGGCGTGCCGGACAGCGCATGACGCAGCAGATTCTCGATCATCTGCGCCAATTTCTCTTCATCGCCAGAAAGTAGGCCGGCATCGTGCAGATCGGCTGCGAAGTCGATCCGCCGCGCCGTCACCGCCGGTCGCAGCTTAGCGGCGACCCGCTCGGCAAGCGGCGCCAGCGCGACCTGGGCTTGGGCGACGGGTGGCGCCCGGCCCTCCTCCGTCAGCGCGAGGACATTGTCGACCAGCGTGCCGAGCCGCTCGGACGCTTCCAGAATCGCGCGAACATACCCTCCCGCGGCCTCGGGCAGCGGCCCCGCCAGCCCACCCTCCAGCATCTGCCCAAAGCCACTGATCGCCGTGAGCGGGGTGCGCAACTCGTAGCTCATATTGGCGACGAACGCGGTCTTGACGCGGTCCGCCGCCTCCAATGCCTCGTTGCGATCGCGCAAGGCCTGCTCGATCTTGCGGCTGTCGGTCTCATCGATCATCGTGAACAGCGCATTGCCGTCGGGCAACGGCACCGCCGCGAACTCAAAGTGACGGCCATCGGCGAAAGCGAGCCGCCCGCCGCGCTGCTGCCGGTCGAGCGTGGCCGAGCGCACCATCTCGCTGATCAGCACCGCCTTGCCCGGTTTGGCGAGCTTGGGCTCGGCAGCCTTGGCGAGCGCGTCGACGCGGGGATGGCTCGCCAGATAGGCCTCCTCGAACCCCCAGGCGAGGCGGAAACGGTTGTTCCACAGCTGCAACCGGCCATCGGCGGCGAACACACCCACCGCCTCGAACAGATTGTCGAACGTCGCGGTGCGCACCCGGAGCAGCGTATCGCGCGCGCTCGCCAGCTGCACCTGTTCGGTGCGATCCTCGAAGATCAGCAGCAGCCCGCCATCGGGCATGGGCTGGGCGACGATCCGCAGATGGGTGCCGCCGGGCAGGTGCCACGCCTCCTCGATCTGGCCGGGGGCGGTGAACCAGTCGCGGTGTTCGGCCTTCCAGGCGGGGAAATCGCGTACTTCGGGCAGGCGCTTGGCGTCGCGCATCCGCTCGAGCACGCGGTCGAACTCGGGGCGCTGGGCGAGCCAGTCGGGGGGCAGCGCGAACAGCCGCTGGAAGGGCTGGTTGGCGAAGATCAGCGCCCGCTCGCCGCTGAACTGGGCGACGCCCGCCGACAGGCGGTCGAGCATCCCGCGCTGTGCCTCGCCGAACCGTTTCAGGTCGCCCTGCGCCTGTTCCAGGTCGTCGATATCCACCGCGAACCCCGCCAATCCCCCGCCGGGCAACGGCACGTCGTACAGCCGCTGCATCCGCCGCGCGCCACGGATCGTCGCGGGGAGCGTGGTGCTGACGGGCCGGCCTTGCTCGCGCGCGGCGAGCGCGGTGGTGAGCGCGGCCTCGTCGACCAGTTCGAGCCCGCGCGCCAGCACGTCATCGGCGTCCGCGCCCTCGACGGCGGCGACATAGGCCGAATTGACCATCATCAGCTTCAGGTCCGGCCCGCGATACCACATCGGCATCGGCGCCGCCTCGATCAGCGCGGTCAGCGCGTCGAACGCGGCGTGCGCCTGGGCCGCGTCGGCGGACAGGCGCTCGACGGTGGCGGCGTTCTCGGTTTCGTCGAACACCCAGACGACCACGCCGCCCTGCCCGCGCCCGCCGCGCAGGCGGAGCTGGCGGGTGCTGCCCTGGGCGCGGACCAGCCGCTCGAACGGGCGGGCGGCCTTGTGCGCGGCGGCGACGTCGGCGGTGAGGGCCGCCAGATCCTGGGGCGAAAGCCCCGTCTCGCCCTGCTGGAGATCGGCGAGGAACGCGGCCGGGCGGGGCAGGCCTAGCCAGTCCTGCACCTGCCGCGGCAGCTGCACGCCGCCGTCGCTCGCGACCAAAAGCGCCTGCGCGGGGCATTCCCGGACCAGCCCGTCGAGCCGCGCGGCACGCTCAAGCACCGCCCGGGCTTCGCCGCGCAGCCTGAGGCCCGCGAAAAACAGCCCGGTGCCGAGCAGCACCAAGCCCCCCAACGCCGCGCCGATAAGCGACGCGGCCACAGGCGTCAGCGTGATCATCGGGCGGTCCGGCGCCGCAGCGGCAAGCTCATGCTCGCGGTTCTAGAGCGATGCGACCGGGATGCAACCGGAGCGGCGCGCGCGCCGCCCCGGGAAGCGCGATCAGTAGCGATAATGGTCGGGCTTGAACGGACCCGCCACCGGCACGCCGATATAATCGGCCTGCTTCTGGTTGAGCTGGGTGAGCTTCACGCCCAGCTTTTCCAAGTGAAGCGCCGCCACCTTCTCGTCGAGATGCTTGGGCAGCACATAGACGTCGTTCTTATACTGATCGGCCTTGGTGAACAGCTCGATCTGCGCGAGCGTCTGGTTGGTGAAGCTCGCCGACATCACGAAGCTCGGATGGCCGGTCGCGTTGCCCAGGTTCACCAGCCGGCCCTTCGACAGGATGATGATCTGCTTGCCATCGGGGAATTCGACCAGATCGACCTGCGGCTTCACTTCGGTCCACTTGTAGTTCGACAGTGCCGAAATCTGGATTTCGCTGTCGAAATGGCCGATGTTGCAGACGATCGCCATGTTCTTCATCGCCTTCATGTGATCGGCGGTGATGACATCGGCGTTGCCGGTCGCGGTGACGAAAATGTCCGACCGAGTGACGGCTTCTTCCATCGTCACGACTTCATAGCCTTCCATCGCGGCCTGCAGCGCGCAGATGGGATCGATTTCGGTGACGAGCACGCGCGCGCCGCCGTTGCGGAGCGATGCCGCCGAACCCTTGCCCACGTCGCCGAAGCCCGCGACGGTCGCCACCTTGCCGGCGAGCATCACATCGGTGCCGCGGCGGATCGCGTCGACCAGCGATTCCTTGCAGCCATAGAGATTGTCGAACTTCGACTTGGTGACCGAATCGTTCACGTTGATCGCCGGGAAGGGCAGCTCGCCCTTCTTGGCGATGTGGTACAGGCGGTGGACGCCGGTGGTGGTCTCTTCCGACACGCCCTTGATGTTCTTCACCGTCTCGGTGAGGTAGCCGGGCTTCTTGGCGATGAATTCCTTCAGCGCGCGCTGGAATTCGACTTCCTCGGCATTTTCGGGCTCGGGCAGGGTCGCGCCGGCTTCGAGCTTGGCGCCCCACAGCGCGAACATCGTCGCGTCGCCGCCATCGTCGAGGATCAGGTTGGCGGTCTGGCCATTGCCGTCGTCCCAATCGAAGATGCGGCCGACATAGTCCCAGTAATCGGCCAGGCTCTCACCCTTGATCGCGAACACCGGCACGCCCGAGGCGGCGATGGCGGCGGCGGCGTGATCCTGGGTCGAGAAGATGTTGCAGGTCGCCCAGCGGACTTCGGCGCCGAGCGCGGTCAGCGTTTCGATCAGCACCGCGGTCTGGATCGTCATATGCAGCGATCCGGTGATGCGCGCGCCCTTCAGCGGCTGCGCGGCGCCATATTCGGCGCGCAGCGCCATCAGGCCGGGCATCTCGGTTTCGGCGATCGCGATTTCCTTGCGGCCGAAATCAGCGAGGGTGATGTCGGCAACGACATAATCGTTGGCGCGATCGAGAACGGTGGCCACGTGGAAATCTCCCGAAAAAAGGTTGCGGCGGCCCCGGCTCGGCCCGGGCGCCCTGCCGCGCGCCTTAGCGCCGTGGCGCTTCGGGATCAAATATAAAGATGTCTTTATATGATCTGTTTTGGAAGGCGATGCCGCTCACGCGGACCCGCGGGCCGGTGCAGTCCTTCAAACATGCCCCGATTCGACGCTCAGCAGGCGTGGGTCCACGCCGGCGCGGTGCAACGCCTCCGCCCAGCGATCCTCGGGCGGCACGTCGAAGATCAGCGACGCATCGGTGTCGACGCTGAGCCAGCCGTGGCGCCGCATCTCGGCATCAAGCTGGCCCGCGTCCCAGCCGGCATACCCCAGCGCGATCTGCCAGCGGCTCGGCCCCCGCCCCTCCGCGATCGCGCGCAGCACGTCGATCGTGCCCGAAAGCGCCCAGCGCGCCGCGACATCGATCGTGTCCTGCCCGCTCCAATCGCGGCTGTGGAGCACGAAACCGCGCCCGGGTTCGACCGGGCCGCCGATCAGCACCGTCGCGTCGTCCACATCGTCGGCGCCAATGCCGATCTGTTCGAGCATCGCGTGGAGCCGCAGATCGTCGAAAGGGTCGCCGATCGCGACTCCAAACGCGCCGCTGGCGTCATGCGCGCACAGCGCGATGGTCGATCGCTCGAAATTGGGATCGCCAATGCCCGGCAGCGCGACCAGGAACTGGCCGGTCAGATAAGGAAGCGCCATCGGGATACCTCATCTCGCTTTCGGCTGTAAACGCGCGAAGCCCCTTCTAGCCTAGCACCGCTCGGCGTAAACCCGCCCCGCGTCGCGGCGCACCGCGCTTCCCAAGCCCGCGGGCCTCGCCTAGAGCGAAGGAGCGAATTGCACATAATGGAGAGCTCCGAAGATGACGATTCAGGTTGGCGACAAACTTCCCCAGGCAACTTTCACCAAGCCCGGCGAGGGTGGGCTGGAAGCGGTGGACAGCGGCACCTTCTTCGCCGGGCGCAAAGTCGCGCTGTTCGCGGTGCCGGGCGCCTTCACCCCCACCTGCTCGGCGCGGCATCTGCCGGGCTTCGTGGAAAAGGCGGCGGAGCTGAAGGCCAAGGGCGTCGATGAAATCGCCTGCACCGCGGTGAACGACGCCTTCGTGATGGGCGCCTGGGCCAAGGCGAGCGGCGCCGAGGGCGTGACGATGCTTTCGGACGGCAATGGCGCCTTCGCCGAGGCGGTGGGCTTGACGATGGACGGCAGCAAGTTCGGCATGGGCACCCGCAGCCAGCGCTATGCGATGCTGGTGGAAGACGGCGTGGTGAAGCAGCTCCATGTCGAGGCGCCGGGCGAGTTCCGCGTCAGCTCGGCCGATTACCTGCTCGAGCAGCTCGGCTGACGATAACGGCGGCGCGCCGGCCAAAAAAGGCGCGCCGCCGGAACGCCGATGGGGGCGAAGTCGTTGGGGGTGGAGCGATTTTTGCGCACGCGAAAGGATGAGGGCGATGACCGACACCCACAACCAGGCCGACACCCAGACGCTGACCGACAAGGCGAAGACGATCGCCGAGGATAGCGCGGCGAGCATCAGCGAAACCGCGGGCTATGCCGCCGATGAAGCCAAATCGCTGCTGCTGCGCGCTCAGGAAGCGATCGGCCAAGCGGTGGACAGCACGATCGAAGCGTTCAAGGAACGTCCGCTGACAAGCGCGGCGATCGCCGGCGGCGTGGTCGCCGCGGCGGCGGGCGCGAGCTACGGCGTCAAGAAGCTGTTCGAGGAGTCGGGCAGCGACCTGACCGGCGATACCGGCGGCGCGGCCAAGAAGAACAAGGCTGGCGGCAAGAGCGGCGCCAAGGCCGGCCACACCGCCTGACGACTTTAAGCCCGGCCGCCATGGCGCGCCGGGCTTTGTCTTGCGCCTGCCATCTTGCTCGCTTAGCGCTGAGTGGATGACAAAAGCCGCTCAGATCGTCGCCGAGCTCGAACAGCTCTATTCCGCCTCCGTCGCCCGCCTGCAAACGGCGCTGGAGGCTTATCTGCGCGACGGCACCCCGCCGCCCAGCGCCAGCCGCCACGATGGCAGCTTCGCTTATCCCGAAATCCGCCTGACCTATCGCGGCGGCCCCGATCGTCCCGCGCCGATGCGCAGCTTCGGCCGGCTGGTCGATCCCGGTCGCTACGCGATCAGCGTCACCAAGCCGGGAGTGTTCGCGGGCTATCTCACCGAACAGCTGACGCTGCTGCTCGAGGATTACGACGTCGATGTCGAAGTCGCGCCCGGCCGGCAGGAGATCCCCTTCCCCTATGTGCTCGACGCCGGCCACGGGCTGAGCCTGGACACGGTTTCCGCGACCGAACTCGCCCGCCATTTCCCGGCGACCGAACTCGCCCATATCGGCGACGAGATCGCCGACGGGCTTTGGGCGGGCGAGGATGTGCGTCCGCTCGCGCTGTTCGACGGGCTGCGCACCGATTTCAGCCTGGCGCGGCTGCGGCACTATACGGGCACCCCGCCCGAGCATGTGCAGCGCTATGTGCTGTTCACCAACTATCACCGCTATGTCGATGAATTCGTCCGCTGGGCGTGCGCGCAGCTGAACGAGGACAATCGCTACACCGCCGTCTCGGGCGCCGGCGGCATCGTGATCGAAGCGGGCGACGATCCCGACAAGCTCGTGACCGACAGCGCGTGGCGCAAGCACCAGATGCCGGCCTATCACCTGATCGCGCCCGATCGCACCGGGATCACGCTGGTGAACATCGGCGTCGGCCCCTCCAACGCCAAGACGATCACCGATCACCTGGCGGTGGTGCGGCCCGAGGCTTGGTTGATGATCGGCCATTGCGGCGGGCTGCGCCCCAGCCAGCGGATTGGCGACTATGTGTTGGCGCACGCCTATCTGCGCGACGACCATGTGCTCGATGACGTGCTGCCCCCCGAAATCCCGGTGCCGGCGATCGCGGAGGTGCAACTGGCGCTCGCCCGCGCGGCCGAAACCGTGTCCGGCCAATCGGGCGACGAGCTCAAGCGCCGGCTGCGCACCGGCACGATCGTGACCACCGACGATCGCAACTGGGAGCTGCGCTACTCGAAATCCGCGCTACGCTTTTCGCAAAGCCGCGCGGTGGGGATCGACATGGAATCGGCGACGATCGCCGCGCAAGGCTATCGCTTCCGCGTGCCCTATGGGACGCTGCTGTGCGTCTCCGACAAGCCCTTGCACGGCGAAGTGAAGCTGCCAGGCCAGGCGAACCTGTTCTACGAGCGCGCGATCGGCGAGCATCTGAAGATCGGGATCGAGGCGTGCGAGCAGTTGCGCCGCGAAGGCGCGAAGCTGCACTCGCGCAAGCTGCGCGCGTTCAACGAGCCGCCCTTCCGTTAAGCGCCCGCGGGACTTGGCGGCGGGACGCAGCGGCGAAGCGCGACGCGTCGCCGGCCGCTCAAGCCGCCGGCGGGTCCGCGATCATCGCGGTGAAGTTCGCTTCGGCCACCAGCGCACCGTCAACGCTCGCCCGGCCGGCGAATTTGCACACGCTCGCGCGCTTCTGGACGAATTCGGCGTGGAGTTCGAGCAGCACGCCCGGCTCCACCGGCTTGCGGAACTTCGCGCCCTCGATCGCCATGAAATAGACCAGCTTCCCCGTGCCCGCGAGCCCGAGCGACTCGACCGCGAGCACGCCGGCGGCCTGCGCCAGCGCCTCGACGATCAGCACGCCGGGCATGATCGGGCGACCGGGGAAATGCCCCTGGAAGAAGCTTTCGTTGAAGCTCACCGCCTTGATCGCGGTGATCGACCGGTCGCGCTCCAGGCGCGCGACACGATCGACCAGCAGCATCGGATAGCGGTGCGGCAGCGCCGCCAGCACGCCGCGAATGTCGAGCGTGGTGGCGGCGATGTCCTCGCTCATCAGCGGCTCTGCGGCTGCTTGTTGGCGGGCGCCGGGGTCTGGGTCGGCGCGGCGGTGCCCTGGCCCTGCTGCTGCTGCGGCAGCGTGATCGACACCGTGGTGACGGTCGCGTTCAGCTGCTGCAATGCGGTCGCGGTGATGTCCTGCGCCGGGTCGAACGCCAGCACCGAGCCGCGCGGCATCACCGCCTGCGCCTTGCGATCCTTGCGGATCTGCTCGGCGATCGGGATCAGCTTGTCGAGGATCTGCAGCTGGACATATTGGCCGACGGTGTTCACCTCGCGGCGCCCATCCTCGAAACGCGCCTGCGCCTGTTGCAGCGTGTCGCGCGCCTTTTCCAGCGACTGCTGGGTGGCGGCGGGCAGCGGGGTGTTGGGCTTGGCGAGCTTCTGCGCCGCTTCCACCTGGGTGTTCCAATCCTTCACCGCGGCTTCCAGGCTTGATTGCAGCCCGCGCAGCTGATTGCCGTACTTGGCCTCGATCTGCTGCTGCCCGCTCTTGGCGGCGGTGCTGTCCTTGTAGATCTGGTCGACGTCGACGATCAGCGTCTGCGCCTGGGCGGCGGGCGCGATCAGCGCGGCGGCGGCGAGCACGGTCGAAAGGCCGGCGGCCTTGAACAAAGTCTTCATTAGAATTGAGTCCCTACGTTGAAAGTGATGAGCTTGGTATCATCGCCAAAGCGCGACACGATCGCGCGGGCGACGTCGATCCGCAGCGGCCCGAACGGCGAGTTCCAGTTCACGCCAATGCCGACCGAGATACGCGGCAACGGCGTATCGCCGACGAACTGCTCCGAAAAGGCCGCGATGGGCTGGGCGACCACCGTGCCGGTGCCGTCAAGACAGGCCAGCAGGCCGCTGCCCGGAAGCGCGGGATCGCGGCCGGTAACGCCCAGCGTTCCCAGCTGACAGAACGGCAGCACTTCATCCCGGCCCGTTATCGGGTTCGCGCCCCGCACGAAATTGGCCGTAGGCAGCGGGCGGCGCACGCCGAACAATGCGCCGATATCGGTATAGATCGACGGACGCAGCCCCAGCTCGCGCGCGCCCGAGCCGAGCGGCAATTCCAGCTCGATCCGGCCGTGGTAATAAGTGCGGCCGCCGATCGCGTCGTCCTGATAGTTGCGGCGGTTCGGATCGACGATCTGCGCCCCCGTCACCGGATCGTCGATAAATGCCGCGCGCAGCACGCGCGGGCCGACGCCGCGGATCTGGAAGCCGCGGAAATTGGGCTCGCCCAGATAGAAGCGGTCGTTGATCCGGATCGGATCGACCCCCGGCGCCGGGCCGCCCTGTAGGGGCACGATATAGCCGCCCTCGGCCTGGAACGAGAGGATGAAGCCGGCGCCGATGCTCTTGAATTGCGAGAAATTGGTCGCGAGCCGGGCATAGCGCACATCGCCGCCCAGCCCCGCCAGATCGGCGTTGATCGACAGGCGCCGCCCGGCGGTGGGGCGCAAGCGGCTGTTGAGGCTGTCGTACAACAGCGTGAAGCCAATCGCCGAGGTCACCCGGGTGCCGAGCTGTTCGCACAGGAAGCGGCCCGCCGTCAGCACGTCGCACTGGCCGTTCTGGTCGAAGAAATTCGCCCCCAGCCCGATCTGGTCCTGCTGCAAGGTGTAGCGCCCGCTGAGCGACCAATATTCGGTGAGCGGCACGCCCACGCGCACGCTGAACCCGGTGGACACCTGGCTATAGGTGTTGTTGCGATTGCTGTTCAGGAAGTTGAAGTTATTGTAATCGCGTCGGTATATATCGAAGCCAAGCCCGATATTGCGATCGAACAGATAAGGTTCGGTGAAGCCAGCCTCAACCGACCGCGCGAATTGCGAATAGCTGCCGCTCAGCCGCAATTCCTGGCCCTTGCCCCGGAAATTGCGCTGGCGCACCGCCGCCTGGACAACAAACTGCTCAAGGCTCGAAAAGCCGACCGAGAGATTCAACTCACCCGTCGAGCGTTCCTCGACATTGGTTTCCAGGATCACGCGGTCGGGCGCGGTGCCCGGCTTTTCCTTGATCTCCAGCTTGTCCTGGAAAAAGCCGAGCGAATTGATGCGGTCCTGCGACCGCTTCACGAGGAAGCGGTTGAACGCATCGCCTTCGTTCAGGCGGATTTCGCGGCGGATCACCTTGTCCTGGGTCAGCGTATTGCCGTTGACGTCGATCCGCTCGACATAAGTGCGCTGCTGCTGCTCGATATGGAACTCGATCGACAGGGTCAGCGCGTCGCGATCCGGCCGATATTGCGGGTTCACGTCGCTGAACGCATAGCCGTAAAGGCCGGCGGTGTTGTTGATCTGCTCGATCGAGTCCTCGACCTTCTTAGCGTTGTACCAATCGCCCTTTCTAGCAGGCAGCGAAGCGGCGAGCCGTTTATTGTCAAAATCGCGGATATCGCTGTCGACCGTCACGTCGCCAAACTTGTAGCGTTTGCCCTCTTCGACCACGTACGTGATGATGAAATCGCGCTTGTCGGGCGTCAGTTCGGCGACCGCCGAGATCACCTTGAAATCGGCATAGCCTTCGGTGAGGTAGAATTGGCGCAGCTTCTGCTGGTCATAGGCCAGCCGGTCCTGGTCATAGCCGGTGTTCGAGCTGAGCAACGTCAACAGTCGCGCCTGCTTGGTCGCCATCTGCGCGCGCAGTTTGGCGTCAGAAAACACGTTGTTGCCGATGATGTTGATCTGGCGGACCTGCGACTTCGGCCCCTCGTTCACCTCGAAGATCACGTCCACGCGGTTCTGGTCGAGCGAGACCATCTTCGGGCTGACCGAGGCGGCGAAACGGCCCTGGCGGCGGTACAGCTCGATGATCCGCTGCACGTCCTGGCGCACCGCGGTGCGGGTGAAGATCTGGCGGGGCTTGAGCTTGATCTCCTTGTCGATCTTGTCCTGCTTCAGCCGGCGATTGCCCTCGAAGATCACGCGGTTGATGATGGGATTCTCGCGGATGCGCACGACGATGTCGCCGGTCAGCGCGCCCTCGATCTGGACATCGGCGAACAGGTCGCTCGCCTGCAGATCCTTGATCGCCCGATCGAGCGTTTCGTTGGTGAAGTTATCGCCAATGCGCAGCTTGGTGTACGACAGCACCGTTTCGGGCTCGATCCGCTGCGAGCCTTCGACCCGGATCGACTTGATGACACGCGACTGTTCGGGCGCTGGCGTGGCCGGAGCGGCGGGCGGCGTGCCGGGCTGCGGCGCGGAAGCGGGCGCGGTGCTGGCCTGCGGCGCGGGCGCCGCTTCCTGGGCATGGGCGAGCACGGGCAGACCACCCAAGATCGTTCCCGCGAGCAGCCCGACTGCCAGACGCGCCGCGCCGTGTGATTCCGTAACCGTCACCATTTCACCCCAAACCAACCCTCGGCGCGCGCTCCCCGCCCGCCCTGCCTCAAGCCGTTCAGCCGATCAAGCCGGCCAAGCGACTCCAAAGCCCAAAAGAACCCAGATCGTTGATCGTCACCATCAGCATCAGCGCGAGCACCGCCGCCAGCCCGCCGCGAAACGCCAAGTCCATCACCCGCGCGTCGACCGGACGCCGCCGCACCGCCTCGATCGCATAGAACAGCAGGTGGCCGCCATCCAGCACCGGCACTG
Organism: Sphingomonas sp.; assembly: GCF_019746665.1. GTDB lineage: Bacteria > Pseudomonadota > Alphaproteobacteria > Sphingomonadales > Sphingomonadaceae > Sphingomonas. Next base: position 37,844 of record NZ_JAIERS010000020.1, on the reverse strand, counting down.
GCAGCAGGTTGATGACTGCAAGATTAATCGAGACCAGCGCGATCAGATAAACGAAGCTGGCGGTTCCCTGCGCCAATTGTTCGCCCGAAACCTTGGCGATTTGCAATGGGCCGCCAAGTTCCTTCACAGATCGTTCGCCGACGATGATCTGGCCGATCGTGTCGCGCATCATGCCCAGCAAGCGGCCCATCTGCGTCAGCGCGGCGCGCGGCGCCTCCAGCAGGCCGACACGGTCGTAGCGCACCGTCGCGGGATCATAGCCGAGCCCGAGCCGGCCCATCCTAGCGATGTTGCCGAACCGATCGCGCACCACCGTCGTGCCGACCACCGCTTCGGTGGATCGCGGTGCGCCGGCGCGGCTGTAATCGATCCGGACGCGGGCGCCCGGCCGCAACCGGACATAATCGACCATCTGCTGGAACTGATCGACAGGGCGCCCGCCGAGTGCGGTGATGCGGTCGCCCGGGCGCAGGCCGGCCGTCGCGGCGGCGCTCCCCGGCTCGACCAGGCCCACGGTGGTCGGCACCCGCGCCTCGCCGATCGCCATCGCGAAACCCGCCAGGATGAGCAGTGCGACGAGGAAATTGGTGAGCGGCCCGGCCGCGACGATCAGCGCGCGCTGCCAAACGGGCTTGGCCGGAAAGGTCTTGGCGCGCTCCTCGGCGGGCAGCGCCAGCCAGTCTGGGTCGGTGCGGCTCGACGGGTCCATGTCGCCGGCGAACTTCACATAGCCGCCGATCGGCAGCCAGCCAAAGCGCCAGCGCGTGCCGCGCTTATCGGTGAGGCCGAACAGCTCGCGCCCAAAGCCGATCGAGAATTCGTCCGCCTTCACCCCGCACCAGCGGCCGACCAAATAATGGCCAAGCTCGTGCACGAACACGAGCGGGCCGATCACCAGCACGAACGCGAGCAGGGTAATCAGCAGGCCGGGTGACTGACTCAAGCGACACTTTCCTTCACCCGCTCACCGGCCAGGCGCCTCGCCTCGGCATCGATCGCCAGCACCGCGTCGAGCGTTTCCGGCGCGGCCGGATCATAGCCCTCGAGCGTATCCGCGACGATTGCGGCAATTTCAAGAAAACCCGCGCGCCCCGCTAGAAACGCCGCGACCGCGATTTCGTTCGCGGCGTTCAGAATGATCGGCCGCGCCCCGCCCGCCTTCAGGCAATCGAGCGCGAGCTTCAGGCACGGAAAACGATCGAAATCAGGCGCCTGGAAATCAAGCCTGCCAATCGCCGCGAGGTCGAGCCGCGGCCCCGGCGTCACCATCCGGTCGGGCCAGGCGAGGGTATAGGCAATCGGCGTGCGCATATCGGGCGTGCCGAGCTGCGCGAGCACCGAGCCATCGACATATTCGACCATCGAATGGATCACCGATTGGCGGTGGACCACCACGTCCAGCTGATCGGCGGTGATCGGGAACAGGTGGAACGCCTCGATCAGTTCAAGGCCCTTGTTCATCAGCGTCGCCGAATCGACGCTGATCTTCGCACCCATCGACCAATTGGGATGCGCGACCGCCTGGGCTGGCGTGATCGCCGCCATCTGATCGGCGGGGGTGTCGCGGAACGGGCCGCCACTCGCCGTCAGGATCACCCGCGCGACCCGGCCGGGAGCGGCGTGATCGAAACACTGATAGACGGCGTTATGCTCGCTATCGACCGGCAGCAGTGTCGCGCCATGCCGGGCGACCGCGGCGGTCATCACGTCGCCCGCCGAGACGAGCGCTTCCTTGTTGGCGAGCGCGACCGTCTTGCCCTGTTCGACCGCCGCCATGCTGGGTTTGAGTCCGGCGCACCCAACGATCGCCGCCATCGTCCACTCGGCGCCCGCGCGCGCGGCGTCGCATACCGCGTCGGCCCCCGCCGCCGCCTCGATCCCGGTGCCGGCGAGCCGCTCCTTCAGCGCCACATAGCAGCCATCATCGGCGACGACGGCCAGCTTGGCATTGGTTCGGATTGCCGCCGCCGCGAGCTTTTCGACATCGCAATTGGCGGTCAGCGCTACCACGTCGAATGCCTCGGGCGCGCGCTCGATCAGATCGAGCGTCGAGCTGCCGATCGATCCGGTCGCGCCCAAAATCGTTACCGTCTTCATCCCCAATATCCCTGCAAACGCGGCAGCATCACCAGGAACGCCGCCACCGGCGCCACCGGCACCAAACCATCGAGCCGGTCTAGCAAGCCGCCATGGCCGGGCAAGAGTGTGCCGCTATCCTTCACCCCGGCGCGGCGTTTCAGCCAGCTTTCGAACAGGTCGCCCCCTTCCGCCAGCATCGCGAGCACCGGCGTCGCGAGCGTCAGCCGCCAGGGCAGCCCGGTGCGCCAATGGAGCAGCGCCGCGACGATGCTCGCCAATACCACGCCACCGATCGCGCCCGCCCAGGTCTTGTTCGGGCTGATCGCCGGCGCCAGCCGCGCGCCGCCGATCGTCCGCCCCGCGAAATAGGCGCCGATGTCGCACGCCCACACCAGCCCCAGCGTCCAGAAGGTGAACTCAAGACCCCGCGGCTGATCGCGCAGCCACAGCAGCGCCAGCACCGGAAGCCCCGCATAAACGACGCCCGCCGCCAGAAACCCGCGCCGCGTCACCCCTTGCACGAACAGCGCCGCGCCGAAGATCAATCCCAGCGCCAGGAAATACGGCACGTGCGGCGCCGGCGCGACGATCGCCAGCGGCGACAGCAGCGCAAGCGGCACCATCAACGCGAGCTGCGCCAGCCGCTTGGTTCCCGCGCTCGCTTCGTCAAGCGCCGCCCATTCATAAAGCACCCCCAGCGCCATCAGCACACAGAGCAGCCAGAAGGCATGGCTCCCTAGCCACAGCGCGGAGAGCGCCACGGCCACCAGCACCGCCCCCACCGCGATCCGCGCGGCGAGTTCGGAAGGCGCGCGGCTCATAGCCCCCCGAAGCGGCGCTGCCTTTGGCCGAATTGCGCGATCGCCGCCTCGAACGCTGCTTCGTCGAAATCGGGCCAGAGCGTGTCGACGAACAGCAATTCGGCATAGGCCGCCTGCCACAGCAGGAAGTTGGAGAGGCGGCACTCGCCCGAGGTGCGGATCAGCAGATCGAGCGGCGGCAGCGCACGCGTCTCCAGCTCGGCCTCGATCGCGTCGGGCGTGATCGCCTCCGCCGATATTTCGCCCCGCGCGACCCGCTCGGCCAGTAGCCGCGCGGCATGGGCCAGCTCGACCTGCGAGCCATAATTGAGCGCGATCACCAGCAGCGGGCCGGTGTTGGCGGCGGTGCGCGCGAGCGCGTCGTCGATCAGCGCGCTCGCCTCGGCACCGAAGCGGCGATAGTCACCGATCACCCGCAGTCGCACATTCTCGCGCACCAGCTCGTTCAGATCGGCGCGGATGAAATGCTTGAGCAGCCCGGTCAGGTCGCTCACTTCCTCGTCTGGACGGCGCCAGTTCTCGGAGGAGAAGGCATAAAGCGTCAGCGCCTCGATGCCGAGCCGGCGCGCGTGGCGCGTCACCCGGCGCACCGCTTCCACCCCCGCCTTGTGCCCGGCGAGGCGCGGCAGGAAGCGCGCCTTGGCCCAGCGGCCATTGCCGTCCATGATGATCGCGACGTGGCGCGGCATCGCGCCCGTCCCCGTGGCCGCCTGCGGCACCGGGGCGGCCCGGGCACTCACTTGCCGAGAATTTCCTTTTCCTTGGCGCTTGCCGCGGCGTCGATCTCGGCGACGGTCGCGTCGGTGAGCTTCTGCACCTCGGTCTCGCCGCGCTTGCGCTCGTCCTCGCTCATCACGCCCTTCTTCTCGTCGGTCTTGAGCGCGTCCATGCCGTCGCGGCGGACGTTGCGCACCGCGATGCGCGCTTTTTCGGCATATTGGCCAGCGAGCTTGGCGAGCTCCTTGCGGCGTTCCTCGGTCAGATCGGGGATCGGGATGCGCAGCGTCTGCCCGTCGACGATCGGGTTCAGCCCCAGCCCCGCCGAGCGGATCGCCTTGTCCGCCGCGCCCACATTCGAGCGATCCCACACCTGCACCGAAATCAGCCGCGCCTCGGGCGTGGAGACGGTCGCGACCTGATTGAGCGGCATATGGCTGCCATAAACCTCGACCGTCACCGGATCGAGCAAGGTCACGCTCGCGCGGCCGGTGCGCAGCCCGCCCAGATCACTTTTCAGCGCTTCCACCGCGCCGTGCATACGACGCTCCAGATCGGCCTTGTCATAGGCGGGCATGGTCTTCAGCTCTCCAGGTTCTGCACGATCGTATAGGTGCCCTCGCCCTCCATCACCGAGGCGAGATTGCCTTCCTTGCGGATGTTGAACACCACGATCGGGATGTTGTTTTCACGACACAAAGCGACCGCGGCCGCGTCCATCACCTTCAGATTGTCGGCGAGGACACGGCCGAAGCCGAGCGTTTCGTAGCGCGTCGCGCTCGCGTCCTTCTTCGGGTCGGCGTTGTACACGCCGTCGACGCTGGTGCCCTTGAACAGCGCGTCGCAGTTCATCTCGGCGGCGCGCAAGGCAGCGGCGGTGTCGGTGGTGAAGAACGGATTGCCGGTGCCGGCCGCGAAGATCACGATCCGGCCCTTTTCCATGTGCCGGATCGCCCGGCGGCGGATATAGGGCTCGCACACGCTCGCCATCGGGATCGCTGACTGGACGCGGGTTTCGACGCCCATCTTCTCCAGCGCGTTCTGCACCGCGATCGCGTTCATCACGGTCGCGAGCATCCCCATATAGTCGGCGCTCGTCCGGTCGAAGCCCTTGGCGGCGCCCGCCAGCCCGCGAAAGATGTTGCCGCCGCCAACGACGACGCACATCTCATGACCCGCCTGCTTGGCCGCCGCGATCTCCCCGGCGACGCGATCGACCGTCGCCGGATCAATCCCGAACTGCTGCTGGCCCATCAGGACCTCGCCCGATAGCTTCAGGAGGATGCGCTTGAAGTGGGGGATCGTCATCACGGGTCCGGGGCTGAAGTGGCGCGGACCTTAGGCGCGCGACCGGGAATTGCAAGGCGAATCAGGTGCCGGGGCACAACGACCCCGGCACCCGATAACGCGATCAGGCGCCCGGCTGCGGCACGCCCGAAACCTTGGCGACTTCGGCGGCGAAATCGCTGGCTTCCTTCTCGATCCCCTCGCCCAGCTGGAAGCGGACATAGCTGGTCAGCTGGATGTCGCTGCCCGCCTGCTTCGCGGCTTGCGCCACGAAGTCGGCGATCTTGGTCTTGCCGTCCATCACCAGCAGCTGGCTGAGCAGCGCATTTTCCTTGCGGTACTTGGCGATCGCGCCATCGACCATCTTGGCGACGATGTCGGCGGGCTTGCCGCTCTCGGCCGCCTTTTCGGTGGCGATCGCGCGCTCGCGCTCAATCACCTCGGCATCGAGTTCGTCCTCGCGCAGCGCGAGCGGGAAAGCGGCGGCGATGTGCATCGCGATCTGCTTGCCCAGCGGCTCCAGCACATCCGCGCCCGCCTCGCTCTCCAGCGCCACGAGCACGCCGATCTTGCCGAGGCCCGGCGCCACCGAATTGTGGACATAGGGCACCACCGCGCCGGCCTTCACTTCCAGCCGACGCGCGCGGCGCAGGTTCTGGTTCTCGCCGATCGTCGCGATATTGGCGACGAGCTGCTCCTCGACGGTCTTGCCCGAGGCCATCGCCGCTGCCTTGATCACCGCCAGATCATCGCCCTGTTCAAGCGAGATCTGCGTGACTTCGCGGACGAACGCCTGGAAGATATCGTTCTTGGCGACGAAATCGGTCTCCGAGTTCACCTCGATCGCCGCGCCCTTGGTACCGGCGACGGCGATCCCGATCAGCCCTTCGGCCGCGGTGCGGCTCGACTTCTTGGCGGCGGCGGCGAGGCCCTTGGTGCGCAGCCAATCCATCGCCGCATCCATGTCGCCGCCGGTTTCGGCGAGCGCCTTTTTGCAGTCCATCATCCCCGCACCGCTCTTCTCGCGCAGTTCCTTGACGGTGGCGGCAGTGACTTCGGCCATGATCCTGGTCCTTTAATGGGTTCAACATGATGACGGGCGGGACAGGCCTTCGCGCCTATCCCGCCCTTGTGTCAGTTCGGCGACGGTTCAGGCGTCGAGCGCGGGGGTCTCGGTCGCGGCGACGTCACCGGGCTGCTCGGCATAGGCCTCGGGCGCGACGTCGAGCGCCGCCTCGGGCAGCGGCTCGTCGAGCGCGCCGATGTCGCCGGTGTAGCGCGCCTGCGCTTCCTGGCCGCCACGGGTCGCGGCGATCGCGATCGCCTCGCAGTACAGACGGATCGCGCGGCTCGCATCGTCATTGCCCGGCACCGGGAAAGCGATGCCATCGGGCGAGACGTTCGAATCGAGGATCGCGACAACCGGAATGCCCAGCGTATTGGCTTCCTTGATCGCCAGCTCTTCCTTGTTCGCGTCGATCACGAACATCACGTCGGGGATGCCGCCCATGTCGCGGATGCCGCCCAGTGACAGCTCGAGCTTGTCGCGCTCGCGGGTCAGCTGCAGCACTTCCTTCTTGGTCAGGCCGGCGGTGTCGCCCGACAGACGCTCTTCCAGCATCTTCAGGCGCTTGATCGAGCCCGAGATGGTCTTCCAGTTGGTGAGCATCCCGCCCAGCCAGCGGTGGTTGACGAAATGCTGGCCCGAACGGCGCGCGGCCTCGGCGACCGGCTCCTGCGCCTGGCGCTTGGTGCCGACGAACAGCACCTTGCCGCCGGCGGCGACCGTCGCCGAGATGAAATCGAGCGCGCGCGCAAAAAGTGGCACCGACTGCGACAGATCGAGGATGTGGACGCCGTTGCGCTCGCCAAAGATGTAAGGCTTCATCTTCGGGTTCCAGCGGTGGGTCTGGTGACCGAAATGCGCGCCAGTCTCGAGCAATTGCTGCATGGTGACGACAGGAGCCGCCATAATCATTTCCTTTCCGGTTTCACCTCTGGGAAGCCGTGATCAGCTGCAAGCCGACACCGGTATGAGCGCTTCCCATGCGGGGTTGAGGCGGCGCGCATACGCCAGCGGCGCCGCGAAATCAAGGCCGGAGATGAAGGGTTGACACGTGGAACATTGATGGAACATAGTAGGATTACAAAGCGAACGGGAACAGCGCGTCGCGGTAGCGCGTTACGCTCGCCGCGAAAATGATGGTGTGACAGGGAGTTGGGTAATGATGGCTCTGCTCGGTACGGTCCTCTTCGGAAGCGCCTTGGTTCTGGTCGCTCAGATTTTCCTTGATACGTTGCTGCCCGCGCTCCCGCGGATCCTGAAGTTGCTGCGGAGCCCGGAAGTCGCGGGGGCGACGACCGCCGCTTTGCCGTCGCCGCGCCCGGCGCCTCGCGTCGTCACGGCGATGGCGCCTGCTTGGCGCGCCGCTGCCTGACCCGCGCGAAGGCCCGCGCGCTGAACGGGATGCTGAGCAGATACGCGCCGCTCAGGATCGAAAGCAGGTGCCAGGGCGCCGACGCGAAGGCGGCGCCTAGAAGCACGATCACCGCGATCGCCTCGAACCGGACCGCTCGTCGCAGACGGAGCGATCGTGGGCTGAACGTGGCGATGCTGGAGATCATCAGCAGGGCGATGCACGCGACCCAGGGCGCGACCAGCCAGGGCGCCCGCAGCGTTGGCCATCCACTCAGCAGCCACAGATAGAGCGGCAGCATCGCCAGCCCCGCCCCCGCCGGCGCCGGCACCCCGGTGAAAAATCCCGCGGATTTGTGGGGTTGATCGGCCACATCGATCGCCGCGTTGAACCGGGCCAGCCGCAGCGCGCAGAACACCGCGAGCAGGAGCGCGCTCAGCCAGCCGAAGCGTGGCAAGGTCTGGAGCGACCAGAGGTAGAGGATCAGCGCCGGCGCGACGCCAAAGGAGATCGCATCCGAAAGCGAATCGAGCTCCGCGCCGAACCGGCTTTCCCCGCGTACCAGCCGCGCGACGCTGCCATCGAGCCCGTCCAGCACGGCCGCGAGCAGCACCATCGTCACCGCGAGCGACCAATCGCCCGAAATCGCGAAACGCACCCCGGTCAGCCCCGAGCAGAGCGCGAGCGCGGTGACCGCATTGGGGGCGACGGCGCGCAGCGGCAAGCCAGCGCGCGGGCGACGGCGATTGCTCACGGGTGCCGCCCGCCGGGTCTTGCGCTCGCTGTTGCAGTCGCTCCCCTATCGAAGCGCCGCAACCTCGCCAAACCGCGCGGCGGTCGAACCGATGGCGGGCAGCCAGGCACCCGCCTCCGTCGGGAAAGACCATGCGGCGAAGCAAGACCCAAATTCCCGCGGTCGCGACGAAATTTGGGCAAAAAGCGCCCGCCCGCCACATTCGCCAGCGCGAATGCATTGCCGCGCCACGAACGCAACGGACATGCCCTATCGCTAAACCAACCGTTTATTGGGCCACCCCGACCGTCGGCGCCGCGCCGACCCGCGCGATCACTGTCTCGCCCGCCACCGCGCGCTGGCCGAGCGTCACCTGGCATACCATGTCATCCGGCAGATAGACGTCGACCCGGCTGCCGAAGCGGATCAGCCCGACGCGCTGACCCACGGCGACCATGTCGCCCGGCTTCACGAACGGCACGATCCGCCGCGCGACCAGCCCGGCGATCTGGGTGAAGCCGATCCGCCGCCCGTCGCGCCCCTCGACCACGATGTGCTGGCGTTCATTCTCCTCGCTCGCCTTGTCGAGATCGGCGTTGAGGAAGCGGCCAGAGATATAGACGACCTGCCGGATCGTGCCCGCGATGGGGGTGCGATTGATATGCACGTCGAACACGCTCATGAAGATCGACACGCGCAGCATCGGCGCGTCGCCCAGCGCCTGAGGGCCGGCGAGTTCGCGCGGCACAGGCACGCGCTCGATCAGCGTCACCAGCCCATCGGCCGGGCTCACCAGCAGATCGTCGCCCACCGGCGTCACCCGCACCGGATCGCGGAAGAACGCGGCCACCCAGATCGTCAGTCCGATCAGTGGCCAGGTGATGAACGACCAGACGAACAGCGACACGAACGTCGCGACCGCGGCGATCAGAACATATTTGCGCCCTTCCGGATGCACCTCCGGAAAGCGCCATTTGACACTGCCCAGGTGGCGGCTCGACTGGGACGGCGGTTTATCGGGATACCCCATCGGGCGAAGGCTAACCCGCGCCGTCTGCCTTTTCAATGCCGCAATTCTCCGCAAGCCGGACGTCCCCCGCGTGCGCCGGGCGGTTGATCGGCGCTGGCCTTGGCCCTAGAGCTTGCGCTTTCCCTCCCTAAGGAACAAGCGAGCAATCGATGGCGAAGATCAAGGTGAAGACGCCCGTCGTGGAGATCGACGGCGACGAGATGACCCGCATCATCTGGCAATGGATCCGCGAGCGGCTCATCCTTCCCTATCTCGACATTGACCTCGATTATTACGACCTGGGCATCGAGCACCGCGACGCGACCGACGACCGGGTGACGGTGGAATCAGCCCGCGCGATCCAGAAATATGGCGTCGGCGTGAAGTGCGCGACGATCACGCCGGACGAGGCGCGCGTCACCGAGTTTGGCCTGAAGAAGATGTGGAAATCGCCCAATGGGACGATCCGCAACATCCTGGGCGGCGTGGTGTTCCGCGAGCCGATCGTGATCCGCAATGTACCCCGGCTGATCCCGGGCTGGACCAAGCCGATCGTCGTCGGCCGCCATGCCTTTGGCGACCAGTACCGCGCGACCGATTTCCGCGTCCCCGGCCCCGGCAAGCTGACCATGAAGTGGGAGGGCGAGGATGGCCAGGTGATCGAGGAGGAAGTGTTCAACTACCCCTCCTCGGGCGTCGCGATGGGGATGTACAATCTCGACGATTCGATCCGCGATTTCGCGCGCGCTTCCTTCCATTACGGCCTCGGCCGCGGCTGGCCGGTCTATCTCTCGACCAAGAACACGATCCTGAAGGCCTATGATGGCCGCTTCAAGGATCTGTTCGCCGAGGTGTTCGAGGCCGAATTCGCCGACCGCTTCAAGGAAGCCGGCATCGTCTATGAGCATCGCCTGATCGACGACATGGTCGCCTCGGCACTCAAGTGGCACGGCGAATTCGTCTGGGCCTGCAAGAACTATGATGGCGACGTTCAGTCGGACCAAGTGGCGCAAGGGTTTGGCTCGCTCGGGCTGATGACCTCGGTGCTGCTCACCCCCGATGGCAAGACGGTGGAAGCGGAAGCCGCGCACGGCACCGTCACGCGCCATTATCGCCAGCACCAGCAGGGCAAGGCAACCTCGACAAACCCGATCGCCTCGATCTTCGCCTGGACGGGGGGCCTCAAATATCGCGGCAAGTTTGATGGCACGCCGGAGGTGACGGCCTTCGCCGAAACGCTGGAACGCGTCTGCATCGAAACGGTCGAGAACGGCAAGATGACCAAGGACCTGGCGATCCTGATCGGCCCCGACCAGCCGTGGATGACGACCGAACAATTCTTCGAGGCGGTGCGCGTCAATCTGGAAGCCGCGATGGGGAGCGTGCTCGCGTAACGTCCAGCGCCTTCGGCGTCGCCGCGAACACGGCGGCGCTAGGGCGGTGCGTCTTCATACGCCCTCCCCGCGTCTCATGCCTGACAAACCCGCCCCGCCCCGCTAGCATCGCGGCATGGCCCTGCACGTCTCCAGCAACGACTATTCCGATGTCCTGGTGATTCTGGGCGCGGCGGGGCTGGTGATCCCGGCCTTCGCGCGGGCGCGGATCAGCCCGGTGATCGGCTTCATCCTGGTCGGCGTGCTCGTCGGGCCGGCGGGGCTCGGGCGGCTGGCGGGTGAAATCCCGTGGCTGCGGCACATCACGATCACCGATCCGCCGGCGATCGAGCCCTTCGCCGAGTTCGGCATCATCCTGTTGCTGTTCTCGATCGGGCTGGAACTGTCGTTCCGCCGCCTGTGGGAGCTGCGCCGCGAGGTTTTCGGGCTGGGCGCGGCCGAGCTGTTCGTCTCGGGCCTGTTGATCGCCGCCGCGCTGATCCTGTTCGGCCAGGCGAGCTTCGCCGCGCTCGGGCTTGGCATCGCGCTTGCCTTGTCGTCGACCGCGCTGGTGCTGCCGATCGCGGGCGCGGCGACCCCGGTCGGGCGACTCGCCTTCGCGATGCTGTTGTTCGAGGATGTGGCGCTGGTGCCGATCCTGTTCGCGCTGGCCGCCTTCGGCCCCGGCGGCGCCGACAGCGCGGCGTTGCTGCAAGTGCTGCTGACGGGCGGGCTGACGATCGCCGCGATCTTCCTGATCGGACGGTTGGTGCTGCCCCGCGTCTTCGCCCAGGCCGCGCGGACCAAGAGCCCCGAGCTGTTCTTCGCCGCCTCGCTGCTGGTGGTGGTAATCGCCAGCCTCGCGACCGAGGCGGCGGGGCTGTCGCCGATCATCGGCGCGCTGCTCGCCGGGCTGCTGATCGCCGAGACCGATTATCATCGCGAGGTCGAGGTGATTACCGCGCCATTCAAGGGATTGGCGCTGGGGGTGTTCCTGATCAGCGTCGGGATGCGGCTCGATCTCGCGCAACTGGCCAAGGACTGGCAAGCGCTGCTGGGCGCGATCGCCGGGGTGGTCGCGATCAAGACGCTCGTCACCTTCGCGCTGCTGAAGCTCGCCGGGCAGCGCAATTCGGTCGCCGCCGAGACAAGCGTGATGATGGGCAGCCCGTCGGAAACCACGCTGATCGTGCTCGCGACGGCGGCGGGCAGCGCGATGATCGCGCCGGCGACGATCAATTTCTGGGAGATCGTGACCGCGCTTGGCCTCACGCTCACGCCGATGCTCGCTTCTCTCGGGCGGCTCGCGGCGCGCGCGATCGACCGGCGCCAGGGCAGCGACCGCCCCGAGGAAATCATCCCGCCTGAAGGCGCGGGGGTCGTCGTCATCGGCTTTGGCCGTGTCGGGCGGATGGTCGCGGACATGCTGGCGATGCACGGTAAAAGCTATGTCGCGGTCGAGGCCGATATCGATTGCGTCACCGCCGCGCGGCGCGAGGGCTATGCGGTGCTGTTCGGGGACGTCTCGCGCAGCGAATTGGTCGATCGGCTCAACCTGGGGCGCGCCCAGGCGCTGGTTTTGACGATGGACGATCCGGTGCTGACCGTCCACCTCACTCGCCGGGTGCGCGGCTGGGTGCCCAATCTTACGATCATCGCCCGCGCGCGCGACACCGACCACGCCGCCGAGCTTTACAAGGCGGGGGTGACCGACGCGGTGCCCGAAACCCTCGAAAGCTCGCTGCAGCTCGCCGAGGCGGTGTTGACCGACCTCGGTGTAGCGGTTGGGCCGGTGATCGCCTCGATCCACGACAAGCGGGACACCCTGCGCAAGGCGATCAAGGATGCCGCGGAGATCGAGCGCACGCCCCGGCTCGCGCGGTCTCGGCGGCGGCAGGAAGCGGCGGAATGACCGCGCGGGTGTCCGCCGAGAGCGTCGCAGGGCTGGAGCGCTTCGCCTTTGGTGACTCGGCGGCGCTTGCCGACGCGCTGCTCGCGCTGGTGATCGCCGGGCGAAAGACCGCGACCTGCTGGTCGGCGCACCATATTGGCCCGAGCGAACCCGGCGAACGCTCGGTCGTGCTCGATGGCAAAGGCATCCCGCGCGCGGTGATCGAGACAGTCGAAATACGCGAGCGGCACTTCGCCGAGGTCGACGCGGCTTTCGCGCGCGACGAGGGCGAAGGCGACTTGTCGCTCGATTTCTGGCGCCGGGCGCATCGCGACTATTTCGAGCGCAACGGCGGGTTCGCCGACGACATGCGGCTGTGGTGCGAACGGTTCCGGCTCGTCGCGCTCGTCGATTAAGCCCCCGCCCCGCCCCTAAAGCCCGAGATCGCTAAGCCCCGGATGATCGTCCGGCCGGCGTCCGAGCGGCCAGCGGAACTTGCGCTCGCTCTCGTCGATGGGATGTTCGTTGATGCTCGCGATGCGGCGCTCCATCAATCCTTCGGCGTCGAACTGCCAATTCTCGTTGCCATAGGCCCGGAACCAGCTGCCGCTATCGTCGCGATATTCATAGGCGAAGCGCACCGCGATGCGGTTGCCGGCATGGGTCCACACCTCCTTGATCAGCCGGTAGTCGAGCTCGCGCGCCCATTTGCGGCGCAGGAACGCCTCGATCTCGGCGCGGCCGGTGATGAACTCGGCGCGGTTCCGCCATTGGCTCCCGGGGGTATAGGCGAGCGCGACCCGCGCGGGATCGCGGCTGTTCCACGCATCCTCGGCCAGCCGCGCCTTTTCGGCGGCGCTCGCATCGGTGAAGGGGGGCAGCGGTGGGCGGCTCATTGGGCATTTCCTCTCAAACGTTCTACTTCGGCCTCCAACGCGGCGATGCGCGCGTCCCGCTCGCCAAGCGCGGCGGCGACGTCCTCGGCGTCGAATTTCTGCGGGATGTGCTGCGGGCAGTTCAAGTCCCAGGCGACGATCTCGAACAGGATCACCGCCTCGGCCGCCGCTTTGTAGCCTGCCGGCATCAGCTTGGCGTTGAGCGCGGCGTCGCCCTCGATCACGCGGGCGCGGCCCCAGATCTTCACCCGCCGGCGATGCGCATACTCCATCAGGAACAGGAACGCCTGCGGGTTTTCGGAGAGGTTGCCGGTCGAGATGTATTGTCGGTTGCCGCTATAGTCGGCGAAGCCGATGGTGTGGTCATCCACCACCCGAATGAAACCACGCGGGCCGCCGCGATGCTGGGCATAGGGCTGGCCATCGGCGCTGGCGGTGACGAAATAGGCGCTGTTCGCCATGGCCAGCGCTTCCAGCAACCGTGCGTCGATCGCGGTGCGGAATCCCCCTTTGGCCTCCATCGCCGCATAGGCACCGCGCGATCCGCGCCGGGTCTGCACCGCTTTCACGGCGGGCGTGAAAGCGACATCGCTCGAAGGGACGTTCATGACGCTCACCCTGCTTTGGGACCGAGGATGACATCGACCCGGTCCTGGTAGAACGCGACATGCCCGGCCAAGGCCGCGACTTCGTTATATGGCTCGGCATAGCTCCAAGCAACGGGCTGACCAGGCGACTCGGGCAACGCCCAGTAATCCGCATCACCCTTGAACGGGCAGTGCGTCTTGTGCGTAGGTATCGGGAGCAGCACTGTGATATCGACATCGGACCGTGGAAAATAACAAACGAGCGCATGATCCTGCTCATCGACCAAAATAGCCCGGTCGCTCGCGGCGAGCCGGCGCCCGCGGTGATGTGCGGTAACGCGATTGGAGCGCCGCAGCAGGTCGACGCGATAATCGGGGCGGGTGAGATAACCGGAGGGACGCATCGGCAGGTATCCGTTTGATGCTGGTTTTAAACCGCCGCGATCTCACCACCGTCGACGCGCAGCGTCGTGCCGGTGATCCAGGCCGCGCGGGGCGAGAGCGGGAAGGCCATCGCCTCGGCGATGTCCTCAGGAGTGCCGTAGCGGGTGATCCCGCTTTCGGCGGCGAAGCTTTTGGTAGCGGCGTCGAGCGTCAGGCCGTGTGCTTCGGCATAGCGGCCGAGCATAGCCCGGCGACGGTCGGTCATCACCGGACCTGGGAGCAGCGCGTTGACGGCGACACCATCCTTCTTGCCACGCTCGGCGAAGGCCTTGGCAAGCGCGGCGATCGCAGCGTTGATCGATCCCACCGCCGCGAACGCCGCTTTGGGGGTGATCGCCGAAGTGCCCGAGGTGATCACCACCCGCCCGCGCCCGGCGGCGAGTGCCGGCCAGGCCGCGATCGTCAGCCGCCGCATGCCGTGGAATTTGAGCGACAGTCCGTCATCCCATTCGGCATCGGTCATCGCGAACAGATCGGCCTGCGGCACCGCGCCGACGATGTTGGCGAGCGCGTCGATCCGCCCGAAGCGATCGGTGACGGCGGTGACGATCGCCCCCGCCGCAGCCGGTTCGCGCAGATCATATGCGAGCGGGAGCGGTGTTGCCCCCGCCGCCGCAATCGCCCTCGCGACCGGAGCGAGCGCCTCAGCGGTGCGCGCGATGATCGCGACCGCGCCAAAATCGGCGGCGAGCCGGAGCGCGGTCGCGCGCCCGATCCCCCGGCTCGCGCCGGTGACGATGGCGACCGTCGCGCTCATGGCCGCAGCGCCCGATCGACCAGCAGCGTGTCGGTATACATATCGAAACGCCGCAGCGTGCCGTCGGCGACGCGCCAGACATGCGCGAAGGCCGCGCGCATCGCCTTGCCGGTCTGCTTGGAGGTGCCGGCATAGGCGCCCAGGCTCACCACCCGGTCACCCTCGGCGATGAAATCCTCAGCGACCGCCGAGAAATTGTCCCAATCGCGCATCAAGGGCTGGATCAGCCTTTCGAGCACGTCGGCCGGGCGGCGCCAGGTGCCGCTGAAATAGGGGAAGCCCTCGGCCTCGGTCCATTCCAAATCGGGGTGCAGCAGGCCGAGCAGCCCCGGCACATCGCCCCGGGCGAGCGCGGCGTAGAAGGCGCGGACGAGATCGACGGTCTCGGTCATGACGGGAAACTCCAGGAAAATTCCGGGGAGCGCGACGGCTCCCCGGCACGAGATTCAGTCGATCGTGGCGAGGAAGCCCAGGCCGAGCGCGTTGACCACGCTCTGCTGGACGGGGGCGGTGGCATCGTTGACCGCATCCGCACCGAACGACTGGCCGACGATCGTCCGCACCGGGCGACCGCCCTTGGCGCTGAGCGCTTGCGCGGCTTCGGCATTGCGGCCGGCGGGATCGCGCATCGAGGCGTAGACCTTATGGCCGGCGGCGGCGAGCGTTTCGGCGGTGTCGCGACCAAAGCCCGACGCCGCACCGGTGATGAGGATGATTTTAGTCATCGCAAATCTCCCTGGTTCAAGCGGGGTTTGAGGTCAGTGGGCGAACACGCCCTTGATCTCGGCGGCAACCTGCGGGGCGTTTTCGTCGAGCACGAAGTGGCCGGCATCAAGCCACACCAACCGCGCTTGGGGCAGATCGGACAGAAATGCGCTCGCGCCGGCGGGGATGAAGAACGGGTCGTTCTTGCCCCACACGATCAGCGTCTTGGGCCGGTGGCGGCGAAACGCCTCGTGCCAGCTCTCATAGGCGGCGACATTGGTCTTATAGTCTTCCAGCAGATCGAGGTGCGCGGCGTCGTGGCCGGGACGATCGAGCAGCGCCTGGTCGTGGGTCCAATTGTCGGGGCTAATGGCGTCGACATTCTTCGCGCCGACCTGATACTGGAACTTGGTCGTTTCGGGCGCGAGGAAGGCGCGGGCACCCGCTTCGCTGGCCGCGTCGCGCTTGTCCCACAGCGGCAGGAAAATCTGGGCCGGCAGTTCGCCGACGCCCTCCATATAGGCGTTGGTGTTCTGGATGACGAAGCCCGCGACCTTCTCGGGCGCCGCGGTGAACAGGCGGAAGCCGACGGGGCCGCCGAAATCCTGCATGTACAGGATGTAGGAGCTGAGCCCGAGCTGTTCGATCAACCCGGCGACATGCGCGGTCAGATTGTCGAACGTATAGTCGAACTCGCTGTTGGACGGCGCATCCGATTGGCCGAAACCGATATAATCCGGCGCGATCACGTGGAAGCGATCAGCGAGCAGCGGGATCAGATCGCGGAACATGAAGCTCGACGTCGGGAAGCCGTGGAGCAACAGGATCGTCGAGTTCGCGGGGTCGCCCGCCTGGCGGTAGAAGATCTGGCGGCCGTTCACACTGGCGGAGTGGTAGGTGGTGCGGGGGGTCATGGGCTCTGTCCTTGGCTGTTGGTTCCAGCGAGGCGCCGGTGAGCTGGAGGTAGATCCTTCCGCAGAAAGCTAGTATTCTCTAGTTTCGGGAACCAAACTTCCATCTTGTGGAAGGACCGCCGTGGACCGTTTTGACGCCATCCGCACCCTGCTCGCGGCCATTGACGGTGGCAGCCTGTCTGCCGCCTCACGCGCGCTGGGGATGCCGCTACCTACGGTCAGCCGGAAAGTGTCTGAGCTGGAGGCCCATCTCGGCACCCAGATCGTGGTGCGGACGAGCCGCAAGCTGGTGCTGACCGACGCCGGCGAGGCGTTCGTCGCCGCCGCGCGCCGGATCATGGCCGAGCTGGAGGAGGCGGAGCGCGCCGCATCGGGCGAATACCGCGCCCCACGTGGCGAGTTGCTGATCACCGCGCCGATCCTGTTCGGCAAGCTGCACATCCTGCCGATCGTGCTCGAATTCCTTGGCGCCTATCCCGAGGTCGATGTCCGCCTAATCCTATCGGATTCGGTCGTCGATCTGGTCGACAATCACGTCGACGTCGCGGCGCGGCTCGGCCGTCTGCCCGATAGTGGCCTCGTCGCGCTGCGCGTCGGCACGGTGCGCTGGATCAGTTGCGCCAGCCCGCATTATCTGGCCGAACGCGGGACGCCGGCTACCCCGGATGAGCTCGCATCGCACGACTGTATCGCGTTCGAGGGGCTGCAAACCGCGCGCAGCTGGACGTTCGCGCCCGGCGTCGGCGCTGGGCCGGTCACCATCCGGCCGCGCCTTGGGGTCAACACCGCCGACGGGTTGATCGAGGCGGCCTCCGCCGGCCTCGGGGTCGCACGAATGATGTCCTACCAAGCCGCACCCGCCATTCGCGACAGGCGGCTCGTGACCATCCTCGACGATTACGCACCCGAGCCGATCCCGGTTCACCTCGTCCACACTGGCCCTCCGCTGCTCCCCCTGAAGCTACGCGCCTTCCTCGATTTCGCCGCGCCCCGATTGAAGGCGGCGCTGGCGGGGTTGCCGGGCTGAAGCATCGGCCATGCGCTCAGCCGCGAGCGCCGCTTGGGAGCGCGGCCAAGTGCGTCACGCTCTTACTCCCACTCTATTATCAATAGGCATCCCAAGACATTGAAATTACGCTATTAAAAATATTCTTTACGGCGATATACCGTCAACCGTCCCGCCAAAACGGCCGGCTTTTGAAATCATTGGGTTTTTTCGGGGGAACCCCAAAAACGGTACTTTCGGGGACTATCGTTGAGCCAAGGATGCAGGAAACAATCCGTCTCGATCCGTGCATTCCGCCGATTTTACGCTCTGAACCTATCATCAAGATGGTCGGTTGTCACTCCTGGGTCACGCTGGAGTGTCCGCGTAACACTCCTCCAGCGCAGCGGCACGGTTGGCAAAGGCGGCTCAAATCCGATCTGAAAAGCGATCATAAGCGTCGATCCGCCGAACCAAAGGATCAATCTCGCGCCGGTAGATCTCCGTTCTCAAAAAGCGCACCTCGGCCTCACGCTGGGCTTCGGGAACGTCAATGTACCAAGCGCGCGGCTGTGGGGCTGGGTCGCCATTCCAGCGGTATCCCCGCGCTTTGAGGACGTCCTTGAGATCGAAGGACGAATTCTCCGCCCAGACCCGCCAGGTGACGGTACGGGCGCTGTCCAAGAGTCGGCTAAGACCCGTAACACCGGATCTAGGCAGTTGCATCGCCAGCAACTCGACCGTCGCGAGACAGTCGTGCATCGCGCGATGGCGATCATAGAAGAAGCCGGCGGCCTGAGCGAGATAGGCGAGCTTCGCGCCCTCGAATCCTTCCGCTGCCCAGTCGATCTGGCTGAACGAGCAGGCCCACGGCTTCGGCGAGAACACATCGCAGAAGCGTTCAAGGAAGCGGCGGTCGAACGCCGCGTTGTGCGCGATGACGAGCGAAGCCGGCGCCGCGAATTTGGCCACCACAGCGGGATCGATGATCTGGCCAGCTACCATTTCGTTGGTAATGCCGGTGATCGCGGTGATTTCCGGCGTGATCGGCCCGCTCGGCTGACGCAGCCCTTGGAAGCTGTCGCCTACGCTGAAAACGGTGCCATCCAAGCCGTAGGTGAATGGCGTCATGGCGAGTTCGATGATCTCGTCGCGCTGAGGATCGAGCCCCGTGGTCTCCACATCGACCACCAGGCCAAGGCGCAACGGCGTACCTGGAGGCGGAATGGTACGAGGGTGCGGCTTGAGACGCCGAATGACCCGGTAATCTCCCGTGGCCTCCAGCGTCTGCGCCAAGGTCTCCAGATGGTCAGAAGAAGTCATCGTCCGGCGCTTCGTTTACCGCCATCGGCTCTCCTCCAGCCTCAGCAGCGACGTCGGCCGGACGGAGCGCAAGGCGAATGTCGGCGGCTCGACCTTCTTCGTGGAACCACAAATCGACCACGGCAGTATCGTCGCTGCGCGGCCGCGGTGATGCCTCCCGCACCTTGAATGTCGTCGGGAGATTGACCGAGGTTCCGAACACCAGCGCGTGCTGCCGAGGCAATGACGGCAATCGCTTCAGGACCGATTCTGAAATGAACGGCGTCATCTGGCGAATTTGGGAGAGATCGTCAGGATTCTGGATACGGTGAACCAGGAAGTTGGAGCACTGGCTGAGAACCGTCTTGGACAGCTCGCTCGGGCGTTGAGACGCTAGGAGCACGAACATGCCGTACTTGCGCCCTTCCTTGGCGATGCGCTCGAATATCTTGGTTGCGTCGATGGAAAATCGGGAAGGCGTAGAGGCAACATACCTATGAGCCTCTTCGAGGAGCAGGTGTATCGGAAAGCGGTTTCTTGGTTCCGCATGGCGAAGGAACCGAAAAAGCATGCGTGCGATGACCGCACTGACCAGCTCAACGATTTCATCTTCGACGGAATTCAGGTCAATAATAATGACCTGATTACGTTTGGTGAATGCTTCGCCGGCAGCCCTTTCCAGACCGACAATGTGGGTCAAGAACTCCAGATCGCTTACGGCCGCGCCAACGTCGGCACCTTCGTGACGCAGGAAGGCATATTCCGTCCGCTCCTGGAGAGATCTGAGCCGTGTGACCATGGACGAGCAGTAATCTCGGATTTGGCGGTTGCCGTGAGCCTCCTCATAGAGGATCGCAAAGTCGAGACACTCGTGCAGCTCATCAAAAGAGAATGGCGTCCGATTGTAGGCTGGTAAGGGTGCATCCTCCCGGAGCTTCTTCCTTACTTCGTCCAGAAACGCCGATTGGTTGTTCCCCGAAAAATTTCCATACTGAAAATTCGGATTAAAGCGGTTCAGCAGCGCCATATTCAGGTCATTCGTCGGATACTTCTGAAGAAGAGAAACGACGCGCTGAAACTTTGACACGGGGGAGTCACCATCCGCACCTCGAAAGCACTCGATGATGCAAGTGGCAACAAAGTGCTCGCGCAACGCCAGAGCGTCTGGCGTGTTGGCGTGGAAGAGACTTGTCAGACCCAACGCGGTCCGAAGGACGGGCAGTTGCGTTCGCTCGCTCGCCTGCAAAAGCAGTTCCCATTCTGCCATTTCCAGGAACCAGTGCGGCATCCGAAAGCCGGCGGTCGTCCCATCAAGGATTACGCGATGGACGCCGATGCCCCCGTCTTTGGCCAAAGGCGCAAGCGCTTCGTGATACTCGCCATTCACGTCGAAGACGATAAACGTCGCGCCGCGGGCGTGATGTTCGTCCGGCTTGTCGAACAGAGACTGCAAGACCGACGCAACCGTGCATGACTTGCCGCTGCCAGTGTTACCCAGGACGGCAACGTGGCCACCGAAGAACTCGTTCAGACGGACTTTGACGTCATAGTCCTCGAACACCACCGACTTGCCGATAGGCAG
The DNA here is from genome assembly GCF_019746665.1 of Sphingomonas sp. Taxonomy (GTDB): domain Bacteria; phylum Pseudomonadota; class Alphaproteobacteria; order Sphingomonadales; family Sphingomonadaceae; genus Sphingomonas. The sequence continues at coordinate 17,345 of NZ_JAIERS010000020.1, read as the reverse complement.
AACTCGGTATCGCGTGGCCCCCTCTGGTTGGCAGGCGCCCCCTTCCAAGCCGACTGACGGCTCGACGGCGGCCTCGGTCTCGAAAATGCGGTCCAGTTCGCCGTCCAGCGCATAGAGTGCGTCTGCATAGAGGGACGGAAATACGGACACGCCGAAGCGGAACGCGCCGCCACGCATCGGCAACATGCCGACAGGCACCACATCCAGATATTTTGAGGAGCCGGCCCGGTCGAAATCGCCCCGCTCAGACGGCGTGCTCGCGTCGCGCTCACGCAGACCGACAACCTCGACCACGACATATTCCGACTGCGACGCGATCATCAAAAATGACCCCAGCCGTGCCACATAATGCACGTCGTCGAAGCCAACGACCGTGAAATTGTCTGTGCCGGCGTGCATCTCGACGACAAAGCGGTCGGCCGCAACCGAGACCACCTTGCCGATCGCCCGCTTGCGATCGTCGTGGCTCATGCCTCGCCATCCTTCGTCTCGTCGTCCCTTTTCGGCGCCAGATCGGACAACACCTTGCGAACGGCGTCATCGATCCTGTCGCTGGGGCGCTGCGGCATGAAATGCTCGACGATCATGTCGAAGTAATGCGCCCTGGTTCCCTCGGCGGGGCCGTCGCCTCCGATGATCCAAATGCGCGGGTCGCGCAGCACCCGTAGCTTGGCGATCTCACCGTCCGTATCCGGCGCCGCGAAGATCACCAGACGGAAAGTCGGGATCGTCAGCGCCTGATAGATGATGTTGTTCAGGTGCTCGTCGCCGAATGCGTAGCCGGCCGTGATGAGAACGCTCTGCTCGCGCACGATCCGGGACTGAAATTCCCGGAACAGGTCCGCATAGGGCGAGCCAAGCGAAGAGTTCTGCTTCGCCGGCGTCGGATAAATCAGCATCTGGTTCGTGGACTCAGGCGGCCAGACCTCCTTGATCGGGAACAGCCCATGATCGTCCTCGGTCCAAGTGACCGAACCATGCAATTTGCAGAGATAGACGAAGGCGTCGACGGCGGTCCACTTGCGGCTGGCGACGTCGAGCTGCTCGGCCAGGGCATAGCGGAAGATCGCCGGGTTGAAGCGACGTTCCACCACGCCGGAAAAGCCGTTGGCATAGGGAATGCCCAGGCGATCCATCGCCAATTCGCTGAAATGATCGTAGTTGGTCGTGAACACCCACGGTCGGGGCAAGGACCGATCTCGCAGGACCAGTTTCTTGTAGAAGCGCTCGTAAAGGTCGCGCACCGTGGTGTCGCCCTCCGTGGCGAAGGCCCCTTGGGTGACACGGGTCCATAGGAAATCCTGGACCTTCTTGATGATGCCATCGAGAACAGCGCGGTAGGGGTGAAGATCGAGATTCTCGCTCTGGCGCAGCACGAACCGCTGCGCGAACAGCACCTCCATCAAGCGCTCCAGGTTCCGACTGTAGTCCTTCGCCAGGTCGATCCCGAGCGCATCAAGATAATCGAGTTCCGCCTTGGTCAGCCGCCATGGCGCCGGGGCAGCGCCGGCTACCGGCGGATCGCCGTAGAATCCCGCCGCCCGCGCCTCAAGGGTTTCTCCGCAAAACTCCTTGGCCAAGGGCGCCATGGTCGCAATGCCGAGTTCCTTTTTGTCCTTCATCAGGGAGGAACATCCTGCGCCGAGCAAAAACGCGATATTCTTGGCATTCATGGCCTCGGAAATCGCCTGGCGGGCGCTGTCGATTCCCTTGTTCCAGTCAAGTTCCGATGGATCGGCATCGCCGTTCCGCAGAAACTGGAATTTTCGCTCCTCTTCGACTTCGCTCATATACCCCCCGATCCCCCAGTTTCTTATATGGCCGAGCTGTTTGCGCGCGCAGCTATATCGGCACATCGCGCCATGAGCGCCTCGAACGGCTCGGCGTCGTCGAAGAGCAGCCCATCCTCGACCATGCGGGCATAGTCGTCCTTCAGCGCCTTCGCGCCGTCGCCAACCGGCACGAGTTGCATGCCGCCGCTGACAGCGGCTGCATAGTCGATCGGCGTGCGGTCGGCGGTTTTCTCCGCGAAGAACATCGACTTGTGCCGGGCGACAGCGTTGGCCAGTTCGCGATCGGCGAAAGCAGCTTCCGCGAAGCCGGCTTCATCCAGCCGGACAACATCGTGCCAGTGTCGTGCAAAGCGATCGCCGCGCAGCCGCTCCTGAAGGCAGAAGACGTGGATGGCGGTCGCCTTCTCCCAGAAGGTCCGCTCCGCGTGCATGACGCGCGGCCGCGCCGTCGGGAATATCAGGCCCTCGATCAAACCCGACGCATCGCAGACAACATCGCGTAGGCTCGCCGGCTCGCCCGTCGAGCGGGCGCCGAACTCCAGCATGACGCTCGGCGCGACATAGCCGGACCCGGCCGCGGTCGCCTCAAAGTCGATGAAGAGCCTGTCATCCTCGACGCGGATGGCCGCCGCCAAACCTTCCGCGGCCAGTGCGTTCGCTATCACGGGTTGCACGGTTTCCGCGACCCATGCCGGCAACCGCCGACGGACCTCGCTGGACCAGCGCTTTTCCTCGCTCCGCGTTTTCGGCAGACCCTCGCCATTGTCCCCGACCAGATCGGGCGCAATCGCCCGAATGTCGTAGGTCAGATCCACGTCCTCCGAAAACCGGCGAATGACCTGATAGGCTTTCGACAGCGACGTGCCGCCCTTGAACACCAGATGTTCGCCAAGCGGCGCGGCGTAGAGGGTCGCCAGCGCCCACACCACCCACACATCCTTTTCGAGGAGATGGGTGGGACGGCCCGAACGGTCGGCCGCGACACCCAGTGCATCGCGCCGGTCTTCGGCCGAAAGCTGGAGAAAGACGTCAGTCATACGCCGCCTTTCCGACGCTCTGCGCGAGCCATGTCGGAAACTGCGGCGCGGCGGCGACCAGTTCGCCGAACACGCCGGGCGGCATCTTCCGCTTCAATGTCGTGAGCGCTGCCTCTGCCTTTTCCGGGCCGAGCCAGGCCAGCGCCCGCACGGCCTCCCCTGCCGGCCGGTTGGCCAGGGCCAGTTGCCAGCGCGGCGCGTGCCGCAATTCCACGACCTGCTTGCCGAGGTGCATCTTTCGACTACGCCCGGAGGTCAGATAGACCGAGCGGACGGGCACCTGCGTCGTCAAGCCAAGGGCGTTCGCCGCGGCGGCGCCGTTCGAGACAATGACCTCTCCCTTTTGGGTCGCAAGAGCCTCGACAGCCTGCTCGACCGAAGGCGTGCGCGTGCCGAATCGACTGGTGATGGGGCGCAGATAGACGCCACGACCGGCGCGGATGAGTTGCCCACGCTCCGTCAGGCGCGACAATGCCTGATCCACGGCCGCCCGGTTTCCGAGGTGCAGCAGGCTCTTGGCGGACAAAGGAGCGCCTTCGGGTAGGCCCGTCGCATGCGACAAAATCTGTTCGGTCAGCCGTGTCATCGTCTTTCTCCTGTTGGAAACATATGCGAGTTTCTGACAGTTTTCAAGGAAACCCATGAGGACGGCCGGATAAAGGGGAAAGCTTTCCCCTGCGGCCGAGCCAGGGTCTCGGCCCACCCCTTCTGCGGGGAGAGCCCCGCAACGCCCCCAGTAGAGTGAGAGTGCGGACCGGGTTTTCCGTGACGGGTTGAGGGCTGGAGAAGGGTCTCCGGCGCCCGTCGCGGAGAACCGCGATGTTCAGGAAAGACGCCAGCGCACACCCCGGCTCGGATCGGGCGAGCCTTTACGACGACATCACCGGCAAGATCATCGCCGAGTTGGAGGCGGGCCGCTTTCCCTGGGTCCAGCCCTGGGGATCGGCCTCGGTCAAGGCGCCCCTCGCCATGCCAAGGAACGCCGCGACCGGGCGGCATTATTCGGGGATCAATGTGCTGATCCTCTGGGGTGCGGTGATCCAGCACGGCTTTCCCAGCCAGAGCTGGCTCACCTTCCGCCAGGCCCTGTCACTCGGCGGCAATGTCCGCCGGGGCGAACGCGGCACCACCGTCGTCTATGCCGACCGTTTCACTCCGGAGGACGAGAAGCGCCGCGCCCGCGAGGCCGGCGAGGAAGCTGCCGCGATCCCGTTCCTCAAACGATTCACGGTGTTCAACGCGGCGCAATGCGACGGCCTCCCGGAGGATGTCGCCATCGTGGCTCCACCGCCTCCGCCCGGCCTCATCGAGCCGCAGGTCGAGGCCCTGATCCGGGCCACCAGCATCGACTTCCGCATCGGCGGGGACCGCGCTTTCTATGTCCCAGCGCTCGATTATGTGCAGGTGCCGCCGCCCCAGGCGTATTTCGAGCCGATCAACTGGCACAGGACGGCCCTGCACGAGGTATGTAACATCGCAAGTGTCCTCATTTCGAGGACAGTCGATGGCCTTTGCGCGCTGCTGTTTCCCAACCATCGTACGGCCTGCTGTGCGATTTCAGGACGGGAGTCCTGATCATGCGCAGCAAAGAACGCACCGATATATACACGCGCGTCACCAACGAGATCGTTGCCGCCATCGAGGCAGGGGCGGGCTCGTGGACAATGCCGTGGCATCACGATGGATCAGCGACCTCGCGCCCCATCAACGCCGGCACCGGCAAGGCTTACCGGGGATCCAACATTCTCAGCTTGTGGATCGCGGCGCAGGCTGCAGGCTACAGTTCCGGACGCTGGGCCAGCTATCGTCAGTGGCAAGCGCTGGGAGCCCAGGTTCGCAAGGGCGAGCAGGCCACCACGATTGTCTTCTGGAAGGTCAACGATCGCGGCGAGGATGCCGATGACCGGGATTCCGAGCAGGAGGGGCGTGGCCGCGCTCGCATGTTTGCGCGGGGGTACAGCGTTTTCAACGAGGCGCAGGTAGAGGGTTATGCTCCACCAACCATCGATCTCCTGTCCGACGATGCGCGGATGCGGAACGCCGATATCTTTTGGGGCAACCTTGGCATTGAGTGCCGGCATGGCGGCAACGAGGCGTACTATATTCCTTCGGAAGATCGCGTGCAAATGCCACCCTTCGCACAGTTCAGGGAGCCTGCCGCTTATTATGGCACGCTTTTCCATGAAGGTCTGCATGCCACAGGAGCGGCGTCCCGCTGCGACCGTGATCTGTCCGGCAGGTTCGGATCGGACAGATATGCAGCGGAGGAGGCCATCGCAGATCTGGGGGCCGCCTTGGTCATGGCAGATCTCGGTATCGCGCACCATCCACGGCCGGACCATGCGGCGTACATCGCGTCCTGGCTACGCGTGCTCAAGGCCGACGCTCGCGCGATTTTCACGCTGGCGAGCAAAGCGCAGGCGGCAGCTGACTGGATGCATACGCAGCAGCCCGAACAACTCAGCGTGGCTGCATGATGGCACCTGCGGTGGATGCCTCAGGCATTCGCCGCAGGAGCGCCGTGAGCCGATCCTCTGCGCTTCGGGCGCGGTGCAACAGCGTCAGGTTCTCGCTGGCGAGTTCGCGCCGCTCCTCGGCGTGACGCCGGGCATCGGCCCTGAGGTGCGTCAGCTCGGTCTCGAGCGTGGCGATGCGCGCTGCCAGGTCGCGTGCGGGCGTGCCTGGTCCTGCCGCAGCTTCGATCTCGTCGAGGATGTCCCGATGGCTCGTATAGAGCGGATTGCGACTGCGTCCCGCTTCGCGCGCGACCGAAGTCGGCGTGATCTTCACCACGCGTCCCGCATGGTCGGCGTGGCGCCCTTCGCCGCGCACCAGCCTCGCCAGCGCCGCCCGGTAGCTCCTTGCCGCGGATTGCCAGCGCTGCCCCTGATCATCCTTGCCCATCGTCATCTCCGATTTGCGTGAGCACCCGCTCGCATTGTCCGATCGCCTCATTGAGCACGGCCGCCGTCATCGGATTGGCCTCCGGCAACAGCGCAGCATTGCGTCTCCGGCGATCCCGCCAGTAGGCTCCGTGCTTCGCTTCGATCACCATGTTGGCGCATGAGAGGCAGACCGCCGGCGCTCGTCCGACCTCATTCGGTTGCAGTTCGCCGCCGCAGCGGGAGGTCTCCTGCTGGAACACGCACCAGCCATAGTCGCAGGCATGGATGCGAAGATCAGTCTCCTTGAGGATGAACGCAACATAGTCTCGGCGTACCTGTTCTCCCGCGCGGCCGCGGAACCGGGCGTTTCCGGCGACGATACGTTCGCCCATCTTGCCGCCGAGCCGTTTCGCGGCGAGCAGGCGATCGAGGGCGGCTGCGGTTTCGGCGCGGGCTTCGTGGTCGATGAGGCCATGCAGGTCGAAGTCGTTGCCGACGTAGCCCCGCGCGGTCATGGCAACGGAAGCATGCTTGAAGTGCTCGGCCAGGCCCAGAAGCTGGGTACGGTCGCGCCTGGCAATAAACCGGGCAAAGGTCTTACGGAACTGGTGCGTGCTGAACCTCCAGGGTTTCCCATCATGATCGGGGATGCCGACATGCCGCGCAAAGTCATTGATGCGCCAGGCGATATGCATGTGCGTCACCGGCACGATTTGGCCATACTGCGTGTTCTTCACCAGGAACAGATCGTCGCGGCCCGAGGCTTCGCGCAGCGGCGCGCTCAGCTGCTCGAGCAGCTCCACCGCGCGCACGACCGGTGCCGGGGCAACCCAGCGCTCCCTACGGCCATCGAGATCATCGACAGTCTTGAACAGCCGGGACACGACATATGCCTGATTAACGCCGGTTTCGCCGATCGGGTGATGCTCGATTGCCCCTGTTTTCATTGACAGGATTTCGCTGGACCGCATCCCGACGAAGCCCGCGATCAAGATATAGCACGCCTCGACGAGGTGGACGGCGGCGTGCCGAACTGCATAGGCGCCATCGAACCGTTCGCCCGATGGTCCGGCCAGCGATGCGAGCCTCAGCGCCGCTCTAACATGATCAGATGCCTGGCGCTTGCCGCGCCGCAGACCCTGCGCTCGCGCTTCGCGGCGGATCGTTTCGGCTGCGACGATCGTATCGCCATGCTCCTCGACCCACCGCAGGGCTTCGCTCAGGATTGCAACGGCCACGTCTTCGGGGATGAACGGTATGACGCCCTTGGTCGCCCTGGTGTGGCCGGCGGCCTCATAGGTCGTTTCCAGCGGCAGCGGATCGACCAGTGGCGCATCGTTCAGCTTTTCCCGCTGACGATAAAGGTCTTTGATCACGAGCAGATAGTTCGTGATTGTGGCAGTTGAGATATTGCCTTTGCCTCCGCCGGCGCGTGCAGGACGACTGCGCAACCATTTGCAAAGTTGTTCGACCGAAGCTGGATCGATCCCGGCAAAGCGCGAGTGTCCTTCGCATGCCATCCATTCCAGCAGCGCGCGCAGCAACATTGCTTTGTGATGGATCGACGCCGGAGACGAGCGTTTGCGCCCTGATGGAGGATGATAGTGCATCGACCAGAGGAAGTGCTTGGCGGCGCGGACAAGCTGAGCATGATCACTGTTCCCGATGCGCGTGTGCTCCGGCATGGCCAACGCCCAACTGAACCGCTTCTGATCCGCGCGGCGACCCGCAGTGCGGATATCGAGCCGCCATTCATCGTCGCCGAACCGGCTCCACGGGGAAAGCCGCGCATCCTCCCAGGATGGCGACGACTGCGTGAGTGGGTGGGGGTGCTGGTTCATTCGACTGGCGGCAGCTGTGGCAGTGACATCCTCGAAACTGCTTCGAGCATCGCCTCGCAGAACCGGGGCAGGATATCGCGCTCGAGGATTTCCAGCTTGGGTGCATAAAGCAGCCGCCAGCGTTCGGGAGCCATGGCGGCACGCGCGTCGGTGAGCGCTGCCCGCGTCGCCAGCAGGCGAACCAGCACGTCCTCGTTGAGCGGGATCACGGCATTGGGGCAGGTGAAGCATCCGAGCCAGGCCGTACACAGCTCGCCCTTGCGCTGTCCCTCGGCAGCGCCGGCAAGGGGATCGCTACAGATAAATCCGCCTGCGGTCGCGTGGCGCAGATCGGGAAGCACCTCCGTCCCGGGCGGGGACTCGACATCGCCCCGGACCATTTCCACAAACCGGGCTTGCAACCTGCCGATTGCCAGCGCTTGCGCCTTTCGGACGCGGGGCCGGTCCACATAGCGCTGTGTCGTGTCTGGAGTAGCATGGTTGGCCAGCACTTGCGTCTTCAGGATATCATGCCCGAGCCGCTCGTGCGCTAGTGTGAGCCCCGATGCGCGCAGCGCCGCCAGCGTCAGTTTGAGCGGCTTGCCATCGTCGCCCAGCAGGCCATGGCGCTCCACAAACCGCCGGGTAAGTTTCGTGGCCAGATAGCCGGGGATCACACCGACTCTGCGAGACCCGTGTATCATCCCGGTGAGGAAGAGATAACTCTGGTCGCGGCGTGGCGTATGCGACACCAGCCTTTCGGTCATAGCCAGAACCTGATCGATCAGCACGGGCACCGAGGAGCTTTTGTCGCGCAGGAAGCTGCGGCGCTGTTCACGTCCCGCGCGCCCCTTGCGCCAACTGACCAGAACCCTGCCTTCGAGCAGCAGATGCTCGCTCAGGCAGTCGCGCCGCATCAGCCTGAGGGCCTCGGCATTTGCAAAGGTTTGCGCGCCGATGGCGATCATATAGGCAACGATCGTATCCGGCAGCGCAAACAGCCGCCCCGCGATTTCGCCCATGCCACCATGGCGGATCATGGCGAAGTGGAGATGCGAGAGGCCCGCGCCCTTTCTCAACATGTCGCCGACTTTGGGTGGCACGCCGCCGAACCGACCGTCGATCACCGCGAGCATGACCCCGATATCGTCGAGATCGAGCTTGGCGAGGTCGGGTTCGGAGACAATGGCCTTGCGATCGACCCGAGCCAGCGCAGCGCGGCCTTCCTCGAACAGTGCCCAGGCTGTTTCGATGTCCCGATGGGCCGCCGTGAGCACGCGTTCCATTTCATCGCGGCTCAGTGCCTCACGCTGGCGCGCTTCCGCATTCTTGCGGGGGAACGGATTGAACGGGATTTCGAGTTCGGGGTGAACCAGGTCGGGCCGGTTGCGCTTGAGCCAGGCCATGTGCTGCTTGATGATCGACCAGACAGTATACCGTGACCCCTTGCTCCAGGGCCTCGTGCCGAGCCAAACGATAAACGCATTGAGAATGCCGCTATCGACGTCGCGCGTGGCTAAGATGGCGGAATCGTATTCGGCAAGGAACGCAAACCAGAACTTCAAAGTACGGAACGCTGAGCCTCTGTTGGCCGGTTGTTTGGCAGCATAGTGATGCCGGAACGCGAGCGCCCACTCGGCAGCCATCGTCGGCCGATCGAAGATCGAGAAGTCGAACGCGCATTCGAGCTGGCCGTCGGCATCTACGACATTGACCAGCAATGCGCCCGGATTGCCGATCAGCGGCTTCGGCGATGGCTCGACCCGGTAGTCCTTTTGCCGACGCGGCATTACAGCAGCGCCGCATAGAGATCGTCGACCGAGGTCTCGATTGCCGAGAGGTCGGTTTCGACAACGCGCAGGTATACCGCGGTGGTTGCCAGATCGGCGTGGCCGAGCAGCACCTGCAACGCGAGCAAGGGATTGAGTTCGGGATTGGCCCGGGCTTCGCGTTGCAGGAACCGCAGCATGGCGGCGGCGAAGGTATGTCGCAGCGCATGGAACGTCGCCGTCACACCCGCTGCCTCGGCGGCAGCCGTGAACATCGCGCCAACCCTGCGCGGTTTCATGGGCTGCCCCCGACAAGTCAGGAACAGAGCCTCGGGATCGCGATCTGCCCGTTTTGTCGCCGCACGACGGACGAGGACCGCCCGCTCTTCCCGCACATAGGCACGGGTACGATCGACCAGCGGGGCCGGTGGATATATTATTCGCGACCGCCCACCCTTGGTTTCGTCGATCTGCACTGGCACCATCGGTTCACTGCCGGCCCCTTTCAGATGACGCACGGTCAGGCCCGCCACTTCCATCCGACGGATTCCCGTAGTCACTGCCCATTCAACGATCAGTCTGTCGCGTGCCGGCATTGCGGCCATGATGCGCCGGATCGCTTCCGGCGCGAGCGGGCGCGGCAACATCGGCATATGCCGCACGGTAAGCTCGTTGGCCCGGATTCGACCGCCGGTGGCATCGACATGGGCCAGGAACGCCTGCGGGCGACTGCGCGACAACGCGATTTCCTGGCTTGCGAACGGGACCTGCTTCATCAGTCCGGTCGCCACGCTCCAGCGGTAGAAACGCCCTATGGTCCTGAGCCGCCCGTTGATTGTACTGCGTGCCAGCGGTCTGCCGCTGTCGCCACGGGGCCGGAGCATCTGATCGCGATAGGCGGCCAGTTCGCCAGGACCGACCTCGTCCCAGGCCCAGCCATTGGCCTCTAGCGTCTGCCACCAGTCGTAGAGAGCTTCAGCGTAGGTTCGCCAGGTCTGCGGGCTGCGGGTCCTGCCGCGCACCAAAGCAACGTGCATCAGCCATGCGCAGGCCGGTTCGACGAGCCGCATCCGGGCGTCGAGCAGCATCGGGACATTCTCCACCGATGATCCGTCGGGCCGGAATGCAGGCGTCGAGAACAACAGCTGCGCCATACCCACTCCCAAGATTGCAACCGGACAGGAAGGGCCCTCGGGCCCTCCCTGTCCGGCAGAGAAGAGGGGGCTCGGATCATGTGTCCTGCTTGATTGGCAGAAGAGGACAGAAAGGACACGTTATGGATGGGACCTACCACGAGTTGGGGCACGCCACAGGCCACCCCTCGCGCCTGAACCGCGATTTCTCGGGTTCCTTCGGCTCGAAGAAATACGCCTTCGAGGAGCTGGTCGCCGAGATCAACGCGGCCTTCTGCTGCGCCGCGCTCGGCATCACACCCACCGTCCGCCATGCCGACTATATCGGCTCCTGGCTCGAGGTGCTGCGCGAGGACAATCGCGCCATCGTGCACGCCGCTTCCCAGGCCAGCAAGGCGGCCGACTGGCTGCTCGGGTTCCTGCCGGGCGCCGATGTCGATGCGGCCGACGACGAACGGCAAGCGGCGTAACGAGCCTGAAAACCGGAAAGGCGGAGAAGCGGGCTTCCGGCTTTACGCCTTTCCGCCCGCCTGGCGCTGCCCTCCGAGAGTGAGAGGGCGGCGCTTCGCTTCGTGACGGGTTGGAGGTCGAGAGAGAGGCTCCCGGCCGCCCGTCGCGGAGTAACGAACATGGCGACTGCCATTCAGAAGATCATCCTATCGTCGGCGCGCGACATCCCCTTCAACAAGCTGGTGCTGAGCCAGTCCAATGTCCGGCGCGTCAAGGCCGGCGTCTCGATCGAGGAGCTGGCCGAGTCCATCGCCCGGCGCGGTCTCATCCAGAGCCTCCATGTCCGTCCCGTCCTCGACGCCGATGGCGCCGAAAGCGGCATGTTCGAAGTGCCCGCCGGCGGCCGCCGCTATCGGGCGCTCGAACTGCTCGCGAAGCAGAAGCGCCTGGCCAAGACCGCGCCGGTGCCCTGCGTCGTCGGCGACGCCAACAGCGACATCCTGGTCGACGAGGTCTCGCTGGTCGAGAACATGGAGCGCGCACCGCTGCATCCACTCGACCAGTTCCGCGCCTTCCAAGCCATGCGCGACAAGGGCATGACCGAGGAAGCCATCGCCGCCGCCTTCTTCGTCGGCGTCAATGTCGTGAAGCAGCGCCTGCGCCTCGCATCCGTCTCGCCGACTTTGCTCGAGATCTATGCCGAGGATGGCATGACGCTCGAACAGCTCATGGCCTTCACCGTCAGCGCCGACCATGCCCGTCAGGAACAGGTCTGGGAGGCAGTCAAGGATAGCTGGCAGAAGGAGCCCTATCAGATCCGTCGGATGCTGACCGAGACCTCGGTACGCGCCTCCGACAAAAGGGCCGTCTTCATCGGCGTCGAGGCTTATGAGGCGGCCGGCGGCATCGTGCTGCGCGACCTGTTCCAGTCGGACGATGGAGGCTGGCTGCAAGATCCGGCCCTGCTCGACAGCATGGTGGCCGACAAGCTGAAGACCACCGCCGACGAGATCGCGAGCGAAGGCTGGAAATGGGTCGAGGCCGCCTTGAGCTTTCCCTACGGCCACCAGCATGGGCTTCGCGAACTGGCTGGCGTCACGGTCGACCTGACCGAGGAGGAGAGCGCCACCCGCGAAGCGCTGCGCGACGAATACGACCGGCTCGAAGCCGAATATGCCGAAGCCGACGAGCTCCCGGACGAGATCGACGCACGTCTCGGCGAGATCGAACAGGCCCTCGACGCCTTCGAGCAGCGCCCAACGATCTACGATCCGGCCGCCATCGCCGTCGCCGGCGTCTTCATCAGCCTCGACGCCGACGGCTCGCTGTCGGTGGATCGCGGCTATGTCCGTCCCGAGGATGAACGTCCCGTCGAGACCGAACGCAGCGATGCGCCGGAGGTTGACGGTGAAGCTGGCCAGCAGGCCGCGCCCGCCGTTCAACGCGCCGTCATCACCATCGGCGGCCAGCCCGCGGAACCGGAGGACGATGAGGAGGACGGCATCAAGCCGTTGCCCGAGCGCCTCGTCATCGAGCTGACCGCACATCGCACCTTGGCGCTGCGCAACGCGGTTGCGGAACATCCCGACGTCGCCATGACCATGCTGCTGCACAAGCTGGTCAGCGACACCTTCCGGCGCACCGCACCGGCCGGCTGCCTCGAGGCCCGCGTCAATCATATCTCCTTCTCGGCACAGTCCGAGGAGTTGAAGGACAGCCCGCCCGCGCGTGAGGTCGCCGAGCGACAGGAGCGCTGGGGCGATCACGTTCCCGACGACGACCAGGCCCTGTGGGACTGGCTCTCCCTGCTCGACCCCGGCACGCGCCTCGATCTGCTCGCCCATTGCGTCAGCTACGGCGTGAACGCCCTGTTCGAGCGGCCCAATCCCTACAGCGGATCGGGCGTCAGCCAGCATGGGCTGGACGTGCGCCTCTCGCAGGCCGACCGGCTGGCGCGAGCCACCGGCCTCGACATGGTGGCGGCGGGCTGGAGGCCGACGGTCGGCAACTATCTCGGCCGCGTCACCAAGCCCCGCATCCTCGAAGCCGTGCGCGAAGGCGCGGGCGAGCGGGCTGCCCAGCTCATCGACCATCTGAAGAAGGGTGACATGGCCAAGGAGGCCGAGCGCCTGCTGGCCGACACCGGCTGGCTGCCGGAGCCGCTGCGCCTGGTCGACCTCGATGACGGGCAGACCATCGAACCGGGCACGGAGGCAGACGCCGGAGACGATGCCGCTTTGCCGGACTTCCTCAGCAAGGATGGCGACGACGAGGAAGCCGACGAGATCGAGGACGACGACGCCCTGACGATCGCGGCCGAATGACCATCACGGCGGGGAAGCGGCTTGAGGTCGCTTCCCCGTATCCTCGCAAGGAGACCTTCCATGATTGAACCCGACCCGTCGGCCACGCGCCGCGTCGTCTTCCAGTATCTCGTGCCCGTTCACGTCGAGGTCGAAGACGGCCTCGTCGTTTGCATCACCATCATCGACGAGACGCCGGTGCGCGATCCGTCCTTGGTCGAAGGCGATGCCGGCTACCTGCCGGAAGCCGTCGCCGCCGCCGACGACGGCCAGCCCTGGCCGTCCTGGCGGTTCGGCTACTGACCGGTCTTCGATCATCCCTCAACCCAACTGAGCCCGGCCATCGCGCCGGGCTTTCTCGTTTCAGGAGCCTGTCATGGCCGACTATTTCACCCATTTCTCGTGCCTGCTCAACGTCGGCACGCCCGAGAACGCCGCCCGAGCGCTCGATCTCTACAACCGCCTGTCCGAGGACGGCGCATCGGAGGAACCACCCTCCGAAGGCTTCCTCCTTTCGATCCAACCGGAGCATGGCGGCAGCCAACTCTGGATGCGCGACGACGTGACCGGCGATCCCGAACGCCTCATCCACTTCGTGAACCGCTGCGCCGCCGCGTTCGGCCTCAAAGGCAGATGGGGATTCCAATACGCCAACATCTGCTCGAAGCCCCGGCTCGATGGCTTCGGCGGCGGTGCGCATGTCCTCGACCTCGCCACCGGCGAGACCGTGGACTGGATCTACACCGATGGCTGGCTCGATCAGACCATCTCCGGCGAGGGAGGACCGCTATGAGCATTCCCTCTTACGCCAGGACCAATTTCCAGACCCTGCTGCGCGCGGCGGGCGACGGCAATCTCGCCCTCATGGAATGCCTCGACGCGGTGACTGGCAGCTCGCGCTACGTCATCTGCGCCGTGGGTCGGGACGACGGCGATTACGTCTTCACGCCCTTCGGCCATCTCGCCCACGGCAATCCCTACGACGCCTATCTGCCGCCCGATCCCGGCGATCCCGAAGGCTTCGTGCGCCCCGACGCGGGAGAGGCGCCATGACCGACATCGACGCCATCTTCGCGGCGGATCGCCAGCATCCGCCGCGCGAACGGTCTCTGCCCTGGCCGGAAACCAGGGACGGCATCACCGTCGTCATCGAGCCCAAGCCGCACTGGGCCAACGACATGCGGGCCTTCCGATCCGAGGCTCGCGAATATTGCGCCTATGCCGATTGGGCCAAGAACGGCGCCCGCGCCAGGTTTTTCGGCCACATCGACACCTGCGGCGATGACCTCATCCGCAAGGCCCGCGCGCTCGTCGCCTGCGAGATCGCGGACGGACACTGGAGCTGATCCCCGGAAAAGCGCCCCACCTCACGGTCGGGCGCTTTTTCCATGCCGGCGTCCCGAGAGTGAGAGGGCGGCCGGAACGGGTTTGAGCCGGTGCGGTCGAGAGAGAGCGCCGCGCGGCTCGTCCGTTCCCGCTCTCCCGAGGCTCACATCATGACCCTGATTTCCGCATCCGCGGCGGCGTCCGCCGCCGCGCAGCTTCCACGCGGCCCCAATCGCGAACCCGCCGCTGCCATCTTCACGGCCGCTGGTCTGCTGCTGCCCCATCTCGAATGCGGCAAGCGCGTCGACGCTGCTGCCCTGCGCGCAGCGATGGAGACCGCCTTCGGCGCATCCGATTCCACCGGCGCTTGGGACTGGAAGACCGCCTATGAAGCCTGCGAGGCCGCGACCGTCCTGTTCCTGCGCAAATACGGAAAGGCGCTTTTCCGCAAAGCCGGGACTCCGGCTGCGCGGCTGTCCGCGTTGACGAAGATCGCCAGCCTCCTGCCGACGCATACACGCCGTTCGGCCGAGAGCCAGACCTTCCAGCAGTTCTCGACGCCGATCCCGCTCGGCCTGGTCGCGGCCCACGCCGCTGCCATCACGCCGGCCGACCGGGTGCTGGAGCCTTCCGCCGGCACCGGCCTTCTCGCCATTCTCGCTGAGATCGCCGGCGGTGTGCTCGTGCTCAACGAGCTCGCCGAAACCCGCGCCGGGCTGCTGGACCTCCTCTTCCCGGTTCTTCCCGTCACCCGCTTCGACGCGGCGCAGATCGACGATCACCTCGATCCCGCCGTCACGCCCAGCGTCGTGCTGATGAACCCGCCATTCTCGGCGATGGCCAATGTCGAAGGCCGCATAGCCGACACCACATATCGCCATGTCGCCTCGGCTCTGGCGCGTCTCGCTCCCGGCGGCCGGCTCGTCACGATCACCGGCGCCAGCTTCGCGCCCGACAATCTGGCCTGGCGGGACGCCTTCATTCGCCTGCAGGAGCGCGGGCGCATCGTCTTCTCCGCCGCCATCGACGGCGCGGTCTATGCCAAACACGGCACGACGTTTCCGACGCGGCTGACCGTTATCGACAAGCGGCCCGCCGACGATCCGGCCGTGTTCCCGGCCGCACCCGGCGTTGCCTCGAACGCCGCCACGCTGCTGGGCTGGCTCGACGATCATCTGCCGACGCGGCTCGCCGTCGATCCCTCCCTCACGGTCCCGACTGTCGCGGCTTCCGCCCCTCGCAGCGTGCGCGGCGGCTATATCAACCGCACCGCCAAGGCCGTCCCTGCGGCCGTGCCGATGGCCGAGCCGGAGGGCCTGCCGCTCGCCTACGAGACCCAGGACGGCCTAGCGGTCGAAGACGGCCGTTTGTCCGACGGCATCTATGAAGAATACGGTTTGCAGGCGATCCGTATTGCCGGCTCTCATGCGCACCCCACCAGGCTGGTGCAATCGGCGGCGATGGCTTCGGTCGCCCCGCCCAGACCGAGCTATCGGCCGCACCTCCCGGTCAATATCCACGAGCTGCTGTCCGACGCGCAGCTCGAGACCGTCATTTATGCCGGCGAGGCTCACTCTGATCATCTTGCCGGATCGTGGACGGTGGACGCCACCTTCGATGTCGTCACCGCCGCGCGCGAGGATGCGACGAACGCCGCGCGCTTCCGGCGCGGCTTCATGATCGGTGACGGCACCGGCGTCGGCAAAGGGCGTCAGTCCGCCGCGATCATTCTCGACAACTGGCTCCAGGGCCGCCGCAAGGCGGTGTGGATCAGCAAGTCCGACAAGCTGATCGAGGACGCGCAGCGCGACTGGTCGGCGCTCGGCATGGAGCGCCTGCTGGTAACGCCGCTGTCGCGCTTCCCGCAGGGGCGGCCGATCACGCTGCCGGAAGGCGTCCTGTTTACGACCTATGCCACGCTACGCTCCGACGACCGTGGCGAGAAGGTTTCGCGCGTCCGACAGATGGTCGAATGGTTGGGCTCAGACTTCGACGGAGTCCTCATTTTCGACGAGGCGCACGCGATGCAGAACGCCGGTGGCGGCAAGGGAGAACGCGGCGACGTCGCCGCCTCGCAGCAGGGCCGCGCCGGCCTGCGCCTTCAGCACGCGGTGCCGAACGCCCGCGTCGTCTATGTCTCGGCGACCGGCGCCACGACGGTCCACAACCTCGCCTACGCCCAGCGGCTCGGCCTGTGGGGCGGCGGGGATTTTCCGTTCAGCACTCGCGCCGAGTTCGTCGAGGCGATCGAGGCCGGCGGCGTCGCGGCGATGGAGGTGCTAGCCCGCGACCTGCGCGCGCTCGGCCTCTACACCGCCCGCTCGCTCTCTTTCGACGGCGTGGAATACGAACTGGTCGAGCACGCGCTGACCCTTGAGCAGACCCGCATCTACGATGCCTATGCCGGGGCCTTCGCCATCATCCATAACCACCTCGACGCGGCGATGGAGGCCGCCAATATCACCGGCGCGTCCGGCACGCTCAACCGGCAGGCGAAGTCCGCCGCCCGCTCGGCCTTCGAGAGCGCCAAGCAGCGCTTCTTCGGCCATCTGCTCACCAGCATGAAGACGCCGACCCTGATCCGGTCGATCACCAGCGACCTGGAAGCCGGCCACGTCGCCGTCATTCAGATCGTCTCCACGGGCGAGGCGTTGATGGAGCGCCGCCTGACCGAGCTGCCGACCGAGGAATGGAACGACGTTCGCGTCGACATCACGCCGAGGGAATATGTCTAATGTTGAGCTCAACATTAAACATATTCTTTGCAGTCGCAGTTTATGTCGAGCGTGGTGGCGGGAGGCGCAGGTTTCCTTCGGTTTTCCATGATTT
>NZ_JAIERS010000025.1 GCF_019746665.1 Sphingomonas sp. | reverse complement strand
GGTGAGGGCACCAAGGCGCATCGCGGCGATCCTTTGCGCCCCCCGCACACCACCGGGCTTGCACCACCCCACCGCCCCCGTGCATTTGGGCAGCGATGGTGTTCATTCTGCTCGACGATGCCCGGCCCGGGGGGGCGGCGCCGCGGCTTTATGCCGAGCCGCGCCATATCGTCACCGCCACCACGCTCGCCGAGGTCCGCCCCGCGCTCGACACCATCGCCGCCGCCGTGGCCCAAGGCGCGCACGCGGCGGGTTTCCTGGCCTATGAGGCCGCCCCCGCTTTCGAGCCCGCGCTGCCCGCGCTGGCGCCCGCGCCGGGGGTGCCGCTGCTCTGGTTCGGGCTGTTCGACGAACCCACCCCGTTCGATCCCGCCACCCTGCCCGATCCCGCCGGCGCCTGGGCGGGCACCCCCGAGCCGCTGATCGACCGCGCGACCTATGACCGTCAGCTCGCCGCGCTCGCCGAACTGATCCGCGCGGGCGACCTGTATCAGGGCAATCTCACTTACCCGGCGCGGGTGCCGATCGCGGGCGATCTGCTCGCGCTCTATGCGCGGCTGCGCGCGGCGCAGGCGGGCTATGGCGCGTTCATCGACACCGGGAGCCTGCGGATCGCCTCGCTCTCGCCCGAGCTGTTCGTCGCGCTTGATGGCGATGCGCTTACCTGCCGGCCGATGAAAGGCACCGCGCGCCGGCTCGCCGATCCCGCCGCCGATGCCGCCACCGCGCGCGCGCTCGCCGCCGATCCCAAGCAGCGGGCCGAAAATCTGATGATCGTCGATCTGATGCGCAACGATCTCACCCGCGTCGCCGCCCCCGGCTCGGTCGCGGTGCCCGAGCTGTTCGCGATCGAGAGCTATCCGACGGTCCATCAGATGACCTCGACCGTCACCGCGCGGCTGGGCGAGGGGCGCGATTGGCGCGACGTGCTCGCGGCGCTGTTCCCCTGCGGCTCGATCACCGGCGCGCCCAAGCTGCGCGCGATCGAGGCACTCGCCGCGATCGAGGGGCGGCCAAGGGGGCTCTACACCGGCACGATCGGCTATGTCGAACCCGGCGGCGGCGCCTGTTTCAGCGTCGCGATCCGCACTTTGGTGGAGCAGGCGGGCACGGTGACGCTGGGCCTGGGATCGGGCATCGTCGCGGATTCGCGGGCCGAAGCCGAATGGCAGGAAACGCGCGACAAGGCCGCCTTCGTCACGGTGCAAGCGCCGCGTTTCGATCTCATCGAGACGATGGCGTTCGATCCCGCGCGCGGCGTGCCGCTGATCGAGCGGCATCTGGCGCGGATGAAAGCGAGCGCCAGGGCGCTGGGCTTCGCCTTCGATCGCCACGCCGCGCGCAACGAATTGCAGGCGGCGACCTTCCGCCTCGCCGCGCCGAGCCGGGTGCGGCTGCTGCTCGCGCGTTCGGGCGCGATCGCGATCGAGACCGCGCCGCTGCCCACGACCCCCGCCGAGGTGACGGTCGCGCTCGCCCCGCACCCGCTCGCCCCCACCGATTATCGCCGCCACCACAAGACGAGCGACCGCGCGGCGTGGGAGCGCGGCCGCCTCCCCGGCGCGTTCGAGACGCTCTACCTCGATCCTGATGGCGCGCTTGCCGAGGGAAGCTTTAGCTCGCTGTTCGTCGCCCGCGATGGCGTCCTCCTCACGCCGCCCGCCGCGCGTGTGCTGCCGGGGGTGCTGCGCGCCGAGCTCCTCGCGACCGGCGCCGCGCGCGAGGCGGACTTGACCCCCGCCGATCTTGCCGCCGGCTTCTTCATCGGCAACGCGCTGCGCGGGCTGGTCCCGGCGCGGTTGCTTGAGGGCGCGGGCGCTCTATAGCAAGCGGACCTGAAAGGATCTGCCGATGAAGCCTTCCGCCGCGCTCGCGCGTATCAAGCCCTCGCCCACGCTCGCCGTCACCGCGCGCGCGGCGGCGCTGAAGCGCGAAGGCGTGGACGTGATCTCGCTCGGCGCGGGCGAGCCCGATTTCGACACGCCCGATTTCATCAAGGAAGCCGCGATCGAGGCGCTTCGGCGCGGCGAGACCAAATATACCGATGTCGACGGCACCCCGGCGCTGAAGGCGGCGATCGCGGCGAAGTTCAAGCGCGACAACGGCCTGGACTATGCGCCGAACCAGATCACGGTGAATGTCGGCGGCAAGCAGACCCTGTTCAACGCGATGGTCGCGACGCTCGACGCGGGCGACGAGGTGATCATCCCCGCGCCCTATTGGGTGAGCTATCCCGATGTCGTGCTGTTCGCGAACGGCACGCCGGTCGTCGTCGCCGCCGGCCCCAACCAGGGCTATAAGCTGACGCCCGATCAGCTCGAAGCCGCGATCACCCCGCGCACCAAATGGCTGATCCTCAATTCGCCGAGCAACCCGACCGGCGCCGCCTATTCGGTCGAGGAACTGCGCGCGCTGGGCGCGGTGCTGCTGCGCCACCCGCATGTCTGGGTGTTCGCCGACGATATGTATGAGCATATCGTCTATGAAGGCTTCACTTTCGCCTCGATCGCCGCGGTGGTGCCCGAGCTTTACGAGCGCACGCTGACGGTGAATGGCTGCTCCAAAGCCTATGCGATGACCGGGTGGCGCATCGGCTTCGCGGGCGGTGCCGAATGGCTGATCAAGGCGATGGCCAAGCTCCAGTCGCAGTCGACCTCCAACCCCTGCTCGATCGCGCAGGCCGCGGCGATCGCGGCGCTGAACGGCGACCAGGGCTTCCTCGCCGAGCGCGCCGCCGTATTCCAGGCGCGGCGCGATCTCATGGTCGCGGCGCTCAACGCGACGCCGGGCCTGCGCTGTCCCAAGCCCGAGGGGGCGTTCTACGTCTATCCCGATTGTTCCGGGCTGATCGGCAAGCGCACCCCCGATGGCACGGTGCTGAGCGACGATAACGCGGTCGCGACTTATCTGCTCGAATCGGCGCGGGTCGCGGTGGTGCCGGGCGCGGCGTTCGGCCTGTCGCCGGCGATGCGCCTGTCCTACGCGACCAGCACCGAGGCGCTGACCGAGGCCTGCCGACGCATCCACGAGGCCTGCGCCGCCGTAGCTTGAGCGCCTAGGGGCTGATACGGATACTGGAAACGGTGCGTTACCATTTCGCACACCTTGTTTCGTCACCGTTCATCCCAATTTCAGGCGGCAAAGGGTAGCGCCCGGCACGAGGATACTCGGCGGGCACGGGTCTGAAGGTTTGGAATATGGTCAAGCTTATCAAATCGGCACTGCTGTGGCAGGTCACCGCGGGGTTCGCGCTGGGCACGATCGGCATGGTCGCGTGGCAGCCGGCTGACGCCTCCAACATCGCCGCGCGGTTGATTGCGGCCACCCCGCTGCGCTGAAAAAATTCGCGTCCGCGCGTAACCGTCGCGCGCCAGGGGACGTAGCTAGCGTTGGGAGACGCTTTTTTTCGAGGACGGACATGCTGAAGAACCTTGCCCCCGCCGCCGCGATCCTGGTGGGCGGCGTGTTCGCTTTGGGGCTGATCACCCCGCCCGCCAGCGCCGAGCGCGCGGTGCCGATCCCGCCGCCCGCGCGCGATCTTCCCGCTGCCCAGGGCCTGCAGACCGCGGTGTTCGCCGGCGGCTGCTTCTGGGGGATGGAAGCGGTTTTCGAGCAGATCAAGGGCGTGCAATCGGTCGTCACCGGCTATGCCGGTGGCTCCGCCGATACCGCCACTTATGCCGCCGTCACCACCGAGCTGACCGGCCATGCCGAAGCGATCAAGATCACCTATGATCCGTCGCGCGTCAGCTATGGCACACTGCTGCGCGTCTATTTCTCGGTCGCGCACGATCCGACCCAGCTGAACCGCCAGGGGCCGGACACGGGGCCCAGCTATCGTTCGGCGATCTTCCCGCAAAACGCGCAGCAGCGCGCGGTGGCGGCTGCCTATATCGGCCAGCTGCAAAAGGCCAAGTCGTTCGGCGCGCCGATCGTGACGCGGCTTGAAGCCGGGCAATTCTATCCAGCGGAAGGCTATCACCAGGACTTCTTCCGGCGGAACCCCGACCACCCCTATATCGTCCATTGGGACAAGCCGAAGGTGGCGGCGTTCCGGGCAGCCTATCCGGCGCTGGTGCGGTAAGCAATCACCCCTCGCACCGTCACCCCGGACTTGCGCCGGAGCCCCTTTTCTACGGCCGCTTCGTAGCTGACTTATCGTCAAGTCGGCCCATAAGCCCCTCCCCTTCAGGGGAGGGGTTGGGGTGGGGGATGTCCAAGAAGCGACATCGCGGCTTACCTCCCCCCACCCCCTACCCCTCCCCTAAAGGGGAGGGGCTTGAGCAAGTTTGACGACCAACTGCTAGACATAGCATCACCCCGGCTCGGCGGCCGGGGTGACGTCGTTTGATCGGCCTGCGAAAGGCCGGTGGGCGTTACCTCGCCCCCTCCAGCCCCGGCCCGACATCGGCGCTCGGCAGATAGCGCGGCGCGACGCGCGCCTTGGCGGCTTGCTCATAGACATGGCCCGCGCCGAGCAGCGCCGCCTCGCTATACGGCTTGCCGATGAACGACAGCCCGACCGGCAGCCCGCGTGCGAGGCCCATCGGCACGGTGAGGTGCGGATAGCCCGACACCGCCGGCAATTCGCTCGCCGAAGGGCCGCTATATTGGTCACCATAAATGGGGTCGATCGGCCAGGCAGGGCCATAGGTCGGCGTCACCAGGATCGTCGCGCCGGCCTTCGCCAGCATCGTGTCGAGCCCCTCGCGCGCCAGCCGCGCCGATTTGGCGCGCGCGCCGCGATATTCATCGTCCAGGCCCGGCGTGGCTTCGGCCTGATCGAAAATTTCCTGGTTGAAGAACGGCATCTCGGCCGCCGCCTGCGCCTTGTCGAACGCGATCACGTCGGCGAGCGTGCGCGTCTTCACCGCCGCCGGGGTGGTGGCGAGATAGGCGTTGAGATCGGCCTTCAGCTCGCTCTTCAGCACCGAGAATTCGGCCTCGCCCAGCCCGTCGAGCTTGGGCCGCTCGACCTCGACCAGCGTCGCGCCTTGCGCCTTCAGCACGCCAAGCGCCGCGTCGAACCGCTCCTTGAGCGGGCCGGCGAGCCCCTCGGGCCGATACACCGCGACCGTCACCCCGCGCAGGCTCGCGGCGGCGAGGCCTGCGGCATAGTCGGCCCGGTGCGCGTCGGCATCCTTGGTCGCGGCATCGGCGGGATCACTGCCCACCATCGCCGAGAACAGCAGCGCCGCGTCCTTCACCGATCGCGCCATCGGCCCGGGCGTATCCTGGCTGTGGCTGATCGGCACGACATGCGTGCGGCTGACGAGCCCCAGCGTCGGCTTCAACCCCACCAGCCCGTTCATCGCCGAGGGGCAGACGACCGAGCCATCGGTCTCGGTGCCGAGCGCCGCCGCCGCGAAGCTCGCCGCGACCGCCGCGCCCGATCCGCTCGACGATCCGCAGGCGCTGCGATCGAGCGCATAGGGGTTGCGCACCTGCCCGCCTACCGCGCTCCAGCCGCTGATCGAATTGGTCGAGCGGATATTGGCCCATTCGCTCAAATTGGTCTTGCCCAGGATCACCGCCCCCGCCGCGCGCAGCCGGGCGACGACCGGCGCGTCGCGGTTGGTGAGGTTATCCTTCAGCGCCAGGCTGCCGGCGGTGGTGGGCAGCGGATCGGCGGTTTCGATATTGTCCTTGATGAGCAGCGGGATGCCGTCGAGCGGCCCCAGGCTCTTGCCCGCCTTGCGCCGCGCGTCCGCCGCCTGCGCCTGGGCGATCGCCTGCGGGTTGGTGGCGATCACCGCGCGCAGGCTCGGCCCCTTGCGGTCCATCGCGGCGATGCGGGCGAGATAGGCGCGGGTGATCGCCTCGCTCGACGCGCCCTTGGCGAGCTGCGCGCGCAAGGCGTCGATGGAGACTTCCTCCACCTGCTGCGCGGCGGCGGGCGCGGCGATCAGCAGCGCGGCTAGGGCAATGGCTTTCATCGACAAAGGCTCCCCGATGGTTCTGGCTTTTGCGGGAGCTTAGCGAGGGGGCGGAGGCGGGCAAGGTCCGTTTTCGGTCGCAACCCGCGCAACTTACTGGCGCAAAAATGAAAAGAGGCTGCCGGGGGAGCGAAAACGCCCTCCCCGGCAACCTCCTAACATGGTCAGCGGCCGGAGCGTTCCAGCCCGGGAGACCATGCGAACCAGCTAAACCCTGCCATCAAGCCGTTGATTGGAGCGGAATATCTCCCGGCCTTCCGGCAGTAGCGGGCTTAGCGGCGCGTCCCCCGAACGAACTGAACCGACCTCATTGCTGGACCATGAGACATCGGATCACCTCCTTTCGCTAGTTGAAAACGGCGTGCCCTGCCTGAGCACGACTCACATGTGAATCATGCAAAACCAAACTACAAGTCTTGATCTCGAAACGAAGATCGGCAAATGATGGTATTTGTGGCGCTTTCTATTCGCGCCCGTAATTCTACCATAGCTTCGCCGGAGCGAAGCGCGGTACGGCGGCGTTCCACCCCATCATTTCCCTTCCCCGGCGAAGGCCGGGGGCCAGTGGCGCGCCAACTGCTGCAACCGCGCCGCCGGCGCTGGCGCGACGATGCTCGGCCCCGGCCTTCGCCAGGGCGGCGGCGGCCCTACCCCCGGCAATCCTCGGCGACGCGCAGCACCTCGGGCGCCACCGGCACTACCAGCGGCGCGGCGCCGTTCTGCTCGAGCACGAACCGTCCCCGGCTGAAGCCCATCGCGTCGATCCCCGGATCGTTGGCGGCGAGCGTGATCGTCCCCCCGGCGGCGGCGAAAGTGCGCGTGCCGCTGGTGGTGCGCAGCGTCACCGTGCCGGCGCCGCTACCCGGTCGGGTGACCATCAGCTGCCGCCCGGCCGCGCAGCGCAGCTCCAGGCGATCCGCGCCGGGCGCGCCGAAGCTCGCGACGCCGTCCGCATAGCGCCACGCGCCCGGCGTCAGCGACCAGTCGCGCCAGTCGGTGGCGAGCGGGGCGGGCGCGGGCGCCGGGCGGGGCGCGGGCGGCGGCGTGGTCGCCACGCGCGGCGCGGGCGCGCTGGTCGGCGGCGCGACACAGCCCGCGAGCGGCACCAGCAGCAGGAAAGGCAACAAACGCATTGCCGCCGCTTATGGCGGGCTTGGCGCGCCGCCTCCACCCCTTTTCTTTGGCGCCCGCCTGCGCCAGTCAACGACGATGGAGAGTGGGATGCAGCGCAAGCGGCTGGTGTCGATCCTGGGCGGATCGGCGGGCAATCTGGTCGAATGGTATGATTGGTACGCCTATTCGGCGCTCTCGATCTATTTCGCCGGCGCCTTCTTCCCCAAGGCCGACCAGACCGTGCAGCTGCTGAGCACCGCCGCGATCTTCGCGGTCGGCTTCCTGATGCGCCCGATCGGCGCTTATGTGATGGGCATTTACGGCGACACGCGCGGGCGCAAGGCGGGGCTCGCGCTGTCGGTCGTGCTGATGTGCGCCGGATCGCTGCTGATCGCCGCCGCGCCCACCTATGCCCAGGCCGGGCTCGGCGCGCCGGCGCTGCTGTTGTTCGCGCGGATGCTGCAGGGGCTGTCGGTCGGCGGCGAATATGGCGCCAGCGCGACCTATCTTTCCGAAATGGCGAGCCGCCGCCATCGCGGCTTCTGGTCGAGCTTTCAATATTTCACGCTGATCGGCGGGCAATTGCTCGCGCTCGCGGTGACGCTGGTGTTGCAGAGCCTGCTGAGCGAGGCCGAATTGCGCGGCTGGGGCTGGCGCATTCCGTTCGCGATCGGCGCGGGGCTGGCGGTGCTGGTGTATCTGCTCCGCCGGGGGCTGGCGGAAACGGCGGCGTTCGAGGCGCTCGGCGCCCGCGCCAAATCGAGCGCGCTCGGCCTGTGGCGCACCTATCCGCGCGAGTTCGTGATCGTCGCGCTGATCTCGGGCGGGGGCAGTTGCGCCTTCTACGCCTATACGACCTACATGCAGAAATTCCTGGTCAACACCAGCGGCTTCAAGCCGGCGGCGGCGACCGAGATCATGACCGCGGCGCTGCTGGTGTTCATGCTCGCCCAGCCGCTGCTCGGCGCGGTGTCGGACCGGGTGGGGCGCAAGCCGATGCTGCTGCTGTTCGGCGTGGGCGGGATGCTGGTGTCGGCGCCGGTGTTCAGCGCGATCGCCGGCGCGCGCGACTGGGAGGCGGCGCTCGGCCTCGTGCTGGTGCCGCTGCTGCTGCTGTCGGCCTACACCTCGATCTCGGGGCTGATCAAGGCCGAGCTGTTCCCGGCGGAGGTGCGCACGCTGGGAGTCGCGCTGCCCTATGCGATCGGCAACACCGTGCTCGGCGGCACGGCGGAATATGTCGCCCTGTGGTTCAAGGCATCGGGGATGGAAGCGGGCTTCTACTGGTATCTCACCGGGGTGCTCGCGCTGGCGACGCTCGGCTTCGCGCTGCTCCCCGAGACCAAGCGGACGAGCCTGATCACCGAGGATTGAGCAGCGCTATTTCTTCGGCTTGCGGAAGCGGAAGACGAAGCGATCCGTCTTGCCCCGCACGCTGGGATCGAACACCAGCTTGCTGTGATCGTCGCCGGGCACGCGGAGCAGATCGCTCTCCCCTTCCAGCACGAAGCCCGCCGCCTTGAAATCGGCCTTCACCACCTCGGGATCGATGCGGTGGAGCTTGTCGACGGTCGCGCGGGTATCCCCGGGCGCTGCGACATGATCGACCACGCCGACGATCCCGCCCGGCTTCATCGCCTTGTACAGCGCGGCGAGGAACGCCGCCGGATCGGTGCGCGGGACCTTATATTGCGCGCTTTCCCAATAGAGATCGTGATAGGTCAGGTGGAGCAGGGTGAAGTCCAGGCTCGCCGGGGCGGCGCTGAACTTGTCGAACGGATAGGGGATCAGCGCGACATTGGCGCGGCGCGCCTTCAGCTCGGCCCAGGGCTTTTGCGCGCGCGGATCGTTCATGAACTGCTCGGGCTCGAACGCGCTCACCATCCCCTTGGGGCCGACCACGCTCGCCATGATCTCCGAATAATAGCCCGCGCCCGCCATGATGTCGGCGGCGGTCATCCCGGGCTTGAGGCCGAGAAAGGCGAGCACCTGCGCCGGCTTGCGCCCCTCGTCGAGCGCGGTCTGCGTCGCCGGGCGATCGGGCGCGGCGACGGCGGCGGTGATCGCCGGGCTGGGCGCGGCCTGCTTGGCGGCGAGCGGCGCGGCGAGCGCGAGCAGCGCTAGGGCGGCGAGAGGACGGCGCATGGAGACCTCCATCGAGTGTATCGCCTAGGTGACACGCTTTGGGGAGTCGGGCAAGCGATCAGGCGACGCGGGGGATGATCGATCCATGAAGGCAAGCTTGCAGCGACGGGCGAGCAAAAGATTGCGGCCCAGTACCCACTGGGTCAACAATCATGCCGAATTGTTTGCTTCAAGCAGCGCGTATCCAGAACAATCCCTTGCTCAGACACCTTCGGCATGTAATAATCATCATGCCCATGTTGAGCGGGGAGCAAAAATAATGGGACGTACTGCTATCCTTCTTGCAAGCGGCGCTTTGTTTGCGCCCGTTATTGTGTCGGCATCAACCGTCGAAGCACCGCGTACCCTTTATCAGGTCAATATGGAGCTTCGGGACGGCGACCGTCTGGTGGGGTCGCCGCGGCTCAAAGTCGCGGCCGGCGCAACCTCCAACGTCGATATCGGCGATGCAGCCGGCAATCGTTACACGCTTGCCTTTAGCGTGACGCCGCGTAGCGCTCAAACCGCGCTGTTCAAATCGACGATTGATGTCGTCGCCAAGGGCAACCGGCAGAACAAGGCGCCATCGCTGGAAGTTGCGCTTGGCAAACCCGCGACGATCGCTTTCGGCGAAGATAGCGCGACCGCGAAACCATTCAGGGTCGATCTCACGATCAGCAAGGCTGACTGAAGGAACCCTACCGCCCCCTTCTCGAACTCCCCGGCATCCCGCCGCGCATCTTCTGGCTCTTGCCGAAGCGGGTCTTCCGCGTCCCCGGCTTGCCCTCGTTGCTGCGGCCCATCAGCGGCGCCTTGCGCTCGTGATCGGGCAGGCCGAGTTCCTCGGCCTCCAGCGCGCGGATTTCGTCGCGCAGCCGGCCCGCCTCCTCGAACTCCAGATCGGCCGCCGCCGCGCGCATCTTCTTCTCCAGCTCCTCGATATACGCGCGCAGATTGTGGCCAACCATGTGGCGGCCGCTATCCTCATCGTCGATCGGCACCGTCACCTGGTCGCGGCTCGCGACATCCTGGATGATGTCGCCGATGTTGCGCTTGACGGTCGCCGGCGTGATGCCGTGCTCGGCGTTGAACGCGAGCTGCTTCTCGCGCCGGCGGTTGGTTTCGTTGATCGCGCGCTCCATGCTGCCGGTGATCCGGTCGGCATAGAGGATCACCCGCCCTTCCGCGTTGCGCGCCGCGCGCCCGATCGTCTGGATCAGCGAGGTTTCGGAGCGCAGAAAACCCTCCTTGTCGGCGTCCAATATCGCGACCAGCCCGCATTCGGGAATATCGAGCCCCTCGCGCAGCAGGTTGATGCCGACGAGCACGTCATACACCCCCAGCCGCAGGTCGCGGATCAGCTCGATACGCTCCAGCGTCTCGACGTCGGAGTGCATGTAGCGCACCTTCACCCCGGCTTCGTGAAGATATTCGGTCAAATCCTCGGCCATGCGCTTGGTGAGCGTCGTCACCAGCGTGCGGTATCCCTTGGCGGCGGTCGCCTTGGCCTCGACGATCAGGTCCTGCACCTGCTCCTCGACCGGCTTGATCTCGATCGGCGGGTCGATCAGCCCGGTCGGGCGGATCACCTGTTCGGCGAACACGCCGCCGGTCTGCTCCATCTCCCAACCGCCGGGCGTCGCCGAGACATAAGTGGTCTGCGGGCGCATCGCGTCCCACTCGTTGAAGCGCAACGGGCGGTTGTCGATCGCCGATGGCAAGCGGAAGCCATATTCGGCGAGCGTCAGCTTGCGCCGATGGTCGCCGCGTGACATGCCGTTGATCTGGCCGATCGTCACATGGCTTTCGTCGACGAACAGCAGCGCATTATCGGGCAGATATTCGAACAGGGTCGGCGGCGGCTCGCCGGGCAGGCGGCCGGTGAGGAACCGGCTGTAATTCTCGATCCCCGCGCAACTGCCGGTGGCGGCGATCATCTCCAGATCGAAATTGGTGCGCTGTTCGAGCCTTTGCGCCTCCAGCAACTTCCCTTCGGCCTGCAATTCCTTCAGCCGCTCGGCGAGCTCGAACTTGATCGCCTCCATCGCCTGTTTGAGCGTCGGCCCCGGCGTCACATAATGCGAGTTCGCATAGACGCGGACATAATCGAGGCTCGCGACCTTCTTGCCGGTGAGCGGATCGAATTCGGTGATTTCCTCGATTTCGTCGCCGAAGAACGACACGCGCCAGGCGGTATCCTCATAGTGCGACGGGAAAATCTCCAAATTGTCGCCGCGCACCCGGAAATTGCCGCGCGCGAAGGCAGCGTCGTTGCGCTTATATTGCAGCGCGACGAGCTTGCGGACGATCTCCTGGCTGGGCACCGTCTGCCCCTTCTTCAGATCGAAGATCATCGCCGAATAGGTTTCGACCGAGCCGATGCCGTAAAGGCACGAAACCGAGGCGACGATGATTACATCGTCGCGCTCCAGGATCGCGCGGGTGGCCGCGTGGCGCATCCGGTCGATCGCCTCGTTCACCGAGCTTTCCTTCTCGATGTAGGTGTCCGACCGCGGCACATAGGCCTCGGGCTGGTAATAATCATAATAGCTGACGAAATACTCGACCGCGTTTTCGGGGAAGAACGACTTCATCTCGCCATAGAGCTGCGCGGCGAGGATCTTGTTGGGCGCCAGGATCAGCGCCGGGCGCTGCACGGTTTCGATCACCTTGGCCATGGTGAAGGTCTTGCCCGAGCCGGTGACACCCAGCAGCACCTGGTCGCGCTCGCCGGCATTGGCGCCGGCGACGAGCTCGGCGATCGCCCCGGGCTGGTCGCCCGCCGGGCTATAGTCCGACACCAGCTTGAACGCCTTGCCGCCCTCCACCTTGGGCGGGCGCTCTGGGCGGTGAGGAACGAAGACCTGGCCCGTATCGGGCTCGGCCAGATTGGTGCGGATCGTGATCGCCATGTTGGGCAAGATAGGCGGCGAAGCGGCGCAAGGCGAGGGTTGCGCGGGCCTGTCCAGCGTGAGACAGACGGCCACCAACGGAGGAAAAGGCGATGATCGGCTACGCGACGCTTGGAACCAACGACATTGTGAAGGCCCGCGGCTTCTACGACGCGCTGCTCGGCGAGCTTGGCGCCAAGCGACTGATGGAATTTCCCGTGGAGCAGGGCGGGTTCACGCTGTGGGGAACCGGCTGGGGCGCGCCGGGCATCGCGGTGACCACGCCCCATAATCGCGAAGCGGCGGTGCCGGGCAACGGCAACATGATCGCCATTCCGATGCAGCAGCGCGCGCAGGTCGATGCCTTGCACGCCAAGGCGCTGGAACTGGGTGGGACTTGCGATGGCCCCCCGGGGCTGCGCGGGCCGGAGGGACCCCAGGCCTTCTACGGCGCCTATTTCCGCGATCCCGAAGGCAACAAGCTCTGCGCTTTCCGCATGGGTCCGGCGTAAGGCTTGACGCGCGGCGGGCGGGCGGCGACGAGGCCCGCCTGACCGTTGAGGAGCGCGCGCTTGGCCCTGTTACCCGAAGGTTTCCACGATCGGCTGCCCCCTTATGCCGACGCCGCCGCGCGGCTGGAGGCGCGGTTGCTCGGCACCGCCTTCGCGCATGGCTATGAGCGCGTCGATCCGGCGAGCGCCGAGTTCGAGGCGGGGCTCGCCACCCGGCTGAAGGCGGCGCGGGCGCGCGACGCGGTGCGCTTCGTCGATCCGGTGTCGCAGCGCACGCTCGCGATCCGGCCGGACATGACCGCGCAAGTCGGCCGCATCGCCGCGACGCGGATGGCGCACCACCCGCGCCCGGTGCGCCTCAGCTATGCGGGCCAGGTGCTCAAGCTGCGCGCGAGCGAGCTAGCCCCCGCGCGCGAAGCGCGGCAGATCGGGTGCGAGCTGATCGGGCTCGATTCGGTCGCCGCCGCGCGCGAGGTGGTGCTGGTCGCGGTCGAGGCGCTGCGGGCGGCGGGGATCGGCGAGCTGTCGATCGATTTCACCCTGCCCGATCTGGTCGATACGCTCGCCGCCGGGCCGCTGGCGGTCGCGCCCGACAAGCTCGAGGCGCTTCGCGACCGGCTCGATGCCAAGGATGCGGGCGGGGTCGCGGCGCTCGATCCGCGCTACCTGCCGCTGATCGCCGCCGCCGGGCCGTTCGCGGAAGCGCATGACCGGCTGTGCGCGTTCGACGCGGGCGGCGCCTTGCGCTCGCGGCTCGATGGGCTCTGGGCGATCGCCGACGGCGTGGGGGTCCGCGCCACACTCGACCCGACCGAGCGCCACGGTTTCGAATATCAGAGCTGGCTCGGCTTCTCGCTGTTCGCGGGCGGTGTGCGCGGCGAGATCGGGCGCGGCGGCACCTATACGATCCTCCACGAGGACGGCAGCGAAGAACCGGCGGTGGGCTTTTCGCTCTACGCCGATGCGCTGGTCGATGCCGGGCTCGCCGTGCCCGAGCGGCGGCGGCTGTTCGTCCCCCTCGGCACCGCGCCCGAAGCAGCGGCGGCGATGCGCGCGCAAGGCTGGGTGACGGTCGCGCAGCTTGCCCCCGGCGATGGCCCCGCCGCGCAATTGTGCAGCCACATCCTGGCGGAAAACGGCCCCCAGCCGGCCTGACGACGCGCTTGGTTCCGTAACCGGCCCAACTTCGCTATGCTCGGCGCGAGCGGCACGAACGCCGCCGACCGGGGGGCTGGTCAAAATGCCGTACGCGCGCGCGCCGCTTTACATGCTGGTGGTGATCGGGGTCACGCTGCTTGGCTTCTGGCCGAGCTATTTCGGGGTGCTGGGGACGGCCCCCTGGCCGTTCCACGCACACGGCGTCGCCGCCGGGCTCTGGATCCTGATGGTCACCGCGCAGGGGGTGACCGCGCGCTGGCGTTGGTTTGGCCTGCACCACGCGATCGGGCGGGCGAGCCTGTTGCTCTTCCCGTTCCTGATCGCCGGGCTGTTCGCAATCATCGATTTCACGAGCAAAAGCTATGTCGCGGGCAACGATCCGGTGCGCGCGCTTTATGGCGGCGCGTTCCTGATCGGGCTGATGATCGCGGTCGGCGCGTATCTCGTGCTGTTTCACGGCGCGCTGCGCCACCGCCGCAAGGTTTGGCTGCACGCGGGCTACATGCTCGCGACGCCGTTGATCCTGTGGGAATCGCCGTTCAGCCGGGTGCTGAATGGGGTCGTGCCGGCGCTCGGCATCGCCGGGCCGCAGGACTTTCCGCACATCCTGAGCGCGATCCTGTGGGCCGATCTAAGCGCGCTGCTGTTCTGCCTCGCGGTGCGCTGGCGGGTCGGGCCGCGTGCGCGGCCCTTCGCGGTCGCCGCCGGCTTCATCCTGGCACAGATGGCGGCGATGGCGTTTCTGGGGAATGCGCCGCCGGTGCTCGCGCTGCTGACGCTGCTTGGCGGAATGCCGAGCGCGGCGGTGATCGCGGTCGGCTTCGCGATCGGCGCGGCGACCAGCTGGCTCGGCTGGCAAGCCGGCAAAACCGGCGCCCGCCCAGGCGCGCGCGTGGCCAAGCTCGCCTGACGCCGATCGGCGTTACGCCGGCTTCACCCGCTCCGGATGCGCCGCCTGGAAGGCGGGCAGCTCACGCGGAGGTCAGCAAGGCGCGCAAGGCCGCCAGCGTCTCCCGAACACGCGCGGCGTCTCGGCCAACGCGGGCAACCATCGTCGCGCCCAGCAACGCGTCGGTCACGATGATGCCTGCCTGTTTTGCAACACCTTCCGGCAGGAATCGGGCGAGCCCGGCCACCGCCGCCCCCTCCCAACGCGCAAATGTGGCCGAACAGGCGCCTACGACATCAATCTCCGCCTGGGGGACATCAAGTGCCGTTGCCGCCACCGGGCACGCCGCTTCGTAATCGCTTTGCAGCAGATCGCGCGTGGACAGCGACTCCCAACGTTCGAACAGATCATCAAGGCTGGTGGCCGCGGCACCGGCATTCCCCAAATCATCGGCGAACACGGCCGCCGCCAACTGCACCGCCTCAACCGCGATCTGGCGCTTGCCAGCGGGGAAGTAGTAGTACAGCGAGCCGCGTGGCGCGTTTGCCCGTGCGAGAATTTCGGCCACGCCCGCCCCGTGATATCCACGGCGCTGCATTAGTTCCGCCGCCGCGCGAACCATCCGCGCTCTGGTACCCAACTCGGTCATCCCGCGCTTATGCCGCCATCGCCTGGCATTGACGAGCCTCCCGGGCGAAAGTATATGATGACCGGTCAACATGGAGATGGCGATGCTGCTTTGCTATTCCGCGCTCAGCCCCTTTTGCCGAAAAGTGCGGATGGTGATGGAGCATCACGAGATCGCCTTCGAACTGTTCGACAGTTGCGACATCGCTCGCTACCCGGCCTATAATCCGCGTGCCGAGATACCGATCCTGGTCCATCAGGGGCTGACGGTGGTCAATTCGGCCGACATCCTTGCCTATCTCGATCGCCTTTATCCGGATCGCGCGATCTATCCGAAAAACCCGCGCGATTGGGCGCTGGTGCGCGAATGGGAACGTGAGGCGGATACGCTGATCGACGCGGTCGTCACCGATGTCGCGATCTACAAATGGGCTGATTTGCCGCCGCCTCCTACCGGACTCGACGTCGCGGCGCGACGCGAACTAGGGCACGTGTTCGACCGGATCGAGGCGCAGCTGGATGGGCAAGAATGGTTGGCGGGTACCCTTTCGGTCGCCGAGTTCGCGCTATACCCACACCTTAGCGCGGCTCAAATCCTAGGGATCGGCGCCAATATTGATCGTCACCCTCGTGTGATCGCGTGGCTAGAGCGTATCGCGCGGACGGCCGTAGGCCGGCAGGACCGACGCCATGTCGGCGCCTGGTGGGCGGATCGAGCCAATGCCGATGTCGATACCCGGCGGATCAATTGGGGCACGCATCGGCTCGAATGGTTTCTCGCCAACGGTTTTCTTGATCACTTCGTCGAGGAAGTCCGGCAGGATCGGGTCTTGTGGTCGGTTGGTCCAAACAGCAACGCGCGAAACAACCCGCTCGCCCCTTCCTAGTCTGGCTTCACCCGGTCCGGATGCGCCGCCTCGAAGGCGGGCAGCTCGGCGAGCGCCGCGTCGATCGCCACCAGCCGCGGATACGGCGCGAGATCGAGCGCGAAGCGGCGGGCGTTATAGAGTTGCGGCACCAGCACCACGTCCGCCAGCCCCGGCGCGTCGCCGCCGAGATAGCGGCCCTCTCCGGCCATGGCCTCCAATGCGTCGAGCCCCAGCCGCATCCAGTGGCGATACCATTCGTCCTTCGCCGCCTGGTCCGCGCCGAACTGGCTTTCGAGGCGCTTGAGCACGCGCATATTGTCGATCGGGTGCGTATCGGCGGCGATTATGAGCGCCCGGGCGAGCGCGCGCGCGCGCGGCAGCGGCTCGGCGGGGATCAGGCGGGGCTCGGGAAAAACCGTATCAAGCCAGTCGATGATCGCGAGGCTCTGGATCAGCGGCGCGCCGTCCACCAGCAGCGTCGGCACCTGCCCCTGTGGGTTGCGCGCGCGGTTCTCGGGGGCCAATTGCTCGGCGGCGAGCAGGTTCACCGCCACCCGTTCATAGGCCACGCCCTTCAGCGCGAGCGCGATCCGCACCCGGTAACTCGCGGATGACCGCCAATAATCGTAGAGGACGAGCTTCACGCCGCCTCTTCCTGCGCGCGTTCGGATTCGCGTTCGAGCGCCACCTTGATCATCGCCGTCATGGGATCGGCGAGCGCCAGCCCCAAGATGCCGAACAGGCTGCTCGCCAAAATCTGCGAGCTGAGCGTCAGCGCCGGCGGCAGATCGACCGTGCGCCGCGCGACCAGCGGCAGCACCACCCAGCCATCGAACAGCTGGACGAAAACATAAGTGCCCAGCGCCCAGAGCCCGGTATCGGTGCCGGCGCTGAAGCCCACGGCGACCATCAGCACACCAGTGGCGATCGCGCCGATATTGGGGATGAACGCCAGCACCCCGGCGATGATACCGAGCAGCAGCGCCATCGGCACCCCGCCGATCCACAGCACGATCCAGGTGAACAGCCCTTCAAACACCATGCCGAGCAAGCGTCCGGCGAGCAAAATGCGCATCGTCTTGCCCATCCGCTCGATCGTTACCGCGAATTCGCGCCGGCTGGCCTGCGGCACCATCCATTGCAGCCCGCGTTCGTAAATTTTGGGCTCGATCGCGACGAACACGCCGATCACGATGATCATCACGAAAGTGCCGACCGCGCCGAACGCGCTGCCGATGAATCCCGTCACCCGCCCTACCGATCCCAGCGCCTGCTGGGCGAGATCGTTCACATTGCCGGCATCGGGCACCATGCCATGTTCGGCGGCGAAGGCGGTCAGCCGCCCCCATTGCACCATCAGCGTCGCGCGCAGCTGCGCGAACTGATCGGATACCTGCACGCCGGTCGAATAGCCGACAAAGCCCAGAAAGCCGATGGTCGCGAACACCAGCAACGCGATCGCCAGCCCGCGCGGCATCTTCACCGCCCGGTGGATCAGCCGTACCCCGCCATCGAGCAGGGCGGCCACGACCAGCCCGCCGAAGATAATCAGCAACGGCTGGATCAGCAGCACCGCGAGCGCGATCAGCGCCGCAAGGCCAAGCCAGACGGTCGCTCTTTTCAGCTCGCGGCGCACCTCGGGGTCGCGCAATTCGTTCGGACCGGGCCCTTCGACCAGCGTATCGGGGATGTCGTTGCCGTCACTCATAGCCGGTCAAACGCTCACCGCTTCTCGCGGGGTGCATGAAGCGACACGCCAGTGCGATCGCCGCGGAACTGGGTGAACCAGGTGAGCGGGTTCCACGTCGCCGAGCCATCGACCGAGAAGGTGACGAATTCGGCGCGCCCGCCCAGATTCTCCCACGGCACCGGCCCGCCGAGCCCGCCGCCTTCCAGGCTGTAGCGGCTGTCGGCGCTGCGATCGCGATTGTCCCCCATCAGGAACACATGGCCCGCCGGCACTTTCACCGGGCCGTAATAATCGCCTTGGGTGCGGCCAAGCTCGACCGTTTCATAGGTGCGGCCATTGGGCAGTGTCTCGGTGATCAGCGGCAGGCGGCAATCGGTGCGCCCGTCGGCGCCCTTCACCCGCGCCTCGGTGCCGTAATCGCTCGCGTCGCAGGTCGGCTTGGGCTCGCTCGGCTGCAGCGCGTCGCCATAATCGCGGATCGTGCCGAAATGGAGCGGCCCGCGCTTCACCGGGGTGCCGTTGATCAGCACCAGCCCGTCGCGCACCTCGATCGTGTCGCCGGGCAGGCCGATCACGCGCTTGATCCAGTCTTCGCCCTTGCGCGCCTCGCCCGGCGGGGTGACGATCACGACATCGCCGCGCTCGGGCACGCGGCCGAACAGCCGCCCCTGCATGAACGGCAGCACGTGGAAAGTGGGGGTGATATAGGAATAGCCGTAGGGATATTTGGTCACCACCAGCCGATCGCCGACCAGCAACCCGGGGAGCATCGATTCGCTGGGGATGTAGAACGGCTTGGCGATCAGGCTGTGGAAGCCCAGCACCGCCAGGATCAGCCAGAACAGGCCGCGCAACTCGGCGCCCCAATCGGTCTTGCCCTTGGCCTTGGGGGGTTTCGCCGCGTCGTCGGTGCTGCCGTCCAATGCCACTTCCTCGGTCATTACGCCTGCTCTCTGATCGCCTCGATGATCACGAAGGCCTGCGCCCAGGGGTGATCGTCGGTCAGCGTCAAGTGAATATGAGGGGCGTGCCCCGGCGGCATCAGGGCGTCAAGCCTGGCCTTCGCCCCGCCGGTCAGCGCGAGCGTGGGCGCGCCCGAGGCGGCGTTGACGACACCGATGTCGCGCATGAACACGCCGCGCTTGAATCCGGTCCCCACCGCTTTCGAAAAAGCCTCCTTGGCGGCGAAGCGCTTGGCAAGGGTCGCCGCGCGGTTGAGCGGGCGGCGGGCGGCCTTGGCGAGTTCGACCTCGGTGAAGACACGGTTCTCGAACCGCGCGCCGAAGCGATCGAGCGACGCCTGGATGCGCGCGATCGAGCAGAGATCGGAGCCGATGCCGATGATCACCTGGCGCTCACCGTGCCGCGTCCATCGCCGCGCGCATCCGCCGCACCGCTTGCGCCAGCCCGACGAAGATCGCGTCGGCGATGATCGAATGGCCGATGTTCAACTCGCGCAGTTGCGGGATCGCGGCGATGGGCGCGACATTGTCGAGCGTCAGCCCGTGGCCGGCATGGACCTCGATCCCGTTCTTGGCGCCGAGCGCCGCCGCGTCGCTCAGCCGCTTGAGTTCCTCGGCCTGCTCGGCGCCGGTAAGCTCGGCATAACGGCCGGTATGCAGCTCGACCACCGGCGCGGCGAGCGCCAACGCCGCCTCGATCTGGCGCGGATCGGGCTCGATGAACAGCGACACCCGCACCCCCGCCTCGCCAAGCGCGCGGACCATCGGCGCAAGCCGGTTGTGCTGTCCGGCCGCGTCCAGACCCCCTTCGGTGGTGCGCTCCTCGCGCTTTTCGGGGACGATGCAGGCGGCGTGGGGGCGGTGCTTCAGCGCGATCGCCAGCATTTCATCGGTCGCCGCCATTTCCAGGTTGAGCGGGATGGTAAGGCCCTCGGACAGCCGGGCGATGTCGTCATCGGTGATATGCCGGCGATCCTCGCGCAGATGCGCGGTGATGCCGTCAGCGCCCGCCTCCGCCGCGATCAGCGCCGCGCGCACCGGATCGGGATAAGGCGCGCCGCGGGCGTTGCGCACTGTCGCGACGTGATCGATGTTCACCCCCAGCCGCAGCGCGCTCATGCCAGCCCCCGGCTGCCCGGCTTGACCGCCGGGATCGCGGCGAGTTCGGGCGGCAGCGCGTCCGCCGGATAGGCCGGAATATCGAGCTGGCACAGGCTGACGAGCGGCGCGCCGACATCGGCCTTGCCGCCCGATCGGTCGATCAGGCATGCGGCGCCGAGCAACTCCCCCGGATGCCGGCGGATCGCGGCCAGGCATTCGCGCGACGACAGCCCGGTTGTGACGATATCCTCCACCATCACGATCCGCTCGCCGGGCTTGATCTCGAACCCGCGGCGGAGCTGGAACTCGCCCTCCTCACGCTCGACGAACAGCGCCCGGCAGCCGAGCGCGCGCGCCGTCTCATAACCGGGGATGATGCCGCCCACCGCCGGCGACACGACAAGATCGACCGCGCCGAACCGCGCGCGGATGGCCTCTGCAAGCGCCCGCGCCAGGCGTTCGGTGCGCACCGGATCCTCGAACACGCGCATCTTCTGCAGGAACACCGGCGAGCGCAGCCCGGAGGACAGGATGAAATGCCCTTCGAGCAGCGCGCCCGCCTGGCGGAATTCGTCGAGCACCTCGTCTTGGCTCAGCACCATTGTCTCCATCGCTTGGGCTGTGCCAGCCGATAGGGGCCAAAGCGTGGCGGCGTAAAGGGCGCTCGCCCGCCGGCGCGCGCGGCGCGAATGCGTCGGTCGTCCCCCGAACCCACCAAAAAAGGCGCGCGCTTATGCTTGAGGCAAGCGCCCCTGCTGCGTATAGGCCACTCATTTACAGGGGCGGGGGCCGCCCCTGGCGCGTATCCGTCGCCCGAATCGGCGAACCGCGCGCCGTGTTAAGGGGTGACGACCGATAATGTTCAAAACCAGGCGAGTGATTGGATTGACCGCCGCCGTGCTGGCCGCCGGGCTTACGCTTGGCGGTGTCGGCCAGGCGAACGCGCCCGCGCGGGTCGCGCCGGCGGTAACGACCGCGGCGCCCGCGCCCAGCGCGGCACCTTCGTCGCAAACCGCGCAACCCGCGCCGGCGCCCGCCGCCGCGCAGCCGACCGATCCGCTGCTTGCGGTCGATGGCGGCCCGGCGGTCGCGATCGATCCCAAGATCGGCCAGCCGGTCGACGGCCGCATCGGCACCCAGCCGCAGGTGACGCCGAACGGCGAATTCGCAGCCTGGATGCACAATGATCTGCTGGTGCCGATCATCACCATCATCTCGCTGTTCGTGCTCGGGCTGCTGCTCTACACGATGGTCCGTTATCGCCGCGCGGCGAACCCGGTCGCTTCCAAGACCTCGCACAACACGCTGATCGAGGTGATCTGGACGGCGGTGCCGATCGTCATCCTGGTCGTGATCGCGGTGCCCTCGATCGGGCTGCTGCAGGCGCAGTTCAAGCCCGCGCCGGCCAATGCCGTAACCCTGAAGGCGATCGGCAACCAATGGTATTGGAGCTACCAATATCCCGATCATGGCGGGTTCGAGATCACCTCGAACATGCTGAAGGAAAAGGATCAGGTCGCCGCCGGTGAGCGCGCGCGCACCGATGCCGACGGCCCCCGCCTGCTCGCGACCGACAACCGCGTCGTGCTGCCGGTGAACACGCCGATCCGCCTGATCACCACCGCCAATGACGTGATCCACAGCTGGGCGATGCCCGCCTTCTGGGTGAAGCTCGACGCGGTGCCGGGCAAGCTCAACGAGACGAGCTTCACGATCAAGCGCCCCGGCATCTATTTCGGCCAGTGCTCGGAACTGTGCGGCGCGCGCCACGGCTATATGCCGATCACCGTTGTCGCGGTTGACCGCGCGACCTTCGATCGCTGGGTCGTCGCCAAGGGCGGCACGCTGCCCGGCGCGGCCCCGGCTCCAGCGGCGACACCAGCTCCGGCCGCGGCGCCCGCCGCCGATGCGGCGCCCGCTCCCACGAATGAAACCGCGCCGGCCAACGCCGCCGCGCCTGTTGCGGAAAAGTAAGCCATGACCGATACCGCTCTCAACCCATCCGCCTTCCAGGCGCATAGCGACGATCACGCGCATCATCACGACGCGGATCACAAGCCGGCCTTCTTCCAGCGTTGGTTCATGTCGACCAACCACAAGGATATCGGCACGCTCTATCTGATGTTCGCGATCTTCGCCGGCATCATCGGCGGCGCGATTTCGGGACTGATGCGTGCCGAGCTCGCGCACCCGGGCATCCAGTATTTGCCGCAGTGGGCGGCCTATCTGTTCGGCGGCACGCCGAGCTTCGATCAGGCGCTGCACCTGTGGAACGTGCTGATCACCGCGCACGGCCTGATCATGGTGTTCTTCATGGTGATGCCGGCGATCATCGGCGGCTTCGGCAACTGGTTCGTGCCGATCATGATCGGCGCGCCGGACATGGCCTTCCCGCGGATGAACAACATCAGCTTCTGGCTGCTGATCCCCTCGTTCGCGCTACTGCTCGCCTCGCCCTTCTTCGGCGGGGCCGGCACCGGTTGGACGGTCTATGCACCGCTCTCCACCTATGGCTCGCAAGGGCCGGCGGTGGATATGGCGATCCTATCGCTCCACCTCGCGGGCGCCTCGTCGATCCTGGGGGCGATCAACTTCATCACCACCATCTTCAACATGCGCGCGCCGGGGATGACGCTGCACAAGATGCCGCTGTTCGTCTGGTCGGTGCTGGTGACGGCGTTCCTGCTGCTGCTGTCGCTGCCCGTGCTGGCGGCGGCGATCACCATGCTGCTGACCGACCGTAACTTCGGCACCACCTTCTTCGATCCGGCGGGCGGTGGCGATCCGGTGCTCTATCAGCACCTGTTCTGGTTCTTCGGCCACCCCGAAGTGTACATCATGATCCTGCCGGGCTTCGGCATCGTCAGCCAGGTCGTCAGCACCTTCTCGAAGAAGCCGGTGTTCGGCTATCTCGGCATGGCCTACGCCATGGTCGCGATCGGCGTGGTGGGCTTCATCGTGTGGGCGCACCACATGTTCACGACGGGCATGAGCGTGAACGTGAAGCTCTATTTCACCGCGGCGACGATGGTGATCGCGGTGCCGACCGGCATCAAGATCTTCTCGTGGATCGCCACGATGTGGGGCGGCTCGATCAGCTTCAAGACGCCGATGCTGTGGGCGATCGGGTTCATCTTCATGTTCACGGTCGGCGGCGTGACCGGCGTGGTGCTGGCGAACGGCGGCGTCGACGACAACCTGCACGACACTTATTACGTCGTCGCGCACTTCCACTATGTGCTGTCGCTGGGCGCGGTGTTCGCGCTGTTCGCAGGGATGTACTACTGGCTGCCCAAGATGTCGGGGCGGATGTATAACGAGTTCCTCGGCCAGCTGCACTTCTGGGTGTTCTTCATCGGCGTGAACGTGATGTTCTTCCCGATGCACTTCCTGGGCCTGCAGGGGATGCCGCGCCGCATCCCGGACTATAGCGACCAGTTCGCGCGCTATAACCTGATCGCCTCTTACGGCTACATGATCATGGCGGCGGGCATGGCGGTGTTCTTCGTGAACCTGTTCTACACCCTGGTCGCGGGCAAGAAGGCCGAAGGCAATCCGTGGGGCGAAGGCGCGACCACGCTGGAGTGGACGCTCTCCAGCCCGCCGCCCTTCCACCAGTTCGAAACGCTCCCCGTGATCGAGGACGCGCACCACCATTGATCGCAAGCGCCCTCCCCTGCCCAGGCGGGGGAGGGACGCCTGGCAGCGGCGGGATGGAACACCGCCGCCGCCGCCAGGCGTTTTGCCACCAGCTGAAACGATATAAGCGATGACCAGCCTTACCCTTGCCGCCCCCGTCCCCGCCGATTGGCGCGATTTCGTCGCGCTCACCAAGCCGCGGGTGATGACCCTGGTGGTGTTCACCGGCTTGGCCGGGATGCTCGCGGCACCCGTCCGCATCGACCCGGTGCTCGGCTTCACGGCGATCCTGTGCATCGCGCTCGGCGCGGGCGCGGCGGGCGCGCTCAACCAATGGTATGAGGCCGATATCGACGCGCTGATGAAGCGCACCCGTGGTCGGCCGCTCCCCGCCGGGCGCATGACCCGCGAGGCAGCGCTCCAGTTCGGTGTCGGCCTGTCGGCGTTTTCGGTGCTGTTGATGGGCTTCGCGCTCAACTGGCTCGCGGCGGCGATCCTGGCGGGCTCGATCCTGTTCTATGTCGGCGTCTATACGGCGTGGCTGAAGCGCCGCACCCCGCAGAACATCGTGATCGGCGGTGCCGCCGGCGCCTTTCCGCCGCTGATCGGCTGGGCGGCGGCGACGGGATCGGTCGCGCCGCTGCCGGTGCTGCTGTTCGCGCCGATCTTCCTGTGGACCCCGCCGCATTTCTGGGCGCTCGCGCTGTTCGTCGAGACTGATTACGCCGCCGCCGGCGTGCCGATGCTTCCCGTCGTCGCCGGCGAACGCGAGACGCGCCGCCAGATCGGGCTCTACACGCTGCCGATGGCCGCGAGCGCGGTTCTCCCCTGGGCGCTGGGGCTGACCGGCGCGATCTATGGCGCGGTCGCGCTCGCGGGCACCGCCTGGTTCGCCTATCTCGCCGCGCGGGTAGCAACCCGCCGCCGCGCGGAAAGCGACACGATGCGCCCCGAAAAGCGGTTGTTCGCTTTCTCGATCGTCTATCTCTTCGTGCTGTTTGGCGCGCTGATGGTCGACAAGCTGGTGCTGGGCGCATGACCGAGACGCCGGAAGAGCTGATCCGCCGTCGCCAGCGCGACCGGGCGCGGGTGATGGGCATTGTGTTGGGCGGTCTCGCCATCCTGATCTTCCTGATCGCGATCGCCAAGATCAAGGCGGGGATGGGCCGGTGATCGACCGCAAGCTTCGCACCGCGTTGCTCGCCGGGCTCGCCGTGTGCGGGATGACCGGATTGGGCTATGCGAGCGTGCCGCTCTATCGCATCTTCTGCGAGGCGACGGGGCTCAACGGCACCACCAACCGCGCCAAGCAGGCGCCCGGCGCGGTGAACGCGACGATGCGTGTCGATTTCGACGCGAACGTCAATCCCAAGCTCCCCTGGAGCTTCGCGCCCGAGCAGCGCTCGATGACGGTGCGGCTCGGCGAGCGGCAGATGGCGTTCTTCACCGCGACCAACAATAGCGACCACGAGATCACCGGCTCGGCGAGCTACAATGTTACCCCCGATGAATCGGGCCGCTATTTCAGCAAGATCCAGTGCTTCTGCTTCAGCCAGCAGACGCTGAAACCGCACGAGACGGTGCGGATGCCCGTGATCTTCTTCGTCGACCCCGCGATGCTGAAAGACAGCGACGCGACCGATGTGAAGGCGATCACGCTCAGCTATACTTTCTATCCGGTGGATTCCGCGAAGGCCGGCGGCTAGAGCGGGTTCAGGGACTTAATTGGGGACACGCGAATGGCAGGCGCCAAGAACCACGATTATCACATTCTTCCGCCCAGTTTCTGGCCGCTGATGGGCTCGATGGCGGCGGGGCTGCTCGCGATCGGCGGTATCATGTGGATGCACAAGGTCGCCAACGGCCCGGCGGTGTTCGGCGTCGGCCTGATGGGCGTGCTCGCCACCATGTTCCTGTGGTGGGGCGACGTGATCCGCGAGGCGCATCGCGGCGATCATACGCCGGTGGTGCAGCTGCACCTGCGCTATGGCATGATCCTGTTCATCGCTTCCGAAGTGATGTTCTTCCTGGGCTGGTTCTGGGCCTATTTCGACTTCTCGCTGTTCCCCGCACCCGTGGAATGGGTGGAAGGCGCCGCGCAGCGTTTGCCGGAGACGGTAAAGAACCTGGCCGGCAGCTGGCCCCCCAAGGGCCTGGAAGTGATCGACGCTTTCGGCTTCCCGCTGCTCAACACCGTGATCCTGCTGCTCTCGGGCACCACCGTCACCTGGGCGCACCACGCGCTGATCCATGGCGACCGCGAAGGGCTGAAGCGCGGGCTGTGGATCACGATCCTGCTCGGCCTGCTGTTCAGCACCATCCAGGCCTATGAATATGCCGAGGCGCCGTTCAAGTTCGCCGGGCTCAACTATGGCGCCAGCTTCTTCATGGCGACCGGCTTCCACGGCTTCCACGTGATCATCGGCACGATCTTCCTGATCGTCTGCCTGGCGCGCGTCTATGCCGGCCACTTCACCCCCCGCCAGCATTTCGGCTTCGAGGCGGCGGCCTGGTATTGGCACTTCGTCGACGTGGTGTGGCTGTTCCTGTTCGTCTCCATCTATGTGTGGGGCGGCTGGGGCGCGACGGTTCATGCCGGTTGAGGCGAGCGGCTACCAGCTTGCTCAAGTGAATATCGGCCGGCTGATCGCGCCGGCCGATGATCCCGCCGTCGCCGGCTTTTTCGCCGAGCTCGACCGGATCAATGCGGTCGCCGAGACGATTCCCGGCTTCGTCTGGCGGCTGACCGGCAGCGGCAACGACGCGACCGATCTTCAGCCTACCCCCGATCCGCGGGTGATCGTCAATCTTTCGGTCTGGGCCGATGCCGAAGCGCTGTTCGCGTTCGTCTATCGCAGCGCCCACACCCCCGTGATGGCGCGGCGGCGTGGCTGGTTCGAGCCTTTGCCCGGCGCCTATCAGGCGCTCTGGTGGGTGCCCGCCGGCACGCGACCGACGATCGAGGACGCGCTGCACCGGCTGTGGCTGATCGACCAATTTGGCCCGAGCGCGCACGCCTTCACGTTCAAGGCGCGCTTCCCCGCACCGGGTCTGGAAGGCCCCCCGATCGACCACCACCCCGAGCCCTGGTGTGTCGGCACCGCCTGAGGGCCAGCCCGCGCCGCTCGTCGAGACGGCGCTCAAGGGCCTGTGCCCGCGCTGCGGCGCGCCCGGCCTGTTCGAGGGGATGACGCGCTTTCGCCCGATCTGTCCCCGTTGCGGGCTCGACCGGGCGGCGTTCAACGTGGGTGACGGGCCGGCGGCGTTCCTGACCCTGATCATCGGCGCGGTGATCGTCGTGCTCGCGCTGACGGTCGAACTCTTGCTGCACCCGCCGCTCTGGCTGCATGTGCTGCTTTGGGCACCGTTGACGGCGACGGCGGTGATCGCTGGCTTGCGGGTCAGCAAGGCGGCGATGCTCGCGCTCGAACTGCGCAACGCGGCGGGCGAGGGGCGTCGCCAGTGACGCGGCGCGTGCCGATCCTCGCGACGCTGATCGTGCTGGCGGCGGTGGCGACCATGC
The DNA here is from genome assembly GCF_019746665.1 of Sphingomonas sp. GTDB lineage: Bacteria > Pseudomonadota > Alphaproteobacteria > Sphingomonadales > Sphingomonadaceae > Sphingomonas. The sequence goes on along the minus strand of NZ_JAIERS010000025.1, from coordinate 110,182 downwards.
TGGCGCTGGGCTTCTGGCAGCTTCAGCGGCGCCACGAAAAGGAAGCGCTGATCGCCCGCTACCGCGCGAACGAGGCGTTGCCGGCCATCCCCTTCCCCACCGGCGCCACGGACGCGGCGCTGCTGTTTCGCCAGACCCAGGCGTTCTGCGCCGGGGTCAATGGCTGGCGGACCGAGGGCGCGGGCGCGGCCGGGTTCCGCCACATCGCGCGCTGCGGCGGACCGGACGGCGGCTTCGCGGTCGATGTCGGCGCCGCGCCCGATCCCCGTTTTCGCCCCGATTGGCGCGGTGGCCCGGTGCGCGGCTGGATCGTGCCGGAGCGCCAGAATCGCAGCTGGCTGGCGCCCAGCGCATCCCTCCGCCTGATGATCGTGAGCGCCGCCCCCGCCCCTGGCCTTACCGCGCCCAAGCGTCCCGACCCCGAGAGCCTGCCCAACAATCACTTGGCCTATGCGGTCCAATGGTTCCTCTTCGCCATCAGCGCGCTCGCCATCTACGCGCTCGCGCTCAGACAGCGCTGGCGCAGAGCGGGCAATCCGCAGTAGACGCGGGACGATGCGCTATATCAGCACTCGCGGGGCCGCACCCGCGCTCGACTTTCGAGAAGCGACGCTCGCGGGCCTCGCCCAGGATGGCGGGCTCTATGTGCCGGCGACGTGGCCGCACCTGTCGCCCACCGAGATCGCCGCGCTGCAGGGCTTGAGCTATGCCGAAACCGCCGCCCAGGTGCTGGCGCCATTCGCGGCGGGGGTGCTCGACCCTGAGACGCTGCGCGCCCTGACCGAGGCGGCCTATGGCCGCTTCGCCCATGCCGCGGTGACGCCGCTCGTCCAGCTCGACGCACGCCATTGGCTGCTCGAGCTGTTCCACGGCCCGACGCTCGCCTTCAAGGACGTCGCGCTGCAGTTGCTTGGGCTGTTGTTCGAACGCTTTCTGGACGAAGGCGAGGCACCGCTCACGGTGATCGGGGCGACGAGCGGCGATACCGGTTCGGCGGCGATCGACGCGCTCGCGGGGCGCGCGGGCGTGGAAATCTTCATGCTGCATCCGCACGAGCGGGTGAGCGATGTGCAGCGCCGGCAAATGACGACGGTGCTCGCGCCCAATGTCCATAACATCGCCGTCCAGGGCAGTTTCGACGATGCCCAGGCGCTGGTGAAAGCGATGTTCGCCGCGCCCGACCTGGCGGGGCTGCGGCTCGGCGCGGTCAATTCGATCAACTGGGCGCGGCTGGCGGCACAAGTCGTCTATTACTTCTACGCGGCCGTGCGCCTGGGAGCGCCGGAACGGCCGGTCGCCTTTTCGGTGCCGACAGGCAATTTCGGCGACGTTTTCGCGGGCTATGTCGCGGCGCGGATGGGGCTGCCGGTCGCGCGGTTGATCGTCGCGACCAACGTCAACGACATCCTCCACCGCGCGCTGTCCGCAGGGGATTATTCGGTCGGCACGGTGACGCCCACCGCCGCGCCCTCGATGGACATTCAGGTGTCGAGCAATTTCGAGCGATTGCTGTTCGATCTGAACGAGCGCGACGGCGACCGCACTGCCGCGCAAATGGCGGCGTTCGCCAGCACCCGGCGGCTAGCGATCCCCACCCCGCCGCCGATCTTCGCGAGCGCGCGGATCGACGCCGACGACATGGCGCTCGCGATGCGCCGGGCGCAGGAATCGGCCGGCCAGGTGATCGACCCGCACACCGCGATCGGGCTTGCCGCCGCGCGCCAGATCGCGCTCGATCCCCAGGTGCCGGTGGTGACGCTCGCCACCGCGCACCCCGCCAAGTTCCGTGACGCGGTGGAGCGCGCGACCGGGGTTCGGCCCGGCCTGCCCCCGCGGGTCGGCAATCTGTTCGAGCGCGCGGAACGCTACACCGTGCTGCCGGCAACGCTGCCCGCGATCACGGCCCATGTCCGCGAGAATGCCGGGCGATGAGCCTTAAGACCCTGATCGGCGAGCCATGGGAAGATTATGGCCTGGTCGACAGTGGCCATGGCCGCAAGCTCGAACGCTATGGGCGCCATCGCTTCATCCGCCCCGAGCCGCAGGCGCTCTGGGCGCCGGCCAGCGCCGATTGGGGCGCGGATGCCGAGTTCCTGCCCGGCTCCGACGAGGAAGGCGGTGGCCGCTGGCAATTCAACCGCGAGGTGCCCCGCGCCGGCTGGCCGCTCCGTTGGGAGGAAGTGCGCTTTACCGCGCAAACGACGCCGTTCCGCCACCTCGGCTTCTTCCCGGACATGGCGCCGGTGTGGCGCTGGATGCGCGAGCGGGTGGCAGGGGTGGAGGCGCCCGAATGCCTCAATCTGTTCGGCTATACCGGGGTCGGCACTTTGGCGCTCGCCACCAAGGGCGTGCGGATGGTGCATGTCGACGCCTCGAAGAAGTCGGTCGAGGCGGCGCGGGGCAATGCGGCGCTCTCGGGCATGAGCGACGCGCCGGTCCGCTGGCTGGTGGACGATGCCGCCAAGTTCGTCGCGCGCGAGGGACGACGCGGTCGGCGCTATGATGGCATCCTGCTCGATCCGCCCAAATATGGTCGTGGGCCGGAGGGCGAGGTGTGGAAGCTCGAGGAAGGTCTGCCCGCGCTGATCGCCGATTGCCGGCGGCTGCTCGATGAACGCTCGCGCTTCCTGTTTCTGACGGTCTATGCGGTGCGCCTGTCGGCGCTCGCGCTCGAAGAGTTGCTGCGCCAGGCGCTCGCCGAGCTGGGCGGCACGGTGGAAGCGGGCGAGCTGGCCGTGCGCGAGGAGGCGCGCGGCCTGCTGCTGCCGACCGCGATCTGGGCAAGGTGGTCGCGGTAGCGACCGCTACTCGCGCGCGATCTTCATCGCCCCCGCCGCCACCAACGGCGCGCCGACGATCAGCACGAGGGTCGTCGCCCCCAGCAGCTTGAGCCCCTGCGCGCTCTCGACCGCGCCCGCGCCAAAGATCACCAGCGGCACGCCAAGCGGGAGCATCACCAGCCCCGCGACCGCCCCCGCCCCGCGCAGGCCGGCGACCAAGGCTCCGGTCGCCAGGCCCAACGCCGCCATCCCCGGGGTGCCCACCGCCAGCGCCAGCTCGACCGCCGCGAGCCGATCGCCCGGCAGCGCAAGCAGCGCGCTCGCGATCAGCGCGGCGAGCATCAGCGGCGGCCCGAAGCTCAGCCAATGCGCGACGAGCTTGGCGGCGGCGATCAGCACCAGCGGCACCCCGCGCACGGCGAGCTGATCGAGCACGCCCGCCTCCAGATCGGGCGCGACCAGCCGCTCGACCGGAAGCAACGCCGCGAGCAAAGCCGCCGCCCAGATCACCCCGCTCGCGACGCGGCCGAGCAAGGCCGCATCGGGGCCGACAGCGAACGGGAACAGGATCGTCACCAGCAAGAAGAACGCGATCGGCAGCACCGCGCCGCCGCCCACCCAGGCGCGGCGCAGGTCGCGGGCGATGAGTGCCGCGATCACAGCACCAGCTCCTCGGCACCCGGCAGGTCGATCGGCTGATGGGTTGCGACCAGCACCGCGCCACCGCCGGCGCGGTGGTCGGCGATCAGCCGGCCAAGCAGATCGACCGCGCTCACGTCGAGGCCGCTCGCCGGTTCATCGAGCAACCACACCGGCGGGGCAGCCGCCAGCAACGGCACCAGCGCCGCGCGGCGCCGTTGCCCGGTCGATAACAATCGCACCGGCACCTCGGCGAGCGCGGCGAGCCCCGCGCGGCCCAGCGCCGCCGCCAGACGCGTCCCCGCGCCGTCGAGCCCGGTCCAGAAACCCAGCGCGCGGCCGAGCGGCAATTCGGGGTCGAGCGCGTGCAGTTCCCCCAGCCAACCCCGCGCGCCCTCGCCCACCACCCGCCCCTCGACCGGAGCGAGCAGCCCGGCGGCGAGACGCAACAGGCTCGATTTGCCCGCGCCATTGGGGCCGCGTACCAGCAGGGCGCCGCCCGCTGCGACCGAGAAGCTCACGCCAGAGAACAGCCGCCGCCCACCGCGTTCACAGGCAACGCCTTCAAAAGCGATCACGCGCCTTCCTCGGCCACCGAGGCTTCGAGGGCGTGCATATCGGCGTCGGACAGGCCGAAGTGATGGCCAACCTCATGCACCACGACATGCGTGATCAGCGCGTCGAGGGTTACCCCGGTCGCGCACCACTCATCCAGAATTGGTCGGCGATACAAGTGGATGCGATCGGGCAGGTCGCCCGAAGCGAGCGCCTTCTCGCCGACCGGCCGGCCGTGATAGAGCCCGGTCAGCTCGAACGGGTCCTCGATCCCGAGCGCGTCGAGCGTCTCGTCGTCTGCGAACTCCTCGACGATCAGGACAATGTCCTGAAGATGCGCGGCGAAGGGGGCCGGCAGCCGTGCGAGCACGTCGCGCGCGCACGCCTCGATCGCGTCCAAAGTCGGCGCTTGCCTCGTCATCGCTCGGTGATAGGCACGGGCAGACGACAAGAGCAAGGGAGGCACAGCGATGATCGAACGGCTGAGCGACGCCGAACGCGCCGAAGCGCTCGATGGACTGCCCGACTGGGATTATGACGAGGAACGCGACGGCATCCGCCGCACCTGCAGCTTCGCCGATTTCAGCGAAGCCTTCGCTTTCATGACCCGGGTCGCGCTGCTCGCGGAAAAGGCCGATCACCACCCCGAATGGTCGAACGTGTGGAACCGCGTGGAGATACTTCTCACCACGCATGATGCCGGCGGCCTTTCCGGACAAGATGTCGAGCTGGCGCAGGCGATTGATTCGTTTCTGGAATGACTGTGTTGCCTTGCTGACACAGTTTAAATCAGAAACGCTTGCGTAATAATACCTAAGTAGTTGACGTAGAGCCCCGCAGTCCCGACCGTAAACTACGTAAAAACGCGTAGCTTGGGATGACAAGGGGTTTTGTATGCGGAAGAAAATGCGCGCGGCGCTGATCGCGTCGGTTTCGCTCGTGGCGACGTTTGCTGCCGCGCCGGCGGTGGCGCAGGTCAACAATCAGGATGCGGGGAACGCCCAGCCGGACAACCCGGTCGCCGTTGGCGGCCCCGCGCAGCAACAGGCGGCGGTGCCCGCCGATGATGCGCGCAATACCGATGACGTCGTCGTTACCGGCTCGCGCATCGCCCGGCGCAACCTTCAGAGCGGCCAGCCAACGATCACGGTCGATTCGGCCTATATCGATCAGCGTGGCTTCTCGAACATCGCCGATGCGCTGAACACCCTGCCCTCGTTCGGCGTGCCCGGCAGCAGCCGCGCCGGCGGCCAGGCGGGTGCGTTCGGATCGGGACAGAATTTTGTTAACATTTTTGGCTTGGGTGACCAGCGGACGCTCGTCGTTGTCAATGGTCGGCGCTTCGTTACCTCAAATAGCTCTTCGATCTTCGGACCGACCGGTTCGGGCGTACAGGTCGACCTCAACGTCATCCCTACGCTGCTGGTCGATCGGGTCGATACGATCGCGGTCGGCGGCGCGCCGATCTATGGTTCGGACGCAATCGCGGGCACGATCAACATCATCACCAAGCGCAAGTTCAAGGGGCTGGTGCTCGATGGCCAATATGGCATCAGCGAGCGCGGTGACGCGACCGATGCGCGCATCCGCGGGCTGTTCGGCACCAACTTCGCCGAAGGGCGCGGCAACATCACCATCGCCGCCGAGTATAACGAGCAGGGCGGCTTGACGCTGGAGGACCGCCCCGATTCGCGGCTCAACAGCTCGTTCACCACGCCGCTGCCGGGCAGCTCGCCCTTCAGCAGCGTGTATATCGGCGATCGCCGTATTCCCGCGCTCAATCCGAATGGCGCGCCGCTGGTCACCGATTTCTTCCCGATTTCGCCCGGCCAGGTGGGGCAGTTCGGGTTCCAGCCGAGCGTCACCAACGGCGCCGGCCAGGCGCTTGCCTTCGATCAGCAAGGCAATCTGGTGCCGATCGAATTTGGCCAGCAGACCGGCAATCTGATCAACTTCAACGGTGGCAACGGCTTCGTGCTGCCCAACACTCTGCTCGCCCCCGCCAAGCGCTATCTGTTCACCGCGCTCGCCGATTACGACCTTTCGGACAACACGCGGCTGTTCTTCGAGGGTTGGTACGCCAACAGTCGGGGCGAGCAGCTGCGCAACCAGCCGGTGTACAACACCGCGCTGTTCGACGCGGCGGGCACCCCGGACGGCAACTTCATCCTGAGCGTCGACAACCCGTTCCTGTCGCCGGCGGCGCGGGCGACGATCGTCAATTCGCTGACGAGCAACCCGGCGGCGGATTTCCCCGATCGCTTCTATTTGGGGCGCGCCAACACCGATCTGATCTCGGGCGCGGGATCGTCGACGGTCGAGCTTTACCGCTTCGTCGCCGGCACCGACATCAAGTTCCGCGCGCTGGGACAGGACATGAAGTTCCAGGTCGTCGGCAACTATGGCCGCTCGACCACCCAGGGCGGCGAGCGGGTGCTGGTGCAGCAGAACTTCCAAAATGCGCTCAACGCGGTGCGCGACGCCAGCGGCAACATCGTCTGCGCGCCCGGCGCGGTAAACGCGCCGATCGCAACGATCAGCAGCACCTGCGCGCCGATCAACCCGTTCGGCCAGCAAATCTCGCAGGCCGCGCGCGATTATGTCACGACCACCGCCAATCCGCGCCAGGTGAACGAGCAATGGGTCGTCACCGCCTCGCTTACCGGCAATCTGTTCAACATCTGGGGCGGCCCGGTCGGCTTCGCGCTGGGGTATGAGCATCGCAACGAAAGCGCGAATTTCGATCCGGGCGCTTTCTATTTCGGTCAGCCCGATCCCAATAATCCGGGACAGCGCATCCAGTTCGGGCGCAGCGTGCCGATCGATCCGGTGCGGGGTTCCTTCTACACCAATGAAGGGTTCGCGGAATTGAGCGTGCCGTTGATCGGCAATGACCAGAACATCCCGTTCATCCGCTCGCTCGAACTGCACGGCGCCGCGCGCTATATCGAGAACAGCTATGCTGGGGGTGACTTCACCTACACGGGCGATGCGCGGTGGGAGCCGATTTCGGGGATCACCTTCCGCGGCAACTATACGCGCTCCGTCCGCGCGCCGGCGATCACCGAATTGTTCAACCCGACCAGCCAGATCTTCACCACCGCGAACGACCCGTGCGATTCGCGCTTCATCAATATCGGGCCCAACCCGGCGCGGCGCGCGGCGAACTGCCAAGCGGCTGGGCTACCCGCAGGCTTCCAGTCGAACATCGTCGACTTCACCACCCGGGGGACGCTGGCCGGCAACACCAATTTGCGCAACGAAACAGCCGATGCCTATGTGCTCGGCGCGATCGTGCGGCCGCGCTGGTTGCCGCGCCTGAACCTGACGGTCGACTGGGTGGACATCCGCCTGCAGAACGCGATCACCTCGCTCAACGCCACGCAGGTGCTCCAAGGTTGCTATGACTCGCCCACTTATCCGAGCAATCTGTGCGGCAATTTCACCCGCAACGCGGCTGGGCAGATCACCTTCATCAACACCGGCTTCGCCAACGCCGCGACCCAGAATTTTCGTGGCCTGATCGTCGACCTGGGCTATTCGATCCCGACCCCTTTCCTGGGCGCGCAGAGCCGGATCGCGTTCCAGGGTAATTATCAGTACACCGATGAGCTGGTGCTGCGGGTGGGCGCGGGCGACCGGACGACGCTGCGCAACTCGATCGGCTATTCGCCGCACAAGGCCAATGCCAATCTCTATTACACCACGCCTGGCTTCAGCTGGGCCTGGCAGTGGCAATATTTCGGCCCGACCCGGGTCGATCCCGACGAGCCGATCACCAACCGCGACTTCCCCAATGTCGGCTCGGTAAGCTTCTTCAACACCACGCTCTCGGCCGATGTCACCAAGCGCTTCACGCTGCGCTTCGTGATCAACAACCTGCTCGACGAGAAAACGCCGTTCCCCACCCCCGCGGGTGGCGGCACGGTGACCTATTTCGACGGCATTCTCGGCCGCAATTTCCGCGCCTCGGCAACCGTGCGCTTTTAAGCACGCACCGCGCGAGCAGGGCCTTGGCCTCCCCGGCGTTCGCGCCGGGGAGGTTTTCTATCGCGCCAACCCCCGCCGCCCCATTTGCCGGCGCAAAGCGCCCGGCATCCAGCGCGCCGCGAAGGCCAGGCGCTGGGCGGTCTTGCCCACGGGCGTGTGGAGCCGCGTGCCATGCACCGCCGCCCATGCGGCTTCAGCGACCTGCGCCACCGGCGTGATCTCCAGCCCGCCCGCCGTCACCGTCTGACGGACGCTGTAATTGGTGCCGGCGATGCCTGCTTCGAGCAGCGGCGTGTCGATGAAGCTCGGCATCAGCGCACGCACGCGAATGCCCTCCCCCGCCCATTCGCCATCGAGCGACTCGGTCAGGCCACGCACCGCGAATTTGGTCGCGGCATAGATGCCAATGCCCGGCCCGCCATAGATACCCGCCGCCGACGAAACGTTGAGCAGACACCCGCGCGCCGTCTTCAGATACGGGTAAGCCAGCTTGGCTCCGTTGACGACGCCCATCAGGTTGATGCCGACGACGCGGTCGATCTCTTGCCAGCTGTTGGCGGCGAGCGGCCCACCGACGGCGATGCCGGCATTATTCATCATCACGTCGATCCGCCCGTCGTCGCCCGCGAAATCGGCGAGCGCGGCGGCGAAGGGCTCGCGGTCGCGCACGTCGATCCCGTAGGTGCGCGCGCCCTGCGGCAAGGCGGCGGCGGTGGCGGCGAGCCCGGCCTCGTTCACATCGCCCAGTCCCACCTGCCACCCGCGCGCGGCGAACAGCTTGGCGGTGGCGGCGCCGATGCCCGATCCGCCGCCGGTGATGAAAATGCGCTGCATGACGGCCCCCTTGCCACTCGACTCGGCTTTGCCGGTTCATGCCGCAAAGCGAGCGCGCCGCGTAGCAGCATTTGACGCGCGCCGGTCGATCCCGCATCACCGGCACCGATGCCCGGCCCTTCCGTCCGCTTCGATGCCGTCGCCAAGCGCTATGGGGCGACCGATGCGGTGGCCGCCGTCAGTCTGGAGATCGCGGCGGGCAGTTTCGTGGCGCTGGTAGGCGCGTCGGGCTCGGGCAAATCGACGTTGCTCAAGATGATCAACCGGCTGATCGAGCCCAGCCAGGGCCGGGTGCTGATCAACGGCGACGACGTGCTGGCGGCGGACGCGCACCGGCTACGGCGCGGCATCGGCTATATCTTCCAGAATATCGGCCTGTTCCCGCACTTCACCGTGGGCGAAAACATCGCGATCGGGCGGCGGCTGGCGGGGCTGAAGGACCATGGCGCGCGGATCGACGAACTGCTCGATCTGGTCGAGCTGCCGCGCGATTTCGCCACGCGCTTTCCCGACGAACTCTCGGGCGGCCAGCGCCAGCGCATCGGCGTCGCCCGCGCGCTCGCGACCGAGCCGGGGCTGCTGCTGATGGATGAGCCGTTCGGCGCGCTCGATCCGATCACGCGCGACAGCCTGGGCAAGGCGATCCGGGCGCTGCATGATCGGCTGGGCCTCACCACGATCATGGTGACGCACGACATGGCCGAGGCGCTGCTGCTCGCCGACCGGGTGCTGGTGATGGCCGCGGGCCGGATCGTCACCGATGCGAGCCCGCGCGCGCTGATCGCGGGCGAAGGCTCGGCCGAGGCGCGGGCGCTGGTCGCCGTACCGCGCGAACAGGCCAGCGCTTTGCGCGCGCTGGAACGCCCGGCATGAGCCCGTTCCTGGAGGCGCTGAAGCGTGTGCCCGATCTGCTCGCGGCGCATCTGCTGCTCGCGGCGAGCGCCATCGCGCTGGGGCTGGTGATCAGCCTGCCGCTCGCCATCTGGTCGGCGCGGCGGCCGGCGGTGGCGCGCGCGGCGCTGGGCTTCGCGAGCCTCGTGCAGACCATCCCCAGCCTCGCGCTGCTCGCGCTGTTCTATCCGCTGCTGCTGAGCCTGTCGGCGGCGGTGGGCGGCGGGATTCCGGCGCTCGGTTTCCTGCCTTCGGTGATGGCGCTCACGCTCTATGCCGTGCTGCCGATCCTGCGGAACACCGTCACCGGCCTCAACGGTCTCGACCCGGCGGTGATCGAGGCGGCGGACGGCGTCGGGATGACCGCGTGGCAGAAGCTGCTGCTGATCGAGGCGCCGCTCGTCTCGCCGGTGCTGATGGCGGGGATACGCACCGCCGCCGTCTGGACGATCGGCGCCGCGACGCTCTCCACCACCGTCGGCCAGCCCTCGCTTGGCGACATGATCTTCGCCGGGCTGCAGACGCAGAATTGGGCGCTGGTGCTCGCCGGCTGCCTCGCCGCGGCGGGGCTGGCACTGACCGTCGACGCGCTGCTCGGCATGGTCGAATATGGCATCGCCGAGCGCAAGCGCGTGCGCGCGATCGTGGCGGTGGTGGTGCTGGCGGCGGGCGTGCTCGCCGCGCTCGCGCCCGCGATGCCAAGCAGCCGCCCGAGCGTGACCGTGGGTGCCAAGGGCTTTGGCGAGCAATATATCCTCGCGCGCGTCATCGGCCACCGGCTCGAGCGCGCGGGCTATCAGGTGCGCTACCGCGAGGGGTTGGGATCGGCGGTGGTGTTCGGCGCGCTCGCGGGCGGCGATATCGACGTCTATGTCGATTATTCGGGGACGATCTTCACCAACGAGATGAAGCGCCAGGACGTGCCCGCCCGGGCCGAGATCGTGCGACAGGTGGGCGATTGGGTCGCGCGCGAGCATGGCGTGCGGCTGCTCGGGGCGCTGGGGTTCGAGAATGCCTATGCGTTCGCGCTGCGCGGCGACGTCGCGGCGAAGCGCGGGCTCAAGAGCCTCGACGATCTAGTCGCGCAGGCGCCGGCACTGAAGCTCGGCTCGGACCTGGAGTTTCTCGAGCGCCCCGAATGGGCGGCGGTGCAGCGCGCCTATCCGCTGCATTTCCGCAAGGCGCAGGCCTATGCCCCCACTTTCATGTACCGCGCGGTGGCGAGCGGCGAAGCCGACGTGATCACCGCCTTCTCCTCCGACGGCCGGATCGCCGCGCAGAAGCTGACCGTGCTGAGCGACCCCAAGGGCGCGATCCCGGGCTATGACGCGGTGCTGCTGGTATCGCGCGCTCATACGGGTGACGCGCGGTTCGTGGGTGCGTTGCGGGGCCTAGTCGATGCCATCCCGGTCGAGGCGATGCGCGAGGCAAATCTTCTGGTCGATCGGGATGCCGACAAGAAGAGCCCGGACGAGGCGGCGGACTGGCTGGAACGGCGGATCGGGCGGTAGCCACATAGCTTGGCTACTCGCCAGCCACCCGCTTGCTTGGTTCATCAAGCTCGACGCTATTCAGTCTACCGCGCGGCGCCACCTTGGGCTCCGGTCGCACATCGCATCGCGGGTCGGGCGCCAAAGCATACCAATATACTGTCGTCCGCTGCACAAGGCGCCGCAATTGCTCGCCACTCTTGCGGTCAATCGTTACCGCGTCGAAGCGACCGTTCGTCCCGATCATCGCAAGCCAATCGACCAGCGGCGTCTTCAGGCCGGCTTTGTCTGGATCGATATAACTGCTCTGGATCAGGCCGGGCTCGATTTGCGCGATCACCTCGCGCCCGGCCATGATATTGACGAAGCTGGTGTTGGCGTATTCCTCGACCGACCATTTGCCGTCGGCCGCCGCCTCACCCCAGCCGACCCGAACCGGGCTGCCGCGCCGGATCGCGCGCAGCAGATCCTCACGCTTGCCCGAAACGTGTCGGCCATCAGGGCCATTGACGAACACCAGACGCCATTGATCGGTGGCGTCGCAGCGCTTTGATATCGCGGACGGAGCCGCAAGCGCCGCAGCAGCAGCCGTCAGGACCAGAATCATCCCATCACCTCAAACTTGTACCACAGCGCAGCGACATTGCCTGAAGCGCGCGCGTTGTCGAGGCAACCATGAAGCCGATCCGTTCCTGTCAAAGGGACGCTTACGGACTCCCCGGCGCCCGCCGCGTCACCTCGGGCGCCCCCTCCCATCCGCCGCCGAGCGCGCGGAAGAGCGACACTTGCGCCTCGGCCACCGAAGCTTCCGCCTGAGCGCGGGCGGTGCGGGCGTTGGCCAGGTCGCGCTCGGCCTGGATCAGCTGGAGCGAACTATCGAGGCCGCTCTGGAAGCGCAGCCGGCTGATCCGCGCCGCCTCGGTGCTCGCCGTCTCGGCGCGCGCCAGCACCTCGCGCTGGTCGAGCGCGCCGGCATAGCGGGCGAGCGCCTGCTCGGTCTCGTTCAAGGCCGCGAGCACCGCCGCGTCGAACCGCGCGAGCGACGCCTCGGCCTGGGCGCGCGCCTGCCGCACCCGCGCGCGCGCGACCGTCTGGTTCGGGAAATTCCACTGGATCAGCGGCCCGATCGAATAATTGACCGACGTGCCCTTGAACAATTGGCTGCCGCGCGTCGCGTTGAGCCCGATGCGGCCAAGCAGGCTGATCGAAGGATAAAGGTCGGCGACCGCCACCCCGATCCGCGCGGTATCGGCGGCGAGGGTGCGTTCGGCGGCGCGCACGTCCGGCCGGCGCGCGATGAGCGCGGCGCCGTCGCCCGCCGGCAGCGGCTGATCGAGCTGGGGCACCGCCGTGCAGCGATCGGCCTCGGCATCCACTTGTTCGGCCGGGCGTCCGGTGAGCGTCGCCAGCGCATAGAGCGCAGCGCGGCGCTCCGCCTCCAACCCCGGCAGCTGTGCTTCCACCTGGGCGACGAGCACTTCCTGCTGCTGCACGTCGCGCTGGGTGCCACGCCCCGCGTCGAAGCTGCGGCGGGTCAGCCCAAGCGTTTCGCGTTGTAACCGCACCGTTTCACGCGCGACCGCCAATTGCTGGGCATTGGCGCAAGCGGCGGCATAGTTGCGCGCCGTCTCCGCCGCGACCGCCACTCGAGCCGCGTCGAGCTGCGCCACCGACGCCTCGACATCGCCGCGCCCGGCCTGGATCGCGCGGGTCACGCCGCCGAACAGATCAACCTCGTAGGACGCATCGATCCCCAGCTGGAACAGATCGAACTGGAAGGTTCGCGCCGCCCCGCCCCCACCACCAAAGGCGGCGGCATTGGCGCTGTTGCCCTGCTGGCGGCTATATTGGGCCGATGGGGTGAGCGTTGGCAGACGTGCCCCGCGCTGCTCGGCGAGTACCGCGCGCGCGCGCTGAAGGTTCGCGGCGGCGACGCGGATATCGGTGTTGTGCGTCAGCGCGTCGGTCACCAACCGATCGAGCACCGGATCGCGGTAGAGCTGCCACCATTTCTCGGGCAGCTTCTCCGCGCTCACCCGCGCCTGCGCGGCGAGTTCCACCTCGCGCAGCTTTGAATCGCTCGGTAGGGGAGCGGCGGGCTTCACATAATTGGGGCCGACAACGCACCCGGCAAGGAGCGCGGCAATCAGCGGCGTGAGACGGGCGGCACGGCTCATTCGGCGGGCTCCGGCGCGGGTTCGTGCGCGGTGGGTGGCGGCGTGTCGTCCAGCTTGCGCCGGCGAAGGAAGCTGCTCGCACGGTCGCCCAGCTTGCGGCTGATGACGTAGAAGGCGGGGGTGAACAACAGCCCGAAGGTCGTCACCCCGATCATGCCGAAGAACACCGCGACCCCGAGCGCGCGGCGCATCTCGGCACCTGGACCCGAGCCAATCACCAGCGGCAGCGTACCCAGGATGAACGCGATCGAGGTCATCAGGATTGGCCGCAAGCGCTGCGCGGCGGCGTGCTGAGCGGCTTCGCGCAGTTCCATGCCCGCGTCCTCGTTGGCCTTGGCGAACTCGACGATCAGGATCGCGTTCTTCGCGGCGAGACCGATCAGCACGACCAATCCGATCTGGGTGAGGATGTTATTGTCCATCCCCATCAGGTTCACGCCAACGATCGCGGCGAGCAGGCACATCGGCACGATCAGGATGACCGCGAAGGGCAGCACCAGGCTTTCGTAATTAGCGGCGAGCAGCAGGAAGACGAACAGCACCGCCAGGCCGAACACGATCGTACCGGTATTGCCCGCGCGCTCCTGCTGATAGGCGAGCTCGGTCCACTCAAAGCTCATCCCCGCCGGCAGCGTCTCACGCGCCAGCTGCGCCATGGTCGCGAGCGACTGGCCCGAGCTGTAGCCGGGAATCGTATCCCCCTGAAGCTCGGCCGACGGGTAGAGGTTATAGCGCACGACGCGGTACGGCCCGGTCTCGGTCTTGAGCGACATCACTGCGTCGAGCGGCACCGTCTCGCCCGAGGCCGAACGGGTACGCAGCCGGCCAATGTCCGACGCTTCATCGCGGTAGGGCGCGTCGGCCTGCGCCGTCACCCGGAAAGTCCGGCCCAGGAAGTTGAAATCGTTGATATAGGTCGAGCCAAGATAGGTGCCGAGCGTTGAGAACACGTTCGCCACCGGCACGCCCAGCTGTTCGGCGCGTTCACGGTCGATATCGGCCTTGATGCGGGGGGTACGCGCATTGAAAGTGGTGAAGGCGGCGGTGATGCCGGGCGCCTGATTGGCCTTCATCATCATCGCGAAGGCGACTTGTTCGAGCAGCTGATAACCCTGGTTCTGTCGATCTTCGATCAGCATCTTCCAGCCGCCGCCCGTGCCGATGCCGCGCACCGGCGGCGGCGGGATCACCAGCAGGATGCCATCGGTGATCGGCGCGAACGCCTGCCGCAGTTGGTTGGCGACCGCGTCGGACGACCCACGCTCGCCAAAAGGTTTCAGCGGCACGAACATGGCGGCCGCGTTGGGGGCGTTGGTGAAGGTCGCGCCGTCAAGCCCGGCGAAGGCCACCGTTCCACGCACGCTCGGCTGCTTCAGTGCGATCTCCTGCGCGCGGCGCAACACCTCGGTCGTGCGCTGAAGCGAGGCGCCCGGCGGCAGCTGCACCGCGACGATCAGATAGCCCTGGTCCTGCGCGGGGATGAAACCAGTCGGGGTCGCCGTGAAGCGCCACCCGGCGAGCGCGATCAGACCGGCGTAGACGATCACGATCAGCCCCAGCGTCCGCACCGCGCGCGCGGTGAAGCGGCCATAACGCTCGCCCAGCCAATCGAAGCCGCGGTTGAACCCGCGCGCGAACCGCGCGCCGGCGCCTCGTATCCCGGACGCGGGCTCGCCATGCGCCTTGGGCTTCAGCACCAGCGCGGCGATCGCCGGCGACAGGGTGAGCGAGACGAACGCCGAGATCGCCGTCGCGGAAACGATCGTCAGCGCGAACTGTTGGTAGAACTGGCCCGAAATACCCGGGATGAAGCTGGTCGGGATGAACACACCGCACAGCACCAGCGCGATCGCGACGAGCGCGCCGGACACTTCGTCCATCGTCTCATGCGCGGCTTGGCGGGGGGAGAGGCCCTTCTCCTCCATCAACCGTTCGATATTCTCGACCACGACGATCGCGTCGTCGACCACAATGCCGATCGCCAGCACCATGCCGAACAGCGACAGATTATTGACCGAGAAGCCGAACGCGGCAAGCATCGCGAACGACCCGATCAGCGACACCGGAATCGCCAGGATCGGAATCAGCGCCGCGCGCCAGCTTTGCAGGAACAGCAGCACGACGAAGGCGACCAGGAACAGCGCTTCGTACAAGGTGTGCTGCACCGCCTCGATCGAGGCTTCGATGAACTCGGTCGGGTTGTAAGGGATCTGATACGCCAGGCCTTTGGGGAAGCTCTTCGCGCTGGTCGCCAGTTCCTGCTTGACGAGGGCGGCGGTCGCGAGCGCGTTCGATCCCGGCAGCTGGGTAAGGCAGACCGCGCTCGTCTCTTGATTGGAAAGGAACGGGTTGATCGAATAATCCTGCGCGCCAAGCTCGACGCGCGCGACATCGCGCACCCGCGTCAGCCGTCCCTGGGCATCGCTCTTGATGATGATATCGCCGAATTCTTCGGGGCTCGCCAGGCGGCCCTTGGTGGTGATGCCGAGCTGGAACGCGGTGCCGCCCCGGTTGAACGGCGGCTGGCCGACCGAACCGACGGCGACCTGCGCGTTCTGCGCACGGACCGAGCCGATAATCTCATCCACGGTCAGATTGCGCGCGGCGGCAAGATCGGGATTGATCCAGACCCGCATATTGTAATCGCGTCCGCCGAAGATGCGCGCGCTGCCCACGCCCTCGATCCGCGACAGGCGGTCGAGCAGCTGGGTGGTCACATAGTTGGAAACATATTGCTGGCTAAGGCTCTTGTCCGGCGAATAAAGCGCCGCGCACATGAGGATGTCGGGCGAGTTCTTGCGCACCGTCACGCCGATCTGACGGACCTCCTCGGGCAGGCGCGGTTCGGCCTCGGAGACGCGGTTCTGCACCAGCACCTGCGCCTGATCGACATTCGTCCCCTGCGCGAAGGTGATGGTGATGGCGATCGCGCCGTCGCCGGTCGACGACGACGACATGTAGATCATCTTCTCGACGCCGTTGATCGATTCTTCGAGCGGCGCCGCGACCGTTTCCGCCAGTGTCTCGGCGGTCGCGCCCGGATAAGTGGCGCTCACCACCACCGTCGGTGGCGCGATCTCCGGATATTGCGCGACCGGCAGGATCGGATAGGCGACCGCGCCGAACACGATGATCAGGATCGACAAGACCGCCGCGAAGATCGGGCGATCGATGAAGAAGTGTGGGAAGCGCATGGCCTTCAGCCCGCCTTGGCTTCGGCCGGCAGCGGTGCGTCGATCGGCTGCGCCACCGGTGAGGTATCTTCGGCGCGGGGCTTCAGCGCGGTGCGCCGCGGCTGCACCGACATCCCCGGTTGCAGCCGGGTGATGCCGTTTATCACCACCAACTCGTTCGGTCCCAGCCCCTCCTTGACCACGCGCAGCCCCTCCACCGGAGGCCCGGTGACGACTGGGCGCGGCGCGATCTTGTTGTCCTTGGTGAGAACATAGACGAGCTTGCGAGTCTGATCGGTCAGGATCGCCTCATCGGGCACCAGCATCGCGTGATACGTGCCGGAACCGAGCAGCCGCGCGCGACCAAACAAACCAGGCGTGAGGAAGCCGGTCGGGTTCGGCACCACCGCATGCGCGCGGATCGTGCCCGATTGCGCGTCGATCGCGTTGTCGACGAACGCCATCCGCCCCTTCCAGCGATAGCCGCTTTCATCGGCGAGCTGGATCTCGATCGGGTTGGGCGTATAGCGCGACGACTTGCGCTGCCCGCTTGCGTCCTGGCGCAGATATTTCAGATAGAAATTCTCGGCACCCGTGAAGGTGAACCAGATCGGGTCGATCGATACGATCCGCGTGAGCACCGTCTGCCCATCCTGCACCAGATTGCCCCGGCTTACCCGCCGGTCCGAAATCCGGCCCGATACGGGCGCGCGGACGGTGGTGAAGCTCAGATTGAGCGCGGCGTTCGTTACCTGCGCCTGCGCCGCGCGCAAATCGGCCTGGGCGGTCCGCACGGTCGCTTCGCGCGTTTCGAACTCCTCGCGACTGATCGCCTGCGCGCCGAGCAGGGTTTGCGCCCGGGCGAGTTCGGTGCGGGCATTGGCGAGCGTCGCCTCGGCGCGGAGCACCTGGGCGCGCGCCTGCTGCAAGGTGGCGCGATAGGGGCGCGGATCGATCACGAACAGCGCCTGGCCCTGGCGGACATTCTGCCCGTCGCTGAACAGCACCTGGTCGATCGCGCCGGAGACGCGCGGGCGCAGTTCGACGTCCTGCGGCGCCTCGAACCGACCGATATACTCGTCCCAATCGACGACGTTGCGCTGCAACGGCGTGGCGACGGTGACGACCGTCGGCGGCGGCGCCGGCGGCCCGCCACGCTGCCCGCACGCCGCGAGCATCAGCGCGCCCATCATCAGGAGTTGCCGGCCGTGCCCCATGCGCTTCCCCCTTATATAGGGGTGGCGCCCCCGCGGTTCGCCAAGCGCTTTGCTGCAGCTGCTCAGCGAGCCGTTAAGTGAAAAGGCCAGCGAGAATTTGCAAGGGGCGGGCTTAGGCGAAAGCAAACATTTTTTCGTAAAATGCGCAAACTTTCAAAATGTTGCGCATCCGTTTTGGGTCGCACCTAAGCTAGCCAAGCTTCGCCATTACCTCGTCGCTCACTTCGTAATTGCCCCAAACCTGCTGGACATCATCGTCATCGTCGAGCGTGTCGATCAGCTTGAACAATTGCGCAGCCGCCGCCTCGTCGACGCTCACGGTGGTGCCTGGCCGCCAAGCAAGCTTCGCGCCCTCGGGTTCGCCGAGCACGGGGGTAAGCGCCTTCGCGACTTCGTGCAGCGCTTCGATCGAGGTCCAGATCTCGTGGCCGTCGTCGCCTGAGGTGACGTCGTCGGCACCGGCCTCGAGTGCCGCTTCGAACAACCGCTCGGCATCGCCCGCGCTCGCCGGATAGGTGATCAGCCCAAGCCTGCTGAAGCCGTGGCTCACCGATCCGCTCGCACCAAGGTTACCGCCATTCTTGGAAACGGCGGTGCGGACGTTGGTCGCGGTGCGATTACGATTGTCGGTCAGCGCCTCGATGATCAGCGACACGCCGCCGGGACCAAAGCCTTCGTACCGGACTTCCTCGTAATTCTCGCCCTCGCCCTTGCTCGCCTTGTCGATGGCGCGCTGGATATTGTCCTTGGGCATCGACTGCGCCTTGGCGGCGTTGATTGCCGCGCGCAGGCGCGGGTTCATATCGGGCTCGGGCAGGCCCATCTTCGCCGCGACCGTGATTTCGCGGCTGAGCTTGGAAAACATCGCCGAGCGCTTCTTATCCTGCGCGCCCTTGCGGTGCATGATGTTCTTGAACTTGGAATGGCCGGCCATGGGATCCTTCGTGGGTGATGTCGCGAGGTGACTCGCGCCGTTACCGGAAGGAGGCGCTCAGGGGCAAGTCGAGTGGCGTAAGGGATGGACTCCACGCGACGGCACATGAGGGACGAGATTGCCGGGCAACGCCCGCCTCTCCGTCACATCGCCATCCTCTCGGCGGCGCGGCTGACGTTTGTGGGGCAGGCGTTATGGCCGAAAGGGGCTAGCCTACCTCATGCCGAGTGCGGCGAGATAGGTATCGAGGATTGCTTCCTCTTCCTGATACTCCTCGCGCTTTTTGCGGCGGATCGCGATAATCTTGCGGATCGCCTTCACGTCATAGCCACGGCTCTTGGCCTCGGCCATCACGTCCTTGATGTCGTCCGCGATGCCGCGCTTTTCCTCTTCCAGCCGCTCGGCACGCTCGATCAACAGCCTCAATTCGTCGGCGGCGACAACATCGCTCATGGGGGTTCGGTAGCTCCAGCTATGCGTTGAGCGGCGCTCCTAGGCGAAAGCAGGGCGCTGCTCAACCACCGTCATTGCGGCAGCGTGGCAAGCCATTTGAGGGTCAGCGCCTGCAGCGTCAGCCGCTTGTCGGACCAGACATGATCGGTCGCGACGTGATCCTCGGTGATCCGCTTGCCGCCCGGCGCGCGCACCGCCGCCAGCAGGCGGCGCGAGTCCTCCGCCACGAAGTCGTCGCTCCACATCACGTGCAAGCGCCGGTCGCGCAGCTTTGGCGCTAGACCGGCAAAGGTCCAGCGATCGGCGTTGGCGGCCAATTCGTCGGCCATCGTCTCTCCGGTGACACCCGCCAGCGGCGCGCGATTATCGTCCATCGAGGCCACGACCTGGGCGCGCGCCGTTCGCGCCCGCGCCCCGATCGCGCCGAAGTCGCCGGCCGATATGATCACACCCCCCAGCAGCCCAGTATCGTCGGCAAGCGTCATCGCCGTCACCCAGCCGCCCATGCTGTGCCCGCCGAGCACGACGCGCTTCGGGTCAGCCCCCAGCTTCGCGGCAGTGGCGGGATCGCGCACATAGGCGAGCGTGGCGCGGGCATCCTCCAGGCAGTGCTGGAAGGAAAACCGCCCTTGGCTGCCCCAGGCGCCGCGATAATGGACCATCACCACGGTCCAGCCGGCGCGACGCAGCGTCTGCGCCAGATCGAAATTGCGCTCATTCCCCGGTAAGCCGTGTAGCAAAACGAACAGCGGGTGCGGCCCCACGCCGGCTGGCACATAAGCAATGCCGTTCATCGTCGCGTCACCGCTGGGAATGCGCAGCACCTCGATTCGGGCAGGATGCGCGCGATCGGCCGCCGGCTCGGTAGTGATCGCCAAAGGCCAGCGCTGCGGCGCCGCGAACCCGGGGACGGCACCGATCGCCGACAGCGCGGCACCTGCCAGAATCGCCCGACCAATAGTTCTTGTCATTCCGCCCTCCCCCAGCAACCGGGCTCACTCGGCTGGAAACGCCGCGCGCTTGCCGCCCGCCTTCACCACCGTGCCAGCGTGCATCACGAACTCGATGCCGCGCAACCGCGCCACGTCCTGCGTCGGATCGCCCGCCACCGCGATGATATCGGCGGCCTTCCCCGGCTCGATGCTGCCGAGCTCCCCCTCACGCCCCAGCGCCTCGGCGGCGGTGAGGGTGGCGGCGCGGATCGCGGCGGCGGGGGTCATGCCGGCGCGGACCATCAGCGCGAATTCACGGGCGTTGTCGCCGTGCTTCGAGACGCCGGTATCGGTGCCGAACGCGATCTTCACGCCGGCCGCGATCGCCTTCTTGTGGCTTTCGAAGGCCGCCGCTGCCGCCGCTTCCGCCTTCGGGATCGTCGCGGCGGGCAAGGCACCGGCGCGCGCCTGTTCCAGCGCCGAGACAGGCGCGATCATCGTCGGCACCAGATAAGCGCCCTTGGCCTTGAACAGCGCGATCGCCGCGTCATCAAGGAAGCTGCCATGCTCGATCGTGTCGACGCCGGCTTCGAGCGCGGCCTTGGTCCCTTCCGCCGCATGGCTGTGCGCCGCCACCTTGCGGCCGAAGCTGTGCGCGGTTTCGATGATCGCGCGCATCTCTTCCGGCGTCATCTGCCGCCCCAGCCCGCCCGCCACGTTGGAGAGCACACCCCCGGTCGCGGCGAATTTGATCACCTGCGCGCCCAGCCCGATCTGTTGGCGCACCGCGCGGCGGCAATCGTCCGGCCCATCGCAAGTGTTGATCTGGTGGGCATGGACCGCGTCGGCGAACTCCTCGGCGAGCCCGTTCGTGCCGTCGCCATGCCCCCCGGTCACCGAGATCATCCGACCGGCATTGACGATCGTCGGCCCCTCGATCTCACCGCGCGCGATCGCGTCACGCAGCGCCCGCACGCCACGCGGATCGCCGCCCAGATCACGGATGGTGGTGAAGCCGGCTTCGAGATCGGCGCGCAGATTCTTCTGCGCCTCCACCATCTCGTCATAGCCGTCCCGGTTGAGCGCGCCCAACCGCTCGCGCAACGGGTCGCCGCCAATGCCCCAGCTATGAACGTGAAGGTCGATCAGCCCGGGGAGGACGAATTTGTCCTTCAGATCGACCAACGTGGTCCCCGCCTCGGGCGCCATGAAACCATCGCGCACCTCGGCCACCTTGCCGTCGCGTACCACCACCGTCACCTGCCGCCGCGCGGGCTCCCCCGGACGGGCGAGCAGGGTGCCGGCGTGGATGTACGTGGCCCGCTTGGGCACGGGCGCGCTCTGAGCGAGCGCGGCGGGCGCAGCGGCCAGCAGCAGCGCGGCGATGATGGTCTTCATGGCGTCCCCCTGATGATTCAGCGCCGAACGATAGACCGACCGGGCGCTCCGGCAAGGAGGCGTTTATTGATTTTTCGCAACGCTTTCCTGCATCCGCGCGAGCTGTTCCGCGTTCGCCTCGGTCTGGAAGCGCGCCTTCCACTCTGCGTAGGGCATCCCGTAAACCGCCGCGCGGCCTTCCTCACGGGTGAGCGCGCCGTCGCTTGCCTCGGCCACCCAATCACCCAGGCAATTGCGGCAGAATCCCGCCAGCCCCATCAGATCGACATTCTGCGCATCGTGCCGGTGGCGCAGGTGCCGGACCAGCCGGCGGAAGGCAGCGGCCGCCACCTGATCGTCGATCGCATCGATATCACGCATCTATTCCTCCTTGAGCCGCGCGAGATAGGCATTAGACGAGGGGCCAGCCAAGGCCAGCGAGGACATAATGAGCAAAACCATCGCCCCCCGCCTGCGCAAGGTGCGCGTCCTCGCAACCCTCGGCCCCGCGAGCAGCACCGCCGAGATGATCGAGCGCCTCGCCCGCGCCGGTGCCGACGCCTTCCGCGTCAATATGAGCCATGGCGACCAGGCGAGTAAAATCCCGCTGATCGAAACCATCCGCGCGCTCGAAAAGCGAACCGGGCGGCCGACGACGATTCTAGCCGACCTTCAAGGCCCAAAGTTGCGGGTCGGCCGATTTGACGGCGGCAAGGTGCAGTTGGTGACGGGTCAGCGCTTCACGCTCGACCGCGACGCGACCCCGGGCACCGTCGAGCGCGTCGAGCTGCCGCACCGCGAGATTTTCGAGGCAATCGAGCCCGGCGCGCGGCTGCTGCTCGACGATGGCAAGCTGGTGCTGCGCGTGTTGGAACACGAAGCCCATCGCATCGAGACGCAGGTCGAGGTTGGCGGACCACTGTCGAACAACAAGGGGCTTAACGTCCCCGACGTGATCCTGCCCATGGCGGCGCTCACCGAAAAGGACGTGTCCGATCTGCATTTCGCGCTCGACCAGGGGGTGGACTGGATCGCTTTGTCCTTCGTCCAGCGCCCCGATGACCTGGCCGACGCCCGCCGGCTGATCCAGGGCCGCGCGGCGCTCCTCGCCAAGATCGAAAAGCCCGCCGCGCTCGACCGGCTGGAGGAAATCGTCGAGCAGTGTGACGGGGTGATGGTCGCGCGCGGCGACTTGGGCGTCGAGCTGCCGCCGCAATCGGTGCCGCCGCTCCAGAAGCGCATCGTCGAGGTCGCGCGGCGCCAGGGGCGGCCGGTGGTGGTCGCGACGCAGATGCTCGAATCGATGATCACCGCCCCCACCCCGACCCGCGCCGAAGTGTCGGACGTGGCGACCGCCGTCTATGACGGCGCCGATGCGATCATGCTCTCGGCCGAGAGCGCGGCCGGCGCCTGGCCGACAGAGTCGGTCGCGATGATGAACGCCATTTCGGAAGCGGTCGAAGCCGATCCGATGCACGGCGAGCGCGTTCACTTCACCATCCTGCGCCCGGATCCCACCACCGCCGACGCGCTGGCCGAAGCGGCGAAGAACATCGCCAACACCGTCTCCGCCAAAGCGATCATCTGCTTCACCACCTCTGGGTCGACCGCGCGGCGGGTGGCGCGCGAGCGGCCGGGCGTGCCGATCCTGGTGCTCACCCCCAAGATGGAAACCGCCCGGCGGCTGGGGCTGCTATGGGGCACCTATGCCGTCCACACGCGCGATGTGGAGTCGTTCGAGGAAATGGTCGCCAAGGCCAAGCGTATGGCGCTACGCCACCAGATCGCCGGCGCGGGCGACCGGGTGGTGGTGATGGCGGGCGTACCATTCCGCACACCGGGCTCGACCAATGTGCTGCATGTCGTGCGGATCATCGGCGACGAGCTGAAGGGCTATGGGCATTGACGCCCTTGGCGCTCAAGGCACCTTGGTTTTCCCGTCCGCGGTCAGCTCCACCAGCCCCATCGCGTTGCCGGCTGGATCGGTGAACAGGCCGAGCACCACCACCCCCTTCACCTCGAAGCGCGGTGCGACCACCTTGCCGCCGTGCGCGACAATGTCCTTCAGCGTCGCGGTAACGTCGGGCACGCCGATATAGATCACCTTCTGTGCCGGATCGGTGCGCAGCGTTCCCGACAGCCGAGGCCCGCTGACCGGCACCGAGACCACCCCGCCCGGCCCCGCGGTCCAGCCGAACACGGCTTCATAAAAGGCGGCCTGCTTCGCATCGGCGGGGCCGGCGATATCGAAATAGACGATGGGTGCGGGCATC
This sequence comes from Sphingomonas sp., assembly GCF_019746665.1. GTDB lineage: Bacteria > Pseudomonadota > Alphaproteobacteria > Sphingomonadales > Sphingomonadaceae > Sphingomonas. Next base: position 86,467 of record NZ_JAIERS010000025.1, on the reverse strand, counting down.
TTTTGCGGTTTCCCCTGGGCGGCGAGGCTGCATGGCGTGGCGGCCAGAATAATGGCGAGCGCGACCTTAAGATCGGTCATGATCTTCTCCCGTGGGCCGGCGAAGCAGGCGGCAAGCGGACAGGCCGGCGGCCGAAAATCGACGATCAGGGGATGCGATGCAATAGCCGGCAGAGGGCCGGCGCAGCGATCAGGCGAGCAACTGCAACGCCGCCAGCTCGGCGCGCAGGGCGCTCGCGTCGGTGAAATGGTGCGCGCGCATTCCCACGCCGCGCGCGGCTTCCACATTGTCGAGCCGGTCATCGATGAAGATCGCGTCCGACCCCGCCAGCCCGAAGCGTTGGAGCGCGAGCGTGTAGATCGCTGGATCGGGCTTCACCAGCTGCTCCTCGCCCGAGACGACGATATCACGAAACCGGTCGAAAAGCTCGGCCTCGCGCGTGCGAAACGGGGGCCAGAACTCATGGCTAAAATTGGTGATCGCGAACAGCGGCACGTCCGCCGCATCCAGGTCAAGCACCAGGTCGCGCATCCCCGGCAGCATGTCGCCCAACTGATCGTTGAAGCGCGGCCCCCACAAGGCAATCAGCGCCGCGTGCTCGGGATATTGCACCGTCAGCTCGGCGGACGTCTCCGCGAAGGGGCGCCCGGCGTCGTGCTGGAAATGCCAGTCCTTGGTACACACATCGCGCAGGAACGCGTCGAGCGCCCGATCGTCGTCGATCAGGCGCTCGTAAAGGAACCGCGGGTTCCAATCGTACAAGACATTGCCGACGTCGAAAATGACGGCGGCCGGCCGGGCGGCCACGGGCTTCAGCCCTGGCGGGCCTTGAACCGGCGCTGCGTCTTGTTGATCACATAAGTGCGGCCACGACGGCGGATCACGCGGTTATCGCGGTGCCGGTCCTTGAGCGACTTCAGGGAATTGCGGATCTTCATTGCGTGATTCGCTTCGTGTTTGAGGGCTGCTGGAAAGGCGCTGCGCCTAGGGGCGAGCCCGACAATAGTCAAGCAAAACCCGTGTGCGAAACTGCGCGGCCCCGCTAAACGTTGTGCCAGCGGAATCGATTGTCGGGCATGAGGGAGCAGGTGATGCGGCAGGTGGCGGTATATATGGCGCTGGCGGCGCTGCTGGGTGGATGCACAACCGCGAACCCGGTGCGGGTGACGCGGTTTCACCTCAATCAACCGATCGAGCGCGGCGCGGTGGCGGTGCTGCCGGCCCCAGGCGGCGACCCGACCAGTCTGGAATTTCAGCTTTATGCCCGACCGGTCGGGGCGGCGCTCTCCGCGCAGGGCTTCAGCACCGCCGCCGCCGGGCCTTATGAAGCCGTGGTCGCGATCGCGCGTGAAAGCCGCCCGGTGGGGGTCGCGCAGAAGCCGGTGAGCATCGGCATCGGCGGCGGCAGCTTTGGCGGCGGGTTCGGCGGCGGCGGCTCGATCGGCTTTGGCGTCGGCAAGGCGCGGCAGCGCGAAGTCTATGTCACCCAGTTGTCGGTCCAGCTGCGCCGCCTGCCGCAGCGAGACATCGTATGGGAGGGCCGCGCGATCACCGAGGCGGACACCCGTGCCCAGGCCGCACAGCCGCAAGCAACCGCCGACAAACTCGCCCGCGCGTTGTTCACGGGGTTTCCGGGCCAATCGGGACGCACTATCACCGTGCCATGAGCCTGAGCATCACCAGCGCCTTTGACGGCGGCAATATCGAAATCGTGTCAATCGACGAGGAACGGGCCGATCTGACGATCCGGCATGACCACCAGTCCGATTTCTTTCAATGGTTCTATTTCCGCGTGGCGGGGCAGGCCGGTCAGCGCGTGACGCTGCGGCTGCTCAACGCGGCGGACGCCGCCTATCCGCTCGGCTGGCCGGGATATCGCGCGCGGGTGAGCACCGATCGCGAGACCTGGACGCTCGCCGAGACGAGCTACGCCGATGGCGTGCTCGAAATCCGCCATGAGCTGACTAGCCCGCTGACCTGGTTCGCTTATTTCGCGCCCTATTCGAGCGAGCGGCACGAGGCGCTGATCGCGCGCTATGCCGCGACCCCCGGCTTCACCCACCGCGAGCTTGGTCGCTCGCTCGACGGCCGGTCTATCGACTGTCTAAGCGTGGGGCACGGGGCGCTGCCGGTGTGGCTCTATGCTCGCCAGCATCCCGGTGAGACGATGGCGGAATATTGGATGGAAGGCGCGCTGGAGCGGCTCGCGCAAGGCGATGATCCGATCACCGCGCGGCTGCTGGCCAAGGCGCGCTTCTATCTCGTGCCCAACATGAACCCCGATGGCAGCGCGCGCGGGCATTTGCGGACCAACGCGGCCGGGGTGAACCTGAACCGCGAATGGGCAGAGCCGAGCGCCGAGCGCAGCCCCGAAGTGCTCTGCGTGCGCAATGCCATGGACGAAACCGGCGTCCGCTTTGCGATCGACGCGCATGGCGACGAGGCGATTCCGGCCAATTTCATGGCGGGTTTCGAAGGAATTCCCAGCTGGTCGGACGCGCTTGGCGCCAAATTCTACCGCTACCGCGACGCGCTCGCCGCGCGCACGCCCGATTTTCAGACGAAGCTCGGCTATCCCAAATCGGCGCCGGGCAAGGCCAATCTGTCGATGTCCACAAACCAGCTCGCCGAGCGGTACGGCGCGGTATCGATGACGCTGGAAATGCCGTTCAAGGATCACGACACCAACCCCGATCGCGCCCTGGGCTGGAACCCGGTACGCTGCCGGCGATTGGCACATGCCTGCCTCGAAACGCTCGCCGAGCTGATCGACGAATATTGATCGAGAGCGCGAGCGCTTATTCGATCGGGGCGAAGGTGGCGATCCCGGGCGCGCCGGCCTTCACCGCCAGTTGCGCCGGCGCTTCGATCGCTGCGGGGGCGGCGTAGATGAAGCCATGCGCGGGATAGCTCGTCTTGCCAAGCCCGCCGAGCGGGGCGAACCAGACGCGGACCTTGCTCCAATCGCCGGCTTCCGAAACGTCGATCGCGCGCACGTCGCGCTCGATCCCGCCCCGGCGCGACCAATTGGCATGGGTGAGCAGCACTTCGCGGGGGCCGAGCACCTTGCTCACCATCGCGACATGGCCGTTGGGCATCCCGCGCGTCGCGGCGAAGGCGAGCACCGCGCCCTCGCGCGGGGCTTGGCCACGGGCGTAGCGGCCTTCGGCTTGATTCCACCAAGTATAGGCGTTGCCGCGAATCTCGATGCCTGAAACTTCGCGGGCGAAAGGGGCGCATTGCATGTAGCCCGCCGCGGCTGGGGCCGCCATCATCAGGGCGCAGACTGACACCAGCGCGAATCGCGCTGCGAACAAGGCTTTCTTCATTGACCCCCACGGCCCCTGATATGTTGTTGGAGCTTATCCAGCAGACCGCGCCGCGCATGAAAAGCCTTGCGCGCCGATGAACGGAACCTTTTCCGATGAACGGTGGCGACGGGCCGACAGGATGTTTCGGCAGCCCTGCACCGGTGGGATTCAGTCGGCTCGATCCTGGCCGGCAAGGGCGGCGATTCGCGCTTCATGCTCCGCCCGGCCGAAGGGGAAGCGGCGGTAAGCGAGCGCCCCCAGGCCATAGACCACGAATACGGTGACCCCGAAGATCAGCACCAGCCGCTCGATCGTCGCGTCGGGCACGCTGCCTGGCTGCGCGTTCGCGGGGAAGTCGGCGGCTTTCAGGATCAAGCCGGCGAACAGCGCGCCGAGCCCGCCGACCAGCTTCTGCACGAAGAAACTGCCGGCGAAATATACGCCCTCGCTACGCTGCCCGGTGCGCCGCTCGGACTCCTCGACCACGTCGGACAGCATCGAGGCGCCCAGGACGAAGGCGCCGACCCCCGCGGTCGTGTTCACGCAGAAGATGACGAGCAGCAACGTGATCGTTTGGCGCTCGCCCGGCGGCGGGAACAGGCCGAGCAGATGCAGGAAATAGGGCGCCGACAGCAGCACCGCGTTGGCGAGCGCGAACGCCCCGGCCACCGCCCGCTTATCGCCGCGCCGCGTCATCCGGGGCGCAAGGAAGAACGCACCGATCGCCCCGATCAGCAGCGCAAGGGCGAGCAGCTGATAATCCATGTCGGCGAACCGCCAGACAAAGGCATAGAGATAATTGGACAGGGCAAAGCTCGTCCCCTGCGCGGTATAGGCGAACAGCCCCGCGACCATCAGCACCAGAAAGCCGCGATTGGCGACCGCGCGGCCGAAAGCGGTGAAATGATCGCGCAGCGACTCACCGCGCGCGCCGGCCTGCGGCAGATACTTGATCTCCGGGTGCAGCATCAGCGACGACGACAGGATCGACAGCACCATCAGCACCGCGCCGAGCAGCGCCCAGTGGCTATAGCCATCGGCGTTCTGCAGGCCGTTGGCATGGGTCGCATCGGGCCGCAGGAAAACCGCATAGGCCAGGAACAACATGCCGAGCCCACCCACCCAGCCGAACAGATAGCGATAGGCGAACAGCTTGGTCCGTTCGTCATAATCGCTGCTGAGTTCAGGGCCGAGCGCGGCGGAAGGGATTTCGAACATCGACAGCGCCAGCCGCACCAGCAACGCCGCGCCGAAAAGATAGCCTAGCAGCGCCTCCGGCGACCAGCCGGCCGGCGGGTTCCACAGCAGCAGCCAGCCTGCCGCGACCGGCAGCGCGGAGGCGTACATCCAGGGATGCCGCCGCCCCCAGCGCCCCCTCGTATTGTCCGACAGGAAGCCAACCAGCGGATCGGCGAACGCTTCCACCACCAGCACCAGCGCGATCACCGCCCCGACGCGATCCGGCGGCAGACCGATCACCTGATTGTAGAACAGCAACAGGAAGGTGGCGAAGCCATTGTCCTTGATGCCATAGGCGATCGAGCCAAGCCCGAACGCCAAGCGCGCCCGCCCCGGCAAGCGGCGCGGCGGCGGGGTCGCGGTCATTGCTTGAACGCCTCGAGCATCGCGAACAGCGACGGGGTCTGCGGATCCCAGCTGTGTCGCGGCCCGAGCGTGATCCCGCCATCGACCACCAGGTGCGCGCCGGTGACGAAGCTCGCATCCTCGCTCCCCAGAAAGGCGATCGCGGCGGCGATGTCTTCGGGCCGGCCGGCGCGCTGGATCGGCTGCGCGGTCTTGGCGATGTGCGCGATGGTTGCGTTGGCTTTGGTTTGTGTCTCGCCTTCCATTCCCACCGCCCGGGTGAAGATGTTGGTGACGATGAAGCCGGGGCACACCGCGTTCACCCGGATGCCATGCCGGGCGAGATCGGCGGCGGCGAGATGGGTCAGATGCAGCACGCCGGCCTTGGCGACCGAATAAGCGGTGGGCGCGGCGCCGGTCTGCAGCGCAGCGACCGAAGCGGTGTTGACGATCGCACCTCCGCCCCGCTTCGCCATCAGCGGCGCGACATGGCGGATGCCGAGCGCGACCGAGCGCAGCAGCAGGTTCTGGGTGAAATCCCACCCATCCGCGCTGATCGCGTCGATCGTCTCGCGCGCGCCGCCGGCCCCCGCGTTGTTGACGAGCAGATCAATCCCGCCCTCACCGTCGGCGGCCTCGAGCAGCGCGATGATCGCGGCCTCGTCGAGCACATCGCAATGCCGGAAGGCGAAGCCCTCGGCGGCGGCGATCTCCGCCCCGGCGGGATCGATATCGCCGATCACCACCTCGGCGCCCTCGGCCGCCAATCGTCGCGCGGTGGCAAGGCCAATGCCCGACGCACCCCCTGTCACTACCGCGCGCTTGCCCGCGTACCGCATCCGCCTCTCCCGTTTTTGGGTAGCATAGTATGGGGCCGAGCCCGGTCAATCGCCCGGCTTTTGAATTTGCGGTTTGGCGCACGGGGTTGCGCCGCGTGGCGCTCCCGGGCTAGCTGGCGCGCGATCAAGGAGAGGTTATGGCACTCGACGCCGAAACGTTCGACCAGCTGATCGAGACCGTCCGCCGCTTCGTTCGCGAACGGCTGCGGCCCCTGGAGGGCGAGGTGGAGGCCGCTGACGAAATCCCGCCCGCCATCGTTCAGGAGATGCGCGAACTCGGGCTGTTCGGCCTGTCGATCGCCGAGGAGTTTGGCGGGCTGGGCCTTACCATGCTCGAGGAATGCCGCGTCGCGATCGAGCTCGGCCATACCACCCCCGCCTTCCGCTCGACCTTCGGCACCAATGTCGGCATCGGCAGCCAGGGGCTGGTGATAGCGGGCAGCGCCGAGCAGAAGGCGCATTGGCTGCCGCGCATCGCCAGCGGCGAGATCGTCACCAGCTTCGCGCTCACCGAACCCGATGTCGGCAGCGATTCCGGGGCCGTGAAGACGCGCGCGGTGCGCGATGGTGAGGTCTACCGTCTGTCGGGCACCAAGCGCTACATCACCAATGCCGATAAGGCCGATCTGTTCACGGTGATGGCGCGCACCGGCGACGAGCCCGGCGGGCGGGGCGTCTCGGCCTTCCTCGTTCCGCGCGATCTGGCGGGCGTCTCGATTGGCGAGCCCGAGAAGAAGATGGGGCAGAAGGGCGCGAAGGTCGCCGACGTCAATTTCGATGAGGTGGCGGTGCCGGCCGCGAACCGGCTCGGCGCCGAAGGCGAGGGCTTCAAGATCGCGATGCGCGTGCTCGATCGCGGGCGGCTGCACATATCCGCGGTGTGCGTCGGCGTGGCCGAGCGGTTGATCGCCGATTGCGTCGCCTATGCCGGCGACCGCCGCCAGTTCGGCAAGCCAATCGCCGAGCATCAGCTGATCCAGGCGATGATCGCCGATTCGAAGACCGAATGCCTCGCCGCGCGCGCGCTGGTGCTGGAAACGGCCGCCGCCAAGGATCGCGGTGAGGACGTGGTGCTCGAAAGCTCGGCGGCGAAACTCTTCGCGAGCGAGATGGTCGGCCGCGTCGCCGACCGCGCGGTCCAAATCTATGGCGGCGCCGGCTATATCGCCGATTATGGGATCGAGCGGCTGTACCGCGACGTGCGCCTGTTCCGCATCTATGAGGGAACCAGCCAGATCCAGCAGCTGATCATCGCGCGCGAGACGATGAAGCGCGGCGGATGACGCCTTCAATCCGGGAGAGAAAGCGAATGGACACCACCACCCTGTTCCGCCTCGATGGCCGCGTCGCGCTGGTGACGGGCGGCTCGCGCGGGATTGGCAAGATGATCGCGGCGGGCTTTATCGCCCAGGGGGCCAAGGTCTATATCAGCGCGCGCAAGGCCGATGCGTGCTTTGCAGCCGCCGAGGAACTGGGCGAGAACTGCATCGCGTTGCCGCAAGACGTGTCGACCGTCGCCGGCTGCAAGGCGCTGGCCGCGCAATTCGCCGAGCATGAGCAAAAGCTCGACATCCTCGTGAACAATGCCGGCGCCGCGTGGGGCGAACCGTTCGAGGCCTTTCCCGAAAAGGGCTGGGACAAGGTGATGGATCTTAACGTGAAGTCCCCCTTCTTCCTGACGCAAGCACTTTACGAGCCGCTCAAGGCGGCCGCCTCGCGCCAGCGCCCGGCGAAGGTAATCAACATCACCTCGATCGACGGCCAACGGCTGAACCCGTGGGAGACTTACAGCTATCACGCCTCCAAATCGGCGCTGATCTACCTCACCAAGCGAATGGCGGCGCGGCTGATCCGCGACGCGATCAACGTCACCTCGATCGCCCCCGGCGCCTTCGCGAGCGAGATGAACCGCGCCGCGCGCGACCATGGCGATGCGGTCGCGCAAGGGATTCCGGCCAAGCGCATCGGCGTGGACGAGGATATGGCGGGCGCGGCGATCTATCTCGCCAGCCGCGCGGGGGATTATGTCGTTGGTGAAACAATTACGGTTGATGGTGGGCTGGTTCATGCGGCACTAGGAACCTCGATCGACGCATAGTCCGCGGGGTCAATCCCGCTCGTGCGTCCCGGGGGGAAGAATGATGCCGTACAAACGGGCCCATTGGGCGATCGCGATCCTGTTACTGCCGATCGTGGTCCTGGCGTTCTGGAAGCATTATTTCAGCGTGCTTGGGCAGGCACCGTTCGGGTATCATGCGCATGGCATCACCGCGACCGGATGGTTCGTCTTGATCGCAGCGCAGAGCTGGGCAATCCACACTCGCCGCATCGCCCTGCACCGTAGCCTGGGGCTGAGCGTCTTTGCCGCCGTGCCGCTGTTCGTCGGTGCTGGGATGCTCGTGATCCAATCAATGGCGATCCGCTACGTTACCAAACACGATCCGTTCGCGGCGACGCTCGGCGCACAGATTTGCCTCCACGATCTCGTCTCCAGCGCGATGGTGGCGGGAATGGTCGCGATGGCGCTGCGCAATCGTCGGCGGGTGGCGATTCATGCCGGCTATCTGCTGGGGACGATTCTGCTGGTGATGCCACCTGTATTGTCACGCCTCCCCCTCGACGGGATCGTGCCCGACGCGGTGATGCCCTGGCTATCGCCGGGTCTCGCCTTGCTGCTCGCGGCGATCGAACGGCGCGGGGCGGAACCAATGCTGGTGACCTTCGCGGCGCTGGTGCTGCATATCTATGTCGTCGCCCCAATCGGGCAAACCGTCGCTTGGAGCCAGATCGTTGTCGCTTACGCGGCATTCAGCGCGCCGGCGCTCGCGTTGATTTCGGCGCTAGCCGCCCTTGTCGCGCTCGGGATAGTGTGGATCGGCTGGCGAGCCGGGCCGAAGTCGCGCCCACGACGCAAGCCGGCAGTGGCGGCCGCTATCTGATGGTGTCGCGCTGAGCCGTATCTTGCGGGTGGTGTGGCTCCATGATGAGGGTGCGGCCTTCCACGCGCCAGCTCTTCAAGCGGGACAGGAAGTTCATCCCGAGCACGTTCACCCCGTCGAACGCTGGCGCGACCACCACCGGCAGATCGCGCGCGACGATGTTGCCCAGGCGGAGTTCAGGCACTTGCGCCGTCTGCGCGCGCACCGCGCCGTTGGCGGTGCGCAGGATCACCGGAAACAGTTCGTCATTGAGCGTGAGGCCGGCGGCCGCCGCCGTATCGGGCGAGAGCGCGGTGACGGTCGCGCCGCTATCAATCAACAGCCGCCTCTCCACCCCGCCGATCCGCGCACGTACCCAGAAATGGCCGTCGGGCGCCATCTTGACCCGCAGCTCGCGCCCCTCGACCCGCTGGCCTTCGAGGCCGAAGGCCTGGCTCAGCCGCGCGAGATAGGGGTCGAACCGCTGGCGCTGATCGATCATCACCACCAGCAGTACCATCGCCACGCCCCAGCTGGCGAGCGAGATCAGCGTGCCGAGCACCGGCACCCGCCGAAGCAGGCGCAGGAGGACGAAGCCCGTCACGATCGCGGCGATCAGCAGCCAATGGCCGGAGAGTTCGGGAATATTGTCCATCGCGGGCGACAACGCCTAAGCGCCGCCGGATGGCCCGGGGCTGAATGACCTGAGCTTTTCTGCCCCTACTCCACGATTCCCCCCGCCGCGAGCACGGCGAGCGTCATCAGCTCACTCGCGGTGGAGGTCATCGGCGCGATCTGCACGGGCTTCTCAAGCCCCACGAGCATCGGCCCGATCACCGAATCGCCGCCCAGCTCGCGCAGCAATTTCGCCGAGATGTTCGCCGATTGCAGCCCCGGCAGGATCAGCACGTTCGCCGGTCCGGACAACCGCGCGAACGGATAGTTCGCCAATTGCTGCGGGTTGAGCGCGACATCGGGCGCCATCTCACCTTCATACTCGAACTCGGCTCCGCGCGCGTCGAGCACTTTCACCGCCTCGCGGATATTCTCCAGCCAGCGCCCCTCCGGGTTGCCGAAGGTCGAATAGCTGAGGAACGCGACGCGCGGCTCGTGCCCCATCCGCCGCGCGACCTGCGCCGTGCCTTCCGCGATGTCGGCCAGCTGCTCGGCGTTCGGGCGCTCGTTCACGGTCGTGTCGGCCATGAACACGGTATGGCTCTGCCCGACGAGCACATGCACCCCGAAAGGCGTGCGCCCCGCCGCGACATCGATCACCCGCCGCACCTGGATCAGCGCCTGGGCGTAAGTGCGGGTGATGCCGGTGATCATCGCATCGGCCTGCCCCATCTGCAGCATCACAGCGCCGAAGGTGTTGCGATCCTGGTTGATCATCCGCTCGCAATCGCGCCGCAAATAACCCTGGCGCTGAAGACGGTCGTAGAGGAAATCGACCATCGCGGGGACGAGCGGCGATTTGCGGCTGTTGTGCAGCTCATAATTTTCCGGGTCGGTCACCCCCAGCGCGCAGAGCCGATCGGGCACGTCGTCGCGCCCCACCAGCACCGGCGTGCCATAGCCGCCTTCTTTGAAGGCGATGGCCGCGCGCAGCACGACCTCCTCTTCGCCTTCCGCGAACAGCACCCGCTTGGGACGCGCGCGGGCGCCTTCATAGGCGAGCTGCAGCACGGAGGTCGTGGGATTGAGCCGCGCGCGCAGGCTGTGGCGGTAATAGTCGAAATCGGTGATCGGCCGGGTCGCGACGCCTGAGTCCATCGCCGCTTGCGCGACGGCGGCGGGCACGATCTCCATCAGCCGTGGGTCGAACGGCGCGGGGATGATGTAATCGGGGCCGAACTGGTGCTTCACTCCATAAGCGACCGCGACCTCCTCGGGCACCTGCTGGCGCGCGAGCTCGGCGAGCGCCTGCGCGGCGGCGATCTTCATCGCATCATTGATACCGGTCGCGCGCACATCGAGCGCGCCGCGGAATATAAAGGGGAAGCCGAGGACATTGTTGACCTGATTGGGGAAATCGGAACGGCCAGTGGCAATGATCACATCGGGCCGCACCTGCTTGGCGACATCGGGCATGATCTCCGGATCGGGGTTCGCCATTGCGAACACGATCGGGCGCGGTGCCATCTTCTGGAGCAACTCGGGCGGCAGCGCATTGGCGGCAGACAGACCGAAGAACACGTCCGCCCCCTCGATCGCATCCGCAAGCGTGCGCGCGCTGGTGGCGACGGCATGCGCCGATTTCCACTGGTTCATCGATTTTTCGCGGCCCTGGAAGATCACGCCTTCCATGTCGACCATCAGCAGCTGGTCGTGCGGCAGCCCCATCGCCTTGATCAATTCGGCGCAGGCGATCGCCGCCGCGCCCGCGCCGAGCATCACCGCCTTGGTCGCCTTGATGTCGCGCCCGGTCAGGTGCAGCGCGTTGATCAGCCCGGCGGCGGCGATGATCGCGGTGCCGTGTTGATCGTCATGAAACACCGGAATGTTCATCCGTTCGCGCAGGGCTTGCTCGATGATGAAACATTCGGGGGACTTGATGTCCTCCAAATTGATCCCGCCGAAACTGGGTTCGAGCAGCTCGACACACTCGATGAAGCGCTGCACGTCCTCGGTCTTCACTTCGATGTCGATCGAATCGACATCGGCGAAGCGCTTGAACAGCACCGCCTTGCCTTCCATCACCGGCTTTGAAGCGAGCGCACCGAGATTGCCGAGCCCTAGGATCGCGGTGCCGTTCGAGATGACGGCGACAAGATTACCCTTGGCGGTATAGTCGTAAGCGGTCGCCGGATCGGCGGCGATGGCACGCACCGGCGCGGCGACGCCGGGCGAATAAGCGAGCGCAAGGTCGCGTTGGGTCGCCATCGGCTTGGAGGCGATCACCTCGATCTTGCCGGGCCGTCCCTCGCTATGGAAGCGCAGCGCCTCGCGATCGGAAAATTGCGTGCTGCTTTCCTCGGACATAGGCTCCCTCCGCTTCGCCCGCGCTTCTAGCCAAGGGGGGGCGTGGCGTCTATGTTAGTCGCCATGAAGCACGAGCCGGGCATCTTCGAGCAAGACGATGAGGAGGCAATCGCCGCATCCGACACGCGCGCGCGCGCTGATTATGCCGCAGGCCGATATCATTCCCATGCTATCGTTGGCCGTTGGCTCAAAACCTGGGGGACGCCTGATTTCAAACCGTTCTTCGAATGGCTGAAGTCGTCAGGCTGAACGAGGCGCTGACGCAGCTCGACCAGATTGCTAGCTATATCGCCATTTTCGATCCGCTCGCGGCGCAACGTGTCGCAATCTGGCTTTTCGATCTTGGTAAAAGCTTGGCGACTTTTCCTAACAGAGGGCGGCTGGCGAGCGGTGGAACTCGGGAACTTGTAACGGTGCGGCCCTACATCCTGCGGTATGAAGTCGTCGGCGATACCGTCACGATCCTGAGCGTGCGCCATGCGGCGCGTCTGTGGGACGTCCCATGACCGCCACCCCGATGATGGCGCAATATCTCGCGCTCAAGGCCGAGGCCGAGGATTGCCTGCTCTTCTATCGCATGGGCGATTTCTTCGAGCTGTTCTTCGAGGATGCGAAGATCGCCAGTGCGTGCCTCGACATCGCGCTCACCGCGCGCGGCGAGCATGGCGGGGAGGCGGTGCCGATGTGCGGGGTGCCGGCGCATGCGGCGGAAGGCTATCTCGCGCGGCTGATCAAGGCCGGGCACCGCGTCGCCATCGCCGAGCAGACCGAAAGCCCCGAGGAAGCGCGGCGGGCACGTGGTTCCAAGGCGCTCGTCCAGCGCGCGATCGTGCGGCTGGTGACGGCGGGCACGCTCACCGAGGAAGCATTGCTCGACGCGCGCGCGGCGAATTGGTGCGTGGCGGTCGGCGAGGCGGCGGGCGGCGTGGCGATCGCCGCCGCCGACATTTCGACCGGACGGTTCGAGATCATCGAGACCAACACCGCCGCGCTCAGCGCCGAACTGGCGCAGCTGAATGCGGCGGAAGTCATCGCGGCGGAAGGCGGTGCGCTCGCCGACGCCCGCCCCCGCCCACGCGCCGATTTCGATAGCGGCCGGGGCGAAGCGCGGCTGAAGGCGCTGCTCGGTGTCGCGACGCTGGACGGGTTTGGCCAATTCAGCCGAGCCGCGCTCGCGGCGGCCGGCGGGCTGGTCGCTTATCTCGATCATACCGCGAAAGGCGCGCTGCCCTTCCTACGCCCGCCCGCCCTGCGCCGCAGCGAGCAGGCGATGGCGATCGACGCGGCGACCCGCGAAAGCCTTGAACTGACGCAAGCACAGGGCGGCGGGCGCAAGGGGAGCTTGCTCGACGCGGTTGATCGCACCGTGACGGGGGCGGGCGCGCGGCTGCTCGCCGCCGACATCGCCGCGCCGCTGATGGACCGAGCGAGGATCGAGGCGCGGCTCGATCTGGTGCAATGGCTGGTCGAGGATGCCGGCGCCCGCGAAGGCTTGCGTGGCGAACTGCGCCGGGCGCCCGATATCGGCCGTGCGCTGGGGCGGCTGGCGGCCGGGCGCGGCGGTCCACGCGATCTGGGGCAGCTGCGCGACGGGCTCGATGCGGCGTGGACGTTGGGCCAGCGGCTACAGCGCCTCGCCGAGCCACCCGCCTTGATCGCGGAAATCGCGCCAAAGCTGCAGGGCCACGGCGCGCTGATCGACACGCTTGCCCGCGCGCTGGTCCCCTCGCCGCCCCTAGACGCGGCGCAAGGCGGCTATATCGCCGAAGGCTATGACGCGGTGCTCGACGATCTGCGCGCGGCGGGCGCCGGCGGGCGGCGGGCGATCGCCGCGCTCGAGGCGGACTATCGCGCGCAAACCGGGATTCAGGCGCTCAAGATCAAGCACAACGCGGTCCTGGGCTATCATATCGAGGTTCCGGCGAAGCACGGCGATGCCCTGATGCGGCCCGAGAGCGGCTTCACCCACCGGCAGACGATGGCCGGCGCGGTGCGCTTCAACGCGCCGGCGCTGCACGAGGTGGCGCTGAAGGTGACCCAAGCGGGTGCCCATGCCCTCGCGGCGGAAGCGGCGCATTTGGAGGAACTCACCGCGCTCGCTTTGTCGGCGCGGGAGGCCATCGCCGCGACCGCCGACGCGCTCGCGCGGCTCGATGTCGCCGCCGGGCTTGCCGAGCGCGCGGCGGAGGGCGGCTGGACACGGCCGCTGCTCGTCGATCAGGCTTGTTTCGAGGTGGCGGGCGGACGCCACCCGGTGGTGGAGGCGGCCTTGGCGAAAAGCGGCGAGCGCTTCGTCGCCAATGACTGCCGCCTGTCCGAGGACTCGCGGCTCTGGCTCGTCACCGGCCCGAACATGGGCGGCAAATCGACCTTTTTGCGCCAGAATGCGCTGATCGCGGTGCTCGCGCAGGCCGGCAGCTTCGTTCCGGCGGCGCGGGCGCGGCTGGGGCTGGTCGACAGGCTGTTCAGCCGGGTCGGCGCCGCCGATAATCTGGCGCGCGGGCGATCGACCTTCATGGTCGAGATGGTCGAAACCGCCGCGATCCTGGCGCAGGCCGGGCCGCGCAGCTTCGTGATCCTCGACGAGGTCGGGCGCGGCACGTCGACCTATGACGGGCTCGCGATCGCCTGGGCGGTGGTCGAGGCGATCCACGAGCAGAACCGCTGCCGCTGCCTGTTCGCAACGCATTATCATGAGCTTACCCGCCTTGCCGAACGTTGCGAGGCGCTGTCGCTCCACCATGTCCGCGCGCGCGAATGGAAGGGCGAACTGGTGCTGCTGCACGAGGTCGCGCCCGGCCCAGCCGACCGCAGCTATGGCCTCGCGGTGGCGCGCCTCGCCGGCCTCCCGCCCGCGACCATCGCCCGCGCGAAAGCGGTGCTCGCGAAGCTAGAGGCGGGGCGCGCCAAGACCGGCGGCCTCGCGGCGGGGCTCGACGATCTGCCGCTGTTCGCCGCGGCCGCTGCCGCGCCTGAGCGCGAAGTCGACGCGCTGCGCGACGCGCTCGCCGCGCTCGATATCGACGCACTCTCGCCGCGCGAGGCCCTGGAAGCGCTCTACCGCTTGAAGGAAGTGGCGGGCGGCGCGCTCACCCGGCCCGGGCGCGAAGCCGGCGCTTGATCCGGCTGAACGCGATCGGTGTGACCCGAAGATAGCGGGCGATATCCTGCTGCGGCAGCCGGGCGAGCAGCGCGGGCGCGGTGATCAGCATTTGCTGGTAGCGCTGCTCGGGCGTCGCGCAGAGCAATGCCTCCTCGCGCGCCTGCTTGCGATCGGCCAGCCAGCGGCTGAACCCGGCGGCCGCGCCGACAATGGCGGGATCGGTGGCGATCAGGCCGTTGACCCACGCGGCGGGAAGCACCGCGATCTGGCTGTCCTCCAGCGCGACCGCGCCAAAGCGTTGGGGTGCGTCCTCCAAATCACCGAACAGCCCCTGATCCGCGACAAAGCTCTTGATCCACTCGTCCCCCGCCGGGGAGAGATAAGTAAGCTTCACCAGCCCCCGCAGCAGCACGAACAGCCGGCCGCCGGGCGCTCCTTGCGACAACAGCATTGCCCCTTTGGCGTGCGGCTGGGGCTGCCACCGCCCGGCCTGCTCGGCGCGATCGCGCAACAAGGGAATGATCTGATCGGGGCCATCCATCCCAACGCCTTAGAGAGGCAACGGACGGAAGCAAATCGGGCTAAACCCGGGTTCATGCGCGCGGGCGCCGGTGGCGCTACCGACGCGCGGTTAATCAATGGGGCAAGGCATGGCGGGGTTTTCACTGGCGGGACGGACGGTTCTGCTCACGGGCGCGGGGCGCGGCATTGGTCGCGCGTTGTTCATGCAACTCGCGGCGGCGGGGGCCAAGCGCGTGATCGCCGTTGGTCGGGATGCGGCGGCGCTCGACGCGCTCAGCACCCTCTCGCCGATCGCGACGCCCTATCCGACGGACCTCGCCGATCCCGCCGAGCGCGCGGCGCTCGTCGCGTATCTAACTGAGAAAGAGCCGGATTTATCGGTGGTCATCAACAATGCCGGCACGCAATTGCCGACCGATCTCGTCGATCCGGGCGCCGCGCGTTACCTGCCCGCGCTCGCTGGCGAGATCGCGGTCAACTTCGCGGCGCCGATCGACTTGTGCGTGGGGTTGCTGCCGGGGCTGATCGCGCGGCCTTCGGCGATGATCGTCAACATCACCTCGGGCCTCGCGATCGCGCCCAAGAGCGGCGCGCCGGTCTATTGCGCGGCCAAGGCGGGTTTGCGCAGCTTTACCAAGGCGTTACGCTATCAGGCCGAGGCGCGTGCCCCGCAGCTGCGCATCGTGGAGGCGCTGCCGCCGCTGGTCGATACCGAGATGACGCGCGGGCGCGGGCGCGGGAAGATCAGCGCCAAGGCCGCCGCCGCCGAGATCGTGCGCGGTATGGAAGCCGGCAAAACCGAAATCTATGTCGGCAAGGCGAAGCTGCTGCGCGCCATCCACAGCCTCTCCCCGGCGCTCGCGGACCGTCTGATGCGCGCCGGTTGACGCCGAAAACCGCTCCCGGACGCTCCCGCGCGCGCTTATCCCCGCCGGAGACGCGCCGCGAACTCGGTGCTCGCCTGGCGCAGGCCGCCGCTCTGCTGGCGGACCCCGTCGGCGACCCCGGCGATGCCTTGCGCGAGCCGGGTCGCCGCTTCGGCCTGGGCGGCGAGCGCGGTGAGTTCGTTCTGGACGTGCGCGCCGCCATCGGTCGCGACCGCGACGCTCGCCATGATGCCGTCGGTCGCCTGCGCCTGGCGGTCGATCGCACGGGCGATGTCGTGCGCGCCCCCGGCGATCCGGGCGACATCGCCGGCGATCGCCTCGACCGCGCCGGCGACCGCGCCCGCGCTGTCGTCCATCGCCGCGATGTGATCGCCGATATCGGCCGCGGCGGCGCGGGTCTGCGCGGCGAGCGCTTTCACTTCGCCCGCCACCACCGCGAAGCCGCGCCCCGCCGCGCCCGAATGCGCCGCCTCGATCAGGGCATTGAGCGCCAGCGTGTTCGTGCGCTGGGCGATGCGTTCGATCTGGGCGGTGATGCCGCGCACCGCGCGGCTGCGCTCCGCCAGCGCCTCGGCGCGCGCGCGTGCTTCCTCGGCGCGGGTCTCGGCCGCGACGGTCGCCCTGACCTGGGTGTCGATTTCCTGCTCGATCGCGGTGATCGCCTCGTGCAAATTGGTGACCGCGGTGCGCACCGCCGCCATCGATTGCCCGGCGACCCCGGCGCTCGCCTGAACGGTGCGGACATGCGCCGCGCTCGCCTCCCCCAGCCGGAGCAGCGTATCGGTCGAGCCGCCCAGCTCGGCGACCGCGTCGCCCAGCGCCGCGATCACCGCCATCACCGAGCTTTCATAGCGCTGCGCGTGATCGGCCATGATCGCGCGGCGTTCCTCGGCCATGCGCGCTTCCTCGGCGGCGCGGGCGCGTTCGTGCGTGCGTTCGAGCGCCTGTTGCTGGGCGGCGGCGCGGGTTCGCTCCTCGCCGCGCTGACGTTCGAGCACGGCGATCTCCGCCGCCGCGCGCATCCGCTGCGCGTAGAGATGCGCCTGGATCAGCGCCATCACGTACAGCGTCACCACGAACACCAGGATCG
Source organism: Sphingomonas sp. (assembly GCF_019746665.1). Lineage (GTDB taxonomy): Bacteria > Pseudomonadota > Alphaproteobacteria > Sphingomonadales > Sphingomonadaceae > Sphingomonas. The sequence continues at coordinate 69,231 of NZ_JAIERS010000025.1, read as the reverse complement.
CCGCATCATAGAACAGCGGCACCGCCACCACGCGGTGAAGCTGGCGGGCCAGCTCGACGCTCATCACCCCCATGAAGATCAGCGCGTTGACCGGGACAAGCGTGAACACCTTGCTCCCCAGCGCGATCACCGCCACCGTCACGCAGGCGATCCCAATCCGTTCGGTGCCCGCGCTCGCGCCGTCGATCAGCGCGAGCTGCACCGCCCAGGCGAGCCCGATCACGAACGCATAGAGATGCAGCGCCCGGGGTTGCTCGGCCGCCGGCACCCGCCAGCGCGGCGGCAGCAGATCGGGACGAGCCAGCGGCAGCGCGGCAAGCGTCGCGATCAGGACCGGCGCGCCCGCCACGGCGGCCTGCAGCGAGCGCGAGAGCACCGCATAGACGATGCTGAGCGCAAGCGTCGTGACCAGATTGAGCGGCACGATCCAGCCGATCAGCTCGGCGGTCTGCGCGGCGCGTTCGGCGAGCGTTTCCGGCGCGATCCGGGGCAGCGCGGCAAGGCGCGCGAGGCGCCGGCCACGCGGCGCCAATTGCGGAAGAGCGATCGCCGTCATTGCCCCGTTGGTAACGGGCTATGGTTAAAGCGGACTTAGCATTCCTACGGTCGCTTTCGGGCATGACGATGGCCGGCCAAGCGCTTATCAGGCGATGTGATGAGCAACCGATTTGCCGGCCTGCGCCAGCGCCGCGCGATCATCGATCGCCGCGCGATCGCCGATGCGCTCCACGCGATCGAGGGCGACGACGCCACCGCCCTGCGCGCCGCCGCGACCGCGCAGCTGCGCGCCGCGCTGGAGGCGGGCCGCGCCGAGATCGCGCGCCGGCTCGCCGAGCATCCCTCGCGCGGGCTGGAAGCGGCGGCGGCGGGGGCGTTCCTGATCGACCAGATCCTGCGGCTGTTGTTCGATTTCACCACCGAACGGCTGCATCCCAACGCCGCGCCCACCGCCGGCGAGCGGCTCGTGCTGGTCGCGGTCGGCGGCTATGGCCGGGGCGAGATGGCGCCGCATTCGGATGTCGACATCGCGTTCCTTACCCCGTGGAAGCTCACCGGCTGGGCCGAGCAGGTGATCGAATCGATGCTCTACGCGCTGTGGGATCTGCGGCTGAAGGTCGGCCACAGCGCGCGCAGCCTGGACGAGATGGTGCGCCAGGCCAAGGCCGACGTGACGATCCGCACCGCGCTGCTCGAGGCGCGCTATGTGTGGGGCGACATGGCGTTGTTCGACGAGGCGATGCGCCGCTTCCGGCTGGAGGTGCAGCAGCAGAGCGTGCGCGCCTTCATCGCCGACAAGCTCGCCGAGCGCAACGAACGCCACCGCAAGATGGGCGACAGCCGCTATGTCGTCGAACCCAATGTGAAGGAGGGCAAGGGCGGCCTGCGCGATCTCCACACATTGTTCTGGATCGGCAAATATGCGCACAATGTCGATCGTTCGGCGGGCCTTGTCGAGGCTGGGTTGCTGACGGCGGCCGAATATCGCCAGTTCCACCGCGCCGAGAATTTCCTGTGGGCGGTGCGCTGCCATCTCCACCTGATCGCCGGTCGCGCCGAGGACCGGCTGACCTTCGACGTGCAGCGCGAGATCGCCGAGCGCCTGCGCTTCGCCGAACGCGCCGGCGCCTCCCGGGTCGAGCGCTTCATGCGCTATTATTTCCTGCAAGCGAAGACGGTCGGCGACCTGACCGGCGTGTTCCTCGCCCATCTCGACGAGGCGTTCGCGGCACGCGGGCGGCGCTTCGGCTTGCCGCGGCTGATGCGGCGGCCACGGCGGTTGAACGGCTTCGTGCTCGATCGCGGGCGGCTCGCGCTGCCCGCCGATGATTTCTTCCACCGCGATCCGGTGCGGCTGATCGAGCTGTTCACGCTCGCCGAGCGCCAGGCGCTCGAAATCCACCCGCTGGCGATGCGCGCCGCCGCGCGCGACGCCAAGCTCGCCGACGAGGTGCGCGACGATCCGCGCGCCAACGCGCTGTTCCTAGAAGTGCTCACCTCGCGCCGCGATCCCGAAACCGTGCTGCGCTGGATGAACGAGGCGGGGGTGTTCGGCCGCTTCGTGCCCGATTTCGGCCGCGTCGTCGCGCAGATGCAGTTCGATATGTACCACCATTATACGGTGGACGAACATTCGATCCGCGCGATCGGCCTGCTTTCGCGCATCGAGCGCGGCGAGCTGGTGCAGGACCATCCGATCGCGACCGAGATCGTGCAGAAGCTCGTCTCGCGCCGCGTGCTCTATGTCGCGGTGCTGCTGCACGACATCGCCAAGGGGCGCGGCGGCGATCATTCGGTGCTGGGGGCCGAAGTCGCGCGCCGACTTTGCCCCCGGCTCGGGCTGAGCGCGGGCGAGACCGAGACGGTCGCCTGGCTGGTGCGCTGGCACCTGCTCGCCTCGGCGACGGCGTTCAAGCGCGACCTTTCCGACTATAAGACGATCCTCGATTTCGCCGAGGCGGTGCAAAGCCCCGAACGGCTGAAGCTGCTGCTCGCGCTGACGGTCGTCGATATTCGCGCGGTCGGCCCCGGCGTGTGGAACAGCTGGAAGCGCCAGCTGCTCGGCGAGCTGTACGAACGCGCCGAGGAATTGCTGCGGCTGGGCCACAAGCAGAAGGGCCGCGCCGAGCGGATCGCCGCCAAGCAGGCCGGGCTCGGCGCCGCGCTCGGCTGGCAGGCGCCCGCGTTCGACGCGCTCGTCGCGCGCCTGCCAGAGGCTTATTGGATCGCCGAGCCCGATGACGTGTTGGCAAGCAACGCCCGGCTGGTGGCGGCGGCGGGCGACAAGCGCCTCGCGATCGACGCGCAGGTCTATCCCGAACGCGGCGCGACGCTGGTGACGCTCTATGCCGCCGACCATCCCGGGCTGTTCTACCGCGCGGCGGGGGCGATCCATCTGGCGGGCGGCAACATCATCGACGCGCGCATCCACACGACGCGCGACGGCATGGCGCTCGACAATTTCCTGGTGCAGGACCCGTTCGGCCGCCCGTTCGACCGCGCCGAGCAACTCGCGCGGCTGCGCCAGGCGATCGAGGACGCGCTCGCCAACCGGATGCGGCTGACCGAGCGGCTCTCCGCCAAGCCGCTGCCCCGCACCCGCGCCGAGGCGTTCGACATCGCGCCGCAAGCCTTTATCGACAACAGCGCCTCGAACCGCTTCACCGTGGTCGAAGTCAACGCCCGCGACGGGCCGGCGCTGCTCAACCGGCTGGCGCACGCGCTGTTCCAGTCGAAGGTCACGGTCCATTCGGCGCACATCGCGACCTATGGCGAGCGCGCGGTCGACGTGTTCTATGTGACCGATTTGTTCGGCGACAAGATCACCAGCGCCCAGCGGCTGCGCGCGCTCGAACGCCGGCTGATCGAGGCGGCGGCGAACGAGGATTTGGCGCACGCGGCATAACATGGCGCGGCGCGGTTGAGGGGAGCGAACGATGCCGGTAACGGGCCTGGGTGGTTTCTTCTTCCGCGCGCGCGACCCCGGCGCCTTGCGCGACTGGTATCGCGACGCGCTGGGGGTCGGCAATGGCTGCGGCGAGGGGGCGGACCGCCCCGACTGGGCCTGGTCGCCCGAATCCGGCCCGCTGATCTTCGAGCCCTTCCCCGCCGACAGCGATTATTTCGCCGCCGATCGCGCCTATATGCTCAACCTGCGGGTGCGCGACCTCGACTCGCTGCTCGAACAGCTCAACGCGCGCGGGGTGGCGATCGAAACCCGCGAGGAATGGGACAGTCAGGGTCTGGGCCGTTTCGCGCGCATCCACGATCCCGAAGGCAATCCGATCGAATTGTGGGAGCCGCCGGCGAGCGATTGAGCGCTCGGCAAACCCCGCCCCCGTCGCGCGATCACTGCTTCGGTTGGCGCCGGGCGAGCCATGCCTTCATCTGCGCGATCTCGCGGTCCTGCGCCGCGATCACGTCCTTGGCGAGCGCGCGGACTTCGGGGTCCTTGCCATATTTCAGCGCGGTCTTGGCCATCGCCACCGCGCCTTCATGGTGGGGGATCATCAGCCGCATGAAGCTTTCGTCGGCATCCGCGGAGGCGGTGCCCATGTCCTTGTGCATCGCCGCCATCGCCGCGTCATATTCGGCGGCGGCGGGGGAGGACGGCTTGGCCGCCCCCTGCCCCATCGCCCCGTGCCCCATCGCCGCATGGTCGGGTGCTTGCGGGGCGGGGGGTGGCGCGGCGCGGTTGCACGCGGCGAGCGGGAGCAGCGCCGCGATCAATATCAGGCGAGTTTTCATTTCGGCGCGAGCACCATCAGCATCTGCTTGCCCTCCATCCGGGGGTAAGCCTCCACCTTGGCGATCTCGGCGGTGTCCTGCTGCACGCGCTGAAGTAGCGCCATGCCGATCTGGCCGTGCGCCATTTCACGCCCACGGAAGCGCAGCGTGACTTTCACCTTGTCACCCTCACCGATGAATTCGACAATCTTCTTCATCTTTGTGTCGTAATCGTGATCATCGATATTCGGGCGCACCTTGATCTCTTTGATCTCCTGCGCCTTCTGGGTCTTGCGCGCGGCGTTCGCCTTCTTCTGCGCCTCGTACTTATACTTGCCGACGTCGAGGAATTTGGCGACGGGCGGATCGGCGTTGGGCGAGACTTCGACCAGGTCGAGCCCGACTTCCTGCGCCTGCGCCATCGCTTCGCGCGTGTACATCACCCCCAGATTCTCGCCATTCTCATCGATGACGCGGACGCGGGGCGATTGAATCCATTCGTTGAAACGCGGCCCGTTCATGGGCGGCGGCGCCATCGGACGCCGATGCATGGGAGGACGGATAGGTATGGCTCCTGTTATGGGATAATCGTGCAATATAGTCGCACGCGGCGTTCTTGGCAAAGTCAATCGCGTGGGCGATTGTCCCTCGGCGCGGGCGGATCGCCGCGCCTTCAGATCACATAATCAACCGTTACCAGCTGCGCCTGCGCGCGCCGCTTCTCGACCAGCGTCGTATTGAGCGCGGCGATGGTATCGCTCCCCGCGCTTTTCCACAGGAACGGCAGCAGCGCATGGACACAGCACCGCGCCCCTCCCCAGATCATCGTCACCCCAAAGCGCGAGGCGACGGCGAAATGTTCGGCATAGCTTTCGCCGACCGAGGCGGGATGGGCAGTGAACAGGCGCAGCATGGTGGTCTCCGGTTGAAGCGGCGATGCTAACCCCGCGCGGCGAGTTGCGCCAGCAGGTCGGCGGCGAGCAGGCTCAGGCTGTCGTCGCGCGCGCCCATCACCACGATCCGGTCGCCCGCGCGTGCCTCGGCGAGCAGCGCGCCCGCCGCCGCGCCGCGATCGGCGATGTGGCGCGCGGGGGCACCGCTTGCCCGCAGATCGGCGACGATGTCGGCGCTTGTCACCTCGCGCGTCACGGTGCCGCCGAAATAGGCGGGATCGCACAGGATCAGCCGATCCTCGGGCGATAGCCGCGCGGCGAAGGCGCTCACCAGCTCGCGCCGCATCACTTTCAGCGGGCCAAAGCCGTGCGGCTGGAACAGCAGCAGCAGGCGCCCGGGGCTCGCGCGCAGCGTGTCGAGCGTCGCGCTCAGCTTGTCGGGATTGTGCGCGAAATCGTCGATCACGGTGACACCCGCCGCCGTGCCTACGCACTCGAACCGGCGCTTCAGGCCGGCGAACCCCGCGATCGCCTCCGCCGCCTCCGCCAGAGCGATGCCGAGCGCGCGCGCCGCGCCGATCGCCGCGAGCGCGTTGGCGACATTGTGCCGCCCCGGCACCCGCAGCCGCACCCGCCGCGCCGCGCCGCCACGCTCGGCGAGATCGAAGGTGATCGCGAACGGCTCGGGCGCCAGATTGGTCGCGACGAGATCGGCCTCCCCCTCCACCGCGAGCGTATAGAGCCGCTCGCGCTTCAGCCCCGCCGCGATCGCCGCCGCTTCGGCATCGCCGACATTCACCACCGCCGTTTCCGCCTTGGCGGCGAAGGCGCCGAACAGCGCGCGCAACTCCTCGATCGATTTGTGATCGAGGCTGACATTGTTGAGCACCGCGATCTTGGGCGCGTAGAGCGCGATCGAGCCGTCGCTCTCGTCGACCTCGCTCACATACAATCCCGGCTCGCCGACCAGGGCGGAGGCGAAGGGCGCCTCGGGCCGCGCGAAATTCTTCATCACCGCGCCGTTCATCACCGTCGGCTCGCGGTCGAGCGCGTGGAGCAGCCAGCCGATCATGCCGGTCACGGTCGACTTGCCGCTGGTGCCGGCGACGCCGATCGCGGTTTGCGCGCGGTTGAACAGCCTGGCGTTGAGCTCGGCCCGGGTCATCCGCCGGCAGCCGAGCGCGTTCGCTTGAACGATGTCCGCCACCGTCTCCTCGACCGCCGCCGAGGCGACGACGATCTGCCGGTTGCTGGTGATGCCGCTGCCGTCCTGCGGGAACAGCGCGATGCCGAGCGCTTCGAGCGCGGCGAACTTGGCGGGCACGCGCCCCTGATCGAGCCCGCGATCCGATCCGGCGACGGTCGCCCCCTGCCCCGCGAGGATCATCGCGAGCGGCATCATCCCCGAACCGCCAATGCCGACGAAGAAATAGTCCATGCCCGCCGCGCTAATCGCCGGCGCGCGCGGCGGCAAGCACTTGGCAGCGCGGTCGCGACGGGGTTAGCGATAGGCGTGGCCAGCCGCTTGCACATCGCCATCGTCGCCCCCGCCCGTCCGCTCACCCCGGCGCTGGCGGCAGGCGTAAGCGCGATCGCCGCCGATTTTCCCGGCGTAGCGCTGCATATCCACCCCCAATGCTTCCTGAGCGACGGCCATTTCGCCGGCCCCGACGCGGCGCGGGCGGCGGCGTTGATCGAGGTGGCGAACGATCCCACGATCGACGCGATCTGGTTCGCGCGCGGCGGCTATGGATCGAACCGGCTGCTCGCCCAAGTGATCGACGCCCTCGGCCCGGCGGCGATGGGCAAGACCTATCTCGGCTATTCCGACGCCGGCTTCCTGCTCGGCGCGCTTTATGCCCGCGGGATCGGGCGGGCGGTCCATGCGCCGATGCCGGGCGATCTGGCGCGGGCCGATGGCGGGCGCGCGGTGCGGCGCACGCTCGGGTGGCTGGCGGGGGGCGACGGGGACGCGCTCGAGCCTGGCCTGGGCGCGCGACCGGCGGCGGCGTTCAACCTCACCATCCTGGCCGCGCTCGCCGGCACGCCCTGGCTGCCCGATCTCGCCGGCCACGACCTGCTGATCGAGGAAGTGAGCGAGCCGCTCTACCGCGTCGACCGGATGCTGTTCCAGCTCGCCCACGCCTCGGCGCTGCAGGGAATCGCGGGGATCAGGCTGGGGCGGGTGAACGACGTGGTGCCCAACGATCCGCCCTGGGGCGAACCGCTCGCGACGATGGTCGCGCGCTGGTGCGCCGAGCTGGGCGTGCCCTATTCTGGGCAGGCGGATATTGGCCATGATGCCGACAACAAGCTCGTGCCCTTTGGCTTGGCAGCTATTCGCTAAGCTTTTGCCTTTAATGCCGGGGGCGAAGGGATCGGCGATGTTGCGCGCTTTGGAAGACAGGATCGGCCGGATCGAGGCGGCGATCAGCGCCGGCGAGGCGCTGATCAACGGCCCGCTGCCGACCGGCGCCGAGCTGGCCAAGCGCGCGCTCGAAGCCGGGCTGATGGTGGGCGCCTATCAACTGCACGTGCAGCGCGAGTTCTTCGATCGCTATGCCACGCACCCCGATCCCGAAGTGCGTGACACCGCCGAGGCATTGCGGCGCGAATGCAGCGCGTTGCGCGGGCAGCTGCACGGCAGCGTCCGCAAGACCGCCGCCGAGGCGCCCGATCCCAACCATTTCGCGCGCACCGCCCGGCTCTACAACGCCGCGTTCCGCTCGCATTTCGGCAAGGTGCGCGCGCTGGTCGCGCGGGTCGAGGGCCAGCCGGGCTGAGCATGCAACCGTGTAAAGCGAGCCATGTTTTAAGGACCGAATTGTCTTGTGTTAGTGCTTCAGGGGGAAGGGCCGCCCTCGAAATCTCAGCTGGCGTACCGACGTAATTCGAACATGTTGCATATGGCCGTCAACGCTCGGCTCCAGCACAAACTCGAAAATAGCCGAATAAACCATCGGCCTTGAGGAGGAACGGCCCTGAATAAACATAATCCCGAATTTCCTTTGGGACATCACCATCCTCGTCGCGCAGTGCTATCAGCCGATGCGTCCCGATAATCCAAATGCGGCGTACGCTTGATCCGTTCCAAACGTCGAAGCGACCTCGCACCCACTTACAGTCGCCGGCGATGCGTGGAGGGCCGATCATCGATGGCGAAGCCAGTATAAGCGCGGCGGCAAGTGCAAGCATAGGTGAATTATAAAAAGCGTAATAGGAGGGGGCAATGAAAGTTTCTTGCCTTTTTGCCGTCAGCTCGAACTATTTAACCGTCCAGCGCTCGGCACGCGGTTTCTTCATGCGACGCCGTTCGCCTTGAAGTGGGCGAGCAGCCGGCGCCAGCCATCCTCGGCATCGGCCTTCACATAGCTCGCGCGGTAATCGGCGTGGAAGCCATGCGGCGCGTCCGGGTAGAGCTGGATTGACGAGCCGGTCTTCCCCGCCGCCTTCAGCGCGGCCTGCATCGCCTCGACATCAGCTTGCGGAATGCCCGTGTCCTTGCCGCCATAGAGCCCCAGCACCGGCGCCTTCAGCTCGCCCGCGCGCGCGATCAGCGGCTTCAGCTGGCCATACCAGGCGACGCCGGCCTTGATGTCCGGATCGACCATCGCCGCGCGCCAAACCACCGCGCCGCCCCAGCAGAAGCCGGTGATGCCGATCTTCGCGCTGTTCGCGAATTTCTGTGCCTTGATCCAGGCCGAGGTCGCCTTCACGTCGCCATCGACCTGATCGACGCTCGCCTGGCTGACGACCTTGATGATTTCCTTGAAATCGGTGAGCGCGGGCAGATTGACGCCCGAGCGGTAGAAGAATTCGGGCGCCACCGCGACATAGCCGAGCTTGGCGAAGCGGCGGCAGATGTCCTTGATATAGTCATGCACGCCGAAAATCTCGTTGACGACGATCACCACCGGGTGCCGCCCGGACTTGGCGGGGCGCGCGACATAGGCGGGCAGCGGCTTGTCGGCGCCGTTGGGGATCAGCGCTTCCTCGATGATCAGGCCATCGGCGGGGGTGGCGATCGGCTGCGCCTCGGCGGCGAGCGCGGCGACCGCATAGCCCGCGAAGAACAAGGAGCCCACCGCCGCGCGGCGGGTGAGGTGGAGATCGGCGGGTTCGGTGCCTTCGGGGCGGGTCAGCAGCATCGCAGCACTCCTAAACGACGAGAGTCGGGGCATCGCGAGCCTAACCATTTGCGGTCGCGCGGCAAGCAGGCGTGGCTTGCCTCGGTGCGGCGGCGCGGCGTAAGCGGGGCGAATTCAACTGAAGGTGAAGTCCATGTCCGCCCCCGTTCGTATCACGCTCCCCGATGGCGCCGTTCGCGAAGTCGCGCGCGGCACCACCCCGGCGGAGATCGCGGCGGCGATCGGACCCGGCCTCGCCAAGGCGGCGATCGCGGCGCGGGTCGATGGCGAGCTGCGCGATATCAATCGCCCGCTCGAAGCCGATGCCCAGCTCGCGCTGGTGACCGCGAAGGACGAGGCCGACGCGCTCGAGCTCGCGCGCCACGATTATGCGCATGTGCTGGCGGAAGCGGTGCAGCAGCTGTTTCCGGGCACGCAGATCACCTTCGGCCCGTCGACCGACGATGGCTTCTACTATGACTTCGCCCCCAAGGACCGGCCCTTCACCGAGGAGGATCTGCCGGCGATCGAGGAGGCGATGCGGGCCATCATCCGCGCCGACAAGCCGCTGCGCCGCGAGGTCTGGCCGCGCGAGCAGCTGATCAGCCGCTGGCGCCAGCAGGGCGAGACGTTCAAGGCGGAATGGGCCGCCGAACTGCCCGAGGGCGAGGCGTTGACGGTCTATTGGTCGGGCGAGGACTGGCTCGACATGTGCCGCGGGCCGCACCTCGCCTCCACCGGCAAGCTCGATCCGCAGGCGTTCAAGCTGACGCGCGTCTCGGGCGCATACTGGCGCGGCGACCAGAACAACGCGATGCTTAGCCGCATCTACGGCACCGGCTGGCTCAACAAGAAGCAGCTCGACGCGCATCTGACCCGGCTGGAGGAAGCCGCCAAGCGCGATCACCGCAAGCTGGGGCAGGAAATGGACCTGTTCCACTTGCAGCAGGAAGCGCATGGCAGCGTCTTCTGGCACCCCCATGGCTTCACCATCTGGCGCGCGCTGGAGGCCTATATGCGCCGCGCGATCGACGCCGCCGGCTACCGCGAGATCAAGACGCCGCAGCTGATGGACGTGGCGCAGTGGGAACAGTCCGGCCATTGGGGCAAGTACGCCGAGAATATGTTCGCGGTGCCCGACATCGTTCCCGATGGCGAGGGCGGCGCGCCCGTGGTGGCGCCAGATGCCGACTGGATGGCGATGAAGCCGATGAACTGCCCGGCGCATGTTCTCGTCTTCCGGCAGGGCATCAAAAGCTATCGCGATCTCCCCTTGCGCTTTTTCGAGCATGGCTGCTGCCACCGCAACGAAGCGCATGGCGCGCTGCACGGGCTGATGCGGGTACGCCAGTTCACCCAGGACGACGCGCATATCTTCTGCCGCGAGGACCAGATCGTGGAGGAGGCCCGCGCCTTCTGCGCGCTCGCCGATCGCATCTACAAGGATTTCGGCTTCACCTACGCGGTCAAGCTCGCGCTGCGCCCCGAAAAGCGCTTCGGGTCCGACGCCGATTGGGACAAGGCCGAGCAGGAATTGCGCGAGGCGGTCGAACGCGCGGGCATGGCGAACGCCGATTATGGCTGGGAAGAACTGCCCGGCGAAGGCGCCTTCTACGCCCCCAAGCTCGAATGGCACCTGACCGACGCGATCGGCCGGACCTGGCAGGTGGGCACGCTGCAGTCGGACCGGGTGCTGCCCGAACGGCTCGACGCGAGCTATGTCGGCGAGGACGGCGCGAAGCATCGCCCGGTGATGCTCCACCGCGCGATCTTCGGCAGCTATGAACGGTTCATCGGCATCTTGATCGAGCATTATGCCGGCAAATTCCCGCTCTGGCTCGCGCCGGTACAGGCGGTGGTCGCGACGATCGTTTCCGAAGCCGACGACTATGCGCGGCACGTCGCGGCGGCGCTCGCGGCGGCGGGGCTGCGGGTCGAAACCGATCTGCGCAATGAGAAGATCAACTACAAGGTGCGCGAGCACTCACTCGCCAAGGTTCCGGCGCTGCTCGTGGTCGGCAAGCGCGAGGCGGAAGAAGGAACCGTGGCGTTGCGCGTGCTGGGGCAGGAACGCCAGCAAGTACTGAGCCTCGACACGCTGGTCGCGCGGCTGAAGGACGAAGCGACGCCGCCCGATCTGCGGTAGCGAGCGAGCGCGGGGTTTTGGGGCGCTACCCCTCCCCGCGCCCCTTGAACCCCTGCGCGATCACATACCATTCGGACGAGTCCTTGCGGCTCGCCGGCGGCTTGGCATGTTTTACCGTGGTGAATTGGCGCTTAAGTTCGGCGACCAGCGCCGAATCGGCGCCACCGGCGAGCACCTTGGCGACGAACGCGCCGCCGGGCGCCAGCACCTCGCCCGCGAACATCGCCCCCGCCTCGACCAGCGCCATCGTCCGCAGGTGATCGGTCTGCGGATGGCCGACCGTGTTCGCCGCCATGTCCGACAGCACCAGGTCCGCCGGGCCGCCAAGCGCCTCGGTCAGCAGTCCGGGCGCGCGCTCGTTCAGGAAATCGAGCTGGAAGATCGTCACCCCGTCGATCGGATCGACTGGCAGCAGATCAATGCCGACCACCGCCGCCTTGGGCGCCTTTTGCCGCACCACTTGGCTCCACCCGCCAGGGGCGATACCGAGATCGACGACCCGGCGAACGCCACTCAGCAACGCGAATTTTTCATTCAGTTCGAGCAATTTGTACGCCGCGCGGCTGCGGAACCCCTCGGCCTTGGCGCGCTTCACATAAGGATCGTTGAGCTGGCGTTCGAGCCAGCGGGTCGATTGCGGCGAGCGGCCGCGCGCGGTGCGTACCCGGGTCCGCCCGGCCGATCCGCCCCGGCTCACGAACCGCCCTTCACAAGCCGCGGCCGTGCATCAACCGGCGCAAAATGCCCTCGCGAATGCCGCGATCGGCGATCCCCAGCCGCTCGGCGGGCCACAGATCGAGGATCGTCTCCAGGATCGCGCACCCGGCCACCACCAGATCGGCGCGCTCATGCCCGATGCACGGATAGAGCGCGCGTTCGGCGATCGACTTGCCGGCGAGATCGGTGCTGATCTGCCGCATCGCCGCGGTCGGCACGATCAGCCCATCGACCGCCGAGCGATCATAGCGCTCCAGCCCCAGATGGACGCTTGCGAGCGTGGTGACGGTGCCACTGGTGCCCAGGAGCCTCGGTCGCGCGAGCCCCTGCGGCAGGCGGCGCGCGAACGGCGCCATGCTCTCCCCCACCACCGCGCGCATCCGCTCGTACAGCGCGAGCCGACCGGCTTGGCTGTCGGCGTGGCCGGTCGCCTCGGTGAGTGACACCACCCCCCAGGGCGTGCTGTGCCAATCGAGCACGCGCGGCGCTGGGCCATGGGTTTCAACGAGCACCAGTTCGGTCGATCCGCCGCCGATATCAAACACGAGCGCCGGGCCATCGCCGGGCTCGATCAGCACATGGCAGCCGAGCACCGCGAGCCGCGCTTCCTCTTCGGCCGAGATGATGTCGAGCGCGATCCCCGTCTCGCGATAGGCGCGGTCGATGAAGGCGGCGCCGTTGGTCGCGCGCCGGCACGCCTCGGTCGCGACCGACCGGGCAAGGCTGATGTTACGGCGCTTCAGCTTGTCGGCGCAGATGCCGAGCGCGGCGATGGTCCGCTCGATCGCCGCGTCGGAAAGCCGCCCGGTGGTCGCCAGCCCTTCGCCCAGGCGAACGATCCGCGAAAAGGCGTCGACCACCGCGAAGCCGCTCGCCGAGGGTCGCGCGATCAACAGCCGGCAGTTATTGGTGCCGAGATCGAGCGCCGCATATAGCCGATGGTCCGCGCACCCGGCGCGCGCCTCGCAAGAAGCCGAACTGGCATGGCTTTCGCCATGTCGGAACGGCGTTTGGGTCAAATCCCCCATGCCGTCTCACCATTATTATCGTGCGGCCCGCCTCGCGGCCTCCGCTGCCTGACATTGAGACTAGCGAAGCCGCGCCAAGCGGGCAAGCGGGCCGCGTCCGAAACGGTCCCGCCCAGGCTCTTGACCCTCTGGCGCGGCCTGCGTATGGCGACGCGCCTGATTGCCCCGTCGTCTAAAGGTAAGACTACGGACTCTGACTCCGTCAATCGTGGTTCGAATCCACGCGGGGCATCCAGCCTTTTGCTTCCTTTCGCGCCGCTGACGCGTTTCCTCTCCGCCAGCTTTGGGGAGAGGCACCATCGCCACCTTCATGTTCGCGACGGGCATCGAGAATAGCGTGCCGACGATCGATGGCGGGCGTACCCGCATCGACGAGATGGAAAGCTGCCACCATTACAGCCGCTGGCGCGAGGATTTCGCCCTCGTGAGCGAGATGGGAATTTGTTACTTGCGTTATGGCCCGCCGATCCATTCCAGCTGGCTCGGGCCGGACCGTTACGACTGGAGCTTCGCCGACGACACTTTCGCCGAACTGAAGCGGCGTAACATCGTGCCGATCGTCGATCTCTGCCATTTCGGCGTGCCCGATTGGATCGGCGACTTTCAGAACCCCGATTTTCCCGAGCAGTTCAGCCGATACGCCCGCGCCTTCGCCGCGCGTTTTGGCTGGGTGCAGCTTTATACCCCGGTCAACGAAATGTATATCTGCGCGACTTTCTCCGCGCGCTATGGCTGGTGGAACGAACAGCTGGCGAGCGACCAGGCATTCGTCACCGCGCTCAAGCATCTGGTCAAAGCGAATGTTCTGGCGATGCGATCAATCTTGCAGGTGCGGCCGGACGCGATTTTCATCCAGAGCGAGTCATCCGAATATTATCACGCCGAATCCCCCGCCGCGATCGGCCCGGCCGAACTGATGAACTCGCAGCGCTTCTTGTCGCTCGATCTCAATTACGGGCGGCGGGTTGATTCGGAGATGTACGAATATCTGTTCGACAACGGCATGACGCGCGAGGAATATCACTTCTTCCTCGGCAACAAGCTGAAGCAGCACTGCATCATGGGGAATGATTATTACATCACCAACGAGCACCGCGTCGCCGAGAATGGCGTCACCCAAGCCTCGGGCGAGATTTTCGGCTATAGTGAAATCACCCGCCAATATCATCGCCGCTACCGCCTGCCGGTGATGCACACCGAGACCAACCTCGCGCAAGGGTCGAGCGGGCGCGAGGCGGTCGACTGGCTGTGGAAGCAATGGGCGAACGTGCTGCGCGTCCGCAATGACGGCGTGCCCGTGGTCGGCTTCACCTGGTATTCGCTGACCGACCAGACCGATTGGGATGTTGCCTTGCGCGAGAAGCGTGGCACGGTGAACGCGGTCGGGCTGTTCGACCTCGATCGCCGGATCCGCCCGGTCGGCAAGGCATTTCAGCGCCTGATCCGCCAATGGCGCGACGTGCTGCCGACCCAGAGCCTGTGCCTGACCGTGCCGGTGGTGATGCCAAGCGACGCGGGGGGCGACCAGGAAGCCCACCAGCAGGCCCGCGCGCGGGAGATCGGGTGAGCGCGTTTATGCCGCGAGCGGTTTCGCCACCATCCCTTCGACCAGCGAACGCACATCCACCTTCGCTTTCAGCCGCGCCGCGAGGAGCGCGGTGCCGCTGATCTTGCGCTGGACGAACAGCAGATCGGCGGGGGGCAGGTGCCAGCTCGCGCGATCGGCGGCGACGCTCGCGCCCTGATCGCGCAGCACGCCCACGAAGGCGCGGTCGCCGAAATCGAACGCGCCGGGGCGGCCAAGCTCGCCCAGGATCACGTCGATCATCCGGTCGATCGTCGCGCCATGACGCTCGGCGGCGGCCGCGCTCATGAAGCCCGCGGCGATCGCGGCGCGCCGCGCGGCATCGCGATCCCCGGCCAAGCCCGCCCCGAGCAACGCGCGGTAGCCCTCGCGCACTGCCGGGGGCACCGCGCGCGCCGCGCCGAAGTCGAGCAGCACCAGCCGCCCGGTTTCGCCCTGGAAACGGTAGTTGGCGAAATTGGGATCGGTCTGCATCAGCCCGAAGTCGAACAGTTCGCGCAGCACCAGCGCGATCAGCGCGTGCATGGTCTGGTCGCGCACCGCCTGGGGCGCTTCGGCGAGGGTTTCGATGCTCACCCCGTCGACGAAACTCATCGCCAGCACCCGCTCGGTGGTGAACTCGGGTTCGGGGCGCGGCACCAGATAGGCGGGATCGTCGCCGAGCAGATCGGCATAGGCGCGCATCTGCTCGCTCTCGCGCGCGTAATCGGCCTCCTCATGCAGCTGGCGCTTGGCCTCCGCCAGCAGCGGCGCGATGTCGAGCTCGCGCGGCAGCAGGCCGGAGACGCGCAGCAGCGTCGCAACATTGTCCACGTCGGCGTCGATGCTCTCGCGCACCCCCGGATATTGCACCTTGATCGCGAGCGTCCGCCCGTCGCGGGTCACCGCCTTGTGGACCTGGCCGATCGAGGCGGCGGCGATCGGGCTCGCGCCGAAATGGGCGAAACGCTGGCGCCAGTCGCGCCCCCATTCGGCCGCCAGCACGCGCTGCAGCTGCGCCGGCGGCATCTGGTGCGCACGCTCGCGCAGCTTGGCGAGCAGTTGCGCGAGTTCGGGCGGGAGCAGGTCGCCCGCGTCCATCGACACCATCTGCCCCAACTTCATCGCCGCCCCGCGCAGTTGCGAGAGCTGATCGGCGACGCGGCCGACATTGCCGGGGGTGAGCAGCAGCTCGCGCAGTTTCGGGCGCTCGCCCTCAGCCAGCCGGCGCGCGCCTTCGGCGAGCACGCCGCCCGCCACGCCGCCCGCGAGCCGCCCGAACACGCCTAGCCGCGCGATCCGCCCGCTCGGCACCGCCTTGCTCCGCCACTCCTCGCTCAAGCCCGCATCTCCTTCGCGGTTGGATATGGGGAGCGCCCGCGCGCGCGCCAACGCGAAAGCGAGGGGCGCCGCATTCGGTCTGGCACCGCGCGCATGGTCGTGGCAGCATCGCACGTCGTGATCCCGAGGAGAGGGCCGAGAATGCGCCGCCGATCCACCGCCCGCCCCGCCGGCCCGCGATGAACCCCCGGCCCGGCTTCGCCCGCCACTTTCGGCAGAGCCCGCTCACCGATCCGTGGGAGCCGCTCTGGTCGATGCGCGACGGCGACGCCTTCATCCTCGCGCTCGAAGTGGCGGTCGCGCACACCAATTCGCGCGGGCTGGCGCATGGCGGGCTGATCGCCGCGCTCGCCGACAATGCGATGGGCCTTGCCTGCGTGCTCGCCCGGCCCGAACTGGGCGGGGTAGTGACCGCGAACCTCTCGATCGACCTGATCGGCGCGGCGAACCAGGGCGACTGGCTTGCCTTTCGCGCCCGGCCGCTGCGGCTGGGGCGGAGTCTGTGCTTCGCCGACTGCGCGGTGAGCGCGGGCGAGCGGCAGGTGGCGCGGGCCAGCGCCGTTTTCGCGGTGCCGGCGGGTTCGACGCTTGCATCCCCGCCCCAACCGGCCTAGAGGGCTGCCCCTCGGTCGGGACGTAGCGCAGCCTGGTAGCGCATCACACTGGGGGTGTGGGGGTCGCAGGTTCGAATCCTGTCGTCCCGACCAATTACTCGCTGATCGCCTTCGCTTTCCCCTGCGCATCCGCCGCGATCGCCGCCGGGGTGAAGGGCAGCCGCACCCATTTCTTCGCCGAATAGAGCCGCGTTTGATCGGCATAATGCGGCGAGGCGGGATCGGTCGATTGCGAATAGCTGAGCACCGCGTCGGCGACCGGGCCGGCCTCGTCGAAGCTCACCACCTGGATATAGCTCGATCCGTGGAACGGCACGAGGCCGCCGGCGGCGGGGCGCGCCTGCTGGACGTTGAGCACGCCCAACTGCCCCGGCCCGCCGTGCACCGCGATATGATCCGCCCCGCGCACCGCGAACTGCACCTCGCCCCAGCGCGCATCGAGCGCGATGCCTTGCTTGGCCAGTTGATCGGCCGCCTTGGCGAGCGCCGCGCGCAGCTTCGCCGGGTCGCCGCGAAAATCGCGCGGGGTGTTCACCGGATCGGCGGCGTCGAACGGCGTTCCCCAGGCGCCAGGCAGCCGCTCGACCAGCGGCCAATAGTTGAGGAACAGCGCCGCGCCCCGGCTGTCGGCATTGAAGCGCCCGTCCCAACGGGCGAGGACCGCGCATGGCGCCGCGACCGCCGCGTCACCGGCGCAGGCGGCGAGCGTCGCCTTCAGCCCCAGATCGGCGGCGAGCGCCTTGTTCGCGAACACCATTTGCGTGGCGATCGCATTGTCGATCTTGGCGCCGCCCAGCCCGTCGGTGCCGGCGAGCCGTGCCTCGGTCTCGATCAGGCCCGATCGCGTGCGCAGCGTCCGCTCGGTGCCCCAGGCGCCCAGGATCGGCGAGAGCCGCCTGTACGGCGCGCGCGCGTTGCTCAGCCAATAGCTGTCATTCGAATTGACGACATAATCGCGCCGTTCCCAGATCGCCTGATCGCTGGCGGGCATCAGCCCGGGGCGCGGGGTGCCGGCGGCCTTGTCCCAATCGCACGCCGAGCGCCCGCCATCGAGCAGGATGAAACGCGCCGCGACCGCCCCCGAACGCGGCGTGGCGCACGCCACCGCCTTGTCGCCCGAGACATTGGGCACCGGCGTCACATCGGCATGGAGCGCGCCGCCCGCGCGATCGGCGGCGATGGTGTTGACCCAGGGAATGCCAAGCGTGGTGGAGACCGCCGCCTTCACCTCCGCCACCGAGCGCGCCTTGCCGATCGCCATCCACGCGGCGAGCGACGCATCGTTATCGGCGTTCGCGTCGCGCACCGCATAGGCGCGCTCGGCGGTCCAGCCCAGGCCGAGCAGCGGAATGGTGAGCACCGCGCCATAGCGGCTTTGATACACCGTACGCGTTACCGGCCCTGCCTCGGTCGGCACGGTGATGGCGCGGGGGCGCATCGCCTCGGGCTTGCCATCAACCAGATAGCTGGTCGCATTACCCGGCACCAAGGGCAGCTCGAACACCGTGAAATGCTGCGCGGCGGTGACGGTGTGGGTCCAGGCGATGTCCTTGTTGAACCCCAAAGCGACGAGCGGCGTGCCGGCGAGACCCACCCCCATCACGTCGATCTCGCCGGGGATGGTGACGTGCATCTGCCAGAAGCGCGATGGCCCTTCCCAGGGGAAATGCGGGTTGCCGATCACCAGGCCACGCCCGTTCGCGGTCGCCTCGCCGCCGAACGCCCAGCCGTTCGAGCCGAAGCTGCGCTCGCGCGGATCGACGAGCGGCGGCAGCGCGGCGGACGTCGCCTTGCCCGGAGGCGCGGCGTTGACGATATAGGGCGCGAGCGCGAGGCTGCTCGCCAGCAGCAGCTGCTTTTGCGAGACGCGCAGCATGTCGTCCATCGTGATCGGTTTTAGCCAGGGCTTGCCCCGGCACGCCTCGGGCGCCTGCGCGCCGACTTCACGCAGGCGACGGTTATAGCCCGCGACATAACCCGCGAGCAGCGCCTGCTCCCTGGCCGGGCGCCTGGCCCAGCGCGCGCGCAGCGCCGGCAGGTCGATCTGGCTGCGGAAGAACACGTCGCTGGAGAGATTGTCGATTTCCTGGAAGCCCAGCACCGCCTTGTTCTTCGCGCCGAAATAGCGGCTGCGCTCGCCCGCCACCGCGACGAATTCCTCGGCGAGCAGGCAGAGATTATCCTCGGCATAGGCATAGCCGACGCCGTAACCTGCCCCGCCCCAATTGGCGGCCCTGATGTGCGGAATGCCATAGCTGGTGCGCACGATGCTGGCGGCGAAGCGCGGCTTCGCCTCAGCCACGCCGGCCGCGAGCGCCATGATCGCGAAGCCCAAACCAAGATGCCGCATAGCCTGCTCCCCCGCTTTTGGCGCGCAAGCTGAACCCTCCGCCCGCGATCGACAAGAGCCATTGTAAGAGTGGGGGAGCGGGCCGGTACCGCGAAATGCGCAGTCAGCGCATTTCCAAACAGACGCTCAACGATAGGCGACGCGCCACATCAGCGCCGCCACCCCGGCGCCGATCAGCGCGAAACCGATGCTCGTCGCCGCCGCGCTCAGCCAGCGCATTCCCCAGGTGGCGGCATCGGCGGGGGGCGCGGCGCCAAGGCCGAAGCCATAGGTCTGCGCGCCAAGGAACAGGATGAAGCCGATCACCGCCCCGGTCGCCGCCGCCGTCCCCAGTCCGCGCCGGCCCGACAGGTGCAGCGCGAGCCAGATTGGCGCGGCGAGCGCGGTGATCCCGGCGGCCGAGAACAGCGCGCCGAGCAGCACGCTGGCGGCAATGCCGAGCAGCCCCGCCCCGCCAAGCGCGGCAAAGAAGCCCCAGATCAGCCCGCTCGCCGCGCCACCGATCCCCAGCGCCGCGCCGGCGCGCGCCAGATTCGTCTCCAGTCCCCCGCGCTGCATCGCTCCCTCCGCGCCGAGGGATAGCAAGGCGGTGGGCAAGCTCAAGCGCTTGCTGCGCCCGGCGCCGCGCGGCAAGCTGCAGCGATGACCGACGCGCTCCCCCCGCCGCCCCCCGCCGCCATCGTCGCGTTCACCGGCGCGAAGCTTGGCGTGCGCCAGGCCCGGGGGGTGGCCGACCGCCGCACCGGGCGAGCGACGCGGGCGACGGACCCGGTGCGGGTCGCCTCGGTATCCAAGCTGGCGGTGGCGGTCGCGGTGATGCGCCTGGTCGAGGCAGGAAAGCTCGATCTCGACGCCGATGTCGCGCGCTATCTCGGCTGGCGGCTGCGCAACCCGGCCTTCCCTGACGCGCCGGTGACGCTGCGCCAGCTCCTGTCGCACACCGCCGGGATCCGCGACGCGGCGGGCTATGCGCTGCCGCTCGATGCCGATCTCGCCGCGCATCTCGCGCAGCCGGGGGCGTGGGACGCGGCGCACGGCGCGGGCTATTTCGCCTATGCCAATCTCAACTTCCCGCTGATCGCCGCCGCGATGGAAGGCGCGACGGGGGAACGGTTCGATCGGCTGATGGCGCGCCTCGTCTTCCGCCCCTTGCGGATCGACGCCTGTTTCAACTGGACGACCTGCTCACGCGAAACAATGGCGCGCGCGGTGGTGCTCTACCGCGCGAGCGGCGACGTGGCGCGCGATGACGATGCCGGGCGCGGCTGCCCCGGCACCCCGGCGAGCGATGGCGGCTGCGATCTCGCGCGCTACCGCCTGGCGCATAGCAGCGCCTTCTTCTCGCCCCAGGGTGGCATGCGGATCAGCGCGGTCGATCTGGCGCGGCTGGGTTCGGTGCTGGTGAAGCCCGGGCTGCTCAGCGCCCGCAGCCTCGCCGCGATGACGCGTCCGGCGTGGCGCTTCGACGGCGCCAATGGCGACAGCGAGGGCGGCTTCTATTGCGGCTATGGCCTGGGGGTGATGCTGCTCGCGCTGCCGGGCCGCCCCGCCGCGTGCGCCGACGATCCCTTCGGCGACGACCGCGCGCGCATCGGCCATGCCGGCGAAGCCTATGGCCTGCGCTCGGGGCTGTGGCTCGATCCCGAGACCAAGCAGGGGGTGGCGTTCTACGTCACCGCCGTCGCCGACGACGCGCCCCGGGGCCGCTCGGCCTTCACCGCGGCAGAGGAGGCGATGATCGGCGCGCTCAAATAGCGCGTGGTTACCTTGTTACCTTGCTTTGCTCCTCCTCCCCTTCAGGGGAGGAGATTGGGAGGTGGGGGCTATCCGCGGAGCGCAGCACTTATTCACCGCCCCCACCCCAACCCAGTTCCGGGTAAGCAGTCCCCCGGACTGCTTAGGTCATGCCGGGGGCATGACCGACGCGAAACTCCTTAAGGGGAGGGGCCTCACTGGGTTACATCTGCCGATGGTCCCCCTTAGGCCAGCAATTTCTCCCGCGCGATCTTTTCCCGCCACACCAAGGGCGCGAGCTGGTGGACGTTGTTGCCCTCGGCGTCCACCGCCACCGTCACCGGGAAATCCTGCACCTCGAACTCGTAGATCGCCTCCATGCCGAGGTCCGCGAAGCCGACGACGCGGCTGCCCTTGATCGCGCGCGCGACAAGATAGGCCGCCCCGCCCACTGCCATCAGATAAGCACTCCGGTGATCGCGGATCGCCTCCACCGCCTGGGGTCCACGCTCGGCCTTGCCGACCATCGCCAGCAGCCCCTGCTCCAGCATCATCCGGGTGAACTTGTCCATCCGTGTCGCCGTCGTCGGCCCCGCCGGCCCCACGACTTCCTCGCCCACCGGATCGACCGGGCCGACATAATAGATCACGCGGCCCCGGAACTCGACCGGGAGCGGCTCGCCCTTGTCGAGCATGTCCTTGATCCGCTTGTGCGCCGCGTCGCGCCCGGTGAGCATCTTGCCGTTGAGCAGCAGCCGGTCGCCCTGCTTCCAGCTTTGCACCACCTCGGGCGTCAGCGTGTCGAGGTCGACGCGCTTGGCGGCGCTGTCGGGCTGCCAGTTCACCCGCGGCCATTCCTCGAGCTTGGGCGCCTCCAGATAGGCCGGCCCCGATCCATCGAGCGTGAAATGCGCGTGGCGAGTGGCGGCACAATTGGGGATCATCGCGACGGGCTTCGACGCGGCATGGGTCGGCCAATCGAGGATCTTCACGTCGAGAATGGTGGAAAGCCCCCCCAGCCCCTGCGCGCCGATGCCGAGCGCGTTCACCTTGTCGAACAGTTCGATCCGCAGCGCCTCGATGTCGTTCTGCGGGCCGCGCGCCTTCAGCTGGGCCATGTCGATCGGCCCCATCAGGCTCTGCTTCGCCAGCAGCACCGCCTTTTCCGCGGTGCCGCCGATGCCGATGCCGAGCATCCCCGGCGGGCACCAGCCCGCGCCCATTTGCGGCACCATCTCCAGCACCCAGTCGACGATCGAGTCGCTGGGGTTCATCATCTTGAACTTGCTCTTGTTCTCGCTGCCGCCGCCCTTGGCCGCGACATCGACCGAAACGGTCGCGCCCGGAACCATCTCCACGTGCAGCACGCTCGGCGTATTGTCCTTGGTGTTGCGCCGGGTGAAGGCGGGATCGGCGAGGATCGAGGCGCGCAGCTTGTTTTCCGGGTGGAGGTAAGCCCGGCGCACGCCTTCGTCGACGACCTCTTGCAGCGAGCGATCACCCTCCAGCCGGCAATCCTGGCCCCAACGCACGAACACGGTGACGATGCCGGTATCCTGGCAGATCGGCCGATGCCCCTCGGCGCACATCCGCGAATTGGTGAGGATCTGCGCGATCGCGTCCTTCGCCGCCGGGCTCTGTTCGGCCTCGTACGCGGCACCAAGCGCGCGGATATAGTCCATGGGGTGGAAATAGCTGATGAATTGCAGCGCGTCGGCGACGCTCTCGATCAAATCGGCGGCGCGGATCGTAACGGTCATGGCTGGCCTCGCTGGTCGTCTGTCGCGCGATCCCTAGGCGGAGCGCGCGGCACCCGGCAATCAGCAAATTCTTAAGCCGCCCCGGCTATCGAGGTCATAACTCAAGTTAAGAGTACCATGCCGCGCGATAACGCCCCTCCTTCGTCGAACCAATCGCTGCTGGCGGCGCTTGGCCTGGTGCCCGGGCGCGACCCGCTCAACGCGCTCGATTTCGCGCCGGCGGTGCGCCAGACGGTCACCGCCTGGCCGATGGCGCTGATTACGCACGCCTGCATCGCGGCGATGACGATGTTCGGTGGCACCGAGCCGCTCGGCGCCAATCTGCCGGTGCTGCTCTCGGTCGCGCTGGTCGTGACCAGTGTCGCCGCGCTGGTGGCGCAGCGCCTGCCCCGGTTGACGCCGATCCTCCAGATCAGGCTGGCGATGGTTTACGCGCCGGCGCTCGGCGGGCTGCTCACCCTGCTGCTCTGGACGGGCGGACAGCACAGCCTCGCGCCGTATCGGATCGCCTGCACGATCGCCGGCCTTGGCGCCCTGGGCGGCACCGCGATCGCCCTCAGCGCGCTACGCGCGCCTCTCCTGATGGCAGCCGGCGCGGTCGTGCTCGCGCTCGCGCTGCTCGGGGTGCGCGGTATCCCGCTCGCGATCGGCACCGCCTATCTGATGTGCCTGGTGATCTCGACGATCCGGCTCGCCCGGCTCGATCTCCGTCGCAGTCAGGAGGAGCGGCGCGAAATGCGTAGCGGCCGGCTCGCGCTCAGCCTGGTGCGCGAGTTCGAAAGCCAGGGCACCGGCTGGTTCTGGCAGACCGATCGCGACGGCAACCTCGTCTATCTGTCCGAAAAAGTGGCCGGCGCGGTGGCGGGGTCGGGCGAGAGCCCGCTGGGCAAGCCGCTCAACGCCGTATTCCAGATGGACAGCGCTTCGCCCGGCACCGAGCGGACGCTGAGCTTCCACCTGTCCTCGCGCACCGGCTTTTCGGACTATACCATCCGCCCGGCGATCAAGGGGATGACCGACCGCTGGTGGTCGATCTCCGGCCGGCCGGTGGTCGACGAACATGGGCGCTTCCACGGCTTCATCGGATCGGGCGCCGATCTGACCGAGAAGCGCCGCGCCGAGGCGGAGATCACCCGGCTGGCGCTGTTCGACGGGCTGACCGGGCTCGCCAACCGCCAGCGGATGCGCGCCTCGCTCGATCAGACGCTCAACCAGCCGCCAACCGCGCCTTACCGCCCGACCACCTTGTTCCTGCTCGATCTCGATCGCTTCAAGGCGGTGAACGATACGCTTGGCCACCAGGTGGGCGACGATCTGCTGAAGCAGGTCGCCCAGCGGCTGCTGCGCGCCGTGGGCGATGCCGGCCTTGTCGGGCGGCTCGGCGGCGACGAGTTCCAGGTAATCCTGCCGGGCGAGAACGACATCACGCGACTCTCCGATCTGGGGCGCGAGATCATCGCGTCGCTGTCGCAGCCTTATTCGATCGGCGGCCAGTCGATCTCGATCGGCTGCTCGATCGGCGTCGCGATCGCGCCCGGCGACGGGCGTGACAGCGAGACTTTGGTGCGCAACGCCGATCTCGCGCTTTACGCCGCCAAGGCCGATGGCCGCGGCGTCCACCGTTTCTACCGCGAGGAGCTGCTCCACGGCGCCAAGAACCGCAAGCAGCTGGAGGACGATCTCCGCCACGCGCTGGTGAAGGATGAGCTGCATCTGGTGTATCAGCCGGTGGTCTGCACCGAGAATGCGCGGCTGGTGGGGTTCGAGGCGCTGGTGCGCTGGGAGCATCCCGAGCGCGGCGCGATCAGCCCCGCCGATTTCATCCCGGTCGCCGAGGAATGCGGGCTGATCGAATCGATCGGCGAATGGGTGCTGCGGACCGCCTGCCTGGAGGCGGCGCGCTGGCCGAACGAGGTGCGGGTGGGCGTCAACGTCTCGCCGATCCAGTTCGCCAACCGCCAGCTGCCCGCGATCGTCGCCAATGCGATCGCCAAGGCGGGCATCGCGCCGCAGCGGCTCGAACTGGAGATCACCGAAAGCGTGTTCCTGAGCGACGGCACCCAGACCGACGCGATGTTCAAGGCGCTGAAGGGCCTGGGGGTAAGGCTGTCGCTCGACGATTTCGGCACCGGCTATTCCTCGCTCGGCTATCTGAAGTCGGCGCCGTTCGACAAGATCAAGATCGACCAGAGCTTCGTTCGCGGCGCCGCGATCACCGGCAACCGCAATGCCGCGATCGTCCGCGCGATCGTCGCGCTCGCGGGCTCGCTCGGGATGGAGACGACCGCCGAAGGCGTGGAGACGCAGGACGAGATCGAGCTGATCCGCACCCTGGGGTGCAGCCATATCCAGGGCTATGTCTATGGCACGCCGGCGCGGGCCGAGCAGGTTGCGCAGCTGCTGGAGGAGGGCGCGGGCTTCGCCAAGCCGCTCGGCTATCGGATGAGCCGGCCGTCGCGCACCGCGATCATGCGCCAGGCGGTGGTCAATATCGGCGGCGCGCGCGGCGAGGTGCGGCTGCGCAACATCTCGCCACTCGGCGCGCAACTCGACGGGCTCGCCTTCAACGGCGACGCGCGCGGCACGGAGCTGCTGATCGAGATCAACGATGGCGAGCCGCTGGCGGCGACGGTGCGCTGGGCGCAGGACGGCAAATGCGGAGTCGAGTTCGCCGAACGCTTCGACATGGAACGGTTGAGCGTCGAACCCGCCCGGCTGCGCAAGGCGAGCTGACCGGCGCGCGGCGGGGTGAAACGGCACGCGGCGCGCCGCTAACTTTTCCACAAGATTCTACGCCCGGCACCGGGCCGCCAAAAATTTTTCTGTTCCACCTGCGTTCTCTTGCAATTTCGCGAAGCCTCGATGGACCGCGCGTCGCGACGGGGAGAGGCGGAATTTCGGCACTCGGCGCGCCGACGAACCGAGTCTTCCCAGCGACGAACCGAGTCCTTAAATCGTCATCAACGCTCTTGCGTTTCAAACCCGATTGGCCACAAAATATAGTGGTTGGTTCAGGGGGCTGACCCAAAAGCTGGTATATCCGGCCGCGCGATCCCATATCGCCGCGACAGCCTTGCTGCGCCCGGGGGATGGCGATGGGCACTTTTTGTTCTCATCGCCAAGAGGCATGATAGGATCGCGACCGGGCCGCCCGAGTCGCCAGTGCGAGGAAGGTCGAGCGATGGATTTTCGGGATGACGACAGGATCATGACCAGCGACACCGCGCTTGCCGCCGACACGCCCGCCCCTGCCGAGGCCAAGGCCAAGCCCGACAGCAAGCACGTCGCCCCGCGCCCCTATGCGCTGGAGGTCGATCACGGCCGCGACGCGCTGCTCACCGATTTCGGCAAGGAAACGCTCAAGGACCGCTATCTGCTGCCGGGTGAAAGCTTCCAGGATCTGTTCGTCCGCGTAGCCTCCGCTTATGCCGACGACGCGGCGCACGCGCAGCGGCTGTACGACTATATCTCGAAGCTATGGTTCATGCCGGCAACGCCGGTGCTCTCGAACGGCGGCACCGGGCGCGGCCTGCCGATTTCCTGCTATCTCAACTCGGTGCCCGACAGCCTGGAAGGCATTGTCGATACCTGGAACGAGAATGTCTGGCTCGCCTCGCGCGGCGGCGGCATCGGCACCTATTGGGGCGGGGTGCGCGGCATCGGCGAGCCGGTTGGCCTGAACGGCAAGACCAGCGGCATCATCCCCTTCGTCCGCGTGATGGACTCGCTCACGCTCGCGATCAGCCAGGGCTCGCTGCGGCGCGGCTCGGCCGCCTGCTACTTGGACATTTCGCACCCGGAGATCGAGGAGTTCCTCGAAATCCGCAAACCCTCGGGCGATTTCAACCGCAAGGCCTTGAACCTGCACCACGGGGTGCTGATCCCCGACGCTTTCATGGAAGCGGTGCGCGACGGGCGCGCGTGGCAGCTCGTCAGCCCCAAGGATGGCTCGGTACGGGGCGAAGTCGATGCCCGCACTTTGTTCCAGAAGCTGGTCGAGACGCGGCTCGCGACCGGCGAGCCGTACATCATCTTCGCCGATCACGTGAACCAGGCGATGCCCAAGCATCACCGCGACCTGGGGCTGAAGGTCTCGACCTCCAACCTGTGCTCGGAAATCACGCTGCCGACGGGGCGCGACCATCTCGGCAATGATCGCACCGCGGTGTGCTGCCTCTCGTCGCTCAACCTCGAAACCTGGGACGAATGGCAGGGGGACAAGCGCTTCATCGAGGATGTGATGCGCTTCCTCGACAATGTGCTGCAGGATTATATCGATCGCGCCGAGCCGGGCATGGCGCGCGCGGCCTATTCGGCGGCGCGCGAGCGTTCGGTGGGCCTGGGCGTGATGGGTTATCACAGTTTCCTGCAGGCACGCGGGCTGCCGTTCGAAGGCGCGATGGCCAAGCAGTGGAATCTGCGCATCTTCCGCCACATTCGCGAGCAGGTCGATCAGGCTTCGATGCAATTGGCGGTCGAGCGCGGCCCCTGCCCCGACGCCGCCGATATGGGGGTGATGGAGCGCTTCAGCTGCAAGATGGCGATCGCGCCCACCGCCTCGATCAGCATCATCTGCGGCGGCACCAGCGCCTGCATCGAGCCGATCCCGGCGAACATCTATACCCATAAGACGCTGTCGGGCAGCTTCGTGGTGCGCAATCCGTATCTCGAAAAGCTGCTGAGCGAGAAAGCGAAGAACAGCGACGGCGTGTGGAGCTCGATCCTTGAGCGGGGCGGCTCGGTGCAGCACCTGGACTTCCTGAGCCCCGAAGAAAAGGATGTGTACAAGACCAGCTTCGAGATCGACCAGCGCTGGCTGATCGAGCTTGCCGCCGATCGCACACCCTATATCGATCAGTCGCAGTCGCTGAACCTGTTCATTCCGGCCGATGTTGAGAAATGGGATCTGCTGATGCTCCACTTCCGGGCATGGGAGCTGGGGGTGAAATCGCTTTACTATCTGCGCTCGAAATCGATCCAGCGCGCGAGCTTCGCGGGCGGGGTGGAGGCGGACAACACGCCCGAACTCAAGAAGATCGAGCTGCCGAACACGGATTATGACGAGTGTCTGGCGTGCCAGTAACGCCCTGCGTCACCGGCCCGAGGGCCATCAACCGGCAGCCCGGTTACGGCGGAATCCCGCTGCGTTCCCGCAGTCATCCCCGGTCCGCGATCAATTGCGACAAATGATGGCTTGCCCAACCATCCTCCGCTCCGCCATTGTTGCTAATAATTCGCAACAGCAAAGGGATGGTTTGGATGCGCAAATGGCACCGTTGGCTCTCGGTGATTTTTGGCGTGATCATGCTTTGGATCGCGGTTACCGGCGTGCTCAGCCAGGCGGCGGCGCTGTGGCCGAGCGGGGCGCCGGCGCGCGCGACGCCGCCTGCGGGCTTTGTCTGCCCGGAGATGATGATCTGCCGGCCGAAACCCGCGCCGGGCAGCACGCGCGGGCTGGTTGGCGTGCTGCACCATCTCCATTCGGGCGAAAGCTTCGGCCCGGTCGGGACTTTGCTGTCGATCCTGGGCGGATTCGCGCTGATCTTCTTCGCGATATCGGGCCTTTGGCTCTATGCGCAGATGTGGCTGAACCGCAGCCGACGGGGCATTGCGCCGCGCTGGTTCTGGAAATAGCGGGTCAGCCGCGCGCCATGCCGATGACCGGCACCGGCACCGCCCCAGCCGTCACGGCCCGGCCCAGCCCTGGCTCGGGCCTGGGGGTGACGCCCGCTAGTTGCCGGGGACATCGCCCGGTCACTTGCCGGCGCGGGCGTCAGTTCGGGGTAGTCCGTGCCCCGCACGGTTTAGGATCGTCCGGGGGGCGATCCGACCCAGAACTCCCCTTGCAGGGGACGCGCTTTCGCCGCACCGCCACGGACCCCATCACACGCTCGCGCGCTTTTCTCCCGGCACTTTCGCCGATGGGAGATGCGTGATGACCAAGCCTGCCCGCTTCGCTTTCGTCCTGCTGCTCGCAACCAGCCTCGCCGCCTGCGCGCGGGCGGTGCCGGGGACGGTGCAGCCCGGCGCGCCCGGTTTCGTGAGCGGGCTGTGGCACGGCTTCATCTTCCCGGTCGCGTGGCTGCTCTCGCTGTTCCTGCCCGGGGTCGCGGTCTATGCCGTGCCCAATGCCGGCGGCTGGTATGATTTCGGCTATTTCCTGGGGATCGTGTTCCTGGGCGTCGGCGCGCGCGGGGGCACGCGGGTGGTGTACCGCACCCGCGTGGTGCGGCGGTGAAGCGGATGGAGGCCGGGATCATGGCGCTCGTCGCGCTCGCCACCGGGGGCGCGGCCGCCTACACCTTCACCCGCCCGGCGGCGGACGAGCCCGCCATCTATCGCCGCCGCATTGCCGGAACGATGTTGACGGCTGGCGCGGTGGTGCTGGCTTTTTATGCGTATACGCTTTGGTCCTGGGGGGCCGGGCAATAATCTTTGTTAGTGGAGCAGAACATGTCCCTCCTCTCGGCTCGCAAGACCTACAAGCCCTTCGAATATCCCTGGGCCTATGATTTCTGGAAGCGCCAGCAGCAGATCCACTGGATGCCCGAGGAGGTGCCGCTCGGCGAGGATTGCCGCGATTGGGCGCAGAAGCTCTCGGCGCACGAGCGCAACCTGCTCACGCAGATCTTCCGCTTCTTCACCCAGGCCGATGTCGAGGTGCAGGATTGCTACCACGACAAATATGGCCGGGTGTTCAAGCCGACCGAGATCAAGATGATGCTCACCGCCTTCAGCAATATGGAGACGGTGCATATCGCCGCCTATTCGCACCTGCTCGACACGATCGGGATGCCCGAGACCGAATATTCGGCCTTCCTCGATTATGCCGAGATGAAGGACAAGCACGATTATCTGCAGCAGTTTGGCGTCGATACCGATGAGGATATCGCCAAGACGCTGGCGATGTTCGGCGGCTTCACCGAAGGGCTGCAGCTGTTCGCGAGCTTCGCGATGCTGATGAACTTCCCGCGCTTCAACAAGATGAAGGGCATGGGGCAGATCGTGTCGTGGTCGGTGCGCGACGAGAGCCTGCACTGCGAAGGCATCGTCCGCTTGTTCCACGAATTCGTCCGCGAGCGCGATTGCCTCACCAAGGCGGTGAAGGATGACATCGCCGATGTCTGCCAGACGACGGTGCGGCTGGAGGATGCGTTCATCGACCTGGCCTTCGAGCAAGGCCCGGTGACGGGGATGACGCCCAAGGAAATCAAGAAGTATATCCGCTACATCGCCGATTGGCGGCTCGGCCAGCTCGGCATGAAGCCGATCTACATGATCGACGAGCACCCGCTGCCCTGGCTCGCGCCGCTGCTTAACGGCGTCGAGCACGCCAATTTCTTCGAACAACGCGCGACCGAATATTCGAAGGGCGCGACGCGCGGCAATTGGGGCGAGGTGTGGGACAGCTTCGACAAGCGCCAGCGCGCCAAGCTCGGCAAGGCCGAGGTCGCGAACGAGGACGGCGAGGCGGACATGTTCGCGCAAGCCGGCGTGGCGGCGGAGTAAGTTTCTTTCACGCTACGAGGGAGGTGCGATGGAGACACTTTGAAGGACTGCGTTGCTCGGGAGAAAGACAAGATTACCCGGCTTCTTTGCTCGATGATTGCTGGCGGAATAATAAGATCAAATAGGCGACCAGACGCTTTCACGGCACATATGCGGGTAACTCGAAGATTGGACTCCCGACTTGCGATATAGGAGGCAGAATGAAAATTCGCGTCTACCCAATCGCAGATAGTTGGACTTGGGAAATTGAGGATGACGAAGGTGTCTATCTGCGTTCTACGTGGGTTTTTGACACCTACGATTTGGCTCGCACCAATGCTTGGGCGGAGTCGCACCTCGTTAACGCCCAATTGGAACTCCAACAGCTGTGAGGAGAAGGGGTGGCGGCTTTGCCGTCCCCCCTTCTTCCCGAAGCAATAGGCCTCATGCCATGCAACCAGTCTCACCAGATCACGGGCACAAAACGTCGCATGTTGGGCGTGGCGCGCTCGGCAACAACGCGCACAACTTCGCTTAGTTGGCAGACTAGGCGGCACTATCGCCTTTCATCGCCAGCTGGTACCCAACAAGGCGCGAACCGGACGGCCTGACGCGCGGCGCGTGGCATCGTCGGCCGGCAACAGGGCCGATCGTCCCGAAAATCATGCCCAGCCGCCACAATGCCGGGACGCCAATTGTTCCGGGCACGGCGCTCCCCTAAATTGCTCTTCGTTAAAGGCGTACAAACGGTAGAGCAAGGGAACAGAAAATGTCCATCGAAAGCCTGTTAAACGAGAAAATCGAGCTGATGAAGCAAGGCCGCATGGCTGAAGCTACCGAGAAATACTTTGCGGAGAACGCAACCAGCGACGACCACAACGGCAGTAAAACCGGCTCTCGTCAAGATATGATCGACAAAATGAATAGCTTTGTCGGTTCAATATCGAAAGTAAATGAAATTACTCTCCATTATTCCGCGATCAATGGGGATGTATCTTTTACCGAGTGGACGTTTGATTTCGATCATCAAGGCGGTGGCAAAACCCACTGGCACGAAATCGTCCGCTCGGTGTGGAAAGATGGCAAGATCGTCAACGAGCAATATTTTCTATGCTAAAATGTGATAAGCGCCTTTCTCGCGCGTGATTTGAACGGGCGCCGTAGAGTCTACGTCGCCCCTTTTCGACCGTCACGACGGGTGGCACGCAATGCGGCCGAACCGCGCTTACACCCGAACCAGCATCTTCCCCTTGTTCTGCCCGCTGAACAGCCCGAGAAACGCCTCGGGCATCTCGCCGAGCCCGTTCACCACGGTTTCCTCGCGGTGGAGCTGCCCCGCCTGCAACCAGCCGGCCATGTCGCGGTAGAATTCGCCCGCGCGGCTCATGAAATCGCTGACGATGAAGCCCTTGATCGTCAGCCGCGCGCCGATCACCCGCGCCAGATAGCGCAGCTCGGTCGGCTTGCCGTCGTTATAGATGTCGATCATCCCGCAGATCGCGAAGCGAGCGCGCTCCTTGGCCACCGCGAGCGCGGCGTCGAGATGCTCGGCACCGACATTGTCGAAATAGACGTCGATCCCCTCGGGCGCGGCGGCGGCAAGCGCCTTCACCAGCGACCCTTCGGCCTTGTAGTCGATCACCGCGTCGGCGCCCAGCGCCTTCACCCAGGCGCACTTGTCCGCGCCGCCGGCCGAGCCGATCACGCGCATCCCCTTGGCCTTGGCGATCTGCACCACGGTCGAGCCGACCGCGCCGGCGGCGGCCGAGACGAATACTGTGTCCCCGCTCTGCGCGCCCGCGACTTCGAGCAGGCCGAAATAGGCGGTCATCCCCGGCATCCCCAATTGGCCGAGATAGGCCTGGGGTTCGACCGGCAGATCGGGCAGCTTCTGCACATGCGCGCCGGGCAGCACCGCTTCGTCGCGCCAACCGTCCATGTGAAGCACCAGCGTGCCCACCGGCACATTGGGATCGGCGCTTTCCACCACCTCGCCCACCGCGCCGCCCTGCATCGGCTGGCCAAGCTGGAAGGGTGGGGTGTAGCTCTTCACGTCGTTCATCCGCCCGCGCATATAGGGATCGACCGACAGCCAGCGATTGGCGATCCGCACCTGCCCCGCCTCCAGCGGGCCGCCGAGCAGCTCGACCAGTTCGAAATTTTCCGCCGTCGGGGTGCCGATCGGTCGCGATTTGAGCGTCCACGCCTGCGCCATCTTTTCCTCTCCAGATCTCGATACGGGCGCGACACTAGCCCCGGCGGCGCCGAAGGCAACCGGGTCGCCACAAAAACAAAGCCCCGTCCCCACAAGGGGGTACGGGGCCGAAAGCGTCGCTTGGATTGTCGATCAGCTGTGCTGATCCTCTTGTTCCTCGCGCCACGCGGCGATCGCTTCTTGCGCGGTCTTGCGGATCGCGACCTTCTCGCCCACCGATTCGATCCAGCGCGAGGGGATCGAGTGGTGCTTGCCGCCGGCATTGCTGTCGCTCTTCGTCAGCAGGATGCGGTCGCCGAGCACGTGATCGACCGTGCCGACATGCTCGCCATCGGAACCCACGACTTCCATATGCTCGCGCACCTGGCGCAGCGACGAGCGCTGGCCCTGGCGCTCGGCACGCCAATTCTCGAACTCGCTGTGGAACCGCTGGCGGTTTTCGCGGCGATATTCATCGTAATCGCGATCGATCGACTCGATCTGCTGGCGGCGCCAGCTGCCATAGTCATCCTCGTCCGATCCGCGGGTCCAGCCCGATCCGGCGCCGATCCACTCGCCGTTCTGGAAGGTCGGCCCGCGCTGATTCGAATAGCCACGGATACCGCCGGGATAGCGTTCCTCGCTTTCATCATGCTCGTGGCGCTGGCCCTGCTGGCCGCCGCCCCAATTCTGGCTGCCACCACCCTCGCGCTCGTCATAGCGCTGATCGAGCTCGCGGCGGCGCTGGGCGCGTTCGTCGCCCATCCAGCTGCGGACCTCGTCGCCGGCGCGCGCCATGAAGCCGCGATCCTGATAGTCGTAATCACTCGCCTGATAGCCATAGCCCCCCTGCTGGCCGCCGCTCCGGCTGGTGTCGCCGCCGCGCTGATCATGGCCGTAAGCGCCTTCCGAATGGACCTGGCCACGCTGACCATAGGGGCCGTAGCCGCTGCCTTCGTGATGTTCCTGCTGGCTAAAGCGCTGGCCCTGCCCGCCATAATTGCCCGGCCCGCCGAAATTGCCGCGTGGCTGGCCCTGGGTGTAGTTGCGATCCTGATAGCTCTGGGCGCGTTCGCGCTGCTCGGCGCCATAGCCTTGGACTTGCTGACCGGAAGCCTCGCCACCCTGATAGCCGCGCCCGCCATGGTCGCCATAGCCGCGCTCCTGGCCGAAGCCGCCCTCGCGCCGCTGCCCGCCGGGCCGATCTTCGCGTCCCTGGCGGCTGGCGCCATATTCACGCGCGGTGGCGTCGTCGTGACGTGGTGTCCGCGTTCCGCCACGCTGGCCGTCCTGCGTCAGATAGCTGCCGGTGCTTTCCTCATTGGGATTATAGCGGTTGTCGCCCATCGCCGTTCCTTTCGCCGAGCTTGCTCGCAAGGCGCGTCGCCTGCCCGGCGCAGGCGGCTGGCGCCCTGTTCTCGACAGTCAACGGGGGATGGCTTTGCCCGTTCCGCTGCGGCGCCCACGCCTTGTCGCAACGCCCGCGCGGCTGGCCGTGGGCGTTCCGATTAGCGGCGGATCGAAAGGCGTTGCATCGCGGCGCGGCGCCCGCTAAAGGCACGCGCTCCGGCGATGTGGGGCTGTAGCTCAGTTGGGAGAGCGCTGCAATCGCACTGCAGAGGTCGGGGGTTCGAATCCCCCTAGCTCCACCACTTCTTACGCCGGCCCGCCATTTCACCATCCTGTCGCTGGCGGTTCATTCTGTCCTACCTTGTGAAACAAGCGTAACATCCGCCGCCAGCAGTTCGATTGCGGGAGAGGGCGATGTTCGACGCGTTCGCCGTTCAGCAGCGGTTGGTCGATCGCGGCCAGGCCATCTCGGTCGATGGCGATTTCGGCCCGAAAAGCTATGCCGCGTTGCTCGCCTGGGTGGCGGCCAAGCCCGCCCCGAGCACGCTGATGTTGAGCTTCGGCACCGCCTGCGCGCGCTATTTCCCGCAAAACGCGATCACCAGCGCTTTGCGCATCGCGCACAACATCGCCCAGGCGGCGGTCGAGACGTGGAGCTTTTCGCGGACCAGCGAGAATCTCAACTATAGCCCGGCGGGCTTGATCGCGACCTTTGGGTTGCAACGGATCAGCTCGGCCGACGCGCAGCGGCTTGGTCGGCAACCGGGCGAGCAGGTCGTGCCGCCTGATCGGCAAGCCGCGATCGCCAATCTTGTATATGGGGGCGCCTTTGGCCGGCTGAACCTGGGCAATACCGCCCCGGCCGACGGGTGGACCTATCGCGGTCGTGGCTGGAAGCAGCTGACCGGACGAGCCAACTATGCCCGGATCGCGAGGATCACCCAGCTGCCCGTGGTGGCCCAGCCCGATCTGTTGCTCGATCCCGATACCGGGGTACGCGCCGGCTGCCTGTTCTGGACCGCGAATGGCTGCAATGCGTTCGCCGATGCCGACGACATCTCCGGCCTTACGCGCAAAGTGAATGGCGGCCTGAACGGCCTCGCCGAGCGCGAGGCGGCACTGGCGCGGGCGAAACTGGTTTTGGTCCCTTAAGCCTGTATCCCCACCGCCGCGAGCCGCGCCTGAGCCTGCGCGAGCGACGCGAGCAACCGGCGTTCCTCGGCGCGGGTGGCGGCGAGTTGGGCGCGCGCTTCGCCCAGTTCCATCGCTCGCGTCGCGATCCGTGCGTCGAGCGCCGCGTTGGCGCGCTTCAGTTCGGCGATCCGGCGGCCACGCGCGATCACGCGCTCGATCCGAGCGGCGAGTTCGGTGAAGGCGAAGGGTTTGGCGATATGATCGTCGGCACCGGCGCCCAGCGCCTCGACCGCGGCCTCGCTGTCGCCGCGCGCGGTCATCATGATCACGGGCAGATCGGCCGTCGTGCGCGCGGCCCGGATTTCGCTTAGCAGCTCGATCCCGTTCATTTCGGGCATCACCATATCGATCAACACCAGATCGAAACCGCGCCCGGCGATCAGATCGAGCGCTTCGCGCCCCGTGTCGCTGAGCGCGACGAGATAGCCGAGCGCGCTCAGGCGCCGGCCGAGCACGCCCAATTGGGTACGGCTGTCGTCCACCGCGAGAATGCTGTGCTGCGCGAGAATCGGCGTGTCGCTCATCATGGTTCCTTGCGCGCGGAGCTTACATCCCGCTCCGTCACGAACGCGTTAACCGGCGCCCGCCTTGCGGCGGCGGTGGAATTGCGCCAGCACCCATCGGCGATGGGGTGGGACGCGATCGTCATCGGTGGCGGGCATAACGGGCTG
The DNA here is from genome assembly GCF_019746665.1 of Sphingomonas sp. Lineage (GTDB taxonomy): Bacteria > Pseudomonadota > Alphaproteobacteria > Sphingomonadales > Sphingomonadaceae > Sphingomonas. The sequence continues at coordinate 33,836 of NZ_JAIERS010000025.1, read as the reverse complement.
GTCTGTGCCTGGTATCTGGCGCGCGCCGGCAAGCGCGCGCTGGTGCTCGAGCGGCGCGGCGTCGTAGGCGGCGCGGCGGTGACTGAGGAATTCGCCCCCGGCTTCCGCAACTCCACCGCGAGCTACACGCTCGGCCTGCTCGATCCCGCGATCCAGCGCGACATGGCGCTTGGCCGCCACGGGCTGCGGGTGGCGAGCCGGCCATACGCCAATTTCCTGCCGACCGAGGATGGCCGGTATCTGCTGATGGGCGGCGGGCAAAGCGCCGCGGCGGTCGCGCGCTTTTCGCCCGCCGATGCCGCCGCGCTGCCCGATTATGAGCGGCGGCTAGGCGCGGTGGCCGAGGTGCTGCGCCTGCTTGCCGATCGCGCGCCACCGGCGGCCGATCCAGCCGGGCTGTGGCGCGCGATCGATCAGGGGCGTCGGTTGCTGGGGCTGGGCGCCGAGGCGAAGCGCGACGCGATCGACCTGTTCACGCGCAGCGCGCGCGAGGTGCTGGCGGGTTTTTTCGAAAGCGCGCCCGTCCAGGCGGTGTTCGGGTTCGACGCGGTGGTCGGCCATTATGCAGGGCCGTCGACGCCGGGGAGCGCCTATGTCCTGCTCCACCACGTCTTCGGCGAAGTGAACGGGGTGAAGGGCGCCTGGGGCCATGCCATCGGCGGCATGGGCGCGGTGACGCAGGCGATGGCGCGGGCGTGCGAAGCGGCGGGGGTGACGATCCGCTGCGACACGCCGGTCGCGCGGGTGCTCGCCGAGCATGGGCGGGTCGAGGGGGTCGAACTCGTGAATGGCGAGCGCATCGCCGCGCGCGCGGTCGCCGCCAACGTCCACCCGCGCACGCTGCTGCTCGACATGCTCGATCCCGGCCTGCTCGAACCCGGCTTGCGCGCGCGGATCGGCCAGCATGTCAGCGGTTCGGGCACGTTCCGGATGAACGTCGCGCTCAGCGGACTGCCGCGCTTCGCCGCGCTGCCGGAACCCGGCGAGCATCTGAAGAGCGGCATTATCCTCGCGCCGAGCCTCGATTATATGGACCGCGCCTTCGACGACGCCCGGTCACGCGGCTGGTCGCGCGCGCCGATCGTCGAGATGCTGATCCCCAGCCTGGTCGATGGCAGTCTCGCCCCGCCCGGCCGCCACGTCGCGAGCCTGTTCGCGCAGCATTTCGATCCCGCGCTCGACTGGAGCGACGACGCCCGAGCCGCCGCCGCCGAGGCGGTGCTCGATACCGTCGAACGCTTCGCCCCCGGTTTCCGGGCGTTGATCGTCGGGCAGATGGCGCTCAGCCCCGCCGATCTCCACGCCCGTTTCGGGCTGGTGGGCGGCGACATCTTCCACGGGCGCATGTCGCTCGATCAGCTCTGGGCGGCGCGCCCGGTCTATGGGCTCGGCAGCTACCGGATGCCGGTGAAGGGGCTGTGGCTGTGCGGCTCGGGCGCGCATCCCGGCGGCGGGGTGAGCGGGCGGCCGGGGCGCAACGCCGCGCGGGCGATGCTCGCGCAGTGAGACGGGCCTATGCCGCGCCGCGCAGCTGGCGCCAAGCGGCGGCGATCTCGGCCATGTTCGCCGCGACTTCCTGGAAGGGCCGCGGATCGAGGCTGAGGCTCGCGTCGAGAATCTGCTTGCGCGCGCCGCGATAGACCCCGGCGAGCGTCTTGGCGACCGGGCCGCCACGCTCGAAATCGAGCCCGGCCTCGAGCGCGAACAGGATCGCGACCGCGCGCGCGATCTTCTCGCTCTTCACCGCCAGATTGCCCGCCCGGATCGCCGCCGCTGATGCCGCGAGCGCGCGGCCCAGCTCTTCGTAGAGCAGATCGACCAGGCCATGCGCATCCGCGGTCGCGGTGCGCCCGGCGAGATCGACTTGGCGATAGGTGGCCTCTGGATTGCGGCCGAGCCGGGGAGCGAGGCCGCTCATCGACCGCCCCCGTTCCAGGCGTCAATCTGCTGGGTGAGGAAGTTCTGCGCCGAGCGATAGGCCGAAACCCGCGCGTCGGTGCCGGCGAACTGCCGCGTCAGCCGCGTCCGCATCGTTTCGGCGTCGTCCCTGGCCTTTTGCTGCTGCTTGTCGAGGCTCACCTTGCTCGCGGTGTAGCGCGCCTGGCTCGCGCCGAGCCCGCCGACGGTGCTGTTCGCGCGATCGGCGAGCGCCTGGAACGCCGCCGCCAGTCCGCCCCGGGTCGAGGTGGCGCCGTCCTGGAACATCGCCTCCACCGCCTGCGGATTGTCGCGCAGCGCGCGGTCGAGCTGATCGGTCTTCACCGTCAGCGTGCCGTCGCGATTGGTCGCGACCCCGATCTCGGCGAGCGTGGTCGGCGCGCCCCTGGTCGTGCTTGTCCAGAGCGGCACCTGGGTCAGCCGCCCCAGCCCGCCCTTCAGGTCGCGCGCGGCGTAATCCGCCTTCAGCGCGCCGTTCTGCGGATCGGTCTGCTCGGTGATCTGGCCGATCACCTGATTATAGGTATCGACGAAATCGAGCACCGCCTGGCGCAGCGCGCTGGTCGGCGGGGTATTGCCGAGCGAAACGCTGGTGCCGGGCGCGGCGCTTACAAGATCGAGCCGGACCCCGGCGATGAGGTCGCTGATCGTGTTGCTCGAGCGCTTGAAGCTCAACCCGTCGACGACGACCTCGGCATCCTGCGCGCCGGTGCCGATCCGCGCCGGGCTGCCGACATCGACCGCGAGCTGATCGAGTCCGGCATCCTGGCTGGTGAGCTGGTACCCCTGGGTCGCGCCGGTCTGCCCTTTCAGCGCGAGGCGGAAGCCGGCGCCATCGGCCACGACATTGGCGGTGACCCCGGCATTGGCGGCGTTGATCGCCTTGGCAATGCCATCGAGGCTGTTGTTGCTCGCATTGATCGTGATGGTCATTGGGCTCGCGCCGGGATTGGCGGTGAAGCTGGTGAGCGCGCCGTTCGCGGTGGTCGCGGTGCCGAGCGTCAGCGTGAGCATGCCGGTGCCGATCGCGGCGGTGCGATCGGCGAAAACCGGGCTCGCGCTCGCCTGCGCCTGCGCCACCGAGCGCACCTCGACCTGCGCCGAAAAGCCGTTAAGCCGCGCGAACGGCAGCGCAGCCGCGCGCACGACATTACTGTTCGAGCTGCTCGGCTGGGTGACCAGCGTGCCGCCCTTGGTGAGCGACTTCAGCGAGCTGGCGAACTGGCCGATCACGCTCTTCAGATTGCCGGCGGCGGAAATCTGCGCGGTCAGCGCCTCGCTCTTCGCGGTGAGCTGCTGATTCTTTGCGGAAAACTGCGCATCGACCAGGCTGCCAACGAGCGAGGCATAATCGATCCCCGAACCCGCGCCCAGCGAGCTGAGGATTTGCGACGTGCTCGAAGCGTTCGTCGTGCCGGTGCTCGTCGTGTTGGTGACCATGCCGCCCTTTCCTGAACCGAGAAACGACCGGCGGCGGCAAAGCTTTAGCGATTTGCGATCAGGCGAAACGGCCGAAATACCGCATTTCCCCCATGTTTAACGCCGCTTTTACCATTTTCGTCAACTGATGCGCGCAACCGGGGGGAAAGCATGACCGTTATCCGCGCGCACGACATCGCCACCTTGCTCGATCAGGCGCCCGCTTCTGTTCGGGTGCTGTCGCTCGACTGTTTCGATACCTTGCTATGGCGCAACGTCCACGCGCCGATCGACGTGTTCGCCGATCTGCCGATCACGGGCGGCGGGGTGGAGCCGCGGGTCCGCGCCGAGCGCTACGCCCGTCACTTCCGACGCCAGGCGGACGGGTTCGACGAGGTCTCGATCGAGGCGATCCATGCCGTGCTGCAACCGTACGAAGAGCGCCGCGCCGCCTCGGTCGCGGCCGAACTCGCGGCCGAAGCACGGCATTGCTACCCCTTTGCGCCCACCGTCGCACTGATCGACGCGGCGCGGGCGCGCGGGCTGCGGGTGATCATCGTCTCCGACACCTATCTCGCCGAACCGCAACTACGCGGGCTGATCGCGACCGTCGCCGGGGCGGGGGTGGCGGACGCGATCGAGCGCATTTTCTGCTCCAGCGAATATGGCGTCGCCAAGGCGCAGGGGCTGTTCGAGCATGTGCTGAAGGCGCTTGATCTGCCGGGCGAGGCGATCCTGCACATGGGCGACAATCCGGTGGCCGACGCGCAGGCGCCGGTGAAGTTGGGCATCCATGCCGTCCATTTCGAACAATTCGCCCCCGGCATTCAGCAGCAACTGCGGCTGGAAGCGGTGGCAGCGACCTTGGTAGAGCCGCGCACCCGGGTCAGCGTGCCCGCGCTCCAGCCGCACCGCCCGGCGCTGTCGCTGGGGCATGGCGGCGACGATAGCGCGACGGCGCTGGGGCATGACGTGCTCGGCCCGATCATGCTCGGCTTCGTAAAATGGGTGCGCGACGAGATCGAGGCGCTTGCCCGCGAGACCGGGCGCACCGTTCGCCCGGTGTTCGTGCTGCGCGACGGCCATCTGCCCGCGCGCGCTTTCGAGGCGGCGGGCTTTGGCGAAGCGGCGACGATCGAGCTGAGCCGCTTCACCGCGCGCCGCGCGAGCTTCGTCGACGAGGCGGCGGTGCACGCTTATCTGAACCGAGAGGATACGCCGCTCAACAAGGTGGTCGGCCGCCAGCTGCTGCTGGAGGACGACGAGATCAAGCGTCTGCCGCCTCACCCCAAGGCGTTCCGCGCCAAGCTGGTGGAGCCGCAATGGCTGCGCAAGATCGTCAGCCGCAGCAAACAGTTCGCCGGCCGCCTCGCCAAGCATGTCGCGCAGCAAAGCGGAATCCAGCCGGGCGAGCAGCTGATGCTGGTCGATCTCGGCTATCAGGGCACGGTGCAGGACATGGCGGCACCCGTGCTCGCCGAGCGGCTCGGCGTCGGCGTCAGCGGACGCTACCTGCTGCTGCGCGAGTCCGAGCCGACGCGGCACGAAAAGCGCGGCCTGCTCGATAATCGCCATTATGACGGCCGCGTGCTGGGCGCGCTGATCCGGCAGATCGCGGTGGTCGAACAGCTGGTGACCTTGGCGCAAGGCTCGGTGATCGACTATCACGCCAACGGCAAGCCGATCCGCAAGGCCGCCGACATCAAGGGGCGCCAGAGCACGATCCGCGACACCGCGCAGGCGGGCGCGCTCGCCTTCATCGCGCATCACGACACCGGCAAAGCGCGGCCCGCCCAATCCGACGGTGGCGATGCCGAACGACGGATGGTGGCGAGCGTGCTGGCGCGACTGCTGCTGCTGCCGCGCTCGGCGGAGGTCGCGCTGCTCGAAGCGTTCGACCACGACGTCAACCTCGGCACCGAATATACCACCAAGCTGATCGACCGCACGGCCGCCACGGAGGGTCTGCGCCAGCGCGGGCTGACCTATCTCGCCGGGATCGAGCGCATGTATCCGGCGGGCGAGATCCAGGAACATGGTCTACCCTTCGCGCTCAGTATCGCGGCGATCGGCACGCTGGGGCTCGATTTCCGCCAATCCGATTTCGAGGCGCACGCCTTCTCGGTGCCGGTCTTGATCGCCGACGACAAGGCGCAGCTGATGATCAGCGCCGAAGCCGTACCGACGCATGAGGGCTTTTACCGAATGAGCCTGCCGATCAACCCCGGCGCCTATGCGATCGGCGTGCAGCTGGGCGCGATCGCCGAGCTGGTCCAGGTCGAGGCGGTGTCGATCGAGGCGGTCGACGATTTCGTGAAGGCGCGCGAACGGCGCCGCGCGGTGCAGCCGCTGCTCGACGGGCTGGAGCGGCTCGCCGAGGGAATTTACCGCGCGACGCCCGCCGCGCTGCTGTTCGTGCCCCCAGCCGAGCAGGGTCCAAGCGGCGACCCGCGCCTGTTGACCGTAACCTTCCGCCCGATCGTGCGCCGCGCCGTCGGCGCCTTGATCGCCGGCGCCAACCAGAAGGCGGCGTGATGCCCGATCTGCTGATCCATTCGATGGCCGAATTCGCCGACATCATCCTCGGCGCGCTCGATCTGGCAGAGGCTACTACCCTCGCCGAAATCGGCGCCGAATATGGCGGGATGAGCGCGCTGCTCGCCGATCATGTCGCCGCGCGCGGGGGCACGTTGGTGTCGATCGACCCCGCGCCCAAGCCCGAATTCGCCGATTGGCTCGCCGAACGCCCGCAGGTGACGCATTTGCCGCTGCCAAGCCTGGAGGCGATCCCAACGCTTGCGGGTATCGACGCCTGGCTGATCGACGGCGACCATAACTGGTACACCGTCTATCACGAATTGCGCGCGATCGACGCGATCGCCAAGCGCGACGGCAAGCCGTTGCTCACTTTCCTGCACGACATCCATTGGCCGGTCGGACGGCGCGACATGTATTACGCCCCCGATCGCATCCCGGCCGAATTCCTCCACGAGCATAGCTATGAAGGCGGCACCGTGCCGCACGAGCCGTTCCTGCGTCGGAACCGGGGCTTTCGCGGCATGGGCCATTATGCGCTCGCCCTGCATGAAGGCGGCCCGCGCAACGGCGTGCTGACCGCGGTCGAGGATTTCCTGGCCGAGGAATTGGAGGCCGGACGCGAGCTTGGCTTCTGCGAAGTGCCCGGCGTGTTCGGCCTTGGCATCCTGTTCGCCTTCGACGCGCCGTGGAGCGCGGCGCTCGCCGATCTGGTCGTGCCATGGCACCAGAATAAATTGTTGCAATCGCTCGAGGCCAATCGGCTCGCCAACTATCTGAAAGTGATCGAATATCAGGACCGGGGCGCGGCCTGATACGTATCCGCGCGCTCTTGGGCGCTCAGAGCACCGATGCTAGCGTAACGATGCGCGCAGCTCGGAGTCTTGCGATGGCGGACGGCAGCTATCAAACCCAGCTCGGCTACAGGGTGTTCGACGATATCATCTGGACCGGGCCGCCTCAGGTAAGCGCCGTGAGCGTCCCGCACGTGGACGCCCGGCTCGTGATGATGGGCGGCGTGAACAAGCCGGGCACGCATGTCGCCGATGCGACCCGCAACGACCATGGCCTCGACGCGCTGATCGTCAACCGCGGCGGCCGCGGCCGATTGGAATTCCGCACCGAGGGTACGCTCATCAAGAACGAGGCGGCGATGCGCGATCTGGTCGCCTTCATCCCCAACGGGATGGATACGAGCTGGGAGATGCCGCACAATAGCCAGTCGTTCACGCTGTTCGTGCCACGGGGGCGCTTCGCGGCGCTTGCCGGGCGCGCGCCGGCGCCGGTGCTGCCTTCCCGCCATCACCGGCTGGCCTGGCTCGGCTCCCTGATCGAGCGCGAGATGCGCAGCGCCGGCCCGGGCACACCGCTGCTGATCGACGGTCTCCTGCGCGCGATCGCGGCGGGGCTTGTCGAGCTTGATGCGCCGCTGCCCGCCGCGCCGGGCAGCGCCGGTCGACTCGACCCAACAACCATGTCGCGGATACGCGACTTCCTCGCTGCCCGGGTTGGCGAGCCAGTGACGCTCGACGCGGTCGCGCAGGTCGCGCGGATGCCCCCTGCCCACTTCGCGCGCGCCTTCCGCGAGACGACCGGGCAAACGCTGTTCCGCTTCACGATGGCGCAGCGCCTCGCGCTCGCGTGTGAACTGCTGGCGGACGAGGAGCGGTCGCTCACCTCGGTGGCCTTGGCGTGCGGCTTCGCCGGCCTGCCGAGCTTCAACATGAGCTTCGCACGGGCGATGGGACTAAGCCCGCGCGCCTATCGCGCCGGGTTGAGTTAAGCCGTCCCCCGCCCGCTGAGCCACGCGAAGAAGCGTGGCACGGGCCCGTGGCGCGCCATCCACTGCGAATAGGCCTGATAGGCGGGATCTTGGCCGAGATGCGCCTCCTCGGTCCGCGCGCGCCAATAATAGATACCGGCGACTACCGCCATCAGGATCGTCGCCCGCGCCGCGTCGACCATGTTGCCGGTCGACAGGAACGGCAACGTCGAGCACCACCAGAACAGGTTTTTGGAGAGATAGGCGGGGTGGCGTGACCAGGCATAGGGGCCATGGGTCAGCACGCCGCGATGGGTGAGGTTGGAAAAACGCAACCCGAACGCCAGCGTCGCCCAGGCATAAATCCCCGTTAGCGCGACCAGCAGCACGCCGTTGAGCGCGAGCAGCACTGGTTGTCCCGCAAGCCAGTGAGTCCAGTCGGCGGTGCCGGGGTGATAATCGAGCGGCGCCCCCGGCCCCATCAGCACGAAGGGTGGATAGCAGATCAGCGCGGCGGTCCACCCCGCCGCGTAAGGATTGGCGCTCCTGATGTGCGAATCGAGCGGACGCAGCGTCAGCACATAGCCGACGGTCGCGAACGCCACGTCGATCACGAACATGAAGGTGATCAGCCAATTGGCGAGCTTCACCGGATCGGCCAAGACCGCCCGCCAATCGGCGCGGATGAAGTCACCGAACCCCGGCGGGACGATCGCCAGCATGAAGGCAAGGAAGAAGCCTTTGACCGCCCAGGCGCGCAGATGAGCGTTGATCGCGGGCCAGTCGGCCGGCGCGCTGTTCATCAGCCACGCGCCAAGCGCATGTGCGCCGTCCTTGGGCTCGATCAGCTTGCGGTCGATCCAGAAGATATAGGGGATGGCGCCCAGGAACACGAACGGCGCGGCATAGCCGAGCACCAGCATCGAAAAGGCGTAATTGCCCTGCCAATAAAAACGCAGCGTGCCATAGACGATGGCGATGCCGACCCAGGTGACCCACAACCCGGAGAGCTTGGTGAGGCTGACATCGAACGTCTCGCGCCAATCGCGCTTCAACGACCAGTCGATGCCGGTCGAGGGGCTGCGATGGACCTTGTCGACGAACACCGACCAGGCAACCATGGGCAGCCCGCAGAACGCCAGGTTCATCAGCGCCGAATAGGGTCCGTCCATGCCGAACCAGCGGGCGATGCCGATCCACAGCAATACCCCGGCAAGCCCGGCGAAGCCGACTCCGCTCGAGACCGCCGAGGGCGGGCGTTGTTCCTGCGCGGCGCGCGCCAGGGCGGGATCGTGCAACATGGTGAAAAACCTAGCCCGGCAATGGTAAGCAAGCCGTCAATGCCGCCCACGACTTGCCCCGGCGCGCGCGAGCCGGTATCGGCCGGGGCGCGCGCGGGTATAGCACAAGGGTAGTGCAGCAGCCTTCCAAGCTGAATATACGGGTTCGAGTCCCGTTACCCGCTCCACCTTCTTCCCGCCGCATCGGACTTTTTCGGCGGTTGCCTTGAAGCGGGCGGCGCTCTACCCGCCGGGCTTCGCGTTAACGAATTGGGGATCGCGTTCATGGCAGGGATGACGCTGGTCGAAGCGCGCGCAGCGATCGTGCAGGTCGGGCGCTGGCTCGACGGCAAGGGCTGGGCGCCGGCGACCGCGGGCAATTATTCGCTCCGCCTGGGCGACGGGCGGATCGCGATCACCGTCTCGGGCCGCCACAAGGGCCGGCTGACCGAGGCCGATGTGATGACCGTCGATCTCGACGGCAATCCGCTCGACGCCAAGCGCCCCTCGGCGGAGACGGTGTTGCACTGCGCGCTCTACCGCCAGTTTCCGGACGTGAACGCGGTGCTCCACAGCCATTCGCCACACGCGGTGGGCCTCAGCCGCGCGCTGCCGGGCGATCATTACCGGCTGGCGGGGCACGAGATGCTGAAGGTCCTCCCAGGCATCGCAACGCACGAGGCCGAAGCGGTGCTGCCGATCGTCGACAACAGCCAGGATATGGAGGCGCTCGCCGGCGCGATCATGCCACGACTGGTGCCGGGGACGACACCCGCCTATCTTATCCGCGCGCACGGCCTTTATGGCTGGGGCGCCGATCTGGCGGAGGCCGAAGGCGTGATCGAAGCGATCGAATGGATGATCTCCACCGAACTCGCGCAGCTGCAATTCGCGCGGCATCTGGGGCTGAAATGAGCCGGCTGCGCGTTTTCGCCGAGGACGCGCCCGACGCGCCCTTGCTCGATACCGATGAGGAAGCCGCGATTGTCGCGGCGCTCGCGCCGGTCGGGGTTCGTTTCGAACGCTGGCCATTGCGCGACCTGGCGGAGGGCACGGATGCCCTTACCGCCTATGCGCCCGAGATCGAACGGCTGAAGGCCGAAGGCGGCTATCAATCGGTCGATACCGTCGCGATGATCCCCGATCATCCGGCGCGCGCCGAACTGCGCACCAAATTCCTCGACGAGCACACCCATGCCGAGGACGAGGTACGCTTCTTCGTGGAGGGCGAGGGGCTGTTCACGCTCCATGCCGAGGGGCACGTGTTCGCGATGCTGTGCACCGCGGGCGATCTGATCGCGGTGCCGGCGGGGATGAAGCATTGGTTCGACATGGGGCCAAGCCCGCGCTTCACCGCGATCCGCCTCTTCCTCAACCCCGATGGCTGGATCGCGCGCTTCACGGGTGACGCCATCGCCAGCCGCTTCCCGCGCCACGAACCCGCGTGATCCAGGCGATCCTGACCGATATCGAGGGCACCACCTCGAGCATCGATTTCGTGGCGCAGGTGCTGTTCCCCTATGCCCGTGAACGGCTGCCCGACTATTGCGCGGCGCACACCGAGGCGGTCGCGCCAATCCTCGCGGAAGTCTCGGCGAGCGCGCCCGGCGATCCAATCGAAACGCTGCTTCGCTGGATCGACGAGGACCGGAAGGCGAAGCCGCTCAAGGAGTTGCAAGGGCTGATCTGGGCCGATGGCTATGCGAGCGGGGCTTTCACCGGCCATGTCTATGCCGACGCGGTGGCGGGCCTGCGGCGCTGGCACTCGGGTGGCCTGAAGCTCTATGTCTTCTCCTCGGGCTCGGTCGCGGCGCAGAAGCTGCTGTTCGGGCATAGCGATGCGGGCGACCTGACGCCGCTGTTCAGCGGCTATTTCGACACCAAGACCGGGCCCAAGCGCGAGGCGGCGTCCTATGCCGCGATCGCGGCGGCGATCGGCGTGGCGGCCGACGCGGTATTGTTCCTCTCCGATACGCCGGAGGAAGTTGGCGCTGCCCGCGCGGCCGGGATGAAGGCGCTGCGGGTGGATCGGGCGCGCGGCGAGGGCGATGTCGCCAGCTTTGATGAGGTGATGCCATGAAACTCGCCGGCGAATGGCATCGCTCGATCACCCGCACCGCTGATGGCGCGGGGGTGCGTATCCTCGACCAACGGCTGCTGCCCTGGGAGGCGCGCTGGGTCGAACTGCGCTCGGCCGCCGCCGCCGGGCAGGCGATCCGCGAGATGTGGACGCGCGGCGCGCCCCTCATCGGCGCGACGGCGGCCTATGGCCTGGCGATGGCGCTCGCGGCGGGCGACGAACTCGACGCGGCTTATGCCCTGCTGCTCGCCGCGCGGCCGACGGCGGTGAACCTCAAATGGGCGCTCGATCGGATCGCGGAGGCGGTGCGCAACCTGCCGCTTGACCAGCGCCCCACCGCCGCCTTCGCGCGCGCCGATGCGATCGCGGACGAGGATGTTGCGCTCAACCAGGCGATCGGGCGACACGGGCTTGAGCTGCTCCGCGCGCTCCACGCCAAGGCGCCCGATCGGCCGGTGAACGTGCTGATGCACTGCAACCCCGGCTGGCTGGCGACGGTCGATTACGGCACCGCCACCGCGCCGATCTACCTCGCGCATGACGAAGGACTGCCGGTGCATGTGTGGGTGGACGAAACCCGCCCGCGCAACCAGGGCGCCCTGCTCACCGCGTTCGAGTTCGCCGGCCACGGCGTGCCGCACACCGTGATCACCGACAATGCCGGCGGCCATCTGATGATGCAGGGCCAGGTGGACGCGGTAATGGTCGGCACCGATCGGGTGACCGCGAATGGCGATGTCTGCAACAAGATCGGGACGTATCTGAAGGCGCTGGCGGCGGCGGACAATGGCGTGCCCTTCTACGTCGCCCTGCCCTATACGACGTTCGACCCCGCGACCGCCACGGGTCGCGACGTGCCGATCGAGGAACGCTCGGGCGACGAAGTGGTGTTCGCCGCCGCCGAGGGTGGCGCGGCCCGGCTCACTTTGTCGGGCGCGGCAAACCCGGCGTTCGACGTGACGCCCGCGCGGCTTGTCACGGCTTATATTACGGAGCGCGGGGTCGTGGATAAGGACGGGCTCGCGGCGCTGGCGAGCGCGCCGGAGCCGGCATAACCCTCGTTAAACGGCCGGCCGCCGCGCATACCAGCCATAGGCCGCGATCAGCGCGTAGCAGAGCGCGGGCAGCGCCATGGCGACGCGCAGGTTCGATTGGTCCGCCAGCCAGCCGGTGAGCGGCGGGATCACCGCGCCGCCGACGATCGCGGTGGCGATGATGCCCGACCCTTCCGCCGCGCGCTTGCCCAGCCCCTCGCTCGCCAGGCTGAAGATCGTCGGGAACATGATCGAGTTCATCAGCCCGATCGCGAGCAGGCTCCAGCCCGACACCGCGCCGAAGCTGTGGGTGGAGACGAACAGCAAAATGATCGCCCCGAGCGCGACCCCGCCCAACACCTTGCCCGGCGACACCAGCCGCAACAGCCCCGCGCCGATGATCCGGCCGACCATCGCCCCGCCCCAATAATAGCCGACATGCTTGCCCGCCTCGAGCTGCGACAGCCCCATCACGCTCGACTGTTCGAGATAGTTCACGATCAGCGAGCCGATCGCGACCTCGGCGCCGACATAAAGGAAGATGCACGCCGCGCCGAAGCCAAAGCGCGGGCGGCGGAGTAGATCAAACCCGCCGAACAGCCGCGCATTGGCGTCCGTGCCGGTGCCCGCCGGCAGCCGGTTGCGCCGTGTCCACACCACCGCCGCCACCACGAGCAGCGCGGCGGCGAGGCCGAGATAGGTGTTCACCACCGTCTGCGTTTCGGCCGTGCGATAGGCGCTGAGCGCGGCGCCCGACAGCGTCGCGGGATCGACCTTGCTCAGGCTGCCCAGGATCAGCGCCGAGCCAACGATCGGGAAAATGGTGGTGCCGATCGAGTTGAACGCCTGCGCGAAGGTCAACCGGCTGTGCGCGCTACGCGGCGGGCCGAGCAGTGAGATCAGCGGGTTGGCGACCACTTGCACCATCGTCACGCCGGCGGCGAGCACGAACAGCGCGCCCAGGAACACCGGGAACAGTCCGGATTGGGAGGCGGGCACGAACAGCAGGCACCCCGCCATCATCGCCAGCAACCCAAAGCTCGCGGTGCGCAGATAGCCAAAACGCGACACCACTGCGGCGGCGGGCAACGAGAACACCAGATAGGCCATGAAATAGGCCGATTGCACCAGCAGCGCCTGACCATAGCTGAGCGTGAACAGCTCCTTCAGCTTGGGGATGATGACATCGTTCAGGCTGGTGATGCCGCCGAAGATGAAGAACAGCGCGAAGACGAAGAACTGCAGGTCGGGCGCGTTCACGCCCTCACTCTCGGTCGTCGTCTGGCTGGGGGCGAGCGCCATGATTATCTCTCCAAAGCGGCAAGTTGTTCGTGGTGCGGCGCGAAGTGGCGCGCGCTTTTCGCGAGCATGGCGTCAATCCGCGCCATGTCAAAGCCCTGGCCGCGCGGCTCGGTACGGTCCGGGAACACGCCATAGCCGGCGAGCAGGCAATGCCAGCTGACCGCCGAATAATAGCCCTCGATCCCCAGCCGCGCGACTTCGGCGACGAGGTCGCCGCCCGAATACCATATGTGCAGCACCCGCCGCAGCGTATCGGACAGCGCCTGGTTGGCGGCGTTGTCGCGCCAATAATCGCTGTCGGCGCGGCGATTCACCCGGTAGTGGCAGACGATATAGTCGCGAATGCCTTCATAGCGGGCATTGATGCGGGCATTGAAATCGTCGCGGTGCTTGGGCGTGAAACCGCCCGCTTCATACGCCGCGATAAAGCCCTCGACCGTCGCCTGGACGATGTGCAACGCGGTCGCCTCCAGCGGTTCGATGAACCCCTGCGACAGCCCGACCGTCAGGCAATTGGCGGTCCAGCTATTCTCGACGCGGCCGACCTTCATCTTCAGGTGGCGTGCCGGGGGATCGTGCGGCCCCAGCCCAAGATGCGCGCGCAGTTCGGCCTCGGCCGCCGCCGCGTCGATGTAGCGCGACGAATAGACATAGCCATTGCCGGTGCGGTTGGTGAGCGGGATCGCCCAGCACCAGCCGGCAGAAAGCGCGGTCGCGCGCGTCTGCGGGGCGATCGCCTGCCCGGCGCGGGGCGTGGGCATCACCACCGCGCTATCGTTGAACAGATTGTCGGCGAAGGGGCGGAACTTCACCCCCAGCGCTTCCTGCGCGATCACCGAGCGGAAGCCGCTCGAGTCGACGAACAGATCGGCCTCGATCGCCTGTCCATGCTCGGTGACGAGCGCGGCCACCTGCCCTTCGGCGCTCACCCGCACCTCGGTCACCTTCAGCGGCAGATGCGCGACCCCGCGCGCGACGGCATGATCGCGCAGCACCGCGCCGACCAGATAAGCGTCGAAATGGTAACCGTAGGTCACCTCGAACGGAAAATCCTCGGCCGGATGCGGGCCGCGCGCTTCGGCGGCGAGCCGCGCGGGCAGATAGAAGCGATCAGGGTGCGCCACGAAATCCACGCCACCCCGCCGCGCCGCGCAGTGGCTGAAAAAGGCGTCGTTGGTGTGGAGATCAAGGTCACTGGGAAAGGGATGGAAATAGCTTTCGCACCCCGAGCGCTCGGACCAGCCGTGAAAGGCGATGCCGGTCTTATAAGTCGCGTTCGCGCGCGGCATCCAATCGCGCTCGGCGAGTCCGATACGATCGAAAAACGCCTTGAGCTGCGGGGTCGAGCCCTCGCCGACCCCGATGATGCCGATTTCGGGGCTTTCGATCACGCTAACGCGCGCCTGCGGCCAGGCGGTGGCGAAGAGATTGGCCGCCATCCACCCCGCCGTCCCGCCGCCCAGCACGACAATGCGCATCAGGCCGGCGCCTTCAGCAGCCACGCGAAAATCTCCGGCAGGCGATCCGCCCAGCTATTCTCTTCATGCGCGGTGCCAGGATAGACCTTGGTCTCGAAGTCATCCCCCGGGCGCCAGCCGATAGCGATCAGCCGGGTATCAGCGCGGCTTTGCCACGGGCCGTAATATTGATCGAGCGTCTGGTCGCCATGATCGAACCAGATACGCCGGCCGTTGGGCGCGCCGAGCTTGTCGGTAAGGAACTTGTCCCACACGTCGCCGAGTCCTGGCGTCTCCGCAGCGATGTGATCGGGCGCGACCAGCGGCCAATGCGTCGAAACGCACGCCGCCGCGCCGAACACGTTCGGATAGCGCGCGATCGCCGCGAGCGAGATCAGCCCGCCCATGCTCGATCCCGCGACCATCGTGTTGGGTGCGTCCTTCAGCGTTCGATAACGCCGGTCGATCAGCGGCTTTAGCTCGCTCACCAGGAAGCGCAGATAGCCGTCCGAATAGACCGGTCGCCCCGCGAAGCGATCCGCCTCGGCGCGCAGATTGGCGGGCAGCGCCGCATAGATGTCCTGCGGGAAATATTGCGCGGCGCGCGCCTTTTGGTGCCACACGCCGACGATGATCGCACCTTTGGCCTCGCCATCGCCGATCAGCTTGAGCATCGCCTTATCGGCGGCCCAGACCTTGTTGTAACCGGACAGCTTGGGGAAGAAGAGGTTCTGCCCGTCGTGCATGTAGATCACGGGATAGCGCGCCTTGCCCTTGGCATAGCCAGGGGGCAGCCAGATCGTGACATGCGCCGGTTCGGGCAGGTTCTTCGAGACCAGACGCGGCAGCTCGACGAACTGTCCCCGCGCCGGGGCCGCAAGCGCCGAGGACGCCCCCAGCAAGAGCGCCAGCAGCAGGACGAGCGCCCGCGTCACTTCTTCCCCTGCGCGACGAAGCGGATCGCCTGCCCGCCCCCGGGCGCGAGCTTCAGCGACAGGCGATCGGCGCTCGTCACCCGACGCTGCTCGATCACGATCGAATGGCGCTTCTCGGTCTCGTAGGTCGCGTCATCGCCATCGCGGTAGATTTGCGCGAGATAGGTTTTGCCGGGGGTCAGGAAATCGAGCGCCACGTCGAGCGTGCGCGCCTGCTCGTCGGTAATCGCGCCGAGATACCAATTCTCCCCGCCGCGCTCCTTGCGCACGATAGTCGTGAAATCGCCCGGCTCGCCATTGAGCATCCGGGTTTCTTCCCAGTCGGTCGGCACGTCCTTGATGAATTGGAAAGCACCCATGTGCTTGGCATAGTTTTCGGGCGTATCCGCCGCCATCACCACCGGCGCGTAGAGCACGACGTAGAGCGCCAACTGCTTGGCCTCGGTCGAGAGGATGGGGCTATCCCCCTGGCCCGTCAGGCTCAGCACGCCGGGGGTGAAGTCCATCGGCCCTTCGAGCATCCGGGTGAAGACAAGATTCGCCTCATGCTCGGGCGGGTTCTTGGCGCCCCAGGCGTTATACTCCATCCCGCGCGACCCCTCGCGCCCCACCCAATTGGGATAGGTGCGCTGGAGGCCGGTGCCCTTGATCGGCTCATGGCTGTCGATCGCGACATGATATTTGGCGGCCGCCTGCAGCACGCGGAGGTGGTGATTGCTCATCCACTGGCTCTCATGCCACTCGCGCAGCTTCGTGCCATCGGGATCGACGCGCTCGATCTGGGCGGCATCGGTGACATAGCCGGTCTTGACCACCATCTCACCATGATCGGCGGCGAATTTGAACGCGGCGTCGAACTGGCTTTCATAATGGCTCGCGGCGCCGCCCGTCTCATGATGGCCGATCAGCCGCACGCCCTTGGCCTTGCCATAAGCGGCGAGCGCGTCGGCGTCGAAATCCTCGGTCGGCTGGGCGAAGTTCATGTCGTTGCCATTGCCGAACCAGTCGCCGTCCCACCCGACATTCCAGCCTTCGACCAGCACGTTGGGAATTTTGTTGGCGGCGGCGAAGTCGATATAATGCTTTACATTGGCGGTGGTGGCGCCGTGCTTGGGTCCGCGCGCCCAGGTCCAATCGCCCTTGATCATGTTCCACCAGACGCCGGCGAACTTGCCGGGCTTGAACCAGCTCATGTCGCCGAGCTTGTTGGGCTCGTTCAGATTGAGCATCAGGTGGCTCATATAGATGCCCGGCGCATCGTCCGAGAGGATCAGCGTGCGCCAGGGGGTACTCCACGCGCCGGTCTTGGTCACCTTGGCACGCCCCGCACCGGGAGTGAGCGCGGCGCGCAGCGTATTGCCCTCGGTCCGCGCGACCGCCATGCCCGAATAATCGACGAGCGCCGCCTCATGCAGCGCGGCATAGCTGCCATCGGCGAACTTGATCGTGACGGGCGTATCGGCGGTGCCCACCGCGGAAAGAGCTGTCTTGTTGTAGAGATATTCCTCGCGGTTCCAGAGGAAGGCCGGCTTCCACCAGGCGGTGCCGTCTTGCGCGAAGGCGAACTCGGTCAGCTCGTCGGCGATATTCGCCGCCTTCAGGTTCGGCTGATCGGGAAATTCGTAACGGAAGCCGACACCGTCATCATACAGCCGGAACGTCACGTCCATCACCCGGGCGAGCGCAGTAGTCTCGCGGAAATGGACCTTCAGCTCGCGGTAATTGTTGCGGATGCGGCGCCATTCGCCCCAGGGCTGCTCCCACGTCTCGTCGAAGTCGCGCGTTTCGGCCGAAACGAAGCCCAGCGAGCGCTCGATCTTGCGCGCATCGGTCAACAGAAAGCCGAGCCGCGACGGCGCGACGATCGGCGTGCCCCGCCGGGTGATGGTGTAGCTCACGCGGCCATCGCCATCGAGGAACAGCGCGACCTTAATTACCCCGCCCGGCGAGCTCGCCTCGGCGACCGGCTTGTCCTGCGCGGCGGCCGGGGTCGCGGCGAGCATCGCGGCGATCAAAGTGGCAGGCGTGACGAGTTTCTTCAGCATTCTCTGTCCTTTCACCGCGCCACCGCGACATAGCCCGCATGGGCGCCAAGCCGTTCGAGCCCCGCCCCGTTGACCGCCTCTAGCAACGTCCACGCCCCTTCAGGCCGCCAGTCGATCGGCTCGTCGCCCAGATTGAAGACGCACAGCAGGCGTTCGCCCGGCACGGCGCGTTCGAAGGCGAGCAGCGCGCCCTGCGCCGCGATCACGCGCATCTCGCCCAGCAACAGCGCATCGCTCGATTGACGCAGCGTGACCAACCGGCGGGTGAGGTGAAGCATCGATCCGGGATCGGCCGCCTGCGCCGCCACCGACAGCTTCGGATGGTCCGCGCCCAGCGGCAGCCAGGGCTTGCTGCACGAGAAGCCCGCATAGGGCGCCGCATTCGTCCAGGGGAGCGGCGTGCGCGCGCCGTCGCGGCCCAGCGTCAACGGCCAGTTCGCGATCGCCTCGGGATCCTGGAGATCGTCATAGCCGATGTCGACCTGCGTCAGGCCGAGTTCGTCACCCTGATAGATGAACACGTCGCCGCGCAAACAGAGCAGCAGCAGCATTGCCAGCCGCGCATAGGCCGGGCGATCCTCGGGCGCGGCCCAGCGCGAGATCGCGCGGGGCGCGTCGTGATTGGAAAACGCCCAGCTCGGCCAGCCGATGCCGGGCCGATCGGGCCAGCGCTCCACCGTCTCGCGCACCAGCGCCGGGGTGAGCCGTGGGGCGTAAAGGAAATCGAAGCTGTAGGCCGAGTTGAAATGGCGATCGTCGGCGGTGAACGCCTTCATCTCGCGATCGCTGTCCGCCCCGCCGACCTCCGCGACCGAGAAGGTCGCGCCATAGCTGTCGAGCAACTCGCGCAATCGGCGGATGAAATCGGGAATATTCTCGTGGCTTTGGTTGTACTTGTGCAGCTGAAAATCGAACGGCCGGGTGCGCGGGCTGTTCGACGGCGGCGCGGGCGGGTTGTCGCGCAGCAGCGGATCGTGCATCGCGAAGTTGATCGCGTCGACGCGAAACCCGTCGACCCCGCGATCGAGCCAGAAGCGCGCCACGTCGAGCAGGGCCAGCTGCACCGCCTCGCTATGGCAATTGAGCTGCGGCTGGCTGCTCAGGAAATTGTGCATGTAATATTGGCCGCGCCGCGCGTCCCAGGTCCAGGCGGGGCCACCAAACACCGATTGCCAGTTGTTGGGCGGCCCGCCGTCGGGCTTGGCGTCGGCCCACACGTACCAATCGGCCTTCGCGTTGCCCCGGCTCGATCGGCTCTCGCCGAACCAGGCGTGCGCGTCCGAGGTATGGGCATAAACCTGGTCGATGATGACCTTCAGCCCCAGCGCATGGGCGCGTTCGACCAGCGCGTCGAAATCGGCGAGCGTGCCGAAGATCGGGTCGACCCCGCGATAATCGGACACGTCATAGCCGAAGTCCTTCATCGGCGAGGGGAAGAAGGGCGACAGCCACACCGCGTCCACGCCAAGCGAGGCGACATGATCGAGCCGCGCGGTGATACCGGGCAGATCGCCGATCCCGTCGCCGTTGGAATCGGCGAAGCTGCGCGGATAAATCTGGTAGATCGTCGCCCCCTGCCACCAGGGGCGCGCGATGCGGGGCGCGACACGGTGGGGCATCAACTGGTTCATTTGGTCTCCGCGACGCAGATCACATAATCGAGCGGGGCGAGGGTGACGCGCACGCTGCCAGGCGCGCCGGGCGCGGCGCACCGTCCGTGGAGCGCGCCGAAGCTGGTGATCGCGGGATCGATCGCGACCGCCGCCTCCACCGGGCTTTGCGAGGTGTTGAAGGCGAGGAACAGCGTCTCCCCACTCGCCGGATCGCGCCGGGTGACGGCGAACAGCCCGGGCGTCTTGCTGTCGGCGTTCACCACCGTCTGCCCCCGGCGGAGCGCCGGATGCGCCTTTCGCAGCTTGGTGAGCGCGGCGATCTCGGTGAAAAGCGGGTGGCTGGTGTCAAAACGCGGCGTCGCGGTGGTCGCGTCGGTGCCAAGCAGGCGGTTGTCGTTATAGCTCGCGACCTGGCTGCCGAACATATCCTCGCGCGCGTCCTGATCGCCGCCGTCGCCGTTGAAGCCCTGCTCATCGCCATAATAGAGCACCGGCGTGCCGCGCAGCGTGAGCAGCAGCGCATGGCCCAGCCGCACGCGCGCGAGCAGTTCGGCGTCGCTCATGTCGCGGCGGCGTTGTCGCAGCAGCGTCGCGAAACGACCATTGTCGTGATTGCCGAGGAAGGTGGGCAGCGACAGCGCCGCCTGCGGACCACCCTGGTAAAGCGCGTCGTCGGCGAACAGCCGGGTGAGGCTGTCGGTGCCCTTTTCGGCGCTGAGCGCGCCCACCATCGTCCAGGTGAAAGCGAAGTCGAGCGGCTGATAGCGATCGGTCGCGTTGTAGCGGGCGAGCGTCGCGGTATCCGGATCGCCGACCATAACTTCCGCGAAAATATGGAAATTTGGAATACCCCGCGCCTTGGCGCGCGCCTTCATCGCTTCCACGAAGGGCGGCCAGAACTCGCGGTTTACGTGCTTCGAGGTGTCGATGCGGAAGCCGTCGATGCCGTAGCGGTCGATCCAGGCGCCATAGGCTTCGATGAAGCCCTTCACCACTTCGGGCCGTTCGGTCGCGACATCATCGAGCCCAACAAAGTCACCGTAGGTAGAACTTTCGCCCTCGAAAGTCGAATTGCCGCGATTATGGTAATTGCGAATGTCGTTCAGCCATTCGGGCGCCTTGGCGTGCTCGTCGCCCTTGGCGAGATAGGGCGTGTAGGCAAAGCTCATGTCGTTGAGTTTGCTGAAGTTCTCCGGCGTTTGAACCGCGTCGCCGGCGAAGCCCGGGTTGATCGCCGCGCCGTCAACACCGCCGCGCCGCTGGTACGGATAGTCGGCGATACTGCGATAAGCGCAGCCGCTGCACTCCCGATACTGGATCACATCGGCGGTGTGATTGATGACGATATCGAAATACACTTTCATCCCACGCGCATGTGCCGCGTCCACCAACGCTTTATACTCGGCATCGGTGCCCAGATGCGGGTCGACATGGGTGAAATCGGTGATCCAATAGCCGTGATAACCCGCTGATTCCTGGCCCAAACCGCCCTGGACGGGCTTGTTCTTGAGCACCGGGGTCAGCCAGATCGCGGTCGCGCCCAGCGCCTGGATATAATCGAGCCGGCGGATCACGCCCTTCAGATCGCCGCCGTGGAAAAAGCCTTTGCTCGCAGGATCATAGCCGGTCTTGATCCGGTCACCCGACAGGCCGCCGCGATCGTTCGACGGATCGGCGTTGTCGAAGCGATCGGGCAGCAGGAAATAGACGATTTCGTCTTCGGGCGGGCGCGCACGATAGTCCTGTGCGCACGCCGGGGCAGCGCCGAGCAACGCCGCGACAAGCAGGAGCAGTCTCATCATGCTGCAATCGTCTCCTGGGGCAATGCGGGGCAATGCCGGGCAATGAAATCGGCGTGCGATGGCAACGCGGCGGCGACGCGCTCGGCATGGGTGCGCGCGTCGTTCAGGAACCGGGCGAGATCGGCCGCCGGCAACCCATCGGCGAGCGGCGAATAGCCCGCCGGCATCACCCCCTGCCCGATCAGCACCTGCAGCCAGCCGAGTTCGGTGAACAACTCCTCATGCTCGCGCGTGATCCGGCCGTTGGCGCGGAACAGGGCGAGCTTGTGGGCGAGGCTGTCGGGAATGCTCATCTCCCGGCAATCGGCCCAGAAGGGTTCGGGGCGGCCGTTGGCGTGGTAATGGAGGATGAGGAAATCGCGGATCGCGCGCCATTCGAAATCGGATTGGCGGTTGAATTCGGCGATGTCGGCCGGGTCGAAGCCGGCGCGCGGGAAGAGCTGCAGCAGCCGGGCGATGCCGGCCTGGATCAGATGTATGCTGGTCGATTCGAGCGGCTCCATGAAGCCCGCCGCCAGCCCCAAGGCGACGCAGTTCTTTACCCACATCGCGCGGCGCTTGCCGGTGGTGAAGCGCAAGGGGCGCGGCTCGGCGAGCGGGGCGCCGTCGAGCCCGTCGAGCAGGATCGCCGCCGCCTGATCGTCGCTCAGATGCGCGCTCGAATAGACGATGCCGTTGCCGGTGCGGTGCTGGAGCGGGATGCGCCACTGCCAGCCCGCCGCGCGCGCCGTCGCGCGGGTGAAGGGGGTGAGCGGCTCGACCCGCGCGCAGGGCACCGCGAGCGCGCGGTCGCAGGGCAGCCAGTGGGTCCAATCCTCATAGCCCGCGTGGAGCGCCTGCTCGATCACCAGCCCGCGAAAGCCCGAGCAATCGATGAACAGCTCGCCACCCACCGCGCGGCCATCGTCGAGCGTCACCCCGGCGACGAAGCCATCGTCGCGCAGGCGAACCGCGCCGATCCGACCCTCGATCCGCACCACGCCCGCGGCTTCGGCATGGCGGCGCAGGAACGCGGCGTAGAGCCCCGCGTCGAAGTGGAAGGCATAGTCATAGCCCGCCGCCGGCTGACCCGGGCGATCGGCGGGCGGCTGGAAGGCGTTGCGCGCCGCGGCCCGCGCGCCGGCGCTATAGTCCCACAGGCCACTCGTGCCGCCCTCGGCGCGGTGGCGGAGCCAGTAATGATGGAAGGGCAGCAGCCCCAGCGGCCAGCCGACCGCGCCGAACGCGTGGATATAACGCTGGTCGGGCGCGCCCCAGCCGACGAACTCGATGCCGAGCTTGAAACTCGCCTGGGTCTGGCGGACGAAATCGGGCTCGGCGATGCCAAGCCCCTGGTTGAACAGCTTGATTTGCGGGATCGTCGCTTCGCCGACGCCGACGGTGCCGATCGCCTCGGACTCGATCAGGGTGACACGCGCCTGGCGCCCGAGGAAGCGCGCCAGCGCCGCCGCCGCCATCCAGCCCGCCGTGCCGCCGCCGATGATCACGATCTCGCGGAGGGGCGCCTCGGGCATGGCTTACTCGCTTGCACAAAAAAAGCCCGCCCGGACGATGCCGGGCGGGCGGGGTCGATCAGTAGCGCCAGGTGAAGCCGGCCAGGAAGCGGCGGCCATAGGTCTGGTAATCGATCACGTTGAACGGCAGCCCGGCATCCTGGGTACGCAGCGGGGTGTCCGCCAGGTTCTGGCCCTGGATGTAGAAGGACAGGCCCTTCAGGAAACCGTCGTTGAAATCATAGCCGATCTGCGCGTCGTAGATCGTCTCGCCGAGCACGCGGCGGCGGGTACGGTTCGCGCCGAAGCCCGACAGTTCGCCGACGAAGCTCGAACGATAGCGGATGCTGCCGCGAGCGTTAAAGCCCCACTTCTCGAAGAACACCGAACCGTTGCCGACCACCTTCGAGAAGCCCGGCAGGTCTTCCGCCGGCGCGCCAGGCGTCGGGCGGATGCTGGTTTCGGTGTACGATCCGCCGCCGGTGATGCCGAAGCCCGACAGACCCGACCAGATCACGTCGAACGGCAGCGTGCCCGCGAGTTCGACGCCATAGATGTTGCCGCCCTGGCCGTTGATCGGCGCGTTGACGAAACCCTGGAAGATCGGGGTGAAGGGCAGGTTCTGCGGCACCGGGAAGCCGGTGAAATCGAACGGGATATCGGCGTTGTAGATGTAGCTCTTCAGGTCCTTGTAGAAACCCTGAACCGCGACATAGCCCTTGGTGCCGAAGTATTTTTCAACCGTCACATCGACGGCGTTGGCACGCCACGGACGCAGATTGGGGTTGCCCGAACCGCCCGACACGACCCGCGAGTTGTTATCGACGCCGAACGACAAGGTCGCGCGGAGATCGTCAAGACGCGGACGGATGATTTCACGCGCGGCGCCAACGCGGAACACCCAGTCGCTCGGCAGGCGCAGCGACAGGTTGATGCTCGGCAGGAAGTCGACATAGTCGCTGCTCGCGTTGCGGAAACGCGCGCCGATGTTCGGCGAACCATTGGCGTTGGTGCCGAGGAAAATCGCCGTCGCGCCGGTCGAATTCTGATCGGTGACGATCAGCTGGCCGCCGATATTGCCGGTCAGCGTGCCGATGCCAAGCTGCGACTTGATGTTCGCCTGGATATAGCCGGTCAGCAGCTTTTCCTGGACGTTGAACGCCTTGACGACGACGTCGCCATAGGGGTTCGGCACGCGGGTATAGATGCCGGCGTTGAGCAGCTGCAGCGGATCATAGCTGATCACCGGACCCAGCCCGAACTGCAGGTTGCTGGTGCCCTGGCGGAACTGCGCGGGCACCTGGATGCTCGTCAGCCCGTTGGTGTTGGCGGTGAGGCCGAGGAAGGATTCATCCGGGCGCAGATTCTTGCTGCGATCGGTATAGTTCAGGCCGACGACAACGCTGCTGATGAAGTTGGTGTTGACTTCCTTGGCGACCTCGACCCGGTACTGGCCCAGCTGATCCTTGATGATGCGGTTGTTATAGTAACCGTCCTGACCGCCCAGGATCTGCTGGCCGGTGACCGCGATCTGGTTGCCACCCCAGCCCTGCGGGCTGGTGAGCAGGATGGTGTTGTAATCACCATAGTTCAGCGTCGGGCGGAAAGTGGTGCCGGTGGTGGTGCTGGTGAAGCCGATCGTGTCGGTCGCGCCATTGCCCAGGCCACGGCCGGTGCCCGAATAGGTTTCCAGCACCAGCTCGTTGCGATCGGTGCGCGAATAGCTGATGTCGAGGGTGGCGGTCCAGCCGTCCTTGCCCTCATATTTCAGGTTGTAGCCGAAGGCGTAGAGGTTGGCGCGGCGCTGGAACGGATCGTTGCGGACGACGCCCTTCACGTTCGAGAAGGTGCCACCGGTGATCACGCCACCCTGGGTGGTGCCCACCTGGAGCCGCACATCATTGGGGCCGGTGCCGATGGCAAAGCCCAGCGGCAGTTCGACGCCGCGCTTGATCTGCAGTTCCTTGAAGTCCGAATAGAAGCCGTCGATCGTCGCGGTCAGTTCGGGGATCGGGCGCCACTGCACCGTGCCCTGAAGACCGAAGCGCTCGAGCGTGCCCGAAGTGTTGTACGACTTGGAGCCGCCGATCACGCTGCCCTGCGGCCGCCCGGCATAGCCCCAGGCGTTGAATTCGCGGTTCTGATAGGGCTCGTTGTTATAGGCCGCCGACAGCACCACGCCGAGCGTGTTGTCGAAGAACTGGTCGACATAGGCGCCGTTGACGCGGTAGCCGAATTCGTTGGTGCCGGTGTTGAGCTTGCCATTGTCGACATAGGTGCCGCGCGCGCCGACCGCGATGATGCGCTTGCCGCTTTCCAGCGGGCGGATGGTGCGCAGGTCGACCGTGCCCGACAGACCCTGGCCGACGATGTTCGCCTGCGGGGTCTTGTAGACCAGCACCTGGTTGATGATTTCCGACGGATATTGATCGAACTCGACCGCGCGGTTGTCCCCGGTCGAGGTCTGCTCGCGGCCGTTGAGCAAGGTGGTCGAGAAGTCGGGTGCGAGACCGCGGATCGAGATCGAGGCGGCGCGGCCCGAGATGCGCTGCGAGGTGACACCCGGCAGGCGGGCGATCGATTCACCGATCGAGGCGTCGGGCAAGCGGCCAATGTCTTCCGCCGAAACCGATTCGATGATCTGATCGCGGTTCTTCTTCGCGCCGATCGCGGTTTGCAGCGCGTTGCGATAGCCCATGACGATCACGTCGCCGCTGGTGTCTTCCGCGTCCGCGCGCTTTTCCTGCGCGCCATCGACCCCCTGCGGCGCCGCGGCGGCCGCGCCGGCGGCGGCGGCATTGGTCTGCGCGTAGGCCGCCCCACCACCGAGCAGCGCGATGCCGAGAGCCACGCTGCTGGCGCCGAGCGTCAGGCCGCGGCGACGAGTGATACCGATCATCAACCCCTCCCAAAGTCCCGCCCGCGGCTGTCGCCGGTGGTCGGGAAAACAAACCAGGGCACCCTGTGCGCCCACCCCTTTTCTAGGGCTGCAATTCTCCGCCTTTGCCCGTGGCTTGTGAATAGCCGCACATACGTATTCACAACGGCGCTTTTGTTGCGCAGCAAGGCGCGCTAGGATGGCGGCGAAACGGGTGAAGGCGGATGTTGCGTAACGAGATGGCGGGCCAAAGCGCGCGCGAGGCGAAGGAGCGGCCGACGTCGTTCGACATCGCCCAGCTCGCCGGCGTCTCGCAGCCCACGGTCAGCCGCGCGCTTTCGGGCAATCCCTCGGTCAGCGAGGCGACGCGCAAGCGGATCGAGGCGATCGCCCGCCAGCTCAACTACAAGGTCGACAAGAACGCCTCCTCGCTGCGCCGCCGTGAATCCAAGACGCTGGCGCTGCTGTTCTTCGAGGACCCGACCCCCGATCAATCGCTGATCAACCCGTTCTTCCTGTCGATGCTCGGCTCGCTGACGCGGACTTGCGCGCTCAGGGGCTATGATCTGCTCACCTCCTTCCAGCAATTGTCGAGCGACTGGCACGTCGATTACGAGGACAGCCGCCGCGCCGATGGCATCATCCTGCTCGGCTATGGCGATTTCGAGGAATATCGCGTCAGGCTCGATCAATTGATCGCGCAGGGCACGCATTTCGTGCGCTGGGGTTCGGCCCAGCCGGGGGCGCCGGGCACGGTGATCGGCTGCGACAATATCGGCAGCGGCGCGGCGGCGGCCGAGCATCTGATCGCGCTCGGCCGGCGCCGGATCGGCTTTATCGGCCAGGCGAACAATCATTATCCCGAATTCTTCGATCGCTATCGCGGCGCGTGCGAGGCGCAGCGCGCCGCCGGGCTCGAACCCAATCCGGTGCTGCAGGTCGACGCGCTCAACACCCAGGCGGCGGGGTATGAGGCGGTGCAGGAGCTGGTGCGCCGGCAGGTCGATCTCGACGCGCTGTTCTGCGCGAGCGACACGATCGCGATCGGCGCGCTCGCGGCGCTTCAGGAGCTGGGGCTGACGGTGCCGGGCGATGTCGCGGTGATCGGGTTCGACGATATTCCCGCCGCCAGCCTCACCCACCCCCCGCTCACCACGGTCGCGCAGAATTATCTGCTCGCGGGGGAAACCTTGGTCGACACGCTGCTGCGCCTGATCCGGGGCGATGCGGTCGCGAGCGTGACGCTGCCGGGCAAGCTGATCGTGCGGCGCTCGACA
This sequence comes from Sphingomonas sp., assembly GCF_019746665.1. Classification (GTDB taxonomy): domain Bacteria; phylum Pseudomonadota; class Alphaproteobacteria; order Sphingomonadales; family Sphingomonadaceae; genus Sphingomonas. Next base: position 6,986 of record NZ_JAIERS010000025.1, on the reverse strand, counting down.
ACGGGCTAGGTCCACACGCGCAAAAACCGATTGCGCGCCCCCGCCGCCACTGTCACTTTCCCGGCGGGGAGAGTGAGCGTGAGAGACATCGCCAACAGCCGGCCGCGCCAATCGGCCTGGGGCCTGTGGAACATCAGCTTCGGCTTCTTCGGCATCCAGATCGGCTTCGCGCTGCAAAACGCGAATATGAGCCGCATCTTCCAAACGCTGGGCAGCAGCGCCGAAAGCCTGCCGGGGCTATGGGTCGCGGCGCCGCTCACCGGGCTGCTGATCCAGCCGATCATCGGCCATTATTCGGACCGCACCTGGCTCGGGCGCCTCGGGCGGCGGCGGCCCTATTTCCTGAGCGGCGCGGTGCTCGCCACGCTCGCCTTGCTGGTGATGCCGCTCGCGCCGCTGGTCGGCCCGGCGCTGGTGCCGGCGAGCCTCGCGCTGGGGCAGGCGCTGTTCTTCTCGGCGCTGATGCTGTGGCTGCTCGACGGCGCGCTCAACGTGTCGATGGAGCCGTTCCGGGCGTTCATCGGCGACATGCTGCCCAAGGAGCAGCACGCGGCGGGCTATGCGGTGCAGACCGCGTTCATCGGCGCGGGCGCGGTGGTCGGCTCGATCTTTCCGAAACTGCTCGAAAGCTGGGGCGTCGCCAATCATGCGGCACCCGGCGTGGTGCCCGACACGGTGCGCTATGCCTTCTGGTTCGGCGGCGCGGCGCTGTTCGTGGCGGTGCTATGGACAGTGCTGACGACCCGCGAATACAGCCCCGAGGAGCTGCGCCGCTATGGCACGGGCAGCGGCGAGGAAAGCGGCGAGACGGTGCGGCTGCTCGCCGAGCGCTCGCCTTCGCGCAGCCTCGCCTGGGTCGCGCTGGGCAGTGGCGTGGTGGCGCTCGTGAAGGGCTATGCCTTGCAGCGCGAAATGTACCTGCTCGGCGCGCTGCTGATCGCCTATGGCATCGCCAGCATCATCGCGATCAGCGGCGCGCGCGCGGGCCGGCCGCCGCGGCTGCTCGGCCATATCGTCGGCGATTTCTCGGGAATGCCGCCGGTGATGAAGCGGCTCGCGCTCGTCCAGTTCTTCAGCTGGTCGGCGCTGTTCATCATGTGGATCTACACGACCCCGGTGGTCGCGGCGCGGGTGTTCGGCGCGGCGGACCCCGCGAGCCCGGCCTTCCAGGCGGCGGGCAATTGGGTCGATGTGCTGTTCGCGACCTATAACGGCGTCGCCGCGCTCGTCGCGCTCACCCTGCTGCCCTGGCTCGCCCGGCGGATCGGCGCCGCGCGCACCCATGTGCTCGCCCTGCTGTGCGGCGCGGCGGGCTATGCGAGCTTCTTTCTGCTCACCGACCAATATCAGCTGATCGGCGCCGAAATCGGCATCGGCATCGCCTGGGCGTCGATCCTGGCGATGCCCTACGCGATCCTGGCGTCATCGCTGCCGCAGGCGAAGCTCGGGGTTTACATGGGGCTGTTCAATGTCTTCATCGTCGTGCCGCAGCTGATCGTCTCGACGGTGATGGGATCGGTGATGGCCGCCTTCTTCCCCGGCGAACCGCTCTACACCATGGCGTTCGCCGCGGTGGTGATGGCGCTCGCCGCGCTCGCGATGCTGCGGGTGGAAGCGCCGCGCGCGGGCTGAGCGCGCATAGGCTGTTTGAGCGATCGATCAACGCGATTGCACAAGAATTCCTCCCCCCATCAGGGGAGGAGCGGCCCGGCGTATTTCGCGGTGATTTCATGCCCGGCGCTTCAACAAGCTCGGCACGAGCGGCGTGTCTCGAGCAAACCCTAGACTGACTTGTCGTCAAGGCGGCTCATAAGCCCCTCCCCTTTAAGGGAGGGGTTGGGGTGGGGGACATCTAAGAGGCGGCATCGCATAGCTACGCCCCCACCCCCTACCCCTCCCCTAAAGGGGAGGGGCTTGAGCCTGGTCGGTTACCAGCCGCTCTACCGATCGCGCAGATAATAGCGGTCCTGTGCCTTCAGCTCGGCGTCGAGCTGATAGACGATCGGCTGGCCGGTCGGGATCTCCAGGCTGGTGATCTCCTCGTCCGAAATGCCCGACAGATGCTTCACCAGCGCGCGCAGCGAATTGCCGTGCGCCGAGATCAGCACCCGCTCGCCCGCCCGCAGCGCAGGGGCGATCCGCGCCTCCCAATAGGGCAGCACCCGCGCGATCGTGTCCTTCAGGCTCTCGGTCGCGGGCACGGCGATGCCCGCATAGCGGCGATCGGCGGCGAGATCATAGGGCGAGCCAGCTTCCATCGGCGGCGGCGGCACGTCGAAGCTGCGCCGCCAGATCTTCACCTGGGCGTCGCCGTGCCTGGCGGCGGTCTCGGCCTTGTCGAGCCCGGTCAGGCCACCATAATGCCGCTCGTTCAGCCGCCAGTGCTTCTCGACCGGCAGCCACAGCCGGCCCATCGCCTCCAGCGCCAGGTTGAGCGTCTTGATCGCGCGCGTCTGGAGCGAGGTGAAGCAGCGGTCGAAATCGACGCCCTTGGCCGCGAGCAGTTCACCCGCCGCGCGCGCCTCGGCGATGCCCTGCTCGGTCAGGTCGACGTCCCACCAGCCGGTGAAGCGGTTCTCCAGGTTCCAGGCGGACTGGCCGTGGCGGATCAGAACGAGTTGCGGCATTCGGGTCTCCGGTTGAAGCTCACACCGTCACCTGCTCGCCCAGCTCGAGCACCTTGCCCGGCGGGATGCGCAGGAAATCGGTCGGGTCGCTGGCGTTCCGCTGCAGGAACATGAAGATGCGGTCCTGCCACAGCGGCATCCCCTCCTCGGCGGAGGCCTTCAGCGTGTTGCGGCCGATGAAATAGCTGGTGCGCCCCGCCGGCACGCCGGGCACCCCCGGCGCGAGCTCGGCGCGGCCGAGATCGTGCGGCACGTCGGGGCTTTCCATGAAGCCATAGTTCAGCACGACGCTGGTGAAGTTATCGTCCAGCCGCTGCACCTTATAGCGTTCCTCGGGCTCGACCACGGGGCGATCGAGCGTGCGCACGCTGACGATCAGGTTGCGCTGGTGGAGCACCTTGTTGTGCTTCAGATTGTGGAGCAGCGCGCCGGGGGTGTTCGCCGGATTGGCGGTGAGGAACACGGCCGTCCCCTCCACGCGCTCGGGCGGACGCTTGGCGAGCGCGGCGGCGAGATCGGCGAGCGGGATCGCCTGGCGCGCCTCGAACGTGCCGACGATGCCGCGCCCGCGCATCCAGGTGTTGATCATCAGCCCGATCGCGCCGGCGATCACCAGCGGCACCCAGCCGCCCTCGATCACGCGCAGGATATTGGCGCCGAAGAACACGCAGTCGAGCGCGAGGAACGGCACGATCAGCGCCAGCGCCGCCGACCGCCCCCAGCCCCAATGATGGCGCACGACGATGTAGGCGAGGCACGAGGTGACGACCATCGTCCCGGTGACGGCGATGCCATAGGCCGCCGCCATCGCCGAGCTGTTGCGGAACGCGGCGACCAGCACCAGGATGCCGACCAGCAACAGCCAGTTGATCGACGGCAGATAAATCTGCCCCGAATGTTCGGCCGAGGTCTGGCGGATGCGCAGCCGCGGGAACAGGCCGAGCTGGATCGCCTGTTGCGTCAACGAATAGGCGCCGGTGATCACCGCCTGGCTCGCGATCACCGTCGCGAGCGCCGCCAGGATGATGATCGGCAGCCGGATCGACGGCGGGATCATCAGGAAGAACCAGTCCTGATTGGCGAAGGGCTGGCCGCTCGCCTGCGCCGCCTCGAGCGCCGCCAGCGCGAAGGCGCCCTGCCCCAGATAATTACAGGCGAGCGCCGGCAGCACCAGCGCGAACCAGCCGAGCTGGATCGGGGCGCGGCCGAAATGGCCCATATCGGCGGTCAGCGCCTCGGCGCCGGTCACGGTCAGGAACACCGCGCCCAGCACGAACAGCCCGGTGACGCCGTGATCGATCAGGAACAGCACGCCATAATGCGGCGAGACGACACGCAGGATCGCGGGCTCGTCGAACACATGGATCAGCCCCATCGCCGCGAGCACCAGGAACCACAAGGCGCAGACCGGGCCGAACAGCTTGGCGACGCGCTCGGTGCCGCGCGACTGGATCAGGAACAGCCCGACCAGGATACCCATGGTCAGCCCGATGATCAGCTCCTCGGGGAACAGCCCCTCCGCGCCGGGGATCGTCTTCAACCCCTCGACCGCCGACAGCACCGAGAGCGCGGGGGTGATGATCGCGTCGCCATAGAATAGCGAGGCGCCGGTCGCCCCCAGCACCAGCGCGACGCGCGAGCGCTGGCCGGTCGCCGCGCCCAAGGCGCGCCGGGCGAGCGCGGTGAGCGCGAGCACCCCGCCCTCGCCCTGATTGTCGGCGCGGGTCAGGAACAGCACATATTTGCAGGTGACGACGAGGATCAGCGCCCACAGCGCGAGGCTGAGCACGCCCAGGATCTCGTCGGCGCTGATCCCGTCGGCGGCGCTCTGCGCCAGTGCCTCGCGAAACGCATAAAGCGGGCTGGTGCCGATATCGCCGAACACCACCCCGATCGCCGCGAGCGTGAGCGGCAGCGTCGCCCATTGCAGGCGATCGGCTCCTGCGGGCCTGAGCGGGCTGGTCATCGACGCTGCCTCATAAGTGGGGCGCGCTTTACGCCGATCGCGGTGCGGCGCAACATTTTTCGCGTGGGCGCCGGGCGCTCTTGCCAGGGGCCGGGCGGGGGCGGCATAGCGGGGACATGGTTCGCTTTTCGTTCGCCGGGGAAGAGTTCGCCGCGTGCCGCGAGGGCGCGCTGTGGTGGCCGGCGCGGCGCGCGTTGCTGGTCGCCGATCTGCACTTCGAGAAAGCGAGCTGGTTCGCCGCGCGCGGCCAGTTCCTGCCGCCTTATGACAGTCTGGCGACGCTCGCCGCGCTGGAGGCGCTGGTCCGCCGGATGGAAGCTGCCGAAATCTGGTGCCTGGGGGACAGTTTCCACGATTCGGCGGGCGGCGGGCGGCTGTGCGACGCGGCGCGGGCGCGGCTCGACACGATGATGGCGGCGTCGCGCTGGACCTGGATCACGGGCAACCACGATCCCGCGCCGTGCCCCAGCCTGGGCGGCGTCCGCGCGGCGGAAGCGGTCCTCGGCGGCATCGTCCTGCGCCACGCGGCGGAAGCGGGCGAAGCGCGGCCCGAAATCTCAGGCCATTATCATCCGAAATTGCGGCTGACGCTGCGCGGGCGCTCGGTCGCGCGGCGCTGCTTCGTGGCGGGCGCGCGCAAGCTGCTGCTGCCGGCGTTCGGCGCGCTGACCGGCGGGCTCGACGCCGACCATCCCGAGATCATCCGCGCGGTGGGCGTGGGCGCCGAAGCGCTGGTGCCGCTCGACGACCGGCTGCTCCGCTTCGCGCTCGCCGCGTGACGACGCGCTAGAGCCGTTTCCGATGCGATTGCACCGGATCGTCGCTCTAGCTTTCTCCTTCATCGCGATTTCCGAGCCGGCAGGTGATTCCACCTGCCTCGAAATCGCGCTAGCCGCCCTGCACGAGCCGGCGATAGCGGCCCGGCGACAGGCCGGTCTCGCGGGTGAAGGCGGCGGTGAAATGCGCCTGGTTGGCGAAGCCGCAGCGCAGCGCGACCTCCGCGATCGGTATCGCGCCCTCTCCCAGCAATCGATTGGCGAGCGCGATGCGGCGGCGGCGGAGGAATTGATAGGGCGTGTCCCCGGTCGCCGCCTTGAACATTCGCGCGAAATGATAGACCGAAAGCCCGGCGACGCCGGCGAGATCGTCCAGGCAGATCGCCTCGGCAATGCGCGATTCGATGTAATCGGTCACCCGCTCCAACTTGGCGCGGGTAAGCGTGATGCGGTCGCGCGCCTCGTCCTCCCGGCCGACGAAGGTCGCCACCAACGTCTCCGAGATCGCGCCCACCAGCCCTTCGACCAGCAGCGACGAGCCGAAGCCGGGGCTGCGCAATTCCTGCTCGATCAGCCCCATCAGCCACGCGACCCGGCGATCGCGCTCGCCCAGGATCGGCCGCAGTCCGGCGCCGGGGCGACCGTCGCGCGCGCCCTGCAGGATGCCGGGGCGGACATAGAGTTGCAGCGCCTGGCTGTCGGCCGGAAACTCAAGATGCGTGTCCAGCCCGTCGGGGATGAACGCGATCATCTCGCGATGCTGCCAGCCCCGGTTGGTGCGGCCCCCCGCCCGGATTTCGAGCCAGCCCTCGCCGCCGCGATTGACCAGCAGCGCGTCCCAGCGCTCGCTATCGACCTGCGAGGTGGCGACCACCGTGCCGGGGGTGGCGACGCCGAGATGGCGAATCGCGCGCACATGGGGCAGCGGCGATTCGAGCAGCCGCACCTGCGGTGGCGCCGACCAGCCGATACGATCATACATCGCATCGCCGCTTGCCGCGCTGAACGCGGGGTTCGGGCCGGCCGTGCTCGACAAATTATCGCTCGTTTCCGCGCATCATCGTGGTCGCCGCCGATGATAATAGAGCGCGGATATGGAAACTATCACGCTATTGCCGTTCTCGCGTGGCAATTTGCAACCAAAGCGCAAGTTTCTGAAAAAAAATTGGCACCCCCGGCGTGATCGGCGCCCGGCGCGATCACCGAACGCGCGGGCCTCCGAACGGCAAGGGCGGCGGCGGACGACGATCGCGGCGCGGCAGCTGCGCCTGATAGGCGTGGCCACAATGCTCGACGCAATAGGGGAAGCCGGGGTTCACCTTGTCGCTGCAGAAATGGAAGTCGGGCTCGCCGGGATGGCCGATCGGCCATTTGCAGATGCGGTCGTTCAGATCGAGCAGGCTCGTCTTGCCGGCGATCTCCGGGCTCGGCTTGGCGGGCACCAGCCGGCGCGGCGGCGCGGGCGGGATCGGCGCCTGCTGCTCGCCCGGCGCCTGGCGGACGAACCCGCCCGGGCCGACCGAACGCAGCACGGGCTCGCGCGGTTCGCGCGGTTCCTCGGGCGCCGGCGCATCGGGCGCGGCGGCGCGGACTGGCTCGGCGGGGCGCGGCGCGGGC
>NZ_JAIERS010000002.1 GCF_019746665.1 Sphingomonas sp. | reverse complement strand
CCTCCGACCGGCAATGGCGGCGGAGACGACAATGCACTAACTATATACCCGGACCACCCGGTGGGGGCTGCTCAGTCTATGGCTCGCTCGCGGAGGACGATCCCGCGTTCAGCGAGATCACGCCCTACGCGCCCAACTCGCCCTATTCGGCATCGAAGGCGGGCTCCGACCATCTGGTCCGCGCCTATCACCACACCTTCGGGCTGCAGGTGACGACGACCAACTGTTCGAACAATTACGGGCCTTATCAATTCCCCGAAAAGCTGATCCCGCTGTTCCTGCTCAACTGCCTGCACGGGCGGCCGCTGCCGATCTATGGCGATGGCATGAACCGGCGCGACTGGTTGCATGTCGAGGATCATTGCCGCGGCATCGCGCTCGCGCTCGCGCGCGGCGTGCCGGGGGAGACCTATAATATCGGTGGCGGGCAGGAATTGCCCAACATGGCGGTGATCGACGCGATCTGCGCCCAGGTCGACGCCGCCTTCGCCGCCGACCCGGCGCTCGCCACGCGCTTTCCGGAGGCGCCCGCCGCCCAAGGCAAGCCCTCGGCGAGCCTCAAGACCTTCGTCGAGGACCGCAAGGGCCACGACCGCCGCTACGCAATCGACGAGCGCAAGGCACGCGCCGAGCTCGGCTATGCCCCCGAACGCACCTTCGCGCAGGGCTTCGCCGAAACGCTCCACTGGTATCTCGCCAACGAAGCCTGGTGGCGACCGCTGCTCGCGCGGTGAGCGACGCTCAAAGGTTCAGTGCCATCACGATCATCTCGCGCAGGTCGCCACGCGGCGCGTTGTCGAACTGCTGGCGGCCGATCTCGGCGAAACCCCAGGCGCGATAGGCGTTCACCGCCCAGAGCGCCTCGGCCATCACGTCGAGCCAGCGATAATCGAGGCCGCGCCTCGCGCTGGCGATCGGGATGGCCCAACGCCGCGCGATCGGCCCGCCCTCACCGCCCGATCGAGCTGTAGCGAAAACCCGCGCGCTCGGCTTCGACCGGCGGATAGATGTTGCGCAGATCGACCATCACCGGGGCCGCCATGCCCGCGCCGAGCCGCTTCAGATCGAGCGCGCGGAACACGTCCCACTCGGTCACGATCGCCACCGCGTCGGCACCGCGCGCGGCGTGATAGGCATCTTCGGCCAGTTCGATTTCGGGCATCAGCGCCTTGGCCGCGGCCATGCCTTCAGGATCGAAGGCGCGCACCGTCACGCCCGCGTCGATCAGGCTCTGGACGATCGCGATCGACGGCGCGTCGCGCATATCGTCGGTATTGGGTTTGAAGGTGAGGCCGAGCAGCGCGACGGTCTTGCCCTTCGCCGCCGCCTCGCCTCCCAGCGCGGCGATCACCTTGCGCCCCATCGCGCGCTTGCGGCTGTCATTCACTTTCACCACCGCCTCGACGATGCGCACCGGCGATTCGTGATCCTCGGCGGTCTTGAGCAGCGCGAGCGTGTCCTTGGGGAAGCACGAGCCGCCATAACCCGGCCCGGCGTGCAGGAACTTGGCGCCGATCCGCTTGTCGAGCCCGATCCCGCGCGACACGTCCTGAACATTGGCGCCGACCACCTCGCACAGATCGGCGATCTCGTTGATGAAGGTGATCTTGGTCGCCAAGAACGCATTGGCGGCGTATTTGATGAGTTCGGCGGTGCGCCGGCCGGTGAACAGGATGGGGCTCTCGTTCAGGTAAAGCGGGCGATAGATTTCGCGCATCACCGCCTGGGCACGCTCGTCCTCGGCGCCGATCACGATGCGGTCGGGGCGCTTGAAATCGCCGATCGCGGCGCCTTCGCGCAGGAATTCGGGGTTGGAAACGACCGCCACCTCGGCCTCGGGGCGCAGTTCGCGCAGGATCGCCTCCACCTTGTCGCCGGTGCCGACGGGCACGGTCGATTTGGTGACGACGACCGTGGGGCCGGTGATCGCGGCGGCGATTTCCCGGGTCGCCTCGAACACATAGGTCAGGTCGGCATGGCCGTCGCCGCGCCGCGAGGGCGTGCCGACCGCGATGAAGATCGCGTCGGCCCCGTCGACCGCGGGCGCGAGTTCGGTGGTGAAGGTCAGCCGCCCCGCCGCGACATTGCCGGCGACCAGCTGATCGAGGCCGGGCTCATAGATCGGCATCTTGCCGGCCTTCAGCGCGTCGATCTTTCCCGCATCCTTGTCGACGCACGTCACCTGATGCCCGAAATCGGAGAAACAGGCGCCGGAGACCAAGCCGACATAGCCCGAACCAATCATCGTGATCCGCATCAACTTCCCCTTGTTCGTCCGCGAGTCCGGCGGGACCTAGCCCTGCGCTTCCAGGAAAGCGCGTATCTTGGGGCCGATTTCACCATGCTGCAACGCGAGCGCGATCGTCGCCTGAACGAAGCCCGCCTTGTCGCCGCAATCATAGCGCGTGCCGGTGAAGGTGACGGCGTGGAACGGCTGGTCGCCGATCATCCGCGCCATCGCGTCGGTCAGCTGGATTTCGCCGCCCGCGCCCTTTTCCTGGGTTTCGAGCACGCGCATCACCTCGGGCTGAAGGATGTAGCGGCCGATCACCGCTAGGTTCGAGGGCGCGGTGCCCGCCTTGGGCTTTTCGACCAGCCCCCTCACTTCGGTGAGCGCGCCGTCCCGCGCACCGGGGGTGACGATCCCGTACTTATCGGTCTGCTCGGCGGGCACCTCCTGCGCGCAGATCAGATTGCCGCCGGTACGGTTATAGGCCTCGACCATCTGCTTGAGGCACCCCGGCTGGCCGAGCGCGCCGACCATGAAATCGTCGGCCAGGAGCACCGCGAACGGCTCATCGCCAACGATGTCGCGCGCGCACCACACCGCATGGCCCAGCCCCATCGGCTCCTGCTGGCGGACATAGGCGACGGCGCCGGGTGCGAGCCGCGTCTGGTGCAGCAGATCGAGCGACTTGCCGCGCGCGATCATCGTCGTCTCGAGCTCATAGGCGATGTCGAAATGGTCCTCGATCGCCGACTTGCCGCGGCCGGTGACGAAGATCATCTGCTCGATGCCGGCCTCGATCGCCTCGTCGACCGCATATTGGATCAGCGGCCGATCGACCACCGGCAGCATTTCCTTGGGCATCGCCTTGGTCGCGGGCAGGAAGCGCGTGCCGAGCCCGCCGACGGGGAATACCGCTTTGCGCAACGGTTTGATCACGATGTCTCTCCCTGCTGTCCCCGCTCGCGGGCCGCTCTAGGGGAAGAGCCGGACAGGCGCAACGCGGCGCGGCCGGGCCTAAGGCCGAACCAGCTCGAACAGCGCGACGCTTTCCGCGCCCAGCGCCGGGAGGGGGAGTCCGGCCTGCCGCAGCCAGTCGCCGTCCAGCACGACGCCACCGCGCAGCCGCTCGGTCCAATCCGGCTGCGACGGAAGGCGGCCGCTCGCCAGATCGAGCAGCCTCGCATGGTAGCGCCCCGCGCCTAGCATCGGCAGCGGCAGCGAGGGCGGAAAGCGTTCGTGCGGTGGGGCGAGGCGGGTGACCTGGAGCAGCAGCGCGTCGGCCTGGCCGTGCGCCTGCCAGAGCAGCCCGTCCGGCCCCTCGCCGAGCCATACCCGCCCGCCGTGGAACCGATCGCGCCACGCCTTGTAGCGCGCGATCGCGGCGCGCAGTGTCGCGGCGTCGCCGGGGTCGAGCGCCGCCGGATCGAGTTCCACCCCGAAATGCCCGGGCAGCGCGGCCGCCGCGCGGAACGCCATCGCCTGAGTGCGCCCGGTGGCGTGCGACGGCGCCGCGCCGACATGCGCACCCATCCGCTCGGGCGGCATGAAGTGCAGGAAACCGCGCTGGAGCCGCGCGCGCGACACGGCGTCGAGATTGTCGCTCGTCCAGAAGCGATGGGCGCGCTGGGCGATTCCCGCGTCGATCCGGCCGCCGCCACCCGCGCACGCCTCGATCTCGAGCGCGGGATGCGCCGCGCGCAGCCGATCGATCAACGCATAAGCGCCGAGCAGTTGCGCGCGGTAGCCGGGCCGTCCGTCAGCGCCGCCGGCGGGGGCGAGATCGCGGTTATGGTCCCATTTCAAATAAGCGATCGGCAGCGCGCGGAGCAGCGCGTCGATCGCTTCGAACAGATGCTCGCGCACCTCGGGCCGGCCAAGATCGAGCACGAGCTGGTTGCGCGCGGTCAATTCGGGCACGCCGGGCAGGCGGAGTACCCAATCGGGGTGGGCGCGGTAGAGATCGCTGTCGGGGTTCACCATCTCGGGCTCGACCCACAGCCCGAATTCCATGCCAAGCGCGGTCACCCGTTCGGCGAGCGGCTGGAGCCCGCGCGGATATTTCGCCGGATCGACCCGCCAGTCCCCCAGCCCCGCGCGGTCGCTGCGCCGGCCGAGGAACCAGCCATCGTCGAGCACGAACCGCTCCACCCCCAGCGCCGCGGCCCGCTCGGCGAGCGCGATCAGCTTCGCCTCGTCCTGATCGAAATAGAGGCCCTCCCAGCTATTGAAATGCACCGGGCGCGGCCGGAGCACCGGGCCGGCGGCGCGGACGCTCGCGTGGAACGCCTGGAGCGCGCCGTTCAGGCCCGCCGCCGAGCAGGTCGCGATCAGCTCGGGGGTCGCATGGCTTTCGCCCGGCGCCAGCCGCACCTCGCCCGGCGCCAGTGCCTCGCCCGCCTGAAGCAGCCAGCCATTGTCCGCGCGGGCGACGATCAGCCGGCTATTGCCGCTCCACGCGAGCTGCGCCGCGTACACCGGCCCAGCGTGCCAGCCCGCCCCCTCGCCCAGCACGAACAGCCCGGGCGGGCCGCCATGGCCGGTGAGGCCGCGCCCGGTCTCGCGCCGCCACTCGTGCGCGGGCATCGGTTCCTCATGCGGCACGAACTCGTCATTGTGGCGCCCGGTGAAGCTCTTGATCCGCGCCGCGCTCGGCGGCAGCGGCAGCGTGCCAGCGGCGAGCCATTCGAGATCGAGCGGGCCGCCATTGTTGGCGAGCGTCGCCGACAGCCGCAGCACGCCATCGGCAAAGGCGAGCCGCTGGGTGAGGCGGAGCCGGGTCGCGGGATCGGCGAGCGTGACGGTGATCGTGTCGCCCTGTCGCTCGGTCGCCTCGTGATGCCAGCGGGGCGCGAAATCTCGCCCTTCGCGGTGCGCGCGCAAGGCGGCGGGGCCGAACCAGCCGGTGCCATATTCGGGCACCAGGGTCAGCGGCACCGGCGCGTCGAGCGAGAAGCCGGCGGGCGGGCGCAGCGTCGCGAGCGCGGGCAGATCGCCAGGCGGCGCGCCCGGCCCCCACCAGCGCCAGATCGGCGCGGCAGGGGCGGGTTCCAGAGTGGCGACGCAATCACCGGCGCCGAGGTGGAGATAGGTCATCGGGTTGGCCTTACACGCTAAGGGGCAAGCCGTCGCCCCAGCGAAAGCTGGGGCCTCCCCGTTCTGAAGCCTGCTCGCTGCTTCGAGCGATTTTGGTTCACGCGGAGACGCGGAGGCGCGGAGGGAGGCAGCGCTGGTGAGCAGAGCGAAGCGCCTTTCCAACCGCCTTAAAGGCGCCTGCGGCGCCGGGACGAAAGCCGGAGGCCCCAAAATCCTCCGCGTCTCCGCGCCTCCGCGTGAACCAAAAACCCCGCCACTAATCCGCCAGTTTCAGAACCCGAAAGCGCCACGCCCTTTGCCTTCTCCCCCCGCTTTTCCTATAGGCTTGCTATGGCAAGCACCCCCAACAGCAATGATTATGGCGCCGAGTCGATCAAGGTCCTGAAAGGGCTCGACGCGGTTCGGAAGCGTCCCGGCATGTACATCGGCGACACCGACGATGGCTCGGGGCTGCACCACATGGTGTTCGAAGTGTCCGACAACGCCATCGACGAGGCGCTCGCCGGGCATTGCGACCGGATCGACATCACGCTGAACCCCGATGGCTCGGTCAGCGTCACCGACAATGGCCGTGGCATCCCGACCGGCATCCACCCCGAAGAGGGCGTGTCGGCGGCCGAAGTGATCATGACCCAGCTCCACGCCGGCGGTAAGTTCGAGAACACGTCGGACGACAACGCCTATAAGGTTTCGGGTGGGCTGCACGGCGTTGGCGTCTCGGTGGTCAACGCGCTCAGCGAATGGCTCGATCTGACGATCTGGCGCGATGGCGAGGAGCATTTCATGCGCTTCCGCCACGGTGACGCCGAAGCGCCGCTGAAAGTGGTCGGCGCGGCGGGGGACAAGCGCGGCACCCGCGTCACCTTCCTGCCGAGCCCCGCCACCTTCAAGATCACCGAGTTCGATTTCGACAAGCTCGAACATCGTTACCGCGAGCTGGCCTTCCTCAATTCGGGCGTGCGCCTGTTCCTCACCGATGCGCGGCACGAGGAGCAGAAGACCGTCGAGCTTTATTACGAGGGCGGGATCGCCGCCTTCGTGAAGTGGCTCGATCGCACCAAGCAGCCGCTGGTGCCCGATCCGATCGCGATCACCGGCACGCGTGAGGATGTGACGATCGACGTCGCGCTGGAATGGAATGACAGCTATTACGAAAACGTCCTCTGCTTCACCAACAACATCCCGCAGCGCGACGGCGGCACGCACCTCGCCGCCTTCCGCGCGGCGCTGACGCGCACGCTCAACAATTATGCCGACCGCTCGGGGCTGCTGAAGAAGGAGAAGGTGAGCCTGACGGGCGATGACATGCGCGAAGGGCTCACCGCGATCGTCTCGGTCAAGCTGCCGGACCCCAAGTTCAGCAGCCAGACCAAGGACAAGCTCGTCTCCTCCGAAGTCCGCCAGCCGCTCGAAAGCCTGATGGCGGACAAGCTCGCCGAATGGCTTGAGGAGAACCCCGCGCATGGCCGCGCGATCGTCCAGAAGGTGATCGACGCCGCCGCCGCGCGCGAGGCGGCGAAGAAGGCGCGCGAGCTCACCCGGCGCAAGGGCGTGATGGATTCGCTCGGCGGGCTGCCAGGCAAGCTCCACGATTGCCGCGAGCGCGATCCGTCCAAGGCCGAGCTGTTCATCGTGGAAGGCGATTCGGCGGGCGGCTCGGCCAAATCGGGGCGCGACAGCGAATATCAGGCGATCCTGCCGATCCGCGGCAAGATCCTGAATGTCGAGCGCGCGCGCACCGACCGGATGCTCTCGTCCAAGGAAATCATCGCGCTGATCCAGGCGATGGGCACCGGCATCGGCCGCGAGGAGTTCAACCTGGCGAAGCTGCGCTACCACAAGATCGTGATCATGACCGACGCCGATGTCGACGGCGCGCATATCCGCACGCTGTTGCTCACCTTCTTCTACCGCCAGATGCCCGAGATCATCGAGGCGGGGCATCTCTTCATCGCCCAGCCGCCGCTCTACAAGGCGTCGCGCGGGCGCAGCGAAGTGTATCTGAAGGACGATGGCGCGCTCGATGATTATCTGGTCGAGCATGGCGTCGGGCAAAGCGTGTTCGAGGGCGCGGGCGGGCAGCGATCGGGCGCCGATCTGCGCGCGCTGGTCGAACAGGCGCGGCGGCTGCGCACGCTGATGCGCTATGTGCCGCGCCGCTATGATCCCGCAATCGTCGAGGCGCTGGCGCTTGCCGGCGCGCTCGATCCGGCGGGGACGCGGACCGAAGCGCTCGCGGCTGCCGTCGCCCGGCTCGATCTGGGGGATCCCGAGGCGACCTGGTCGGCGCAAGCCGGCGCGGAAGGCGCGCTTCACTTCCAGCGGCGCTGGCGCGGGGTGACCGATCATCACATCATCGAAGCGGCGTTCCTCGTCTCCGCCGAAGCGCGCAAGCTCCACGCGCTGGCGGGCGAATTGGCGGAGGCGTTCGCGGTCGCCGGCAAGCTGGTCTCGGCCAAGGGCGCGGCGGCGGCGGAGCCCGAACCCGCCGAGAGCGAGGAGGGCGCCCCCGCCCCGCTCGCCAAGGGCGAGGCACGGATCACCCGGCCGAGCGAATTGCTCGACGCGGTGCTCGCGGCGGGACGCAAGGGCCTCTCGATCCAGCGCTACAAGGGGCTGGGCGAGATGAACGCCGAGCAGCTGTGGGAAACCACGCTCGACCCCGCCAACCGCTCGATGCTGCGCGTCGAAGTGCAGCAGGCGGACATGGCCGACGAAATCTTCACCCGGCTGATGGGTGACGTGGTCGAGCCCCGGCGCGAGTTCATCCAGGACAATGCGCTGAGCGTCGCCAATCTGGACGTGTGAGGATGACGGCCGCTCTCGTCGCCGCGCATTCGGGGGTCGTGCGCCAGCGCACCGGGCCGGAACTGTCCGACGTGGTGCTGTTCGCGGTCGCGGTGATCGCGGTCGCGGCGGTGCGCATCGCGCTGCGCCGCCGCTTCGCCAAGCGCCGCGAGCGCGGGGAATGACGATGGACGCGCTCGACCGGCTCGAAGCGGTGATCCGCGAGCGCCGCGCCGCCGCGCCCGACGCTTCCTATGTCGCGCGGCTGTTCGCCAAGGGCCGCGCCAAGATCGCGCAGAAGCTGGGCGAGGAAGCGGTCGAGGCCGCGATCGCCGCGGTGCAGGATGATCGCGCCGCGCTCACCGGCGAGGCGGCCGATCTGCTGTTCCACTTGCTGGTGCTGCTCGCCGATATGGGGTTGAGCCTCGACGATGTCCGCGCCGAACTCACCCGGCGCGAGGGGCTGTCGGGGCTGGCCGAAAAAGCCGCGCGGAGGAACGATGCCGATTGACGCCACCCAGCCCTATGAAGAGGGCAATATTTTCGCGCGCATCCTGCGCGGCGAGATTCCCGCCAACAAGGTGTATGAGGACGAGCACGCCCTCGCCTTTCACGACATCAACCCCCAGGCGCCGACGCATATTCTGGTGATCCCCAAGGGGGCTTATGTCAGCTGGGACGATTTCTCCGCCCGGGCGAGCGATGCCGAGATCGCGGGCTTCGTCCGCGCGGTGGGGCTGGTCGCGCGCGCGGCGGGGCTGGTCGCGCCCGGCTATCGCCTGCTCGCCAATATCGGGCGCGACGGGCATCAGGAGGTGCCGCACCTGCATGTCCATGTTTTCGCCGGCCGGCCGCTGGGGCCAATGCTGGCGCGCTGAGCCGTCACAAGCCTTTCACATTAAGGATTGTGCCGGCCTGATTTGGCTTTAGGGTCTGGCGCCGGAGATGGCCGCGCGGGGGACGCGCGCCGCTTAGGGAGAGTTCGATGATCTTTGGCCGGGTGAAACCCCTGCAGGCCATTTTGGCAACCGCCGAACGCAAATCGCTGCATCGCTCGCTGGGCGCGTTCCAGCTGACGTTGTTCGGCATCGGCTGCGTGATCGGCACCGGCATTTTCGTGCTGACCGCCGCCGGCGCGCAGAAAGCGGGGCCGGGGCTGATGCTCGCCTTCGCGATCGCCGGCGCGATCTGCATCGTGGCGGCGCTCTGCTATGCCGAGATCGCGGCGATGATCCCGGTGGCGGGATCGGCCTATACCTATACCTATGCGACGATGGGCGAGTTCCTTGCCTGGACGGTCGGCTGGGCGCTGGTGCTCGAATATGCGGTCGCCGCCTCGGCGGTGTGCGTCGGCTGGTCGGGCTATTTGACGGGGACGGTGCTCAAAAGTTCGCTCGGGATCGTCCTGCCCGCCTGGGCCACCGCCGGGCCGGTGGTGTTGGGCGGCGCCGAGGGCGGATTGGTCAATTTGCCCGCCGCCGGCATCGCACTGCTCGTCACCTGGCTGCTGATGATCGGCACGACCGAAAGCGCGCGGGTGAACGCGATCCTCGTCGCGATCAAGGTGACCGCGCTCACCGCCTTCATCGTGCTCACTCTGCCCAAGGTGAACAGCGCCGAATTCAGCCCCTTCCTGCCCGCCGGTGTGTTCGGTGATCTGGGCAAGGGTGTCGGTGCGGTCGGCGCGGCGGCGACGATCTTCTTCGCCTATGTGGGCTTCGACGCGGTTTCGACCGCCGCCGAAGAGACTCGCAACCCGCAGCGCAACGTGCCGATCGGGCTGATCGGATCGCTGCTGTTCTGCACCGTGTTCTACATCATCGTCGCCGCCGGCGCGATCGGCACGATCGGCGGCCAGCCGATCATGGGTGTCGACGGCACCCCGCTCGCCGCCGGATCGCCCGAACTCGCCCGGCAGTGCGCGCTGCCGGAACATGCGCAGGCGCTGGTCTGCTCCAACGAAGCGCTGGCGCATGTGCTGCGCGTGATCGGCTTCGGCACGGTCGGCAATCTGCTGGGCTATGCCGCGTTCATCGCGCTGCCCTCGGTCATCCTGATCCTGCTGTTCGGCCAGACGCGCATCTTCTTCGTGATGGCGCGCGACGGAATGCTGCCGGCCGCGCTCGCCCGCGTTCATCCCAAGTGGAAGACGCCGCATATCGTGACCGCCTTCACTGGCGTCGCGACTGCGCTCGCGGCGGCGTTCTTCCCGGTTGGCCAGCTGGCGGACTGGGCCAATGCGGGGACGCTCTATGCCTTCATGATGGTCGCCATCGCGGTGATGGTGCTCCGCCGCACCGCCGCCGACCAGCCGCGCAAGTTCCGCACGCCGGCGCTGTGGCTGATCGGCCCGGCGACGATCGCCGGCTGCATTTTCCTGTTCGCCAACCTGCCCTGGCAGGCGGTGGTGGTGTTCACCATCTGGGCGGTAATCGGCATCCTCGTCTATTTCGCCTATAGCCGCGGGGCGAGCCATCTTGGGCAAGGCCGGGTCGAGGTGCACGAGGGCGAGTTGGAGACGTTGCCGCCGGGGGTCGCCTGACCCCCGGAACGCCGGGCTACAACGTCACCGCGCCTTGCGCCGCCGAGCCGACCAGCTTCGCATATTTGGCGAACGCTCCGGTCGCCTCGGCCGAAGGCTGCCAATCGGGCAGCGGGCGCGCGGCGAGATCGGCATCGGTTTCGATCCGCCGCGCCTCGACATCGATCACCACCTGGTCGCCATCCCGCAGCCGCGCCAGCGGGCCGCCGCGCGCCGCCTCGGGCGCGACATGGCCGACCATGAAGCCATAGGTCGCCCCTGAGAAGCGCCCATCGGTAACGAGCGCGACCGAGTCCCCCAGCCCGCGCCCCTGGATCGCGGCGGTCACCTGCAGCATTTCGCGCATCCCAGGCCCGCCGACCGGGCCTTCATAGCGGATCACCACCACGTCGCCCGCCTGGATGGCCCCGGCCTGAACCGCAGCGAACGCAGCCTCCTCGCCATCGAACACCCGCGCCGGCCCCACGAAGCGCAACGCACCGTGCCCAGCGAGCTTTACCACGCACCCTTCGGGCGCCAGATTGCCATGGCAGATGCCGAAGCCGCCGCGCGCCTTCACGGGATCGGCGGCGGTGCGGATCACCTCCTGCCCCGGCGTTTCGGCGGCGCCCGCGAACGCTTCGAACAGCGTGCCGCCGCCGATCGTCGGCGCGTCCTGGATCAGCCCGGCTTCCATCAGCCGCCGCCCGAGCAAGGCGGTGCCGCCCGCCGCGCTCATATCGGGCGCCATGAAGCGCCCGCCGGGCTTCAGATCGGCGATCACCGGCGTTTCGCGCGAAACGGCATCGAACAGATCGAGCTCGAACCCTTCCACCCCCGCCTCGCGCGCGATGGCGAGCAAATGGAGGATCAAGTTGGTCGACCCCGCCGTCGCCGTGCCCGCGACGGCGGCGTTACGCAGGCTGGCGGGCGTGATGAAGCGCCGCGCGTTCAACCCCTCGCGCACCGCCTTTACCGCGAGCGCCCCGGCGGCACGCGCGGCGGCGGGCTTGGCGGGATCGGGCGCGGGCACATCGTTCAGGCCGATGGGGGAGAGCCCCAGGAAACTCATCGCCAGCGCCATCGTATTGGCGGTGAACTGCCCGCCGCACGCTCCCGCGCCCGGGCAGGCGGCGGCCTCGACCGCTTCGAGCGCGGCATCGTCGATCGTGCCCGCGCCATGCGCGCCTACCGCCTCGAACACGTCCTGAATGGTGATCGCCTTGCCACCGACCCGGCCCGGCAAGATCGAGCCGCCATAAAGGATCACCGAGGGCAGATCGAGCCGGGCGGCGGCCATCGCGGCGGCGGGGATCGTCTTGTCGCAGCCGACAATGAACACCACCCCGTCCATCGAATGGCCACGCAGCGCGAGTTCGGCCGAATCGGCGATCACCTCGCGGCTGATGAGCGAGGCGCGCATCCCGCGCGTGCCCATCGCGATGCCATCGGTGACGACGATGGTGTTGAACTCGAACGGGGTGCCGCCCGCCTCGGCGATGCCGGCACGGGCATGTTCGGCCAGGCCTCGCAGATGCATGTTGCACGGGGTGACGGTCGACCAGCTGTGAACGACCGCGATCAGCGGCTTTTCAAGCGCTTCCCGGTCATAGCCCGCGGCTTTCAGCATCGCCCGGGCAGGCGCGCGCGCGGGGCCTTCGACCATTTCGCGCGAGGGCAGCTGTGGCATGTTTTCCCCTTTCATCTGGTTCATCGTTATTTTCAAACACGATCAAAGAAAAGTGCGGAATTTAGTTGCGCGTTAAACTCTGGGGGGCTATAGGCTTGCCCCGAAAGGAGATGCCCGTGCCCACCGCCCATTCGCTGTCGCGTCGCGCGCGCCTCCTTAGCATCCGCCTCGTACTTAGCCTCGCAAGGGGACGCGGCGACCTGCTCTGAGAAGATCAACCAGAGACCAACAGGCCCCCGCCCCCCACCAGGGAGCGGGGGTTTTCTTTTGCGCGAAAGGGAAACCCGATGACCAAGTTATTCACCGATGCCGATGCCCAGCCCCAGGCGCTCGCCGGGCGGCAGATCGCGATCATCGGCTATGGCAGCCAGGGGCGTGCCCATGCGCTCAACCTGCGCGATTCGGGCCACCGCGTGACGATCGGCGCGCGCCCGGCGAGCCGCGCCGAACAGCGCGCCCGCGCCGATGGCTTCTCCACCTGCACCCCGGCCGAGGCCGCCGCCACCGGCGAGTTGATCGCGCTGCTGGCGCCCGACATGGCGCACCGCAGCCTCTATGCCGAGGCGATCGCCCCCCACGCGGCGCCGGGCACGACACTGCTCGTCGCGCACGGCTTTTCGGTACTCTATGGCGAGATCGCGCCGCGCGCCGATCTCGATGTGATCCTGGTCGCGCCCAAGGGGCCGGGCGATCTGGTGCGCCGCGAATATCAGCGCGGCGGCGGCGTCCCCTGCCTGTTCGCGATCAATCAGGACGCGACCGGGGGTGCCCGCGCCCGCGCGCTCGCTTATGCGCACGGCATCGGCGGCACCCGCGCCGGGGCGATCGAAACCACCTTCCGCGAAGAGACCGAGACCGATCTGTTCGGCGAGCAGGCAGTGCTGTGCGGCGGGGTGAGCGAGCTGATCACCGCCGGCTTCACCACCCTGACCGACGCCGGCTACCAGCCCGAGGTCGCCTATTTCGAGTGCCTGCACGAGCTGAAGCTGATCGTCGACCTGATCTATGAAGGTGGCCTCAGCAAGATGCTCGAGTTTGTTTCGGAAACCGCCAAATACGGCGATTTCGTCTCCGGCCCGCGCGTGATCAACGACGAGACCCGCCAGCGCATGGCCTCGGTGCTGCGCGACATCCAGACCGGCCGCTTCGCGCAGGAATGGATCGCCGAGAACGAGGCGGGCAAGCCGCGCTACCAGGCGCTGCTCGAGGCCGATCGCGCCCAGCCCATCGAGCAGGTGGGCGCGCGGTTGCGCCAGCATATGGCGTGGCTCGCCGCCGCGCCGAGCACCAAGGCGGCGTGATGGCGAGTCTCGCCGCCCCGTCGCCGCGCACCGCCGCGCCCACGCTCGTCAGCGGTGCGCAGGCGCTCGTCCAGGCGCTGGAGGCGCAGGGCGTGCGGCATGTGTTCGGCTATCCCGGCGGGGCGATCATGCCCTTTTACGATGCGCTGCCGGGCGCGGCGTTCGACCATATCCTGGTGCGCCACGAGCAGGCGGCGGCACTCGCCGCCGATGGCTATGCGCGGGTGAGCGGCGAGCCCGGCGTCTGCATCGCCACCTCCGGCCCGGGCGCGACCAATTTGGTCACGGGACTCGCCAACGCCTATATGGACAGCGTCGGCGTGGTCGCGATCACAGGCCAAGTCGCGACGCCGCTGATCGGCACCGATGCCTTTCAGGAAATCGACATTCTCGGCATCACTTTGCCCATCACCAAACATGGTTTTCTGGTGCGCGACGCGGCGGATATTCCGCAGATCGTGGCCGAAGCGTTCGAGATCGCGCGCGGGCCGCGCCCGGGTCCGGTGCTGATCGACCTGCCCAAGGATATCGCGACCGCGCTGATCGAGCCGCGCCCGGCGGCGATCCAGCGCGCGCCGCGTCCGTGCCCCAGCACCGACGCTCTCGCCACCGCGCAGGCGCTGATCGCCGGGGCGCGGGCGCCGTTGCTCTACATCGGTGGCGGCGTCGGCATCGCCGGGGCGGAGCGCGCACTGCGCGCGTTCCAGGCGCGGACCGGCATTCCCGCCGTCGCGACGCTCAAGGGGCTTGGCGCGCTGCCCGGCGACCACCCCGATTTCCTGGGAATGCTCGGGATGCACGGGCACCGCGCCGCCAACGTCGCGGTCGATCGCGCCGATCTGCTGATCTGCGTCGGCGCACGCTTCGACGACCGCGCGACCGGCAAGCTCGACGGCTTCGCGCCGAACGCGCGGATCATCCACATCGACGGCGACCCGGCCGAGATCGGCAAGCTGCGCGCGGCGAGCGTCGGCCTGGCCGGCCCGATCGACAATATCCTCGACGCGCTGCCCGGCGCCCCCGCGCCCGAGCTGTGGCGCGCCCAGTGTCACCGCTGGCGCGCCGACTGGGCGCCACGCTATGACGCGCCGGGCCAGGGCATCTACGCCCCGGCGCTGCTCCGCCAATTGTCCGAGGCGGCGGGGCCGGGGGCGATCTTCACCTGCGATGTCGGCCAGCACCAGATGTGGGTCGCGCAGCATTGCCGCTTCGCCCGCCCGCAAGCGCATCTGACGAGCGCGGGGCTGGGGACGATGGGCTATGGCATTCCGGCGGGCATCGGCGCGCTGCTCGCCGAGCCGGGGGCGACCGTCATCACCGTGACGGGCGACGGATCGATCATGATGAACATTCAGGAGCTGGCGACGATCCGCCGCTACCGGCTGCCGCTGAAGATCCTGCTGCTCGATAATGCCCAGCTCGGCATGGTCCGCCAGTGGCAGGAATTGTTCTTCGACGAGAATTTCTCCGAAGTCGATCTGTCGGACAATCCCGATTTCGCCGAGGTTGCACGCTCGTTCGGGATCGAGGCATTCACGATCGACCGGCGCGACGAGGTGCCGGGCGCGATCGAGCGGCTGCTGCGCACGCGCGGGCCGATATTGTGCCAGGCGCGGATCGACCCGCGCGCGAATGTGTGGCCGCTGGTGCCGCCGAACAGCCCCAATATCCGGATGATGGAGCGATGAGCGTCACCCTCGCCATCGCCTTCGATCCCGCCGAGGGCGCGGTGCCCCGGCTGCTGACGCTGATCGAGCGACGCGGCTTCGCGCTCACCGGCATCCGCATGGAAAGCGGGGCGCCGGCGCGGATCGCGCTTGATCTCGCGCCGCGCGACGCCGGGCGCTGCCCGCACACGCTCGATCGCCAGCTCCGCCGGCTGCACGGCATCCACCACATCGAAGTTCTGAGCGAAGGGCCACGCGCATGACCGGCACGGACAGCCATGTACGGATTTTCGACACGAGCTTGCGCGATGGCGAACAGGCGCCGGGTTTCTCGATGACGCCCGATGCCAAGCTCCGCGTCGCGCGCGCGCTCGCGGCTTTGCGCGTCGATGTGATCGAGGCGGGCTTCGCCGGCGCCTCCCCGGGCGAGGCCGAGGCGATTCGCGCCATCGCCGCGCAGGTGGAGGGGCCGGTGATTGCCTCGCTCGCCCGCGCGCGGCGTGCCGATATCGACGCGGCACTCGCCGCGATCGCCCCCGCCAGCCGCCGCCGCGTCCATGTCTTCCTCGGCACCAGCCCGATCCACCGCGAGCACAAGCTCGGCATGACGCGGCAGCAGGTGCTGAGCGAGATCCGCGCCAATGTCGCCTATGCCCGCGAGCGGTGCGACGACGTGGAATTCTCCGCCGAGGACGCGATCCGCACCGAGCGCGACTTCCTGGTCGAGGCGCTCGCGGCGGCGGCGGCGGAAGGCGCGACGACGCTCAACGTGCCCGACACGGTCGGCTATGCGACGCCCGACGAGATCGAGGCGCTGTTCCGCTATCTGCTGGGCGCGGTGCCGCACGCCGCCGGGACGATTTTCTCGGCGCATTGCCATGACGATCTAGGGATGGCGGTCGCCAATTCGCTGGCGGCGGTGAAGGGCGGCGCGCGCCAGGTGGAATGCGCGCTCAACGGCATTGGCGAGCGCGCGGGCAATTGCGCGCTGGAAGATCTGGTGATGGCGCTGAAAACCCGCGCCGATGCGTTCGGCGTCACGACCGCGATCGACACGCCGCAATTGATGAACGCGAGCCGCGCGCTGGCCCAGGCCACCAACACCCCGCCGCCGCGCAACAAGGCGATCGTAGGCGCCAATGCCTTCGCCCATGAATCGGGCATCCACCAGCACGGCATCCTCCAGAACCGCGAGACGTACGAGATCATGAAACCGGAAGATATCGGGCTTGCGACCGACGGGATCGTCCTCGGCAAGCATTCGGGGCGCCATGCGCTCGCCGCGCGCGCCCGCGCGCTCGGCTATGCGCTGGATGGCGAGAAGCTCGACGCGCTGTTCACCGCGTTCAAGGCGGTGGCGGACGAGGTCGGCACGGTCGATACCGCGCGGCTGCTCGCGCTGCTCGGCGCGCAGGAAAGCGGCCGCCCGCCCCGGCTGTGGCGGCTGAGCAAGGTCGATATTCGCGCGCCCGTGTCGGCCACCGCCCAGCCGGTCGCCCGCGTCGAGCTCGATCATGGCGAGCGCGGCAAGGTGACCGATGTCGCCGCCGCCCCGGGCGAGCTGGACGCGGCGTTCCTCGCGGTGAGCCATATCATCGGCATTCCCGCGCGGGTCGAGCATCTGGAGATGCAATATCTGGCGGCTGATCCCACCGATCCCGGCGATGACGGGCAAGGCGCCAAGGTGCTGGTGGAAATAGCGATCGAGACCGGCGGCGAGCGCTTCACCGGACGCGCGCGGGCGCGCGACATCGTGCCGGGCTGCGTCAGCGCCTTCGTCGATGCGCTCAGCAACGCCGAAGCGGTGCGCGCGCTGGGCGCGGCGGGGCAGGCGCGCGCGGCATGAGACTAGCGGTGCTGCCGGGGGACGGCATCGGCCCGGAGGTGACGGCGGAGGCGGTGGCCGCGCTGCGGCTGGCGGCGGATCAAGGCGGGTTCGCGCTCGAGCTGAGCGAGCACCCCTTTGGCGGCGCCGCGATCGACGCCTGCGGCACGCCGCTTCCTGAGGCGACGCTCGCCGCCTGCCGCGCGGCGGACGGGGTGTTGATGGGCGCGGTCGGCGGGCCGGCTTGGGACAACGCACCGCAACGGCCCGAGGCGGGGTTGCTGGCTTTACGCGCCGCCCTCGGCCTCTACGCCAATCTGCGGCCCGCGCGGGTGATTCCCGGGCTGGAGGCGCTTTCGCCGCTGCGCCCCGAACTGGCGCAAGGGACCGACATTCTCGTCGTGCGCGAACTCACCGGCGGCCTCTATTTCGGCGCGCGCGAGGAAGGCCCCGAGGCGGCGAGCGACCTTTGCGCCTATAGTGCCGCCGAAGTCGCCCGCGTCACCCATGTCGCGTTCCGCGCGGCGCGGGGCCGGCGCGGGCGGGTGACGCTCGTCGACAAGGCTAACGTTCTCGCCACCTCGCGGCTGTGGCGGCGGGTGGTGAGGCAGGTGGCGGCGGAATACCCGGGCGTGACGCTCGATCACCTCTATGTCGATGCCGCCGCGATGGAGCTGGTCCGCCGGCCGGCGAGTTTCGACGTGATCCTCACCGAAAATCTGTTCGGCGATATTCTTTCCGATCAACTCTCGGCGGTGGCCGGCTCGATCGGCCTGCTCGGCTCGGCGAGCCTGGGGAATGGCGGTCCCGGCCTGTTCGAGCCGATCCACGGCTCGGCGCCCGACATCGCCGGCAAGGGAGTCGCCAACCCGGCAGGCGCGATCGCGAGCGCAGCGATGCTGCTCGACGCGCTCGGCCAGGGCGCGGCGGCGCGCGCGCTGCACGCCGCGATCGAGGCGGCGGTGCTTGGCGGCTGCCGCACCCGCGATCTCGGCGGCGCGGCGACCACCGCCGAGCTGGGCGCCGCGATCCGCACCGCCTTCGCCGCCACGACGCTGGAAGCCGCGGCATGACGGCGCGCACGCTCTACCAGAAGATCTGGGACGATCATGTCGTCGCCCGGCGCGAGGATGGCACCTGCCTGCTCTATATCGATCGGCATCTTGTGCATGAAGTCACCTCGCCCCAGGCCTTTGCCGGCTTGCGCGCCGCCGGGCGCCGCGTCCGCCGCCCCGATCTGACGCTGGCGGTGCCCGACCACAACCTGCCGACCACCGCGCGGACCGACGCCGCCGGGCGCCCGCTCCCCATCGCCGATCCGGCGAGCGCGGCGCAGCTTGCCGCCCTTGAGGCCAATGTCGCCGATTTCGGCATCCCCTATATCCCCGCCACCGCGCCCGAACAGGGGATCGTCCATGTCATCGGCCCCGAACAGGGCTTTACCCTGCCGGGCACCACGCTCGTCTGCGGTGATAGCCATACGGCGGCGCATGGCGCGCTCGGCGCGCTCGCCTTCGGGATCGGCACCAGCGAGGTGGAGCATGTGCTCGCCACCCAATGCCTCTGGCTGCGCCCCGCGAAGACGCTGGAGGTGCGCGTGGAAGGCACGCTCGGCCACGGCGTTTCGCCCAAGGATGTGATCCTCGCGATCATCGCGCGGCTCGGCGCGGGCGGCGGCGCGGGCCAGGTGATCGAATATCGCGGCGACACTTTCGCCGCCATGAGCATCGAGGGGCGGCTGACGATCGCCAATATGTCGATCGAGGCGGGCGCGCGCTCGGGCCTGTTCGCGCCCGATGACAAGACGTTCGACTATCTCAAAGGCCGTCCGCGCGCGCCCGGGGGCGAGGCGTGGGAGCAGGCGGTCGCGCGCTGGCGAACCCTCGTGACCGACCCCGGCGCTGCGTTCGATGGGAGCGTCCGCCTGGATGCGAGCGCGATCGCCCCGGTCGTCACCTGGGGCACCTCGCCCGATCAGCTCGCGCCGATCACCGGGCATGTCCCCGACCCCGACGCGACCGCCGATCCCGCCGGCACCCGCGCCGCGCTCGCCTATATGGGCCTCACTCCCGGCACCGCGCTGCAGGATGTGCCGGTGGAGCATATCTTCATCGGCAGCTGCACCAACAGCCGCCTGGAGGATCTGCGCGCCGCCGCGCAAGTCGTGCGCGGGCGGCGGATCGCGCCCGGCATCAAGCAGGCGCTGGTCGTCCCCGGCTCGGGGCTGGTCAAGCGCGCGGCGGAGGCCGAGGGGATCGACCGCATCTTCACCGAGGCGGGCTTCGAATGGCGCGAGCCCGGCTGCTCGATGTGCCTCGCGAT
This sequence comes from Sphingomonas sp., assembly GCF_019746665.1. Taxonomy (GTDB): domain Bacteria; phylum Pseudomonadota; class Alphaproteobacteria; order Sphingomonadales; family Sphingomonadaceae; genus Sphingomonas. Next base: position 91,296 of record NZ_JAIERS010000002.1, on the reverse strand, counting down.
GAACCCGGACAAGGTGCCGCCGGGCGAGCGCTGCGCCTCCACCAGCAACCGCAATTTCGCCGGACGCCAGGGACCGGGCGCGCGCACGCATCTGCTCTCCCCGGCGATGGCCGCCGCCGCCGCCATCGCCGGCCACCTCGCCGATGTGCGGGAATTCGCATGAACGGCATCACCCGCCTCTCCGGCACCGCCTGCCCGCTGGGGCGCGCGAACATCGACACCGACGCGATCATCGCCGCCGAGCATCTGAAGACCACCGCGCGCGAAGGGCTCGGCGTCCACGCGCTCGCGGCGATGCGCGCCGAAGCCGGCAGTCCGCTCGCCGATCCGCGCTATGCCGGTGCGCCGATCCTGATCGCCGGCGAGAATTTCGGCTGCGGATCGAGCCGCGAGCACGCCGCCTGGGCGCTGGCGGATGCCGGCATTCGCGCGGTGATCGCGCCGAGCTTCGCCGATATTTTCGCGAGCAACGCGTTCAAGAACGGCATCGTCACCGTCGCCTTGCCCGCCGATGCCGTCGCGCGGCTGATGACGGTGGCGGCCGAGGCGCCGCTGACGATCGACCTTGAGACAATGACGGTGACCACGCCCTTCCAGGACCGCTTCGCCTTCGCGCTCGATCCGTTCCGCCGCGACAGCCTGATGACCGGGCTCGACGAGATCGCGCTCACCCTGCGCGCCGAACCGGCCATCGCCGCGTTCGAGGCGGCGCGCCCGGCAATGGCCCCTTTGCGCCAGCCCTCAAGCTGCTAGCTTTGCCCGCAAGCGGCCACCAAGTGCCGCGGGGGAGGAACAATGCTGCTTACGCAACCCAAGCCGGCGCGCATGCCACCGGCGGTGCTGCTCGGCTTGCCGGCGGCGGCGCTGGGCGTGGCGCTCTCGGTCCAAGTGTCGGTGCTCAGCTGGCTGCTGGCGACGCGCTATGGGCTGGCGATCGACCAGATCGGCATGGTGTGGGCGGCGGGGCCGATCGCCGGGATCATCGGCCAGGTGCTGGTCGGCACCTGGAGCGACCGCGTCTGGTGGCTGGGCGGACGGCGGCGCCCGTTCCTGCTGGTGAGCGTGAGCGCGTCGGCCGCCGCGCTGCTGGCGCTGCCCCATCTTGACATGATCGCGAGCGCGCTCGGGGTGGCGGGCGTTATCGGCGTCGCGATCGGGGTGACATTGCTGCTCGATCTGGCGGTGAATATCGGCCTCAATCCCGCGCGGGCGATCATCGCCGACCTGACCGCGGAGGGGCGTGAACGCTCGATCGGGTTTGTCTGGATGCAGACGCTGTCGGGCGGGTTCAGCGTCGCGGCTTATGCGTTCGGCGCCTGGGCGGGGAATCTGGCGCTGGTGATGATCGCCCCGCCGCTGATTCTCGCGCTGGGCGTGATCCCCACCTTGCTGCTGCGCGAACAGCGCGGGGCGCCGGGCGCGCGCGGTTTAACCTTCGACGCGCGGCTGGTGATCGCGTGCGCCGCCCCGCTCGGCCCGATGGCGGCGCTGGTCGCGCTGCTGCTGATCCTGCACGGGCTGGGGATCAAGGCGCCGATCGCGGCGCTGATGGCATTCACGGGGCTCGCGGTGCTGCTCGCCGCCGTGCCGACGCTGGGCGCGCGGGGGGACGATCAGCGCATCGTGATGCGCAAGGTGGTGATGGCGCACAGTTTCAGCTGGCTGGGCGCCTATTGCCTGTTCATCTTCCTCACGCCGTTCCTCCAGCAGCGGATGCCGGCGCTGGGCGCCGATGAGCTCGGGCGGGTGGCGGCGCTCGGGCTGCTCAGCTTCAACGCGGTCGGCGCGCTCGCGCCGCTCGTGCTGCTCGGGCCGGCGACGCGGCGCTTTCGGCGCGCGCACGTCCATGCCGCGGCACTGCTACTGATGGCGCTGAGCTTTGCCGCCATCGGGCTGTTCGTGGCGAGCCCGCCGGCGCTGTGGCTGTGGCTGGCGATCGCGGGGGTTGGCTGGGGCGCGATGGTCAGCCTGCCCTATGCGATCCTGTCCGATCGCGCCGACGCCCGCCAGCTGGGGCTGCTGCTCGGCGTGTTCAACCTGGCGATCGTCGTGCCGCAACTGGTGGCGAGCCTGGGGCTCGGCGCGCTCGCCCCCATGCTCGCCGATCGCGGCACGATCTTCCTGATCGGCGCGGCGAGCTTCGCCGCCTCCGCGCTCGCCTGGCTGTTCCTGCCGCCGCTGCCGTCAGCCCCCGATCAGAAGTTCACCGCCACCCGGCCATAGACGAAGCGCCCGTTGAAGCCGAACGGCGACAGGTTGCTGTACGGCAGGAAATAGCTGTTCGGGGTGAACCCCGGCGCCCCCGCCGCGTCGCCGGTGGGCAGGCGATCGGGATAGACGTCGAAGATATTGTCCGATCCCACCGCCAGCAGCAGCGGCCCGGTCGGCCGATACCGCAGCTCGAAATCGGTGACCCATTTGGGCGTCAGCTGGAAATCGCCCGCGACCGTGCCGAGCGGTGCGGTGAGCGCGCCGTTGGACGCGGTCCATACCGTGCCATAACGGTTGGTGCGCGCGGTGGCGCTGAACTTGCCCAGTTCCCAATCGAGCGCGAGGTTGAGCTTGGAGCGCGGCTGGCCGTCGGTCAGGCGGAAGCTTTCCTGGCGCCCGAACAACACGATGCCCGGCAGCGAGGGCAGCACCGCGCGATTGATGATGCTCGTATTGTTGTAGTTATAGCCCGCCGTCAGCGTGAACTTGCCCGCGCCGAACTCGGGCACGCGGTAGCTGCCGACGATATCGACGCCCTGGGTCCGCGTATCCGCGCCGTTCACGAAGAAGCGCGCCGAGGTGACATTGGTGATCCCCGCCCCGGTAAGGAGGTTGACCACCGCCGCCCCGGTCAGGTTCTCGGTCAGCAGCACGCGGTCGTTGATGCGGATGTTATAATAATCGGCGGTGATGCTGAGCCCGTCGATCAGGGTGAAGGTGATGCCGCCGGCGATGTTCAGCGCGCGTTCGGGGCGCAGCTGGCGCCCGCCGAGCGCGGTCGCGACCGGGCTGGTCGCGGGGAAAGTGCCGACTTCGATCAGCTGCGCGACGCCGTTGACCACCGTGTTGTTGGTCGAGGTGGTCGCGAAGAATTGCTGCGCGAGGCTCGGCGCGCGGAACCCCGAGGAGACAGAGCCGCGAATCGCGATACCGGGGATGATCTCCCACCGCGCGGCGATCTTGCCGTTCCAGGTTTCGCCAAAGTCCGAATAGGTCTCGAACCGGCCCGCGCCCTGGACGACGAAATTCTTGGTCACGTCGACATCGATTTCGACATAGCCGGCATAGCTGCGGCGCGAGACGTCGATCGCGTTGTTGGGACGGAAGCCGGGGAACACCTGCGCCCCGCCCGCGCCATTGAACGGCGCCGCCGAAAAGGGGCCGTTGATATAGCTTGCGACGCTGCCCTGGCGGATCGCGAAATTCTCGTTGCGATATTCGCCGCCGAACGCGACGCCCAGGCTCGAAAGCCCCTCGATATCGAACTTGCGGTTGAAATCGAGGTTCACGGTCGATTGGCGGAAGAACAGCCCGCCCGCGTCGAAGCGCTGCGGCGAGTTGGCGCCACCAAGCGAGACGTTGAAGCTGTCGATCGTCTGGTAATCGAGCCGGTTCGAGCCCGCGGTGAACGACAGATCGCCATTCCACCCCGCGACATCGCCCTTGATCCCGATCGATCCCGACGCATCCTCGATCATGCTCTTGATGCGGGGCAGGAAGCCGTTGGGGTAATAGGGCACGAAAGTGGTGGTGGAGGCGGAGAAATCGCGGTTGCGCGCGTCGTTCGCGCGCCGATAGAAGCCCGCGCCGATGCCGTCGCGGATGCCGTAGCTGCCAAAGGCATAGACCTGCAGATCGGGGCCGAGATTGGCGCCGGCGTTGAAGAACAGGTTGTAATCGGTCACCTGCCCATCGCCATAGCCATGGGTGAAGCGATCGATCGTCAGCTCGCGCGGATCGCTCAGCCCGCCCACCAGCGGATATTGCCGGCGCGGATCGGCGCCCGAGCGCTGGGTCGGGTTGCGATCACGGAACTGGGCGGAGAAGCTGAAATAGCCGTCTGGCCCGATCGGCAAGCCAAAGCGCGTGGCGAGCGTGAGCGTACCGCCATCGTCGCGCGTCACTTCGGGGCCGTTGTTCAGCCGCAGAATGTCGTTGTTGCCACCGCCGGGGGTTAGGATCTGCGGCTGGCCATTGGCGGCGAGCGCCACGCCCGCCACCTGGAAAACGCCCGGCAAGGTGGTGACATAGCGGCCATAGGTCGCGCTCGCGCTCACCCCTGGCCGCTTCGACAGTTGCAGGTTGATGACGCCGGCGATCGCGTCCGAGCCATATTGCGACGAGGCACCGTCGCGCAGCACCTCGATCCGGTCGATCGCGATCGGCGGAATCTCGTTCAGATCGACCGCGGTCGAGCCGCGCCCGACCGAACCGTTCAAGTTGATCAGCGCCGACTGGTGCCGCCGTTTGCCGTTCACCAGCACCAGCACCTGATCGGGCGCCAGGCCGCGCAGCGTCGCCGGGCGCAGCGAATCGGTGCCATCGGTCAGCGACGGCTGCGGGAAGTTGAACGAGGGGACGAGCTGGTTGAGCAGCTTGTTGGTCTCGGTCTGGCCGCTGCGGCTGAGCGATTCGGCGGAAATCACGTCGATCGGCACCGGGCTGTCAGCCACGGTGCGGCCCGGAACGCGCGATCCGGTGACGATCACGTCCTGGGCGGGGGCTTCCTGCTCTTCGGCGGCAGCGGGCAGTGATTGTGCCGCCGCCGGCATCGCCAGCGCCAAGGGCGCGACACTCGCCGCAAGCGCGAACCCGAATTTGGTCATCCCCACAGTCTCCCTGAATAGGGGTCGTTGCCCCTGTCGTCCGGCGGCGGCCGGCACGAACGATCAACATGCCGCAATTTTCTGCAATTTTGTAATAGATTTTCTTGATTTGGTGCAAGTGAAGGTCGGAACCGTGTTTTTCGCGGCTTGTGGGCGCCCCGCTTGGGTGGCAGCCGGAGGGAGGAGCGCCCCCCCAAATTGGGGAAGGCGCGGATTTCCAAAAGATGCTTAACTTCCGCTTCAGGCTATCTGCTTACGTAATTACCGATGAGTCGAGGCTAACGCTTCGGCCATGAGAGGCAGCAACATCGTTCCAAACCCCTCGGTGTCGTTGCCCTTCTTGATCGTGGCCGCCGCGTTTTCCAGCAGCGCGGCAGCACAAACGCGATCGAGCGTTTCGGCCGATGCGAGCGTCGTGATTCTGCGCGCCGCATCGGCCGAACAGGCCGAACCGCTCGATTTCGGGCGAGTGCTGCCCTCCGCCACCGGCGGCGTGATGACGCTGTCGCCCGATGGCGCGCTCAGCTGCACCGGCGGCATGATCTGCGCGTCGCGCGGCCAGGCGGCACGCTTCCGGCTGTCGGGATCGGATGATGTCGTCGCGATCGGCATTTCGGAAAGCGTGGCGTTGGCGGGTCCGGGCGGCGAATCGGTCGCCCTGCGCCCGCTGGTGTCGGCGCGCGAGGTAACGCTGCGCGGCGGCACCGGCGACCTGAGCGTCGGCGGCACGCTGACGATCGCGGGCAACCAGGCGCCCGGCGCCTATACCGGCCGCTACGTGCTCGATCTGCAATATCAATAGCAACAAGCCACGAAATCACACCTGGTGTGCCGCCGACCATCAAATGATGGTAAGCACGTGTTTAACCAGAGTCTCTAACCCTGTCGGTAATCCCCCGTAGTTATACCGGGGTTGTCGGTCGCTGGGGCCGGCTTCTTCGAATTTGCTTTAGGGGTTTTGCACATGAAGGTGAATTTCAAGCTGCTCGGCGTCGCCGGGGTGTTGGCGGCTGGCCTGGCGATGCCGGCTCATGCCGAAACCGCGCAGGGCGATGCGACGGTCAAGATCCTCCAGGCGATCACGGTCACCAAGGCCGCCGACCTGAACTTCGGCAACGTCGTTGCCTCGGCCAGCGCGGCGACCGTCGCGGTTGGCGAAGACGGCACCCGCACCTGCGGCACCGGCCTCAACTGCTATGGCACCACCACCGCAGGCGCGTTCAACGTGACCGGCGCCGCGGGTGAAACCGTGTCGGTGGGCATCGATACGCCTAGCATCCAGCTGAGCAACGGCACCCAGTCGATGGCGGTCGCGCTGACGACGGCGACGAGCTCGCTGACGCTGGCGGGCGGCACCGGCAGCTTCCGCGTGGCGGGCTCGCTCTCGGTCGGCGCCAACCAGGCGGCGGGCACCTATACCGGCCAGTACAACGTCTCGGTCAACTACCAGTAACCGCGTTTCACCACGGGCTAGCCGGCGCGGCACTCGCCGTCCCTTCCCTGCCGCGGTTCGCGCCGGCGCCTACTGGTGAATGCCTTGCCGCTCTGGCATGGTGGTGCTGGAAGCCACCATGACCAGAGCGTTTTGTTTGCGCCCGCCGCCAGCCTTGCTCCCCGCCCTGGTGCTGGCCGCACTGGTCGCGCCCCCCGCCGCCGCGCAACGCCGCGCGCCGCAGGTGCAAGCCGGGGTCGCGCTGAGCTTCGGCGCGATCGTGGCCGGAAGCCGGGCGGGCCAAGTCACGGTCACGCCCGATGGCGATGTCCGCTGCGCCGGGGTGCAATGTTTGAGCGGCGCGCGCGCGGGCGATTTCTACGTGACCGGACCCAAGGATTACGCGGTCGCCGTGACCGTCGCGCCGACGATTCTGCGCGCGACCGGCGGGGCGACGCTCGGCGTCCGCATCACGCCTTCCGCCACCACGCTGCTGCTGCTCGGCGGCCGGCGGCAGACTCGCTTCACCGTGGGCGGAACGCTCTCGATCGGCGCGAACCAGCCCGCCGGGGATTATCGCGGCGCGTATCTGGTGGTGCTCGACTATCTCTGAACCGCCGATAGCCCCGTAGAAACTCGGTACGGTTAGCGTAATGATAACCATATCGCGCCCATAGCTGCCCCAAGCCGACGCGCTGGACCCGATGTCGGCCACATATTTGGGGTGTGGAACGATGCAGAAATTGATGATGCTCGGCCTGGCCGGGCTGGGCTTGTCGGCCATGGCGGCGCCCGCCGCGGCGCAAACCGCGACCGGCGACGTGTCGGTGCGCATTCTTCAGGCGATCACCGTCAGCAAGACCGCCGATCTGAACTTCGGGCGCGTGGTCGCTGGCACGGCGGCGGGCAGCGTCGTCGTCGCCGAAGACGGCACGCGCACTTGCCCGGCGGCGCTGCGCTGCCTGGGCACCACCACCGGCGCCGCGTTCGCGGTCACCGGCACGGTGGGTGAAACCGTCGTCGTCGCGATCGACACGCCGACGATCCAGCTGACGAGCGGCACCAACCGGATGAGCGTGGCGCTCGCCACCCAGACGCGGACGATCACCCTGGTCGCCGGGGCCAATCCGTTCCGCGTCGGCGGCACGCTGAGTGTCGGCGCATCGCAGGCGGCGGGCACCTATACCGGGCAGTTCACCGTCTCGGTCAATTATCAATAGGCCGCGCGCGGCCAGCACAAGGATAACCCCGATGTTCCGCTTGTTCATGCTGGCGGCGCTGGCCCTGGGCCTCGCCGTCGCCACCCCCGCGCGCGCGCAAGGCGATCTGCTCGTCGCGCCGACCCGCCTGGTGCTGGGCGGCGCCGGCGGTGGCGAGGTGATCGTCAGCAACACCGGCCAGCGCACGACCACCTACCGCATCTCGCTGGTGTTGCGACGGATGGACGCCGCCGGGCAGATCCGCCCGGTCGACGAGGCGGAGGCACGCCCGAGCGAGGCGGCCGCGCTCGACATGCTCAATTATGCGCCGCGCAAGATCACGCTCGCGCCGGGGCAGTCGCAGACGGTGCGGATCGGGGTGCGCGCGCCGCCGGGCCTGGCGACCGGTGAATATCGCGCGCACTTGCTGTTCCGCGCCGTGCCCGACGCGCCCGACGTGCCGAGCAGCACCGCCCCCACCCCCACGGCGGACGGCATGTCGATCCAGCTCACCCCGATCTACGGCGTCGCGATCCCGCTGATCGTGCGCATCGGCGAAGTGGCGGGCGCGGCCAAGCTCAGCGCCGCCAAGCTCGAAGGCCCGGCGACCGCGCCGCAGGTGACGGTGACGCTCGGCCGCAGCGGCGCCCGTTCGGTCTATGGCACGCTCGAACTGCGCGAGGCGGGCCGCGCCGAGCCGATCGCGGCGATGAAGGGCATCGCAGCCTATCCCGAAGTCGACCAGCGCAGCGTGAGCATGCCGATCGATCCGAAGCGGCTGGCGCAGGCCAAGGGCGCGCTGAGCGTGCGGTTCGTCGAAACCGATCCCGCCGCCGCCGGCGCCGCGCCGAGCGACGTGCCGCTGGCGCGGACGCCGGCCCCCTGAACGATGGCGCGCGCGGGGGGTTGGTGGCGCGCGGCGCTCGCCGCCGCCCGCGCGCTGCTCGCCGCGCTCGCGCTTCATGCTGCGCCGATTGCTGCGCAGCAAAGCACGCACAAGGTCGACCCCGACGACGCCTTGTTATTCGACGCGCGCCTCGGCTCGCTGCAGATCGGCCACGGCGTGCGCGCGTTCAACACCAGCGCGGGGTTATGCCTCGATTTCGGCGACGTGCTCGACGCGCTGCAGATCGCGATCACGATCGATCCGGGCGCGCGGGGCGCGCGGGGCTGGGCATTTGACGAGAATCACCGGGTCGAGATTGATCGCGACAAGGGTGAGGTCCGCTTCGCCGGCGAATATGCGAAGCTGACGCCCGATACCATCTGGGAAAGCCGCTCGGGCTGGTGCGTGCTCGCGCCCGAACTCGGGCGCTGGCTCGGCCTGACCTTCACGCCCGATACGAGCAACGCGATCCTCGGCATCGCGGCCAAGGGTGCGCTGCCGATCGAGGCCGCCGCCAAGCGCGCGGCCGCCGCCGAACGGCTGCGCGGCGGCAAGGACAAGGCTTCCGACCTCCCGCGCGTCGCGCTCCCCTATCGCGCATGGCGGATGCCGTCGCTCGATGTGATCGCCTCGGCCGCGGTGCAGGATCGCGGCGACGGCCTGCGGCGCGAGACCCGCTATGAATTGTTCGGCGCGGGCGAACTCGCCTGGTTCTCGGCCGAAGCACGGTTGTCGTCCGACACCAGCGGCGCGCCCCAGGCGCTGCGACTGCGGCTCTATCGCAGCGATATCGCCGCGCAGCTGCTCGGCCCCGCGCACGCGACCGAATTCGCGCTCGGGGATGTCGCCAGCCCCTCGACCGCGCTTGGCGTGCAGGCGACGCCCGGGCGCGGCGCGGCGATCACCAACCGCCCGATCGGCACCGCCAGCCGTTTCGACACCACCGATTTCACCGGCGTTCTGCCGCGTGGCTGGGATGTCGAGCTGTATCGCAACGGCGAATTGCTGCGCAGCGAAACCGCGAGCACGCTGGGGCGCTACGAGTTTCGCGATGTCGAACTCCGCTACGGCGTCAACGCGTTCGAGATCGTGGCCTATGGCCCGCAAGGCCAGGTCCGGCGCGAGCGGCGCAGCTATAACATCGGCGCGCAAATGCCGGTGGGCGGCGAGACCTGGTATTATGCCGACATCGTCGAGGATCGCCGCGATCTGATCGAATTCTCGCGCGTCTCGGCGATCAACGCGCGGCGCTTTGGCTGGCGTGCCGATCTCGGCGTCGAGCAGGGGCTCGGCCACGGCACCTCGATCGCGCTCGCCGCGCACCGCATCCCGGTGTTCGACGGGGCGCGAACGCTGTTGGAGGGAAGCTTGCGCGCCAGCCCATTCGGCACGCTCGCCCAGCTCGAGGTCGCCGCCAACCCCAGCGGCGGCCAGGCCTATCGCGCCAATTTGTTCGGCCAGCTGTGGCGCACCAACTTCTCGATCGAGACGATCCGCAATTTCGGCCTGGCGAGCGAGCGACTCAACCCCGAGCAAAACGCGATCACCGCGATCGCGCTCGACAAGCCGGTGCGGGCTTTCGGGCTGATCGTGCCGATCCGGTTCGATCTGCGCGAAACCCAGTCTCGCGGCGAGCATCTGCTCGCGGCGCGCGGGCGCGTTTCGATCGCGACGCGGCGCTTCTCGGCGAGCCTGATCGGCAGCTGGCAGCGGCAGAGCATCGTCGGCGGCGACAGCCGGGAAGAGGCGTTGGCGGGGCTGCTGCTCAACAGTCGCCTGGGCCATGTGCGCGTGCGCGGTGAGATCGATCTCGCGGTCGCCCCGCGGCTGGGGCTGCAAGGCGCCAGCGCCGCCGCCAACTGGTCGCTTGGCTCGCATGACGAGGTGCAGGCGACGCTCACGCATAATGGCAATGAAGGGCTCAGCAGCGCGGGGCTGAGCTATACGCGCGACTTCGCCGCTTTCTCGCTCAGCGGCAATGGCTTGGTCGATAGCCGGGGCGGTTTCGCGCTCGGCCTGTCGCTGCAATTCGGGATCGGGCGCGACGCGCGCGGGGCCTTTGGCCGCTTCCGCTCGACCGCGCAGGCAGCGAGCGGCGCGGTCGCGGTGATGGCGTTCCAGGATCTGAACGGCGACGGCCTTCGCCAGGACGACGAGCCCTTCACCCTACCCCCGGGCCTGCTGGTGAACGACGTGCCGATCGCCCCGCCCAAACACCCCCAACCCGGCGAAACCGCGATCCTGATCGACGGCCTCAGCCCCGCGTTGCCGGTGCGCGTCTCGCTCGACGAAAGCGCGATCCCCGATCCGTTCCAGCTGCCGAGCGACAAGGGCGTGGCGGCGGTGCCACGCGCCGGACTGGTGACGCCGGTGCTGCTGGGCATCACCGCCACCTCCACCGTCGACGGCACGCTGCTGATCGACGGGCGGGCGGCCGCCGGCGAAGTGATCGAGCTGGTCGATGCCAAGGGCCAGGTCGCCTATCGGCTGCGCACCGAGTTCGACGGCTTCTTCAGCTTCGAACGCGTTCGCTATGGCGAGTATCGCCTGCAACTGGCGCGCGGGGCGCGGGTGCTGGCGGAGCAGGTTTCGGTTGGGCCGGATCGGCCCGCGGTGCGGCTCGGCACGATCGAACGCCAGCAATCGCTCGCGGCGGCGCCTTGAACTCAGCCCTTGATGCGCACCCAGCGCCGGTTCTGCCGCTCCATCGGAACGCCACAATGGCGACAGACGCTGACATAGGTGCCGCGCGCGTCATCCGGCTTCGCCCGCCCCTGCGAGCGATGATGCACGCCGAACAGGCATTGAATGCGGCCAACCAAACTCATCGACTCACCCCCCGGTTATGGCACGGCCATAGACGAAAGATGGGATGGGGGCCATGCGCGTGGCCCGGGCTGGGCTGCTCACCGGGAGCGAAGTGTTCAGCCCCGGGACGGGGGTTACCGGGCGGCTAGCGCGCCCGCGCCTCGCGCACCTTCACCGGCTTGGGGCAATTGTCGACGCTGCGCCACACCGTGAAATACAGCTCGGCATCGGGCTGGCGGTCGAGTGTCTCGGGCCTTGCCGGGCGCGGCGTGCCGGCGCGCTCCAGGCGGGCGGGGGCGCATTTGCCCTTGTCGACCAGCGGCGGGGTGGGGTTCGCGGCGAGTGCTGCGATCAGCAGGATCATAGGGGCTAACCTTTCGCTTTTACGCGCCGATTTTAGCGCGACGCCCGCGCAAAGTCACGCCGCTGGCGGGCGATGGGTGATCGCATGGGCGAACACCGCCTCGAACATCGCCGCGTTCAGCCGCCCGGTATTCTGGTTGTAGCGGCTGCAATGATAGCTATCGATCAGCACCAGCCCCGATGGCAGGCGATGCTCGGCGCCGTGCGCGAACTTGGCCTTGGGCAGCTTGCCGCCCAGCGCCTTCACCGCCGATTGATGCGCGATCTGACCTAGCGCGACGACCACGCGCAGCTTCGGCAGCGCCGCCAGCTGCGCCTCCAGGAATGGGCGGCAGGCATGGATTTCGGCGGGGACGGGCTTGTTCTCGGGCGGCAGGCATTTGACCGCGTTGAGGATCACCGCGCCGCTGAGCGCCAGACCGTCATCGGGTCGCGCGTCGAACTTTCCCCGGGACAGACCGAACTTGGCGAGCGTCGCATAGAGCAGCTCGCCCGCATAATCGCCGGTGAACGGCCGCCCGGTGCGGTTGGCGCCGTGCTTGCCGGGCGCGAGTCCCACCACCGCGAGCCACGCCTCGGCGTCCCCCCAGGCGGGGACCGGCGCGTTCCACCAATCGGGAAATTCGGCGCGGCATTGCGCGCGGAACGCGGCGAGGCGCGGGCAGAGCGGGCAATCGCGCGGCGGTTCAAGGCTTGAGATGGTCACGCCCGCTGCGATAGGCGGCGGCGATGTCCGTGCCAAGCGCGCCCTATCTCTACGCGATCGCGCTCGGCTCGAACCGGTCTGGGCGCGCCGGACGCCCGCGCGGGGTGCTGCGGGCGGCGGTGGCCGCGCTCGCCGAGCTGGGCGCGGTGCGGGCGGTGTCGCCGATCGTCGAGACCGCCCCGCTCGGCCCGTCCACGCGGCGCTTCGCCAATGCCGCCGCGCTGGTCGCGATCGCCGCCCCGCCCGATGCGGTGCTGGCGGCGCTGAAGGCGATCGAGGCGCGCTTCGGTCGCCGCCCCGGACGACGCTGGGGGGCGCGGGTGCTCGATCTCGACCTGATCCTGTGGTCGGGCGGCGCGTGGGTCTCGCCAGGGCTGGTGATCCCGCATCCGGCGTGGCGCACCCGCGACTTCGTGCTCGGCCCGCTCGCCGCGATCGCCCCCGATTGGCGCGATCCGGTCAGCGGGCGCACCGTCCGCCAGCTCGCCCGCCCTTGCACTGGCGCGCGAAGCGGCTATGTGCGGGGCCGCGTGGGTCCGTAGCTCAGTCGGTAGAGCAAGCGACTTTTAATCGAGAGGTCCCGGGTTCGAATCCCGGCGGACCCACCATCCGCCTTTCCCCATCGGCCGAACCAGCGATCGGCCGCGCCCGCCGCGCGCCGGGATGGGGCGACGGGGCGACGGCGGAGCGCATCGTCGCCTCATCTCCCGAACACCTCCTCCGTCGCCATGCGCACCCCGCGCAGCCGTTCGGTCGCGCGCTGCGCTGCCCTCAGGCTTTGCGCGGCGTAGAGCAGCAGCAGCGCGCGGCGGGGGGCGCCGTCATGGTTGGTCGTCGCGCCGTGAAGCAGGTCGGGATCGAACACCAGAATATCGCCGGCCTCGCCCGCCAGCGTGATCGGCGTGCCGCCATCGCCCGCAGCCGCGCGGTGCGAGCCGGGCACGACGCACGTCGCGCCGTTGGCGGCGTCATAGCGGTCGAGCCAGATCATCGCGTTGACGATCCGCCCCGCCATCCCCGCCGCGTCGCGGTGAAGCGGTTGCGGGGCGTTGCCGGGGCACGGCGCGCGGCCCTCCACCTGCGCCAGGAAGAAGGGCTCGGCGAGCAGGCGGCGCGCGGCGGCGATCAGCGTGGGCAGACGGCACGCCGCGCGCACCAGCGGGTCGAGATCGACCATCGCGTGGCGCCAGTCGGCCCCGCGCGGCACCGGCCAGGCGTCGGACGGCACCACCCCCGCCTCGAACGCCGCGCGCAGCCCCGGCAGCCAATCCGCCGGCACCGCGCCCGCGAGCACGACATAGCCCTGCTCGGCGAGCGCCCGCGCGACGGCGGGGGTGTCAGTCACGCTCCCTTCCGCCGGCGCCGAGATACAGCTCGCGGCCCATCGCGTCATAGACGCGGCTCATTTCGGCCATGCCGGCCTCGGCGGATTCGGGCGTCAGTTCGGGCGGGGTGGCGGCGATGAAGCTGTCGGCGCTTTCATTCTGCTTCGCCGCGAACTCGCGAGGTTCGAGATCGCGTCCATCCCCCGGATGGCCGCTATTCGCAGCCCTGCCGGCTGCGAATTCTCGAACCTCCTGGGTGATTTTCATCGAGCAGAATTTGGGGCCGCACATCGAGCAGAAATGCGCGGTCTTGGCGCCTTCGGCCGGCAGCGTCTGATCGTGATAGCGCTCGGCGGTGTCGGGATCGAGCGAGAGGTTGAACTGATCGCGCCAGCGGAATTCGAAGCGCGCGCGCGAAAGCGCATCGTCGCGCAGCCGCGCCGCCGGGTGGCCCTTCGCCAGATCGGCGGCGTGCGCGGCGAGCTTATACGTCACCACACCCACCTTCACATCGTCGCGGTCGGGCAGCCCCAGATGCTCCTTGGGGGTGACGTAGCAGAGCATCGCCGTGCCGAACCAGCCGATCATCGCCGCACCAATGCCGCTGGTGATATGGTCATAGCCCGGCGCGATATCGGTGGTGAGCGGCCCGAGCGTGTAGAAGGGCGCCTCGCTGCAGGCGGCGAGCTGCTTGTCCATATTGGCCTTGATCTTGTGCATCGGCACATGGCCGGGGCCTTCGATCATCACCTGCACGTCATGGTTCCAGGCGATCTTGGTCAGCTCGCCCAAGGTATAAAGCTCGGCGAACTGCGCCTCGTCATTGGCGTCGGCGATCGAGCCGGGGCGCAGGCCATCGCCCAGGCTGAACGAAATGTCATACGCCTTCATGATCGCGCAGATTTCCTCGAAGTTCGTGTAGAGGAAATTCTCGCGGTGGTGCGCCAGGCACCATTTCGCCATGATCGAGCCGCCCCGGCTGACGATGCCGGTCACGCGCTTGGCGGTCATCGGGATGTAGGGCAGGCGCACGCCCGCGTGGATGGTGAAATAGTCGACGCCCTGCTCGGCCTGTTCGATCAGCGTGTCGCGGAAGATTTCCCAGCTCAGCTCCTCGGCGATGCCGCCGACTTTCTCCAGCGCCTGATAGATCGGCACGGTGCCGATCGGCACGGGGGAATTGCGCAGAATCCACTCGCGCGTGTCGTGAATGTTGCGCCCGGTGGAAAGGTCCATCACCGTATCGGCGCCCCAGCGGATCGCCCACACCATCTTGTCGACTTCGCTCGCCACGTCGCTCGCGACCGCCGAATTGCCGATATTGGCGTTGATCTTGACGAGGAAATTGCGGCCGATCGCCATCGGCTCGCTTTCCGGGTGGTTGATATTGGCGGGGATGATCGCCCGGCCGCGCGCCACTTCGTCACGGACGAATTCGGGGGTTACATAATCAGGGATTTCCGCGCCGAAGCTTTCGCCGTCGCGCAGCAGCGCCTCGCGCGCGATCTCGCGCCCCAGATTTTCGCGGGCGGCGACATATTCCATCTCGGGGGTGATGATCCCCGCCCGCGCATAGTGCATCTGGCTGACATTGGCGCCGGGCTTGGCGCGCAAGGGGCGGCGGACGGTGTGGGGGAATTGCGGCACCCCGCCCGAACGATCGGGGCCGAGCTGGCCATTATCCTCGGGGCGGACGGCGCGGCCCTGATAATCCTCGACATCGCCGCGCGCGAGAATCCAATCGCGGCGCAAGGGGGCGAGCCCGGCGGAAATGTCGATCAGGACATCGGGGTCGGTATAGGGGCCGCTGGTGTCATACACCCGCAGCGGCGGCTCGCCCGAGCCGGGTTCGAGCAGGATCTCGCGCATCGCGACGCGAACGCCGTGGCTGCCCGGCGCGGGGAGATGCACCTTGCGACTGCCCCGGATCGGCCCGGTGGTCACGCCGATTTCGGTGCGCGCGTTGATGTCCGCCATGAGGCTCACTCCTTCGCTTTACGGAGTGAGGGCGTGGACGCTCCCTCCCTCCGCCGGTCTCAACCGGATCAGGTTCAGCGGGTCGCGGCCTCAGCCGCCTCTCAGCCGCTTCGGCGCGGCCCCCCGGGGAAGCGGCGTGTTTAGCGTGGGGCGGGTCGGAAGTATAGCGTTCACGCGGCAGGGCGGGGCGAGAAAAAGCCCGCTCCCCTCCAGAGGAAGGGGTGGGGTGTAGGGGAAGCTAGGGGCAGCGGCACGCCTCGGTCCCCCTCTCCCAACCCTCTCCCCTGAAGGGGAGAGGGCTTGGTTGGGCCACGTCTCGCGGGCATTCGCCTCCCGCGTGAACCAAAACCTACAGCAGATACCGCATCTTCACCGGCTGCACGCTCCCCTCCGCGCCCAGATCGAACGCGGCGGCGGTGAATTTGGGCGGGCCGAAGCCGATCGCCGGGTTGCGCGAAAAGCCGAAGCCTTCCTTCGGGATGCCCATGAAGGTGTCGAGCTTGGCGTTGCCGTTCGCGTCGTGGATCACCGCTACCGCGTAATGGCCGGGCGGCAGCCCCTCGAAGCGCAGGCCCCGCTCGGCGGCGGGCACGGTGCGCGTCACCGCGCGGGCATCGTCGACACAGGCGGGGAAGTTCCGCGGATCGGCCGTGAGGCACACCCGCAGCTCGCCCTTGGTCGAGCGCAGGCTATCGACCGTGACCTGGAGCGAGGCGACCGGGCTCGCCCCCATCAGGCTCGCCAGCAGGCCCGCACCCGCCACCAGGCGCCTTGCGCGGCGCGAAGCGACCGACCCCGCGGTCGGTGCCGCACAGCCGGTCCCAAAACCGGAAATAGAGGCCATAATTCCCCCGATACTCCTCATGATGCCGCTGGTGATGGCTCGCCGTGATCAACCATGCTCCCAATGGCCCCCGCCACATGAACGCGGGGAAAATTTCCCACCCCATATGGTTGGTGACCCCCATCACCGTCATCACCAATAGCACGAAACCAAGCGCCGCGACATGAATGGGCACGATAAACACCAGTAGTGGAATCACGATTGCGCCAGTCAGTGCCTCGATCGGGTGGAACGCCATCGCCGCCCAGGCGGTCGGCGGGCGGCTGGCATGGTGGACGGCGTGTGCCAGGCGGAACCAGCGCGGCTGGTGCATCCAGCGATGGGTCCAGTAGAACCAGGTGTCGTGGGCGAAGAGATAGAGGAAAATCGACAGCGGCAGATACCAGAGCGGATAGTCGCCCGGCCGCTCATAGATCAGCGTCCAGCCCTGGTTGCGCCAGCCCCAGGCCACGACGCCGGCGGGCACGCCATAGATCGCGGCGCTCATCAGGCTCCAGCGGATCTCGCGGACGATCTGCTTGTCGAGGCCGTGGTAGAGCCCAGGGTGGCGCAGCCGCGTCGCGAAGGCGAAGGCACCGCTGACCATCAGATAGCGCACCGCGACGATCAGGATCATCGCCAGCGTCGACAGCGTGGCGGCGAGGATAAGCGACATGGGGCGGGTATAGCGGTTGTTCGGCGCGGGGGCCAGCCGCGCGGCGGGCGTTAATCCCCGTCCGGCCCCAGGCTGGGGTCGAGATCGCGCGGGCGCACGAAGCGGGTCAGCCGCACCGCGCCCGGCGCCGCCGCCGCCCCGAAATCGCTCCAGCCGCCCTCCGCCACCAGCTCGGCGAGCGCGGCGGTGGGGAATTTCTCATAGACCTGGTCGCGCAGCGGATCGCCTTCGGGCACCAGATCGAAGATCAGATCCTCAAGCCCCGGATTATGCCCCACCAGCAGCGCGTGGCTCGCCGCCCCGGGCAGAGCCTGCACCGCCTCCAGCAGCGTCGCCGCCGAGGCGAGATAAAGCCCGCGCTGCCACTGGACGCCGAGCGCCGCCCCCAGCCCCGACTCGACCCCGGCAACGGTCTGCACGCAGCGCACCGCGTCGGAGGCGATCGCCGCGTCGAACGCCAGCCGCTCGCGCCGGCAATAGCGGCCGATCGTCTCCGCCGCGCGCTCGCCCCGCGCGTTCAGCGGGCGATCGAAGTCGCGCGGAATATCGTCGCTATAGCCCGACTTGGCGTGGCGCAGCAGGAACAGATGTTTCATCGCCGCTCGCTTGGTTGCTCGGCCGCCTCATGCACCAGCGGCGCGCGCGTGGAAAGCGATACCCGCGCGACCGCCTCCTCCAGCGTCACCCGCGCGATCGGCACGCCCGCCGGGAACGCGCCGAGCAGCCGGCTCGGCACCGCGGGGGAGAGCAGCACGAACGTCCCGCGATCGTCGGCGCGGCGAATCAGCCGCCCGAACGCCTGGGCGAGCCGCGCGCGGACGAGGCGATCGTCATAGGCGCTGCCGCCATTCGCCAGGCGGCGCGCGGCGTGAACCACGCTCGGCTTGGCCCAGGGCACGCCCTCCAGCACCACCAGCCGCAGCGAATGGCCGGGCACATCGACCCCGTCGCGCAGGGCATCGGTGCCGAGCAGCGAGGCGTGCGGCTCGTCGCGGAACATGTCGACCAGCGTGCCGGTGTCGATCGGATCGACGTGCTGCGCGTAGAGCGGCAATCCCTCGCGCGCGAGGCGATCGGCGATGCGGGCATGAACGCCGCGCAGCCGGCGAATCGCGGTGAACAGCCCCAGCGTTCCGCCCCGCGCCGCCAGGATCAGCTGGGCATAGGCATTGGCGAGCGCGGCACCATCGCCCTTCTTCACATCGGTGACGATCAGCACCTGCGCGGCCTCGGCGTAATCGAACGGGCTTTCGGCCTCGAACCGTTCGGCCGGGCGCGGCAGGTGCGGCGCGCCGACGCGCGCCTCCGCCACCGCCCAATCGCCGCCGGCGCGTAGCGTGGCCGAGGTGATCAGCGCGCCCTGGGCGGGCTTCAGCACGATCTCGGCGAAGGGGCGCGTGGGATCGAGCCAGCGGCGGTGGAGGCCGATGTCATACTCGCGCCCCTCGACCCGATCGACGCCGAGCCAATCGACGAAATCGGGGTCGGCCGGGCCGCCGATCCGCGCGACCAGCGCGAGCCACGCGCTCACCGTTTCCGCGCGCCAGCCGAGCGAGGCGATCGCGCCCTCGATCCGCGCCCGCGCGGGCGCATCGAGCCAGTCCGGCGCTTCATCGAGCACCGCCTCCAGCCGCCGGCCGAGCGCGACCAGCGGGCGGTGGAGCTCGGCGAGCGCGCGCGCGGCGGGGCCGGCGGCCTCGATCAGTGCGGCGTCGGGCTCGGCGAGTTCGGTCTCCAGGGCATAGCCCGCGTCCTCGGCGCCTGTGTCGCGCGCATAAACGAGGCCGCGCACCGCCGCGAGCAGCGCCTCGACCGGGCCAAAGGGCTGGCCCTCCGCCAGTCGCGCCAGCCAACCGTCGCTCGGCAGCGCGCGCGCGGCATCGGCGGCGGCGGCGATCGCCTCGGCCCCGCCCGCGTCATAGCTCGCGACATCGGACAGCCGCGCCGAAAGCCCCCGGCGGCGCCCCCGTGCATTGG
Organism: Sphingomonas sp.; assembly: GCF_019746665.1. Taxonomy (GTDB): domain Bacteria; phylum Pseudomonadota; class Alphaproteobacteria; order Sphingomonadales; family Sphingomonadaceae; genus Sphingomonas. Next base: position 72,307 of record NZ_JAIERS010000002.1, on the reverse strand, counting down.
CCTCCGGCCCAAGCACCCAGCGGCGCAGCTCGATCGTCTCCGCGCCCGAGAGCGACGCGCCGAACATCGCGTCGGCGGCGTCGAACAGGTGGTGGCCCTCGTCGAACACATAGCGCGTCGGCCGCGTCGCCACTTCGCGCCCCCGCGCGGCGTTGACCATCACCAGCGCGTGGTTGGCGATGACGATGTCGGCATTGGCCGAGGCACGCGCGGCGCGTTCGATGAAGCATTTGCGGTAATGCGGGCAGCCGGCATAGACGCACTCGCCGCGCCGATCGGTGAGCGCGGGGGCGCCGTTGCGACGGAAGAGGGTTGGCAGCCAACCGGGCAGGTCGCCGCCGACCATGTCGCCATCGGCGGTGTACCCCGCCCAGCGCGCGACGAGCTGCGCGAGGACCGCCGCGCGCCCCTGGAACCCGCCCTGCAGCGCATCCTCCAGATTGAGCAGACAGGCGTAGTTCTCGCGTCCCTTGCGGGTGACGACGCGCGCCCGGCGCTGCACGGCATCGGGGAACAGCCGCGCGGTCTCGTGCCCCAGCTGGCGTTGCAGCGCCTTGGTGAAGGTGGAGACCCACACCGCCCCGCCGGCCTGTTCCGCCCAGAGCGACGCCGGGGCGAGATAGCCAAGCGTCTTGCCGATCCCCGTCCCCGCCTCCGCCAGCACCAGATTGGGCGCCTCGCGCGCGACCCTTGGCGCGAAGGCGGTGCTCGCCGCCTCGGCATAAGCGCGCTGGCCGGGGCGCTGCTCCGCGCCGGCGCCGGTGAGCCGCGCCAGCCGCTCGACCGCCGCCTCGGGCGCGATGGTCACGGTGCGCGGCGCGGGGCGCGGCGCGGCTTCCTCCCATTCGGGCAGGCGCGCGAACAGGAAGGGCTCGTGCGCGGGCGGGCGGGGGATGTGCGCCGCGAGCGCCGCCGCCCAGGGCCAGCGCAACCGCGCCAGCGCCTGAAGCGCGCCCCACGCCCCCTCGCGCTCGGGCCAATCGCCGTCGATCCGCGCGATCAGCGCCTCGGCGGCGGCGATCAACAGCGCGGGCACATCGGCATCGCGCGCCGGCGCGGCAAGCCCGGCCACGGCGGCGAGCCCCTTGGGCGTCGGCACCATGAAGCGCGCCGGGTGCAGGAACGCGAACAGCTCGAGCACGTCGAGCCCCGACAGCTCGGCATAACCCAGCCGCTGCGCGATAAGCGGCGCATTGAGCAGGATCATCGGCGTATCGCCCGCGCGCCGGATCGCCTCGGCGCGGGATACCGGGCGGGTATCACCTTCATGCGCGATCCAAATGCCGCCATGGCTTGCGTGAAGCGCGGGATAGGGCATTTTCGCCGACACCTGACTGCCATGATCAAATAAGAACGAAAGGGCAACCGGACATGCGCATCAATCCATCGCGGCGGGGCGTTTTGGGGGGCATGGCAGCGGCGGCGTTCTGGCCCGGCACGCTGCGAGCGGCGAGCGCTGGCGTCAGCCCGCTGCCCGGCGCGGATTTCCCGCCGACCGCGCCCGGCGCGCGCGCTTTCCTGGCGGCGACGCGCGCCGCGCGGGTGATCGGCCTGGGCGAGGCGACGCATGGATCGCACGAAATCTTCGAATTGAAGACCAGCTTCATCACCGCGCTCGCCCAAGCCGGACGGTTGAGCGCGATCGGCTTCGAAATTGGCGGCGCGGCGATGCTGCCGCTCGACGAAATCGTGCGCGAAGGGCGGCCGGACGCGATCGCGCCGTTGCTGAAGGCAACCGGCAACTTTACCGTCGCCACCGCCGAGATGACGGCGCTGATCGAGCTGATCCGGCGCATCAACCAGAGCCGGCCGGCGGCGCGGCGCATCGCGCTGTTCGGCTATGACGTGCAAACGCCGGGCGCCGACGCGGCGGCGATCGTCGCGCTGTGCGATCGGGCAAAAGTGGCGGTCGCTTTCCCCGCCCCGTTCACCGAACTCGCCGCCAATCCCAGGCCGATCCAGGCCTATAACCCGGCGACCGCGAGCGCCTTCGTGGCGGCGGTGGCACCGGCGAGGGCGGCATTCCAGGCCGCGCGGCCGGCGCTTGAGGCGGCGCTCGGCGCGCCTGCCGTCGCCGCCCGCGCGCGGCTGTTCGACGCGATCGACAACGCCTTCGCGCTGTTCAAGCAGCCGAGCTTCGAAGCCGCCTATGCCCAGCGCGACGCGTTCGGCGCGCAGCGCATCCTCGCCGAGGCCAAGCAGACAACCGGCCAGGTGGCGGTGTGGGCGCATAACGGCCATATCAACCGCGAAACGCATGAATTTTCGGGCGTGAAGCTGCTCGGTGGGGTGCTAGGCGATGCGCTCGGCGCCGGCTATTTCGCGCTGGGCACGGCGTTTCGCGACGGCGAGGCGCGAGCGCAGCGCCAGGGGGTCAAGGGGGTGATCGTCAACACCCTTGGCCCGGCCCGCGATGGATCACTCGATGTCGCGTTGGCCGCGCTCGGCAAGGCTTATTTCGTCACGCTGCCCCAGCTCGAGCGGCTGCCCGGCTGGCGCGAACGAGCGGCCGCCCAGCTCGGTCTGCGCGCGATCGGGGGCGGCTATGAGCCCGAGAACGACACCCGCACCTACCGCCCCACCACGCTCGCCACCCAATATGACGGGATCGCCTTCATCGACACGGTAAGCGCCTCGACCCCGCTCTAAACGAGAAGCGCGTCGAGCTGCTCGAAGCTGCCGCTCCAGCCGCCTTCCATCGACGCCATCATGCTGGCGAAGAACGCTTCCTCCTCGGGGCTAGCGTCGAGCGGCTCCCAGGCGAGCGTGATGCGGGTGCCCGCGCCGTCCTCGGCGAAATCGACCGTCGTCAGCAGTTCGAGCGGGAATTGCGCGGCGAAGGGCGCGCGGATGCGGTTGCCCGCTGCGTCGGCGAAGCCGTGGACCCACACCAGCCGGCTGGGCGGCGTCACCTCGCGGAACACGAACTTGCTGAACATGGTGGCGCCATCGGGCGTCTCCATCCGTCCGCGCCATTCGCCACCGGGGCGCGGATCGAAGGCCAGGATCGTCCCCGCGCTGCCCTTCGGCCCGAACCACCGCGCCAATTGCTCGGGCTGGGTCCAGGCGGCCCAGACGCGCTCGCGCGGCGCGGCGAAGTGGCGGGTGATGGTGAAGCGCGGGGTCGTCATGCCGGGGGTCCTTCCTGTTGGCCGAGCAGTGCGTCGAGCCGATCGAAATTGTCGTTCCAGAAGCTGGCGAGGCCGTCGATCCACGCGCGCGCCTCGGCCAGCCCTTCCGCCTTCAACCGCCGGGGGCGCGCCTGCGCCGCGCGCGCGCCTTCGATCAGCCCCGCCGCCTCCAGCACTTTCAGGTGCCGCGAGATCGCCGGCTGGCTGATGCCGAATGGCCGCGCCAGCTCGCCCACGGTCGCCTCGCCCTGCGCCAGGCGCGCGAGGATCGCCCGCCGCGTCGGGTCGGCGAGCGCCGCGAATTGCCGGTCGAGTCGATGGTCCATAACTCATTAGTTATATAACCGCTCCAACACATACAAGCGGCAAATGGTTGCGCCCGGCGCGCGGGCGCGGCAGAGCCTGTGGCGTTATGACCGATCCCGATACCCTGCGCGCCGCCGCGCTCGAGTCCAAGGCCTGGCCGTTCGAGGAAGCCCGCAAGCTGCTGAAACGCTATCCGCAAGGCAAGGCCGACCCGGTGCTGTTCGAAACCGGCTATGGCCCCTCTGGCCTCCCGCATATCGGCACCTTCAACGAAGTGCTGCGCACGACGATGGTGCGGCGCGCCTATGAAGCGCTGACCGGCGCGCCCACCCGGCTGATCGCGTTCAGCGACGATATGGACGGGCTTCGCAAGGTGCCCGACAATGTGCCCAACCGCGAGATGCTGGCGCGCTATCTCGGCCACCCGCTGACCAAGGTGCCCGATCCGTTCGAGAAGCATGAGAGCTTCGCCCATCACAATAACGCGATGCTGCGCGACTTCCTCGATCGCTTCGGCTTCGAATACGAGTTCGCCAGCTCGACCGATTACTATACCGCCGGCCGCTTCGACGAAGCGCTGAAGAGCATCCTGCGCCATTATGACGCGATCATGGGGGTGATGCTCCCGACGCTCGGGCCGGAGCGGCGCGCGACCTATTCGCCCGTCCTCCCCATCAGCCCCAAGTCCGGCATCGTCCTGCAGGTGCCGGTCGAGGTGATCGACGCCGAGGCGGGCCTCGTCGCCTTTGATGATGAGGGCGAGCGGATCACCCATTCGATCCTTTCCGGCGGCGCCAAGATGCAGTGGAAGGTCGATTGGGCGATGCGCTGGGTCGCGCTCGGCGTCGATTACGAGATGGCGGGCAAGGACTTGATCGATTCGGTGATCCAGTCGGGCAAGATCGCGCGCGTGCTCGGCAGCCAGCCGCCCGAGGGCTTCAACTACGAGATGTTCCTCGACGAAAAGGGCGAGAAGATCTCCAAGTCCAAGGGCAATGGCCTCAGCCTGGAACAATGGCTGACCTATGGCTCGGACGAGAGCTTGGCCTTCTACATCTATCGCGAACCCAAAAAGGCCAAGGCGCTGCACATGGGCGTCATCCCCCGCGCGGTGGACGATTATTGGCAGTTTCGCGCGGCCTATGCCGATCAGCCGATCGAGCAGAAGCTCGGCAATCCGGTCCACCACATCCACAACGGCCCCCCGCCGGCGGAGGCGCTGCCCGTCACTTTCGGGCTGCTGCTCAATCTGGTGGGGGTGATGGGCGCCGGGGCGACGCGCGAGCAGGTTTGGGCTTATTTGCGCAACTATGTGGCCGACGCGACGCCCGAGGCTTACCCCGCGCTCGACACGCTGATCGACAAGGCGCTCGCCTATAATCGCGATTTCGTCGCGCCGACGCTCCAGCGCCGCGCGCCGACGCCCGAGGAAGCGACCGCGCTCGCCGCGCTCGATGCCGCGCTCGCGGGGCTCGATGGCGCCGATGCAGAGGCGATCCAGAACGAGGTGTACGAAATCGGCAAGGCGCAGTTCGGCAAGGAACGGCTGCGCGACTGGTTCAAGGCGCTTTACGAAACGCTGCTCGGATCGTCGCAAGGCCCGCGCATGGGCAGCTTCATCGCGCTCTATGGGGTGGCGAACAGCCGCGCGCTGATCGCCGAGGCGTTGGCGCGGTAGATATTCGTCGCGCCAAGGCTTCGACCCACCCCCAGCCCAGTTTCGGGTCGGTCATGCCCCCGGCATGACCTAAGCAGTCCGGGGGACTGCTTACCCGAAACTGGGTTGGGGTGGGTAGGGGCAGCGCGCACCGCCGCCGCCCCCACCCTCGCCGGTCACTTCACGTCGAGGAAGGGCAGCGGCCCGGCGCCCGAATAAGTGGGCAGCTTGCCGTCCCACTTCTCCACCGCGCGCAGCTTGACGATTTCCGGGTTGGTGCGGATCGCCTCCGCCTCGACCTGGATCGCCTTGGCATCGCCCTCGGCGCGCGCGACCCGTGCCTCGGCATCGGCGCGCGCGGTCGCGACATTGGCTTGCGCGGCGAGTGCGGCCTGCTCGTTCGCGATCTTGGCGTTGATCTGCTGCAGCACCGCATCGGGCACGACGATATTGCCCGCCCAGTATAGCTGCTCGACCTGCAGCCCCACCGGCGCGAAATATTCCTGCACCCGGCGCAGCGCGGTCTGGATCAGCTCGCTCTTGCGCGGGCCGTAAATCTCCTCGACGCCCAGTTGCGCGGCGCGCTCGACGATCGCGTTGCGGATCGCGTTGCGCAACGGCCCCGCGATGATCGCGTCCATGTTCGATCGATAGCGCTGGAACAGGATCGGCGCGCGGCTCGAATCGACATGGTAGGCGACCGCGACATCGGCCGACAGGCCCAGCCCGTTCTTGTCCTGGAAGGCGAAGCTTTCATCGAGCGGCGATTGCTCGGTGGTCGATTTGGTCCAGGTGTAGGTGCGCGTGTAGATGGGATATTCATAGATGTTCGTGCCCGGCGGCGCGAAATACCAGCCGACCGAGAGCGGCTCGGGCGAGACGCCGGCGCCGGTGCCGATATTGTTCACGCGGATGCCGACATAGCCCGGCTGCACCCGCGCGAAGGTGAACAGCGCCATCAAGATCAACAGGATGACCAGAAACACGGCGAGCAACACGCGGCGCGCCTGCGCGCCGACGCTCGGGCGAAAGGCCGAGCCATCACCATAAGCCATCATCATCTCCATGAGAGCCGCGCCCGTCCGGCGGCGGCGAAACGTGCGTCAGCGCCGCCACCGCCAGCCGGATCATCGCCGCCCCCGCCGCCACCGCGATCAGCACCGCGGCGATCAGCCGCGGCGTGTCATGCGCGTTGAACAAAGCGGGGGCGGCGAAGAGCATCAGCCAGAGCAGAAGCACGGCGAGCGCCGCTCTTCCGATCCACCGTGCCCGATCCATCGTTCGGGTTCCAGCGTGCGACTATCGCACGCCCCTGATTATAGCAGAGTCGTTGCGGGGTTAAATCGAAACCGGACGATGTGCGGCGGTTGCACCATGGATTGCGTGCCGTGCAATTCGCTTCCGCTTGACCTTTTCTCGACCTCCGGGCTTTTGAACGCTTGGGAGGCGTGAATGCGGCAGGATCGACGGCAACGGGTGCGCTCGGCGCTACGCGCGCTGCTCACCACCGGCGCCTCGGGCGGCGGGGTGCTGATGGCGGCCGCCGCGCTGGCGCTGCTGGTCGCCAACCTGCCCACGACCGCGCCTGACTATCACGCGCTCCTCCATCTGGAGACCGGGCCGGTGCTCGCTCCGGCGCTGGGGCCGATGACCGTGCATCTGTGGATCAACGACGCGCTGATGGCGCTGTTTTTCCTGCTCGTCGGGCTGGAGATCAAGCGCGAGCTGGTCGATGGCGCGCTCACCCGCCCGGCGGACCGCGTCTTGCCGATTATCGTTGCCGCGGCGGGGATGGCGGTGCCCGCGCTTGTCTATCTGGTGGTCGCGGGCGGCACGGCGGGGCTCGGGCGGGGATGGGCGGTGCCGGCGGCGACCGATATCGCCTTCGCGATCGGGGTGATGGCGCTGCTCGGCCCCCGCGTGCCCGCCGCGCTCAAATTGTTCCTGACGACCGTCGCGATCGTCGACGATATGGGCGCGGTCGCGATCATCGCGCTGTTCTACACCGGCGCGCTCGATTTCGCCGCGCTCGCGGCGGCGGCGGGGGTGCTGCTGCTGATGGCGGCGCTCAACGGGCGCGGGGTGCGGGCGCTCTCGCCCTATCTGCTGCTGTTCGCGCTGCTGTGGTGGCTGGTGCTGCGCTCGGGCGTCCACGCGACCGTCGCCGGGGTGCTCGCCGCCGCTTTCGTGCCGTTCGAGCGGAGCAAGGGCACGCCCGACGCGCATGGCTCGCCGCTCCACCGCCTCGAACATGCGCTGAGCCCGATCGTCGCCTATTTCATCGTCCCGCTGTTCGCCTTCGCCAATGCCGGGGTGTCGCTCGGCGCGCTGCCGCCGGGTTCCTGGGCGGCGCCGCTCGTCGTCGCGATCGCCGCCGGGCTGTTCTTCGGCAAGCAACTGGGGATTTTGGGCGGCATCGCGCTTGCCGAAGGGCTGGGGCTCGCGCGGCGCCCGGGTGGGGCGAGCTGGACCCAGCTATACGGCATCGCCCTGCTCGCCGGGATCGGCTTCACCATGAGCCTGTTCATCGGCGGCCTGGCGTTCGAGCAGCCGGCCCTTATCGAGCAGGTGAAGCTCGGCGTGCTGATCGGCTCGCTCGCCGCCGGGCTGGCGGGCTTCCTCGTCTTGCGCTTCGCGGTGCCGCCCCGCAAAACCGGGTGATGCGAACCTTTTTCGATCCGCGCCAATTGGCGCACGCGCCGGCCCAGGAACTCCATAATGGCGGCTTCACCGCCTATGCTGAAGCGCCGCGCCGCGCCGAGGCGATCCTGACGGCGATCGGTGGCGGCGCGGCGCCCGCCGATTTCGGGCTCGCGCCGATCGCGGCGGTCCACACCCCCGATTATCTCGATTTCCTGCGCACCGCGCCCACGCTTTGGGCCGAGGCGGGGCGGCCGGGCGATGTGATCGGCTATGTCTGGCCGGTGGTCGGACGACGCCCGCTGACGCTGTCGCGGATCGACGCGCTGGTCGGCCGCTACAGCTTCGACGCCTCGACCCCGCTCGCGCGCGAGACGTGGGAGGCGGCCTATTGGAGCTGCCAATCGGCGCTCGCCGCGCTTCACGCGGTGCTCGGCGGGGAGCGCGCAGCCTTCGGGCTCTGCCGCCCGCCCGGCCATCATGCCGGGGCGGATTATCTGGGTGGCTATTCCTATCTGAACGCCGCCGCCGTGGTCGCCGAAGCCGCACGCGCGGGCGGGAAGGCGCGGGTCGCGGTGCTCGACATCGATTATCACCACGGCAACGGCACCCAGGACATTTTCTGGACGCGCGGCGACGTGTTCTACGCCTCGCTCCATGCCGATCCGGCGACCGATTACCCTTTCTACTGGGGCCATGCCGATGAGCGCGGCGCGGGGGAGGGCGAAGGCGCGACGCTCAACCTGCCGCTGCCGCAGGGGACCAGGCTCGACGCTTTCCGCCGCGCGCAGGCGCGGGCGCTGGAGGCGATCGCACGCTTCGGTCCCGACCTGCTGGTGGTGAGCTTCGGCGCGGACACCTGGGAGGGCGATCCGATCAGCCATTTCAAGCTGACGACCGGGGATTACGCGATCCTCGCGCGCGACATCGCCGCCGCCGGCTGGCCGAGCGTGCTGCTGATGGAGGGCGGCTATGCGATCGAGGCGCTGGGCGCGAATGTCGCGCGCTTTTTGGAGGGGTGGCGATGAAGTATCTTGCCGCGCTGTTGCTGACGTTCGCCGCACCCGCTTCGGCACAGCAACTTACCGACAATGCCGAGATGGCGCAGATTTATGAAGCCGATCAGGCCGTGCGCGCGAACATCCCCAAGGATGTAACGCCCGCTTACTTCCAAAAGATGATCGCCGAAGACAAGGCGCGCAAGGCGCGGACCGAAGCGCTGCTCAAGGCTGGCGCGCTCCACACCGGCCAAGACTATGAACGCGCCGCCTTCATTTTTCAGCACGGCGACAAGCCAGGCGACTATCTGCTCGCGCACACGCTGGCGATGGTCGCGATGACAAAGGGCAATCATGCGGCAAGCTGGATCGCGGCGGCGACGCTCGATCGCTACCTCATGACGATCGAGCAGCCCCAAATCTATGGCACGCAGTATAAGTCGCCCGCGGCGGGCACCGTCACCCAAGATCCGTATGACCGCACGCTGATCAGCGACGCGCTTCGCACCGAACTTGGCGTACCCGTGCAAGCCGATCAGGAGAAGAAACGCTCGTCGATGCAGCGTCGGCCTTAAGCGCCGCTCACGCCGCCGTATCGATCCCAAGCTCGCCCAGCTTGCGGTACAGCGTCGAGCGGCCGATCCCCAGCCGGCGCGCGACCTCGGTCATCCGGCCGCGATAATGGCCGATCGCCAGGCGGATCACATCGGCCTCGATTTCCTCCAGCGGCCGCAGATTGCCGTCCGAGCGGAACAGCGTCACTCCGCCGCTCGCGGGCGTGCTCACCGCCTCGCCCGGGCGGCGGTTGCCGATCGCGGCGATCTGCGGGAAGTCGGCGGTGGTGAGCGCGGCGTCGTCGCACAGCACCGCCGCGCGGAACAAAGCGTTCTGCAGCTGGCGGACATTGCCCGGCCAATCATAGCGCAGCAGCAGGTGGAGCGCCTCCTCGGTGATGCCGATCGGGCGCAGGCCCGGCTGTTGCGCGATCCGCGCGAGCAGATGGCGGGCGAGCGCGGGAATGTCGCCGGTGCGCTCGCGCAAGGGGGGGATCGTCACCTGGACGATGTTGAGCCGGTAATAGAGATCCTCGCGGAAATTGCCGGCTTCGACTTCGTCGGCGAGGCGCTTGTTGGTCGCGGCGATGATCCGCACGTCCACCTCGCGCGGGTGGCGCGCGCCGATCGGGAACACCTCGCCGGTCTCGATCACGCGGAGTAGCTTCACCTGCGCGTCGAGCGGCATCTCGCCGATCTCGTCGAGGAACAGCGTCGAGCCATCGGCCTGGGCGAAGCGGCCGATCTTGCGCTCGAACGCGCCGGTGAACGCGCCCTTCTCATGCCCGAACAGCTCGGATTCGACCAGATTGGCGGGGATCGCGCCGCAATTGACCGAGAGCATCGGCTGGCGCGCGCGCGGGGAGGCGGCATGGATCGCCTTGGCGACGACTTCCTTGCCGACCCCGCTCTCGCCCTCGATCAGCACCGCGACCCGCGCCCGCGCCGCCTTGGCGGCGATGGCGAGCGCGGCGCGGAACTGCGGATCGGCGCCGACGATCTCGTCGAACGCCAGCGGCGCGGCGATCTTCTCGGTCAGCGGGCGCAGCTCGCCGGCGTCGGGCGCGCGTACCGCCGCCTCCAGCGCGCCGAGCAGCCGTTCGGGGGCGAGCGGCTTCACCAGGAAATCGGTCGCCCCGGCGCGCATCGCCTGCACCGCGTGCGCGACCGAGCCATTGGCGGTGAGCACCAGCAGCGGCAGCGCCGGACGACGTGCCTTCAGCTCGGCGATCAGTGCCGCCGCTTCGTCATCCGCGCCCCAATGATCGAGCAGGATCGCGTCGAGCAGCATTCCGTCCTGCGTGCCGAGCGTGGCGATCGCGGTTTCGGCGTCGCCCGCGAAGATCGTCCGCCAGCCCCCACGCGCGGCGAGCGCGGCGATGAGGCGGCGCTGCGCCGGCTCATCGTCGATCAGCATCAGCATCCGCTGGCCACTGCGCGTCATGCCTGTCCCCACTGTCCAAAATCAGGGCAGTGGCGTAGCGCGGCTGGGGTAAAAGCCGGCTTAAGGCCCAGGGGACTTGGCGGGCGCGCAAGCCGCGGTTAAGGTTTGCGTGAATTTGGATTTCGAGGAGCGATCATGGCCGGCAATGGCGACATCCAGACCAACCGCGCGACGTACGACAAGGTGCTGACGCTGCTGAAGGTCGGCGGCGCGGTCGGCGTCGTCGCCGGCCTGCTCGTCGCCGCCATTCTCGCCTGGCGCTGAGCCCCATGAAAATCGCGGTCCTCAAGGAGCAAGTCGTTGGGGAGCGCAGAGTCGCCGCGACCCCGGAGACGGTGAAGAAGCTTGGCCAGCTCGGCGCGACGCTGGCGGTGGAAGCGGGCGCGGGCGATGGCGCGGCGATCGCCGACGCCGCCTATGCCGAGGCGGGAGCGACGATCGCCGACCGGGCGGGGGTGTTGGCGGACGCCGATATCGTGCTCGGCGTGCAGGGGCCTGATCCGGCGAGCCTTGCCGGCGCCAAGCCCGGCGCGTGGCTGGCGGCGATCCTCAACCCGTTCGGCGAGCGCGGCCGGGTCGACGCCTATGCGGCGGCGGGGTTCGAGGCGCTGGCGATGGAGTTCATGCCGCGCATCACCCGCGCCCAGTCAATGGACGTGCTTTCCAGCCAGGCGAACCTCGCGGGCTATAAGGCGGTGCTCGACGCGGCGGCCGAATATGGCCGCGCATTCCCGATGATGATGACCGCGGCGGGCACGGTCTCGGCCGCGCGCGTGTTCGTGATGGGGGTGGGCGTCGCCGGGCTGCAGGCGATCGCGACCGCGCGGCGGCTCGGCGCGCAGATCTCCGCCACCGACGTGCGCGCCGCGACCAAGGAGCAGATCCTCTCGCTCGGCGCCAAGCCGATCTTCGTCGAGAAGGTGGCGGGGATCGAGGGCGAGGGCAGCGGCGGCTATGCGACCGAGATGTCGGCCGAATATCAGGCGGCGCAGGCCGAGTTGGTCTCGTCGCACATCGCCAAGCAGGACATCGTGATCACGACCGCGCTGATCCCCGGCCGCGCGGCGCCGCGGCTGGTGAGCGACGCGCAGATCGCCTCGATGCGCCCGGGTTCGGTGATCGTCGATCTCGCGGTCGAACAGGGCGGCAATGTGGAAGGGTCGGTGCCGGGCGAGGTGGTCGAGCGCCACGGGGTGCGGATCGTCGGCCATCGCAACATGCCAAGCCGCCTCGCCGCCGACGCCTCGGCGCTCTATGCGCGCAACCTGTTCAATTTCCTCTCGGCCTTCTGGGACAAGGAAGCCAAGCGCCCGGTGCTCGACGCCGAGATCGGCGACGCGATCCGGCTGACCAAGGACGGCCAGGTGGTGAACCCGAGGCTGTTGGGGTGACTTTCGTTGGCGTCCGCAACCGGGGGCAGCATCGGTGAGAGCCGAACCTCCCCATGCCCCGCATGGGGAGGGGGACCGTTCGCCATCGGCGAACGGTGGAGGGGCAGCGACGCTGCGGCGAGCGCGGCAACTCCGCAAAAGGATGAGCTTGCCCGAAGTTCTGTTGTGGCGCTGCCTGCGACGCCGGGCACTGGGCCTCAAATTTCGCAAGCAACACCCGCTACCGCCCTATGTGCTTGATCTTTACGCGCCGGCGGCTCGCTTGGTCGTCGAAATCGACGGCCACGCGCATGATTGCGGCGATCAGCCGGAGCGTGACGCCGCTAAGGATGCGTTCCTTGCCGCGCATGGCCTGCGCGTGATCCGCGTCGCGGCCGGCGATGTGCTCGCCGATCCCGAACAAGTCGCCGAAGCGATCGTGGCAAGCGTCGCCTTGCCCCTCCACCGCCCTGCGGGCGGTCCCCCTCCCCATGCGGTGCATGGGGAGGTTCCTGTGGGAGCCTATTGATGGACTTCATCTCCACCCTGTCGATCTTCGTGATGGCGTGTTTCGTCGGCTATTATGTCGTCTGGTCGGTCACGCCCGCGCTGCACACGCCGCTGATGGCGGTGACGAACGCGATTTCCTCGGTGATCATCGTCGGCGCACTCGTCGCGGGGGCGGCGGCGGGGTCGCCGGTCGCCAAATATCTCGGGCTCGCGGCCGTAGTGCTCGCCAGCATCAACATCTTCGGCGGGTTCGCCGTCACCGAGCGGATGCTCGCCATGTACAAGAAGAAGGCGAAGTAACGCGCCATGGGGGCTCAAACGATGCACGAAGCGGTTGCCGTCAATCCCTGGGTCGCGCTCGCCTATCTGGTCGCGGGCGTGTGCTTCATCCTCGCGCTGCGCGGGCTGTCGAGCCCGGCGTCGAGCCGCCAGGGCAATCGCTATGGCATGATCGGCATGGGCATCGCGGTGGTAACGACGCTCCTCACCCACGCCCCCGCCGTGCAGCTGCCGCCCGAGGCGTGCGTCGGCAAGGAGTCCTTCTGCGGCCATGTCTTCCAGCTCGATTATGGCGCGCTCGCCGAAATCCTGATCGCGATCGCGATCGGCGCGGTGATCGGCGTCACCACCTCGCGCCGGATCAAGATGACCGACATGCCGCAGCTGGTCGCCGCGTTCCACTCGCTGGTGGGCCTGGCGGCGGTGCTGGTTGGCTGGGCGGCGTATCTGAACCCGGAGGCGTTCGGCATCGCCGCCGCCGGGCAGATTTTCCTCCAGAGCCGGGTCGAGATGGGCCTAGGCGTGGCGATCGGCGCGATCACCTTCTCGGGCTCGGTGATCGCGTTCGCAAAGTTGAACGGCAATATGAGCGGCAAGCCCATCCTGCTGCCCGCGCGCCACATCATCAACCTCGGCACACTCGCCGCGATCCTCGGGCTGATCGGCTATTTCCTCACCGATCAATCGCTGTGGGTGTTCGGGGTGGTGACGTTGCTCGCCTTCGCGATCGGCTTCCTGCTGATCATCCCGATCGGCGGGGCGGACATGCCGGTCGTCGTCTCGATGCTCAACAGCTATTCGGGCTGGGCGGCGGCGGCGATGGGGTTCACGCTCCACAACACCGCGATGATCATCACCGGCGCGCTGGTGGGCAGCTCGGGCGCGATCCTCAGCTACATCATGTGCAACGCGATGAACCGCAGCTTCATCAGCGTGATCGCGGGCGGCTTCGGCGCGAGCGACAGCGGCGGCGGGGGCGCCGCCAAGGTCGACCGGCCGTGGAAGCGCGGCTCGGCCGACGACGCCGCCTTCCTGATGACCCAGGCCGAACAGGTGATCATCGTCCCCGGTTACGGCATGGCGGTCGCCCAGGCGCAGCACATCCTGCGCGAGATGACCGACAAGCTGAAGGAAAAGGGGGTGAGCGTGAAGTTCGCGATCCACCCCGTCGCCGGCCGGATGCCCGGGCACATGAACGTGCTGCTCGCCGAAGCGAACGTGCCCTATGACGAGGTGTTCGAGCTGGAGGACATCAACAGCGAATTCGCGCAGACCGATGTCGCCTTCATCATCGGCGCCAACGACGTGGTGAACCCCGCCGCCAAGACCGACAAGGGATCGCCGATCTACGGGATGCCGGTGTTCGACGTGGAGAAGGCCAAGACCGTGCTGTTCATCAAGCGCAGCATGGGCGGCGTCGGCTATGCCGGTGTCGATAACGACGTGTTCTACATGGACAACACCATGATGCTGCTCGCCGATGCCAAGAAGATGGTGGAGGAAATCGTCAAGGCGATCGGTTGATGCGGCTTGACGAACGCGCGGTACTGCTCGTCGCCGGGGTGGACGGCGCGGCGGCGGGGCGCGACGCCGTGGGGCATCTCGGCGCGCGACTGATCGGGCCGGTCGCGCCCGCCGACTTCGCTGGCCCGGGCGCCGCCGATGTGGTGCTGATCGAGGCGGCCGGCGTGGCGGACGATCCGCTCGCCGCGCTGCTCGAACGCGCCGCCACGCTCGACGTGCCGCTGGTGGTGGCGTTCGACGCCGCGCGGATCGATCTGGTGGCCGCGTTCCTGCTCGATAGCCGCGCCACCTTGCTCTGCGCGCCGACGATCGCCGAACGTGTGACCGCGCTCGCGGTCGCGCTCGGCGATGCCGGCGGGCGCGTGCGCGAACAGGATGCGGCGAGCGTCGCCGCGCTCCAGGCCGAGATCGCCCGGCTGGTGGAGGCGATCGCCCGGCTCACCCGCGACGAACCGCCGCCGGGCGGGCTCGCCGACCGGCGCCCGCTGTTCCGGGGCGAACCGACCCCGACCTCCGGCAGCGCCGGCCATATCCGCGCCCTGCTCCGCGCCCGCCGGCTGCGCGACGAACATTTCGGCGCGGGCCTGTTCGAGGACCCCGCCTGGGACATGCTGCTCGATCTCTATGCCGCCGAGCTGGAGGGGGTGCGCGTCTCGGTTTCGTCGCTGTGCATCGCCGCCGCGGTCGCGCCGACCACCGCGCTGCGCTGGATCGGCCGGCTGAGCGAGCAGGGCCTGCTGGAGCGCGTGCCCGATCCGCGCGACCGGCGCCGCGCCTTCATCTCGCTGTCGGCGGAGGCGACGGCGGCGATGGCCCGCCACTGGCAGGCGCGCCAGGCGCTGCTCACGGCGCGCTGACCCGCCGCGCGGGGCTTGCGCGCCTGGCCGCTTGCTGCCAGAGCGGCGGGCGCGGGCGATTAGCTCAGTTGGTAGAGCGTCTCGCTTACACCGAGAATGTCGGCGGTTCGAGTCCGTCATCGCCCACCATCAACGCCGCGCGCCGCCGGGCCGGGCCTACCCTCGCCCCCGCATAGGTATAGCGCTCCACGACGAAGCGGCACGACGCGATGCCACGGCCGCAGCGTTCCTCCACCACCCACGCCCCCGGCGTCACCAGCCGCTGCCACAGCGTCGTGAACACCGCCTCGTGCCACGCGCAGCGCGCGTCCGCTGTCGCCCGGGCGAGCGGGTTGGCGGCGATCTCGAACCGGGTCGGCGCGTGGCCGACCACCGCGAACCGGCCCGATCCGGTGAAGGTCCAGGCGTGCGCCGTCACCGCGCGCAACAGCAGCGGCTCGGCGAGCGCGGGCGGCAGCGCGATCAGCAGCGCGCGGGCGAGCCACGGCAGGCGATGCTCCATGATGTAATCGGCGGTGCGCCGCCCGGCATCGCGCGCCAGCGGCAGCGGATCGGGGGCGAGCCGCCATAGCGCGGCATGGAGCGCGGCGACCTCCCCTTCCGGCAGCATCGCCGATGGCGGGACCTTCAACCAATCGGGATGGCGCGCCTCGGCGAACACGGCCGCCGCCAGCGCCGGGCGGCTGGCGAGCGCCGCGCCGAGCTGGATCGCGGCATTGGGGCCGATCCGCGCGCTCATTGTCCGCAGATCGGCGCGGCGGGGGCAGACAGCGCGCGCGCCGCCTTGGCGACCGCGCGGCGTTCGCGCGCCAGCTCGGCGCGGTCCTGCGCCGCCTCCCAATCGCCGAGCGCGGCGGGCGCCATGGTGCGGCTGGCATCGAAGCCGAAATCGACCGCCTTTTTCGATTGCGGCCCCCAATAGCCGACCTTGCCGAGATTGTAGAAGCTGCGCTGGAAACCGGCCTGCGCGAACGCCTTCAGGCAACCGAGCAGATACCGCCGGCGAAAGCCGGTCCCGCGCCAGGGATAATGGAACAAAGCCTTGCGCATGTAGAAGCGCCGGTAATTGTTCATCACCCGATCGAGCAGCTCGCCGCGCTCCATCGCCGCCGGCTTCATGATCGGCGTCACGAAATTATACTGGCTGAAATCGTGAATCTCGACCTTGTCCCCCAGCGCCTTGAACAGGTTGGAGAAGGGCCAGGGCGTGTACATCGACCAGTTGGCGAGATCGGGCTGCCAATCCCACGCCATGCGATAGGTTTCCTCCAGCGTCTCGGGCGTTTCGTTCTCCAGCCCGACGATGAACTGCGCCTCGGTGAAAATGTCGGCCTCACGCAGCAGCCGGATCGCTTCCTTGTTCTGCGCGACGGTGGTTTCCTTGTGGAACAGATCGAGCTTCAGCTGCGCCGCCGCCTCGGTGCCGAGCGAGACGTGAACGAGCCCCGCGCGGCGCCACAGCGGCAGCAGATCCTTGTCGCGCATCACATCGGTGACGCGGGTGTTGATCCCCCATTTCACCGTATCGGGCAGGCCGCGTTCGATCAGCAGCTCGCAGAATTCGGTGAATTTGCGCCGGTTGATGGTCGGCTCCTCGTCCGCCAAAATGAAGAAGCCGACGCCGTGATCGCGCGCCAGCACCTCGATCTCGTCGACCACTTTCGCCGGCTCACGGACGCGGTAATCGCGCCAGAATTTCCACTGCGAGCAGAAGGAACAGCTGAACGGGCAGCCGCGCGCCATGCTGGGGATCGCGACCCGCGTGCCGAGCGGGATATAGGTGTAGCGCGCCCAATCGAGGATCGACCAATCGGGGCCGATCGCATCGAGATCGCGCACCGTCGGCGCCGCCGGAGTGGCGATCACCTGCCCCCTTTCCGCATAAGCGAGCCCCCGGATCGTCGCGCGCGCCTCGGGCCAGCGTCCTTCGGCGACCGCGGTGACGAGCGCGTTGAAAATCTCCTCGCCTTCGCCGCGCACGATCACGTCCACCCAGGGCGCCTCGTGCAGCACCTGCGGGTACATGAAGGTGCCGTGGATGCCGCCCAGCACCCGCACCGCCCCCGGCGCGACGCGCTGCGCGAGCTGGAGCACGCGCTCGGCGGCATAAATGGCGGGCGTGATCGCGGTGGTGCCGATCACGTCGGGCGCCGCCTCGGCGATGCGCAGCGCGAGCGCGCCGTCATCCAGCCCCTCGGTCATCGCGTCGACGAAGACGATGTCGTCAAACCCCGCGCGTTTCAGCGCCCCCGCCAGATAGGGCGCCCAGGCGGGCGGCCAGCTCCCGGCGATCTCGGCCCCGCCCGAGCGATAATTGGGGTGAACGAGCATGATCCGCATGGCCCGGGCTCCTGATTGCCAAGGCTTGCGAGGCTGGCGCAGGCGGCGGGCGCGGGCTTTGACGCGCGTCAAACGCGGCAGGCGTTCAGCGTGCCGGGATCACCACCAGCGTTGTCGTCTCCACCTTGGCGCCACTCAGCTGAATCAGGTAGCGGCCGGGCGAGAGATCGAACGTCACCAGCTTGCGCAAACCCCAGCACGACGCGCCGTGGCCATGGGCGATCGCGGGCAGCGCCGCGCCGTCGCGCACCACATCGATCCAGGCGCTGGTGCCGAGTCCGACGCTGTACCGCCCCGGCTTCGCCACCTCGACCGCGACCGTGCCGCCCCGGCTCGCGGGGTCGGGCGCGCGCTCGGGCGGCAGGGCAAAGCGCAGCGCGGCGCCCGGTGCCAGACCGACCCGCGCCGGCTGGTTGACCGCGATGGCCGGCGCCGCCTCAGCCGTCTGCCCCGCCGCCACCGTGACCGGCGCGCGCCAACCGCGCGGCGGCAGCGCCGACGAGGGTGTGCCGGGCGGACATTCGGGCGTGGCGGCGATCAACGGCAAGGCGGCGAGGATCAACAGGCGCATCCGCGACTCCGGTTGGCGGGAACACTGCTTTGTTATCAAGGTGATCTGGCCCCTCCAAGCCGCCCGAGCCAAGCTGCCCGACGGTTGCGAGGCCCCCGGCATGGCGGCGCGGTAGCATCCGCGCCGGCGTCCGGCTAAACCCCGGTGATGCGCGCGACGATCATCCTCGGGCTCGATCCCGGGCTCGGCACCACGGGTTGGGGGGTGATCCGGGCGGAGGGCAACCGCCTCGCCCATCTCGCCAACGGCCGGATCAAGACCCCTGCCGACGTCGCGCTCCCCGCCCGCCTTGCCCAGCTCGACGCCGCGCTCGCCGCGCTGATCGCCGAGCACCATCCGCAGGCGGCGGCGGTGGAGGAGGTGTTCGTCAACACCAATCCGCAATCGACCTTGAAGCTCGGCCAGGCGCGCGGGGTGTGCCTGTGCGCGGCGGCGCGCGCCGGGCTCGACGTGGGCGAATATGCCGCGCGCGCGGTGAAGAAGGCGCTGGTCGGCACCGGCGGCGCGGACAAGGCGCAGGTGCAGGCGATGGTCGCGCGGCTGCTGCCCGGGGCGAAGCTCGCCGGGCCGGACGCCGCCGACGCGCTCGCGGTCGCGATTACGCACGCGCATCATTTGGCGAGCGCGCGGCTTTCGCCGCTCCACGCGATCCGTTAGGAGCGCCGACGATGACCGATCACAGCCCCAGCGCCGCGCTGCTCGCCAAGGCCGAAACGCTTACCGAAGCCCTACCCTATCTCAACCGCTATGCCGGCGCGACCTTCGTCGTGAAATATGGCGGCCATGCGATGGGCGACGGCGAGCGCCAGCGCGATTTCGCCGAGGATGTCGCGTTGCTGAAGGCGGTCGGCATCAATCCGGTGGTGGTGCATGGCGGCGGGCCGCAGATCGGCGCGATGCTGAAGAAACTGGGCGTCGAATCGAGCTTCGTCGATGGCCTGCGCGTCACCGACGCCGAAACCGCGCAGGTCGCCGAAATGGTGCTGTCGGGCGCGATCAACAAGGAACTCGTGGCGTGGATCGGCGAGGCGGGCGGGCGCGCGATCGGGCTTTCGGGCAAGGACGCGGGCATGGTGCGCGCGGTGAAAGTCACCCGCACCACCCGCGACCCGGACAGCCATATCGAGCGCGCGGTCGACCTGGGCTTTGTCGGCGAGCCGCAACTGATCGACCGGCGGGTGATCGATACGGTTTCCGCCGCCGGGATGATCCCGGTGGTCGCGCCGATCGGCATCGGCGCCGATGGCCAGACTTATAACATCAACGCCGATACGATGGCGGGCGCGCTCGCCGCGGCGCTCGGCGCCGCGCGGCTGTTCCTGCTGACCGACGTGCCCGGCGTGCTCGACAAGGGCGGCGACCTGCTCACCGATCTCGATCCGGCGCGGATCGCGGGGCTGGTGGCGGACGGCACCATCTCCGGCGGGATGATCCCCAAGATCGAAACCTGCGTCACCGCGGTCGAGGCCGGGGTCGACGCCGCCGTCATCCTCGACGGGCGGGTGCCGCACGCGATGCTGCTCGAAATCTTCACCCGCCGCGGCGCCGGCACGCTGGTCCATGCCCGGGGGCTGGAAAAGCCGAGTGTTTGATCCTATTATAACACCTGATTGAACGGAGACACCCGCTTTGCTCTACACGCTGCTTGGCGTTCTGCTCATTCTGCTCGATGTCGCGAGCTGGATCATTTTCGCGCAGATCATCCTGTCGCTGCTGATCGCGTTCAACGTGATCAACACCTATAACGACGCGGTGCGCCAGGTTTATGCCGGGCTGACGCGGATGACCGAGCCGCTCTACCGGCCGATCCGGCGGATCATGCCTGATTTCGGGCCGCTCGATTTCTCGCCGATGGTGGTGCTGCTCGGCATCCGCATCCTCGACTATATCTTCGCGCAGATGCAGGCGGGCGCGGCGATCGGCGGGGGATTTTAAGCGGCTCGACGGTGAGGTCGGGGGCTGGCGCGGCGGGCGCCCCGCCCCTAAGGTCCGCGCCCATGAGCGCTGAGATCATCGACGGCAAAGCCTTCGCCGCCGCGCTGCGCGCGCGCATCGCCGAGCAGGTCGCGACATTCACCAAGCAAGCCGGCCGCGCGCCGGGGCTGGCGGTGGTGCTGGTCGGCGACGATCCGGCCTCCGCCGTCTATGTCCGCAACAAGGCGAAGGCCTGCGCCGCGGTCGGCATGGCGGGCAGCGAGCACCGCCTGCCCGCCGACACCGCGCCCGAGACGCTGCTCGCGCTGATCGCCGACCTGAACGCCGATGCGGCGATCGACGGCATCCTCGTCCAGATGCCGCTGCCGC
The DNA here is from genome assembly GCF_019746665.1 of Sphingomonas sp. GTDB lineage: Bacteria > Pseudomonadota > Alphaproteobacteria > Sphingomonadales > Sphingomonadaceae > Sphingomonas. The sequence goes on along the minus strand of NZ_JAIERS010000002.1, from coordinate 51,822 downwards.
CGCAGATCGACGCCTGGGCGGTGATCCTGGCGATCGACCCGGCCAAGGATGTCGACGGGCTCCACCCGCTCAACGCCGGCCTGCTCGCCGCCGGGCATCCGGGCTTCGTGCCGTGCACGCCGCAAGGCTGCCTGATGCTGCTGAAGGATCGGCTGGGGAGCCTCGCCGGGCGCGACGCGGTGGTGATCGGGCGCTCGAACCTGGTCGGCAAGCCGATCGCGCAGTTGCTGCTCGCCGAGAACGCGACCGTCACCCTTGCCCATTCGCGCACCCGCGATCTGGCGAGCATCGTCCACCGCGCCGACATCGTCGTGGCGGCGGTCGGCCGTGCCGAGCTGGTGCGCGGGGAGTGGATCAAGCCCGGCGCGGTGGTGATCGATGTCGGCATCAATCGCGGCGATCATGGCCTGGTCGGCGATGTCGATTTCGCCGGCGCGGCGAGCGTCGCCTCGGCGATCACCCCGGTGCCCGGCGGGGTCGGACCGATGACGATCGCCTGCCTGCTGCGCAACACGCTGATCGCCGCCGGCCAGCGTGCGGGCGTGGCGATCGACGCCGAGGCGCTGTGACCCGCCGATGATCGAGCTTTTCGTCTCCTCGCTGATCACCTTCTTCGTGGTGATCGATCCGCCCGGCTGCGCGCCGATCTATGCCGGGCTCACCGCCGGCGCGCCGCGATCGCATGTTCGCGCGATGGCGGGGCGCGCGGTGCTGGTCGCGGGTGGCATCCTCGTCGTGTTCGCGCTGTTCGGGCAGGATATCTTGCGCGCGCTGGGGATCAGCCTCGATGGCTTCCGCATCGCCGGCGGGATCATGCTGTTCCTGATCGCGCTCGAAATGGTGTTCGAAAAGCGCACCCAGCGCCGCGAGGACCGCGCGCAGAAGATGATCGCGGCGGACGAGGTGGACGATGTCTCGATCTTCCCGATGGCGATGCCGATGCTCGCCGGGCCGGGCTCGATCGCCTCGATCATGCTGCTGATGTCGCGCGGGACGGGCATCGAGCGGACGCTGGTGATCCTGGCGGCGCTCGGCGCGATCCTGGCGCTGACCTATTTCGCGCTGCTGCTGGCCGGGCCGATCATGCGCGTGCTGGGCGCGAAGGTGGAGGCGGTGGTGACGCGGCTGCTCGGCGTGCTGCTCGCCGCGCTCGCCGCGCAGTTCGTGATCGACGGGCTGAAGGGCGCGTTCAACCTTTAGAGGCTGCCGCTGCTGCCCGTCAGCTCCTCCCCTGGAAGGGGAGGTGGCAGGCGCGATAGCGCCTGACGGAGGGGTGTCCCCCACCCGGCTGAGGGTCATACCCCTCCACCACGCTTCGCGTGGTCCCCCTCCCCCTATGGGGGAGGAGCGTGAAGCCCGCACCCGACCTTGTTCAACCTGTGATGCGGTAAAGCCGCAGCGGCGAGCGCGCCGGTAGCGGCAGCTGCTGCAGGAAGTCGAACCGCTCGCCGCGCGCGAGGCGGTCGTAGAAACCGCCCTTGTCGCGACTGCGGTAAATGGTCGATTCGGCGAGGTTGGGGCAGATCAGCAGCAAGGTCGCACCGTGCGCCCTGGCGATCGCCCGGAACCGCGCCGGGCTGCCGCCGAACGCGTGCTGCACGTCAAGGATCGCGGCGCCGTTGCGGTGATAGGGGCCAGCGATCGCGCGGTGATGCGTCAGCGTGATTAGTCGCGGCCCCAGATCGACAAAGGTGAAGATCGTCTGTGGCGGCAACCGATCGAGCGGGGCGAGCGCGGTCAGGCTCGAACAGCTGCCCGCCGCGCGCCCGACCTTGCGCTCGATCGGCTTGGGCCGGTCGAACGGCAGGTAGCGCAGCACCAGCCCGCTCACCGCGCCCGAGGCGATCAGGAACGCGGCGACGGTGCCGAACACCCGCACCAGCGCGAAGCGGCTCGCCTGTGCCCAGCCCATCCCGAACCAGGCCAGCGCGACCATGCCGGGCACCGCGAGCAGCTGCGCCGCCGGCCCCGCGCGCATCTGCCACAGCAGCAGCCCGCCCGCGACCGCGCTGAACGCGAGCACCGTCAGCCACGGCACCAGGCGATCGTCGCCCCGCGCGCGCCACGCCCCCAGCGCCGCCCCCGCCAGCCCGAGCAGCGCCGAGACCGCGATCGGCAGCGCGATCCGCAGCGGGTGAGTGTAGATCGGCTTGGCCTCGCGTACATTGTTCAGCCAGTCGCGCGCGAGCTCGTCCGAAATGCCCTCCGGCCGGCCGAGGCATTGCGGGAACAGCGTGACGAGCAACCCCGCGACCACCGCCCCCGCCACCGCCGCGAGCGCCAGCCGCGCGAGCATCGCCCGCGGGTTCAGTTGCGCGGCGAGCGCCAGCAGCGCCCCGCTGCACAGCATCAGGCTCAGCCATACGGGGGTCAGCGCGTCGCAGCGCGGGGCGGCATTGGCATAGGAGGCAAAGCCCAGATAGCCGAGCACGCACGCGCCGGCGAGGCACACGCCATACAGCCGCAACCGCTCGTGCTCGTCGCGCGCGGCCACCCAGCGCAGCGCCAGGATGCCGCCCGCCCCCACCACATAGGGCATCAGCTCCAACCCGATCGCGAGCGAGAAAGCGCTCGCCAGCCCCACGGTCACCCCGCCGCGCCGCGCGCGCGGATCGACCAGGCCGGCGATCGTCACGGCAAGGCTCGCCAGCTGCCAGCCATGATGATCGATCCGCATCGGCTCGAACATCTGCATCGTCGAGGTGGCGAGCGGCACGATCACCGGCACCAGCAGCCAGGCGAGCGGATGCACCAGCCGCCGCGCGGTGAACCCCAGCGCGAGCATCGCCACCGACAGCGGCAGCAGCGGCGCGATCCCGCACGCCAGCCGCTCCGCCCAGGGTCCACCGACCAGCGGCTTCAGCGCCACGATCAGCCCGGCGATCGGCAGATCGACGATGCGCGACCAGTGAATATCGGCGCCCAGCGGCGGATCGAGGCGATATTGGCGCAGATCATACCAGCCCTGCCCGCCCAGCCAGGCGCGGACCTGCATCAGCCGCATATTGTCGTCGGTATCGCGCAGCACCAGCCAGCGGATTTGTGGCCAATAGCTATAGACTTCCCACAGCGCGACACCCACCCAGGCGATCAGCAGCAACTGCCACCAGCCGCGATCGAGCTCGCGCGCGAAACTGTTCCGGGGGCTGTTCAAAAGGCTTCCCTCGCTCACGCCCGCGCTTTAGTGGCGGGGCGCAGAAGGGCAAGTCAATGATCCGACACTTACAGGCCGCGCGCGCGCATCCCGCGTTCGGCCAGCTGGTGCGCTACGGCATCGGCGGGCTGGCATCGAGCCTGGTTTACTCGGCGGTCTATCTGCCGCTCACCGCCACCATTTTCCCGGGCACGCGCGCGGTGTACGCGGTGCCGCTGGCGTTCCTGGTCGCGGTGAGCTTCGGCTTCGTCGTCCACAGCCGCTGGAGCTTCAAGGATCAGGGCAGCGCGCGCGGGCCGGCGCAACAGATGAAGTTCGTGCTGGTGCAGGGCTTTGGCCTCGCGCTCAACGCCGCGATCACCTGGAGCGCGACCAAGCTGCTCGGGCTGCATCCCTGGGTGCCGCTGGTGCCGGCGATCCTGCTGGTGGCGGTGCTCGGCTTCCTGCTCAACCGCTATTGGGTGTTCGACTGATGGAACGCATTGTCTATGATCGCATGGCCGAGCATGACAGCAGCCATTGGTGGTATCGCGCCCGGCGCGACATCCTGGCCGATTATGTCGCGCGCTATGCCGGGCTCGGCGCCGACGCGCGCATCCTGGAGATTGGCTGCGGCACCGGGCATAATCTGCCGATGCTCGCGCGCTTCGGGCAAGTCGAGGCGATCGAGATCGACGATGCCGCGCGCGCCATCGCCAGCACCCGGCTCGATCGCCCGGTCGGCGACGCGCCGCTGCCCCAGCTGCCGGGGATCGAGCGCGGCGCTTATGATCTGATCGCGGTGCTCGACGTGGTCGAACATATCGCCGACGATGTCGCCGCGCTGAAGGCGATGGGCGATTGCCTGAAGCCTGGCGGCAAGATCCTGATCACCGTCCCCGCGCACCAATGGCTGTGGAGCGCGCACGACGTGGTGAACCACCACCAGCGCCGCTATTCCAAGGCGAGCCTGGATGCCGCGATCCGCGCGGGCGGGCTGCGCCACAATGGCTTGCGCTATTTCAACTCGCTGCTGTTCCCGCTCGCGGTCGCGGCCCGCCTCGCCGGGCGGCTGACGGGCAAGGACGACAGCGACGACAGCCCCCCGCCCGCGCCGGTGAACGCGCTGTTCGAGAAAGTGTTCGCGATCGAGCGCCACCTGATCGGCCGGGTGCCGATGAGCCCCGGCGTGTCGATCATCACTCTGGCGACGAAGTAAGCTCGGCTGTCGCCACGGGGAGCGTCTCCAGCGCCTGATAGCCCAGGCTCGCGCGGCCCTTCAGCGGGCCGGCGACATCGGCGACGAGATACAAGGGCCGTCGCTTCGACTCGACGTAAAGCCGCCCGAGATATTCGCCGATCATCCCCAGCACGAACATCTGCACCGCGCCCAGCACCACCACCACCAGCATCGTCGAGGTCCAGCCCTGCACCGCGCTGCCGGTGAAGAAACCGATCGCGATATAGACGATCAGCAGCAGCGACGCGCCCGTGAGCGCCAGCCCGACATGGCTCGCGAAACGCAACGGGGCGGTCGAGAACCCCGTCACCGCGTCGAGCGCCAAGCGGATCATCTTGCCGAGCGGGTAGTTGGTGACGCCCGCGTGCCGCTCGGCGCGATCATAGACGAACGGCACCTGGCGGAAGCCGACCCAGGCGACCATGCCGCGGATGAAGCGCGCCTGTTCGGGCATCGCCAGCAGCGCATCGAGCGCGCGCCGGCTCATCAGGCGGAAATCGCCGGTATCGAGCGGGATCGGGGTGTCGGTCACCCGGTCGAGCACGCGGTAGAAAGCGGCCGCCGTCAGGCGCTTGAAGAAAGTCTCGCCCTCGCGCTTGCGGCGCACGGCATAGACGACGTCGGCGCCCTGTTCGGCCATCGTCGCGCGCATTTCGGCGAGCAATTCGGGCGGGTCTTGCAGATCGGCGTCGATGATCAGGATCTGCGCGCCCGAGCAGAGATCGAGCCCGGCGGTCAGCGCCAATTGGTGGCCGTGATTGCGCGACAGGTTGATCGCGACGACATGTGCGTCCTCGGCCGCCAAGCGCTGCATCACCGCCCAGCTACCGTCGCGCGAACCGTCATTCACCAGCACGATCTCATAATCCTCACCCACCGCCGCGCGCGCGGCGGCGCCGACCCGGGCATGGAGCAAAGCGAGATTGGGCTCTTCGTTGTAACAGGGGACGACGACGGATAGCGCGGGGCGTTGCATGGCCGTCTGTCCTAGCGTGCGGCGCGGCGCGCGCAACCGTGGCGGTTACCGGCCCTGGCGGCGCCCCGAAACGAGCCCGGCGAGATGCGCGTGCAGCGCCTCGGCATTGGCCTCCCAGGTGAAGCGTTCGGCGCCGCGCCGCACCGCGTCGCTGGGCGGCGGCGCGGTGATCAGCTCGGCGATCGCGGCGGCGAACGCGGCGGGCTCGCGCGCGGCGAGCCGGCCATAGGTGCCCTGCGTCAACAACTCGCGCGCGCCGCCGACATCGGTGATGACGACCGGCACCCCCGCCGCCAGCGCCTCGACCCAGGCATTGGCGAGCCCTTCGCTCGCCGAGGCGAGCGCCATCACATCGGCGGCGGCGAGCAGCGGGCCAAGCTCGGCATGGGGCACCGCGCCCGTCAGCGTCACGCGGTCCGCCACCCCCAGCCGGGCGATCAACGCGGCGAGTCGGGGACGCTCCGCCCCCTCCCCCACGATCTTCAGCGCCACGCCCGGCAGCCGCGCGACCGCCTCGATCACCACCTCATGCCCCTTGCGCGGCACCAGCGCGCCGAGCGCGATCACCAGCGGCCCGGCCACCCCGATCGCGGCCTTGGCCTCGGCGCGCGGCGTCGCGGCGAAGCGGGCGAGATCGACGCCGGTATAATGCACCCGCACCTTGTCGCGCGCGACACCGAGCGCCGCGACATCGTCCGCCAGCGCGCTCGATACCGCGAGCAGGCCATCGGCATCGCGCGCGGCGCCCGCGACCTGGGCGCGCGTCGGCCCCTGGCCCCAGTGATGAATGTCCGCCCCGCGCGCCTTGATCGACACCGGCACCCCGAAGCGCCGGCCGAGCGCGATCGCGGCGGGGCCATCGGGAAAGAAGAACTCGGCGTCGATCACGTCGAAGGGAAAGTCCCGGCGCAGCGCCGCCAGCCGGGGCGCGAGCGCGCGGGCGAGGCTCGCGGCGAAGAACCGTCCGCCGGTGCCCGGCAGCGCGAGGAAGCGCGGGCGGATGACATTCAGCCCCCGCCACGTCTCGGCCTCGGGCACGGCGGCGAAGGCGCGGTGGTGGCCGAGCCGCGCCAGCGGCCAGGGCGGCACCCCGATCGGCGCGACGACGCGCAAGTCCACCCCCGGCCGCGCGGCGAGGCCCAAGGTCTGCCGCTCGACGAACACCCCGAAATTGGGGCGCGACGCGTCCGGGAACAGGGTCGCGAGGGTCAGGACGCGCAGCATGGCCGCGCTTCTAGCCCCGGGGAGGATAACAAGCGGTTGCGGATCGGCGGCGCGCGCTCGGGGCGGCGGACGCTCAATGCGCCGCCTGCGGCCCCCGCTCCAGCCCGCTCGCCGCGAGCTGCGCGTCGATCTGCGCGAGCAGTCGGTCGAGCCCTTCCTGGCTCTTGGCCTCGGCGCGCGCGACCAGCACGTCCTGCGTGTTCGACGCGCGCAGCAGCCACCAGCCATCGGCGGTGTTCACGCGCGCGCCGTCGGTACGGTTCACCTCGGCGCCTTCGGCCGACAGCCGATCGAGCACCTCGTCGATCACCGCGAACTTGCGGCTTTCATCGACCTGGAAGCGCATTTCGGGGGTGTTGATCATCACCGGCATCGCCGATTTGATCGCGGTCATCGACTGCCCGATCATGTGGACCGCGCGGATCAGGCGGACGGCGGCGTAGAGCGCGTCGTCGAACCCGTAATAATCATGCGCGAAGAAGATGTGCCCGCTCATCTCGCCGGCGAGGGGGGCGTTGGTTTCCTTCATCTTGGTCTTGATCAGACTATGGCCGGTTTTCCACATCAGCGGCTGGCCGCCCAGCTCGGCGATGCGATCGTAGAGCGCCTGGCTGGCCTTCACATCGGCGATGATCGTCGCGCCGGGCAGCTCGCGCAGCACGGGTTCCGCCAAAATGGACAGGATTTGATCGCCCCAGATCACGCGGCCTTCGCCGTCGATCGCGCCGATCCGATCGCCATCGCCATCGAAAGCCAATCCGAAATCGAGCTTTTTTTCCGAGACAAGCGCGCGCAGATGCGCGAGATTCTTTTCCTCGGTAGGATCGGGATGATGGTTGGGAAAATTACCGTCTACATCGGTAAACAACAGATGATGCTCACCCGGGAGGAGCTTAACGAGCTTCTCGATCGCTGGCCCGGCGGCGCCGTTGCCGGCGTCCCACCCGATGCGGAAGGTGCCGCCGGCATAGCCGGCCATCAGCCGGCCGACATAATCGTCGAGTACCGCTGCCTCGGTGACGGTGCCCGCGCCGCTCTCCCAATCGCCCTTCGCGGCAAGCGCGCCGATATCCTGGATGTCGGCGCCGAAGAACGGCCGATGCTGCAGCACCATCTTGAAGCCATTGTAGTTGCCGGGGTTATGGCTGCCGGTTATCTGAATGCCGCCATCCACCTCCAGCACATTCTCGGCATAATATAGCATCGGCGTCGGCCCCATGCCGATCCGCACGACATCGACGCCCGCGCCGGTGAGCCCGTCGATCAGCGCGGCTTCGAGCATGGGCGAGCTGGTGCGGCCATCATAGCCCACCGCCACCCGCGTGCCCCCGGCGCGGCGGACCCGCGTGGCGAAGCCCCGGCCGATCGCGCGGGCGTCGTCCTCGCCCAGGGTTTGGCCGACGATGCCGCGAATATCATATTCGCGTAACGACGTCGGATCGAAGCGGTGGGTCATCATGGGGCTCCCTAGAAATGGTCGGCGCTCAAGCGGAGCGCGCTTTCAGCAACACGTCGCGCGCCTGATTGATCCGGCGCGTCAATTCTTCGGAGCCGCCATGATCGGGATGGACGGCGCGCACCAGCCGGCGATGCGCGGCGCGAATCTCCGCCTCGCTCGGCGCCGGGCCGAGTCCCAGCACCGCCCGCGCCTCCGCCAGTTCGCCCGTTTCGGCGGGCTTGGGCACGCGCCGGCGGCCGGCGCCGAAACCGTCATGCCACAGCCGCCAGCCCGCATAGGCGACCAGCACCGCGACCAGCAGCTTGAAGATCATGCGAACAGCGGCAGCGCGATCTCGGGCAGGCCGAGCGCGCCCATCATCTCGCGCAGTTCCTGGCGCGCGGCGACATGGCCCAGCCCCATCTCGCCGAACTCGCGCGCGTCGATCATCGTCAGCCCGGCGGGGAACAGCTCGCGGTAGATCACGCGCTCGCCAAGCCCCGGGATCACGCGGAAGCCGATCCGCTTGGCGAGCTGGGTCAGCGCCTCCGACACGCGGCGCATGTTGCGCGCCTCGATATGTTGCAGGCGGTTGCGCAGCACCACCCAGTCGATCGTGCCGCCATCGCTTTTCGCGCGGGCCTTGCGCGCCTCCCAGATCAGCTCGGCGTAGAAGCTGGGGCGCGTCACCTTGAAGCTGGTCGGATCGACCTGCCCGATCAGGTCGAAATCGACGAAACTGTCGTTCATCGGCGTGACGAGCGAATCGGCGCGTTGGCACGCGAGCCGCGCGAAGCGATCGTCGCGGCCCGGCGTGTCGATGATCAGGAAATCGCTGCCGTCCGAAAGCTCCTCGACCAGCGCCTGGTAGCGCGGCAGGCTTTCGCCGTCGTGCGTCGCGTGGCGCGGCATCGGCAGCTCGCGGCCCAGGCGCTTGATCGTGGCGGCGCGATTGTCGAGATAGCGCCCCATCGTCCGCTGGCGGTGGTCTAGATCGAGCGCCGCCACCCGCGCGCCCTTCGCGGCGAGCGCGATCGCGACATGCACCGCGGTGGTCGACTTGCCCGTGCCGCCCTTTTCATTCGCGAAGACGATGACATGCGGCGCTGCTTGCGACACGCGGCTTCCCTTGATCCCGGCCGCCTCCCCCCATAGAAGGCGCGGCCTCGCTCTTATCGGAGGCCATTCGCCGGTGCAAACCATCCGTCAGCTCGCCGCCTTGCGTGACGCGCTCGCCGCTTTCCGGGCCGATGGCGCGCGGGTCGCGCTGGTGCCGACGATGGGCGCGCTGCACGCCGGGCACATCGCGCTGATCGAGGCGGCGAAGCTGGTCGCGGACAAGGTCGTCGCGTCGATCTTCGTCAATCCCAAGCAGTTCGCCCCGAACGAGGATCTGGCGCGCTACCCGCGACGCGAGCTGCAGGACCAGCGGATGCTCGCCGAGGCCGGCTGCGCGCTGCTGTGGCTGCCGCCGGTGGAGGAAATCTATCCGGCGGGCTTCGCCACCAACATCCAGGTCGCGGGCGTCAGCGCGCCGCTGGAAGGCGCGAGCCGGCCGGGGCATTTCGACGGCGTCGCGACCGTCGTCGCCAAATTGTTCAATCAGGTCCGCCCCGATGTCGCGCTGTTCGGGGAGAAGGATTTTCAGCAGCTGGCGGTGATTCGCCGCATGGCGACCGATCTCGATTTCGGGATCGAGATCATCGGCGTGCCGACCCAGCGCGACGATGACGGTTTGGCGCTCTCCTCGCGCAACGCCTATCTGGTGGGCGAGGACCGCGCCCGCGCGGTGGCGCTCCCGCGCGCGCTGGGGGTGGCGGCGCGCGGCATCGCGCGCGGCGGCGCGGTCGAGGCGGCGCTGGCGACGGCGCACGACGCGCTGCTTTCCGGCGGGTTCGAAAGCGTCGACTATATCGCGCTGGTCGACGCCGAAACGCTCGAACCGCCGCGCGATTTGCACCGGCCGCTGCGCTTGCTCGCGGCCGCGCGGATCGCCGGCACGCGATTAATCGACAATATCGCTGTCGAAATCGACGAACAGGGTTAACCGCGTTAACCATTTTGTTACCGGCGCTGCGTCACACCGTCTCCAGCACAGGGGAGAAGGGGGGACGTGTCATGGCCCACAGCCTGCAAAGCGCCGAGTTCCTGATTGAGTGCCGAACTGCCGATGCCGCCCGGGGCGATGCCGCCGCGGCCTATGAATTGGGTGTGCTCTATTCGACCGGGGCCGCGGGGATTCGGCTCGACCTGATCGAAGCGCACAAATGGTTCAACCTGGCGAGCGTGTGGGGCAGCGAGGCGGCCCAGCAATGCCGCAGCGATGTCGCCGAGGATATGACCGCGCGCGAAATCGCGGAGGCACAGCGCCAGGCGCGCGCTTTCCTGCAAGCCAGCTACGCGCGGGCGGCCTAAGCTTCCTCTCCCGCGCCAATGGGCGGGGAGGGGAGGATGATGCGCTTACCCGTCACCGCGCTCGCCGCGGCATCGCTCGCGCTGCTGCTGGTGCTGTTGACGCTCCATGCGGTGCGCCTGCGCGGCCGCTACCGGATGCCGTTCGGCGATGGCGGCCATTTGCCGCTGAAAATGGCGATCCGCGCCCACGCCAATCTCATCGAATACATGCCCATCGGGCTCACCCTGCTCGCGCTGCTCGAAGGAAGCGGCGCGCCGCGCGCGTTGCTCGCGCCGCTCGCGCTGGTGTTCGTGCTCGCCCGCCTGATCCACGCCTTTGGCTTGCAGCGCGAGGGCGAGCGAATCGGGCCGCTGCGGTCCACCGGCATCCTGGCGACGGTCGCGGTGCTCACCGTGCTCGCGCTGTGGCTGGTGGCGCGGGTGGTGGTGTGATGCGGGTATAGGATCGCCCCGCTACGCTTTAGCCTTTTTCGCCGCCGCCTTCTTGGCCGGCGCCTTTTTCGCCGCCGCTTTCTTAGGCGCCGCCTTCTTGGCCTTCTTGCCCTTGGCCGGTGCCGCCGCCGCGCGCGCGTCGATCAGTTGCGCGGCTTCCTCCAGCGTCAGCGCGTCCTTGTCGATCGTCTTGGGGAGCGTCGCGTTGGTCTCGCCATCGGTGACGTAAGCGCCGTAGCGGCCCTCCATCAGTTTGATCGCCGCGCCGGTACGCGGATGCGCGCCCAGTTCCTTGAGCGGCGCCTGCGCCCCCCGCTTGGGGCGCCCACCGCCCGCCGCCGCCTCGGCGAGCTTGACGACCGCCGCGTTCATCCCCGTCTCGAACACCTCGGCGGTCGAACCGAGCCGGGCATATTTGCCGTCATGCGCCAGATAGGGGCCGAAGCGGCCGATCGACGCCGTGATCTCCTTGCCCGTTTCCGGATGCGGCCCGATCGTGCGCGGCAGCGACAGCAGCTTCAGCGCCAGCTCCAGATCGACCGAGGGCACGTCGCGCGGGATTGAGGCGCGCTTCGCCTCCTTGCCCTCGCCGAGCTGGAGATACGGCCCGAACCGGCCCGAACGGCGGCTCACTTCCAGCCCGGTCGCCTCGTCGGTGCCGAGCAGTTCCGGCCCGCTATCCTCGCCGGCCGCCTCGCCGCCTTGCGCGAAGCGGCGGGTATATTTGCACTCGGGGTAGTTGGAGCAGGCGACGAACGCGCCGAACCGTCCGCCCCGGAGTGCCAGCCGCCCCGCGCCGCAATTGGGGCACAGCCGCGGATCGACGCCATCGGCCTTGGCGGGGAAGAGATAGGGTTCCAGGAACTTGTCGAGCTCGGCGGTCACTTCGCTCGGCTGGAACGCCATCACCTCGCTCGTGCGCGGCTTGAAGTCGCGCCAGAAGGCATCGAGCACCGCCTGCCACTCGGCGCGGCCGCCGGAGATGTCGTCCAGCTCCTCTTCCAGCCCGGCGGTATAGTCATAGCCGACATAGCGTTCGAAGAAGCGCTCCAGGAACGCCGTCACCAGCCGCCCGCTCTCCTCGGCGAAGAAGCGGTTCTTCTCGACGCGGACATAGGCGCGGTCCTTCAGCGTCTGGATGATCGACGCGTAAGTCGATGGCCGGCCAATGCCGAGTTCTTCCAGCCGCTTGACCAGCGATGCCTCCGAATAGCGCGGCGGCGGCTGGGTGAAATGCTGCTCGGCGGTCACCGCCTTCTTGGCGGGGGCGTCGCCGGCGGAAAGGCGCGGCAGGCGGCGGCTTTCCTCATCCTCGGCATCGTCGCGGCCTTCCTCGTAGAGCGCGAGATAACCGGGGAATAGCACCACCTGTCCGGTGGCGCGCAAGGCATGGAGCCCGCTGCCATCGGTCAGCTCGATCGTGGTGCGCTCCAGCCGGGCGCTCGCCATCTGGCTCGCCAGCGCGCGCTTCCAGATCAGCTCGTACAGCCGGGCATGGTCGCCCGATCCGGCGCGTTCGCGGCTGAAATCGGTCGGGCGGATCGCCTCGTGCGCTTCCTGCGCGTTCTTCGCCTTGGTCTGATACTGGCGCGGCTTGTCGGGCACATAGCTCGCGTCATAGCGATCGGCGACCGCCTTGCGCGCGGCCGAGATGGCGCTGCCGTCCATCTGCACGCCGTCGGTGCGCATATAGGTGATCGCGCCATCCTCGTAGAGCGCCTGTGCCAGGCGCATCGTATGGCTCGCCGCGAAGCCCAATTTGCGCGCCGCCTCCTGCTGCAGGGTAGAGGTGGTGAAGGGGGGCGGCGGGTTGCGGGTCGCCGGCTTGGTCTCGACGCTCGCGACCGAGAAGCGCCCCGCCTCGACATCGGCCTTGGCGCGCTCGGCGGTGCCCTGGTCGGCGAGCGAGAGCCGCTCCAGCTTCTCGCCCCGCCAGCGCACCAGCCGCGCGGTGAAGGGCGTGCCGTCCTGCTCCAGCTCGGCGGAAACGCTCCAATATTCCTGCGCGCGGAACGCCTCGATCTCGCGCTCGCGCTCGACGATCAGCCGCAGCGCGACCGATTGCACCCGGCCGGCCGATTTGGCGCCGGGCAGCTTGCGCCACAGCACCGGCGACAAAGTGAACCCCACCAGATAATCGAGCGCCCGCCGTGCCCGGTAAGCGTCGATCAGATCGGTATCGAGCGCGCGAGGGCGCGCCATCGCCTCGGTGACGGCGGCCTTGGTGATCGCGTTGAAGGTGACGCGCTCGACCTGCTTGGGCAGCGCGCGGCGCCCTTTCAGCACTTCCTGCACGTGCCAGCTGATCGCCTCGCCCTCGCGGTCGGGGTCGGTCGCCAGGATCAGGCGATCGGCCTTCTTCGCTTCGTCGGTGATCGCCTTGAGCTGCTTGGCCTTGTCGGCATAATTCTCCCACGCCATCGCGAACCCCTCGTCGGGGTTCACGCTGCCGTCCTTGGGCGGCAGGTCGCGGATATGGCCGTAGCTCGCCAGCACCCGGTAATCGGGGCCGAGATATTTCTCGATGGTCTTCGCCTTGGCGGGCGATTCAACGATAACCAGTTGCACGAAAGGCTCCTTCGCGCGCGAGGGTGGGGAGCCCGCCCACGCCGCGTCAAGGGGGGCGCCGGCGCGGGCTAGGGGTTTTTACCGCTTAACATCGATTAACCATGTCTGGGACGGCGCGCGTAACCATCGCGGCGCTAGCCGGAGGGCATGACCGACGCCCCGCTCGATCCGCACCGCCTGATGCACGAACATGACGCGCTGCTGGCGCTGATCGACGCGGTCGAGGCGGTGGTGGCGGCGCCCACCCCCGCCCCCGCCGCCGCGCTGCAGGCGGTCACCGCTTTGCGGGTCGCGCTCGACGCGCATCTGGCGGCGGAGGACGCCCATATCTACCCGCGGCTCGCGGGCAGCGCCTCGCTCGCCGAGCAGGCGATCGGGCTGCAGCTGATCAGCGAGTTCCGCCACCTGACCGGCGACTGGAGCCTGTACCTGCTGCGCTGGAAACCGGCGGCGATCGCGCGCGACTGGGCAGGCTTCGCCACCGAAACGCGCGAGATGCTGGTGCGGCTGCGGGCGCGGGTGGCGCGCGAGAACGCCCTGCTCTACCCGCTCGCCGCGCAGGCCGCCTGAAGGCGAAGCGCGCGTCCGATTGACGACTTTGGATCGGCAAGATACTTTGCACTCCAAAGTGACTCGGGAGGCAGGATGACCGATCTCGATCAAGCCCTGGCGCAGCTCGCTTTCATTCAGGGCCGCGTCGCCGCCAGCACGCGCTTTCGCGGGCTTGCCCCGTCGGCGGTGGCGCTCACCGGCGTGCTCGCGCTGGTGCTGGCGACCGCGCAGAGCGTGGCGCCCGACAGCTGGGGGGCGAGCGGGCTCGGCTTCGTCTGGGCATGGGTCGGCCTCGCCGCGGTCGCGAGCGGGGTGATCGCGGTCGAAGCGCTCGATCGCGCGCGGCGGCTGCACGGCGGGCTCGCCGATCTGATGATCGCCGGCACCTTGCGGCTGCTGCTGCCGTTCGGCGCCGCTGGCGCGGTGATCACGCTGGTGATCGCCCGCGCCGCGCCCGACGCGATCTGGATTCTGCCCGGGCTGTGGCAATTGCTGGTCGCGCTGATCGGCTTTACGGCGGTCAGCACCCTGCCGCCGGCGATCCTGTGGGCGGCGGCCTGGTATTTCGGCTGCGGCACGCTGACGCTGCTGCTCGCGGCGCAGGCGGGCGCGCCGGGGCCGTGGCTGATGGGGCTGCCCTTCGGGATCGGCCAGCTGCTCGTGGCGTTCATCCTCCATCACGCGGCGCGCGCCGATGCCCAGCCCTGAGCCGCCCTACGCCTATGCCGGGCTCGACCGGGTGTTCCACGAACGCGCCCGGCTCGGCATCGTCAGCTCGCTCGCGGTCCATGCCGAGGGGTTGGGCTTTTCCGAGCTGAAGACGCTGTGCGGGCTGACCGACGGCAATCTCAACCGCCATCTCGCGGTGCTGGAGGAAGCGGGCTTCGTCGCGATCGACAAGGGCTATGAGGGCAAGCGCCCGCTCACCCGCTGCCGGCTGACCGAGCAGGGCCGCGCGCGCTTCGCCGAGTATCTCGCGGTGCTGGAGGAGGTGGTGCGCAAGGCCGCCGGCACCGCCCAACCCAATTTGCGGGAGACGCCGGCATGAACGCGCCGCTTCATTTGTCCAGTAGCTTTGCATCACAAAGCTTATCACCGACCCAGCTGACGATCGCGCAGCGCCACGACGGCGCGGGCGCGGTGGCGCTGCTGATCGAGGCCGACGCCTATCCCCGCGCGGGCCGGGTGCGGATCACCGGGCTGCGGCCCGGGCTCACCTATGCGGTGTCGGGCGCGGCGGCGCGCTTCTGCCGCAGCGACGCCGCCGGCACCGCGCAGCTCGCGCTGACGCTCGCCGGCCCGACGCTGATCCTGCTCAACCAGGTGGTTTGAGGGACGCCGATGAAGGTCAAGCTGATCCTGCCCGCGCTCACCGAGGCGAAGAGCCCCTTCTGGCGCCCGATCAAATATTCGCTGTTTCCGCCGCTCGGCCTCGCGACGCTCGCCGCGTTCCTGTCGCCCGATGACGAGGTGACGCTCGTCGACGATCATGTCGAACGGCTGACGACCGACGACGCCCCCGATCTGGTGGTGATCCAGGTCTATATCACCAACGCCTACCGCGCCTATGCGCTCGCCGATCATTACCGGGCGAAGGGGTGTTACGTGGCGCTCGGCGGGCTCCACGTCACCTCGCTGCCGGATGAAGCGGCGCCCCATGCCGACAGCATCTTCATCGGCCCCGGCGAGCAGACCTTCCCGCGCTTCCTCGCCGACTGGCGCGCGGGCCATCCGCGGCCGCGCTATGTCTCGACCGCGGGGCGCAGCCTGCACGGCGTCCCCCCGATCCGCCGCGATCTGATCAAGCGCGAGCGCTATCTCGTCCCCAACTCGATCGTGGTGACGCGCGGCTGCCCGCAGCACTGCGACTTTTGCTACAAGGACGCCTTCTTCGCCGGCGGCCGTTCCTTCTACGCGCAGCGGGTGGACGAGGCGCTGGCGGAGATCGAGCGGCTGCCCGGACGGCACCTTTATTTCCTCGACGATCATCTGCTCGGCGACCGCCGCTTCGCCGAGGGGCTGTTCGCGGGGATGCGGGGGATGGGCCGGCTGTTCCAGGGGGCGGCGACGGTCGACAGCGTGCTGCGCGGCGATCTGATCGAGCGCGCCGCCGAGGCGGGCCTGCGCAGCCTGTTCGTCGGCTTCGAGACGTTCAGCCCCGAAAACCTGCGCGGCTGCAACAAGAAGCAGAATCTGGCGCGCGATTATGCCGCCGTCACCCGTCGCCTGTCGGACCTGGGAATCATGATCAACGGATCGTTCGTGTTCGGGATGGACGAGGATGACGCGGATGTGTTCGATCGCACCGTCGATTGGGCGGTGCGCCACGGCGTCACCACCGCGACCTTCCACATCCAGACGCCCTATCCCGGCACCCGGCTCTATCAGCAGCTCGCGGCGCAGGGGCGGATCACCAGCCATGACTGGGATTTGTATGACACCCGCCACGTCGTCTACCGGCCCGCGCGGCTGAGCCCGGCGGCGCTGAAGGCAGGCTATGACCGCGCCTATCGCGAGTTCTACAATTGGGGGAATATCGCCCGCGGCGCCTGGACGCATGACAGCGCCAAGCACCGCGCCAAGCATTTCTTCTATGCCGCCGGCTGGAAGAAGTTCGAGCCGCTATGGGACATGGTGATCAAGGCGCGGCGGCTGCGGGTGATGACGCCGCTGCTTGAAGCCGTGCTCGCCAAGGTCTCGCGCCATGAAGCGCCCGAACCGGCGGCGGTGCCGATCGGCGGCGCGGTGGCGGCGGAGTGAGCCGGCCGGCCTGGCTACCCCAAGCTCACCCGCGCGCCCGCATGGCGCTCCAGCCGGCCGGCGAGCTCGAGCTCGAGCAGCACCGTCTGCACGACGGCGGGCGACAGCCCCGACTGGCGGATCAGCTCGTCGATCGGCACCGGCACCGGGCCGAGCAGGGCGGTGACCCGGCGGCGTTCGGCGTCGCTCGCATCCTCGGGCGGGGGCGCGCCCCAGTCGCTTGACGGCGCGCGGACCATGCGCGGGTCGAGCGGCCCCAGCGCTTCCAGAATATCGGCGACCGATTGCACCAGGGTCGCCCCCTCGCGGATCAGCAGGTTGCACCCTTGCGCGCGCGGGTCGATCGGACTGCCCGGCACCGCCATCACCTCGCGCCCCGCCTCCGCCGCCAGCCGCGCGGTGATCAGCGAGCCCGATTTGGGCGCCGCCTCCACCACCACCGTGCCGCGCGCGAGCCCGGCGATGATCCGGTTGCGCTGCGGGAAGAAGCGCGCGAGCGGCTCGGTGCCGGGCGGCTGTTCGCTCAGCACCAGCGCGTCGCGGGCGAGCTGTTCCTGGAGTGCTGCGTTCTCGGGCGGGAAAGCGATGTCGTGGCCGCTCGCGATCACCGCGATCGTGGCGGGCGTGGCGCCCTGATGCGCGGCGGTGTCGATCCCGCGCGCAAGGCCCGAGGCGACGACCTGCCCCGCCTCGGCGAGCCCCAGCGCGAGCCCCCGCGCGAAGCGGCACGCGGCGGCCGAGGCGTTGCGCGCGCCGACCATCGCCACCGCCGGGCCGCTCAGCAGCCCGGCTCGCCCGCGCGCGATCAGCACCGGCGGCGCCGTCTCCAGCGCGGCGAGCAAGGCCGGGTAATCGGGGGTGCCGAGGAACAGATAGCGCGCGCCGAGCTTCGCCACCGCCGCCATCTCGCGCTCCACGCCGCGCGGATCGGCGAGTACCGGCGCGCGCCCACCGCCACGGGCGGCGAGCTGCGGCACCGCGTCGAGCGCCGCCGCCGCGCTGCCGAAGCGCGCGATCAGCTGGGCATAGGTCACCGGGCCGATATTGGCCGATCGGATCAGGCGCAGGCGATCGGCCGCGTCGGCGACCGCTTCAGCCATCCTTGGCCCCGCCGCCGC
Source organism: Sphingomonas sp. (assembly GCF_019746665.1). Lineage (GTDB taxonomy): Bacteria > Pseudomonadota > Alphaproteobacteria > Sphingomonadales > Sphingomonadaceae > Sphingomonas. The sequence goes on along the minus strand of NZ_JAIERS010000002.1, from coordinate 33,966 downwards.
CGATGCGCGGCTCGGTGCCGTTCAGCAGCCGCTCGATATTGGCGCGGTGGCGCCACAGCACGATCGCCGCGAGCGCGAGCAGCAGCGGCACCAGATCGAGCCGGCCGAAAAACGCCGCGCTCACCGGCGCGCTGATCGCCGCGCTCAACCCCGCCGCCGAGGAAATCCGCACCACCGCGAGCAGCCCAAGCCAGACGCCGGCGAACACCAGCGCGCTCGGCGCGTGGAGCGCGAGCACGATGCCGAGCAGGGTCGCGACGCCCTTGCCGCCCTTGAACCCCAGCCACACCGGATAGCAATGCCCCAGAAACGCCGCCGCCGCCGCGATCGGCGCCTGGCCGGGCCACAGCGCGTCGGTGAGCATCACCGCCGCGAATCCCTTGGCGGCATCGAGCAGCAGGGTGAGCGCGGCGAGCCCCTTGCGCCCGGTGCGCAGCACGTTGGTCGCACCGATATTGCCCGATCCAATCTGGCGAATGTCCCCCGCGCCGGCGGCGGCGGTGAGCAGCAGGCCGAACGGCACCGATCCGAGCGCATAGCCCAGCAGCAACGCGCCCAGCGGCGCCAGCAGAACAGCGCTGATCATCTCGGCTCCCCTCGGTAGCCCAGCTAAACCCCGCTTCGCGCCCCGGCGCAAGGGGGCGGCGTTGCGCGTGGACATCGGGGCACGCTAAGCGGCGGGCAGGATGCACGCGCCCTTGCTCTTCTTCGATTCCGGCGTCGGTGGCCTGTCGGTGCTGGCCGCGACGCGGGCGCTGCTGCCCCGAGCGCCGCTGGTTTATGCCGCCGATTCGGCGGGCTTTCCCTATGGCACCAAGAGCGAGGCGGAGATCGCCGCGCGGGTGCCGGCACTGCTCGGCCGGCTCGCCGAACGCTATCGCCCGCGGCTGGTGGTGATCGCGTGCAACACCGCGTCCACCATCGCGCTGCCGGTGGTGCGGGCGGCGCTCGATCTGCCGGTGGTGGGCACCGTCCCCGCGATCAAGCCGGCGGCGCTGCTAAGCCGGACGCGCGCGATCGGCGTGCTCGGCACCGAGGCGACGGTGCGCCAGGCCTATGTCGACAATCTCGCCCGCGATTTCGCCAGTGATTGCCTGGTGCTGCGTCACGGCTCGGCCGATCTGGTGGCGGCGGCGGAGGCGCGGCTGCGCGGCGAGCCGGTCGAGCCGGCGCGGTTCGCGGGCGCGCTCGGCGGGCTGCTCGATCAGCCGGGGGGCGAGCGGATCGACACGGTGGTGCTCGCCTGCACCCATTTCCCGCTGGTCGCCACGGAACTGGCGGCGGCGAGCCCGCGCGCGCTGCGCTTCGTCGATGGGGCGGAAGGGATTGCCCGGCGGGTCGCGGCGCTCACCGAGGGGCAGGCCTGGCCCGAGGCGGCGGGCGCGGGCGTCGCCGTCTTCACCCGGCTCGGCGCGAGCGAGCAAGCGCTCGCACCGGCGCTCGCCCGCTTCGGGCTAACGCGAATCGAGGCGCTTTAGAGTCTGTTTCAGCTAGGCTGAAACAGCAGCGGCGCCAGCCCACGCTCCCACCCGGCCTCCCAACAGGGTAATCTATGGGAGGTCGGGTGGGGGCGCGGGCTGGTGCCGTTTCAGCGAAGCTGAAAACCACCTTAGCCGCGCGCCGGCCCCGTCGATTCGCGCACGATCAGGCTGTGGGCGATCTGGCGCCGCTCGCCCCCGGGGGTGGCGGCGAACAGCAGGTCGGCGGCGGCATAGCCCAGCTCGCGCACCGGCTGGCGGACGGTGGTGAGCGCGGGCCACACCACCGGGGCGAGCGCGGTATCGTCGAACCCCGCGATCGACAGCTGCTCGGGCACTTTCACCCCCAGCCGGTGCGCCGTCGCCAGCGCGCCCGCCGCCATGTCGTCGGAAGCGGCGAAGATCGCGCTCGGCGGTTCGGGCAGCGCGAGCAGAGCGGTGGCCTCGGCCGCGCCCGAGGCGAAATCGAAGGTGCCGGTGCGCAGCAAGCCCGGCTCGGGCGTGATCCCGGCGCGGGCGAGCGCCCCCAGAAACCCGCGCGTGCGCTGGGCGCTGGTCGCATAGACGGGGTGCCCGGCGATCATCCCGATGCGGCGATGGCCGAGCGCGAGCAGATGTTCGGCCATTTCGGCGGCCGCGCGTTCATTGTCGATGAACACCGCGTCGCTGCCATCGGCGCAGGTGCCGGGCGAGACACGGACGAACGGCGTGCCGCGCTCGCGCAGCCGATCGAGCAGCGCGTCATGGTCGGAAACCGGCGGGGTGAGGATCAGCCCGTCGACATGCGCCGCGCTGATCAGCGCGTCGATGTCACCGAGCAGGCTGGGCGAGGCGCGGTCATAGGGCTGGCTCAGCATCCGAACCCCCTGCCGCACGCAGCGATCGCGTACCCCCAGCTGCATTTCATAGACATAATATGGCGAAGGATTGTCACAGATCAGCGCGATCTGGAGCGATTTGCCGCCCGCCAGCGAGCGCGCGGCGGCGCTGGGGCGGAAGTTGAGCCGCTCCACCACCGCCAGCACGCGGTCGCGCGTCTCCGCGCCCACATAGCGCTCATTGTTGAGCACCCGCGAGACCGTCTTGATCGAAACCCCGGCTTCGCGCGCGACGTCCTTGATCGTCACGCGCACCGGCTTGCCCTTTGCGCCAATCCCATAACCGAAACTGATGCCCGAGCGGCGCGGCGCCGTCTAGCCGGGATGCCCGATCTTGCGTCTGGTGCTATATGGCAGTAATACAGTTGCGTCGGCCCCGGCCCGACTGGTAGAAAGCCGCCGCGATGCGCCTAGAGAATTTCCCGCCGCGTCAGGCGCCCGCCGAGCCCGAGCCGCTGGAGCTGAGCGGCGGGCTGCCGCCGCCCGATCGCCCGCCTTCCGCCGACGAGGACGACGCGGGCGATTGGCTGGCGGACGAGGCCGCGCCTCCCCCACCCCGCCGGCGCTGGCGATTGCGCTGGGCGATGCGCGGGGTGGCCGCCCTGCTGCTGCTGTTCTTCGTCGCGGTCGGCTGGCTCGCCGTGACCGCGCCCTTGAGCAAGTCGCTCGAACCACCGACGCCGCCCAGCATCACTTTGCTCGCCGCCGACGGCACCACCCCGATCGCGCGGCGCGGCGCGATCATCGGCAAGCCGGTCGACGCCGCGCGGCTCCCCGCGCATGTGACGGGCGCGTTCATCGCGATCGAGGACCGCCGCTTCCGCGACCATTGGGGAGTCGATCCCTGGGGCATCGCGCGGGCGATGGCGCACAATGTCGCCGCCGGCGGCCTGCGCGAGGGCGGCAGCACGATCACCCAGCAGCTCGCCAAGAACGCGTTCCTCGATTCGGACCGCACCGCCGCGCGCAAGCTGCGCGAGGTGCTGATCGCCTTCTGGCTCGAGGCGTGGCTGAGCAAGGACGAGATCCTCTCGCGCTATCTCTCGAACGTCTATTTCGGCGACAATGTCTATGGCCTCGGCGCCGCCGCGCGCCATTATTTCAGCACCACGCCCGATCGGCTGACGGTCGCGCAGGCGGCATTGCTCGCCGGGCTGGTGAAGGCGCCGTCGCGGCTCGCGCCCACCGGCAACCTCGCCGGCGCGCGCGCGCGGCAGAAGCTGGTGGTCGCGGCGATGGCGGATACCGGCGTGCTCTCGAAAGCGGAAGCGGAAGGCGTGCGCCCGGCGCGGCTGCGGCTCGCGCCCGACAAGCAGCTGCCCGATGGCAGCTATTTCGCCGACTGGGTGCTCCCCGCCGCGCGTGACCAGGCCGGCGCGATCGCCGCCGAGACCAAGGTGGTGACGACGCTCGACGCCCGGCTGCAACGCGCCGCCGAGCGCGCGGTGCGGCGCGCGGGGCTGCGCAAGGCCCAGGTCGCGCTGGTCGCGATGCGCCCGGACGGGCGGATCGTCGCGATGGTCGGCGGACGCGATTACGCCAAGAGCCCGTTCAACCGCGCCACCCAGGCGCGGCGCCAGCCGGGATCGGCGTTCAAGCTGTTCGTCTATCTCGCCGCGTTGCGCCAGGGGATGACCCCCGATTCGATGATCGACGACGAGCCGGTGACGATCGGCGACTGGTCGCCCAAGAATAATGACGGGCGCTATCGCGGCCGAATCACGCTGCGCGAGGCGTTCGCGCGCTCCAGCAACGTCGCCGCCGCGCGGCTCACCCAGCAGGTGGGCGTGGCGCAGGTGATCCGCGCCGCGCGCGATCTCGGCATCTCGACGCCGCTCCCCAGCGAGGCGACGATCGCGCTCGGCACCGGCGGCACCTCGCTGCTCGAACTCACCGCCGCTTATGCCTCGATCGCCGCCGGTGCCTATCCGGTGCGCCCGCACGGGCTCGACGCGCCGCAGGAAAAGAGCTGGCTCGATCTGCTCGGCAACCGCGCGCATCCGCTGGGGGGCCGCGTGCAGGAGGGGATGCGCGATCTGCTCGCCGCCTCGATCGGCCAGGGCACCGGGCACCAGGCCGCGCTCAGCATCGACGCTTTCGGCAAGACCGGCACCAGCCAGGACGCGCGCGACGCGCTGTTCCTGGGCTTCGCCGGCGATCTGGTGGTCGGCGTGTGGGTGGGCAATGACGACAACTCGCCCAATCCCGGGCTGTCGGGCGGCGGCATCCCGGCGCGGCTGTGGCGCGATTTCATGACCAGCGCCTTGGGCGTCGCCCCGGCCCGCCCGCCCGAGGTGGAGGAGCCCGATCCCGAGATGATCATCCCCGGGCTCGACGGGCTGATCGGCAACGAAGCCCTGCCGCTGGAGGGCGAACTCAACGGGATGGGGCTGAACGTGAAGCTCGGCCGCGATGGCAGCATCACCCTGGGCAGCGAGGGGCAAGGGAGCGTCACGCTGGGCGGCGACGGCAAACGCCCGCCCCCGCCCGAGGAACCGCGCGAACCACGGCGGCGCGAGGGCGGGGAATTCTAGCGGGGCGCCCCAAGGTGTAGCGCCCAATCCCGTTCCCTCCCTCCCCGGCGCAGGCCGGGGCCCAGCCGCGCGCCGTCTGCTGTGTCCCGCTTCCCTTGCCATCGGCGGGATACGGGGCCCCGGCCTTCGCCGGGGACGACGCTCTCGGCGTGAGAGCGCGCCCTTGTCCGTCAGGGTGGGTGCGCCACTAGCGCGGACGCAGCAGGATGCCCCGGCATCACGCCTCCCGAGCAGGGCGCCGCCATGGACCCCGGAACAAGGGCGGGGTGACGCTTCTGGCTGAAGCGCCAGCCCATCTCATCACGCACGCTCCCCCTTCCCAAGCCCCCGCTTTTCCGCCAACGGCCCCCAATATGGTGGCACGCATTCTCGAATGGCTGGCGGGCATTTGCACCGCGGTGATCAGCGCCGGGGGCTATCCCGGCATCGTCGTCCTGATGGCGATCGAATCGGCGTGCATCCCGTTGCCGAGCGAGCTGATCATGCCGTTCGCCGGCTATCTGGCGTATAAGGGGGAGATGAACCTGTACCTCGCCGCCACCGCCGGCGCGCTGGGGTGCAATCTCGGCTCGATCCCCGCTTATGAGCTGGGCAAGCGCGGGGGGCGGCCGCTGCTGCTGAAATACGGCAAATGGCTGTTGATCGGCGCGGGCGAGATCGACGCCGCCGATCGCTTCTTCGCGCGCTGGGGCAATGCCGCGGTGCTGATCGGGCGGCTGCTGCCGGGGGTGCGTTCGTTCATCGCCTTCCCGGCCGGGGTCGCGCGGATGCCGCTGGTGCCGTTCCACATCTATACCTTCGTCGGCTCGTGGCCGTGGTGCCTGGGGCTCGCCTGGCTCGGCATGATCCTCGGCGAGAAATGGCACAGCGACCCGCGGGTGAGCGCCGCCTTCCATTCGGCCGACGCGGTGATCGGGGTGGTGCTCGTCGCCGGCGCCGCCTGGTTCGTCTGGCACCGGCTGCGCGGGGCCAGGGCTTAATGCAGCTTCGCTGATTCGGCGCCGCCCCTGTTTCAGCTTCGCTGAAACAAACTCTAAGTCAGCACGCCGAGCCGCCCCGCCGCGGCGAGCGTGCGCGCCCCACGATCGGGCGCGAGCCGCAGCGCCCGCGCCCGGCACGCCTCGACCAGCGCCGGCCCCGCCCGATCCGGGCTGCCGGTATCGAAGGGCGGCGCGGGATTATATTCAAGGCCGAGTTCGATCATCTTGGCCGTCTCGTCACCCGCCAGCCGCGCGGCGAGTACCAGCGCGAAGTCGATCCCGGCGGTCACCCCGCCCCCGGTCGCGCGGTTGCGGTCGATCACCACCCGCTCCTGCACTGGCACCGCGCCGAACGCCGCGAGATAATGATGCTGCGTCCAGTGCGTCGTCGCTTGATAGCCGACCAGCAGCCCCGCCGCGCCGAGCAGCAGCGCGCCGGTGCACACGCTCGTCACCCAGCGCGCCTCGGCCGCGACCTGCTGGACCCAGGCGAGCGTCTCCGCGTCGTCGATCGCGTCGTTGATGCCGAACCCGCCGGGGACGCAGATGATGTCCACCCGGGGCGTCTCGGCGAAGGTCGCGGTCGGCAGCAGCGCGAAGCCGGCGTCGGTCGGCACCGGATCGCGCGTCTTGGCGACCAGCGCGATGCGAGCGCCGGGCAGTTGGGCGAACACCTGCGCCGGCCCGGTCAGATCGAGCTGGGTGACGTTGGGGAACAGCAGGAAGGCGATGCTCAGTTGCTCGGCCATAAGGCGCGCTCCGCTTGTTGCGCGCGCGAGGCTAGGCGCGGGCGGCGTGGGCGGCAACCGTCCGATTTCGGTTCCGCCCGCTCCAAAGCGCCGTTATACTGATGCCACACACGTGGAGGACGCACATGGGCATTCTCGATTTCCTGTCGAAGCAGTTCGTCGATGTGATCGATTGGGTGGAGGAACCCGGCGATCTGGGCATCCGCTATCCGATGCAGGACCGCGAGATTCAGAACGGCGCGCAGCTGACGGTGCGCGAAGGGCAGATCGCCTTCTTCTATAACGAAGGCCAGATCGCCGATGTGTTCAAGGCCGGGCAGCACACGCTCAACACCGCCAACCTGCCGCTGCTGACCGCGCTGCAGAACTGGGACAAGGGCTTCAAGTCGCCGTTCAAGGCGGATGTCTATTTCTTCTCGCTGCGCGAGCAGGCGGGGCTGAAATGGGGCACCGCCCAGCCGGTGACGGTGCGCGACAAGGAGTTCGGCCCGCTGCGGGTGCGCGCGTTCGGCAGCTATTCGTTCCGCGTCGATGATGTCGCGGTGTTCGCGACCAAGCTGATGGGCACCACCGAGCATCTGCGCGTCAGCGATGTCGAGGGCCAGCTGCGCGGCGTGATCGCGACCGCGATGGCGACGGCGCTGGGCGGCGGCGAGATCGCTTTCCTCGACATGGCGGCGAACCAGCAGGCGCTGTCCGACCGGCTGAAGGACGCGGTGGACGCGGCGTTCAAGCAATGGGGCCTCGCCTGCCCCAGCTTCTTCGTGGAAAGCGTGTCGCTGCCCGAGGAAGTGCAGGCCTATCTCGACAAGGCGAGCTCGATGCGCGTCGTCGGCGATCTCGATCGCTACGCCAAGTTCCAGGCGGCGGACGCGATCGAGGCGGCGGCGAGCAACCAGGGCGGGCTGGGCGGCATCGGCGCGAGTGCCGCCGCCGGCATGGCGATCGGCCAGCAGATGGCGGGCGCGCTCGGCGGCGGTGGCGGTGGCGGCGCGCCCGGCGAGGATGCCTTCGCGCAGATCGAAAAGCTCCACAAGCTGATGACGCTGGGCGCGATCAGCCAGGCCGAGTTCGACGCCAAGAAGGCCGAATTGCTCAGCCGCATCCGCTGAACGGGGCTTGGGATCACGCTGATGGTGAGGACTCGGTTCGTGCCAGGCGAAGGCGGGGCGCGCGGCCCCGGCGCCGCGCGCGGTGGCGCGCCCCTCGACGTCGCTCGGGGCGAACGGCATGAGCTGCCCTCGACCCAATTTGCTCTTCCCCGGCGCAGGCCGGGGGCCAGCATCCCGCGGCTTGCCGATGGCGCGCGACATCGTCGCGCGTTGCGCCGCTGGACCCCGGCCTGCGCCGGGGAAGGGCGGTATGGTTCAGGCCGTGGGGAGACCGCTCGCTAATGGCCCTCCATCTCCCCTGCCCGCATTGCGGGGCGGACGTGGTGTTCACATCGCCCGCCCTCCCCGCCCGGGTGTGCGACACCTGCCGCACGCTGCTGGTGCGCACCGACGCCGGCATCGAGCAGGCGGGCGAGGTCGCGGTGCTGCCGTTCGACGTGTCGCCGATCCAGCGCGGCACCCGCGGCACGCTCGACGGCCAGGCGTTCGAGGTGATCGGGCGCATCCGCTGGGGCTGGACCGACGGCAGCTGGAACGAATGGCTGATGCTGTTCCAGGATGGCGGGCATGGCTGGCTCGGCGAAGCGATGGGGCAATATCTGTTCACCCGCGAAGTGCCGATCGAGCAGCTGCGCGCGCCCTGGGGCGCCGGCATCGCCAAGGGGAGCGACGCGATCATCGGCGCCAAGGTCCAAGTGAACGGCGAGGTGATGGTGGTGAGCGACGCGCGCGAGGTGGAATGCCTCGCCGCCGAGGGCGAACTGCCGTTCCGCGCGCCCACCGGCTGGCGGATCTACAGCGTCGACCTGCGCAGCGAGAGCGGCGCCGCCGCCAGCCTCCAGCGCGACGGCGAGGAAGCGAGCCTTTATGTCGGCCGCTATGTGAGCCTCGCCGAGCTCGCCCCGCGCGATCTGCGCGCGATCGAAGGCTGGGCGCTGCCCGACTATGCGCGGTAACAGGTGCCCCGCATGAGCGCGCAACCCGCCGTCAAGGCGCTCGCCTGCCCCAATTGCGGCGGCACCGTCAGCCTGCGCGCGGCGGGCTATACCGTCACGGTCGCGTGCGAATATTGCGGCAGCCTGCTCGATGTGAGCCAGGGCGAGGTGCGGCTGCTCCAGCGCTATCAGCAGGCGGTCGGGCGGCTCGCCATTCCGCTCGGCACGCGCGGGCGCATCGACGGGATCGAATGGGAGGCGATCGGCCATCTTGATCGCTCGGAAGGCGGCAGCTACCCCTGGGAGGAGTATCTGCTGTTCAACCCCTATCACGGCTATCGCTGGCTGATGTGGGACGGGCGCGGCTGGAGCTTCGGCGAGATGCTCACCCAGACGCCAAGCTATGATGGCGGCGGGATGCGCGTCGGCGACACGCGCTTCGAGCGGTTCTTCGTCGATGGCCGGGCGCAGGTCGATGCGGTGGTCGGCGAATTCTACTGGCGGGTGAAGCGCGGCGAACGGGTGAAGAGCGACAGCTGGGTCGCCCCCGGCTTCATGCTCTCGCGCGAGGAGAATGAGCAGGAAGTCAGCTGGACGGTGCTGCGCCTGCTCACCGCGGCCGAGGCCGAGGCCGCGTTCGGGGTGGCGGCGCCGCGCGACCCCTGGCCGCCGCTGCCGCATCAGCCCTCCCCCTATCGCGGGGCGATCGCGCCGATCGGCTGGATCGCCGCCGCCGCGCTGCTGTTCACGTTCGTCGCGATGATCGTGCTGTCGGGCGGGCGGACGATCGCGCGCGCGACGCTGCCCATCGCCGCCGACGGACGCGAGCAATCGGCGACGATCGGCCCGATCACCCTCCATGCCCCGTGGCAGCAGGTGCAGATCCGCGCGCGGGTGCCGGCGGTCGACAATGGCTGGGTCGATCTCGATTACGCGCTGGTCGATCGCAAGACCCAGGCGCGCTACGAAGCCGGGGCGGCCGCCGAGCGCTATCACGGCGTCGACAGCGACGGCAGCTGGAGCGAGGGCAGCGGCGGCGCGCGCGTCTCGGTCGCGAGCGTGCCGGCGGGCAGCTATGATCTGGTGGTCGACTATAAGGGCAACCGCTGGAGCGATACCTCGCAAGTGATCGGCGCTTTCAGCCAGGATTGGCGGCTCGCCGGCCAGCCCCAGATCGAGCTGGAGGCGGTGAGCGGCGGCGCGCTGTTCGGCAACTGGCTGCTCGCCGCGCTGCTGATCGCGCTGCCCTTCGGCTGGTTCCTGTTCCGCCACATCCGCTTTGAGCAGGCCCGGCAGGACCAGAGCGATGTCGGCCGCACCGGGCTGGCGGCGATGTTCACGAGTAACAGCGATGATGATTGAGCGATACGCGGTGCCCCCGCTCTTTTGCCGTCACCCCGGGCTTGACCCCCGGTCCCGCTTGTTGCGCTCGGCGCGAGGCAGCGGGACCCCGGCTCAAGGCCGGGGTGACGGGACAAACTTTTCGTGGGCCGCGAGATGAACGGCCGCGTCTTCTTCTTCGCGCTGTGGTGCATGGGCGTCGTCGCGCTGTTCCTGCTCTCCGGCTATTATGCCTGGTCGCCCTTCGCCGATGGCGGCCGCGCGCGGGGGGGTGGGGGCGGCGGCTTCGTCTATGTCGGCGGTCCCCGCCACAAATAGGCGGCACAAACAGGGAGCAAGGGCGATGATCAACTGGGCAGGACTGATCGGCACGCTGGTCTATGCGGTGGTCGGGATCGTGGTGTTCGCGGTCGGCTTTTTCGTGTTCGACGCGCTGACCCCGGGCAAATTGTGGGAAGAAATCCACCAGAAGCAGAATTTGGCGGTCGCGACCTTCGCCGGGTTCGTCGCGCTCGGCTTCGCGCTGATCGTCGCCGCCGCGGTGCATGGCTGACGCCGACCCGCCAGCGCTGCGCGCGCGCGCCGGCACCGCCGCGCTGCTGGCCTCGGCGTTCGTCGTCTCGACCTGCGGGCTGGTCTATGAACTGCTCGCGAGCACGCTGGCGAGCTATCTGCTGGGCGACAGCGTCACCCAATTCTCCACCGTCATCGGCACCTATCTGTTCGCGATGGGCGTGGGCAGCTGGTGCTCGCGCTATGCCCGGGGCGACGCGCTGCGGCTGTTCGTCCGGGTCGAGCTGCTGATCGCGCTGCTGGGCGGCGGTTCGGCGGCGGCCTTGTTCCTCGCCTTTCCGCTGGTCGAGCAGTTTCGCGTCGCGCTTTATGGGCTGGTGCTGCTGATCGGCCTGCTGGTCGGCCTCGAAATCCCGCTGCTGATGCGGCTGCTGAAGGGCTTCGACTTTCGCGAGACCGTCTCCAGCGTGCTGACCTTCGATTATGTCGGCGCGCTGGTCGCTTCGCTCGCTTTCCCGCTGCTGCTGATGCCGCATTTGGGGATGATCCGCACCGGCTTCCTGTTCGGCATCCTGAACGCGGGCGTCGCGCTGGCGCTGCTCGCGCTGCTGCCGCGCCGTTATGCGGTGGAAAAGGCGATCGGGGTGCTGGTGCTCGCCGCGCTGGTCGCCGGGTTCGTGGCGAGCGATCGGTTGCAGCGCTGGGCCGAAGTCGCGAGCTATCAGGAGCCGATCGTCTATGCCGTTTCCTCGCCCTATCAGCGGGTGGTGCTGACGCATCGCGGCGACGATCTGCGGCTGTACCTGAACGGCAATCTGCAATTCGCCTCGCGCGACGAGTATCGCTATCACGAAGCGCTGGTGCATCCCGCGCTCGGGCGGGTGACGGACCCCCGGCAAGTGCTGATCCTGGGCGGCGGCGACGGGCTCGCCGCCCGCGAGGTGCTGCGCTGGCCGGGCGTGCGGCACGTCACCTTGGTCGATCTCGATCCCGCCGTGACCAAGCTGTTCCGCGACACGCCGTCGCTCGCCGCACTCAACCGGGGGAGCCTGAGCGACAAGCGCCTCACGCTCATCAACGCCGATGCGTTCCGCTGGGTGCGCGCGGGGGGCGGGCGGTTCGACGCGGCGATCGTCGATTTTCCCGATCCGGTCGATTATTCGGTGGGCAAGCTCTACACCGAAAGCTTCTACCGCGCGCTGAAAGCCCGGCTGAACCCCGGCGCGGTGATCGTGGTGCAGAGCACCTCGCCCTATGTCGCGCCCGGCGCCTTCTGGACGGTTTCGACCACGCTGGAGGCGGCGGGCTTCCGTACCCGCGCCTATCACGCCTATGTGCCGAGCTTCGGCGAATGGGGCTTCGTGCTGGCGAGCCTCTCGCCCATCCCCGATCATCCCCGGCTGCTGGCGGGCAACAAATTCCTCGATGCCGCCACCGAAGCGCGCCTGTTCGCCTTCCCGCCCGACATGGCGCGGCGCGCGACCCCGGTGAACCGGCTGGACAATCAGGCGCTGGTGCGCGCCTTCGCCGATGCCTGGGGGCGTTATGAGGGTTAGCCGCCGGGCGGTGATCGGCGGCGGCGCGGCGGCGCTGGGCGCGGCCGGGCTGGGGCTGGCGGCGGTCGCGGAACCCATGCCCGAAGGCGCGCTCGGCGGCGCCGATCTCGCGCGTGGGCACCGGCTGCGTCAGGGCAAGTTTCCGCCGCCTTCGCGCACCGAGCGCGTGAAGCTGCTGATCGCCGGGGGCGGGGTCGCGGGGCTCGCGGCGGGGTGGCGGCTCGCCGAGGCGGGCTTCACCGATTTCCGCCTGCTCGAACTCGAAGACCGGGTCGGCGGCAATGCCCGCGCCGGACGCAATGCGGTGAGCGCCTTCCCGCTCGGCGCGCATTATCTGCCGGTGCCCAACGAGGAGGCGCGCGCGCTGCGCCACATGCTTGGGCAATTCGGGATGGTGGTGGGCGAGGAGAATGGCCGCCCGGTCTATGACCCCTTCCAGCTCACCGCCGAGCTCGAGGAACGGCTGTTCTGGCAGGGCGAATGGCAGGAAGGGCTGATCCCGCGCACCGGCGTGCCGGCGGAGGATCGCCGCCAGATCGCCGCGTTCGAAGGCGAAATGGCGCGGCTGCGCGCGCTGAAGGGCGGCGATGGCCGGCCCGCTTTCGCCTCGCCGATCGCCTATAGCAGCCGCGATCCGGCGCTGCGCGCGCTCGATCGCCAGCCCTTCACCGCCTGGCTCGACGCGCATGGCTTCACCGCGCCGGTGCTGCGCGCGCATCTGCGCTATGCGATGCGCGACGATTATGGCTGCGAACCGCACCATGTCTCGGCCTGGGCGGGGCTGCATTATTTCGCGGGGCGGCGGGGCTACACGGCCAGGGGCAGCGAGGACAATCAGCTCACCTGGCCCGAAGGCAATGGCCGGCTGATCCGGCTGATGGCGGCGCGCTTTGCGGACCGGATCGCGGGGGGGCGGATCGTCCACCGCGTAACGCGCACGAGCGGCGGGATGACGGGCGGCGGGATGACGGTCGATCATTTCGATGTCGCGCGCGGCGAAACCGTGCGGACCGAGGCCGAGGCGGTGATCCTCGCGCTCCCCCATTTCGTCGCCGCGCGGCTGAGCGAGGAGATCGACGATGCCGGGCACAGCTATGCCCCCTGGCTGGTCGCGAATGTTACGGTCGATCGGCTGCCGCATGGGCCGGGTGTACCGCTCGCCTGGGACAATGTGTCGAGCACGAGCGAGTCGCTCGGCTATGTCGTCGCGACCCACCAGAGCGCGGGGCGCGATGGGCCGAGCGTGCTCACCTGGTATCAGCCGCTGTCGCGCGAAGACCCCGCCGCCGCCCGTCGCCGCTTGCTCGAAACCCCCGCCAAGGACTGGAAGCGCTATGTGCGGGACGATTTGCTCGCGATGAACCCCGAGCTGGAAGGCGCGATACGCCGGATCGACCTGTGGCGCTGGGGCCATGCGATGATCCGCCCGGTGCCCGACTTCCTGTGGGGCGCGCGGCCCCAGCCCGATCCGCCGCTCTATCTGGCGCATTCGGATGTCTCCGGCCTCTCGCTGTTCGAAGAGGCGCATTATCAGGGGGTGCGCGCCGCCGAGGCCGCGATGGCGCGGCTCGGCCACCGCTTCGAAAGCCTGTTATGAGTTATGATGGCCGCCACCTCCTCGCCGATCTGTTCGGCTGTTCAGGGCTCGACGACGCCGCGCTGATCGAAGGGGCCTTGCGCGACGCGGCGGCGGCGGCGGGCGCGACCGTGCTCGACGTGCGGATCCACGCCTTTGGTCCGGGCGCGGGGGTGACGGGGGTGGCACTGCTCGCCGAATCGCACATCTCGATCCACAGCTGGCCCGAACGCGGTTATGCGGCGATCGACATCTTCCTGTGCGGGCGGCGGCACGATTGCGACGCCGCGCTCGCAATTCTGGTTGCCCGGCTGTGCGCGGGGCGGGTTGAGAGGCACCTGGTAGCGCGCGGCTACGCCGCGGCGTTGCCCTAGCGGGGCGTGGGCGGGGCTGGCGTTGCCCGGCGCGGGCGTTATTGCGGCCAAAACATATCGTGGAGAGCAGCATGGCACGCATCGGTTTCATCGGCTTGGGCAATATGGGCAGCGGCATGGCCGCCAACCTCGCCAAGGCGGGGCACGACGTGCGCGCCTATGATCTGTCGAGCGACGCGCTGAACCGGGCGAAGGCCGCCGGCTGCCTGCCGACCGACTCGGCCGCCGCCGCCGCCACCGAGGCCGAGGTGATCGTCACCATGCTTCCCGCCGGCCGGCATGTCGCGCAAGTCTATGAAGAAGCTTTGTTTTCCGCCGCCGCGCCGGGCACGCTGCTGATCGATTGCTCGACGATCGACGTCGCGACCGCGCGCGCCGTGGCGGAAAGCGCGGCGGGCAAGGGCCTGGTCGCGGTCGACGCCCCGGTCTCGGGCGGGATCGCGGCGGCGAACGCGGGCACGCTCACCTTCATGGTCGGCGGCAGCGACACGGCCTTCGAGCGCGCCGAACCGGTGCTCGCCGCCATGGGCAAGGCGGTGATCCACGCCGGCGCGAACGGCGCGGGGCAGGCGGCAAAAATCTGCAATAACATGCTCTTAGGTGCAACTATGGTCGCGACGTGCGAGGCCTTCCTGCTCGCCGAGAAGCTGGGCCTCGCGGCGGACAAATTCTTTGATATCGCCAGCGTCTCCTCCGGGCAGAGCTGGTCGATGACGAGCTATTGCCCGGTGCCCGGCGTCGGCCCCGAAACGCCCGCCGATCGCGACTATCAGGGCGGGTTCGCCGCCGCGCTGATGCTGAAGGACCTGAAACTCGCGCAGGAAGCCGCGCTCGGCGCCGGTGCGCAGACACCGATGGGCACGCGCGCCGCCGAGCTTTATCAGGCGTTCGCCGATGCCGGCCATGCCGGGCTCGATTTCTCGGGCATCATCCGGATGCTCGACCAAAAGCCCGCATAGCCGCCCCCGCTTTTCAGACGCCCCCCACGGCACTAGGGTATCGCCCAACGAGAAGAGCCCCGCCCCACGCGGGGCACAAGGGGGACTGAATGGCGAGCGTCGCGGCACAGGCCGAGCCGAGCGCCGGCGACATGCGGATGATCATCACCGCGTCGTCGCTCGGCACGGTGTTCGAATGGTATGATTTCTTCATCTACGGCACGCTCGCCGCGTCGGGGATCATCGGCCGCACCTTCTTCCCCGCGGGCAGCGAGATCGTCCAGACCTTGCTGGCCTGGGCCGGCTTCGCGGTCGGCTTCGGCTTCCGACCGCTGGGGGCGGTGCTGTTCGGCTTTCTCGGCGATCGACTGGGGCGCAAATACACGTTTCTGGTGACGATCACGCTGATGGGCCTGGCGACCGCGGGCGTCGGCCTCGTGCCCTCGGCGGCGACGATCGGGCTGTGGGCGCCGGGCATCATCCTGATGCTGCGCATCCTCCAGGGCCTGGCGCTGGGCGGCGAATATGGCGGCGCCGCGATCTATGTCGCCGAACACGCGCCGCCGCGCCGCGCCGGCTTCTTCACCAGCTTCATCCAGGCAAGCGTCGCCGGCGGGTTCATCCTCAGCCTCGCGGTGGTGCTGCTGGCGAAGCTCGCCCTGCCCGACGCGACTTGGCAGGCCTGGGGATGGCGGCTGCCTTTCCTGTTCAGCCTCGCGCTGCTCGCGGTGTCGCTGTGGATGCGGGTGAAGCTGTCCGAAAGCCCGGTGTTCAAGGCGATGAAGCAGGCGGGCGAAACCGCGCGCAACCCCTTCGTCGAAAGCTTCACCTATCCCGGCAATCTGGTGCGGCTGTTCGTCGCCCTGTTCGGCATCGCAGCGGGGCTGACGGTGATCTGGTACACGGCGATGTTCAGTGTGCTCGCGTTCCTGCAAGGCACGATGCGGGTGGAGGAGACGACGGCGCAGCTGATCGTCGGCGCGGGCGCCTTGGGCGGCCTTGGCTGGTTCGTGCTGTTCGGCTGGCTCTCGGACCGGGTGGGGCGCAAGCAGCCGATCGTGATCGGCTATGCGCTGACGTTGATCGCCCTGTTCCCGATCTTCTGGGTGATGGGTCAGTCGGCCAATCCGGGTTTGGCCGAGGCGGCCAAGCGCGCGCCGGTCGTCGTCTCGGGGCCGCATTGCGCCTATAGTCCGTTTCAGAAGCAACAGGCCGATGATTGCGGGCGGCTGCTCGACTATTTCTCGAAAAAAGGGGTGCAATATACCACCCACCGCGCGCCGGTGACGGTGGTGACGATCGGCGATGAGCCCATCGCCGATACCCGCCCGGAGGCGCTGGACGCGGCATTGGCGCGGGCGGGCTATCGGCTGGCGCCAGTGGTGCCGAGTGCGGGGGGGATCGCCGTGATCCTGCTGTGCATCCTGCTCCTCACCGCGCTCTCGGGGATGACCTATGGCTCGGTCGCCGCGCTGCTGACCGAGCTGTTTCCCGCGCGCATCCGCTATTCGTCGATGTCGATCCCCTATCATATCGGTACCGGCTATTTCGGCGGATTCCTGCCGTTCATCAGCCAGTATATGGTTGCGCGCAGCGGCGATCCCTATGCCGGGCTTTGGTATAGCTGGGCGGTGGTGGCGATGGCCCTTGTGGTCACCGTAGTGTTCTTGAAGGAGCCGCGCGAGGAACGGGTAGCGCGACGGGGGTAGCG
Source organism: Sphingomonas sp. (assembly GCF_019746665.1). GTDB lineage: Bacteria > Pseudomonadota > Alphaproteobacteria > Sphingomonadales > Sphingomonadaceae > Sphingomonas. The sequence continues at coordinate 17,291 of NZ_JAIERS010000002.1, read as the reverse complement.
CCGCGCTTGGGCGCCGGGTAACGCCGAAGGCGATGACCGCACCGCTCCGACTGGCGCTCGATCGCGCCGCGCTTCAGCATAATTGGCGCGCGCTCGCCGCGATGGCAGGGGTCGCGTGCGGCGCCGCGGTAAAGGCCGATGGCTATGGCCTGGGGGCGCCAGGCGTCGCGCGGATCTTGGCCGAAGCGGGATGCCGCGACTTCTTTGTCGCCACATGGGCCGAAGCGGCCGAACTGGCGCCACTGGGACTGACGGTGTCGGTGCTCCATGGCGTGCGGGAGGCCGATATGGCGCTCGCCCGGACGCTGACCTTCGCCCGGCCGGTGCTCAATTCGCCCGAGCAGATCGGGCGGTGGCGGGCGAGCGGCGGCGGGCCATGCGACGTGATGGTCGACACCGGTATCAACCGCCTGGGCCTCGACCGAAACGCGCTGGACGCGGCGGCGGGGCTCGAGATCACGACGCTGATGAGCCACCTCGCCCGCGCCGATGAGGATGTGGCCGACAACGAAGCGCAGCGCGCGGCCTTCGCCGCGATCACCGGGGCGTTACCGGCCGAACGCTACAGTCTCGCCAATTCGGCGGGCATCGCGCTGGGGCCGGGCTTTGCGTTCGACCTCGTCCGCCCGGGCCTCGCGCTTTACGGCGGGATACCTCGCGCGGAGTTCGCCCGAATGATCCGTCCCGTCGCCCATCCCGAGGCGGAGCTGCTCCAATGTCGCCTGCTCCGCGCGGGCGACGCGATCGGCTATAACGCGATCTATCACGCCGCCGAGGACATGCCGGTCGGCATCGTTAATCTCGGCTATGCGGATGGCTATCCGCGTGCGTTGAGCAATGTCGGGCGCGCCTTCGCCGGGGACGCGATATTGCCGGTGATCGGCCGCGTCTCGATGGACCTGATCGCGCTCGATCTGCGCGCGGCGCCCGATCTGCGCGCGGGCGATTGGGTGCGCTTCGATTTCGACCTGCCCAAGCTCGCGGGGGCGAGCGAGCGGTCGCAATACGAGCTTCTGACAGGGCTCGGCACAAGATTTGAGCGGGTTTGGACCGAAAGAACGGTCAGTTAACGCATCCGGGCGCTCGGCGCGTATAAATTGGCAGCGCGATAGGAGAATTGGCCAGCCTCGGCCATTTGGGGGTGAACGCGCTTCATGACACCCACATCGCTGACCTTCGTCAGCTGAGCGGTGGCAACAATACTACTTGGGAAGAAAAAGGGCTCTTCGCCAGTAGCGAAGAGCCCTTCATTATCGCCGTAATTTCCAATCGTCAGAAATTCGCGCGGATCGAGAACTGGAAGCGTCGGCCGATCTGGTCGACAAACGCACCTTGTTGCAAGCCATTGTCGCCGACGTAGTTCACGTCGGTTGCATTGAACAGGGTACCGAGGAACTGAATTTTCTCCGCAACCGTCACCGCCATCGTGAAGTCGAGGCGGTTGATCACCGGGAAGCGAAAATCGGCGAAGTTCTCTATCGTTGAAGGCGCGCCATTGGTGAAGAGGCGCGTCGCACTCTGCCGATTCCAGGTCGTCTGAGCGAAGAACGGGCCATTCTCGTAGCGGAACGTCAGCTGGGTCTCGAGTTGCGGGCGGGCAAATGTACCCGCGGACTCAATTCGGTCACTGAAGTCGCCGATCGACGAGCTCGTGTAGTTCACCAAGTGGTAGGCGTTGCCAGAAAGCGTGATCTTGCCCCAGTTCTTCGGCAGTGTGGTGTTATAGGAAGCAGAGATATTCCAAGCGCGCAGCCGGATTGACGACAGGTTGATGTAGCCAGAAGCAAAACCCGGAGCGACTTGGAAGGCCGCATCGCGTGTGAAGAAGCCGCAAGTGTTGGCACCGGTTTGCGGCGCGGTATTCGGGTAAGTGGGGCTTTCGTAGCAGAACTGCAGCGCCTGGGCCAAGTTGGTCGGCTGGATGATTCCGGTCAAGTCGAGGTTGATGTAATCGGCGGAAATACTGAGCTTCTTGATCCAGCGCGGGTTGATGATAACACCCGCCGTCCAGCTGCTGCCACGCTCGGGTTGAAGCCCGGGCGCGCCAGAGAAGGTGCCGGGCAGCGCGGCCGTGATTGGCACGAACGACGACAGGAAAGCGTCCGCCGAAGCATTGTCCGTGGCGAGGCCGCGGGCAATCACGTCGGCACGGCAGTTGCCGCGGCGGACGGTGGCCGATGCACCGAAGTCAATATTGGCGGGCCCGCAGGGATCGGTCGGCGCCGCAAACGCGGGCTGACCACCGAGGAACAGTTCCACGACACCCGGTTGGCGCAGCGACCTGGTGACGTTGCCGCGGAAGGTAATATCACGGATGACCTGCCAGCTTCCGCCGATCGTCCAGATCAGCTGCGGGCTACCGCTGGCCGAAGGGCTGATGATCTGGCCGGCAAGATTACGGTAGCGTGCTGAACCGCCCGACTGCTGAGAGAAGCGGAACGACGGGTTGAGCTCGAGCTTGCCCAGGAAGCTGAGGAACTTGTCACCGAAGATCGGAATCCGTGCTTCGGTGCCGCCTTCGACGACCTCGATGAAGCCGCGCGTTGCGGCCGACGGCGCCGCACGACCACGACCGAGCTGGTTGAGCGGGTCGGAGAAGAAGTTCAGATCCTCGCGTCGGAATTCACCCGTGGCGTTGATCGCGAAAGTACCAGCTGGCAGGTCGAAGATGCCGCCGCCAAATGTCCCCTGAATGAATGTCTGCTTCGAAATGTTGTTGAAGACGTTATCTTGGCGGACATAGGCCTTCGACGCCTCCGACATCTGATTGTAGCCGAACGGATTCAGCGGCGCGCAGCGATTGATCAGATCCTGGGTGATCGTAGGGGTGAACACCACTTCGGTCGGCAGCCCATCCGCGCCGGTAACTCGCGTGAGATTAGCGACGGTGCCGTTGGGCGTGCGGCCGAGATATTGATTGGGGAACAGCTGCGAGCGGCAGACGATATTGCCGTTCGCCACACCGGTAGTTGCTTGGCCCTGATCAACGACGTCCAGCGCCAGCTGATACTCAAGATCGCCGATCTGGGTCAGACGATTGGTCTGCGCGGCACGACCGAATGTACCCGACACTTCGGCGGTCCACTTCTTACCGAACAGATTGAACTTGCCGCGCAATCCAGTGGTGAAGCGATAGGTGTCGACCGTGTTGAAATTGGGGTTATTGCCAAAAATATCCTGGTTCTGGCGGCTGATAAGGAAGCTGCCTCCCCGGGTGGCGGCATTGATGCCGGCCGCATTCAGGGCCGCGCGCGATGCGGCAGTCAAGAAGGGATTATCCACATTGACCAGTAGCGCCGAGTTCTCCGCGCCAGTCGACAGGAAGTTCTGGCTCGGACTGTTCCGCAGCGAAACCGATTCGACCCGGGAGTAAAGATTTTCGGTGAACAGCGTCAGATTGGGTGTGATGTTGATGGTGGCGTTAAAGTTGGCAACGAACCGGTCCTGCTGCACACGCAGCACCGTGTTCTCGATCGCCCGCGAAAAGCCACCGTCCGAGCCGGGCGCGGCGCCCAGATTGAAGTTCGTCGTCGGCCCCGCGGTTACCGCCGTGTATGGCCGGATGCTGCCGTCTGGGTTGAACTCAAGCGGGACGGCGACAAACGGCAGCACCTGATTGAGCGGCACCTGCACGCCAGCGACGGTCACCAAACGCGTATCGGTGTTCGCGATCCGCGGCACGCCGGGGGCGAACGTGCCAATAAAGGCGTTGACCGGCACCGTTGGGTTCGCCGCAAAGAACTCACGCGCTGTCGGGCGGTTGGCCTGCAGGACGTTGACGGCGAGGGTGTTCAGCTGGGCTGCCGTCGCCCCTGCGGGCGGCGTGACGTTGAACTGAGCAAAGACCTGCGCCGGTGTCACCCCCGCCGGCAACGCGGTCGGTGCGAAAGTGGTGATGGGCAGATTGGCGATTGCGGTCGCCAAGCCGTTGCGACCGTTACCCGAGATCAGCTGTGCGCCCGGCAGACCGCTAATGATTTGCGCGCCCGTATTGAAGAACGCGATATTGGTCGGTGCCAAGCCGTTGCGCAGGTTAATGAAGCCCGCGGCGTTCGCGACGTAGGGCGTCGGCGGTGTCCCAAGGGTGTTCAGGATCGTGCCATTGAAGCTGATCGTTTGGTTAATGAAGTCTTGGCCGAGCGCGGTGCCCGGAATGCCGTCAGCAGAAGCGCGGAGGAACGCCCCGTTGTTCAAACCAGCAACATCGATGATCGCCGACGCGAAATTGGGGTTGCGCACCGAGCCATCGAGATAATTGGTGATCGTGCCGCCACGGACCAAACGGAAGTCACGGGCATCAGCCTGCAAGCCGTCGTTACGGGTATATTCGGCTGAGACCGTCACGTTGACACGACCATCGGCCAGGTTTTTACCGAACAGACCGCTGACCTGATAATTCGACGCATCGCCGCGGGTGGTCGAACCACCAAGCAGTCCGAGCCGCAGGCCTTCATAATCGTTCTTGAGCGTGACGTTGACGACACCCGCAATAGCGTCAGAACCATAAGCCGCGGCACCGCCGACGGTCAGCACGTCGACACGGGCAACCAGCGCCGAAGGAATGGCGTTCAAGTCGACCTGTCCGCCAGTCGCGTTGGCGTCCACGAACAGGGTGGCAGCATTGCCTGAGACGAAGCGACGCCCGTTGACGAGCGTCAGCGTGCGCTGCGTTCCCAGGTCAAGCAAATCAGGGAACGAAGCGCCAAGACTTGCAGCTTGGCCGCCGTTCGTGCCGTTGGGGCTCGCGCCGGGGCCGATCAAAGGCTGGTCGTTCAGAATATCGAGCACGTTAGTGAAACCGCGCGCGGTAATCTGCGCTTCGCTGATCTGAACACCTGGCAAGGTACCACTGAATTCGGGGCGGGGAATGCGCGATCCGGTAACCAGAACCTCGCCCTCGGGAACATCCTTGTCCTCAAGGACGCCGCTCGACTTCTTCGCGTCATCGCTCTTGCCGTCGCCAGCCGATACCGGCGCTTGGCCCGCAGGCGTTTGCGCGTTCGCTGCTACCGGAAACGCAAATGCCGCCGAGGCAAGCGCCGTGGCAGCGAGAAGCTTAGAAAATTTCATCCAGGGACCTCCATTGTTTTCGCATGACCCTTTTCCCCAAGGGTTCACATTGCAAAACAATCTAATTTCGCTCGCCAAACAAGCGATAATTGGGGTTCAGCCATATTCTCGGGCACAAAGAGTGCAAACTGTTGCAACACTGCAACATGAACGTAGCATGACTTTTATAAACGAAAACGGCGCCCGGTTGTCCCGGACGCCGTCAGTGATACCGGCCGCGTCCGGACCTTTACCGCTCGACGCACAGCGCGATGCCCATCCCGCCGCCGATGCACAGCGTCGCCAGGCCCTTCTTCACATCGCGCGCCGCCATTTCGTGGAGCAGCGTCGTCAGCAGCCGCGCGCCCGAGGCGCCGATCGGGTGGCCGATCGCGATCGCCCCGCCGTTGACGTTGACCTTCTCCAGATCCCAGCCAAGCTCCTTGTTCACCGACATGCACTGCGCGGCGAAGGCTTCGTTCGATTCGATCAGGTCGAGCTCGTCGATCGTCCAGCCCGCCTTCTCCAGCGCGCGCTTGACCGAGGGCACCGGGCCGATGCCCATATAAGCAGGATCGACCCCGGCCGAGGCCCAGCTGGCGATTCGCGCCAACACCGGCATCCCGCGCTTCTCGGCCTCCTCGCGCGTCGTCAGCACCAAAGCGGCGGCGCCGTCGTTGAGGCCGCTCGCGTTCGCGGCGGTGACGGTGCCATCCTTCTTGAACGCGGGCTTCAGGCCCTGCACGCCGGCAACCGTCGCCCCGGCGCGGATATACTCGTCCGCGTCGATCACCGTGTCGCCCTTGCGGCCCTTCACGGTGACGGGCGCGATCTGGCCCTGGAACTTGCCTGCGGCTCGTGCCGCTTCCGCCTTGTTCTGGCTGGCGACGGCATAGGCATCCTGGTCATCGCGCGTGATCTGGTAGCGCTCGGCGAGATTCTCGGCGGTGATCCCCATGTGATAGCCGTTGAACACGTCGATCAAGCCGTCCTTCAGCATCGTGTCGATCAGCTGCAGGTCGCCCATCTTCTGCCCGGCGCGCAGATATTGGGCGTGGGGGCTGAGCGTCATGTTCTCCTGCCCGCCCGCGACGATGATCGTCGCATCGCCGTTCATCAGCGATTGGTAGCCGAGGGCGACCGCGCGCAGCCCCGATCCACACACCTGGTTCACCCCCCAGGCGGGCACTTCCTTGGGGATGCCGGCGTTGAGCGATGCCTGGCGCGCCGGGTTCTGCCCTTGCGCGGCGGTGAGCACCTGACCCATGATCACCTCGCTCACGTCCGCGCCGGCGACGCCCGCCTCGGCAAGCGCGGCCTCGATCGCGACGCGGCCAAGCTCGTGCGCGGGGACGGTCGCGAAGGCGCCGTTGAAGCTGCCGACGGGGGTGCGCTTGGCGGCGGAAATCACGATCTCGGTCATGGTCGAACGCTCCGATGGTTGAGTCTGACGGCAGGGTTTAGGGCAGTTCGGCGATCCGCGCCAACCAATCGCGCAGCGGATGCCACAAAGCGGCATGGCGCCCCGAGCCGACCACCATTCCGACATGTCCGGCGCGGGATTCATGGCGCTCAAAGAAGCCCGCGGCGGAGGCGGCAGGAACAATGCGGTCGGTCGTCGAGACGAAATCGATGCGGGGCACCGGCAGCGCGCGCGGATCGACCGCGCGCCCCGCCACGCGCCAGCGCCCGGCACCAGGATCGTCGCGCTCGAAAAACGCGAACAGCTCGGCGCCCGCGGCATAGGGCAGCGGCGCGCCGCCATTCGCCCAATCCTCGAGCGCGATGAAGGCGGCGGCGGCGGCGCTCGCCGGATCTAGCGTTGCGAAACGCTCATATTTGGCGATCGTCCGCGCCGGGTCGAGCCGCCAGAAGCCCGCCTGCAGCACCTCCATCGGCACCAGCCCCAGCCGCGCGCAGAGCGGCTCGGCCTCCGCCCATAGTCCGGCGATCCGCGCGCGGGCAGGCGCGGGAAAGCCGTGAAAGCGCCAGGGGGCGGCGATCAGAGCGAGGCCGCGCACCGGCACGAGGCACGCCGCCGCCGCCGCCATCGTCCCGCCCAGGCAGTAGCCCGCGAGCACCGGCGGCGTGCCGAGCGCGCCGATCAGCGGCAGCAGCAGCTGGGTGACATGACCGGCGATGTCGGTCGGTTCGTCGGGCGCGGGGCTACCCCATTCGACCAGCATGACGCGATACCCCTCGCCCGCCAGCCAACGCAGGAGCGCGGTCTCCGCGCCGAGGTCGAGGATGTAGGGCGGGTTGATCAGCGAAGGCACGAAAACGATCGGCGTCCCCTCGCCGCCATAGTCGCGGAGCACCGCGCGACCGGCGTGCGCGACTGGTGGCGGCAACGGGGGGGCGGGCAAGCGCGGCGCCCGCTGGTAAGCCGCCAAGCCCGCCAAAGCCGCGGCGCGACGCTCCGGCGCGGCCTCGGTCTCGCGGCGCAGCATTTCAAGAAACAGCGGCAGTGGCCGGGGCCCGTGTTGCGGTGCATCAAGCGATGCTGTTATGGGTGCATCAACCATATGAGGGCTTATGTGCCATGAAATCCAAGGCTGAAGACGGCGTCGTCATTATCAAAAAATACGCTAATCGCCGTTTGTACAATACCGAAAGCAGCACTTACATCACACTTGAGCACCTGGCGGCGATGACCCGCGCCGGCCGTGACTTCAAGGTGGTGGACGCGAAGAGCGACGAGGACATTACCCACAATGTCCTCACCCAGATCATCATGGAAGAGGAAAGCCGTGGCCAGACGATGCTGCCGGTAAGCTTCCTGCGCCAGCTGATCGCGATGTATGGCGATTCGATGCAGGCGCTGGTGCCGGGCTATCTGGAAGCATCGATGGAAGGCTTCCGCCGCAATCAGGCGCAGTTCAAGTCGGCGGTGGAGGGCGCGTTCGCCCATTCGCCCTTTGCCGAGATCGCCAAGCGCAACATGGAAATGTTCGAGGCCGCCACCGCCGCCTTTGGTCCGCGCAAGGCGGAGAAAACCAAGGACGAGGAAATCGCCGAGCTTAAGCAGCAGCTGGCCGCGCTGCAGGCGAAGATCGAGAAGCTCGGCTGACCACCGCCATTGCAAAACGTCGCCGGGTTTCACCCCTTGTTTCGCCGGGCGGTGACGCTAATCACCTGGCCGCACCGCTCATCTAACGCTATTTATCTTGCTTTAATAGCCATTTAACATCGTCGAACGACAGGAAAATTCATGGCAGTCGTGGCAAAATGCATCATCACCAACAGTGAGGAAGGGCGCGGTGCCTTCGCGATCCGCGCCGATACCGATGAAAATGTCTATTTCCCGATGGGAATCACCGAGGCGCTGGGCCTGGAGGAGTTCGAGGAAGTCGAGGCGATCCTGATCAAGAATGATCGCCCCGATCCAGCATGGAAGGCCATTCGCGCGCGGCGGATGGAAGATGACGTCGAGTGAGATGGGGCATGGCGCTCCGGGTTAAGCGGGACGCCACGCGAGGCTTTACTTGATGGGCTTGACGAACTTCAGCGTCATCCGGTCGCTTTCACCGATCGCCGCATATTTCGCCCGGTCCTTGTCACCTTCGGCATAATTGGGCGGCAGCGTCCACACGCCCTTGGGGTAGTTATGCGCGTCCTTGGGGTTGGCGTTGACCTGGCTTTCACCGGCCAGCTTGAACCCCGCCTTGGTCGCGAGCGCGAGCACGGTCGAGCGCTTCACATAGCCGCTCTCGGCCTCGGTGATACCCTTGGCATCCTCGGGCAGGCGGTGCTCCACCACGCCCAGCACGCCGCCGGGCTTCAGCATCGCGAACATCTGCTCGAACGCGCCCTGCGCCGCCCCGGCGCCCATCCAGTTGTGGACATTGCGGAAAGTGAGCACGACATCGGCGCTGCCAGCGGTGACGCGATCGGGCGCGTCGGCCGAGGGGAAGGTCGCGAACTGTACCTTGCCATAGGTGTCGGGATGCGCGGCGATCAGCTTCTGGACTCCGCCGCGCCCCTTCTCGCTCGGCGCGGCGGCGATGTAGCGGCCCGATTTGGCGACATAGGGCGCCAGAATCTCGGTATACCAGCCGCCCGCGGGCCAGATTTCGACCACGGTCTGCCCTGGCTTCACGCCAAAGAACGTCAGCGTTTCGGCCGGGTGGCGATATTTGTCGCGCGCGACATTGGCCGGGGCGCGGGTCGGCGCCTTGATCGCGGCGGTGAGCGCGGGGTCGATGCTGGGCGCGGCGGCGATCGCACCAGCGGCGGCAAGCACGGCGAACGAGGCGAGAAGGTAGCGCATTGTGTCTCCCTGGGCCAAAGCGGATGCGCGCGGTTGTAGCGAGGAGGCGCGGCGGATGCAAGCGGAGCTGTGGAGCTTGGCGGGGTTGTGCGTCGCCCTCGGCCTGTTGGGCTATCAGCGTGACCACGCCCGGCGGCGGCGGCGCGATCCCGATGCGGTGAGCGCGATCGACTGGGCGCTCGTGCAGTTGCTCGCGGTGCTCGGCGCGTTGCTGTGCGTCGCGCTCGCCCTCAAGGACGCGCGCTGAGGTCGCGGCGCAGGTAAACCACGCTGTGCCAGCGCGCGCGGGGCACCGTCAGGATCACACGATAGTCGCGAGCGAGGACCGGCTTGAGCGCGGCGAGGCTTGCCGGGTTCCAGATGGCGAGCCGGCGGTCGGTCGTCACGATCACCGGCGGGCGGCGGGCGAGGATGCGACGGACCTCGGCGCCAGCGTCGATTCCGGTCGCCCCTCGCTCGGTGGTGTAGGCGAGGAAATTGGGGAAGACGTAGCGCGTGGGCAAGCAACTGCGCGCGAGATGATACGTGATCGTGTCGCCGATGAAGACATAGGGGCACGCGCCCCGGCTGTTCGCCGCCACCGCCCGCGCGACCGCGCGCGCGCCGGGCGCGTCATCGGGAATCACCGCGCGCTCCACCGCGAACAGCAGCAGCCCGAGCCCCAAGGCGCCCACCCGCACGCGCGGCTTGGCGCCGAGCGTCGGCGCGGCGGCGACGCAGAGGGGGACAAGCAGCGGCAGCGCGTAATGATCGAAGAAAGTGCCGATCGCCGCGAAGCCGATCAGCGCCGCGATCCCCCAGCCAAGCGCGAGCCAGGCTTCGTCGCGCCGCGAGCCGCGCAATCGCCCGGCCAAGCCCAGCGCGGCGGCGAGGATCAGCGGGCTGAGCGTCGCCCCGATCCCCGCCAGCCGGCCCAACGACTGCGCGAGCGGATAAGGTGGACGCAGGAAGATCGAATCGACGTTGGCGAACCACCAAATGTGCCACGCCGCGCCCCCCTGAGCCCCGTAAAAGCCACCCGCAGCCAGCGTCAGGGCGGCGCCGGACAGCGCCAAGCCGCTCCCGAGCAACGCCGTCCCCGCCCATCCCGTCCCGGAACGGCGCATGGCGACGAGATGCGCCATGCCGAAGAACACCCCCTCGAACAGCGCCGATCCCTTGAGTTGGAGGGCCGCCCCCGCGAGCAGGCACGCCGGCGCCCCCTGCCCCGCGATCGTCGCGCGGCGCTCCGCCGCCACCAACCGGGGCAGCCGCAGCGTGAGCAGCGCGGCGAGCGCCATGGGCAGGTTGTAGAAGACCGGCGCCTGCCCGCCCCGCCCGCCGAGCAGCGGCAGCCACAGCAGATAGGCGATCGCGGCGAGCAGCGCCCCGCGCGGCGTCGCCCCGAGCCGCCGCCCGCCGGCCATGATCGCCGCCGCGGTGAGCGTCGCGCTGAGCGTCGCGCCCAGCTGATAAGCGAGGATTCCGTCCCCCACCCGCGCGAAGCCGGCGTAGAGCAGGAACAGCCCGATCGGCTTGCGGTCCCAGATGTCGAGATAGACGCGCGCGCCATGCGCCAGCCGGTCCCCGACGAGCAAATAATATTGCTCGTCGACATGGATCACCGGATTGCCGAAATCCCAGCTGCGCAGCGCCAGCGCGACCAGGAGCAGCAGGGCGAGGACGGGCAGGCGGTGGCGCATCGGTGCGCGCCGTTACCCGGCCCGGCGACGGACGCAAGCGAAGCCCGGCGTACCGCGCCTAAGAGACCGTTTGGAAATGCGCTGGTCGCGCACTTCGCGGCACCAGCCCGCACCCCCACCCGGCCACCCATAGAATACTGCCGTTGGGTGGCCGGGTGGGGGTGCGGGCCGGAACCGCCGTGAAAAAGGCGCAGCGCGCCTTTTTCAAACGGACTCTAAGCCGTGGTCGCCGCCACGAAATAATCGAGCCGCAGATCGTCGCTCAGCTGGAAGCCGCGCGTCGGCGAGAAGCCGAGGCCCTTGGTCTCGATCAGGCGCAGCCCGGCGTCGATCACCAGCTGCGTCAGCTCGGCCGGGGGCAGGAACTGGCGCCAGTCATGCGTGCCGCGCGGGATCTGTCCCAGCCCCTCGCCCAGCGTGATCAGCGCGAGGCGGGACAGCAAGGTGCGGTTGGGGGTGGAGAGCAGCAGCAGCCCGCCCGGCGCCAGCACCCGCGCGAGGCCCGCGACGAAACCCGCCGGGTTGGCGACATGCTCGATCACCTCCAGGCTCGTCACCAGATCGAAGCGCTCGTCGCCGATCGCCTCGATCCCGCCGACGCGGTAATCGATCCGCAGCCCGCTCTGCATCGCATGGGCGCGCGCGGCGTGGATGTTCTCGGGCGCGGCATCGATCCCGCTCACCGCCGCGCCGAGCCGGGCGAGCGGTTCGCACAGCAGTCCGGCGCCGCAACCGATATCGAGCGCGCGCTTGCCGGCGAGCGGGGCGAAGCTCGCCGCGTCGCCGCCCCAATGCGCGTCCGCCAGCTGGCGCAGATAGCCCAGCCGCACCGGGTTCAGACGGTGGAGCATCGCCGACGACCCCTTGGGGTTCCACCAATCGGCGGCGAGGCGGCCGAAATGCTGCGCCTCGGCCGGGTTGATCGTCAATTGGCTCGCCACGCGCATTCTCCTTCGCCCAGGGCCGCTTGCCAGCCCCAGCGCGCGCAATTATCAGGCGCGGCTTTCAAGCTGAAGGAATTTTCGCTTCCCCATGGCGCGGATCGTGATGAAGTTCGGCGGCACCTCGATGGCCGGGATCGAGCGCATCCGCCTCGTCGCCGAACGGGTGAAGCTCGAGGTCGATGCCGGCCATCAGGTGGCGGTCGTCGTCTCGGCGATGGCGGGCGAGACCGACCGGCTGGTCAATTTCTGCCGCGAAGCCTCGCCGCTCTATGATCGCCGCGAATATGACGTGGTGGTGGCGAGCGGCGAGCAGGTGACGAGCGGGCTGCTCGCGATCGCGTTGCAGGCGATCGGCGTGCCGGCGCGCAGCTGGCTCGGCTGGCAATTGCCGATCAACACCGACACCGCTTATGGCGCCGCGCGGATCGAGGGGATCGACACGCAGGCGCTGAACGCCGCGCTCGCGACCGGCCAGGTCGCGGTGATCCCGGGCTTCCAGGGAGTCGCCGAAGGGCGCGTCTCGACGCTTGGCCGGGGCGGTTCGGATACCAGCGCGGTCGCGGTGGCGGCGGCGATGAAGGCGGATCGCTGCGACATCTACACCGATGTCGACGGCGTCTATACCACCGACCCGAGGATCGTTCCCCGCGCGCGGAAACTGCGGCGGGTGAGCTATGAGGAAATGCTCGAACTCGCCTCGGTGGGGGCGAAAGTGCTCCAGACGCGCTCGGTGGGGCTGGCGATGAAGGAAGGCGTGCGGGTGCGCGTGCTTTCCTCGTTCGTGCCGGGCGGGGATGACAGCGGCACGCTGATCGTGAGCGAAGAGGAACTCGATATGGAACGCCAGCTGATCACCGGCATCGCCCACGACAAGAACGAGGCGAAGATCACGCTGACCGCGGTGCCCGACAAGCCCGGCGCGGTGGCGACGATCTTCACCCCGCTGGCCGAGGCCGGGATCAACGTGGACATGATCGTCCAGAATATCGCCCACTCGACCGGATCGACCGACGTTACCTTCACCGTGCCCGCCGCCGATCTCGCCCGCTCGCTCGACGTACTGGCGAAGGCGCAGGGCGCGATCGGCTATGAAGCGGTGAAGCACGACACCCGCGTCGCCAAGATCACCGTGGTCGGCGTGGGGATGCGCAGCCATGCCGGCGTCGCCGCGACGATGTTCAAGACGCTGGGCGCGCGCGGCATCAACATCCAGGCGATCACCACCAGCGAGATCAAGGTGAGCGTGCTGATCGACGAAGACGAGACCGAACTCGCGGTGCGCGTGCTGCACACGGCTTACGGGCTGGATGCGGAGGGCTGAGGCGAGACCGTGACGGCTAGAGCGATTTCGAGGCAGGTGGAATCACCTGCCGGCTCGGAAATCGCGGATAAACAAAAGCCTAGAGCGGCGATCCGATTTCATCGGATCGAAAACCGCTCTAGCGCGGCTCGCCGAGCTGGCTGGCGCCCGTTTGCCGCACTGCTTCCTCGAACGGCGTGTCGCTCGCGATGCAGATGCCGCGCGAGCCGACCCAATCGGTGTGCGGCTTGATCCGCAACTTCTTCGCGTCGGCGCTCGCCTGCCAGATGTTCACGTTGATCAGCCACGCCGCGTAGCGGGCATTTTGCAGCGCCTGGCGATAAAGCGCGGCCTGTTGCGGCGTCACCCGCGCCTGGTCGGCCAGGCCGCGCAGCTGCGCCCAGGCGAGCTGCTCGACCGCCTCGTTGGCCTGGAAATCGCGGGTATTCGCATAGATGGCACCGTAATCGCCCTGTTCCTTAGGGGTAAGCAGGCTCGCCTTGCCCGCGCTGGCGGCGGCATCCCAGCGGTTCTGCTGCATCGGCCAGGTCTGCGGGCGCCCGATCCAGCGCATCGCCGGCTGGACCGCGCCCGCTTCGGCGCGGGCGAGGAATGCCGCGATTTCCGCCAGCCGCCCATCGACACAAGCGCGGGTCTTGTCGCGCTGCGCCATCCGCCCCAGATTCTCCGCGATCTCGGCGCGGATATTGGCGCGCGCCTCGGCCGAGGCGCTCTGGTCGTGCCAGCCATTGACGATTTCCTGCGCGCCGAGCGCGATCAGCACGCCCAGCACCACGATCAGGATTTCGCGCGCGAAATCGCGCCAGCGTGCCCAGAAACGCTGCGCGGCGGGCGCGGTCGAGGCGACGAGCGGCGCCCATAACGCCGCCGACACCGTGCGTGACACTCCACGCAGCCGAGCAAGCCGCATCGCCTCCCCCCCGTTCGTTGCGCCGCCAGACTTGCCTCAGCCGGGGCGCGGGCGCTAGGCCCCGCCGCCATGACTCACTCCTCCCCTGGCGCCGAGCGCCTGAGCGCGCTGATGGCGCGCGGCACCGCGTTCCTTGGCAGCGACAGCGCGATCCTGTGCGGCGCGATGTCATGGGTTTCCGAGCGTAACCTCGTCGCCGCCGTCTCCAATGCCGGCGCGTTCGGGCTGATCGCGGCGGGGGCGATGCCGCCCGCGCTGCTCGATGCCGAGATCGCCGCGACCAGGGCGCTGACCGGTCGCCCGTTCGGCGTCAACCTCATCACGCTCCACCCCCAGCTCAGCGAGCTGATCGACATTTGCGGCCACCACCAGGTGTCCCACATCGTCCTCGCGGGCGGGCTGCCGCCGGCGGGGGCGATCGAGCGGATCAAGGGCATTGGCGCGAAACTCATCTGCTTCGCCCCCGCGCTCGCGCTCGCCAAGAAGCTGATCCGCTCGGGCGTCGACGCGCTGGTGATCGAGGGAAGCGAGGCGGGCGGGCATATCGGCCCGGTCGCGACGGGGGTGCTCGCGCAGGAGGTCCTGCCGGCGGTCGCCGCCGAGGTGCCGGTGTTCGTGGCGGGCGGGATCGGGCGCGGCTCGGCGATCGCCGCCTATCTGGAGATGGGCGCCGCCGGGGTGCAGCTCGGCACCCGCTTCGCCTGCGCGACCGAAAGCATCGCCCATCCCAATTTCAAGAAGGCGTTCTTCCGGGCAAATGCGCGCGACGCGGTGGCGAGCGTGCAGATCGACCCGCGCCTGCCGGTGATCCCGGTGCGCGCGCTGAAGAACGCGGGCACCGAAGCCTTCGCCGCCAAGCAGCGCGAAGTCGCCGCCGCGCTCGATGCCGGCGAAGTCGACATGGCGGCCGCGCAGCTCCAGATCGAGCATTATTGGGCGGGAGCGCTCCGCCGCGCGGTGATCGACGGCGATGTCGAGCAGGGCAGCCTGATGGCCGGCCAGTCGGTCGGCATGGTGACGCGCGAGGAGCCGGTCGCCGAGATCGTCGCGACATTGCTGGCGGAGGCCGGGGCCGCGCTGGCGGGGCGTTGACCCCCGCCGCCGCGCGAGGATGATGGCGCCCGACGCGCCAAGCCGGGCGCGTCGGTCAGAGCTCGCTCGCCACCGCGCGCTTCACCTCGGCGATCCGCGTCTCGTTGCGGCGATAAAAGGTCCATTGCTTGATCCGCTTGGGGACGAGCAACTGGGCCTGGACGAGCACGCGCAGATGCTCGCTGGCGGTCGGCTGGCTCACGCCCAGCTTCTCGGCGATAAACAGCCCGCACACCCCGTCTTCGACCAGATCACCCCAAATCTGCTCGCGAAAATGGGCGCGGGGGTCCTTGAGCCAGTCCAGGATTTCCAGCCGCCGCTCGTTGCTCAGCGCTTTCAGCGCGTCGATTAGGTATATTGCCATTTTGCTAATTGCCGTTACAGGTCAATGCGCCCTACCATGGAGGCGCCGGATGGCAAAGATCGAAGACCGCTATGACATCGACACCGATGGCCGCATGTTCGGCGGGGGCGAGCATTTCGACATCGCCGCGGTCGGCGCGGCGCAGACGCCGTGGTGGAACCGCACCCTGTGCGAGGTGAGCGGCGCCTGGGTGCGCCTTGGGGTGATGGACGGCGACTTCCACTGGCACAAGCATGACGATACCGATGAGTTCTTCATGGTGATGGAAGGCCAGCTCGACATCGAGCTGGAAGACCGGATGGTCAGCCTGAAGCCGGGCCAGGCATTCCCCGTGCCCAAGGGGGTGATGCACTTCCCGCACGCGCGCGGCCGATCGGTCGTACTGATGATCGAAAAGGCGGGCGTGGTGCCGACCGGCGACTGAACGCCCGTTGAAAACGGCGCGGTGAGTGCGTTGCTAAACAGGTCCGCGCGACATTGATTTTTCGCAAGACAGGCGCGGTCTTTTGGGTATGATCGCGTGATGCTGGCGGCGACCAACTATCGCCCTGTGACGATGCACCAGCGCATCTCGAGCGCTGGTCTTGCGCTATTGCTGATCGTACTGCTCGCATTGCTTCAGCTGCTTCGCGTCGCCGCGCCGCCGTCGCGCATGATCCTGCCGGAGCTGCACAGCTTCGAGGTGGCACCGCCGCCGCCCCCGGTCGCACCGCCGCCGCCGGTCAGGAACGGGCTTTCGGGCGGCAGCCGCCCGGTAAAGGCGCCGGCGCGTGCTGTCCCCGCGGCACCCGGTCCCGCGCCGCGCCCGCTCCCGGCCCCGGCGCCGCTGCTCGCCCCGCCCGCCCTTGCCGCGCCCGATCGCTCGCAGCTGCTCGACGCCCCGCCGAGCCTCGCGCCCGCCACCTCGGGCGGCGGCGCCTCGCTGTTCGCCGAGGGCGGCGGTGCGGGCGGGGTGGGGCTGGGCACCGGGAGCGGTCGCGGGCGTGGTGACGGCAGCGGGGAGGGCTATGACCCAAGCGCGGCGATCTCGGCCAATTGGGTGCGCATGGCCACCTGGGAAGAGGTCCATGATTTCCACCCCACGCGCGCTCTATCGGCCAAGCAATCGGGCCGGGTGCAGCTGCGCTGCCAGGTGACGCTCGCGCGCAAGCTGGTGAACTGCCTCGTCGCCGAGGAGGCGCCGGCCGAATGGGGCTTCGGCACGGCGGCGCTGCGCCTGTCGCGCACGCTGCGGGTGTTCCCGCGCGAGGTGAACAATGTGCCGATTGATCGCGGCTGGGTGAAGTTCGTCGTCAAATTCGACGTCACCCCGCCACGCGCGCCGGTTTCCGGGGCGGCCGGAACCCCCTAGAACCCCGCGCCATGGCCTATGCCCCCACCACCTCGCGCGAGCGTGGCCGCGCGCTCGCCTGCGTGGTGGCGGTGCTCGCCCTGTTGCTGGCGCTGCTGCTCGTGCGCTGGGCGCCGCCCGCGAGCCAGTTGCTGCGCGAGCGGACGACGGTGGTGACGTTGCTCCCGCTCGATCGCCCGAACGAGCCGCCAAAGCCCAAACCCGAAACCCGTACCGAGCGCGCCGCCGCCGCCGCTTCGGCCCCGCCCGCGCGCGCATCGTCCCCGCCGACACCCGCCGCGCCGCCACCCCCGCCCGCCCGCGCTCCC